>JANQFH010000067.1 GCA_028277945.1 Oligoflexia bacterium
AGAGAGCAGGTCCCAATTGCTTTAAGTTTAAAAGGGCACCCCAAACAGTTGAGTGTAAGTGGTCCAAACGGGCCCGTCCCTTTCGCGGAATTCGCCCGCGGAAAAACGCGTCCGCGCGTAGCTAAGTAGCAAAGCAAAGTAGCCGGCGAACCCGGGCTCCCTGTGGCTTTCCATTTGATTGCAATTTGCTGATTTTTGCATATGTTAGAGAGCAGGTCCCAATTGCTTTAAGTTTAAAAGGGAGAGCCACAGGGAGCCCGGGTTCGCCGGCTACTTTGGTACGTCGTTACGCGCGGTCGAGTTGTCGCTGCCGCGACTTCGCGACTTTGGCGGGCCCTCCTGGCTTTATTTCTCATCCGTTTTAAAAACAGATTGCAGATTCGGAATCAGCGCAAAATTCTGCACAAGATGGACCCCTTTTGGGCAAAAAAAGGTGCAAAAAATTTTCCGCGGCCAAATTCGAAATTTCGCGGTCGGCGGCGCCGCGGCCGGCGGCGTCAGCGGCGCTGTGGAAGTTTTTCGCTGCCGCGACTTCGCGACTTTGGCGGGCCCTCCTGGCTTTATTTTTCGTCCTATTTTAAAACGGATTGCAGATTCGGAATCAGCGCAAAATTCTGCGTAAGAAGATGTACTTGGACACCCCAAAATCGGAAAAAAAATTTCCGCGTATTTTGAACTGACCTAGAGGCAGCGCCCCTGGCAGCAGCTGCCGCGGTGGACGCCGCTGGCCGCGGCGCGGGCGCGGCTCATTCACTTCAGGGCGGGCCACAAGGCAAGTAGCAAGCCAGCGCAACAAACCACAAAACAGGGCTTTTAAGCACTTTTAAACAGGGTTTTGCTTTAATTAAAGAAATATAAAGGGGATAAATCATTAATTCTCCTATTTCTTCAAAAAAGAAAGGCAAAAAGTGGGCCAATTGGCTCAATTTTACTGGCTCCTTTACTTCTGACTTCTTTAGCAGCTAGAGGGAGTAGCACTAGCAGTAGCTGCTAGTGGAAGTAGTAGGTAGTGGGAAATTTTAACAGTTTCAGTTTTAAAGAAACTTTGGGCTAAGTTTCATTATAACTTCTAGGCTAGCTAGAAAGAAAGGTGCGTTTTTTGGTCAGCAGAGATAGTCTGCAGGACCAGCAATAGGACACTTGCACAACTTGGGAGATGGCTGCCCAAGTGCGCGCCCTGTGCAGTGTCGGTTTCCCGCGCTCTGTGGTGTTGGGCGGGCGCAAAGAGTCTGCAGCCCCAAAACCCTCCCCTCTGAAAGAATCCCCGAATTAAAAAAATTAAATTGTTAGCATTAGTATTAGAGTTAGTTAGTTAGTTAGAGCCATGATACATGGCGAAGAGCGACGATGCCACCAACTGCAACACGGCCGAGGATTCCAGCAGGATCACCATCGCTACGCCAGCAGCCACAAGATCTTCAACCAGTCTCTCGACCAGGTCGACAACTCCAGGATCACCAACTTCAAGGCCTGGGAGCGGAGACAACAGGAGCAGGGACGATGGGAGCGGAGACAACAGGAGCAGGGACGATGGGAGCGGAGACAACAGGAGCAGGGACGACGGGAGCGGAGACAACAGGAGCAGGGACGACGGGAGCCGGGACGACGGAAGCCGTGTCACCACTGTGACTACCTTTCTTCAGTCGGTCGAGGACAGAGCTACAGTGAACACCTACAATAAAATATATGCTTTTGTTTTTCATCGGCCTCACCAACTACCCACGCCATTACTGGCGCAACACAGTTAGTTCGTTAGTTAGCGAGTTAGTGAGTGTGGTTATCAAACCACAATTTTCCTGAATTTTTAACTTCTTCAGAATGTGGTGTGGTCAGCCACCACATGTTCGATATCATTATTATTATTATTTTTCGCAATATCTCTTTACTTTTGCAAATTCCCCCAAATCCCCCCACTTCTCTGCAGACTCTTTGTTCCTGCACACAAACCGGCCCCTTTGCGCGGGTGATCGTGCCTCTTCATATGCCTGGGCATGGCTCGGTAAGCTACGGCTCGAGCCCGAAAAGAACTGGGAGCTAATTGCCCTTCAGGCATTAGCAGCTTCTGTGTGGCACAACAGTCACCAAGGCACAAACAGCCTAAGTGACTGATGCCCAGGGCATTGCAAGTCGTTTGCGCTTGTCGACTCCCCCTCCTCCCTCAGCTCGGTGAGCTCCATATGGGCCCGAGCACTTCCCTTATCCCCCAGCGAGCGCTGTGCCACAACGATGGAGCCGCTTTCCCAGGGCGGCAGATTTACGCACCTAGTCAGCCAACCCTAGGGTGTGACCTGATGTCTCGGACCACTTTACTAATAACTGCTAAGAACCAAGGTTTGAATCCCTAGTTTGACTTAAAGCAAGCACTTTACTTCAAGTCGTTAATCAATAGAAAAATGCTTTCATAAAATTGTCCGAGACGTTAGGTTACACTCTGTAGATCGGTGGTGATTCAAAGGCTCATTGCCACCGATAAAGACCCGCGGTTCGTACCGGGCAGAAGAGGGAATAGGTACACATGCCTGGCCCTTTGGGGAACTTTCTTTTTGTGACAAAGGGGGGGCCTTTACTCTTCTGCAAAGCAAGGCTTATTCAATTCAACTTCAAAGGGATTTGGGCCACAGTTCTATCACTCGGCCGGCAGCCGGTTTGGGGTGCTCTGGAGCTGGCAAGAGGGTTCAATGGGCAGTCACTTTGAGGCATGTGTTGAAGCGCTTGACTGAGCTGAGGGCGGGTTTAGAATCCTCACTTGAGGTGTCTCCTCTCGGCTTGGGAACTCGGTTAGGCCTGGTTCGCATACCAGGTTCCGACTTTCCCAACCCAAGATCTCGTGTTGTGCCGGCGATGCTAGGTGCAGCATGGGGAGCCGCCAGGCTGCTGAGAGGAGAGGTTAGGTTAGGTGCCCTTGCGCGTGCCTGTGTTGCTTGTAGAATCCATCAGTCCAAAGAAAGACCAGTGAACGTGCTGGCAAAATAGATCGGTCTCGGGGAAAATGGCACTTTTCTCATTTCACTTTGGGGAACCTTTGGCTCGGCGAGCTCCGCATGGGCCCGAGCACTTTGCTTTTCTCTTGGGGAACCTTCAGCTCGGCGAGCTGTTGGGCAAAGGCAATGGGGATGGAAAAGGAGTAATGAGTAATTCAACGGGGGAATGGACCACCTATTCCTTTCCTTTTGGATAGTGTTCAGCTCTGCATGAGCTGCAACCATTCTGCTTCCTTCATTCTTACTACATTCGAAGGGGCAAATGCAATGGGTAAGGTAAGAAGCAAAGAAATTTCTTGTTCCTGGCAGAGCCAGGGTGA
>JANQFH010000003.1 GCA_028277945.1 Oligoflexia bacterium
TTACTATCCGTTGTTGCTCTTGCTTCCTCATATTTGGTCTCCTCTGACTCTACATCTAAAGAAGACCACTATGTGTCAACTGTCTGTTGGAGTTCTACAGAATTTAAAAAACTCCCCGGGACGGACTCGAACCGCCGACCTAGTGGTTAACAGCCACCCGCTCTACCGACTGAGCTACCGGGGAATAGGTGCTACCATGGGAAGGTCATTTATTTAAACGGCTGCGCGGTGCTTGACAAGGCTTTTTGCAGAAAGGGATTGTCTTATAAAAACAACTAGTTCGTTTGTCTTTGCTGCAGCAGCTCGGCGATGAGATGACGTACCTTGGGGGAGAGCTCACTGCTCTGTTGCACTAAATCTTCGGCCTCTTCAGCAGCAACGACAAAGTAGGCACGCAGTGCTTCCATGGCGGCGTCCCGTCTACCTAGGGCTACCTGACACTGCATCAGGTTCCAGTGGTAGTCAGCCTGCTGTTCGCGAGTACGGAACTCCGTGCGCGGAATCTTTTGCAGTCCTTTGAGAGCCTCAGCGTACTTGCCTTGGCGGAGCCATTCGCGTATCAAGATCATCGATGAAAGATCCATGCTCTTGGGTACTTGAATCTTTTTCACAGCTTCCGCTGCCTTGAGACCTTCTCTTACAGCTAACCAGATATAGGGCTGCGAGCGTAGCAGGTTGTCACGACTGAGTTTGTTCCACTTGACTATTTCACCTACCATTTTTTCATCGCGGTAATAGCGCAGAGCAATGTCTTTGAGCCGATCCCCTTGCCTCACTTTGTGTTTTAAAAGAAAAGGCATGCGCAGTTGCTGGCCAATCTTGATACTAGACTTAGGTGTCAAACGGTTCGCCCAGCGAATGACGGGATAGAGTTCGCCTCTCCCATAGTACTGTTTTGCCAGTAGCGACAGACTCTCACCGCGACGTACCCGATGCCAGCGGACGTCGGGAAGTTTGAGGCGTTGGCCGACCTTGATGGGTTCATCCACCTGCATCTGGTTCGCTGCTAGCAGATAGCTGTACTTCCACGTCGCTCCGTAATAGCGCTTGGCTAGGAGAGAGAGTGTTTCACCGTTGGCAATCGTGTGGATACGATCCTTTGGTATACTACTGGGTGCTGGAAACGAGAGTAACGCCAGAAGCACCACACAAAAAAAGAACGGGCGGCTCATGGTGTTACCCCTTGACTCTTTGCAAAGCCACGAAAGTCAATGGCAAGCGTCACGAGCTCTCCCTGCCTTAGAGCAACTTCATAACCTCGGCGGCCGAGAGAGGGGTGCTCAAGAATGACTCGATTGTAGCCGGCATGGATGGCGATCGGTTGCTCAAAAGGAGTCACCTCGCGTAGCCGACCATTAACATAGACCCTAGCCCAAGGTGTGGCTACAACCTTAAGACCACCCACCGCTTTTGCGTTGTCTCCGGAAGCAACAGTTGGAACCTGCCACCAAAGGCAAAACGCCGCGAGCACGGACACCGCTGTAGCGGCGAGCATAGACCGCCAAAAACCAAAACGTTCTGGGCCCACCCACCAGCTCATAAAGTGAGCAGTAAATAGAGGTTTTGCTAGCTCTGGACCCATAGCTGGCAGTAGTTCTGTATCATCAACACGGACACACCGTTTTTCTTTGAGAAAGAGTGAAATGCGCTGTCGCATGGTCAGCAGGTTTTGATTACCGAGAAACTGTTCCAATAGACGGCGCAGTTGTTGTGTGGTTGGATAACGCTTTCTGGGATCACGACGTAGGCACCGCATAATCGCCCGCTGAATGACGCCAGGAAGACCTGGACGGACGCGGCTTGGACGCCGAATCGAACGACGAATAATTTTTTGTAAAATCTCTGTTTTGTCTGATCCATCAAACAACGTCATTCCGGTAATCAGCTCGTAGAAGATAATGCCCGTTGAAAATAGATCAGAACGAAAATCTACCGTATTGCCTTTGATCTGCTCGGGCGACATGTATCGGGGAGTGCCAATAAAGGTACCAGGCACCGTAAGGTTCTCCCAGTGGGTTGTATGCACGACGCCAAAATCCATGAGCTTCACGACACCGTCATGAGTCACCATGATGTTGCTGGGTTTGATGTCTCGATGCACCAAACCCATGGCGTGTGTATATTCGAGAGCTCGAACTACTTGCAGCATAATCATAACAACAATATCGATGGGTAGAACTCTGCACTTTTGCATGATCTCTTCAAGACTGACTCCACCAACGTACTCCATGACCAAATAGCGGTTGTCGTCATGCTCAAAGAAGTCGTAGATACCAACGATGTTCTCATGAGACATCGAAGCCACGGCAACGGCCTCGCGCTCGAAGCGTTTTTTCGGCACACCCTCGGCCTGTATGGCTGCGTGTAATTCTTTGATGGCAACAATTCGATGCAAGGTCTTTTGCATCGCCTTGTAAACAGTAGCCATACCCCCCTGGCCAACGATATCTATAATATCGTAGTTGTGTAGGCGTCGTGGTTTCTTAGCTTTTGGCTTGTTTGACATCGTATTAAACTTTAACTGAGGCGGAAAAGAGACGAGCAGTTCAAACTTTCAAGATCTGCACGAGGATAAGCGAGATGTTATCATCGCCGCCTCGTTCATTCGCTAAATCAACGAGTCGTCGTGCTGATTCTTCTGTATCAAACTTTAGCACGATCTCTAATATCTCGTGATTTTGCACCATGTTGGTCAACCCATCCGAACATACCAGATAGTGGTCTCCGTTCTGGACGTTCCAGACAATCGAGTCGACTTCAACCTCTTCCTGAACGCCAACCGAGCGGGTAATAATGTTCTTTAGCTGATGGGTCTTGGCCTCCTTTTCGGTAATGAGACCGGACTTCAGCTGTTCGTTGACCAGAGAGTGATCTTCAGTAATCTGTGAGATCGTGCCACTACGAATACAGTAGGCACGGCTGTCACCAACGTGGGCAACGTACGCCTTACAGTCGTCAAAGAAGAGTACGGTCGCCGTCGTACCCATACCACGCAGCTCTGGATCTTCGGTTGCCTTTTGGCAGATTTTGTTTCCCGCCTGCGCGATGGCTCGTCTTAACTTGCTCTCCTCTCCCTCCTGGGAAGGGTCATTAAAATAGCTCTCCTTGACATTCTTAGGAACGTCCTCGCCCTTGATGATCTCCTCTACCGTTGAGACCGCTATTTTACTGGCAAACTCGCCACCTGCGTGCCCGCCCATGCCGTCGGCAACAATGTAGAGGTGGATCTTGTCGTTAACGAGATAGCTATCTTCGTTCTTTTGGCGTTTCCGCCCGATATCTGTAATACCGCAGGAGGCGATCTTCATAGCCGCTTTTATACGTAACTAGCCAATATCCTTTTATAATCTATCAAATTGGCCGCTTTTGGTCAAAACCTAATTTGTCCGACTGTTAGGCAACTTATCTATTTTGCAGCATTTCCTCTGCATGCGCAAGGCTGCGTTCGGTGACCCTAGCCCCAGCTAACATGCGGGCAATCTCCTGACGGCGCTCATGGTCTCTGAGGTAATTCGCCGTGGCAATGGTGCGTCCCGCTGCGGCGTTCTTGGCAACGCGCAGATGGTGATCGGCATGTGCGGCAATCGGCGCTAGGTGGGTGACACAAAATACCTGCTGTCCATTCGAGGCGGTAGCCAGTGCTTTGAGCTTGGCGCCGACCACCTCTGCCTGATGCCCACCTATACCACTGTCAACCTCATCAAAGACAAAGGTCTTGGCCCTGTCTGCCGTAAGCACGAGCTTGATAGCGAGCATCACGCGTGAGAGTTCACCACCAGAGGCGATCTTTACCAAGGGCTTGAGTGGTTCACCCACGTTCGCTGAAAAGAGAAATTCTACAGACTCAAGGCCACCCGCCGCAGCACAGAGAGAGCCCTCACTTGCCTCGACTTCCACGACGTCACTCTCTCCTGATTGGATGGCATGAAACCTCACACTAAAGCGTGCTGCCTGCATGGCCAACTGTTCCAGTTCCTCGGCAACGACTTTTTGCAAGCGCTTCGCTGCCAAACCACGGCTCTTACTAAGACTACGGCCATGCTTGAGGAGCTTGCCTACCATATGTTGTCGCTGCTTCTTGAGCTCCGCCATGTCGCCGTCGACATTTTCAATGCTGACGAGTTCTTTGCGCATCTCTGTCAGTTTGACCATCGCCTCGGCAATACTACCGTACTTACGGCGCACCTCAGCGAGCTGTAGCAACCGTTGCTCCACACGGTCCCGTTCGGCACTGTCAAAATCGAGAGAGTGCACATACTCTGTCAGGTGGGCACGCAACTCTTTGAGAACATTCTCTGCAGAGTCAAACTCATCCAGGTAGGGTGTTAGCGAGTCATCGTAGCTACTGGCCTGTTCGAGATCTCGCCGGATTCCACCAAGACGTGCTAAAACTGCTCCATCCTCTTCATCTAGGTTACCCACGAGTCGCTGAGCCACTTCAAACAGCTTGGCGGCATGTTGCATACGTTGCTTCTTGAGCTTCAGCTGCTCCTCTTCGTCCTCACTCAGTTCTAAGGACTCTAGTTCACGCACACAGTAGGTAAGATAGTCGAGACGCTCCTTGGCATCGCTACGGATGCGCTGCAGTCTGTTGAGTTCATTGTGGATCTGTCGCAAACCGGCAAATGTTTTGCAGTAATCTTGGTACAGACTCGCGTGTGCGGCAAACTGATCAAGAATGGTGCGGTGCCGGCTACTATCCAAAAGCTCTTGGTGTTCGTGCTGACCAGAGAGATCAACAAGGTGGGGGACCACTTGACTTAGCGTCGTCAATGTTGCGGCAACACCGTTGAGATAAAGCCGACTTCTACCACTGCCGTGCAAAACACGGCGGATGATCAGTCGCCTATCATCGATTGCTATCCCCGCAGCATCGAGGATAGCGCGAATGGCTTTAAACTGCTGTGGTTCAAAGGTCGCTTCGACAATGGCCTCCTTTGCCCCACCTCGAATATCTTCGGTGGACGCACGGCCACCGAGTATGAGCGCTATGGCTCCAACGATCAGGCTCTTACCCGCACCTGTCTCTCCGGTCAAAACCGTCATACCGCTGTGAAAGTGGATACGTTGTTCTGAAAAGATGCCAAAGTCTTTGATGTAAAGCTCGCTTAGCACGTTTCAACGCTGTCCCCATTTTAGTTTGGTACGCAGGACCTCAAAGTAATCCTTAGTGGGCGATTTTACCATGTTAAGTTGTTCAGGCATCACCTGAACCTCCACCTCATCGCCCTCCTGCATCTCGACTCCCGTCTGGCCATCAAGTGTCAAATAGACAACACCATTACTATTATCCAATCGAACACACAGTTTATTAAGACTGTGTAACATTAGCGGTCGGTTGGTTAGTGTGTGTGGACAAATGGGTGTTAACACCACACAGTTGACCCCAGGCTCAACAATGGGACCGCCCGCAGAAAGTGAGTATGCGGTCGAGCCGGTCGGGGTTGAAATTATCAGACCATCGGCTTTATAGTTCGTTACCAGGCTATCGTTTTTATAGGCCGTCAGGTCGATAATACGTGCTAGCGTCCCCTTGTGTATAACAACATCATTAAGAACCATCCACATACCAATCTTCTTTTTCTGCCGATATAACGACGCCCGCAACAGGAAGCGTTTCTCAATGGGTAGCTCTTTTCGTACAACACGTGGTAGCAGGCCCTCCAACTCTGTTGCGTTGATCTCCGTAAGAAAGCCAAGTCCGCCAAGGTTGATCCCCATGACCGCCGTTCCATGAAGAATGGCCGCATGGGTACCACTTAGAAAAGTCCCGTCACCTCCTAAGACAAATAGCAGATCTGCGCCCTCACAGAGTTCGTCACGATCATAGTAGGCTAAATCACCTTTGAGCTTATGCTCCTGTAGGTCCCGATCTAAGCGGACGGACAACTGATGTTCTTGTCCCCAGCTTTGCAACAACTCCACTAGCGGTTTGACTTCATGCCGACCCCGCTTACCCATGATCGCTACCGTTTTAATGAGTTCACTCAAGGTCAGAGCTCTCCTAATCGTGGACCCTTGGCATCAATGGCCGCATTGGCCAGCTGGTCAGCAAGTCGGTTGTCGGTTCTTGGTATATGGTAGAATCGACTACCCGCAAACCTCTTTAACTTGCTTACCGCTTGGTTATAAAGCGTCTTCAGATCCGTATTTCTTATCTTATATTCGCCCATCATCTGCCGGACCAGCAGTTCCGAATCAGAATAGACTTCAACCTCATTGGCAAAATTGCTAATAAGATCTAAGCCAAACAACAGAGCTTTGTATTCTGCTTGATTGTTGGTAACCCTACTACCAAGGTAACACTGCTGTTGTTCCAAAATCTCATCACTCTCGTCATAGACGACAACACCAATACCCGATTCGCCTGGATTACCTCGGGACGCGCCATCTATATACAACTTGACTTTACGCACTTACTTCTTCTCAGCAGCAGTCTGCGCAGACTTTTCAGCTTCTGGATGCCAATAGAGAATGCGCAGGCAGTTGGGGCACTGGTTGACACTCTTCATGGATTGAACCTGATAGAATAGCTTTGGAGGTATAGCCATCTGGCAGCATTCACAGAATTCGCTATAAATCTGCACGATCGCCTGGGGCATTTTCTTGCGTAGTGTTTCATAGGTTTTCAACAGGCCCGCATCCTGGATGCGAACGATAAAGTTCTTACGTTTATCCTCAAGACCGACCTGGGCATTTTTGGCTTCTGTGCATTTGACCCCGACCTCATGACTCTTCTCCTTAAGAGTCTTCGCTTTTGTCGTTACAGCCTCCGCGTAAGTTGTTTTTTCAGCCTGTAACTGCTCGACGGCCTCCATGATTTCTAATATGCGGTCTTCGCACTGCTTATTTGTCGCCTTTGCCCGCTCGATCTCCTTTAGTGCTGCGTGGTATTCCTCATTTGTTTTGACCGCCATTAACTTTTCGTTACTCTTTTGGATACGCTCTTCTTCTAATTTGACTTCCCTTTCTAATCGACGCACTTCCGCCTCTTGTTCGGCTATTTTCGCCTCAAAACTCTGCAAGGCGTCTTCGGCTTGTTGTAGATCGTTTCTAAAAACATCCAGAGCCTTTGGCAACTCTCGCTCTAACCTTGCCATCTCATAGACATGAGAATCTAGTTGTTGCAACTGCATCAACTGTTCTAAGTCTTCACGATAGCTCTCTGTACTCATGAGTTATTCCTTATGCCTATCTTCGCACGGCAATAAAAAAGGAGGATGGTTAGCATCCTCCCTGCGCGTATAGTATGGCATTTGCTTACGCTTGCCATGCATCATCCACCAACTCAATGGCTGTCGTCGTTCAATTTTATCGCTCGCCCCACTTTGTTTTTCGAGATTTTTACTTGGCATATGTCAGGGCCTCGCTGTCGCACTCCGGCCGAGTAAATCGGCCTGCGTGCGAGCTTGCCGTATCATGCTTGAATCTCTTAGCATCGTTCCTCCAACATGGGCCCACCAGGATTCGAACCTGGGACCAACCGGTTATGAGCCGGTAGCTCTGACCAGCTGAGCTATGGGCCCACAGTTTGAGCGGCGCTACTTTAGCCGCTTTCGCCCAAACCCTCAAGACCTGCTATCTATTTGATTTTTTGATAAATTTTTGTATGCGCTGCAGCAGCACAAAGCTATCACACGACCTCTGGTTAGTTATCCACGAAACTCTTAAGCTTCTTGCTACGTGATGGGTGGCGCAATTTGCGCAAAGCCTTGGCCTCAATCTGGCGAATACGCTCACGGGTTACGTCGAAGTCCTGCCCGACTTCTTCCAAGGTGTGATCCGCCTTCTCGCCAATACCAAAACGCATACGTAGCACCTTCTCCTCTCGTGGGGTCAAGGTTGCCAGCACTTTCCGTGTTTGTTCGCTGAGATTGATGTTGATCATCGCTTCCGACGGCGACAGCGCCTGTTTGTCTTCAATAAAGTCGCCAAGATGGCTATCCTCCTCCTCACCGATCGGCGTCTCCAGAGAAATTGGCTCTTTAGCGATACGTAAGACCTTGGTCACCTTCTCTACAGGCAGATCCATCTTTTCAGCAATCTCCTCCGGAGTGGGTTCGCGACCCTTTTCCTGCACCAAGTACCTCGAAGTGCGGATGAGTTTGTTAATAGTTTCAATCATGTGTACTGGAATACGGATCGTACGCGCTTGGTCGGCAATGGCTCGAGTAATTGCCTGCCGAATCCACCAAGTGGCGTAGGTGCTAAACTTGTAGCCGCGACGATATTCGAACTTATCAACGGCTTTCATCAAGCCGATATTGCCTTCCTGGATAAGATCCAGAAACTGCAGTCCTCGGTTGGTATACTTTTTGGCAATACTGACCACCAGACGCAAGTTGGCCTCTATGAGTTCCGTCTTCGCTCGTTCCGCCTTGCGCTCGCCCGTCTTAATACGTCTGTAGGTCTCTTTAAGCTGGGCGATGGTCATGCTCGCCTCAGCTTGGATCTTCTTGACTTGCTTTTCAGCCTCCTTGGCCGCCTTTTCCTTCTCAACCAACTCTTCTAGCGGCACTTTGAGCTTGCGCTGTACTTTTTTAGCGCTGGCTTGATCCACCTTCATGGTCCGAAAGAGCTTTTTCAGCTCGGTGAGTTTTTGACCGGTATTCTGCTCCATTTCGGCAATGGCTTCTTCTGCTCTTTCAATCTGGATGATGAGGTTCTTTAATTTACTGACAATTTTGTTGATCCACTTGCGATTTAAATTGATCTCCTTCAGCAGGTAGAACATCTTATTACGATTGGTCTCGATCTTGGCTTCAAAGGACTTATAATTTTTATCGGTTTTGCGTAGCCCCTTTTGTGAAAGAACAATTTTTCTGTTCTTATTGTTGTAACGTTTAAGTTTCTCAATGGTGCTAAGGATCATATCCTTAATAGCATCGTCATCGATCTCCTCTTCATCCTCATCAATACCGCGCACAAGGTCTCGAGCGCGCACGGTACCCTTCTTAAGTTTTTCGCCAATGTTGAAGATCTCCTGGAGGCCAATGGTCGAACGCAGCAAGATCTCAAGAATCTCGTTCTCACCCTCCTCTATGCGTTTGGCAATTTCAACCTCACCTTCACGGGTCAGCAGCGAGACGCTGCCCATCTTACGCAGGTAGAGCCGCACGGGATCGTTGCTACGACTGTAACTTTCGTCAACATCGGTTTCCGCATCATCCTCTTCGGGAAATCCGGCAGACTCCCGTTCGGCCATCAACGCCTTTCCTTCTTCTTCCGTATCGACGACTTTAATATCCATTTCTCCGAGCATGATCATGACATCGTCAATCTGCTCGCCGCTTCTAATGTCGTCTGGAAGATGATCGTTGACTTCGGTATAGGTAAGAAAACCCTTCTCCTTACCTTTGGCGAGAAGTTCCTTTAGCTCCTTAATACCGCTCTCTTGGACCATGTTCTCCCTCCTAGTTGCTATGCCACGCTGATGTTATGCTTAGACATCGATCTGCAGGTTATCGAGTAAATCTTTCTTTTGTTTCAGTAGATCGCTGACGCCGTGCTTGTCACCACGCTTTTCAGCAGCAGAAATCCTTTGGCTAAACTCACGCATCTGTGACTGAAAACGCTTTCTCAAGATCTTGCGGATACAGTCACGCGCGGCGCGCATATGTTCATCAATGGGCATCTCTCCTACCTCGAAGGATGTCTTCTGCAACCGCTGCCTAAGCGCCGGGTCTTCTAACCTACTGCATAGGGCGCCGAAGTCCCCGGCAGAGGAGTTGCCGTGCTCTAACTGATCTCGCAAAATCTCTTTTAACACCGGATGCGCCAGAAACGGGGGTCCTTCATAGCTGCGTAGCAGCTCATAGACGTTTTCGTTCTCAAATGCAAGCACCACTAACATCGCCTCCTCACCCATACAGGTTGGTAGCTGCGTCACCGCACGCGGTGGTTCCGCTATGGGCGCTGCTAACCGCCGCCGGCTGCCAACAGCCGAAATTGCAGCGGTCATGGGAACTTCGCTAAAACCTGTAACATTTTGAAATTGCTTAAGAAAAAGCTCACGTTGAAATCGATTCGGCACCTTCGCCAAGACGCGGACGATCTCCTCGAGCAAATGGGCCCGCTCGCGACTAGAGCGACTCGGTAGGTTGGCATCCTCGACACAAAAATCCAGTAGCGCGGTCGCTTCCTCTAGCCGCTGCTGCAGTGCTTGCGTACCTGCCTTCGCCAGCAAGGAATCTGGGTCTTCACCGGCTGGTAACAGCACCACACCCGCGTCTAGACCGTTTAGAACCATGGGCGCCAATGTCCGCAATGCCGCCTGTCTACCAGCACGATCACCATCAAATATGGTGGTAACCCGATCGACAAATCGAGCTAAGAGTTTACCGTGAGCTGCGGTCAGGGCTGTCCCCAAGGTTGCGACGGCACGCTGAACGCCATGGCGGTGGAGGGCAATCGCATCCATATACCCTTCAACAACGATGGTCCGCCGCTCCTTGCGGATAGTCTCTTCAGCTTGATCAAGAAGATAGAGTGTCCGACTTTTATCAAAGAGTAGCGACTGCGATGAATTGATGTACTTTGCTCCTTCCCCATGAAGTAGACGGCCACCAAAGCCAACAACCCTTTTTTTAAGATCAAAAATGGGAAAAATAATCCGATCGCGAAACTTATCATAGTATCCCACCGGCTGATCGGGTCGAGCCTGTCTGCGGCTCACCAGGCCTAGCTTCTCAGCACGCTTCATGGTTAAACCCTTGCGTATCAGATGGCGGGCACAGCTATCCCAATTCGCTGGTGCAAAGCCCAACTGCAGACGCTTTATAACCTCTAGGTCGATACCACGTGAGTCAAGGTAGGTGCGCGCCCCCTCGCCCTGTTTCTCATCTATCAGTACAGCGTGGTAAAAGTCAGCAGCCACTCGGTTGATCTCGAAACAGGCCTCTTGCTCACGCCTCTGTTGGTCAAGCAGCAGACGATCTTTACCTTCACCCTCATCCACGGTGACGCCAACTCGTTCAGCCAAGAATTCCAGGGCTTCGGCAAAACTATAATTGCGAATCTGCATGACAAAATCAAAGACACTGCCACCAACACTACAGCCAAAGCAGTGAAAAAGTTGTTTTTCGGCGCTGACGGTGAAAGAAGGCGTTTTCTCAGTGTGGAAAGGACAGAGTCCTTTGAAGTTTCTTCCAGTTCGTTTCAGCACTACGTGAGAGCCGACCACCTCAACGATGTCGGTGCGACTTCTCACCTCTTCGATGGCGTCACGGAATTTCAAACCGGTGGTTCTCCTAGCTGTTAGGAACGCCGGTCGAACATGTTCGCCCGTTTGAGTGCACGCTTACGTGCAGCTAAAGCCTTTTTTTTGCGCTTCACACTCGGTTTTTCAAAATGTTCCCGCTTACGGATTTCCGCAAGGATGCCGCCCTTTTCACACTGTTTCTTAAAACGCTTGATAGCAACCTCAAAGGGCTCACCATCCCGGACTTTTACACTTGGCACGAAAAAATCACCCCCTTAGACGCCCGTTCGATCATGGACCGTCTCGGTAGCTCGAAAAAAGGTGAAGAAATGTATCATTAATTATAAAGGGTTATCAACCGTTTTCTTAGGTGCCCTCTTGCCAGCTTGCTAAGTAGCTAATCTGTCTAGGAGTTAGCTTGTCAATGGTGACGCCCATAGCAGCTAGCTTTAGAGCGGCAACCTCGGCATCCAGCTCGGCCGGCACGTCATAGACAAGATTGTCCAGTTTCCCAGCCTTACCCACAAGATGCTCGGCTGCGAGCGCCTGGTTGGCAAAGCTCATATCCATAACCTGAGCGGGATGCCCTTCAGCAGCAGCCAGGTTGACCAGACGACCCTCCGCCAAAACGTGGATGCGACGTCCATCTGGCATCTCATACTGCTCTACCTGATGCCGCACATGCTGTACCTGTTTTGCCATCTTGGCTAACGTCTCAAGATCGATCTCTATATTAAAGTGACCGCTATTGGCAACAATGGCACCGTCCTTCATTTTGTCAAAATGCTCTTTGCGGATGACGTTGCAGTTACCCGTAACCGTACAAAAGAAATCGCCAGAGGCGGCGGCGGTTTCCAAGGGACACACTTCAAAGCCGTCCATCACAGCTTCTAGGGCTTTGAGGGGATTGACTTCCGTCACAATAACCCGTGCCCCCATTCCCCGAGCCCGCATTGCCAAACCACGACCACACCAGCCATAACCACAAACCACAAAGTTGGCACCAGCGAGTAGACGGTTGGTGGCACGAATGATGCCATCAATGGTGCTCTGTCCTGTACCATAACGATTATCAAAGAAGTGTTTGGTGGCAGCATCGTTGACAGCAATAATAGGGTAGCGCAAGACTTTGTCGCCAGCCATACTACGCAAGCGGACAACCCCTGTTGTCGTCTCCTCCGTGCCGCCAATGACCCGTTCTATATCGTACTCCTTGTTACTGTGGAGCGTAGAGACAAGGTCGGCACCGTCGTCCATGGTGATGGTGGGAGCCGTCTCCAGTGCTGCGGTGATGTGGCTATAGTAAACTTTGTTGTCGACGCCACGAATCGCAAAGACACGAACGCGCTGTTTAGCCGCAAGGTAGGCAGCCACATCGTCCTGGGTTGATAGCGGGTTAGAAGCACAGAGCGCTACCTGGGCTCCACCAGCCACTAGTGTGTCGACGAGATTCGCGGTCTCTGTGGTTACATGGAGACAGGCAGCAATCTGTTGACCTTTCAGTGGCTGCTGTTGCGCAAAACGATACTGGATCTGCCGCAGTACCGGCATATCCTCTGCTGCCCAGCGCACTCGCTCTTCACCCTGATTGGCTAAACCGGCGTCTGCTATCTGACTGGCTTGCATCCTCTATACTCCTTTATACTCCTTGCGTTTCCTCTATCAACGACAGTAATCCCTAACTCTATCTACCATATCCGTCTTTTCCCAAGTAAACTCGGGCTCCTCCCGACCAAAGTGACCGTAAGCTGCGGTCTTGCTGTAGACCGGTCGTAGCAGATCAAGGTGTTCGATCATCGCTCGCGGTTTTAGCGGAAACAGCTCATCGATTGCCGCAGCAAGCTTGTCATCATCGACTGTACCGGTACCAAAGGTATCGACATAGACACCCAGTGGTTCGGCTACACCAATGGCATAGGCCAGCTGTAACTCACACCTCTTGGCCACTCCAGCTGCGACCAAGTTCTTGGCGATATAGCGTGCCATATAGGAAGCACTGCGATCTACCTTACTTGGGTCTTTACCACTGAAGGCGCCACCACCATGGGCACCCTGGCCACCATAGGTATCAACAATGATCTTGCGTCCGGTGAGACCACAGTCACCCAACGGCCCGCCAATAACAAAACGACCAGTTGGGTTAATCAGGAAACGCGTCTTGGCATCTAGGAGCTCTGCCGGCAGAGTCTTCTTAACCACCTCTTCCATCAAGCCCTCTGTGAGCTGACTGTGACTGACGTCAGGGTGATGCTGTGAGGAAAGGACAATGCTGTCAAACCGCACGGGTCGGTTTTCCTCGTAAGCAATGGTTACTTGGCTCTTGCCATCTGGTCGCAGAAAGTTCAGCCTTTCCTCCTTTCTTGCTCTGGCAAGAGCTTGGGTAAGTCGATGCGCCCAGTAGATCGAAGCTGGCATGAGGGTCGCGGTTTCGTCACAGGCATAACCAAACATCAACCCTTGATCACCAGCACCCTGCTCCTTAAACAGACCTTCTCCTTCGCTGACACCTTGAGAAATATCTGGGGACTGCTGCTCTATGGCGGTGAGCACGCCACAGGTCTCCCAGTCAAAACCCATGGCTGAATCTCCGTAGCCAATACGCCGAATCGTCTGACGCACGAGATTCGGAACATCGACAAAAGCCTTCGTTGTTACTTCGCCAGCAACAAGACAGAATCCGGTTTTGACTAGCGTCTCTACAGCAACCCGACAGCCTCTGTCTTCGGCGATAATCGCATCAAGTATCGTATCTGAAATCTGATCGGCAACCTTGTCTGGGTGGCCTTCGGTTACGGACTCCGAGGTAAAAAGGTAGGAACCATTGCCCATGTGCGCCTCACGACTCTTTAATTCATGGTAGTTGCGAGCAAAAAGCTTTGCATTGGCTATCCGAGATCCGGTTAGCTGTCAACTACAAAAACAGGAGTCTTCGTGGCTAGTTACGAAGAAACCTCATTCAGACGGTATCAACCGGCTTCTTGAGGGTCTGTTCCATGATACGCAAAAGCTCTGCAAAGGACTTTTTGCGAATGATGCGGTTGAACTGACTTCGGTAGTTGTTTAAGAGGTTCAGATTGTCCAAAATAACATTATAAATCATCCAACGACTGCCACGCGCCCGGAGATTGTAGACGATTTCAACATCAAGATCATCTTTCTTGATCTTGGAAGTTACGGTGGCTTGTTTGCCATTGATCTCTTCTTCGCCGTACTCAACATCATAATCAGCAACCATATCTTGCGACTTACGTAGATAAGATCGCTCAATCAACTGGCGAAAAGTCTGCACAAAGCTGTTTTTTTGCTCTTGAGATAGCGACTTCCAGTGACTACTCAACGACAAGCGAGCAAGCTCATCAAAGGCAAAGAACCGACGCACTTTCTTTTTTAGCATCTGATCACGTTCGGCTTTTTCATGTGGCTGATCTTTGTTGTGGTACTTTGCAACAAGATCTTTGATCTCTTTCTCATAGTTTTGAATGACCTGGGTCGGTGAGTACGCCGTAGGGCTACGCTGCTGTTTCTTGGTACTGCTGTCAACGGTACTGGCTACAGCAGGCGCGAACAAAGTGATGAGCGCCAAAACGGTTAAAGTAAGGAAGGATACAAGACCACTACTTCTGCTTTTCAAGATTTAGCTCCCTAATCGTATAAAATACTCGTTGCAATGCGGTAAAGTTGGTCGTTACCGCAAGCAGTACAATGACGCCCATCAATAGATGATGTGGCGGCACATGTTTTGGTGGATAAAAAGGCATCAGTGCGATCTGCATGTAAGAGCCAATGACACCACTAATACCAAGAACCGCAATACGTTCCGCCCGCTGCATAAGTCCGACTTTACACGGAATACCAAAGTTTTCAGCTCTTGCCTTAGTATAACTAACGAGAAAAGAACCGACAAGCCCGGCAAGGCCAAAATAGAGGATCCAGTGGTCTCGGTAGTAGATTGTCAAACCGCCAAAGAGGCAGGCATCGGCATAACGGTCTGTAACCGAATCGAGAAAGCCACCCATTCTAGAAGTGCGGCCGGTAGCCCGGGCGACTCTACCATCAAGGAAGTCAAAACTCGCTGCAAACAGCAGCAGCCAACCTGCCCAAAAGAACTTACCAAAGACAAACAAGACGCTTACAACAAAGATCATCACCGTGCCAAACAAGGTGATGGTCAGCGGTTGTACACGGTGGCGAATAAGAAACTTCTCTAGTGGTGCAACAACTCCATGAATCCACCACTCCCGCAGTTCATCGCTTAAGATATTAGATTCCCCATCTCCCAAACCAGCTCGGGGCTGATCTGTACCTTCGCGACTCATCTATTGTCTCCAGTATAACGAACGGGTAGTAGTTCATGAAAGGTGACTCGGGTCAACGACGCTGCAGAACGATATACCCGATTCATTGAAGAGATGTATTCGAGTTTTGTTTTGATGAAAGCAATGAACGCCTCTAGTACATCGTCTGTATCGACAAGGCCGAATTCATAGTTATTGAGTTCTGCCCCCATCCAAGAACGGGCTGCACGTAGACCATCGGCAAGAGCTTCCATGCGTTTTTCCGCTATATCAGCGGCAATCACCGACGTCCGCACTTCATTGATGATGGCATCCTCAGCCAGGCGCTGCTGGAATATGGCCTGATCGTATTCGGCACGCCGCTGTTGCAGGCGATCGCGCAAGATATGAAATTCCAACGGCTGCCTCGCGCCGATAGCAACGCCGCCTACCAGATCGTTAAAGGGATCCAGCAAAAACGGATTTTTCTGGTTCTCTCGACCAGGAGCCACTGCTATAAGAAAAGTTCCACCAAGGAACAAAAACGGTAGAAGGTTGCCTTGAGCAATTTTTAACAACGATCTTTTTATTTCTACGACATCTCCTAGTTGCTTGAGTTTAGCGTTGTTATTACGCGCCCAAACCATGGCGCTGTCCATATCGAAGGGTTGGATTTCATACTGACGTAGGCTCGTTGACTTCAAGCGCCAACGATCAACTCCATCACCAAAACCCATAAGCAGAGAAAGCGCATAACGCAGTTTTTCTTGATTGTTTCGATTCTCCCACTGACGATTGTTAAGATCAGCACGAAACACTTTTACTTTTAAGCGATCGCTCTCGGTAATATCAGGTGAGCTTTTCTGTAGAAGTTGCTGAATCCGTTTTTGGACGACATTGAGCTTGGTTTCGATATCAGTAAGAAAAGTTTCAACATTTTTAAGCGCACAGTAGGCAAAATAGGCGCGTTTAATATTAAAGATCAGCTCGTGTAGTTGATCCTGCTCATCCTGTTGGGTGGCACGCAGTCCGTGCTCGGCGACGCGCTTGGAGTGAACCAGGCGGCCAAAGGTAAAAATCGGTTGCAGGGCCTCCACTTCTAGTCGATAGAAGATGCCAAAACTCTGCGATAGGCCTTGGTCTACCTCTGGAAAGTTGGGTGGTCCACTGCCATCGGGCACGTCTGGCACCGGGCCAAAGAGCGATGTGGCTTGGATCTTTGGTAAGATCCAGCTATGCCGCGCTTCATCGAATTTTTCACGAATGACCTCGGTCGCCTTTTTTGCCGCCTGCAGACCAGGAAATTCGGCGATCGCCTGATCGATCATGCCCTGTAGACCTAAGACTAACGGCTCGCCTTCACCTTGATTGTCGCTGACAGTGGCTGACACAGAAAACGTTAGCCACGGAAGCAGTAGCAACAGCGCGAGCACGACAGCGGTTGTAGCCAAACGTGTAAGCATATTGCCTTATATCTCCATAAGTTGGCGGCCTAGCACGCTTATACCTTCCCCCTATAATTGTCAAGCAGAGCCAAAAAAAGGTACGGCCTTACTTTCAGGGAATGCCATTCCCTGAAAGTAAGGCCGTACCTTTTAAAGAACCTGGGTTAAAGTGTTGTCGTCACACGGTCACCGACCTCGAGCGTTTTGCGCGTCCAGTTGATAAACACCGCCGAGACCTCCTCCATGGTTTCAACCACGGTCATCTGCGCAATCGATACGTCAGGCAGGTTTTTCCGTTGACCATAAACGCCATCTCCCTGGCGAACAACGTAGAGCAGATCGCCATCCTCAAGGCCCTGTTTTTTACCAAGGTCGACAAAGGCAATCTCCCGCTGGCCAATCATGGCAAGCTGGTCTGCGTGTATGAGAATATAGCCGCTGACTTTCGCATTCGACTGTTTGGGACGGAGATTAAAGATCAAGGATTTATAGGGGATAACACGATCATCGCGTTTCGAGGTGCGCCAACTATCAAGCACCGTTGCCGTAATAACCTTGTCATTGATCTCCGTGACGCGAACTACTCCTTTAATATTGACCAGGTAGCCCATGGTCTTAAACAGTTTCTTCGGATGGCCAACTTTCTTGAGGCGTTCAATAATATGAAATCGATCTCCTACCTTGATATCGTAACCCTTTTCAAAGCGCAGGTAGACACGATCGTCTGTTGCCAACAGCTTCTTCTCCTCTCCTGAATGGCTGATATACCCAGCTGTCTTCATCTTCTTTGGCGAGATAAAGGCACTGTTCTTTAACTCGATGGTCTGTACTTTCGCCTCAACTTCTTCAGGTTCAATAGCTGGAACAGCCTCTGCGGCAACCACCTCAGCCGGCGGCGCTTCCGGCACGGTAATCTCTGCCTGTACCGGTGCGACCTCTAGCGTTGTCGGCTCACTCTGTTTGCCGATCTCAAGACGTGGTGAAGTCGTTGCCGTACCCATGTAGAAACGGAGTTGATCCCCGGGAAAAATCAGGTGTGGATTGGTGATGTACTGATTCATCGCCCATAGCTTTGGCCAAAGATAGGAGTCGGCAAAAAACCGCTCACAGATATCCCACAGCGTGTCACCCCCATCAATTGTATAGATCTCCGGCCCACTATCTGAACCAAGACGTAAAATACCCTGGGAAACTGCGGGTCTATCCGTGGTTTCGGCTGGCACCTCAACGAACTCTTCTATATCAAGATCCTCTTCAATCAACTCGGCATCAATACCCGGTTGCAAGTACTGCTCACCCTCTATCTCAATGCCTAACTCCTCATCCGTTGGCAGTGGGAGTTCCTCGACGTCTTCAAGACTAAAATCTTCTGTAGTCAGATCCTCAGGCTGTACCTCCTCGATACCGCCCTCCTGTGCCTCAACAACAACGGCTAGGCAGACACATAAAAATAGAACAAAAGAAAAGAAATTGAGCCGCTTCATGAACATCACCCTGTCCTTCCTTAACCTATCCCCTTATGAACGTGGATCCAATCGTGCCAACCTCTCGACCGCTTTTTTTGCGGCCGGCGTATACGGATACTGCTCAACCACCCGCTGATAGTGTTTCTTGGCCTCGTTGGCATCATCAAGACGTTGGTAACTGTAACCAATTTTCAAAATCGCATCTGCCATCTTGTTGCTTGTTGGGTACCGCTTGATAACCCGCCGAAACTCGGTAATGGCTAAGATAAACTCCTTCTGATCGTAGTAAGTCTCACCCATCCAGTAAATCGCGTTATCCGCATAGTCGTGTTGAGGATAGCGTTGTACAAACCTCTCAAACTTCTCCAGCGCCTGGTTCAGTTTGCCCGCTTCATAGAGGGCGTAGGCTTGGCGATAAAGATTCAAAGGGTGTTTATCTGACTGCACGTTGTTTTTGGCCCTCTGTGGCTTCGCCATGGGTTTTTTCACCCTGTTGCTCGTCTTAACCTTTGGATCCTTCTTCATCTGGTGATGGCTGAGCTTCTGTACCTGGATTCTCGTGGTCTCCATCTGGTCTTGCAGGATCATGACGTCGTTGCGAATGGACTCTACTTGTTTGCTCACGCCGGCAATCGAACGCTGCAGATCTTTTAGCTGTGGATTGCTAAGAGCTTCGCCTGGCGGTGCCGACCTGCTGGCAGCACAACCAACGAAAATCAGCGCTAACATGGCAGACCATTTCGTTCGCATGGGCAAAGGCTCTCACTGGGTATGGATGCTGGATCGTAGCTGTCTTTGAAACCTAACTAACTTATAATTTTAAGCTTTTAGCAGAATCTGTCAACCTCGATGGAGGAATCAACTGTACATTCAGCTAGTTGCCTGCTAGGGTGCCTGGGCCTAATCGGCAACCTCTTAAGATTATTTGCCGAGAGTGATGATGGCCGAGATGACGCAAGCAGAACAAGAGCTCTATGAAGCAGCCAAGGCTGCACGAGAGCATGCGATCGCACCCTTTACCCATTGTAGAAACGGCGCTGCCTTGCAAGCCGCTTCCAACAAAATCTATACCGGCTGTAACATTGAGAGCCCCTCCTACATCCTCAACATCTGTTGTGAGAGGCAGGCTATCTGCAACGCCTTGAGTGCGGGTGAGCGTCAGTTCAAGAAAATCGCCGTGGTCCACAATAATGCCGAACCCACCACACCGTGTGGCGCCTGCCGCCAGGCACTGTGGGAGTTCGCTGGCAATATCGAGGTGCTGATGTTCAACCTCGCCGGTGAGATGCGCCGGTTTCAACTAGCCGAGCTGCTACCGGAATCCTATGAGCTAAAGGTTTAGACTGCCGATATACCCGAGAACATACCCCTTGGGCATTTCGGTAAACCTCAAAATGTTGCGATGGTGATCGAAAGTCTACTCTCTGAGTTCGCAGACCACATGACAGGTGCCAATATAGTCTGTGATGGCGGCTACTCTCGCCACTACTGCTAGCTGATTCTATTTTAGTTGACATTGTATATACAATAGCATACAATATAGCCATGAAGTTTGAATGGGACGAGAGCAAGAACCAGGCAAACTTCAAAAAACATGGCGTGTGGTTTGAAGAAGCGCAAACTCTCTGGGCAGATGGATTGTCGCTAGAGTTTTACGACCCCGATCATAGTGATACGGAAGATCGGTTCATACGTATTGGTCATTCGACAGCAGAACGGCTCTTGCTTGTTGTTTTTTGCGAACACCGTGCAGGAGAAATCATACGCATTGTTTCTGCTCGTAAAGCAACTAGCAAAGAAAGGCGGCAGTATGAAGAAAGAATATGATTTAAAGAAATTGCGTAAACGTCCAGGGAAAATCAAGGTCAGTGAGAAAGCTACCAAGGTCCCTATTAGCGTCCGATTAGATGGCTCGACTTTGGCTTCTTTAAAGACAGAGGCTGCACGCCTAGGTCTTCCGTATCAGACATTTATTGGTAGCATCTTACATCAATACGCCTGTGGTGAGCTTATTGGAAAGCGGACGGTCAAATTCCTGAAGAAGGTCCGGGCTTCGTAGAACGCGGAAACTCTCCAACGTTGCCGAAGACTAAACTAGCTGTGCCTCAATGTTGTCAAAGAGTTGGTCCATGAGTTGGTTGGCTGTGGCAACCCGCTTTGCATCTAAAATCTCCTTAGCCTGCTGGATGTAAGGCCCGTCCACCAGCTGGTAGCCACAGTTATCCACCAGTCGTCGTAAGCTCTGCATGGAGAACTCTAGATGAAACTGAATACCAAGAACGCGCTCACCATAAACAAAGGCCTGGTTGACGCAGCCAGGACTGCAGGCAATTTGTACCGCACCTGTGGGTAGATCAAAGCAGTCGCTGTGCCAGTGCATGGGTGTAAAGCTTGCTGGAAAACCTTTAAAAAACACGGAGGCTCTCCCGGCAGTGGTGAGCTCCACAGGTAACCAGCCAATCTCCTTGACATCGTTGGTCGCCACCGTCGCACCCAGCAGTTCTGCCACCAACTGCGCCCCCAGACAGACACCGAGCACCATCTTGCCGTGATCGATAGCCTCCTTAATAAAGTGCTTCTCTTGCACCAGCCAAGGATAGTGTGCCTCATCACAGGTGCTCATCGGGCCACCCAAGATGGTCAGCCAATCAAAACTCTCTAGTCTGGGGAGCGGCTCACCCTTGGAGAGCATCGTCCGTTTCACCTGGTAGCCCTTGGCCTTGGCCCACTCCTTAATGTGTGCCGAATCCTCAAAGGGAACGTGCTGAACATAGTGCAGCCGCATCGGATCTCTTGATCAAAATAAGGACATGTTCTCGCGCTGTGACACGGGAATAGGACCGGTGCGCATGAGACAGTTGCGGATGGCGCGAAGATTTCCCAACCCACGCTTCTCCAAAAGCTCGATCATACGCACCAGCGCCTTTGCCGTAAGCAGGCAATCGCCCATCGACCGATGCCGCGCCTGCTCTTGCCGCTCTATCTGTAGTCGATCGACAATGGCGTCAAGGTTGTGGCGGCTCTCATAAGAGAAGAGGTATTTGCTAAGCAGCATGGTGTCCAAGACTTGATTGTCAAAACGGGAGATGCAGAGACGCGCCAGGTTCTTTACTAAAAAAGCCAGGTCAAAGCGGGCATTTTGCGCTACAAGTACACCTTGTCCGAGGAACTGTAAAAACTGCGGCATGACCTCAACAATCGTTGGCGCATCAATGAGTTCCGCTTTAGTAATACCGTGCACCTCAACGGCTTTGTCGGGAAGTTCACACTGTGGGTTGATCAAAGAGTGAAAGGTCTTGTTGCTGAGGTTTTTGCCCTCAACCTTCAGCGCACCAAGCTCAATTATCTCATCGCCATTCTGAGCATCAAGTCCGGTGGTTTCAAAATCAAAGACAATGTAGTTGAGTGAGGCAAGAGGAATGGTTCGCACGTGGTCAGAATCCCCCAACACAGATGGCACAGTCGAGTCGCGGATGTTTGTTTCATGGGTACACGACTTTACCGCTGTGATCAAGCCAAGCTGCACAGCCGCCGAAGAGGCCCCTTGACGGCGGCCCCAAGCCTTCAGTAAGGTCAGCCCCATGTTTGAGGTATCGGCACAGATTGAATTCTGCTATGGCCACCGCCTACTCAACTATGAGGGTAAATGCAAACACCTACATGGCCATAACGCCGTGGTCGAGCTCTCGATGCAGGCAGAGCAGCTCGATCAGCGTGGTATGGTATGGGACTTTCATGACATTAAGAAAGCACTGCAACAGTGGATTAATAACAATCTCGACCACCGTATGATTCTGCAGCGTCACGATCCACTCGTTGCTTTTTTGCAAGAAGTGGGTGAGCCCTGTTTTCTCATGGATGATAACCCAACCGCGGAAAATCTAGCACGGATGCTCTATGAACAGAGTAAAGCCCTTGGTTTGCCCGTGCATGAGGTTCGTTTTTGGGAGACGCCCAGTACCTGTGCGAGTTGGCGGGGAGAGTGATCATGAAGATTGTGCAGATTCCAGCACTGCAGGACAACTACTTTTACCTGATTGTTTGTGAAAAGAGCGGTGCTGCAGCGTTGATTGATCCCTGTGACAACAAAGCCGCCATGCAGATGGTCAGCGAGAACCAGGTTGAGCCCAAGTGGATTATCAACACCCATCACCACTGGGACCATGTTGCCGCCAATGAAGAGCTCAAACAACGCCTTGGCTGTGAGGTTTTGGCATACGGCGCCGACAGCAGCCGCATCCCGGGCTTTACCACCCCGCTTAAAGAAAAGCAGACCATCAACATTGGTGAACTAAGCGCGCAGGTGTTACTTACCCCAGGACATACGCGACACCACATCTCGCTCTATTTTAAAAAAGACAAGGTGCTCTTTTGTGGTGATACGCTCTTCTCTGCTGGCTGCGGCAGGCTGTTTGAAGGCACAGCAGAACAGATGGTAGAGAGCTTATATAACAAACTGGCAAAGCTGCCCGATACCACTCAACTGTTCTGCGGCCACGAGTACACCGAGAGCAACCTCCACTTTGCCAGCACGCTTGAACCAAAAAATCAAAGGCTGCAAGCCCATGGCAAAGCGGTGGTTGAGCTACGAGCTCAAGACAAACCCACCATCCCTTCAACGATTGGCCTGGAGAAGGCGATCAACCCCTTCTTGCGCTGCGGGGTGAGTGATGAGCTCTATGAAAACGTCGTCAAGCAGGTGGGTCCCATCCCTAACAAACGCCTCGCCATCTTTACGGCAGTGAGAGAGTTGAAGGATAAGTTCTAGACCAGACGACCGCTACTAAGGGCTTCCTTCTCGGGGCCATACATCTGAGGGCTTTACACTCTGTAGCCTGTCTTCCGGCAGTCCATGGCTTATTGGAAACTTTGCAAGGGTCGCAAGGAATTCTGCGGCCTGGTCAGGATAGCTTTCGAATACGGGAATACCAACCCTCTGAACTAAGGTTGTAAAGTCTTCTGTTCTTATATCTCTGTTTTGTAGATAGACTGCTTGTGCCATTTTCCCTATCAATTGAATTGCGCTGTTGCTCTCAACAAGCTCTTCGGCGCGATTTCTCCTGTCTTTTAAAATGTCTCGCTCTGGTTCAGTCAGGTCCTCTACGAGCTTTTCCTCAAGGCCCAATTTTGTCCAAAGCCTGTGCAGATCGCCAACAACAAGCGCCGGCGGAACAAGTGGAGCAACAGCATCATAGACGCTGGCCGTTTTACGAACTTCAACAATGATATAATCTCGAACCAAGCGTAACCGAATGGCCTGCGAAAAGTCACCACTAGAGAGAATCGCCTCTGCAAAAATGGTTTCTCGATAAACAGATTGCTCGACAAACAACGTCGCCAAAAGAAACTGGCTTGCTGCAGCTGGATCCACCTTTGCCCAGTAAGCCCAATGGCGTAGCGAATATAGGTTATCAGTATTTGCAACAACCTGGTTGGCAAAAAACTGACTAGCTCTTGCCTGCTGACTCACTCTACTCTGATAATAGACATCAGTGGGCAAAAGCGTGTTACCATATCCATCCACCCAAGCTGAGAGAAGGGCAACGGTTCGGATAAGACGTCTATGAGCACCCTGAAAAAGGTGGGGTGAACGCCTTTCAGCCCCATCAATAAGCCATACCAGCAAATCAGAAAAATAGCGTGGGGTTAATATTTGCTGTCGGAAGAACCTCGCGACACTCTCTAATAAGAAGTCTACCGAATCTATATCCCCTTCTACTTCAAAGAGTCGCTCGAAAGCTTCGAAGGCTTCTGGGCTCTGAGTCGCGAGAAGAACAGCGATGTAATGCTCCACACTCACGCTGCTTGTGTCATCAGTGCTCTCATGCAAAAGCCACTGACGATAGTCTTCTAGGGCAGCTTGCAAATTCTCAGCGAGACGCTCAATGACAGGCTCTGTGGGTAGAAACAGCAGTATCGCTTCTCTGTCTACGGCGTAGGAAATAGGAATACTCTTAATGGGTGTGGCCTCTTCTGGATCAAAGGTCGGCAAGATTTGCGGTGCATAGGAGCGATCTTCAATAACAACGGTAGACGCTTCATCTTCATGCGGCTCAAGCTTTTTTCTTGCAGCAACTAGAAAGGCGATTTTCGACCCTTTGGGAAAAGGTTCCTTGGGAAGTCGACTGCTCTCAAAGAGAACAAAGATCGCGCCGGATTGCACAGAGTCTAGCAAAAATTGCTCCCAATGATTGGTTTTTGCAACCTCCGCCAAATTTGGCAAGGCATCTTGTAGGCTTGCCATTAAATCGGCGTTGCTCACCCCTAGCTGAGGTAACCATTCGGCCACCTGCTGATTTTCCAGAAGCAGATCAGGAAGGTAAACCAGGCGTGCTCTAAACTCCATGGCAGTTGCATAGGTAAAGCCGTAGCGTTCCAGCAAATGCATCATGCCCGCTGCTAGAGCACGGAAAAATAAACGGCTCTGATCATCCGGTAGACGGCTTAACAAGTCCTGTGTGAACGGCGAGGCTAAGGTTGTGTGTTGCTGCAAATAGTCTGTAAGTTGGGGCAGATCCAGGACATCATCCAATAAGTCGGAAAGGGTAATGTGAGGAGTGCGCAGAGGGTTGGCAGCACGACGTTCACCCTTGAGGATATCCACCATGAATTGGTCGGCCGCCCGAGTTGGAGCTGTAACAGCCGGTACAGGCCTGCGGTCATCTCCCTGAGCCCAACCTGTGTGTGGCAAAAGCATGCAAGCAAGCCAGACCAGGACAACCATCCATAGCGGTATTCTTGAGATCGTTGCCAACAAACGTGCCGCCTAACCTGAGACTCTAAGACTCGTGAGAAGGTTCAAGTATCTTAATGGCCGCTGCCGTGTGCTGCAGAACAACCTCATGTGTACTTCTTGCATACCAACCCCTGAGCGCAGGTAGGCAGTATATCGCCTGATACATGGTCATCTCCTAACAAGTTCGATGCTACACATCGTTACTATATATTGACGAATCTGCAATCTTTGTACCACCAGAATGAATGTTAAAATGTTTTATTTCAAATAGTTATGTCGTAGTCGGCAACGAAATTAGGACCTTTTGCAGAATTCTGCCTCATATTAGGGACACTCTATCCCAGTTAGCTTACCCTCCATATAACGCAAAGAGTAAAAAAGACGGCTGATTTTATTGGCAAATATTACTTGACAACTAATGTATGTGCCATATATTGCACCTGCTTCATTACAGAAGGTTGAATCCAAACAGATGGTTGCAAAGCCTATAGTCGTTGTTCTTCTCGCTTTGATGGCAGCAGCAGTAGATGCTTTGCAGCAGGCTGTGAAGATCAGCCTTTCCTCACTATCTAGGGCGGGGGAATCTCATTCCCAACAGAGGCGCCAGGGAGACGTCGTTTTTCCCACTCAATACTCAGCCCCCCTCGAATTGCTGGGTAACCTCCTGGGCGCGTACTCGCAGGTACGAAGAGAACAGCGTAGCACGAATCCGTTTCGGTTGTGTGGTTTTTACGGTGCGGTAGAAACGGCCAGTGCCACGAGTTCCCATTAAAAACGACGCATCCTAACGTGAGGTGGCTTGTTTAAGCCACCTCACCGCCTCTGCTTCAGTTTCCGGAGCCCTTGAGTTCGTTTTTCCAACCCGATTCTACCGGTCCACAGATTGGTTTCGCTATTTCAATAGCTTAGTTATGGCATCGAGGTTGCTATCGCCATTAGCCAGCGACCATGCAGGCAGCAGGACAAACTCATAAGGGCAGTGCAACACTCACTTACGCCATCATATTGGGCCTCTCTCTTAGCCTGTTGCTTGCCAGCGCAGCCATCTTTGAAAAAAGGCTCGGTGGCTACTTTAGCAAGGTAGCTGAGAAGGTTGCCACGCCCTTTCCATAAAACCTTACCTGTAGGAGGAAGAGATGATTGCAAGAGTGAAAAATCGAAGCCTCGGTCAGGGCATGACCGAGTACCTCATCATCATTGCCCTGATTGCCATCACCAGCATTGGCGTCATGCGTATCTTTGGCAGCTCCATCAAATTCCAAATGGCGGAAAGCATCACGGCCTTTCTCGGCAATGACAAATCCAAGATCAAACGCCCTCGCTTAACCAAGTCGGCAGCCAAAGACCGCACCATGCGAGACTTCGCCCGTGCGGCGGATCGGTGAGTAGCCGCACCTAGAAAAACCTTCTCAAGGTCATTGCGGTCCGAGAGTCTGGTTGACTTACCACTTTAATGTGGTATTATAGAAGTTACTAGGGAGTGCCCACAAGTGGCAAAGACCTGGTAAAAGAATTCCAAAAAGCAGGATGGACGAGGGCTGGTCAAAAAGGCAGCCATGTCAAAGTGGGTAGCCACGTTTCTATCCCGCAACATAAAGAACTGCGACCGGGGACAGAGTATCAACTAAGAAAGATTCTTAGGAAACTGGGGTAATTCATGCATTACCATTTTAAAGTTCACAAAGAAAGAGACGGTTACTGGGCACAGTGTGTAGAGATCGAAGGCTGCATTACCGAGGCGAGTACCAAAAGGGCACTTGTCGATAACATGGCCGAAGCTCTCAATCTTATTCTCGATGAACCCCCTCACTCAAAACACATCTTCCCGTTTCCTAGGAAGACGGTAAGAGGCCAAAACATCATCAAGGTACAAGTAGAGCCTAAAGTAGCCATGGCCATGCTTGTCCGTACAAGCCGTCTTTTGAGTAAACTAACGCAGCAACAGGTTGCTGACAAGATGGGAGTCAAACTCTTTGCCTTCCAGCGGTTGGAATCTGCGAAATCGGCTAACCCAACCTGGACTACAATTAATAAATTGATAAAAGCATTGCCTGATTTTCCTATCGAACTGCTTGCGGCTTAAACCAGGAAACACGTCACACTAAACTGAATTTTCACCAGCAAAGCGCTCGTACATACGCCGCTCCCAAGGGTAACACCCGTCGTCCCACGCGGCGAGTGTCTGCTGCAGGAGCTTTAAACCACCGCGTTCCTTTTGTAGCTGAAACAACAGCAAACCATAGTGGGCCTGGTAGAGTCTCTCGTCTGGCATGAGCTCAAAAGCCTTGGCCGCGTACTGCATACTGCGCTGTTGTTGCTGCTTGGTAAGAAAGAAGAGCAAAGAGAAATAGTAGAGCAAACGCGAAAGATAAAACAGGCCGACCTTGTGTAGGCTCGACTTCTCTAACCGCTGTAGCGCCTCCTGGTATTCATCCTTATACAGCAGCCACTGTGCTTGAACTAGGTGATGGCGGTTTTGCCAACGGTTTGATAGCCTTGATGGTTCAAAGTCTACGAATAAACGATCCAGATAATCGGCGGCGTCGGCGCCCTGTTGACCGAGATAAGCCGCTGCCAGATAGAGCGCAGCGATCTGTCTTAGATTGCGATTTTTGCTTCGTTTAAAAATCGGCTCACATTCGCTGATAAGCCGTGCGAATTCGCGTTTGCGCAACCAGCGATCCATACGTTGAAAACGCACAAAAAAACCGTAAAGAAAAAAGAATGACGTCAACAAAACAAAGAGCAGCAACCACAACCAGATCAAGCTTGGCCGCCAATAGGTGAACAGCAAAGCACCGACTAAAACGAAAATGGGTAGAATATAGTCTCTTCGTCCAAGCACGTTGCTGCCTTGAATACCCAAACCTAAGGCAGGAGGTTTTCAGGGTTGACGGGCACCGTACGTTCGCGAATTTCAAAATGCAGCAACGGTTGATCTTGTTTAAAGTGATCTGTGTTTGGCGAGCCAACCGCGCCGACACTGGCACCCTGTTTTATCTCGGTATCTCGAGTAACGAGGATAGCGCCAAGGTAGCTATAAACGGAAAAGATCTCCTCGGCGTGACGGATGATAACTGTCTTACCAAAACCCTCAACATCATTCCCCGTATAGATGACACGGCCATCAGCCACAGCCGTCACCGTGGTCCCGGCAGGTGCAATGATATCAATACCACTGTGCTTTTTGCGGCGATGTTTACCAAACCCCAAAGCAACTCGCTTTAGTTGCGACTGACGCAACGGCCAGATAAAACGACCACTGAGATTGCTTGCCCGCAGCCTCTGCGGTACGGTCTTACGCCAATTGGCTCTTCTCTGTTTGTTTTTGGGGGGAATCCCACTGCGCCGCTTGCCCTCATAACCTGGAATCAACAAATACTGCCCTTCACGAATGTGTCCGAGATCGCGCATGTTGTTACTATGGGCGACCCGTTCAATCGGAACGCCGTAGGCCTTGGATATACGATACAAGGTCTCTCCCTTGGCAACCCTATGATAGTAACCTCGTCGAGATGCACAGCAGAGGCAAACGACCACCAGTACCGGCACCAAGATAAAACGAAGAAGGCCATTCAAACCAGCCATCGTACCACCACAAACCCTAGGATCAGCGCCACGACAAACAGTATTGTCAGTAGATTAAAGTAGCGATCAATAAAACTGCGAATTTTTGGCCCAAACAGAAAAATCAAACCGGCAACGAGGAAAAAGCGCGCTCCGCGGCTCAGCAGTGAAACGGTAATGAACAGACCAAAGGGTATATCAAAGGCACCTGAGGAAAGAGTGAAGATTTTGTAGGGTATGGGTGTAAAACCTGAAATGGCAATCGCCAAAATGGCATTCTGTTGATAGAGTTGCTGCAGCTGAAAGAAGTGATCGCTGGCACCATAAAAGTTAACAATCGGCATGCCGATGGTCTCCATGAACAGCGCCCCTATAAGGTAGCCCATAGCTCCTCCCGTGCCAGAACCGAGCATGGTAATAAGGGCATAGCGTAGCCCGCGTCTGGGGCTTGCAACCGCCATAGGAATGAGCAAGAGGTCTGGAGGAATCGGGAAAAAAATTGCTTCGGTCAAAGCAACTAGGAATAGCGCGAGTTCGGCATAAGGCGTCGTGCCCCAGTGCAGTACCCAGTCGTAAAGTCTACGAATGTTACGCATCATCTATGCGGGCGTTTCTACAAATGGTACAAAAGCACACTGCCCTAGTGAGATCTGCTGTGGTCCTTGGGCTCCTTGATGCACGAAGACTGCTAGCTCCTGCCGATGTGTATCCCCTATAGGTACCACCAAACGGCCACCCTCCTTGAGCTGACCATAGAGTTTCTCTGGCAATCTTGAACTGAAAGCAGCAACAACAATACCATCGTAGGGGGCATATTCTGGCCAACCCTCCCAACCATCGCCTAATTTCGCAAGCACGTTGTTGTAGTCAAGTCTAACAAAACGACGCTTTGCCTGACGCAACAGCGCTGGAATCCTTTCGATCGTATAGACACTCTGGCAGAGTCTTGAAAGCAAAGCCGCCTGGTAACCACAACCGGTGCCGACGTCTAACACCCGCGCCCCAGGCCGCAGGTAGAGGCTCTGTAGCATGACAGCAACCGTATAGGGTTGGGAAATAGTCTGTCGCTGGCCAATGGGCAGTGCCTGGTTTTGATAGGCCTGATACTTGAGAGGAGAGTCGATAAACTCGTGTCGTGGCACTTCAGCAAAGGCCTGTAGCAAACGCATATCAGTGACACCACGGGAGATTAACTCCCTTTCTATCATTTGACCTCTTGGCGTCTTGCTTACGTCTTTCAAAGCTTCCAATCCCGCAACTGTTTCAAAAATTGGTAGTTCGTATAATCAAGATGGATCGGCGTCACAGAAACCTTGCCAGCTCTAACAGCGGCAATGTCGCTCTCGCCGTCCGGTATATGTTCCATGACCTTACTGTTATTCCAGTAATAGTAATGACCGCGCGGATCCTGACGCGTTTCAAAATTATAGCCCCAAGCTTTGTGGCCCATGGTCGTGGTGACACAAGTAAGAGACGTGGCATCTGTTGCATTGGTAGTAGCACGGTTAGGAACATTGATGTTAAGCAAGGTGTTCTTTGGCAGGCCATGCTCACACACCCGAGTTGCCAGGTCCTTGACCACCTCGACAGCAAGTTGAAAGTTTGGCGTCTCTCCTTCATCTTGGTCAAAAGCTAGAGAGACCGCTATCGCCGGTATTCCCATCTGCGTTGCTTGCATCGCCCCTGATACCGTGCCCGAGTTGGCGATGTCTGTCCCGACATTAGCGCCGTGGTTGATGCCAGAAATGACGAGGTTGATCGGATCGCGTACCAGCTTACTCAGTGCTAGGCTTACACAGTCTGCTGGTGTCCCGCTAACAGCAAAACGATCCGCATCTAAGCGATTTACTCTCAGGGGGTTGTGTAGCGTTAGCGAGTGTGAACAGGTGCTCTGTTCATTCATAGGAGCAACGGTGATCACATGATTGACCCACGATGTCTGCTTAAGACCCGTAGCAAGCCGCTGTAGCCCTACTGCATCAATACCGTCGTCATTGGTTACCAAGATGTTCATACTCCCCCTTTATCAACGCTAGCTTAGTTGGATAGCGAGAAGGCGTCAACTCTGCTACCCATCACGGCTTTGACACACCCACAGCTGTGATTCATAGTACGCCGATGTTAACCCGCTGGCGACAAGAGCTCCAAGCCAAGCTACCAAAAGCTGGGCAAAAGCTGCTGATTGCCGCAACAGAATCAAGCCGCACCGCCTTTGCCCTGTCCCAGCTACACCAAGTATTGCCAGACGAGACAACGCTCTTAGTAGTGACCGCAAGCGAAAAAGAGGCAAAAACAACACAAGAGGATCTCAGTTGTTTTATTAACGACTTAAAAGTATTGCATTGGCCATCGCGGCGGTTGCACCTACACCGGCCTGTCCTTCTTGGCGAAGCCTACTCTGCGCAACGTGCGAGCGTACTCGACACTGTCAACAACAGCTCCGCGGCGGTTATCGTTTGCAGTTACGAGTCCATCCGCCAGCAGACCCTGCCAACGGAGTGGTTGACAAAGTATACCGTCGAGGTAACCCCTGGTAGTGAACTCGACCTTGAGCGCCTTACGAGACTTTTAGCTGCTACAGGATACCGTCGTCAGCCGTTAGTGCGTGAGACAGGTCAGTTTGCCGTCCGCGGCGGAATCATCGATCTGTTCCCACCAAATGAGGAGCAGCCCTGTCGCATCGAACTGTTTGGAGATACAGTAGAGTCCCTACGCTACTTTGACACCAACAGCCAGCGCTCGACTCAAGCAACAGAGAGATTACGAATCATCCCCTTCTCTGAAATCATTCATGATCAAGATACCTCTATGCAGGCCCAATCTGCGTTAAAAAAGGTGGCAGACGAACATGATATTCCCAAAAAAGCTCGCACGCTCTACCATGAACTCCTAGCTACAAACACTCACACCCAAGAATTGGAAGATCTACTACCGTTGTTTTATCCGGACACAGCACTGCTGTTTGACTACCTGCCAAAAGACTTCCACGTAGCCTTTATTAACCGATTGGGGATTGAGGAAGCCGATCGCAATCTCGATGCAAGCTTAACGGCCTTGCTGGAAAAGATTGGTAAACAAGGTGAGGGATTTTTTCACCCAGAGGTCTACGCTGACTCGAAACAGGTCATGAAGATGTTAGACAGCCGATCTGTGGTTTTGTTTGAAGATGCAGGTCATGATCTCCCCGTAGACACACCACAGCTACAGATCACCCTAGATGCAATCCCTAAAGAAAAACGCTTTATGACAGAGCGTCTCAAGGGCTTTCTTCGCCAAGGTTATGCAGTGCATATAATCTGTGACAACGAGACACAACGAGAAAAGATTGCTCGACTCTTCCTAACAAAAGCAACCGACACGACTGCTAAAAACCTACATCTTTCCATCGGCAGTTTGCAGCATGGCTTCTTCAATGGAGTAGAGAAATTTCTCTACATTCCAGACAGAGAAATCTTTGGCATCAAACAAAAGCGCCGCCCCGTTACTACAACGCCGCAACCAGATTCAACCGTTCTCGCCCAGCTTAAAGAGGGTAGTTACGTCGTTCACATCGATCACGGCATTGGGCTTTATCACGGACTCCAGCACCTAGAGATAGACGGACAGGAGTCCGATTTTCTACGCTTGGAATACCGTGGCGGCGACAGGCTCTATCTCCCCATCTACCGTATGAACGTCATCCAACCCTATGCCACTGCAGCTGACGGTGAGGCTGGAGATGCCGTCCAACTCGATCGTCTTGGCTCCAACGTCTGGGCAAAGAGGAAGGCCAAGGTCCACCAAGCCATTCGCGATATGACCCAAGCACTACTTAAACTATACGCCTCACGCAAAGTCATTGAGGGTTTTGCTCACACCGATGATGATCCTATTGAGCAGGAGTTTGCTGCCTCGTTTCCCTTCACAGAAACTCACGATCAAGCCAGGACCATTGATGAGGTTTTGACAGATATGGAGACTCCACGGCCCATGGACCGTCTGGTCTGTGGTGATGTTGGCTTTGGTAAGACAGAGGTGGCTTTGCGAGCGGCGTTTCGCGCGATACTCGCTGGTAAACAGGTCGCCGTTTTAGTCCCTACAACACTGTTGGCAGAACAACACTTTCATACCTTCTCAGAGCGTTTACGGCCATTTGCCGCAAACGTCGCAACACTGAGCCGGTTTCGTAGTTCGAAACAGATCAAGCAAACGCTGCAAGAACTCAAGTCAGGAGAAGTCGATGTCGTTGTTGGTACCCACCGTATGTTATCCAAAGACGTGCAATTCAAAGATCTTTCCCTGCTCATTATCGATGAAGAACATCGCTTCGGAGTTTCTCACAAAGAGAAGATCAAACAGTACCGAGCTAAGATCGACGTTATAAGCATGACTGCTACTCCGATTCCAAGGTCTTTGCAGATGTCTCTACATGGCTTCCGAGATCTCAGCGTTATTGAAACACCGCCGGCAGATCGTCAGTCGGTGCAGACTTTTATTGCGCGGTTCGATGACGACCTAATCCGTAATGCGATTATCAGCGAAGTAGCGCGTGGAGGGCAGGTATTTTTTGTTCACAATCGTGTGCAGACTATAAGCGCAATGAAGAAGTATCTGACTCACTTGGTGCCAGAAGTTAGCATTGGTATCGTTCACGGCGAAACACCTGAAAGAGAGGCCGAAAGAGTCATGCTTGCTTTTTTGCGTCAGGAGGTTGCTGTTTTGTTGGCGACAACGATCATCGAATCGGGTTTAGATTTTCCCATGGCCAACACGATTATCATTAATCGGGCGGATAGATTTGGACTGGCACAACTCTACCAACTACGAGGCCGGGTCGGTCGTTCAAACCGTGAGGCATTTGCCTATCTGCTTATACCCGGCGACGACCTTATAAGCCAACAGGCGCAGAAACGACTGAGCGCTCTGCGTGCCTTCACTCAACTCGGTAGTGGATATCGCATCGCTCTTCGAGATTTGGAAATACGAGGCGCTGGCAATCTACTAGGAACCAAACAGTCAGGACATATCCGTGCTGTGGGCATGGAACTCTATAACAATCTACTGCAACGCTGTGTACGAGAACTACAAGGACAGACGATCGAAGAGGAGATCGAGCCTGAGCTCCAGCTAAAAACGGCTGCCTTCATCCCAAAAGATTACATTGCCGACGAATCTGTACGACTCTATCTCTATCGCCGTATCGCCGGTTGTCACACCACAGAGGAAATCGATCTCTTGAACCGAGAACTCAAGGATCGTTTTGGCTCGCTACCCAAAGTTGTGGAAAACCTGCTTGAGATCGTTGGCTTGCGCTTACTAGCACGGAAGTTGCGTTTGAAACGGCTTACCGCAGGCAAGGACGGCCTGGCGATGGAATTTGACCGTTCAACCAAGGTAAAACCTGAGAACTTGGCGACACTTCTAGGCGATCGGGAGGTCCAAGCACGCATGCATGACGCCCACACCCTTCTAGTTCCAACTAACCGAAATCACAGCGATTTCAACCTTGATAGGATTAAAAAGCTCTTGCAGCGGCTTACCTAGTATGCTACGCAGCCTAGTGCTATGCGCTCGAATTTATTCGTCATTCTTCTCTCTCTGAGCTTGCTGCCAGCCTGCCAGCCAGAGAGCATCGACCTTGAGGCCACGGAAAACGGTGTCGCTCTCGTTGGCAACCAACTCATCACCACCGACGACGTTCTCCAGCGCATGGAGGAACTCGCCGCCTACCGCGTCAGCCGACATTTTAACGAAGAGCAGAAAAAGAGCCTGCTCCTCGAGATGGTCCATTTTGCGCTAATCGCACAAAAGGCCATAGATGAAGGCTTTAAACTATCAGAACCAGCCAATAAAAAACGGTTAGTGCGTGATTACCTAAGGAAAAGCATCGACCAAAACCCAAGACTTACACCCAGGCCTGAGGAAATTCGTAAAGTGTATGAAGAGAGAAAGTTAGAGTTGGACCGTATTCGGGCAAGCCATATTCTTATTAGTGCCGCTAAACAAACGGACACGGAGGCTAGAGTCTTAGCAGAGAGCATTTTAAAACGCCTTAAAGCTGGTGAGGATTTCGCTGTGCTCGCAAAGCAGTTCTCGGCTGACGAGGCAACTGCCAGCAAAGGCGGGGATCTTGGCACCTTCAGCCGGACACGTCGATTTGTGCCTGCATTTCTTGAAGCCAGCTTTAACCTAAAGAAGCTTAACGAATTGAGTCCGCTGGTAAAAACTCAGTTCGGCTATCATATTATCAAACTCACTGAAGACCATCGAGGTCTGAAGAACAATCGTCAGTTCCTCTTGAGACAACTTAACAATGAGAAACGGCGTGCGGCATACCAAAATATGCTGACTCGTCTCAAAGAGACAACGCCGATAAAAGTAAACTATGCAAGATTACAAGGTGTCAACCTAGCGCTAGGTATTGAGGCAAAGCAAGAGAGCCGTAAATGACCAGATGTCACCGTGTAATAAACTATCAGCTTGTAACCTTATTGTTATTCAGCATTGTAGCGTGTCGGTCTGAACAGACTTCGCCCATCATTCTCGCAACAGTGGGAGAGCGAGTCATCACTCTAGAGGACTATCGCCATAAACTGAGGGAGTACTATCCAGACCATGCGACCCATACCGTTGACAAGTCTATAAAGGAGAAGATTTTAAATGATCTGATCGAACAAGAACTCTTGCTACAGGAAGCTGCCGCACGCAATATCATAGTGACCGAGGCTGAGGTGGAGGCGGAAATAAAGCGAACCGCAGAGGACCTGCCCGGCCAGGAGCTAGAAAAACTGTTGGTGCGCAAACGTTACAATCGCAAAGACTGGCAAAATAATCTAAGACGGAATCTATTGCTGCAAAAAGTATCGAGAAGACTGACAGATGATCGATCCACCATTACCAAGGAAATGATTCAAAATTACTATGATCAGAACAAGCAAGACTTCCACGTACCCGAGCAAGTTCGTGCGCTACACATTCTTGTAGAATCGGAACAAGAGGCCTTTGAGGTACTAGCACAGATTAGGCAGGGGACACCGTTTGAAACTGTGGCACGGGAGAGATCCCGTGGTCCTGAAGCTCAGCAGGGAGGTGACTTGGGCTATTTTTCTAGGGGAGTTATGCCAAAGATTTTTGATACGACTATTTTCCCCTTAGCTGTCGGCAAGACGAGTCGTGTTGTCTCGAGTGAGTATGGTTATCACATTTTTAAGCTCATAGATCGGAAGCTCAAAAGAACCAAAGCGTTAGATGAATGCAGCAACAAAATCCGTACCATTTTAATGGAAGTAAAGCGTCGGAAACTGTATTCTGATTGGCTGGAGAAGCAGCTGAAGAAGACGCGCATTATGAAAAACCGTGCGCTCCTGGCAAAACTCTAATGATATAAAAGGGTTGAAAACGGAAATCCCTATGTCTCCCACGGCGCAAGTGCTCACCAGCTTGATTCTGGCTGTCATCGTGCTCAGCCCCCCTGCCTTAGGCGGTGTAAAGACGCTGGATGCCGTTGCTGCCGTTGTCAACGGAAGTGTCATCACCATTCATGACTTGAGAGAAAAAATCATTGAGGTCGATTCCAGCAAAGACAAGTACCGTGAAGTCCTTGACCGCATGATAGAGGATGCTCTGGTCCAAGCGGAGATCACAAAACGAGGCTTAAGTGCTTCGGAAGCGGAAATTGAGCAGGCTGTCAATCAAGTAAAGCAGCAAAATGACCTTCGTTCCAATGAACAGCTCTTGGAACTCTTGAAGTCTCAGGACCTGACTTTCTCACAGTTCCGAGCCAATTTAAAAAATCAAATTGAACGAGGAAAATTTGTTAATTATGTCATGGGTACAAAAATTAAGATAGAAGACGACGATATCAGACAGTACTACGAAGAAAACTACCTGCGCGATAACCAGGCAAAAAAATACACCCTGAGGCATATATTCCTTGATGGGCCTCGAGCCGACAAGACAAAACGGCAAAAGGCTAAAGACCTGGCTAACGAACTGCGTAAAAAACTCGCTGCCAAGCAAGATTTCTCTCAGCTTGCGAAAGAGATGAGTGATGCGCCAACAGCGGCGTCCGGGGGGCTGCTTGGCGATTTTCTTGCAACCGAGCTTCAGGAAGAGTTTCTGCAAGCCGTAGTCTCTCTAAAAGCTGGCGAAATATCGCAGATCGTTGCAAACGATGCAGGTTTTTACATCTTCAAGGTCGATAAGATTAGCAGCGCCCCACCTCCGGCTTTTGAGCGCATACGGGAAGACATTCGCCGAAAACTCAACGCTTTGGAGTTGGAACGGCATTACCGCATCTGGGTCAGTCAGATGAAGCAAAAGGCGTTCATTGACGTACGCATTCAGAGTGACGACATTCTCTAGATTGGGCAGCATGGGTGAAATCCGTATAAAGGGCGCACGACAGCATAACCTCAAAAATATCAACCTCTGTTTGCCAAGAAACCAGCTGATCGTTGTTACTGGCGTGAGTGGCTCAGGCAAGTCGTCCCTAGCACTAGACACGATATACGCAGAAGGCCAACGTCGCTATGTGGAGTCTCTTTCAGCCTATGCCAGACAGTTTCTCCAACTCATGGATAAACCCGAGGTTGACAGTATTGAGGGTCTCTCTCCAGCTATCGCGATTGAACAGAAAGCCATAAGCAAAAATCCACGATCTACGGTGGCGACTGTGACGGAAATATACGACTATTTGCGGCTGCTCTTCGCGCGAGTTGGCGAGGTGTTCTGTTACAAGTGTAACCGACCTATACATTCGCAAACGGTACAGCAGATGTGTGATCAGATCCTGGAGTTGAAGGAGGGGACCAACGTTCACATTTTGGCGCCGATCGTCCGCGGAAGAAAGGGAGAATTTGAAAAAGACTTTATACGGTTAAAACGACAAGGCTATACCCGGGTGCAGGTGGATGGCAAAACTTACTCGCTTGATGACAAAATTAGGCTCGACAAAAAAAGAAAGCATTCGATAGCGGTTTTCGTAGACCGTCTTGTTATAAAAAGTGGCATGCGTAACCGGCTAACGGATTCACTAGAAACTGCTATGCAACTAACCGGCGGACTTGTTGCGGTAGATATTTTAGAAAAAACCCAAGCAAATAAGGAACATGGCATTGACAAGACCATTATTTTTAGTGAAAACTTTGCCTGTCCACACTGTGGTGTGAGTTATGCGGAAATCTCTCCGCGTCTCTTTAGCTTTAACAGTCCGTTCGGCGCTTGCCCACGTTGCAGCGGGCTCGGAACCCAACAGTACTTTGATCCCAATCTCATCGTCACCAATGCCAAACTCTCCATACGAGAGGGTGCCATCCTGCCGTGGGCACATCGCCATACTGTACAGTTCTATTCCATGTTAGAAGCAGTTGCCCAACACTACGGCTTCAGCCTCTATGCGCCATTTTCAAAGCTCGATAAATCGGCAAAAGACATACTATTTTATGGAGTTGACGACAAAGTCATTCCCTTTAGAGAAGAGCTAAACGGTCGATTAGTAGCAAAGTTAATCAACTTCACAGGCGTTATACCCTACCTAGAAAAAAAACTAGAAGAAAGCCGTAAGGACCCATCTTTTAGTGAAATAGAGCGGTTCATGGGCGAGACAGACTGCCCAACTTGTAAGGGTAAACGGCTAAAACGAGAGGCGCTGTTTATTCGTATTAATGGCAAGAACATTGACGAAGTGACCAGCATGTCCATCGCTGCTGCTCTAAAATTTTTTGGTAGTCTCAGACTCGATAAAAAATCTCGAATTATTTCACAACAGATAATCAAAGAGATCAAAGATCGGCTTACGTTCTTGAAGAACGTCGGCCTCGAATATCTAACACTCAATCGTAAATCGGCAACACTATCAGGGGGGGAAGGTCAAAGAATTCGTTTGGCTACTCAAATCGGCTCGAGATTGGTTGGTGTACTTTATATACTCGATGAGCCGAGCATTGGCCTGCATCAACGAGATAACATTAAGCTGATTACAACATTAAAGTCCTTACGTGATCTTGGCAATACCGTTATTGTTGTTGAACATGATGAGGAGACCATTCGCTCGGCCGATCATCTTGTCGACCTAGGTCCAGGGGCTGGTCGCAATGGCGGCGAAGTCGTTGCCATAGGCTCGCCCACCGCGGTGACAGGCCATAAGCGATCTTTGACGGGCGCTTACCTGCGTGGTGACCAATGCATACCGGTTCCAAAAGCGAGGCGCCGTGTCACCGATAGTCGGGTTACGATTAAGGAGGCTCGAGGTAACAACTTGAAGAAAATCAACGTCTCGTTTCCCATAGGGCTTTTTACATGCGTCACTGGCGTGAGCGGCTCTGGAAAGAGCACACTGGTTATAGACACGCTTTATCGTCACCTAATGCAACGGATTTATAACAGTAAGAAACGTGCAGCGCCTGTTCTCGAGATTGATGGGCTGAAGTTTATTGATAAAGTAGTCGATATTGACCAGAGCCCAATTGGTCGTACGCCACGATCGAATCCAGCAACCTACACAGGATTCTTCACAGACATTCGCGATCTGTTTGCCATGTTACCGGAGGCAAAAGCCCGAGGATATCGTCCGGGTCGTTTCTCATTCAATGTTAAGGGAGGGCGCTGCGAGGCCTGTAGTGGCGACGGCATCCTAAAGATCGAGATGCATTTTCTTCCAGACGTCTACGTCAAATGCGATGCCTGCCAAGGCAAACGCTATAATCGAGAGACGCTGGAAGTCACCTACCGTGGCAAGAACATTCATCAAGTCCTTGAAATGACAGTTAATCAAGCAAGTGAGTTTTTCAAAAACATTCCTAGAATTCGACAAAAGCTAAAAACTCTGCAGGATGTCGGTCTTGGTTATATCTCGCTTGGACAACCAGCAACAACGCTGTCGGGTGGCGAGGCACAGCGCATCAAACTCTCGAAGGAACTGAGCAAAAGGGCCACCGGACGCACGCTCTATATTCTCGACGAACCAACAACTGGGCTGCATTTTGAGGACATTCGCAAGCTTCTTAACGTTATCCATCGCTTAACAAATAACGGTAATACGGTGGTCGTCATAGAACACAATTTAGATGTGATAAAATCATGTGATTATGTCATCGATCTAGGGCCGGATGGAGGCGACAAAGGAGGCTATCTGGTAGCTGCAGGTTCACCAGAAGAAATCGTCTCGTCTCCACGCTCCTACACAGGAGCCTTTCTCAGCAGGGTTTTGCATGCAAACTAAAGGCAAGATACTCATTGTTGACGATGACCCCAATATCCTTGCACTACTTACGGAAGTGATTGCTTTGGAAGGCTGGCAAGTGCTCTCTGCAACCAACGGTGAGGATGGTTTGCAAGTCTTTAAAAGCAAGCGCCCTGACCTGCTTATTGTTGACGGTCTGTTGCCAAAGATGAACGGTTTTGAGCTAGCTGCAAAAATTCGCTCGAGCGAACAAGGTCGCCGGATACCGATTATCATGATCTCCGGAGTTTACAAGACTCTACGTATTAACGAACAGATTCGCGATTTGCAGATTAACGAATTTCTGGAAAAACCATTTGCCCTAGAGTCTCTCCTCAGCCGTGTTAAAGAATTAGCCTCGGCATACATAGAGAAGAGTCCAGCACTTGCATTTTTTCGCAACCAAGGCGAGTTGCAAGAAATGCCGATTCCAAAACTGCTCTACATTCTCTTTAGCCAACGGAAAAATGGTATTCTCACCCTCGTCAAAGAAAAGTTAAAGAAGAGAATTTATATAAGAAATGGTGAGCCGACTTTTGTAGAGTCCAACCTTGTACAAGAGTGTCTTGGTAAAGTGTTGGTCAGGAAGGGTAAGTTGACAGAGGAGCAGTGCAACGAGTCTTTAAGAATGATGCAGAGCCAAAAGAGTCGTCAAGGCCGCATACTTATCAACATGGGATTGTTAACGCCAACAGAGCTAGATGAAGCACTCAAAGATCAGGCGCTAGAACGCATTCTTGAGATCTTCACCTGGACCGAGGGTTCTTACCGCCTGCAGCCACCACGAGCGGAAACTCCAAACCTAACAACGCTCAGCCTCAGCCTGCCACAGATTCTCCTGCGTGGTGTTCGCAGCGGTTTCCCGGAAGCGATTATCCGAGAAGAGATAGGTCCTTATAGTGAAAGATCCATTCGTATTAAGAACAATCCATTATTGAAATTCGATGACTTTCGCTTTGCTTCATGGGATGAGCAGATCTTGAATCAAGTGAATGGAAGCAACACTCTCAGTGATATCGTACAATCAACAGAGGCTCGAGAGCTGGATATCTATCAACTCATCTACACTTGCCTTATAACTGATATGATTGAATTTGTAGTCACTTCAGAGGAGAGGGAGGAACAAAATGTCTATTTGAGACTCATCCAGATATTTGAGGAGCTAAGGCAGCAGAACTACTTTAAAGTCCTGGATGTGAGTCGCCAGCCTACACCCAAAGAGCTTTTCGAGCATATGAGCGAAAAGATGGCCACCTACCACCCTGTTACCTCCGACTTTAATCCGACAAAGTCAAAAAAAATACATAGAGTTCTAACTAAGATCACTGACATCTTTAAGACAGCCTATGACATTTTAAATGACCCAAAACAACGTCAAAAATACGAACGACAGCTGTTTTACTCTGATGGTATTATCCCTATGTTCCCTAGCAGAGTGTTCGACCAAAATGAAGAGTTCCGTAAAATAAAGGTAGACTTATCTCGCGGTGACTTTGACAATGCAGAAACCAATAGTAAAGCGATGGCGTTGCTCTTTCCGGGTGATTGGCGTTTCAAAGCATATCATGGGTGGGCGCTTTTCAAGAAACTCTGCCAGCGAGGCCAGCCAGCTTCTGCTGCCCTTGAGAGCGCGATCATTGAAATCAGCAGTGCCATTCAAATGGATCCGAATGAACCCTCCGGCTACCTATTCTTGGGCAATATCTACAAATACTTAAAAAAAATGGATAAGGCTGTTGTCTTCTTTCAAGAAGCCCTGCAACGAGATGCTAATTTGATTGAAGCACGGCGTGAATTACGTCTCATCAGCCACCGAAGAGACAAAAAGGCCTTTCTTACTTAGTATGAAAAACATTGCCTTTGTCTCTCTTTTTACTGATGTCATCGAAACTACGCAGCAGATTTTCTTGCTCTTTGCTTAATTTTGCTGGGGTATCGATCACCACTTCGACAAGATGGTTGCCACGACCATAGCCACGAACATCAGGAACTCCAGCATTGCGAATACGAAAGATCTTGCCTGAAGGCGTGCCTTTGGGAATGGTCAAGCGTTTTATTCCTTCTAGGGTTTCAACATCAATGGCGCCGCCGAGAACGGCCAAGGGAAAACTCACCGAAGCTCGACTGATAATGTCATTGCCTTCACGAATAAAGTGGGGGTGCGGTTTTACGTCAATGACAATATAAAGATCACCAGCAGGCCCGGCAAAAGCGCCGGCATTACCTTCTCCAGCTAAACGAATAGAATTGCCGCTGTCCACACCTGCAGGAATCTTGGCACGCAGCCGATGCTTACCCTCAACAAGCCCCTGACCATCGCACTTGCGGCACGGGTTTTTGATTATCTGACCGGCACCACCACATTGATTACAGGTTGTCGATATACTAAAGAATCCCTGCGAGTGCCTTACCTGGCCAAAACCGTTACAGGCCGGACAGGTCACTTGGTCAGCACCCTTGGCACTGCCGGAACCCTGGCAAGCACCGCAGGAGTCATGGCGTCTGACCTGGATCTCTTTGTCGCATCCCTGAACTGCTTCCTCAAAATCAATCTGCAGTCGAAACTGTAGATCTTCCCCGCGATAGACCCGCCTCCCCGAACGGCCTCGGGGTTGAGACCCAAATCCAAAAAAGGTCTCAAAGATGTCGCCAAAGTTGGAAAAGACGTCTTCAACACCACTGAAGCCACTAAAACCACGCCCACGCAGGCCTTCGTGACCGAACTGATCATAAGTACGGCGCTTCTCTGGGTCACGCAGGACCTCGTAGGCTTCGGAGGCCTCTTTGAACTTCTCTTCCGCTGTTTTATCGTTAGGATTACGATCCGGGTGATACTGCAGCGCTAGTTTCCGATAAGCTTTTTTGATCTCTTCGTCAGAGGCATTCTTGGCCACACCAAGAACACTGTAATAGTCTTTACTAATCAATTTGCTACCTCAGAGCTAATAAGCTAATCACCGAGAGCGTCACTGTCAAGCAAACCGGCTCCTATCTTATCGAAGTTAAAGCATATTCTCAGTTGCCGCCGGGTCCGGCCTCTGCTAGGGTTGGGATGAGAATGAACAACACACCAGTCGCTTCCCTGCCTGGGAAAATCGGTATCATTGCAAATCCAAAGGCCGCTGCTGGCAAAACCGCAACCTCAAGAAAGCAACTTACAGCACTACTACGCACACAAGATCAAATCGTCTGGACGGAATCCACAAACCAATTACGAGAGACGCTTGAGAGATATCGCCAAGAGCAGATTGAAGGCCTCGGCATCTGTGGTGGCGATGGCACGATCCGTCTGACACTGGTAACAGCATTGACGGTTTGGAACCAGCAGCCTCTACCGCCTATATTTTTTTTGCGCGGTGGTACCATGAATGTCATACCGTTCTCGTTTGGCGTTCGTGGTTCACCACGTTCCATCCTACACCGTATTTTTCGTCAACAAGACTCAACCACGCTACATAGGCAACAGATTACCATGCTAAAAGTCGGCGATACTTACGGGTTTATCTTTGGATGCGGCAGTTTTGTCACTTTTCTTGATGACTATTACCAAAAACCACGGCCAACACCGTTGCGTGCCTTGCGGCTCTGCTGGCGTACGCTTGTATCTGCACTGTTAGGCGGAGACTATGCCAAAAAGATCTTTGCCGGTGTCAACGCAAAGTTAGCCATAGATGACTCGGTTCCACAAGAACGGCGCTACACGCTGATCAGCACAAGCACAGTCAGACACGTTGGTTTCCACTTTCGACCCTACTTTTTTGCACAACAGAAACGGCTGGCAGCTCACCTTTTGCTTGCAACTGCCTCACCATGGGGACTTGCAAAAAATACGGTCAACTTCTTTGTTGGCAGGCCAGCTCCCAAACACTACGGTATTGATAACCTTGAGTTCAACAGAGTCGTTATTGATTTAGAACAGCCTGTCCGATTTTCCTTGGATGGTGATCTGCTCACAGCCCCCTCGCCACTGCAAATCTCTTTGGGTCCTGAGATCTGCCTGTTGACACCTTAGACGCTCCTCCATAAACTGACTGAGTGCGTATCAAGGACAAGGAAATCGAACGGCTGGCGACTATGATCGTACAAGCGCTTTCCACCAATAAGCGTATCTTAGCCAAATGCGAGCTGTCTCGCCTCAAGCAAGAGATTTTTGCCATCATCCAAAATAACATGAAAGAGGAAGAGGAATTAGAACGGCAGGCAGAGGCGATGCTGCAGCAGTATGAGGCACAGATCCGTAGTGGTCAGCTCGACTACCATAAGATGTTTCAGCTGACAAAGGCCAAACTTGCCAAGGAGAAGAATTTCGTTCTATGAGGCTGAGCGAAGATCGCATATCTCATCTATCGCACCTGATCATCGACACACTTTATAAAGATGACCTGGTTGACTATCCAGAAGATGATGATCAGGAAGCGCTACGCGAAGTTAAGCGAGTTATTCACAACTATCTAAAGGTGGAGGATCAAGCCAGCGAAATCGCCCGCAACAAGATTCGCTCTCAGTCTCGGCCTATTGTCGAAGGCAGTCGAGAGTGGGATGTGCTCTACAATAAGTACCGTGAAGAAGAACTCGCCAAAAAACTGCGCTAAAGCAGGCCTGCCCCCTTTAAGAGACAATATTCTCCTCTTTGTGCTATTTCTGCTATCTCTTCAGTGTATCTACTGTAGTAACGATTCGTCCGATGACGATGCTGTTGCCAAACTGACCTTGAGCAATGGCCAGGTGTCTACAACGCTTAACGCCGGTAGCAGTGGTGATTTTATCATCCTCCCCTTCTCGGCTCCCAGCAGCACTAGCGTCAGCGGCAGTGCCGCCTATACCCTACAGCTTACGGCAGAGAGTAGTGCCAAGCTCAGTGCAGAATTACCAGATGTCTCGGCCAAACAAACGTCATCGCATGATCCAGTGCTATTAAACCGTATGCAGCAACGCGCTGAATTTGAAGGGATCCGACAGCAACATCTGTTGCAAACACTGCAACAGTTTCAAGCTGAGGCAAAGCAAGTGGGTGGATATGATATCAAAGGCATGTACAAGGGAACGCCACCGCTACTTAGCAAACCCTCGTTTGTCTTTGCTTCAACCATTACGATCTTTAGTCCCTTCGCAGGCGACAATCAGCAATCTATTCAAGGCACTCTGCTGGCCAGTGATGCCAATGCGGCTATCTATCTCGATACCCGGGATAGCGGTTCGTTTTCAATCACCTCAGCAACAGCGGTTCTACAGACCTTCGCGCAAATCTCCATCCCACGCGTGCGGGCCTTTACCGGTAACGAGTCTGACATCAACGGCGATGGTGGTGTGGTGGTATTTGTGAGTTCAGCAACACCGGACTTTGCCCTTGCGTTTGTCCGCCCTCTAGATCTGCTGCCGGATGGTGTCGATCCTCTGACCAAGAGCAATGAGATGGAGATCATCTATACTGCCCTGCCTGTGGGCGAACCCACAGATGCACTGTATCACGCAACGTTAGCACACGAGTTCTTTCATCTGGTTAACATTGCCGTTAAAAGCCTACCTGTATTTGTTAGCTCCGGTGGCACCCAGATCCCTTTAGAAGAGACCGGAATCAGTGAGGGTATGGCACATCTCATCGAGGATCTCGTGGGTTGGGGTGGTGGCGATACCTTTGCGGTTGCAGGGCAGTTTTTGGATAATGCCAATCTCGCCTCGGTCAATGGCTCAGTGGATGACTCGATTAAGAGCTCCAGCGATGACACCTTGGCCCGGCGCGGAGCAGCTATGTTGTTGCTGCGTTATCTCTTTGAACAGGCAGGCTCCGCCACGTATTCGACAACGAGTGCAGGAGACATCTCTGGCGGTGGCGTACAATTTTTCCGTGCCCTCAACAGTTCCAGCTTGGTTGGCCTGCCAAATGTCGAGAGTGCTGCTGGCACTTCCATGGCGGAGATCTTTGGCAATTGGGTAGCCGCGCTCTACCTCGATGGCACCGGCTTGAGCAGCAATGCACTCTATAATTACCAGGCGGAGGTAACTGATAGCTTTACTAATGGACCGCGCGGCTTCAACCTTCGCGGTAGTCGTACCCTAAGCAGCGGATCTACCGTCACCTTGACCGGTCCGGCATTGCAGCAGACACTGCTTGCAAGTGGCACCACACCGCTACAGACCAACAGCACGCTCTTTCTCAGCGGCGTCAATTTCCTGCAGTATCGTTTAAGTGGCAGTACTACTGCCGAGTTAGTCTATCAGACAACTGCCGACTCTTCCCCTGGCCTGACCATCATTACCCTACCCTGATAGATCTGAGCGTTGGCCATAGGATACGAACAGACAACTCCGTCTCTATCCTGGGGCGAGAGTGTCACAAATCCAGCCACTTTGATCTTGCTGCTGCCCATGGCAGTTTGCTCGAATACGCTTTCATTTTAAGATGATAAAAGATGAACGGAAACGTCTGTGGCTGGCACGAGAATTGCTCTCTCTTATGGTCACACCCCTAGCAACGAGGTGAGGGCATGAAAGAGAATCAGAGGAAATCGCCTAAAATCCAACAGCGCTTTGATAATGCGTTGCAACAATGCCGCCACCACATCCGGCAAGCTGTAGCCGAGTACCAGCTCAACATGGCACGGGCTCTGGAATCCTGGCGAGACTCCATAGAAAAGACCCACTAAGTCGCATCTTTTGTAAGACGCAGATTGGCAAAGAAGCGTTGCAGTAGCTGAGCACACGCTTCTCGGCACACACCGCCAACCACCTGTGGCCCTTGCGGCCAATTAGCATAGACCTGCTGGAGATAAGCAGGGTTTTTTGGATTTTCACAGCCATAGACTATGCGTCGCAGACGACTCTGACATATGGCGCCGTAGCACATTAGACAAGGCTGTACGGTCACAAAGAGTTCACCCGCTTCAAGACGCCAATCGCCAAAACGTCGACACGCCGCTTGCAATGCCAAGATCTCAGCATGCGCGGTGGGATCATGCTGTTGTTCACGGCCATTAGACGCCTGACCCACAACTTCGCCTGCCACGACGACCACGGCACCAACCGGCACCTCCCCTAACTTCGCTGCCGTCGACGCCTCTGCTAACGCCCTTTGCATAAAGTAGTCATTGTCGACCATAATGCTCACTGAGAAAAGGCCTCCTCGAAATCCCCGGTAACCGAACCGCCCCCCTGCAAATCGACGGAGAAGTTGCCAGCAACGACGCTAATCGCAGCGCTGCCAGCAGCTGCTTGAGACAACTGCAGGCTGGTTAAATTAAAAAACCCGCCTGTCCCAACAATATCTGCCTTCGAACTACCAACAAAAAGGATCGAGCCAGAAAACTGATTGTTAGTACCATCGATCACATACTGGCCAATAGAAAAACGGGCGGTCAAGGTAACACCGTCCGGATTCTTTGGTGAAAGGCTCAAGGTCACTTCATCATCGCTGACATTAGAGAGACGAATGTTCAATACATCTTGACCACTGCTGGTAGGAAAGTTTATTGCGGAAAACTTAACGTTTACATTAGCACTCTGTCCATCCGCAATCACCAGCCCCTCAAGACTGCCAATAATGTTGGCACAGCCTAACAAAACCAAGCATATGCCGAGCAACCCCATGCAGAGCCAGCACCCAGGAGGGGAGCTTGTCTCTGCAAACCTGTGTGCTAGGATCATCAAAAAATTTTAACCAATTATGACCATTGTCGCAAATCGGCACATCTTCTTGGCAGTAGTAGTTGTGTGGCTCGCTCTCGTAGCACTGCCACAGATAGGCCTAACCTTTCCAGACAGTGCCAAGCTGACATTGCCCATTTCTGTGGTCGGCGGTCAACAGGCCATCACTCCAAATGGACGCTTTGTTGCCGTGTTGTCGCAAACGGCGTCGACTTTAAGCCTCATCGATACTGCGATCTTTGCAGAGTGTGCGGTCATCTCCCTCTCTGCAACACCAACGGGTGTGGTTGCGGCTGCTGATAGCAGTCGCTTCTTTGTCGTAACAAACAGCAAGGATGGGCTGTTCGAAATCGACCTCGATCCCGATGACGGCAATTTTGTCACTACTGCCGTGGACGGTATTAATACCGGTGATGCCTTTGCCGCTATTGCTCGGGACGGCGATCTACTCTTTCTGCTGAACGAAGACGGGGACAACATTCACATTTTTGATACAGCTCTAGGCAGTGCCAGCACCGCTGGAATCAACCCCATCGTACCTAGCTTTAGCGCTACTGCCCTGGAGGCTTTCTCTGAGAACTCGCGGCTTCTGGTTGTCGGAAGCGATGGCAGCAGTGCGCTTTTTGATAGCCAAACCTTTGCCCAAATCGGCGTTACGCTCGATCTTAGTCAGTCCAGTGCTTCGGCTACAACTGCGTTCATGAGCATCGCCGGCGGCATGGAGACAGGAGGTACTGTCGTTGGCTTTGTTGCCAACAGCATCAGCAGCGGCGAAGTGTTTGCCCTCAACCTAGACTCTCTTAGTGGTCCTCTTCTCCTTGATGCCAACCCTGCCACGAGCATGGTGGATCCTATTGCTGTTGGAGATCAACCCGTCAGCCTACTATTGACGGACGTCCTCAACCCACTCGACACGACACTAAGCAGTGATCAGTATCTCTATATTGCCAATCAAGGCGATAAGCGTGTTGATGTCGTACCGATCTCTGAATTCTTTGATAGCGACAGCGAGAGTGCCAGCACGATCGCTAACATCGACCTCTCGATCGCCCCTGCGGCAGACGGTCTCCGTGGCAATGCCGCCAACGACGGCTATCTCTATCAGAGTTTGGATGGCAGTAGCAGCGTCGCTGTAATCACCGATAACCCTCTGGTTACATTGACAACGACTGTTCCCAGCTTGGTTAGTAGTGGCAGCTTCAACCTTGACTTCCAAGCAGATGAAGCCGGTAGCTACGACGTAAGGGTGCAGAGTGGTGATGGTGTTACAGCCGCGACACCGGGTAACGGGGCACTGCTGGCCAGCGGGTCTCTTACAGCCAATGAAGTAATCTCGGTACAAATCAACGCTGGTGACTTCAACCAGGGCAGTAACCTACTGATTGTCTTTGTGACTGTTGGTAGCCGTACTGGACGTGTTGGTGCGAAGGTCGAAGCCGACCTACCGCCACCGGCACCCGAGGAGTTTGAGTTGGAGTTTGGTAATCAAAAGGTCTTCGTTCAATTTCGTTCCCTCAGTGGAGACATTGATTTTTATCGTATCTTTTTCGGTACGTCGAAAAGCGCTTTGAACGGCACCGATCTGTTAACCTCACCGACCACGGTCGATCATCCAGACCAAGCCAACCAGAAGCTAACTGAAATCCTCTCTCCCCTCAGCAACGGTGTGGAAATTTTTGTACAAGTTGCTGCTGTCAGTGACAAGGGTGTCGAGGGCGAGCGTACGGAAATCCTTGCAGAAACTCCTGAAGAGACCATCGGCCTCTTAGAGATCACCGGTGAGACAGGAGGCTGCGGCAGAGTGTCTTCGACAGGCAGCCATCGAGCGATAGCCCTCTCGACAATAGTTGTGTTGCTATTTCTGCTCCTCTCTCTCGCTGATTGGAGAAAAACCCTAGTGAAGCTTGGCATGCTCTGTATATGGATTCCGTCAACGCTTTGGGCACAGAGCAACAACGATCTGGAATACGTGGTTAGTGAGAAAACCAGCCGCTTGCCCATTGTCAGCAGTTTTCGTATCAGCTGGTGGCTGCCACAGAATGATAATGTGGAACAATTTTTTGGCGATCGGGCCAACGAAGTCTACAGCTTGCGTATCGGCCTGCCACTGCAGATTCCTACTGGGGTCTTGGAGCCTGCACTGGAAGCCGGTCTGATGGTTGAAAGCAGTCGACTCCTCGGTGTTTCAAGCGGGCGTTCCTCAGGAGAGGAGAGTTCGCTACTGCTCGTTCCTCTCCGTTTGGATCTAACCTATCTCATTGACCCAAACGCTACTTGGCTGGTGGTACCACTTTTGGAAGCGGGCTACGGTTGGACCTTTTTTGATATTGAAGAGAACGACCAGCAAGTCGATGGGTTCAAGCAGAGCCTCACTTTTCGTGGAGGGTTTCGTCTCCTAATCGACCGTTTTGTCAAAAACCCAGAGGGGTGGCGAGAGTTTCTCGCCTTACGCAGTGCCTATTTCGCCGTCACTGCAGGTTACGAACTGCCCCTAGCTAGTGACGGATTTAAAACAACCGGTGTGCTCATAAGTCCAGAGATCGGAGTAGTCTTTTGAAACGGCTGCGAACGATTCATATGAGCGTGGGTTACGATGGTACGGAGTTCTGCGGTTGGCAAGTACAACCCAATGGACGAAGTGTACAAGGCGCGATCGAGGCAGCGCTAGCTAAGATCGGGCTCAGGGACACTGCGGTGATTGGCGCTGGCCGTACTGACGCTGGAGTCCACGCCTTGGGACAGGTCGCAACGTTCCAGACAGATAGTAAAATCCCACTGCGGGCGTTTGATGCTGGCCTTAACACCAACCTCCCCGAAGATGTGAGAATACTCAGGGCCGCCGAATGGCCCCGACCTTTGCACGCGAGAAAAGACGCTCGAGAAAAGGTCTATGATTACTACTTTATCCAAGGCAAAACAGCGCAGCCTGTTCTTAGCCGGTATTGCTGGACAATACCTGCAAAAGTTAACCTGGAGAGAGCTGCTGCAGCACTGGCGGTTGTCCGTGGCACACACGACTTTTCCTCGTTTTGTGCTTCTGGAAGTGATGTGGAATACAAAGAGAGAATTATTGAGGCTGCGTCATTGTCTGCGGTCAAAACACAACATCCCCTGTTCGCCAACGTTGACCTCTACTGTATCCGCCTGCGTGGCAATGGTTTTCTCAAGCAGATGGTACGTAACATCGTTGGCTCAGTTCTGAGCAGTGGTGAAAAGCAGATCGATGCTCAAACCATGCAGGACATCCTCGCCGCACGGGATCGTCGCCGGGCTGGCCCCACAGCACCTGCCAAAGGTCTCTTTTTGATGCAGGTCATCTACTGAATGAGAGGACGGATTTTTCGGCCATCGACCATGAAGTAGTAAATCTGCCTGCGTGCTGCACCACTCTTTTGAAATGCGGTCATTCCAGTGGCCCCCTGATAGGTGGAAACACGCTGCAAAAATCGCTTCAGCTGGCCACGCTGTTCAAGCCGTCCTTGTTGCTTCGCCTGTAATAGAATTTTCATGGTGTCGAAGGCCTGAGCTGAAAGAATATCGGGTTCTTCTTTAAAGGTCTGGCGATACCTCTCGACAAAACTCCGCACAGCAGGCTCGGGGCTATCCGGGTAAAATCCATCAACAAAAATCGCTCCTTGCATGTAGGCAACGGTATCCTTTTCAAGCAGCTGCTGTGTGTGCCAGAGGTTGCCACCAAAGAGCTGCACACCCCGAACACCGTAGTAGGAGAGCGCTGGCGCAATCTGTCGAACTTTTTCAGCCGCATCTGGAATGAACAACGCTTCGAAATCTACAATCGGTGGCAGCTCGGAGCGTTCAAAACAGTCTTGCTGCTCCTTCTCACCGCATAGTTCATGGCTGCGTGGTCGCAAGTAGAAGAGGCCAACAAGCCGGCGAATTTCATCGCCAAAATCATCATCGTCCTTCTCGTAAGACTCAACACCAACAACTTGAACTTCAGGATACCGTTGCAACGCCCTCCACATCAGCCAAAACATCTCTTCCCCGTAGTTATGCTGCGGATAGAGCATCGCCAGCCGTTTGACTTGCATATCTTCAACAAGAAAACGTGCCAGGGACTCTACCTGGTCGGATTTGCGTAAACAGTTTTGAAAGATAAACGGGCTGGTTTGTGCGACCTCTTCATCCTGAGACATGACAACCATAGGAACCCGATAGAGGTCTGCAGCTTTTGCGGCAACCAGGGAAGTTTTTTTGAGTACCGGACCCATAACTCCAATCACCTGCTGGTCTAACACCAATTCGTCTATGGCGGCTTGGGCTCCTGCCTCGGTACTGGCGGTATCGCCGATGATCAACTGTAACTCATCAGTATCGTTAGTATATTCTGAAAAAATCTCCGACGCCAACAACACGCCATTGAGAATACGGCGACCCACCTTGGCATAACCGCCAGAGAGGGGCAGAAGAATGCCAATGCGATTGGCACGGACTTGATCGAGACGCTGCAGACGGTCGTAGAGAATCTCTGCTGCTTTCGTCTGTTCATGTGGCTTACCGCGATCACGGAACCGTGTTAGAAAAGTACGTAGCCGATCTTTTGCTCTATTAAAATGACCCTGCTGAAAATAATCTCGTGCCAGCCGCATAAGCATATAGCCCGAAGGGAAATCATCTCCACGTCTTGATACAAGACGCTCTACAGTTTCCGACTGTAAATCTTCGTTGATTAGCCTGAGCACTTCATCCTGAAGCTCGCTACTAGTTGGTTTGATCTCTAACAGTTCGAGATCGACGACAACGAGTTTATTTTTCTCTTCTGTTTGTTGATAACCACGTCGTAACAGCTCTAAAAAGCTAAGACGAAATTCGTCTGGAAGTCGTCTCAGTTTTACGGTTTCAAGCAGTGGTAGTGCTTGCTCGATGGCGTTCAGGCGGTAGTAAGCAACGCCATACTGATACTTCGACAAAGCTACGGTATCTGCAGTTGGAAAGCGTTCGATGTTGGTTTGAAAGGCTTTTACTGCCTCCTGAAAACGCTTGCCTTGCATATGGATCAAGCCGAGTTGGTAGTAGGCGTCATCCGTTAGACGGGACTTCGGATAGCTCACGACAAACTGTGCAAAACCCTTTTGCGCCTCAGAGGGGCGGTCTGCTTGCAGCAACTGTAGTAGACGATCGAACTCTCGACGCTGGATGGCCTCCTCAGGCTCAACCTCCACAGCCTGTTTAGCAGCGGGTAACTGTCTTACCTGCAGGGGCTTTTCACACGCCGCGACCAATAGCCCTAGGTATCCGCCGGCGAATATCATTGCAAAGTTGCGGGACCTTTTCATGACCGTAGTCTAGTGCCCCACAACCGTTTTGTAAATTCCTTCTTGTTTTGCTACGTACGCCTATGTTAGCGATGGTACAACAACCTTCGAGAAATGGCTCGCCTCGCTGCGCTCGTCTGCGCTTTATTTTCTCTCAGGTTGTCGTACCATCGCTAGAACAGGCGTGAGTAGAAAAACAAAACAGTTACTTGCAAAAATCCAAAAACTTTGCAGGAAATTTAGTGCACGACAGCCGGGCAGTAGAATTTGGTGGAAGCGACCGAGCGATTCACTCGCGAGGGAGCGCAGAGCTCGAGAGCATCGCAAAGGCGTTAAGAACTATAAACGGTGCGAGTAGCCACCTTGAAGCCTTTGCGGGCTCTCGAAATAATCATCCAAGGTTGCTGTAAAGGGCTTCGGCAATCTTGTGGGTTATGGCGTTGAGCTGTTCTACAGCCTCGGAGATTTTCTCTGCATCATCGCCAGCGAGCGCATCTTTGCCAAGCTTCAGAGCTTCTTGCAACACGGCCCGATCACCCTCTTCTAGTTTATCAGCGAGCTCATCCAAAAACTTCTGCGAATTGTAAACCAAGCCCTCTAATTCGACCATGACCTGCGATTTTTTACGTTTCTCCTCATCTTCACCACGATGTTCTTCAGCTTCCGCTATAATACGGGTGACATCCTCTTCACTAAGCCCTCCCGAGGCGTGAACCCGGACGCTCTGCTCTTTATCCGTCCCCAGATCTTTTGCTGAAACGTTTAAAATACCATCTGAGTCAACGTCGAAGGCAACTTCGATCTGCGGCACACTTCTTGGTGCCGGCGGAATGCCGACAAGATCAAACTGCGCCAGATGTTTATTATCAGCACACAGCTCACGTTCACCTTGAAAGACCTTGACACAGACCATGCTCTGATTGTCTTGTGTCGTGGAGAAAACCTCACTGCGACGAACTGGAATCGTAGTATTCTTTTCAATCATACGGGTAAAGACACCTCCTTGTGTCTCGATACCCAGAGAAAGAGGCAGGACGTCTAGCAGGAGTACGTCCTCAACATCTCCCTTGAGCACTCCTCCCTGAATAGCTGCGCCGACTGCCACCACTTCATCAGGGTTTACTTCTAGGCCGACTTCACGGTCGAAGATCTCGGATACCTTTGCCTGCACACAAGGCATACGTGTCATACCACCAACTAGGATAACCTGATCGATGGCGCTCGTCTGTAAAGCCGCATCTTTCAGAGCCGTCTGGCACGGTTGCACCAACCGGGCTAATAAGGGTTGGACGAGCTCTTCAAGCTTGGCGCGGCTCAGCGTTGTGCTTAAGTGCTTTGGCCCCTTTTCATCTGCAGTGATGAACGGTAGATTGATCTCAGTTTCAGTTGTAGAACTAAGCTCGTGCTTGGCACGTTCTGCAGCCTCTTTGAGACGCTGCAATGCCATCTTGTCATTGCGCAAGTCGATACCGGTATCGCTTTTGAAAAAGTCGGCTAAATAGCCGATCAAAACCTGATCGAAATCCTCTCCGCCTAGGTAAGTATCACCATTGGTCGCCTTGACATTAAAGACACCGTCACCAAGCTCAAGAATAGAGATATCGAAGGTGCCACCCCCAAGGTCGAATACCGCAATCGTACCCTCTACCTTTCGATCAAGACCGTATGCCAACGACGCTGCTGTCGGCTCGTTGATAATACGTTCGACATTAAGGCCGGCAATGCGTCCAGCGTCTTTGGTGGCCTGACGTTGGCTATCATCAAAATAAGCGGGAACCGTAATGACGGCATCCTTGACTTCTTCACCAAGGTAGTCTTGGGCAACGTTTTTCATTGCCTGCAGTACCATGGCAGAAATCTCCGGAGGGCTGTATTTTTTGCCATCGAGCTCAACCCAAGCGTCACCATTGTCTGTTTTGATGATCTTAAAAGGACTCACTTCAATTCCCTGTTGAATTTGTGGACTATCATACCGGCGGCCGATGAGTCGTTTTACCGCATAAACCGTACGTTCTGGATTTGTTAGTGACTGACGTTTGGCAACTTGACCGATCAGTCGTTCACCTTTGTCATTGAAGGCAACAATGGATGGCGTTGTACGAGACCCTTCGGCGTTTGGAATGACGACGGGTTCATTACGCTCTAGAATGGCTACACATGAGTTGGTAGTTCCGAGGTCGATACCAATGATTTTGCTCATATCGCTCTTTAATCCTCGTCTGATGTTTCAGGAGATTTCGCTACCGTCACCCGCGCTGGTCGAATAACACGGTCCCACAGCTTGTAACCCTTATAGTGAACTTCTACAACTTCATTCTCTGCGACATTCTCTACGACTTTGGTATCCATAGCTTCGTGAAGCAGGGGATCAAATGTTTCTCCTAAAGGATCGAAAGAAGTAAGTCCCTGATCTTTAAAAACCTGTCCCAGCTGAGACAACACCATACTCAAGCCTTGGCGTATAGAGTCAAACTCGGAATCCTCAGGACATTGCGCCACTGCCCGCTCCAGATTGTCGATGCTCGGCAGAAGGGCACAAATAAAGTTTTCCGCGCCAAAACGATGCCAGTTGATTTTCTCTCGCTGATAGCGCTTACGAAAGTTATCAAAATCGGCAGAAACACGCACCAGTCGCTCATAGTAATTCTCTTCTTGTGCTTCCTCATCCGCTGACTTCTCTGCTACGGTTTCCTGTGCCGGTTTCTGGTGTTTATCAATAGAGTCTACCGCCTCTTGGATAAGGGAATCACCAACATCCACCTTGAAGGAGTCTTTGTCATGTTTATCGCTCAATTTGGCTTCCTAATAAGCGCAGCGTCGCAGGCACTAAGTATATTATACCAGACTATCCTTGCGGCGAATCCGCTGTCAAGCAAAACTCCGAAAAAATCTCGTTACTTACCGCGATACCACGGTTACTTAAACAGAGCCGCTCATCCCGCCACTGCATCCAGCCGGCAGCAACAAAACGGTCGATGAGCTGACTATACTGCTGAGGTCCCTGGCTAAGAAAGTGTCGTAGCTCCTCGCGTGCAACACCCTGTCTTAGACGAAAGCGTAGCATGACAAATTCCAACATCTGTTGTTGCACAGTGAGCTCTTCGCTCACAGCCGTAGGCAATCGTCGATTTTGCAGACGCTGTAGGTAAGCATTCAAACGCGGCTCGTTTTGCCAACGCTGTTTACACCCATCTCGGGGCAGATAGCTGTGCGCACCAACTCCTAAACCAAGGTAGGGATGACCTAGCCAGTAACCACAATTATGTCGCGCCATAAATCCTGGTTTCGCCCAAGCCGTAATTTCATACTGCTCAAAACCAAACGGTTTTAGACAGGTGTCTGCGAGCAGCGGCATACGCAGCTGTCGCTCTTCTGCTGGCAGTGATTTGCGTAACCTCTGCAGCCGCTGTATAAAACGCCCATCCGGCGCCACAGTGAGGTTGTAAAGCGAAATGTGGCGAATACTAGGGAACGCCGCAACTTGTTCTAGATCCTGCTGCCATAGCTCTTCCGTCTGATCTGGAATGCCAAACATCAAATCTGCGCTTAAATGATCCGCCCCACCCCTTTCACAAATATGGATGAGCCTGCAAGCGTCCTCACCTGTGTGGCCACGACCAAGCAGCCGCAACAGACGGTCATGGAATGATTGGATTCCCAGTGAAAAACGGTTGATGCCTAATTTTTTTAGATCAGAAATCTTTTTCACATCTGCGGTGGTTGGATCTACTTCTAAGGTGATTTCTGCATCAGATGCAATTGAGAAGAATTTGTCGGCTTGCTGTAAAAGGACCTCTACCATTGCTACAGACATTAACGAAGGAGTTCCACCACCAAAGTAAATCGTCTGTAGTTTGTAATCAGAAAACAGGTCTGCGTTCATTCGCATCTCTTGAGATAGTGCCTTTAGGTAGGTGGCATCATCATACTGTCCTGCACTACCGCGCGATTTACGCCGCACAACAAAGTCACAGAAGGGACAGATCCGTCGGCAGTAGGGATAGTGAATATAGAGGCCAAAACCCATAACCAACGTATTATAACTCAAAACCTGACACATGCATCCTTCGTCGTTTGGCCTGCGTTGCTCGGCCTATTGCAGCTTGAGTTGTCACGAGTGAAATGGTAGGGTGCCTGCGCCATGACCAATCACGCGGTGCGTACACGCTTTGCACCATCACCTACAGGCTATTTACACATCGGCAGTGCACGGACCGCCCTGTTTAACTTTCTCTACGCCCGCCATTGCGATGGTTGTTTTATTCTCCGCATGGAGGATACCGATCGTGAACGGTCCACAAAACAGGCGTGTGACGCAATCCTCGACGGCATGCGTTGGCTAGGGCTTAACTGGGACGAAGGCCCCATTTACCAGCACCAACGTCAACAGCTTTACGAAGAGAACATTGAAAAGCTTCTTGCGGATGACCACGCCTATGTCTGTGACTGTTCCGCCGAGTTGCTCGAAGAAAAACGAAAGAAGGCAATCGCCAGTGGAGAAAAACCAAAATACGATGGCACTTGTCGAGAACGACGGTTGTCACGTGAAAAAAACCGAGTTGTCCGTTTCAAGTGTCCGCAGAACGGCACCACCACAGTCCACGACTTGATAAAGGGAGAGGTGCCCTTTGACAACCGGGAGCTCGACGACGTCGTTCTTGTGCGTTCCAACGGTACTCCGACCTACAACTTCGTGGTGGTTGTTGACGATATAGCCCTACGCATCACCCATGTGTTGCGTGGCGATGACCACCTCAACAATACGCCAAAACAGCTACTACTCTATAAGGCACTCGGGGTAACGCCGCCAAAAATGGGCCATCTACCACTCATTCTCGGAGAGGACAGAGCACGATTAAGCAAGCGTCATGGTGCTACAGCTGTGCAACAGTATCGGGAAGACGGCTTTCTGCCTGAGGCGATGATAAACTTTCTTGCTCGCCTTGGCTGGTCACACGGCAATGAAGAAATATTTTCCATGGACGATTTGATTAAAAAGTTCAACCTGGAGAACATTGGTACATCACCTGCGGTTTTCAATCAGGAGAAACTCTTGTGGTTGAACCATCACTACCTCCGTCAACATAGTGTTAAAGATTTAACCAGCGCTATTCGTCCACATATTAAAGCCGGCCAAGAACATTTAACAACACCGCAGTGGCAGAAGTTACTCAAAGAGCTCAGCGAACGCTGTAAAACCCTTAAAGAATTTACTAAAGCCGCGAATTACTTTTTTCACGATGACCTCACTTATGATGCTACAGCTAAGAGTAAGTTCTTTACTTTACAGATGAAACAACCGCTGACGCAGTTACGCCAACAGCTGGCTACGTTAGAGCGTTTTGACGAACCTGCTATTGAGACTGTCTTTAAGCAGGTCCTTGATAAGAGCGGCGTTAAAATGAAACCCTTAGCGCAGGCAGTTCGTCTCGCCTTAACTGGTAGAACTTTTAGTCCGGGAATCTATACTCTAGTCTATGTTGTCGGTCAGCAGCGGACCATAAAACGTCTTGACGACGCCATTTCACAGATTGAGGAGACCGCATGAAAGTCTTAATCACTGGGGGAACTGGATTTATTGGCTCCCACGTTGTTGAAGCTTATCTTGAAAACGGGCACGAGGTCGTTGTGCTGGATCGTGGTTCAACCGCGCATCCCGTGCAACCTCCTTCTGGAGTTCCGTGGATCCGAGAGGACCTCAGCCAATTTGACCTGAAAAAACTCTTTAAGCAACATCGCTTTGATGTGATTAATCATCAGGCAGCACAGGTAAACCTACGCACCTCTTTGAGTGACCCAGCCTATGACGCCACTCACAACATCCTCGCGACGATCCGTCTGCTACAGAGTGCGATCATGGCGGAAAAGCCGCCGCAGCGCTTTATCTTTGCTTCCAGCGGCGGCGCCATCTATGGGAGAACAACTCATTTCCCGACGCCAGAGAACGTACCACTGCAACCAACCAGCCCCTACGGACTGGCAAAACTGACTGCAGAGCGCTACATTGAGTTTTTCCGCAATACTTATAAGTTGAAGTCAGTGATTTTACGATACTCTAATGTCTATGGTCCACGCCAAGATCCAACTGGGGAAGCGGGTGTGGTGGCAATTTTTCTAGACCTGTTGCAAAGAGGCGAGACGCCGACGATTTACGGAGATGGTACGCAGACACGCGATTTTGTCTACGTTAAGGATGTGGCCCGCGCCAACGTTGCAGCGCTGACACAAGATGTAGAAGGTACCTTTAATATTGGCATGGCAAAGGAGGCATCAATCAACGAGGTTGCGGCTAAGATTCAAGCTGTTGTTAGAACCAATATTAAACCGCGGCATGTCAGCCCTATTCCTGGAGAACTACAACGCTCGGTTATTGACATCAGCCGCGCACGCAATGAACTTGGCTGGCAGCCAGTTACGAACTTTGAAACCGGTCTTAGCAACACGCTTAGAAGTTTGCAGCGCTGAAATTGCCATGCTTTAGAAAGTGCAAAACTAGTTCAAAGGTATCTCGTCTATACATTATAAAGGTATGGCCACTACAAATGGCTATCCAATCTTTCATCTCCTCGAACTTGGTCTCTTCTACAGTGACGATGTAATCATCACCACCCGATGGCATGCGTGCTGCACCTTCATGACGTTTCCTTCTGCCAGCGATAACTCCGACTTCATGTTGGCAACTGGGGAAGGCCTGCTGGTAAAACTCTGTATCTGCAAGCTGCTGACCTGCTGCTCCAGTGATGGCCCTGTAAAACCAATGGTGCTGCAACCGATTTGCTAGCGTTGCCGGCTTGTTTGGCGGTGCCAACATGACGAGACGCTGTAGCTGAGCAGATGCAAAGTGGCACGCATAGTAGCGACTAACAAGCGCGCCAAGAGAGTGGCCAACAAGATGAAACCGAGTATCGCCATGACGTTGCTGTTGGCTGTCAATAAACTGTCTGAGTTTGCCTGCATGTCTCTGCACGGTGCCACGAAAGGAGAGATACGAGAAGAGATGCGTTCGATAACCGGCTCGGCGTAGTCGACGTCCCAACAGCCACATCGAAGGTGATGTGCGGCAGAGACCGTGCAGCAGATAGACCGTCTCAGACGCACTCATGTGGCAGCCGAGGCCAAACTAGAGGTCAGTCGAAACAGTGCTATGGCGCAAGCCGTAGAAACGTTCAGGGAGTCTATCTCGCCCTGCATAGAGATGGTGAAATGGTAATCAGCGGCACGCACTACTAAAGGACGGATGCCTGCACCTTCGCCACCTGCTACCAGCACCCATGGGGTGGGAGGATCAGCATCGTACGATAACAAGGGAGGAGCATGGGTATGGTGCTGCTGCTCTTCAGATGTTGGTGGCAGCAACGCCACCACCCAATATCCTGCACTCTTAAGCTGCTCGAGGCTACGCTCAAGGTTGGTGACATAAAGTAGCGGCGTGTGAAATGCTGCACCTGCGCTCGCCTGTACCGCAGCGGCTCGAAGCGGTGCTGTATGATTTTTCGGGGCGAGCACCGTACCCACGCCAAAAGCATTTGCACAACGTAGCAAGGCGCCTAGGTTCATAGGATCTTGCACCCGGTCAAGTGCTAGCAGGTTGGCCTTGTTCTCTGCGCTTGTCAGCTCTTCTAAACTTACTGTGGGCAGGCTATCAATAACACAGGCTATGCCTTGGTGATCTCTGTCGCCGGTAATCTGGTCTAGACGCCGGCGTTCGACAATCTCGATTTCAGGTGAGTGTTTAAGCCCGCTCCGCTTGGCTACCTCGGCTGTGGCATAAACTTTACACACCCTTACCCTATTACTACGCAGTGCTTCGTTGACGACCCGCATACCGCTGTAGGTTGAAATGTGGCGGCCTGTAGCCTGACCTTTCTTTTGCCGAGATCTTGTTGCCTTTGCTGCCATCAGAGGTTACCACAAAGTCAGTTCTTAGGAGTTGCCTTAACCTTTGCCCTACCCTCCTCAATCACCACCTTAAAAGCAACCCGTTTGCAGTTGTAACGTTTCTTAATCAAGGCGGTTTGCTGTTTGAGCGTTGCTGCCAAACGCTCGCGGCTCAAAGCCTCCGTGCTTTCGCCTGTCTGTTGTTTGGCCTGGATAAGCCGATCAAACACCTGAGACAGCACCTCTGGTTTCTTCGCACTCGTGGTCGGCGCTGCTGACTTTTGTAAAAAAGCCGAACGTTCTTGAGCATGAATCTTGTGTTTAAAGAGATCCCGTTTATAGTGTCCCTCGTCGATTTCACGCAATACGCGGTTCCAGTAGTTCTGGAACGAGTTAAAACGTGCCACTAGGCCATCATAACGAAATTTCAGGCCTGTGTTTTGGATCGGTACACCGCTATAACGTTGTATGAGCTGCTCCACCTCACGGCGTAACTTCGCTGGCTCAAGCTTTTCCATACCAAGAAAGTACTGTTCGTAGCGTTGCTTCAACTCATTAAGACGGCGCTCGAGCAGCTCGACATCTCGCAATAATCTATCAGCCTCTGACCGCTCCAATCGCATACTCCTGGCAACTGCCTCGAGAAAGCGCTATTATTGTAGCATCCAAAGCCGTACAGAAAAGCGAAAATGAATCCTAACGAAACATTGACAAAACTGCCTCTTTCTCAGTAGTTCCTTGGCAGCGATGTATCCTTTGTATATCGCCATACTCTTGTTCTGCCTAACGGTTGCCTGTCAATCCGCTAGGGTGATTGAAGTTAGACAACCGTCAGTAACACCAGAGACCAGTCAGGACGACCTGGTGGAAACCTTTGATCGTAACAACGATAAGCGTGACGACGGCTGGATCTACTACAAACAAGAGGGCAAGCAGCGTGTTGTAATCAAACGACTGACCGATCTCAACTTTGATGGCAAAATCGACGTCAGTCAGTTTTACGAGGATAGCATGATTGTAGTCGAGGAAATTGACCTTGATTTTGATTCAAAGCCAGACATCCGTAACTACTACAAAGAAGGCGAGCGAACCAAGAGTGAGCTTGACCTTGGTTTTGATGGCCAAACCGATGTCTGGCGCTATTACGAAGACGGCATGTTAGTACGCAAAGAACGTGATACCAACAACGATGGCATTGTCGACGAGTGGGAGTACTATCAAGAGGGTAAACTACAGCGTGCCGGTAAGGATATCAATGGTGATGGCGTTGTTGATACCTGGCAGTGAACGATCTTTATGATAAAAACAGCGGACAGTTTTGCTTGTCGCTTGCAGCTGCAGCTTGAAAAAAGCACCTTTGACTATTTTGATCTGCAACAACTAGAAAAGCAATTTCCTGGCAAAATCTCCCGGCTACCCTTCTGCTTGAAAGTACTCCTAGAAAACAGCCTACGCCAAGACGATGGTTCCAAAGAGCGCCGACAAGAGATTGAAGCGCTCATCCACTGGAATGCACGCCAACAGCAGCGCCAGGAGATCAGCTTTCTACCTGCACGCGTGGTACTCCAAGATTTAACGGGGGTGCCAGCACTAGTCGACTTCGCGGTCATGCGCGATGCCATGGCAAAGATGGGTGGCGATGCCAGCAAAATTGACACTCAGCTACCTGCGGATCTGGTTATCGACCACTCGGTGCAGGTGGATCACTTTGGCAGTGCAGCAGCCTTTAAGCACAACGTACAAAAGGAGTTTGAACGCAACCGTGAGCGCTACACCTTTTTGCGCTGGGGACAGCGGGCCCTAGACAACTTGAGAGTCGTACCCCCGGGTACGGGAATCGTGCATCAAGTCAACCTCGAATACCTGGCCAAAGTCGTCTTTACCCAGCAGCAGGAGGATATCTGTTGGGCTTACCCAGACACTCTGGTTGGTACGGACAGCCACACCACCATGATCAACGGTCTGGGCGTGCTTGGTTGGGGAGTCGGTGGCATTGAGGCTGAGGCGGCCATGCTTGGCGAACCCATCAGCCTGCTTATCCCCGATGTGATCGGCTTCAAACTCAAGGGTGAATTAGCTGAAGGTGCCACCGCCACCGATCTGGTGCTCACCATCACGCAGATGCTGCGTGACTACGGTGTGGTCGGCAAATTCGTCGAATTCTACGGAGAGGGGCTTCGTCATCTAAGCCTTGCTGACCGTGCTACCATCAGCAACATGGCCCCCGAGCAAGGTGCAACCTGCGCCATTTTTCCCATCGACACAGAGACGCTGCACTACCTGCGTTTTACTGGCAGAGATGCGGCGCATGTGGATCTGGTAGAGGCCTACTACAAAGCGCAGGGCATGATGCATACCCCAGCAAGTGCGGCCGCTGATTATAGTGAGCACCTTGAGCTTGATCTTAAAGAGGTGGTTGCCTCACTCTCGGGTCCAAGACGGCCGCAAGATCGTTTTCCACTGACGCAGGCAAAAACAAACTTCCGCAAAGAGCTCGATAATTTTCTGCAGCTGCAATCACAAACAGACAAAAACCCTGTTGTTGAGCTGCAGTTGCCCGAGACTAAGGAGAACTGCCAACTCAAACATGGTTCTGTGGTCATCTCTGCGATCACCAGCTGCACCAACACCTCCAACCCGGCGGTAATGATAGCTGCTGGACTGTTGGCAAAAAAGGCGGTTGAGCGTGGTTTGCAACGACCCCCTTGGGTGAAGAGTAGTTTGGCACCTGGTTCTAAGGTGGTCACCGACTATCTCAACGACAGTGGCCTCACCCCCTATTTGGAGAAGCTTGGTTACAACCTGGTCGGCTACGGTTGTACCACCTGTATTGGCAACAGCGGACCTCTGTCTACTGAGATTGCCCAAGCAATCCAACAACACAACCTGGTTGCCTGCTCCGTGCTATCAGGCAATCGCAACTTTGAAGGGCGCATTAACCCACACACCCGCTTCAACTACCTCGCCTCGCCACCGCTGGTGGTCGCTTACGGTCTAGCCGGACGTATGGATATTGACTGGCAACAAGAGCCTGTCGGCAATGATAAAAACGGCAAGCCCGCCTACCTCAGAGATATCTGGCCAACCCAAGCAGAGGTCCAACGCAGCATCGATGCGTGCGTTAAGACTGAGATGTTTCAGCAACAGTACAGCAAGGTCTTCGAGGGTGAGGCAACCTGGCAGAGCTTGCCGGTACCAAAGGGCAGCCGCTACGACTGGAATGAGACCTCCACTTACATCAAAGCACCCACCTTCTTTGATGCCATGCCACCCTCAGCCGCGCCACTGCAACCGATTATGGGCATGCGGCTGTTGGCACTGCTGGGAGACTCGGTGACCACCGATCACATCTCGCCTGCTGGCGCCATTCCCAAGGATAGCCCTGCTGGGCGCTATCTTGTTGAGCACGGCGTACCACAGACAGATTTTAACTCCTTTGGCGCCCGTCGTGGCAACCATGAGGTGATGGTGCGCGGCACCTTTGGTAACATCCGTTTGCGTAATCAATTGGTGCCAGGTGTTGAGGGTGGTTACACTGTCCATCCCGAAAACAAAAAACCGCTCCCTATTTACGACGCTGCCATGAAGTACGCGCAAAGCAAAACCCCATTGATCGTTATTGCCGGCAAAGAGTATGGCAGCGGCTCTTCACGCGATTGGGCGGCCAAGGGTACCAGGTTGTTAGGCATTCGCTGCGTGCTGGCGGAGAGTTTTGAACGTATCCATCGGAGCAACCTCATTGGTATGGGCGTGTTGCCACTGCAGTTTACGGTGGGGAGCACTGCTAAGAGTTTGGATCTCAAGGGTAGTGAGAGCTTTGACCTGGTGGATCTCAACGATGCGCTCAAGCCCAAACAAAAACTCACCCTGCAAATCACGCGTCAGGATGGTCAGCAGCAGGAGTTTGCCGTCATCGCCCGCATCGACACCGCCACCGAGCTCACCTACTACCGCCACGGCGGCATCTTGCACTACGTACTGCGTTCTATGCTGCAGCACTAAAAACTAACCTCACACCAACCCTTTGGAATGAAAACCCCTTTTGTTGACAGGTGGCATTAAGCAGGATAGTCTTTGAACAACTGTCCGAGGCTAGGGGGAAAGATGCCAGCGACGTTAAGGGAAGACTTTTGTGTCCAGCACATTCGGTGGCCAGCAAAGGCGTGGTACCGTCACAAATTCGGCGCTATGGTTGGACTCCTCTTTCTTATGGCACTGCCAAGCTACCTCTTAGCGTCTCCTCGGATTGAGAAAGGTTCCTATAAACTTGGCAACTATATTGTAACCAGGTTGATCCGTACGGAAGCCGATAGGTATCCACAGGAGTGTGAGTCAGATGTTAAGCTGCCGGCGATGAGCAGATCTATCTATCTGGTCTATATCGATAACAAGACCGAGACCATGCAAAGAGTTTTTGGCGACAGCGTCTGCTTTTCTGTCAGCAAAGATCTTTCTTTTCGTCCAACCTTTGAGATTCCAGAGCGTTTTTTTGTTGCCGAAGATGGTGAGGAGCCTCTGCTTGACGAGAGCGAGGTCAGCGTTGCAACCATAACCCAAAACCATCCTCCGAGACAATTTTGGCCAAGAGAACTGCATTGGAAGCTCCATATCTTCAGTTACTTTTTTGATAATGATGAGGGTTTACAGAAGCTGAAGAATTTTGACGGTGAGTATATAGATTGGCTTGAGAAAAATGAATCTATTGGAATTGGGGACATCATTGATACCAAAAGACCGGTGACAAAGCTCGGTTTTGAAGTTCCAGGTACAGCTGACTCTCCAGTGGGAGCCATGCAAGCAAAAATAGATTTTTGTGACGCCCTCAAGAAAATTTTTGCCTTAGAACTAGTTTGTCCATCGCTTTTACCTACGGATATAGCAACCTTGACGGCAAATTTCTCACCTCCAACCATGGAAAAGGTCTTCGAGGCACTGCTAGGTGATGCCCTGATTGATAATGACACGGAGGCGTGGGGAATTTTTAGCGCCATCGCCGAAGACCCAAACCCCTTTGCAGCTAGTGAGCTCTATGGTACGGAAATCACCCCAACAAGCGCCCCAGTGCATCATGGTGACCTCCTCCGCATTGCCAATGCCTTGTCTGCAAAAGCAGTGGTTGACAACGATGCAAGAGAGACCTACGAAACCATGGCTACTTGGCTAACAAGAGAAGAGCAGGAAAATAAGGACCACGTTAAATCCAACGAACTTGTTTACGAACATCGTGGCAAGCGGCTAACCTTTTGGTATCCCAAAGCGGGCGAATGGGGTCCTAAGCCGATACAAGGAGTGCCGGTTGACCTTGCAAAGGCCTATTGCGCGCAAATCAGCCGAAAGCCACCTCCACTGAGTAAGGCAAGCAACCAGGACGGAAATCTAGTCTTTGCCAATGGCTTCAGTTGCGGCACCCTCGAGCCAAGATGACAAGCCGCGTAAATCACTAGAAATATAGCGCTATATGTAATGTCATCTACGCTGCTTTCCCCTTGAGACTGCAATACTCTTTATGATATGGATAGCTTACGATGAAGCTGAAGCGGGTAGAGATTCAGGGGTTCAAGTCGTTTGTCGATCGCACCACCCTCGACTTCCACAATGGCATCACCGCCGTTGTCGGCCCCAACGGCTGTGGTAAAAGCAACCTCGTCGACGCCATCCGTTGGGCCCTGGGTGAGACCAACCCGCGTACCTTGCGCGGCGCACTGATGGATGATGTCATCTTCAGTGGCACCGAGTACCGCCCACCACTCGGCATGGCCGAGGTCTCCATTACCCTAAGCAACGAACAGGGGATGGCGCCCGCACAGTACCAGGCGCTGCCGGAGATCATGGTAACCCGCCGAGTGTTTCGCGATGGCGAGAGCGAATATCTGATCAACAAAACGCCCTGCCGACTCAAAGACATCAGCGATATCTTTATGGGCACGGGCGCTGGCCTCTATTCGGTCATTGAGCAGGGGCGTATCCACAACGTCGTCTCTGCTAAACCGGATGAACTGCGCACCTTTATTGAAGAGGCTGCGGGTATTACCTTTTACCGCTCGCGTAAGCGAGCTGCTCTGCGCCGTATTGAAGCGACACAAAAGAACCTCATCCGAGTCAGCGACATCTTAAGTGAGATTTCGCGACAGATCCGTTATCTCGAACGTCAAGCGCGTAAGGCAGAACGCTACCGGGAGTACCGCGATCGCTTGCGGCTGTTGGAGCTCAACCTCACCCAGCAGCAGATGAATGAAATTCAAGTTAAGATGGATGGCCTCGATGCCGAGAAACAGCAGACGAATGCAAGCCTGCTCAGTATGGAGTCCAAAGCCGCTGATCTCTCTGCCCAGAGTGAAGCACTGAAAATCAAACTGCACGAGTATGAAGGTCAAGTGCAGACCGCGCAAAAGGCACTGTTTGAGGCGGGCAAAGGCTTAGCGGAGAAGGAACATCAAAAAGCCTACCTTGGCAAGGAACACACCGATCTCGGCGAGCGACGAGTCACTATAACCAGTGAACTTGAACGGCTACGGCTTAAGAACGAACTTATAGAAGACGAGTTGCAAAGCGGCGGCAGAGAACTCGGTCGTCTTAAAGAGGACAATAGAGACTCTCATATCCGCCTGCAGAGCATTGCCGTGCAAAAGACGGCACTGGAAGCCGAGCAGCAAAACTACCAGCTGCTCCAGGAGGAAAACCACAACAAGCTCATAGAGCAGTTAACCACCATCACCACGCTGCAAAGCCAACTTGCCGCCATGCAAGAAAAAGCCGGGGATCAGCGGCAAATTCAAATCCGCTGGCAACAAGACCAGCAACAGGTTGAGAGCGAGCGACATCAGGTTGTCGAGACACAAACACAGCAACAGCAGCAAAAAGCTCACCTCGCTGCCGAAGTTGAAGAAAAACAGCAGCGCCTACAGACCCTCCATACAGAGCTAGAGAGTGCCGCCACAAAGCTCAACGAACTGGAAAGCGAACGCCAGCAGCTCAAAGAGGCCTACACTGAGGCAAACTCCAAATTGGAGTCGATGCTGGCACTACAGCGTGAAGAAGATCTGAGTCAGTTTATGCAAGTCGCGAAGCAGAGTTGTGGCCGCAAAATCGTTGCGCCGATCTCGCAACTCATTACTGTGAGTAAAGAGCTGGAAAAGGCGGTTGAAGTATACTTGGGAGAGCGGCTCTCCTGGGTCGTGGTTAAGGACCATCCCGCAAGCTTGATGCTGCAGATTCTCAACCAAGGTGCGGTACCGCGCACAACCATTATCCCACGGGACATTACCAAGACCGCAAAGGATAAGCCAGACGACACCCTGAGTGGCTCTGGTGTCATTGGCCCTATGGCGGCACAGATCGACTGCTCTGGCAAGTACAGAGCGGTCATCGAATATCTCTGTGGCGATACCGTAGTTGTGGACAACTTGCAAACCGCTGTTCGCCTTAGCAAAGGTAGTGCTGCTACAAAAACGTTTGTCACTTTAAATGGCGAGATCATCACTGCCGGTGCCGAAGTAACCGCGGGTGATAGCAACAAAAACTATCAGAGCATCTTGCGGCGCAAGCGACAGATTGAAGAGCTGCGCCAGCTCCGCCTTGAGCACAGCGAAAAGCTCCAAGACGCGGAGACAGCAGCCAACACACTGACAGCACTGAAAGACAACCTTGCGGATGAAAAACAGCGCCTTGATGAAGATTTGCAAAGCCTCCGCCTCAAACAAGTCGAAGCAGACAAGGACCTAGGCGGGCTAGATGATAACCTAGCGCGTTTACAAGAGCGCATCCGTGAACTCGAACAACAAAACAGTGAAGTAACCACGTCGCATCAGGCACTTACCGCAAAGATGCAAAGCCAGCAACAACAGCTACAGCAGGCACAAACTGAGCAGGCTGAGATGCAACGGGAAGAGGCAAGACTACAACAGCTAGGAGAGGTGCAGCAACTCAAACTCACAGAGCTACAAGAGCAGGCAACCAGCACACGAGTGCAGAACGCCTCGGCTCTAGAGCGCGAGGAACATCTGACCCAGGAGCAACTACGCCTGAAAAATGATCTAGAGACCAACCGCAAGAGCGTTGCTCAGTTAGAGACAGAGTTGCAACAGCTATGGCAGCGGGAGAATGACAATCGGCAAGAGCTCGATGGTATCGGCCAAACACTGCTAAGCCTACAGCAGCAGGTAGCAGAGCTGGAGAGCGCCTTCCAAGAGTGTCAGCGCAACTACCAAGAGGTCAACAGCCAACTGCAGCAGGCAGAAGTCAGCCGGCGTGAGAGTGAAGCAGCAGCCAATCAGTTCACCAAGAAGCTCTCCGAGTTAGAAATTCAACTGCGAGAGTTCGCTGTCAAAAAAGAGCACCTGCGAGATTTGATGTTAGAAAAGTGGAAGGTCGATCTTACCGCCGCCACCCCAGAACCTGTGGAGATCACGGCAGAAACAGACGAAGAAGTGGAACGCCTGCGCAATTCCATGGATCGCATGGGCGAGGTCAACCTTGGTGCGGTGGAAGAACACGCCTTTCTCAAAGAGCGTTTTGACTTTCTCTCAAGTCAGCGTGATGATTTAGAACAGTCTTTAAAATCGCTGCACAAAACCATTCGGAAAATAGACTCGACTACGCGCAAGCTCTTCTTTGCGGCCTTTGATGGCATCAACGTCGAGCTCAAAAAGATGTTTCCGAGGTTTTTCCAGGGCGGCAAAGCGGAGATCCTGCTAACCGGTGAGGAACAAGAAGACCCGCTAGAGCGCGGCATCACCATCATGGCGCGACCTCCGGGCAAGCGAACCCAACACATCAACCTGCTCTCCGGTGGTGAAAAGGCGCTCACAGCTGCAGCCCTTATCTTTGCCATCTTCAAGTACAAGCCATCGCCCTTTAGCATCCTCGATGAGGTGGACGCCCCTCTAGACGATGAAAACACCCGTCGCTTCAACAGCGTTGCCAAGGAGATCAGCAAGGAGTCGCAGCTGGTAATCGTCACCCACAATAAGACCACCATGGAGGTGGCACAAAACTTATACGGCATCACCATGGAAGAGGCCGGCATCTCCAAGACCGTCTCCGTACGCTTAGAAGAGCCTGGTGTGCGTCCGGTCAGCCGCGAGGTCCCCATGCCAACCCCGAACGAAGACGCTGCCGTCGCCTAGTCGTCTGTTACGTACGGGTCGATAACCTCTAGCCGTACCTCAACCGTCGTCGGGTGTTAATAAGTCTGTTCTGGGTGTGAGTCTGTCTAGATCGTCTAGTGCCCGGCGTGCAAATTTGGACCAATTTGTTCTCCCGTATCCAATAGTGTTAGGAACTGCAAATTCATCTAAGGGTACCAAGCCTTTTCTCAAAGCTTCTGCTTGCGCAACCGCGGATGGATTAACAGGCCCACTTTCATCGATTATGAACAGCCGTAACAGGAGTTCAGCGGGCGACAACTCTGACCATTCTCTATAGTTAGCAGTATTGGGATCAACAAAAGAGACCAGTCGTTGTTCTACAAGCGTCTCAAATTCGGGAACGGAGCTCTCTTGGGTAAGTGTCTCTAGCTCTTCGAGCAATAGCGCGACAAACTCAATTGAAGCGCGGACGTCTTTGACGTATGCGACAGTATCTGCAGTGTCTCCTCTGTCAGCGGCTAATGCCAGAGAAGCCGCTTCGACTTCTGTTAATGCTTGCCGCATCCTCTCAATACATTCTAAAGTGATCTCATCAACCATAAGAGCCTCAGTAAACGCTAATGCCGCATCCGCGAACGCCTCTCGATCTTTTGCAGCCTCCTCTATAGATGCTACAGTCTCTGGCTCATAATCCTGCACTAAACGTTCAGCGGCCTCTTCACCACTTGGAATAAGGCCAACTTTTTCGTAGAGCTCCCGAAGACCAGCAATGGGAAGGGCAAGCTCGTCTAAGATTGATAGAATAGAACGAAGATGCTCCTGTTCCATAGTTCTACCAGTATCCTGTTCGTCAATAGAGTGCTGAAGTCTTTCGAGCACTACTTTTAGCCGACTTAGTCCATCGTCTAAGTGTTGTCTCTCGGCACGATTCAGGTCTGGCGATTCAAGAGTCTTATCTAAATGCTCATTTAATTGACTCAGCTCTTTTTGCAAACTCTCAACAGCAGCGAGCATGCTGTCAGTTGATGGTTTAGGGTCATTTGCAAACTCCTTAACGCCCCTTTTAAGCGTAGTTGAGGCTGTTTCATAAGCGGCAAAAAAGCTCACTAGAGCGTCCATTAGGTCTCGTGAAAGATTTCTTGCCATATCATGTAGCAGCTCAACTGGATCGGCGGCCCGCAATTCATCCCTTTCCCGAAAAGCTTGACTAGTTTCCGATTGGGCGTCTCTTACAAACTCACCCCTTATTAGAAAGATCTCAAAAGCTATAGCCCGTCGCAAAAATTCCGCAAAGATTGGTTCATTCGGAGCCAAGCCCGCAGCTTCGAATAGCTCTGTTAACTGCCTCTGCAGAGACTGTCGGTCAAATGGAGTGGGCTCAAAGAGCCAAAATACCGCTAACGGTAAAGACATACTCATAGAGGTCATTAGGTGTTCGACAAAACTTTCCGGAGTATGTTGACTCGTGTCGGTGCTATCGGCATAGACTGTACCCATACGTACAAAACGTTCAACTGCCAGCATTACCTGCATATAGATGCTCAAGGCCGTTTTGAGGGCCTCGACCTCAGCAGGTGTTGGTTCTTCAGCCGCTGCTTCCTCTTCTGCAGGTGTGCCTCCCTCGTCCTCAACAGGACTCTCCCCCTCATCAGGTTCTCCTGATTCATCACGATTCTCTGCTTTGATAATAGTAGGAACCGTTAAGGCCTCGTCTTCTTCATTACGCTGCTCAACAAGACGTTCGCCTTGGTATGGCACATCATCGATGACTATGGGAGCCATGACATCCCCATCGGGAGGTGTCGGCACAATAATCGTTGGTTCCTGCTCAACCGTTTCGTCCGATGGGGTAAGATCCAAATAAGGCGACAACGGCAGCTCTATAAGATCTGGTTGAAATGGTGGTCCTATTGGCGCCTCTTGATCGGGTGCTGCAAGTGTGGTTGCGGGTGTTGCATCAGGCGCTGGGACCCTCACTGGCACAACGGGTAGCACGGTGGGTACCACAGCTGGCATATCTGGCATGGTTGTTGTGGGAGTATTTTCCGTAGTTGTTTGCCGGTTATTCTGTGGGTTTTTGGTTTTCCCAGAAGGTTTTTTCGGTGGGTTCAAGACCGCTTGAGCTGGACCCGCATGATCTTGTGGGGTTAAGGATCGTGGCCCCGAGCCTTGGTTTGCAGCTGGTTCTCTTAGACTCTCAGCAAAGGCCTTGGAAGGATCATAGGCATAGGGGTTGGCTGGCTTTGCAGGTTTCGCGGGTCTGCCTGGCTTTCCTGGTTCAATAAAGTTAGGCCCTTTCCCTTTATCCCACAACCATCGACCGGCCTCTCTATTAAACTCAGCCAGCTCCCGTGCTGCTAGCGCCTTCTCCTGCAAGCGCAAGCGCTGCATAGTACGCGCCCGGGCCCGCAGGATGCTGCCTGAGGTACGCATGGCACCTTCTGCCATCACGGCAACCAGGGCCATGTTCAACCAACTATCGGCATAGCCACGAGGGCCCTTGCCAAGTGCTTCCCAGGTCTCTGGATCATACTCATCCATAAACAGGGTTCTCACCACCGGACGAAACTCCCATGCTGAGTTCCAGACAAACTTGCCGGTATCCCGCACAAAACGATAACAGGGCGCTCCAACAAAACCTGTGAGCGCATTGTTGCGCATCTTGCGGGCAAAGACCTCAGGATCCTCATCCCAACCCATACAGCTCATACTGAAGTAAGCCATGTCGGGAATGAGGTTCTTCAAACGCTGTGGATACCAAGCATTCTTCTGCTCCTCCCACCGGGCAAAGGTGTAGGTTCGAGACGGCTCACGGTTGAGGAGGCGCTCCTCGATCCGACGTAGCCATTGATGAAACTCCTGCTCGGATGCAAACCAACCCGTATCCCAGTTCAACCAGGTGTCATGGTCACGATGGCTACGAAGATGGGCGAGTAGTCGTGAGAACTCCCCTGACGATAACATCGCTGGGACCAACCAACCGAGGTTGCCCAAAGCCTCTAACGCCTTCATCCATTGATAGGGCTCACCATAACGACGATAAGCGGTGCCATCTGCCAGAGAGACCTTGTGATCCATGAAGATCTCATAGAGCAGAAAGACGCTCATGGGGTGAGCCGTATAACCCATCTCCTCTATGGCGATGGCTTTTAGGGCCTCGGGGTCTTGGATGGAAAAATCAGCCAAGGGATCCTCCACAAACTGGGAAGTGATCCATCCCGCAGGCGTATAGTCTCGCCATAGGTTTGCACCCAGCTCCGCCAGAGGATCTAAGGGATGGTCCTTAGCATGAAAGAGTAGGCTCAACGCCTCCTCATGGACTAATTGCACGGCGGTAAAGGGTAGCGCTCTATCTAGGTGCCAACCTATCTCACGGTAGAGATGCCGTACCTTTGGATCCGAGTGGGCTTCCACCTGAGGCTCTAGCTCAGCTAAACGAAACTCAATATGCCGCCGACGCTTCTTGATCTCCCAACCACCCAGCTGTTCCACACCCTCACGCTTGGCTAATACCGAAGCGCTCTGCAGTAGACCGATGTGGGAGGCATCCTGCCAAAGAGACGAAAGCTCAGACCATAGCTTCTGGGATGGGGTGGAGTCTGTTGTAGCTAAAACCACAGAGCTACACAGCATGAAAACCAAGAGCAGGCTCGTTGAGAGAATCTTATGATGTAGCTCGGCCATCTTATATCCTGATGACTCAATCTTGTATGCGATGCGTTAGGGGGTGTCAAGAGGGGATAGGAAAGACTAAGTTGTTGGAAAAAAAAATTAGTCAGTTACCGCTTGAGGACCTGCTGCAGCTTTTGCACCATGGCCTCGGCGTCGACAAAGCCGTTGATGCGCTCGGAGGCGAGGTACTCGCCTTTGCGGTTGAAGAAGAGAATTGCTGGTAGCGCCAAGACGTTGTAGCGCTGCATGATGCGATCGTTGTCTGCATCTAGTTCCGTAAAGTCCAACTTCACCGCCACAAATTGTTTAGCCAGCTCGGCAACACGGCTGTCAGAAAAAGTGTAGCGATCGAGCTCCTTACAGGCAACACACCACTCAGCAAAGAGATCGACGATCACTGGTTTGTTAGCGGTACGCGCCTGATCTAAGGCGGTGTCTAATTCAGGTTGCCAAGCAATGGTTGATTTGGTCGCTGCTGTCTCCTCGTAGGGCGCTGTCAGCCTTGGCAGTAGCGAGCCAAAGAAGAGAGCGCCAGCCACAATGAGTAGAACCGCAAATAGCAGCGTTGAAGCCAGGCGACCAAAAAACCGGCGCAGGCGAATTAACACGGCCAAACCAACCAAAACAATAACCACCATGAGGTGGAAAGCCCAACTGGGTAACACGGGCACAAGAAAGTAGATGCCCATTCCAATCAGCACAAAACCAAAGAGCTGCTTGACCCGCTCCATCCACAAGCCACTCTTTGGTAGCTGCGTCAGCATTGAGGAAAAGATGCCAAGCAAGACAAAGGGCAGGCTTAAACCAAGCGCAAAGAAAAAGAGCATGAAAAACCCAAGTAACAGATTTTGTTCTTTTGCCACAAAAGTGAGCACACCCAAAATGACCGGGCCCACACAGGGAGCTGCAACCACGCCAGTTATGGCACCGGTTGCCAAAACACCGGCATGTCCCTGTTTGTTATCCAGACGACTCGCCCACTGGTTGATGAAGTAGGGTAGACGAAAGGCAAAGAGCCCACACATACTCATACCCATGGCGATAAAGATCGCCGCCACCAACAGCAGCACCCAAGGACTCTGCAACGCCGAACCCAATAGAGCCCCCGAGCTTGCAGCAACAAGGCCAAGAACCGCATAGGTTAACGCCAACCCAGCTGCAAACAGCAGCCCAAGCTGCAGACTCACAAGCTTTGAGGTTGTCTGCTTTGCCCCAATCACGGCAATGGTTATCGGTATCATTGGATAGACACAGGGGAGCAAACAGCTTGCAAGTCCACCGATAAATGCCAACAGCAGGGCCCACAACCACCCCCGTTGCGCAATATGAGAGAAGTTCCACTTGGATTCCGTCGCGACGCTACCGCTTGTGTCCGTAGTGCTGCTGCCAATCGGCTGGACGATCACCTTGATCGGCCACTGGCGACTTGCAGGCAAAAAGCAGACCTTAGGACTACAACCCTGATAGTTAACCCGCGCCTTGAGAAAATAACTGAGGCCTTTGCTCGACGCTGTCTTTGGTAAGGAGATCGTTCGCGTTAAGGTCACCTCTTCCCACTTACCTGGAAAGATAGCGACCTCTTTCTTTAAAAAGCTATCGAATTTAGTGATCGGCTCTGGGTGCTCAAGCGGACCAACCTCAACGCCTTCCATGGCCTCAATGGTAAAATTTGTCTTATCGGCAAAGAGGTAGTGGTCCTGCGGCATGCGGATCATGACGCCAACGGTGATCTGCTGCTCACTGCCATCGAGACGGTACTCTTCGTGCAGGGGATGGACCTGAAAGGGCGTGGCTGCAGCCCCAGGACTAGCAAGAGTTACGAGGACAAGGATAATCGCGTAACGGCTCATCACATTAAGTTCACGGCAACAGAGCGTTTCTGTTCTAACAGATTAGTCTATTCGTTACTAAGCGGCAGCTCAAGCTTGCGCTTTATAGAGCGCCGGCTTGTCGGTCACCGTATAAATGGGCATCTGCCGCTTAAGCGCAACGCGCAGATGTTTGGGTAGGCTGAAGATATGTCTGTGGGTGAGACCATCGTAGAAGCGTAGCTCACGCTCCAAGCCACGACGGCTCAGTTCGGCATCGATCTCATGCCACTCCAAGGGCTTCGGTTCACTCTGCTTCATAGCCAACTGAAAGCCCCAATGGGCGCGAAAACTCGGCACATTGGCGGCATACGGCAGCACCTGGGGAAAGACCGTTTTCAACGTTCTATTGAGCCGCACGAAAAACTCGCAATCCTGCATATCTGCAGCACCGCTCTGCAGTACTAGTATGCCACGATCAGTAAGCAGCTCTGCCGCCTGCTCGAAAAACTCGCGTGTAAACATATAGGCCGCGGTGGTGCCCTCATGGGCCTGCGAGATATCACTGATGATCAGATCAAAGCGCTGCTTACAGGTGGCAACAAAGTTTTTCGCATCGTCGATCACCACTTGCGTGCGCGCATCATCAAAGGCGTCCTGGTGAATTTCCTGCAGATGCTGCTTGCACGCCTCAACCACCTCAGCATCGATATCTACCATAGTGACCCGCTCAACCCCTGAGTGGCGATAGATCTCACGCAGCGTCGCGCCCTCGCCACCGCCGACAAGCAAAATCTGTCGCGCCGAACCAACGTTCAGCATGGCTGGATGCACCAGCGCCTCATGGTAGATGAACTCATCCACTGCAGCGCTCTGGATCTCGCCATCGAGTACCAGACAGCGTCCATACTTTGGCGTCTCAATCACCTGCAGAGACTGAAATGGGGTCTTCTTCTCAAGGATGATACGATCGATGCCGTGGGCGTGGAATTCGTCTGGCGAGATCCACTCGTTATGCCACTGCGTTGCTGGCTTCTTGAATTTTGCCATGTGCTACCTCATCTCTGTCTAAGTTGTGGGTTCTGGGTGTCATGAGTCTACCCGCTGCGCCGAAGAGGCCACGCTCGACCTGCACTACTTTTGTGAACTGCGGCCGAAAGGCGTCTATGAGATAGCTGGTGCCGAGGTGTGGCAGCGCGTTGTCGCCGCAGGTAAAGATGTCCAGGGCTGCATAACCAAACTCTGGCCAGGTGTGGATGGAGATGTGCGACTCGGCAATGACAATCGCACCACTGACACCATGGGGACTAAAGGTGTGAAAGTGTTTGCTGATAACGTGGGTCTTGGCCCGGCGCGAGGCTTCTAAGAGAGTGCGTTCGATAAAATCTTGATCGGTCAGAATTTCTTCGGGACATCCCTTAAATTCCAGCAGTAAGTGATACCCAAGCGCTTTCATCCATACGCCCCCCTGCCATCGACCTTGTGATTGGATAACGTCAGGTCATCGTCGCAAAGTAAGGTCGTCTATTTACTCGCTTACGCCAAAAAATCAACTCTTTTATGCCTGTTTTAAGTGGTTTTTTCCAGAAAATAGCCACCAGCGCTAAGGCCGGCGCGAGGCTAGAAAAACCAGCGGCCTTTTGATAGGATTCTCCGCACCCACCCGGCGAGGAGCGAGCTGTAGCCAATGTCTGGCCATTCGAAGTGGAGTACCATCAAGCGTAAGAAGGCGGCTACCGACGCCAAGCGTGGCAAGGTTTTTTCCAAGTTAATTCGGGAGATTACTGTTGCGGCTCGGCAAGGGGGTGGCGACGCCGACACCAACCCTCGGCTACGGCTGGCCATCGATCGTGCCAAGGCCGTCAACATGCCGAGTGAGAACATTAGCCGGGCCATTAAAAAGGGCACGGGTGAGCTCGAAGGTGGCAGCCAGCTTGAAGAGTACTGTTGTGAAGGTTATGGTCCTGGCAAGAGCGCGGTATTGGTGGAAGTAGTTACGGACAACCGTAATCGTTCTACTCCAGAGATTCGCAAGATCTTTGACCGATGTGGGGGATCGCTGGGTAAGAGCGGCTGTGTGGCTTGGCAGTTCCACAAACGTGGTTTGATTGTTGTCGCTGCCAACGGTATCCAAGAGGAAGCGCTCATGGAGACTGCCATAGAGGCAGGTGCCGAGGATATACGCGAAGGCGAGCAGGAGTTTGAAGTCATTACTGCGGTGGAGTCATTCCATACTGTTAAAGCTAGTCTCGAGGCAAAGCAGATTCCATACACGGTAGCAGAGATCACCATGATTCCACAGAACACCGTAAAGCTCGCTGGCAAGGAGGCGGAGCAGATGCTCAAGATGATGGAAGAGCTCGAAGATCACGATGATGTACAAAATGTCTTTGCTAACTTTGATATGGATGACTCTCTACTGGAGGCCAGGTCGTAGATGACCACCCACAGAAAACGGCAACTAGGACGTCGTATTCTCGGAGTTGATCCCGGCAGCCAGGTAACGGGCTTTGGCGTTATAGAGGATCGGGGTGACACTCTTGCCTGCCTAACCAGTGGCACTATCCGCACCACCAAGGCACGGGCGGGAGACAATCAAACCAACCTGCCAAAGAGGCTTGGCATCATTCACGACGGTTTGAACCAGCTGGTATCGCAATACCGACCACAGATCATGGTAGTAGAGTCAGTGTTTCATGCCAGAAACGCTCAGTCTGCTCTGAAACTGGGGCAGGCGCGTGGGGTGGCGCTGCTTGTCGGTGCCCAACATGGGCTTGAGGTCTTTGAGTACTCTCCGCGCGCTGTCAAAAAGGGCATTACCGGATCGGGCGCTGCAACAAAATCACAAGTAGAGAGGATGGTGAAGGTGCTGTTGCACGGAAAAGTTATGCGCAGTTTGGACGCCACCGACGCTCTAGCTCTGGCGATCTACCACTGCCACCTGACTCCGTGGTTGCGTCACACTAAATCTTCAACCACAGCACTGTCGCCACATAGTCGAGCGGAGCGACGTCCATGATCGGTTATCTACATGGTACGCTGCATGCGGTTAAGCAAGACTGCATCATCCTCGACGTGCACGGTGTTGGTTACCGTGTCTTCCTTGCGGAGAGCTTTATAAAGAGCTTGCCACCGTTAGGCAGCACCATGGAGTTAGACATTGTCACCGTCACTCGAGAAGACGCCATCCATCTCTACGGCTTTGCAAATCCTCTGCAGCAGAGGCTATTCAAACTGTTGGTCGCTATCTCAGGCATTGGTCCGCGTCAGGCAATCCACATTCTCTCTTGTTGTCCACCACAGCAGCTAGCACACGCCATCAACCAGATGGACGTTGACTTTCTGCAGAGCATGCGTGGTATTGGTCGCAAGACCGCAGAGAAGATTGTTGTAGAACTTAAGGGCGCCATCGCCAAACTGCTCGAGCAAGAGGAGGTCGGTCTCCCTCTCGCCAGCCAGCAACCTCATTATCAAGATGTAATCGCTGCGCTCAGCCAACTCGGTTACCGACGCCAACAGATTGAGTCGGCTCTAGACAAAGTGCCGGCTGATCCCAACCGTTCTTTAGAGATGACGATCCGCGCAACCTTACGTATTCTCGGTAGCGGCACCGGCCGTGTGAAGAGTGTGACTCCAACTTCTAAGGACATGGCATGAATGAAATCCAACCACAACGCAAAGACTCCGTTTGTATGCCAGCAGTGCAAAAAGACGAAAAAGGCGAGGAGATCACCTTAAGGCCACAACGGTTCGGCGACTATGTCGGACAGTGTAAGGTGGTGGAGAAGCTGCAGATCTTTATTGCCGCTGCCAAGAAACGGGCGGAACCGCTGGACCACTGTCTCTTTTGTGGCCCCCCTGGGCTCGGTAAAACCACCTTGGCAGCGATCGTCGCCAATGAGCTGCAAGTGGGTATGCGCTCTTCTTCAGGGCCGGTATTGGAGAAGGCCGGAGATCTCGCCGCAATTCTGACCAACCTCGAGGACAACGACATTCTCTTTGTCGATGAGATCCATCGACTCAACCGCGTTGTCGAAGAGATGCTCTACTTGGCCATGGAAGACTACAAGCTGGATATCATACTTGGTGAAGGTCCCAGTGCCCGTACCATCAAGCTGGATCTGCCACGCTTTACCCTGATTGGCGCAACCACCCGCACTGGCCTGCTCACCTCACCGCTGCGGGATCGCTTTGGTGTGGTAGAGCGGCTCGACTTCTACAGTGGCGATGAGCTGCAACAGATCATCCAACGCTCAGCCAAAATCCTCGACATTCCCATTGATAAGCAGGGAACCTTTGCCGTAGCGACGCGCGCCCGCGGCACACCGCGCATTGCCAACCGGCTGCTCAAGCGCATCCGCGATTTTGCTGAGGTCAAGGCCAAGGGCAGCATTACCGGTGATGTGGCGCAAAAGGCCCTCGACGTTCTCGAGGTCGATCAGCAGGGTTTTGATTGGATGGATCGCAAAATCTTGAAGACCATTATTGAGCTGTTTGAGGGCGGCCCGGTTGGCCTGGATACCTTGGCTTCCGCCATTGGTGAGGAGAGCCTAACCATTGAGGAGGTGTATGAACCCTTTCTGTTGCAACAGGGTTTTATCAGCCGCACACCACGTGGCCGTGTCGCCACCCCACGCGCCTATGAGCACCTGCAGCTGCCTTACAAGCCGGACGAACAAAACCCGCTGTTTCGCTAGTCTCCAAATTTAATGCAATATCTTCTACATTCCGACAGTTTGTAAAACAGTTTCCAGCCATTATCCTCACTGGGGCGCGGCAGACGGGCAAGACCACCCTCACCCGAGAGCTCCTGCATGGTATCGCTTCTGAAATGAGTTCTGTTTGCTGTAATATTACTGTCGTGGCCAAATGTCGTCTAAATAGGTAGAGCCCTCTGGCGTTGGGAAAACTCTCTGCACACCTGACACTTCGCCGCTGGCAAGATCACTTGCATGGCTCAGACTTGTACGCGTTGAATCTGCGGAATCGACAATTTCTAAAATCTGCAGTGCTGGAAAAATCGCTAGTTTTGGCTCACCTAGGCTGTCGGAACCTAGAACTAGGTACAGCTCCTTCACGCAACCTGTGGCACCATATGTCCTCATCCTGGTAAGTCTGTCCGCATGAAGACGAGTGATTACAGGCTTCCTGTCGGCAAGACCCTCATCTGAACGGATGAGCTCCCGCAGGCTTAAAACTTTATCCTCATCAATTAATTTCACAAAGGGAACATTCTCTTCTATCCGTACGCCATCTTGGGTGAGTCCAGCAAAGCGGGTGGCAAGATCTGCCAAGGTGCGCAGCTGCTCATGACTGGCTCGATCGAGTTGATGCTCTTCTGGAAGAGACACTGCAACGGAGTAGATGTGGCTGGCGTACGCAGCAAGAAGATCCCAGGTCCCAGGCACCTGCTCAATAAGCGCCTGCCAAGTTTCTTCACCAGCACGTGTTGATCGCGGCTCCACACGACTCATCTCACTCTCTTCAAGGCTGGCTAGAGCAATCGCTGTAGACTCGGCAAAACGCAGGCCTTCGTAGGTTTTACCGTAGCGGTCTCTGTAGCGTTCACTCTCGTCCAAATAGTTAATTGCCACACGCAGGCCAAAATCAGCACTCGCAGTGCCAGGATCATCAAAATCAATCTCATCAATGATTTCAAAATGGGCACGAAGGTCAGGCGATGCATAAGCATCCAGTCGTAGTTGGATAGCTCGACTAAGAAAATCTTCAGCTTGCGGGATAACAGCAAAACCACGGCTGAGACCGATAGTTTTAATGGCAACACCTGCAACGGTTACTTCAACTACATCTTCGCTCTTGGCAACAACAGGATTTTTGGAAACAGCCGTGACAATGCTTGCACGATTCTGATCGAGTGTGTCAAGGTAGGCAGGAAATGCGGATTCGTGCGTAATATCGAAATTCGCCAACTCGGCTACAATCTTTCCTGGCGACAAGAACTGCGCCTCTCCAGCCAACCCATTAAATTCAGTCGCACTCTGTAACGCGTCGATCGCACCTGCACCGGCAGCAGCGAGCATAAATTCTACGCCGGTATCAAAACTCTGCGGGTTCTCGGCAGCAAAATTATAGTTGCCAAGCAGCTTCATCACCGGCCAAAGCAGAGCCAGACGCCAGTCTTCAGCCCCGTAGCTCGCAGGTGCAAGATCACCCTCTATCGAACCAATATTGGCAAACTCCTTCCACTCAAGAACACCTGAGGTCTCAACAAGGCCTTTTACCTCTCGGCGATGCTCCTCAATGCGCGGCTGCTGCTCTATCGCACTACCAACTGGTTTTGACCAGGCAGCAATCGGGTCTCCCTCTGAGCCCACGACAAAGATAGCTTCGATGAGCTCTAATACTTTGAGGTTCTTCTCCATGGCCGTTTTCAGTCTGTCCTGCTGTCTTGACGCTGGCATCTCCTCAAGCGCTCTGAGTCTTTCCTGCTGTTTTTTAAGGGTCTGCTGGATCCCTTGGTAGAGCTCTGGCATTAAGGCGAGTGCCAGCTTGGCTTTGATCTTACGGCTTATCGCCTGGATAGAGGAGCTGAAGTGTAGTGGTCCTATGGCAACGGTTACTGTCTGATCTAATTTATTACGGAACCACTTCGCCATGGACGTGATTGAGGTGTCGGTGCGGGTATCGTTAATCGCATAGAATCGGCGACTACGAATCTCTCTAGTACGGCTCGCCCTTACGATGCTCGCAGCCGCCTCCTCCTCTTGTCGGCGCGTGGCCTCAAGGTCAGTAGCACTTGCCGCATTGAATTGCTCCCGCACCTCGTCGGTTATCTTCCCAGCTCTGAACAATACATTAACCGCTTGTACTCGAAGTAGTTGGGCCGCTTCTGTGTATCCAGGAATCATCCTCTGTATTGCGTTGTAGAGGTCCTCTCCCGGAAGAACCCCTTGATAGTCGGGCGCAATAATCCGAAGAATGCTGGGATTGTTTTCAATTAGCAGACGGGTACGAAAGGGGTTAGTAGGGTCTACATTAAGAAAGTGTGCAAATAGTCTACCACGTACAATTGGATATTTTGTACTCGCATCGCTCGTTGCAAGGCGCAGCACTCTGTCACGATCTTGGTTATAAAGCCGCTGCAAAAGATTTACAACCACATCAGTCAAGACATTGTCCACCTTGCTGCCAACAATCATGGCTAGTGTTTCGTCATCACAGCTCAACAGAGCAGTGATGGCTTCATCGCTACTAAAAAACTGTCTTTCCGAGTCAAAGAAACGAGATGCATTCCACGGCTTATCACGCAAGAGTTCTGGTACTGCCCCAAGAACAAAAGCGCGATCTTCTTGGTTTGAGGTTAGAGCAGGAAGGTTTTCTTCAGTCGCGATAGAACTATCCAAGAGTTCAGTTAAAACTCTTGTCGCAGTGGCTGCATCTTCGGTGCGCAACGGCGAAAAGAATGCGATCAGCTGTTCATCGGTAAACAAGCTAAGTATGTCTGCAAAAAAATCTTTCTGCTGGCCCTCTTCTTCACTACGCGTCACACGTCTTGCTGCCACAAGCATTTTGGCGTGCGTTGCAATCGGTATGCTAGAAGCCTCAAAGTAGGAAGCGAGGATCCCTTTACGTTGATAACGCTGAGCCACTTGCAACTCGCCGACCAATATCTGTGCCGCTCGCTCGTGATCTGTTTTAGTCAAGCGTGCAATGATGATTTGGGAAAAACCCGCTTCAGTGTTGGCACCATAGACCATTTCGTCTAGACGTACTTGAGCCATCACTATGACCACCTTGCTGTCCTCAAGCTGTAAGGTGGCGCTGGCAGAAGTATTGGGGTTGGCATCCCCATCCCTTATTCCTTTAGAGACTTCTCTCGCCAGTGCATCTGCCTCCATGGCAGAGAGCTCCGACACAGACAGTTTGCCATCATTGTTCTCATCTGCTTGCTTGCCTGCTGCAGTAACAACAGGGAGGAATGGTTCCTCCTCTTGCGCCCAGCTCGGAGATGCAAAGAACGTTATTAGAAGGAGCACATATAGCGGCATTCGCATATAAAACATGGGACCTTACCTCTCACTTTACACGGCTTAATCTGTTTAACGTAGCGCATTATATAGGCAGCGTGGGAACTACGTCAACCAAAAATAAACCTATATTTACAGATACTTAAAACAAGCTCGGGAAATCTACGGAGAAACCACTGAAATCAAAATGCGCCGGTTCTTCTCGCGGCTCTTTTGATTGATGTTGGGCACGAGTGGGTTGGTGCCGGCCTTGGTACGGATCTGCAGGCGGCCCTTGAGGCTGTTAAAGTCAGAGTGGAGCAACTCGCGTACCTTGTTAATCTGCTGCGCTGAGATCCAAAAGTCATTGTTGCTGTCATCCGTGGCATCGATGTGGCCTTCAATCATAAACTGAGAGGAAGCAGGTAGGGCCGCCATGGCCTCGCCAATGATGCGGAGTTGCATCTTCCTTGCTTCAAGCAGGCGGCTAGAACGTCCCTTAAAAAGACCGCCCAACTTGACAACCTTTTTCGCCAGCAAGGATTGATAGATCCGCTCGGCGCCCTTGGATAGTTGCACCTGTGGCTGTGGCGCAACTTTGGATGATGCGCTTGCCGCTTCTGCTTGAGAGCTTGGCTGCCACTTATCGACAGCTCGGAGGTTGGCAACGATCTCTGCTTCATCCCAACAGCTCTTCCCTGAGGCACTGCCCTTACCAACATAGTTGGCAAGTAACGTCTTAGAGATGTCTTTTGAAAACTTGGAGAGATCGGTGACATAGCTCTCTTTACTCGTGTAAAACCGACTACTATAGACCCATGTCACGTTGTTCTCTTTTACATTGAGCAAGTAAAGGTCAACACCCATTAGCATGGCGGGGTTCTTGGGATTGTTGACGTCATCCGCAAGAGCCAGCTTGGCAACATGACCAAAGATGACGCTATCAGCATGAAACAGCCCACCGTAGTAAAAGGCATCCTCCATAGACATGATCTCTGGCAACTCGAGTTTTGCCTGCTTGAAGAACAGTAAGACATCACGCGGTGCCAAGGTAGCGCGTGCTCCAGCATTGACAAGTGATAGCGCAAGGTAATCACCGACAAGATTGTCGCTTGCGGTTGGGTCATTGATGTTCGCAAACGGAAACAGGGCAATGCAACTATGGTCAGCAGGTATCTCACCAAAGGTGAAACGCGGGTAGTGGATGCAGGCTGCCAACCACGGAAGGAGGACGACAACAACCAGCAGTGGCACGAGAGCACTTGAGTTGCGAGCATTGTGAAGCATTGCGCTTACTTTAGCACAGTTTCAGCGTTCAATCTTGCTAAGAACCTTACGAACTTCAGCTCCCTGCTTTGCATCGTTGCCATACTCAAGATAGTTTCTGTAGGCGCGTACGGCTGACGCTTTCCTACCACGCATCAAATGGATGTTGCCAAGGATAAGGTGCGCGTCGGCGTTACGGCTGTCATACTTTAAGGCTTGCTCTAAATAACTCACTGCCTTGGCTTCACGGTCCATATCGTAATAGATATTTGCCAGCTGCACCAGGGCCTCACCACTACGGGGCTTGATTGCCAAAGCGTTGGTTGCCAGCTGCATGGCACGTTTGAGTTTGCCCTGTTTGTAGTACTGCTTGGCAAGTGAGAGATTTTGTTGAAATTTCTTCTGGGGAGCCGGCGGCTTGGGTACTACGGTTGGCGATTTCTTCTGCTTGGCTGCTGCCACCCTAGCCGTAGCCGCTTGCGTCTGAGGTTGCTGGCGCTCTTGGGTAGCTGTTTTAACCACATCAGAGCTGGCATCCATGGCCTTGGCCTCACGGGTAACACCAATATATTGGACCTGTCGTGGCTGTCGCCATTGCGAAAGAAGGCGCTGCCCATAGCTACTCTGTTGCGGTTGCTGCTGTCTCAAGTAGTAGTTCCAACTAAGCTGAGCTGCGGCCACCAACAAGAGACCCCATAGTAGGCCGGTAGCAACACCACGGCGAAATTCTCCCGGCGTGGAGCCATGCTGCAATCGCCTCTTAGACTCTGAGACCGGATCGCTCGGCAGGGGTGTGCGATCACTGACAAACACCGGCACGCACGCCTGTGCTGTCAGGGGCTTAGCATCTTCAATGGGATGGCTAAGCAGGGTTGTCTCCTGCACAGTCTCCTTTTTCGTGGCCGGCTTACGGGGCTTGGCTGGCGCTGAAGCCTTTACCGGTTTAGCAGCAACGGCCTTCTTAACACTGTTCTTTGCCTGGAGATGGCAGACGCCAAGCACAACAAAGAGCAGTATGAGCTGTAAGGTATGCTGCCGAGAGAGAGAGGAGAGTTTAAGTAACTCGGCAATGGTTCGTTCGCGACTCATCAACACCACCAAATCACGTTCTTGGTTGGTTAGCATCAGTTCATGCAGGTGCGTTGCAAGAGAGGGGTTGGGTACGAGCACTTTGCCACGGCGAGCGAGGTGTAGGGCTATGCGTTCGACGCGCACCTGTTGGGTAATGCCTTCATAGATCAGCTGACTAACGGGCAATTTGAAGATGATCTCTTTCTGATCTGCCTCTTCACCAATAAGAAACCGGTAGTGTCCCTCTTCCCAAGAAAAAATCGGTAAGATGATACTCTTCAAATGATCTTGTAGCAGTGGAAAGAGCACCTCAGCACGGATAATCCTTTTTTGTACAAACGTTTCGCCGATACGCAGGCCGTTCTCTTGCGCATAGGCGGCTGCCTCCTGGCACTGCTGTTCATCGACCATTCCTTTGTTGCGCAGAAACTGGCCAAAGAGATCTTCTGGACGGTTGGATGTGGCAAAGATGATCTCGCCGTTTTCAAAATAGACCATGCGCCGCTCCTGCTGCTTCATAAAGCTGACCGCACCATTGAGCCCCATGGTATGCGCCATCTGCAAAATAAAAGGCGGCAAGACATGGCCAAGATCACCTTTCTTGCTCTCTTTGGCCGCCTGTTTGACGGTCTCAACAAGGTAGTCGGCAATGCCGTCAGGAGAGATCTCATTACGGACAAAGGTCTGATCGAGAATGGTCTTTTGATCCTTCAACAAGTCGCGTTCGATTCCTGGCTCTTCAATCATCACCAAGGGGATGACGGCACCTAAGGGGTGCGATTGGATCGCAGTAAGAAAAACCTCTGGATCTTTGATCAAACTGGTATCCAAAACAATGGCGGCAAAGGGTTCGACTTGCAGACGCGGCAGCACTTCGGCAACATGTTGTACGCATAGAGTTTGGAATCCCTGTTTGAAAACGGATTCCTCTAGTTGGGAAAAAAAGGTATCGTCCTTCTTGGTGATAATCAGGATTGTCTGGCTCATGCAGTCACTCTGGTGTCTGGGCTATGGATCGCAGGAGGGATAGTCATTCCACGGCCAGGGGAGTGCACCAAGCCAGGACGTTAGCGGGTATATTGTTAATATTATCAACTAGATCGGATAAAAGCAACCAGAGTCGGAGAAAACCGTGCAGGGTGCCAGCCGCCGATTATTACTGAGGATTTATCAACGTCTGCGCCGCCGAAATGGCCACCTGGGTTGGTGGCCTGGCAGTAGCCCGTTGGAGATTGCCATCGGCGCCATCCTCACCCAGAACACCCGTTGGCAGAATGTTGCCCAGGCAATCACAACGCTAAAACGCGAGCAACTGCTCTCCTTTACCGCCCTTAAGAGAGTGCGCCACAAGCGGCTTGCCCGTACCATCTACTCGTCGGGCTACTACAACCAAAAGGCGATCAAGCTTAAAAGCTTTATCGCCTATATAGATAAAAACTTCGGCGGCAGCTGCAAACGCATGGCGAAACAGCCGTTAGAAAAGCTGCGCCCTGCGCTGCTGCAAATTTCTGGCATTGGCAAAGAGACTGCGGATTCGATTCTTCTCTATGCCCTCAACAAACCCATCTTTGTTGTCGACGCCTACACCGCGCGTATCTGCCGCCGTCTCGGTCTTGTGGATAATGCCCTACCCAAACAGATGGCCAAGGCGTACGATCCGCTACAGCAACTGTTCATGCAGGCACTGCCTAAGGATGTAGCGCTCTACAACGACTACCACGCCCAGTTTGTCCGGCTTGGCAATCAAATCTGCCTTAAACAACCCAAATGTGCGCACTGTTGTTTGAACAGCCTTTGTGTCTACGCCAAAGGTAACCAGGGCTAGTTCTTCACAAACCGATCGCGGCTAGAGCAGCGTCAAAAGGTCGTGCTTACCAATCTGTTTGGTCGTCCCACATACATAAGTGCATATTACGGCTATTTTTGAACATATGTTAATAGACCAAAATCTCTTCTTAAAGTTCAATAGGTTAGTTTCTTACGCGCTCGACGGAGAGCACGCCATCGACCTTTTCAATCGCCTTCATGATGCTGAAGAGCTGGTGCGTGTCTTTGAGCTCGACTTGGAAGGTGCTCATAGCCTTTTTACCAAAGGTGGTGGCGATATTAGCGCCGGCAATGTTGGCGCCGTTTTGCGAGATGACCTTGGAGAGGTTGGCAAGCACTCCTGGTGTGTCGACCGTGAGCACACGGATACGTGCCTGGTGGGTGAACTTACCATTGTGATCCCATGCGACTTCAACACGACGATCTTCACCGATCTCAAGAATCTTCTTACACTGAGCACGATGCACGGTAACACCACGGCCACGGGTGATAAAACCAATGATGCTATCTCCCGGTATGGGCGTGCAGCACTTGCCTAGCCGCACTAAAACATCATCCAGGCCGCCTACTTTGATGGCAGATCGCGGTTTGCGGCTGACTCGACTGACTAGCCTACCGAAGAGCGACGCCTTCTCCATCTTGCCATGGGCGATCTCTTCGGAGGAGAGCAGCTTTGCCATCACCCTGGGAATCGGCACCTTACCAAAACCCAAAGCAAGCAACAGGTCATCTTCAGACCGGTAGTGCAGTTCTTTCGCTGCCTGCAAAATCTTTTTCGACTTGTGCAGCCGGTTGAAATTTGCGCCTACCTTTTTGAGTTCTTGTTCCAGGAGCTCGTGGCCAATGGTTACGGCCATGTCACGCTCCTCAGCGCGTAGAAAAGCACGAATTTTGGCACGTGCTTTTGATGTAACCACAAACTTAAGCCAGTCTTTGTTTGGCTTCTGCGACTCTGAGGTAATGATTTCTATCCTGTCACCATTCTGAAGTTTATAGCGAATCGGCACAATCCTGCCATTGACACGTGCGCCGGCACAGTGTTGACCGATCTCGGTGTGGATGGCATAGGCAAAGTCTACGGGGGTAGCGCCGCGTGGCAGCTCTTTAACATCTCCTTGCGGCGTAAATACGTAGACCTGATCTTCAAAGAGATCGAGCTTAACAGATTCGATAAACTCCGTGCTGTCTTTAAAGTCTTTTTCCCAATCGATCATCGTCCGTAACCAGGTGAACTTGTCCTGGTCATGAAAATCGAACTGTTTGCTTTCTTTGTACATCCAGTGCGCGGCAATGCCCTCCTCGGCAAAACGGTGCATCTCGTGCGTACGTATCTGCACCTCGACCCGCTCGCCCTCTGGGCCGATAACCGTGGTGTGCAGCGACTGGTACATGTTTACCTTGGGAATAGCGATGTAGTCTTTAAACTTTCCGGGAACGGGTTTCCACAGTGAGTGGATCAAACCGAGAGTCTCGTAACAGTCGCTGATGGTGTCGACAACAATACGGAAGGCGAGGATGTCGGCAATTTCATCGAAATCGAGACCACGCTGCTCCATCTTGCGACAGATGGAGTAGAGGTGTTTATGCCGCCCAGAAACTTGGCCGTCGACACCATGATCTTTAAGTTCCTTCTCAATAATGGTGAGCACTCTAGTAATGTACTTTTCACGCCATTTACGCGTGGTATTGAGTTGGTTGTTGAGGCGATGGTAGACCATGGGTTTGAGAAAACGAAAGGCACTGTCCTCTAGCTCAACCTTTATCCACGAAATACCAAGACGATTCGCCAGTGGTGAGTAGATATCCAATGTCTCTTGAGCAATCTGACGTTGCTTCTCTTCGGGCATGTGCTCTAAGGTGCGCATGTTGTGGACACGATCTGCCAGCTTAATAATGATAACGCGGATGTCTTTAGCCATGGCAAAGAGCATTTTACGAAAGCTCTCGGCCTGGGCTTCGTGTTTTTGGGTAAAGGAGATTCCAGAGAGCTTGGTCACACCATCGACCAGTGCGGCCACTTCAGCACCAAAGTTCTTGTCCACATCGACGAGGGTAGCCTTGGTGTCCTCAACGGTGTCGTGCATGATGGCGGCAGCCAAAGTCGGCGCATCCATCTTCAGCTCGGTAAGGATGAGGGCCACGTGCATGGGATGATCGATAAAGGGCTCGCCGCTCTTGCGTCGCTGCCCGGTATGAGCGAGGTGAGAGAAGTTGTAGGCGCGGCGGATGAGATCGCGGTCGGCTGGCTCCTTAACGTAGGAATCAACCCGTTTCAATACCTCATCGAGTGAAACTGCCATAGGCCTGAAACACCAATTAACTCAATGTTTTATAAAAGACAGGGCGTTTGCTTCGCTTCTCTTTCAGTCTATCTTATGAGAGCCTCTCGGTTCAAGCAAATATCATGTAAAGTCGGCAATAAAATTGGCCTGTTAGCCTGAATCGCGACGGCGCTGTCGCATCGGCAGCGCCGCCTGCCGCCCCACCCATGCCACTGGTCTGTGACAGCCATGCCACAAAAGGGATCGCGGACGAATTTAGAAATCTTGCAAATCAGCTAGTTACCATCCGCTCAGCTGGCACGCGATGTGCTCTACCAGAAGGAGAGAATAGAAACCGAACCCGAGGTGAAGCATGTGTATCTTCAGAGACTGTCCGATTTACCACAAGTGTGAACAAGAGGTGGAACAGGTGCTCTACTGCCGTCACGTTGAAATGATCAAGAAGGTTGCCCAGCTGCGGTTGCAGTTGCGACAAAACAACCGTGCTGTGCAGACAGATCGCATTCGGGTCGCTTTGAAGCCGCATTCTGAACCTACTGGGGTTCACCACTGACCCTAAGAGATCGCTACAACTCGATTAACAGCTTGTTTTCTTTGTCAGCACTTAGCCTACCCACTCCTTGAAAGTCGTTGGCATAGGCTCTGCACCTAGCAGCGGCGTGATCACAATCCAACCCGAGACCCTTACCAGCCAGCAAGCTCAGGGACTGTTGGAGTTTCTCATGGCTGCAACCCTGCTGTTGCTGTTCATCTTTAGCTTTATCGAACTGAGCCGCTGGCTACATACGAGAATGGCACTACGCTACGCCAGCTTTGTTAGCGCTCGTTGTATTAGCGTCCACGCAAAAAAGCTCAGCAGACCACAGCTTGACCAACTGGCTACACGCGCTGTCCAACAGGCGCTTACAAACGCGCTCGGAGATGCGGCTACAAAAAAGGCCGTGGATATTCACATCACTCCTGCAGATAAAGATGCAAAACATCAGCCTCTACAATCGTCCGAAAGTGCGCGAATTAACCTGAATCTGCAGCATCGCCTGCGTTGTATGGGTGGCAAGCAGGGTTGGTTACTCCCCTGTAAGCAAGATCTTTCACAACAGTGGCGGAGTTATGTGCCGCTTTGGTAGAGGGACAAGAGCCCTAAAACCCCGAGCAGCAACACCTGTGCCTTCTATGGTGCGTGCCTCCGGTCAGATCTTGCCCATGGCACTGGTGCTGCTCACGCTAGCAACGCATCTAACACTCTACCTGATTAACACAGGCGAGGTCATACACCAAAGGGTTGCCATGCAGGCGACAGCCGACGCCACCTTGCTCTCTGCAGTGCGTATACAAGCGAGAGCGCTCAACGCCCTTGCCATCCTCAATCAAGCCATCCGCAAAGCAACCACCTTGTCACGAGCTATCCTCATAACTTGGGCGACATTGGCTGCTTGTGCTAGCGCCTGTACCATTGGCGTGGGTTGTGCTTGTGTGACGGCACTGGCGCAATACAGTCGCAAGGCACCTCGCTTGCTCAAACGACTACAACGAGTAGCAAACCAGTTGGCTGAAACCCAAGATCGCATCATTGCAAAAAACCCCTCGTTGGTAGCCAGCAGCATGCGTAACCTTGCGCGTAAGAACGGTGCTGATGTCGTACGCTGGCGGTATCCACATCAGCAGGACAAGAGAGCTGCTTACCTAGGCCTTCGCCAAGGACCCCCCTTATACGTCGAGCGAAACGACCGTAGCAATTTAGGCGGTCTGCGTGGTTGTCACCACAGTAAAAGTAAACAAGAGAGAAAGGCCTCTCGCTGTCGTCGCGCCTCCAGCTTAATCGGTGGCAAGTACAGCATGCCGGGAACTATTCGACTGCAGCAGGGGTTTCGCCAGAAGCAGAAGCTTGCCCTCATCGTCTCTAAAGAGGTCGAACACCGCACGGTACGCGCCATGGCGCAGGCAACCGTGCAGGGAGAAGCCGAAGAGATTGATGAAAGTCTAGAAAGAGCGTTTTGGGACGGCAAGCTTGAGCCGATTGATCTGCAAAAAAGCTTTTTGGAGACAACTCAGCTGCTGCATGCTGAACGGTTGCTACACTAGATGAAGAACTTTTTTACAACAACCCGGCTTGTATCGGAAAGTAAGCAGGGTCAAGCTCTGGTTGAGCTGACCATCTTCATGGTACTCTGTTTTTTCATCGGTAGCTTGCTTGTCATCGTGGATGCCGCACTCGATCTACGCATGCGGGTCACCACCACCGCCTACTACCACGCCCTCTCTAAGAAGGCGCCAGACCAGAGCTTGTTACAAACAAAGCCTCCCATACAGCCCATACAGCCCATACAGATAGAACGACAAAAGCGCACAAGGCATCGACTCCAGCTGCTACCCTTGGTTGAAGAAACAATCACCGCATCAGCCAAGTTTAAAACGACAAGCTTAAAGCAAGTCGATGGCTCAACGGAGCAATTTGTCGACACCCTGGTACATCAACAGCTCTTTGTGTATGGCAGTGCCAATAAAGATCTTGGCAGCTTGAAGTTGGCTCTGGCTGCATCAACACTGCTTGGCGATCTCAAGCTGCTGGATTTGGCAGCTACCTTTTTACCAGGGTTCTAGAAAAAAACCGATGTTTCCATGGATGCAATTAAAAACGCATTTTCATAAACCCCTGCCCCGGCTGCTGTTGTTAGCTGGCGTGATCTTTATCCTCGGCCTGCTGCTCAAACCACCGCCCACGGTAGAAGTGGTTGTGGTTGCGCAAACTCTCCAGCCAGGAGAGAGCGTGCAAGCGGAGCTGTTGCAATTGCTGCGTGTTGATCGTCGTCTCGTACCCGGTGGAGCCATTCTTGCTGAAGATGCGTCGCTACAGGTGGGCAAAAGAGCCATTCGGCCGCTGGCGCGCGGTGAGATGTTGACCTGGTCCTCCCTAGAAGGGTCACGATTACGGCCCAGCCGGGACATCCCTGAGGGTATGCGTCTTGTGGTTGTCCAACCGCAAAACCTTGCAGACTTAGATGGTTATATCCACGTTGACGACCGCGTCGATCTCATCTGGATGCCACGAGAAAACAACCCACAAAGACGCTCCTACCCGCTACTGCAAAATGTCGCGGTTCATGATATCTCCCTCAACCAAGAGGCAGCTGCAAACTTGAGCTTGATTCTACCTGTTGCAGAGGCCGTGCGTCTCACCCATGCCCAGCAGATGGGGGTCTTCCGCCTGCTGCTACGAAATCCTGACGATCAGAGCACGGATAGTAGCGCGATGATAGTCGACAATCAGAAGCTGCTGCGCAACTACGAGAAGAACCCGGACGACGAGGTTGAGATCATCTACGGCAACAACCACCTCAACGATACATCCGAATCTTATTAATCGGGTCTGCTAGGTTAGCGAAAAACCAGTGTGCCTTGGCAGTCGTAATAATCACCAATCAGATCACCAAGATCGGAAGATGCATATTCGTCATTATATTCGGCGCTTGGTGGACGATAATATTCACAACGGATCTCTTCAATCCGTTCAACGACGTGGCGACGTCGTTTTTTCTTAACAACCTCCTTAAACAAAACTTCTTCCTTAAAAGACGTCAGTGCATTTGCCGGCAACAAATTGGCATTCATACGTTGACTAACCGTCTCTCTCTTTAACTCTGCATTTTCAAAATAAATGTTCGTGCTGCCCCGTTCCTCCTTCTCCTGGTACGGGCCAACGTCAAACGGTGGTCGAGGCCGAAAATGTGGCAAGTGCTGTGACCCGACTTCAGTGGCAACTGTCAAAGTTTTTAGTGGTTGGGGGATTTGACCTTGGAACCCAAGGATCGTATCTAGAAGTCTTTCTGTATAGGGCGAGTGCACTGGTGCACCCCATAGCGCAACTATATCCTCAAGATCTATTTCAAAACCTTGACAGTTTCTCTGTGCATCCTTCTCTGCACAAAAGATGCCGATCTCAAAACCCTTTGACCAATCGCGCAACCCATCTGCGGCATAGGGCACTATCTTGAAAATCTCTAAAGAGTACTCTCCACGAGATAATGTTCCTTGAGATCGCTGCAATTCTACTTCAGCGCAGTGATCGAGACTACCCAGACACGCTGCTGGTGAATGCCAAGGTTCATGCCAGGTAGCCAGTAGTTCTAAACCACCAATCCCTTGCAGCTCCACTAGGTACTGTAGATTATCGACCGTGGGCTCTGGCGTTTCTTCAGCAGAGACCGCCACCACTTCCAAAAACAGACTCATGACTATAAAAACTCGGCAAATTTTCAACCATATTGGATACATAAACTTGGTTTCCTTATATTGTGGAGAGCGACCTTACCAAGCTTGGAACAATGCGTCAAGCTCAGACCAAATGAATTTTAAAGCAAGAGAATGAGCGGGACAACGATCAGTGCGGCGCCGAGCAGGCCACCAAGAACATAAGCAGTGACATCGCCCAAACCACTCCTCTTACCAACTGAGCGCTGCTGTTTCTTATCTTGATCAGCCTGGATTACTATCTGGACCTGATCGGGTAGCAGCACCTCTTGCTCGCCAATTTTGCCATCAAAGCTCTCGAGACGCAGCTGATGCCTGCCTGCTGCAAGCTGCACCCAGCGGGGGCTAATACCATAATACCTGCCGTCAACAAAGATGTGGGCGCCGTCGGGAAAGGAGACCACCTTAAGCAATCCCAGCGTGCGGTAGAGCTCTTCACAGTTAACCTTGCCGGTGGCAACAAAGGTTTCGCTGAGACGCTGTTGTTTAGGATAGAAACTGCGTAGCAAGATACCCCTGCCGCGTGGAACAGCCACCAACAGCAGATCAAAGTCTTTCATGGCAGCAAAATGACGCGGTTCACGGATATCTTGGATGCCACGGGCAGCAATTTGTCGTTCACGCAAAAAACGGTAGGTCTCAACCGAACCATACCACTCAATTCCAGGTTCATAGGCAAAGCAGGCAGCGAGCTCAACGTTGCGTTGGTCTCCTGGGTTGCTTTTGACAAAAGCCAGGTGAATAGGGCCAGGTTCTGGCACGGTATCTACCGTGTCAATGAGAAGTTTTGGTTTGTGAGCACAGGCAGTGAAAAACAGCGTCAAACAGAGAGCAAGGTAACTCGGTTTAAATGTCCAAGACCTTTGTATTCGCAAAGATATCTCCTAGACGGACTCCTTGATCGTCGGCAAAGACAAAGTAGCTCTCAAACCCTATGACAACCAGACCGATAAAGAAGATGAGAAAGCCCAAAAGACCGAAGACCCCAAATCCGAGAAAGACAAAGGGGAGGTTTCTGATGACCGAGTGTCGCCAATTGCAGACTCTTGGATTCTCACTCACTGGATTGATAACCACCTTGAGCCCTATGAGCTTTTTGCCAATACTCTGACCCTTTGGTGGAATACCATCAGCAATGAGCAGATAGGTGAGTGCGGCAAAAAAACCAATCGGCATGGGTAAAAAGAGCAGCACGCTGGCAATGAGAAAGTCGATAAACTTTGCCAGCACTCGATTGAACAGGTCTGCTTTGATAGGACAGTATTGCCCCTCTGCGCTCACTTCAACGTTGGCCGCAGAATCTGTCCCAGCACCTGCCCCAATATCTGCCCCAGCACCCGATGATGCCGTCGTCTGCTTTTTCTTTGCCATGATCCCTGCTAAGCGATGGTCCGTCGGCAAAAACTAGCAGATGCAAAAAAACCGGTAAAGCATTTTGTCAGCTTACGCCTTTTTTTTCGGGATGTTGCTGTCAGTAAAGAAGATGTAGGCCATGGCAGGACGTTTCGAGGACTCCCGCATGGCAAACTGGACGCCGTCAAAATTCCAGCCTTCAGCAACCATCTGGTTGATGATACGTTCGAGCTCTTCATCGGTGACCGTGGTGCACTCTTTGACTTTATAGCGCATAGAGTTATCTTGCCGGCAACCATGATGCGCTGTCAAGCCTGCCAACCTAGTGAACCAAACTTGCCAAACTCGATTACAGCCAATAAGCAGAAGGGATGCTAACACCACTATCGCAGAGAGCGTTGCAAGAGGGAGAGCAGATTGAGCTTACCATCGACTCGCTCGGTTATGGCGGCGTCGGTGTTGGGCGTCACGCTTCAGGTCTTGTCTGCTTTGTGGGTAAAACTCTACCTGGTGAACGCGTTACCGCCAGAATCCTGCGGCGCAAGAAGCGTCATGCTGTCTGCGGTTTGCAAGCTGTCCTCAAACCGGCAGCAGAGCGGGTGGAGCCGCCCTGTGTCTACTTTTCCGAGTGTGGTGGCTGTCACTACCAACAGTTACCCTATGCCGAGCAACTCCAGGTGAAGATGCGAATTCTTCAAGATAACTTTTCTCGTTTAGCATTGCCAACAAAGGAGCTCATAGAACCGATTGTTGGCGCAACAACAGCGCTCGGTTATCGCAATAAGAGTTTCCTACATGTCGAGCAACAGCAAATCGGTTTTGTAAATCCTTTGAACAAAAGTATCGTACCGATCGAGCGTTGTTTGTGTGCACCCGATACCACCAACCAGCTAATTGCCAGCGTGCAGGAGTGGTTGCGTGGTGCAGGCAAGATTCTAACAGAACACCTTCTCGATATAATAATTCGTGATAGCGAGACAAACCAACAGCAGATGATCATCTTCGTGGTTGCGAGTGAGAGCCGGAGACTCTTTTTGTCCAGTGACAAATCAAAGATACCTCCAGCTATGCATTCGCTTACAGAGAAGCATCCAGAGGTCTCCTTCTACCTCAACTTCAAACCGAGACAGAGCAAGAGTATGTTTACCGATGACTTTATCCATATAGCAGGTAGCAGGGCCCTAAATGAAACCATCGGTAGGGTCACACTTACCCTATCACCAGGAAGCTTTGTGCAGATCCATCCTCAACAAGCCGCCGCCCTCTACGATCGCGCCATCCACGAGCTGCAACCCAAGCAGGATGAGGTGGTTTATGATCTCTACTCAGGCAGTGGCGCGCTGTCGCTGCTTTTGGCTGGGCAATGTCGTGAGGTCTATGCCATTGAACAGAACTACCAAGCGGTTTTAGATGCGCAGCAGAGTGCAAAGCTCAATCAGATTGAAAACGTCGTCTTTCGCAGTGGCAAGTGTGAAACCATTCTCAAAAAACGCCTCCGCCATGGCCATCGCGCTGTTGCGGCCACCATCAATCCGCCGCGTAGCGGTTGCAGTGCAACCATACCGTCGCTACTGCAACAACTAGGTGTCCAACGTTTGATCTACATCTCCTGTTCACCACCGACGCTGTGCCGGGATATCGAGAGGTTGTCCGAGCAGGGTTACCGCTTAAAGAAAATTATTCCCTTTGACATGTTTCCACAAACTTACCATTTAGAGCTCATAGCCTACTTTTTTGGAACAAAATCAAATGGTTATTGACTTGACAACTTAATGCAATGCGTATATTGTTGCCGCCATGTTGAAAACAGCCTTTAAGACTCTATTGCTCGGAATTGGCGTTTGTGTCATCTCCTTAAATCCAGCCAGTCCTGGCTACGCGCAGAAACAAGAGGGCGATGCCAATAAACCAAAGATTTTACGGTTTGCGTTGAGGAATCATCCGGGTTCGTTCAATCCTACTCTTATCGGAACTATCGCTGACTACCAGCTCGCCACGCAACTGTTTGACACCCTGCTTGAGGTTGATTATTACAAACGGCCCTTAGAGATTGTCCCCAACTTGTTAGAGGAGATGCCTACTTTTAAAGATGATCCCCACTCCAACAGGCGCACCTGGTCGTTTCAGCTAGAAAAGGGCATCAAGTTCCACCCCGATCCCAACTGTCCCGACCTTGGGCCTAACGGCAGAGATTTAGTAGCCAAAGATGTCTTCTACTCCTGGAAGCGCATGGCTTTTGATAATACCGACAAAGAGTTTAGCGAAATTGACCCGCCAAAAAATTGGGAAGATTTCAAAGGCCTTATTGTAGGTTTTGACGAATACCGGAAGAGGCAAAATGAGCTGGCCGCAGACCCAGGTGTCGATTTTGACTTTGACGCTGAGGTAGAGGGTTTGGTGGAAGATCCCGATGACCCCTACCGTTTCCAAGTCATCTTAACCGGACCGCAGGAAGACTTTTTGGAAAGGCTCACCTATCAAACTACAGCAGTCATTGCACGTGAGGCTATTGAATTCTACGACAGCAGATTCGCTTATAATCATCCCATTGGCACTGGTCCTTTTATGATTACACCAGGCAGCACCGCCTCCAGCAATGATATTACCTTCACCAAGAATCCCCATTACCATCAAAAAGACCCTATAACCCAAAAGAGGCTACCTCTTGTTGATGGTATTGAGTGGACGGTGATGGCTAAAGATCAAACACGTTGGCTGGAGTTTAAAGGCGCTAAGCAGGACATTGTTGAAGTACCCTATGATTATGTCAGAGAAGCTATAGGTGGACTGCGTTCAAAACGGTATAGAGTAAAACCGAATTGGATCAGAAACGATAAGAGTAGGAGGCAGGGGGCTCAGCTCCATGTGGTGAATAAGTTGCACTTTTTCCACATTGGCTTCAACATGGATGATGAGGATGTTGGTGTTGTTGGAGACGAGGAGAGAGACGCACAGAACCTAGCACTCAGACAGGCTATGGCCATGGCCACTGATTTGGATGAGATCAACGACGTCTTCTTTAAAGATTGCTGGTCTCAGTTTGATGGCCCTATCCCACCAGGGGTGATTGGCCATCCAGACCCAGAGAACGAGGAGCTGCCTGAAGGCTTTGTTGGTTATGGCGCTGAAGAGGCTAAAAAGCACCTTACCTCGGCGGGCTTCACCTTGGAAGTTGATGACGGAAACCTAACGCTATACCGAGATGGTAAAACAGTTGAACTCACTTTCTATCATGCCGCTGGGGGTAGCTCCCCGGAACTCGTCGAGCTCTTTGAAAGGCAAATGTCAGATATTGGGGTAAAAATTATCAAACGTGGTATGCCCTTTGCCAACATGTTGGATGCCGTCAGTAAGAAGAAACCCCAGCTGTTTATCATGGGTTCTTATTTTGCTTTTGATGACCCCATACATATGCTGGGTAAATTTTACGGACCCTATGAGTCTCCGGGCAACAACACCTTCAACTATAAAGACAGGGCATTTGATGAAGCTTACCAAAGGTTGCAGTACCTCGAGGTCCTCGAGGTGGGCACTGACGAACATCTGCAAACCGTTCGTAAGATGCGAGATATGATCATTGCCGACGTGCCCATGATCGGCTCGCTCAACAACACTAGCTTTTACCTCGCCTACCGCTGGGTCAGAAACTATCAACCACACGGATCTATGTACAGCTGGCCACGCTACGTCGACATCGACACCGAAGACCCATCCTACAAACCCTAAAAGTATAATACCTATTCCACTTTGTTAAGGATGCGGGCCGTAAACTTTGAGGGCTCGCTTTAGGTAGGCACGCATGGAAGTCCGCTGCTCTTTAGCAAGTAGCTTTTCCAGGATCTGCTGGCCGGCATCAGAGTCGGCAAGCAGATCCACAAGCAAACGGCGCTGCTTCTTATCACTACTAAAATAAGTTCGTTGCAGCTGTTGTAGGGCACTGTTGCTGCCGATGGCCGCTAAGCTGTTGCTACAGGTGTAGCGCAGACGGGTAGAGGCGTCGCTACGGCTACATTGACCGAGAGCGGGAATGCTACTGGCGTGGCGAAACAGACCGAGAAAACGGGCGATTTGGTAACGTTGCGGCTCTTGCTGTTTGGGAAAAGCTGCATGCAACAGCGGCAAGACCCCTGATTGCTTTAAGCAGCCAAGAACCAGCAGCGCTTTGAGACGCACAGTAAAATCGAGTGAGGTGATCTCTCCACGGGCAATTTCGCGTAGCCCCTCAAGTGCTGGGTTGTCGGGTATTCGCTTGGCATCTCGTTTCACCAGGGGATCCAAGGCAGGATTCTCAGGCGGTTGGTTTTCTGGAGTTGGTGGCTTGGCGAGCAAGGCGGTAGCAGCATCACACTCGCTCGTTGGCCATAGCGAGAGCATGGTCAACAGCGCTTGCCGCCGCAGTTCGCGAGTTATCGTCGGCTCTCTTGCCGTCTGCACTACTGGCAACAAGAATATCGCATCGCCGATCTGCCAGATTGCCTCCAGCGCTGCGCCGACGCTGAGACGATCTTCCATAAGCAGTGGCAGGATCGGTCTGGCAAACTCCCGCTCGCCACCCACGGTTAGCAGCGCCTTGGCAGCCTCACGGCGCAGATCCCTGCTCTCCTGCGGACCAAGGAAGATCCTGGCTAAACCAGGTAGCACCTCCTGGCGCCGCACTTGTTCATTGGTTTGGTAGAGGGTGATCTCACGAATGATCTGACGTTTCTGGTTATCACTCTTGCCAGCCAGTGAACGGAACAAACCACGAACAATGAGACGGTCTTGGGCAATTGCCGAAGTTTGAGCTTCGACCTCTTCTGAAACTTCTAACTGTGCACCAACCACGGCAACATCTGACACAAAAACAGCAGCAAGAACCAGCATGCAGTAACGCAGAACAGGCATGGGCTACATTTTAAGACATCTTAAAGCGAACGAATACTCTTATCGTGAACCATGCAAGCTGCCATGGTTAAGATGGAGGCACATGCCAACGTTAAGCAGCCTCTCAAGTGAACTGGGTTGGCCCCTTATCCGATTTTCGCATACAAGAGTGAACTCATGAGACCTCCGCAGTCGCATAACCCATGAATATTATTCTGTGTTCTAAAGTGGTATTTGGCCCATATTGTGCACATTAATTGCTGAGTGGGTATGACAAAGCAAAACTTCTCTAAAACAAGACTTTTAGCCTATTTTTGTAGTGGGTTGCTATGCTGTTTTATTTGGACAGAAATTGTCCATGCTCAGACGTGCGATCCAATCTTTGCAGAGGTTGATGGTCTGGTTGTTGCGCAGATTGAAAGCGCCCCACTGGTTGACGATTGGGTTCTCTCTAGTCAGTGGATCCCACCTGTTGGCCACTCCACTCCACCCGATCCCGGTTCGGAATACTACGTTTGGAACGGTCCAGATCTATTTAGCTCCCCTGGAAGTGGCATATTGACCTATACGATTAACATTCAAAACCCCCAACTTCTGACCTATAACTTTCGTATTCGCAACTACCATGGTGACCCCGACTCTACTGAGGCTAATGATGTCTTTGTCAGCGTCAAAGACGCCGCCGGTGTCATAGTGAATCCATCGGTATGTCTACCAGGTGATACACATTTTGGCGATGAGTGGATCAAAGTCTTCTCGAGCACAGCACACGCATGGAACTGGGCCTCTAGTCACGAGTGTTCAGGTAGTAGCAAGCATTCAGCAAAATACCAACTTAGCCAGGGCACCTACACTCTGCGACTTAGCGGACGCTCACATGGCTTTGCTATGGATCGCTTTCACCTCTACGTAAACGGTCACGCTGATGCGCAAAACCCAGATGTTGCCGAGACATTAGCACCGTGTGACGACCCACCCCCAGACCCTGACGATCCTACAGACGACGACCTCGAAGATGACTCCTCTAGCGGTGGTGAAGATGGCGAAGGTGATACATCTAGCACACCTCAAGCTGACTCAGATACAGATAGCGCATCTCTCCAGGATGCCACGCAGGCGATCATGACAACGCAAAGCTGTGGTACCGTAACCGTGCCAAATGGTAAGTCGTCAAAATTTGAAACTATGCTACTCTTTTTCCTGCTAGTTAGCCTGCTCTTTAGTCTTCGTCGGCAGTATCGCTCCTAACATGAGGCAATTTGTAGGCTCTGCAAAACGGATTTCTCGCTACCGCTGCTGCTTCACGGTCAGTCTATTACGGTTCTTATCTTGTCATTTCAGTAAGTTAAAACGAGACGCCGACAATAAATAAAGGTCTCTTTACCACGCTGTTTCTTAGTAAATAATTGTTTACTAAGAAGCTTGCTTAGTAAACAATTATTTACTAACCTCAAACAGATGGTGCGGCAGACAGGAAGCTATGTCACAACGACAACCGTCGGTGAAACGGTAAAGGCCTTTGTACCCAAACCACTGCCACCAGATCCACCTGTTGATATAGATAGTCAGCTTGACCAACTATTACATCGCGCTGAACGCCGTCTGCATGAACTTCGCATTGCCGCCAGCCTTGTACCTAATGCAGATCTGTTCAACTATGCCTTTGTCAGAAAGGAAGCCATTTTGTCGGCCCAAATTGAGGGGGTACAGGCAACCTTAACTGACCTCCTAGATTACGAAGGAGATCCAGAGTCAGGCCCTCCTGACAAAAACATCCAAGAGGTTTGCAACTACCTCGAGGCGCTTCATTACGGCAGGAAGCAGATTAAGCATCCGCAGGGCTTACCGCTGTCTCTAAGACTCATCAAAGAGATGCATAAAAGACTCATGCGCAGTGTACGCGGTAGCTCCAAAGGCCCGGGCACCTTTCGTAAATCACAGAATTGGATCGGCGGAACTCGGCCCGGCAATGCCCATTTTGTGCCTCCACCTCCTAAAGAGATGCTCCATAGTCTTCAGCAACTAGAGTCATTTTTTCATCAGAAGAATGAGATGCACCCACTCATTAAGATCGCAATGATCCACGTTCAGTTCGAAACGATTCATCCTTTTTTAGATGGTAATGGCCGATTGGGCCGCCTCCTCATTGCACTACTAGTAGAAATCTGGCAGCTGTTAGATGCACGTCTGCTCTATCTAAGTCTTTTCTTCAAACGAAATCGTCAAGAGTATTACCAAAGTCTAGATAGTGTGCGATTTCAAGGAAACTTTGAAGCATGGATCCTATTTTTTCTTGAAGGTATCTCGGTGGCCTGTGAAGAAGCAATTATTACAGCAAAACAACTCTTTGAGCTCATCAACAAGGACCGCAAAAGACTGTTGGGTCGATCTGAGGCAAACGTTGCGGCCCTGCGGCTATTTGAACAGCTACCTCAGCATCCTGTTATTACCGTTGCCCATATTGTAAAGCTGCTCAATGTTACCAAACCTACCGCTGCTAAAGCCATTGACATCTTGATCAAAGCCAAAATTCTGGCGCAAACAGCTGCGGCAAAACGAAATCGTAGATTTGGTTATAAGAACTATATTCGTATTTTAAGAGGCAAGGATGATCTCTAGCAACCTGAAAAGTGCCTTGGACTCAGACTAGGTTTCAGTTCACTCGCAAAGACACACATGAGTTCTCCAGCAAAAACCTTGCTAATCCTATAAATAAATGATTACGAGGAAGCCATATGCAACACACGACTTTAGCCCCTGGACTGGATGTAAACCGGACGATTTCCGGTCTCTGGCAGGTGAGCGGATCGCACGGGCCGATCAACCCACTGAAGGCCGTAGCACAAATGCACGACTACCACGACCATGGGCTGAAGACTTGGGATGTGGCAGATATTTACGGGCCGGCCGAGGATTTTGTTGGTACCTTTTTAGAAGAGCTCGAGGCTAGACAAGGAGTAGAAGCTAGAAACTCGGTACGGGTGCTTACCAAATGGGTACCCACAACGGCAGGAAAGAGAGAAGTGCCAGACGTTGAATATACTCTAGCGTACGTCGAAAAAAATATTGATCGTTCTCTAAAGCGGCTAGGAGTTGACCGCTTAGACTTGCTACAATTTCATTGGTGGAACTATGAAGATAAACGTCTGTTCGAGGCTCTCGATCAGCTAAAAAAGCTGCAAGACAAAGGAAAAATCCAACATATCGGCGTGACAAATTTTGACGCGCCCCATCTCGAACGCTTGCTAAAAGAAGGCTTTCCTATTGTCTCCAATCAAGTTCGTTTTTCTCTGCTGGATAGGCGGGCAGAGAGAGGGCTCTTGTCCGTTTGTAGCAAACACAACGTCAAACTATTGGTATTTGGCACTCTATGTGGCGGCTTGTTGGATGAAAAGTATCTAGGCCAACAAGATCCCGAATCTAATAAAGCCTTCGAGAAACGGGGATTGTACCACAAGCTTATCAATAACTTTGGCGGCTGGCAGCTCTTTCAAAGACTCTTGAAGACCCTGGACGAAATTTCACAGGAACACGGTGTCAGCCTCTCTGCCGTGGCGTCCCGGTACATATTGGACAAGCCAAACGTGGCAGCCGTAATTATCGGTGCCCGTTTGGGAGAGTCGGATCACATCCAAAAGACCTTAGAGATAAACAAGCTTGAGTTAAGCGCAGATGAAACCAAAAGAATAACCCGTCTGCTCGATACAGGAAATCATCTTACCGATCTCATGGGCGAAGTTGCCTCTGAATACCGTGGTAGAGGGTTTCGTGAGCAGTGAAGCTACTCTTTTATTTTCAATAAGTTAAGACTTTTGTGCGCAAGCGAGGAAGGCATCATACAATTATTCACTTGATGAATAATTATCATTCATGTTAAGAATAGGCTATGCGATACCGGCAACGCCTGCTGGCAGACACCGTGGCAGAAGCCCTTACTCTGGCACCGGCGGTCATTTTGACGGGGGCAAGACAGACAGGAAAGAGCACACTTGTACAACATTTAAAATCCGCAAAAAAACGAACATACCTCACCCTGGATGATCTTGATACTCTTGATCAAGCCAAGCACGACCCTAACACTCTCGTATCAAACGCTGGTGCAGTAACCATTGATGAAATTCAGCGGGAACCTGCTTTACTTTTGGCAGTTAAGAAGAGTATCGACAAAAAACGCCGTAAGGGCCGTTTTCTTCTCACAGGATCCGCTAACCTGCTTATCATGAAACAGGTTTCTGAAAGTTTAGCAGGCCGAGCTATTTATTTGACGCTGCACCCAATGACGGTTGGCGAACGCCTTGGATTGTCATCATCGGGGTTTTGGCAGAGGCTGCTAAATAGCAAAAAGCCTCTCGAAGCGGTTTTACAACATAAAGCCCCACCGAAGCCGTTTTTTCGCATCAAAGACCACTGCGTTCGTGGCGGCTACCCTCCGGCAGCCTTGGCAAAGAGCACCAAGGAACGCGAATACTGGTTTCAAGGTTATGTGCGCACCTACTTAGAAAGAGATATTCAAGACTTCTCAGCCATTAGTGGCCTGACAGATTTTCGTAGGCTGATGAAAGTAGCCGCTTATCGCACAGCTAGACTTGCCAACCAGTCTGAAATGGGGCGTGATGCAAATCTTTCGCAAGCCACGACCCATCGATACCTAAATATCTTAGAAGCCTCGCAACAGATCGTCCGGCTGGCAGCCTTTGCAAGAAATCCTACAAAGCGTCTTATAAAAATGCCAAAGCTTTATTGGTCGGATACAGGGCTTGTAAATTATTTGATGGGCCCAAATACTGTGGAAGCCCGGAGCCAACTGGTGGAAAACCTGGTTCTCCAACACATCCTTGCCCATACCGAGATACGGATTCCTCGTCCTGAAATCACCTTCTGGCGCACTACAAGTGGCCAGGAAGTCGATTTTATAATTGAAGATAGAAAGCGTCTATTTGCCATTGAGGTTAAAGCCGCTACGAGCGCTAGATCGGCTGATGTCCGTCACTTAAAAACTTTTATAGATGGTCATTCCAAAGAGACTGCAATAGGAATTTTGGCGTATATGGGTAGTGAGCTACGGCCTATGAGCGAGCGGATCGTTGCTGTGCCCATTGCCATGTTGTTGTAGCGCTTAGCAGCAAAGTTCCATCCACCGCATTAAAAAAGCCCCACGGAATAGACTCCCGTGGGGCTTTTTGTTTTTGCTTGGGTGTGGTTGATTTAGAAACCACCCATAGGAGGCATGCCACCACCGCCACCGGGCATGGCTGGCATCTCTTTCTCCTCTTTTGGCTTCTCGGCAACCATCGCCTCAGTGGTTAGCAGTAAGCTGGCAACGCTACCGGCGTTTTGCAGCGCACTGCGTGTTACCTTGGTTGGATCGATGATGCCCGCCTGCAACAAGTTTTCATACTTGTCGCTGAGCGCATTGAAACCAAAGTCGTCTTTACCACCGCGTACCTTCTCCAGAACAATGGAGCCATCCTGGCCGGCGTTCTCGGCAATCTGGCGTAGCGGTTCGGTCAACGCCCGTCTGACAATATCGACACCGAACTTTTGATCGTCCGTAGCAGCACCTTTGTCGAGCGAACTCAGTACACGGATGTAGGCAACGCCACCACCCGGTACAACGCCCTCTTCAACGGCAGCGCGGGTAGCATTAAGAGCATCTTCCACACGAGCCTTGCGCTCCTTCATCTCAACCTCGGTAGCAGCACCGACGTTGATCACGGCAACACCGCCGACCAACTTGGCGAGACGCTCTTGCAGTTTCTCGCGATCGTAATCGCTGTCCGTGGAGTCGATCTGAGATTTGATCTGCTTGACTCGTGCCTCAAGATCAGCCTTGGAGCCAGCACCATCAACGATAGTTGTGTTGTCTTTGTCGATGGTCACACGTTTGGCACGGCCAAGGTCGTTGAGCTCGACATTCTCTAGCTTGATGCCAAGATCCTCGCTGATCATCTTACCACCGCTTAAGATGGCGATGTCCTCCAACATCTGTTTACGGCGATCACCAAAGCCAGGGGCTTTGACCGTGCAGCAGTTGAGCGTACCACGTAGCTTGTTGACCACCAGTGTTGCCAGGGCTTCGCCCTCGACGTCTTCAGCAATCAGCACAAAGGGCTTGCCGGTCTTGGCAATCTTTTCCAGGACTGGCAGCAGATCCTTCATGTTGCTGATCTTCTTCTCGTGGATGAGCAGATAGGCATCTTCAAGCACGCACTCCATACGCTCGCTATCGGTGACAAAGTAGGGCGAGAGATAACCACGATCAAACTGCATACCCTCAACGATGTCGAGCGATGTCTCCATGCTCTTGGCCTCTTCCACGGTGATCACGCCTTCCTTACCAACCTTGTCCATGGCCTCGGCAATGATGTCGCCAATGGTCTGGTCGTTGTTGGCGGAGATGGTGCCGACTTGGGCAATCTCTTTGCGATCTTTCACCGGCTTGGAGAGCCCCTTCAAACCATCAATGGCCGTGTGGGTAGCTTGATCAATACCACGCTTGATCGCCATGGGATCAATGCCAGCGGCCACCAGCTTGGAGCCTTCCCGGAAGATGGCCTGTGCCAGTAGGGTCGCAGTGGTGGTGCCATCCCCTGCATCGTCGTTGGTCTTGCTCGCCACCTCTTTGACCATCTGCGCGCCCATGTTCTCAAACTTGTTCTCCAGCTCGATCTCTTTGGCAACGGTGACACCGTCTTTGGTGATGGTGGGGGCGCCAAAGGACTTCTCAAGCAGGACGTTGCGGCCTTTTGGCCCAAGGGTTACTTTCACAGCGTTCGCCAGGGAGTTGACCCCGGTGAGCACCTGCTTTCTTGCCTCTTCACTATAATGAATCAGTTTCGCGGCCATGATTTTCCTCCATTAGTTAATAATTCCAAGCACTTCTTCTTCACGAATGATGAGGTGCTCGTTGCCGGCAATCTTGACTTCCGTGCCCGCATACTTCTCAAACAGAACCTTGTCTCCCACTTTCACCTGCGGTGCTCGGGTATTGCCACTATCAAGCACTTTGCCCGGACCTACGGAGACTACCTCACCACGAAAGGTCTTCTCTTTGGCGGTGTCAGGAATGACGATACCCCCAGCGGTTTTTTCCTCTTCATTCTGACGCTTGACCAAAATACGATCGTTAAGCGGTGTGATGTTCATCATATTTACCTCCAGATTATAGGCAGTTACACTGCCTGTGTTCACGTCGCGCATAAATATATGCAGCGCCGCCCCTGTGTCAAGGGGGGTAGGAGAAAAAAACCTCCCTAGAAGGTACGGCCTTACTTTCAGGGAATGCATTCCCTGAAAGTAAGGCCGTACCTTCTAGGGAATATCAGCTACTTAGGCTGAGAGGGTGGCAGCAGGGCGAGAAAGTCTAGGGCGCGTTGGCGATCCGGCTGGTAGGGGGTGGCTGTGGTGAGCTGCAGCACCCGCTCAAAGTACTGCCTTGCCAGAGCCAGGTACTCCGGCTTATTGCCACGCTGACCAAGGATAAAGAGGCGGGCGCCGACGCCAAGATACAGGGCTGGGCGACGTACGGTGCCGCTATAGCTACCCGACAAGAGCTTGCCATCGCCAATGGCTAAGACCTCGGCCAAAAAGCCAAGGTAGTTGTTGAGCCACTCTCCCTGCTCTAGCCTGGTGCGTACTGCTGGCTCCAACCACTCTCCTTTGCGCAGACGCTCGCGTAGCTTACCCACTTCCAACTCGTTGAGATTTAAGTTCAGCTCTAGCTTAATCGGCAGCAACTCGCCTGCAGGCTTGCGGCCATCACGCTCAAACAGCGTTTGCGCTTTGGCATAGAGCCCAGCACCGAAATCGAGGGCACGCTCTTCATAACTCTGGGAGAGCAAGTGCCAGCGTTGCTTGGCACCAAAGTCCAACTGCCCGCCCTCATTCAAGTGCCGCGCCATCTTGACACCGCTGAGCTCTTTAGCTACCCGATCGATCAGCTGCAGAATGAGCGCCCGATAACCATTGAGGTGATCGGGAAAGTCTTTGGCGGTCAACTCCAACCAACGATCTGCCTCGGTCCGCTTGCCCGCTTGCAGAGCTGCAAGCGCATGGCCTAGAGGAACCGATGAGTCATCTGTCTTGCTCTTGGCTGCATACAGAAACGGTGCGGTTGCCACCGAAGTAGCAAGCAGCAACAAGAAGGCAAGCACAAGGGCGCTGAGTTTAACGGGGCGAGATATTGGAATTCGTTGCATTAGCCTATACAATATAGCCCATGATGTCGAAAGGATTGAGAAAATTTCTTAGGCAGCAAAACCTTTGGTTGTGGCTGACAGGCGTTGCCTGTTCGCTTAGCAGCCCAGCGATTGTTGCCGAAACCTTCTACCTAAAGGACGGCTCGATGGTGCAGGGCAGTCTACTACATGCTTATGGCGATACGCTGCAAGTAGGTCTCGCCAACGGGGACACTCTCATCCTCAAACGTGATGAGATCAGCAAGATTCTCTTTGTCCCCGAAGCAGAGCAGGATGAAGCCAAGGCCACCACCAAACAGAACCTTCCTGCACCTCAAGCAAAAGCCGTTACAGATGATCCAACAGGCCGTTTTGCCACGCCAGAGAAGACCTTTGAGATCTGGCGTCAAGCACTGCGGCGAGGCGATCGGCAGGAGATGGCAGAGTGTTTTATTGCCGCGGCACAACCGCTCATCCTTAAAAAACTTGAGGCGATTGACAAATCTCGCTGGCGTCAGATGGTCAAGGAAGCCAAAAAAGCCAAGTTCACCATCAGCGTCCCCTTTATAGAAGGCGATCGTGCTACTCTTGGTGTCACCCGCAGACTAAAGCGCAAGACCTTTGTTGAAGATCTCTCCTTTATGCGCGAGAACAACCAATGGAAGCTGATCCCCAAGGAGGAGTAAACCCTCTGTGCCAAGAGTCCTGATCAGGCCTGTGGCTGCGGCCAAACGTCCACCTCTCTACAGCGGCGCTATTTTAGTGGTCGCCTCCCATGCCGGCAGCAGCCAACATGTAGAAGCCATCTTGCGTGAAGAGGATCATCGCGTGGTTGCCTGCGCAGCTTTTGATGCAGCCCTACAAAAGCTGGAAAAGGCCGATGGCGGTTTTGACGCCATTCTCATCATCGACCGTCAGACGCACTCCGAACCGGAACCACCTAGCGTGCAATGGATCCATAAGGTGCACTTTCTCTACCCCCACCTTCCGCTGATCCTTGTGGTTACTCGACCCAGTGCCGAACTCGTGCGTAACGCCTTCCAAGCTGGAATCGCCGATCTGCTCATGCAGCCGGTGACACCCCATCTCTACAAACAGACGGTGCGGCGTGCTCTTGAGCTGCAGAGCATTCTTACCATGGACTATGGCCTGCAAGAGTCTCACCGTCTCAATGAAAGCCTTAAAGCCATCACCGCCTGCCAAGATGCGGCCACGCTCAATCGTATAACTCCGGAGCTGCTTTCGCGAAACTTTCGCCAGACAGATATAAAGGTAGGACTCTTTAAGCTAGTCCATAAAGGCAAAAAGGGGCTCTTCGTGCCTATAACCAACTGGAGAATGAAACGCCATGAGCACGCTGTGGCGGCAGAGTTTTTGAGCTGGTTCTATAAAAAGAGCTGGCGACGCTTTAACCGGGTAACGCCTCTACGCGGCACCTACAGACCTTGGGAGATCAAAAAGAAATTTGGCCGCTACAACTTACTCATCCCCATCCGACACAAAGAGGGGCTCTGGGGCGCGGTGTTGGTCAGCCGCAATCAAAGACGTCTGAACATCGCCCGGCGTGAACGAGCTCGAGCGCAGCTCCTTGGGCTACACCTTGCCCGGACATATTATATTCTTGAGCATTACCGTGCTAGCAACGCGCGCGCTTTTCTCGACGGAGTTACCGGTCTTTATAACCAAAGCTATCTCGACTTCTATGGCGAACATGAACTACTCAACGCCAAACGTGCGGGCACCTCGCTATCGGTGATGGCCATAAACGTCGTCTCTTTTCGACAGATCAACGATCAGTACGGTCATCTTGCTGGAGGTCGGCTCTTGTCTCAGGTTGGCAAAATCCTTAAAGAGGCAATTCGTGGCACGGACATCGTTATTCGTATGGAAGCAGATAGCTTTATGGCACTACTACGGAAAACCGCTCTCAGTGGTGCTAAGCTCGTAGACCAACGTCTGCATGATCTGTTACAAAAATCCGAGATAACTCTTAGTCAAGGGATTGCAGTAAAACCGGTTGTCGTCACCAGCATCGCCACCTTTCCCCAAGAGGGAGAGACGCTAAAGGAGATTTTACAACTAAGCTGGACTCGACTAAAAGGCAGAAGAAAAAAGCGCTCGCATGCCTGAGATAACCTCGGAAACGACAGCAAGCCGACTCAAGGCTATTGACCTCGGCCACATGGCTTATGGGCCGGCATTGGCCAAACAGTTTGAACACTTCAACGCGGTTTTGCATCCAGACAAAGAGCATGAGGAATTTGTCGATGGCTGCCTGCTGATCGCCGAACACCCACCGACGATTACGCTTGGGAAAAGCGAGCAGGGAGAAAACCTCATCGCCGCAGAGGAGCTGCTACAAAAAAGACAGGTTGAGTGTTTTACCGTGGGTCGTGGCGGCAAGACTACCTTTCACGGACCTGGACAAATCCTGCTCTACCCGATTATGCCGCTACGACGCTGGCGTTTGCGTGTTAAGAGTTTTGTCTGCAAACTCGAGAAGGTTATGGCTGAAACCTGTAGCCACTATGGCATTGCGGCAGAGGGCGGCTCAGCAAACAGCAAGCCTGCCGGCTGTTGGGTGGAGGAGCGCAAGATCGGCCAGGTCGGTATTGCTCTGAGTCGCGGCATTAGCCGCCATGGCGTCGCTTTCAACGTGCACACCGATCTCAGCTATTTCGAGCTGATTCGTCCCTGTGGCTTGGATGCAAGTGAAGTCACTCATCTACACCGCGAACTGCAACGCGACAACGTCGATGAGCTGCCCGCGCTTGCAGACGTAAAGCAAACACTCGTCGACAACTTTGCTAAGGTCTTTGCGCTCTCGCTGTCGTTCTGATCGTTGCGTTCCTTCAGACGCATCACGTCAAAACTGAACTTTTGCAACATTGCAATTAGTATCGTCTCTGCAGTCGTGTCCAAGCAGTCTGAGGCGGAATAAAGCGCAGGAGGCCGGAGGCCGACGAGCCATCCGCCGAAGGCTTGGTTGGACACGACTGCAGAGGCAAAGTCAATTGAAATGATTTTTGAATTCTGTTGCACACGCGCTGTTACAGCGATGGTACGACAACCTGAGAGAAAATAAAGCACAGACGAGCGGAGCGAGGCGAGCCATTTCTCGAAGGTTGTCGTACCATCGATAACATAGGTGTTTGTAGCAAAAACAAAACAGATGCCTTTAACTTTGCCAAAATAGTTGTGGGACACTAGACTAGCTGCATGCTCTCCAGGGTCAAAGGCATGAACGACATCTTTCCCGACGAGATCGGTTACTGGCGTCTCATCGAGCAACAGGCCCACGCGGTTTTTCAAGCGTGTGGATTCGGTGAGATCCGCACTCCGGTTTTGGAGCCGCTGGAGCTGTTTCAGCGTGCCGTGGGCGAGAGCAGCGACATCGTCCAGAAGGAGATGTACACCCTACAAGACCGCAAGGGTCGTCTACTAGCCATGCGTCCAGAGGGAACAGCACCTGTGGTACGAGCGCTCATTCAAAAAGGGCTCGATGGCAGAGGCGAAGCGCGCAAGTTTTACTACATGGCACCGATGTTTCGCTACGAGCGGCCGCAAAAAGGCCGGTTGCGTCAGCACCACCAGCTCGGCGCCGAGATTTTTGGTACGGACTCGCCATACGCAGACGTTGATCTTTTGGAATCTATCTGGCTCTACCTTGAGTCGCTTGGCCTCAAAGACATTCAGCTGCTGCTAAACTCGCTTGGCGATGAGCAGTGTCGACCCCAGTACCGTCAGGCGTTGGTCAAATTTCTTAAGAGCAAACACCATAACCTCTGTGACGACTGTCAACACCGACTTGAAGTGAACCCGTTGCGAATTCTCGACTGTAAAGTCGCGGCGTGTAATCGTGCCGTTCAAGACGCTCCGGTAATAGAAGAGTACTTGTGTGATCCCTGCACACAACACTTTGCCAAGGTAAAGGATCTGTTAGGAGAGAAGCGGTCACAGTTTGTAGTGAATCCGAAGATGGTGCGCGGTTTGGATTATTACACCCGCACGGTGTTTGAGTTCATCGGCAGCAAACTCGGTGCTCAAAACTCTATCTGTGGCGGTGGTCGCTACGACAGCCTGGTTGCAGAGCTTGGCGGCAAACCAACGCCAGCTATTGGCTTTGGCATGGGATTAGAGCGATTGGTACTGCTACTCAACCAGCAAAAGAGCCAGCTGCCGCAAACCCAGACCGTATGGATTGTCTATATGGGCGAGTTGCTACAGAAAGAGGCTTTTGCTATCGCACGAGAGCTGTATCGACAACGTATTGCCTGCCGCTTTGCCTATGATGTAAAAAACCTCAAAAACCAGCTGAGCCGAGCAAACAAAGAGGGTGCCTCGCATGTGATCCTACTTGGTGAAGATGAGATGAAGCGAGGCGAGGTGACCATCAAAGAGCTTAACAGGGGCAAACAACAGCAAGTGTCGCGTCAAGAACTTGTGATCACATTGCAACGACTATTGCAGCATAAGGAGCAACCAGCGTGAGTGAAGCAACCAAGCGTCCGATTGAAGGGCGTAGTGGCTACGCCGGTAGCCTATCCATGGACGACAACGGCAATGAGGTGACTCTCTGTGGCTGGGTGCATCGCCGTCGTGACCATGGCGGTTTGATCTTTGTGGATCTGCGCGATCGTGGTGGTATTGCCCAGGTTGTTTTTGATCCAACCCATAACCAAGAGCTTCATGCCAAAGCCGAGGCGTTGCGCAGTGAGTTTGTCATTGCTGTGCGAGGTCATGTGCGACCACGGCCAGAGGGTATGGAAAACCTTAAACTACCCAGTGGTCAGGTGGAAGTGCTGGTGGATGAGCTCATCGTTTATAATAGTGCGACGACAATACCCTTTACCGTTGAAGGTGAGAGCGAGGTCACAGAAAACCTGCGTCTTAAGTACCGCTATCTCGATCTGCGTCGTTCTGTGGTACAGCAACGGTTTCTGCTGCGCCACCGCATTATCGGTTGGATTCGCCGTGTGCTTGATGAACTGGCCTTTGTCGATATTGAGACTCCGGTACTAACCAGCTCAACCCCGGAAGGCGCCCGCGACTACTTGGTACCTAGCCGACTGCATGCGGGTAAATTCTACGCCCTGCCACAGTCACCCCAGCTGTTCAAACAGCTGCTGATGATTGCTGGCTTTGATCGCTACTATCAAATCGTCCGCTGTTTTCGTGACGAGGATTTAAGGGCAGATCGCCAACCCGAGTTTACTCAGCTCGATCTGGAGATGAGCTTTGTCACTAGAGAGAAGATCTTCTCGGTCATTGAGCGCGTTTTTGCCCTACTCTACAAAGAGGTCCTCGGCGAACGTGCCAACCTGACGCTACCGCAGATGACTTACGAAGAGGCGATGCAACTCTATGGCAGTGATAAACCAGATCGCCGCTTTGATCTCACCATTGCCAACCTCGACCCCCTGTTTAAACAGAGTGAGTTCAAGGTCTTTAGGAAGATTCTCGATGACGGCGGTACAATCCGCGGCTTTGCTGCACCTCAGACGAGTAGCTTTTCCCGCAGCCAACTGGATAAGCTCGTAGACGTTGTTAAACCACTCGGCATACAAGGGGTGGTCTGGGTTAAATGGGCTGATGGTAAAGTGCAATCACCCATTGCTAAATACTTAAGTGCGACAGAGAGCAAGCAGCTCGTCGAACAGTTTAAACTTGCCGACAACCACATAGCGATTATCATCGCCGCTGACAGGCAACTTGCGCTGACTGCTTTGGGCCAACTACGGCTCCACTTTATCGAGCAGCTCAAACTCGCACCCAAAAAGGCGTTTGATCTTCTCTGGGTCACTGACTTTCCTCTGTTCATAAAAGATGATGCTGACAACATCACCTCATCGCACCATCCGTTTACCGCTCCTCGTCAGGAGGATGAGGCAAACATTCTCAAAGCCCCACTCAAAGTGACCTCTCAGGCATATGATTTGGTCATGAATGGTCATGAGATCGGCAGCGGCAGTCTAAGAATTCACAGTGAAGAGCTACAACACCAAGTCTTTGAGGTTTTGGGTTTGAGTAAAACGGAAATCCAAAGTCGCTTTGGCTTTTTTCTCGAGGCGCTACGCTATGGCACGCCACCGCATGGGGGCATTGCTCTTGGTATCGATCGTATCGTCGCGCTGCTGGCAAACTGTGACTCTATTCGCGATGTGATTGCCTTTCCAAAAACCCAAAGTGGCACCTGCCTAACAACCAACGCTCCCAGCAACGTTAGTGCCGCACAGCTCAAAGAACTTGCCATCAAAGTTCTAAGCGCTAAGTAGAGCCTCTGTGTTTCAAGAGTGTCAAACAACGCTGCGCTTAGCCGGCCCAGTTATGGGAGCGCAGTTTCTGCAGTTCGGCATGGTGCTGACCGACAACATTATGGTCGGGCGTCTGGGACCAAGCCCATTGGCGGCTATGGCCATGGCAACAGCGCTGTTCAGTTTTATCTTTATCTTTTCTATTGGCATCTTAAGCGCTTTGAGTCCGCTTGTCTCGCAAGCCCATGGTGCTAAGGATGATGCCCGCATCGGTCCCGTCACCCGGCAGGGCCTACGCATCTGCTTGGCGTTGTCGGTGGTTATTATCTTTGCCTTCAAGGCATCGCCACCACTGCTACATTGGCTGAAGCAAGAACCTCAGCTCATACCTGTGGCAAAAGCCTATCTCGATGCGGTCTGCTGGGGTATTCCAGCGGCTTTAGGCTACCTCTGTCTACGACAGTTAACCGAAGGGGTTCTCGACACCAAACCGTCGCTGCTTATCGCCTTGATCGGTCTGCTTCTCAATATCGTTGCCGACTACGCCCTGATCTTTGGTAACCTAGGCTTACCAAGATTGGAGGTAGTAGGAGCCGGCTATGCCACGGCTATTATAAGCTGGGCGATGTTTTTGGCGATGCTGCTCTACATTCTTGTACGGCCAACGTATAAAAAGTTTGGATTGTTCCGTCCACCCTTCAAAACTGAGTGGCGGACCATTGGTGAGATTTTGCGCCTTGGTTTGCCGCTGGGTGGTATTTGGGTCTGCGAGGTGGGATTTTTTGTCACTAACACCCTACTCATGGGTACCATCGGCACGCTTGAGCTTGCTGCGCATCAAGTGGCCATCAATGCAGCCTCCTTTACCTTTATGATCCCGCTCGGCCTATCTATTGGTGTCAGCATCCGCGTCGGCCACTACATCGGTGAAAAGAATTGGTCGGGAGTGCGTCGTGGCGGGAATGCTGGTTTTATTCTCGCCTTTTTATTCATGAGCCTTTCGGCATTTTGCTTTTTGGTCTTTCCCGCACAGATTACCCGAATCTACAGTAACGATGTCCAACTGCTGGAGATCACCGTGCAGTTCTTGATGATTGCTGGTGCCTTTCAACTGTTTGATGGCCTACAGGTTGTGGGAGTAGGAGCGCTGCGTGGCCTCAAGGACACACGCGTGCCGCTGCTGGCAACGATTGTCTCCTACTGGCTCATGGGTCTACCCTTTGGCTATTTTATCGCCTTCCACACCGCGGCTGGGCCCCAGGGGCTGTGGTGGGGTATGGTACTAGGCCTTAGCACTGCGGCACTGCTGCACTTTAGCCGTTTTCGTTGGTTGACACCTCCACACCGCTTGTTAAAAGCCTACGGTAATGAGTGAGACAAGCACCAAGTTCTTCGTTGGCCAGATCATCCACCATCGTCTCTTCGACTACCGCGGTGTCATTGTTGGCGTGGATCCCGCTTTCTCAGGCACCGAGGAGTGGTACACGAAGATGGCACGCAGCCAACCACCCAAAGAACGGCCTTGGTATCATGTGCTTGTCGACAATGCCGACCACATAACCTACGTCGCTGAACGCAACCTCGAGTCTGACACATCTCAGACACCCATCTCGCACCCCATGGTGCATGAGTTCTTTGATCGTTTCGAAAACGGTCGTTATGTCTTTGCAACGAATTAAACCAACAAAGGTACACGTTAGCTGCCTGCTTTTAGCAATTGTACCAGTTTGGTTTTTGATCAACCAAGCCAGTGCGGCGGTAGATAAGACGGCCAAAATCGACCCAGGCAAGTCGGTCGTTAAGATTGAGGTGATTCAGCAGCCTCCCTCTTACTATCCTATCTGGCACAGTGGCCGCACTAGGCAACAAGTGGGATCAGGTGTCATCATCAAAGACCAACGCATCCTCACCAACGCCCACATCATCAACCACGGTCGGTTTATCCAGGTGAGCAAACACAACGACCCAACCAAGTACGAGGCAACCATTGAATACAACGGCTATGAATCCGATCTAGCTGTGCTTAAGGTTGCCGACAGTGAGTTTTTCAAAAACACCAAGCCTCTGAGCCTTGGCAGTATGCCGCGTATGCGCGATAAGGTGGTGGTGTTTGGCTTTCCGACCGGCGGTTACAAACTCTCAGCCACCGAGGGGGATATCACCCGTATTGAGATGCAGTCCTATCAGCATAGCGAACGCTTTCTCCTCAGTGCGCAGACCGACGCTGCCATCAACCCGGGCAACAGTGGTGGCCCGGTGGTTAAAAACGGTAAGATCGTTGGTGTGACCTTTCAAACTGCAAGACATCTGGAGAATACCGGCTACATTATTCCTGCGCCCGTTATCCAACAGTTCTTCAACGATATTGCTGATGCTAACTACCATGGGGTGCCCTACCTTGACGTTACCGGTCAGAAGATGGAGAACCGTCAGTTGCGCGCCCACGCCAAGATGAAACCGCCACAGACCGGTGCTCTGATCAATCAAGTCACCTATGGCGGCTCGGCTTGGAATATCCTGCAGCCGGGTGATGTGTTGCTTAAGATCGATGGTGTGGCCATCGCCAACGACGCCTCCATAGAGTACTTTGACAAAGAAAGACTCAATCTAACCTACCTGGTGACGCAGCGACAGATTGGTGACAGCGTGGCTGTTGAGATCTTGCGGGCTGGCCGCCCGCTCACCATTGAGATCCCCTTGAAAGGACGTCAAGATCTCGTGCCAGTGACGGACAAAGGCACTTTGCCAACCTACTATATTATTGGCGGACTGGTGTTTACCAAGCTTACCAAGGGTTTTCTCAGATCATGGGGCGAAGATTGGAAGAACAAAGCACCGGTGCTATTGCTGAACCACTATCTCTACGGCCAAATTACCGAGGAGCGCCAAGAGGTGGTGATCCTCGCCGATGTGCTCGATGATGACCTCAACATTGGCTATGCTTTTGTTAATGATGTCATTGAATCGCTCAACGGCAAAAAGCTTGCCCATCTCAAAGAGATGGTCGAGATGGTCGAGGCCACCAAAAGCGGCAACCTCATCTTCAAAACCGCAAAGCACAAATCTATCATTCTTGATGCACAGAGAGCGCACAAAAATTCGCCGGCCATCCTCAAGAAATACGGTATCAACCAAAACCGCTCAGAAGATCTGCTCTAACTCCTGGCTCGACTAGGGGTCTCGTCGATCGGGATCGTTGGCATCGAGATCCACGTACTTGGTCCAGTGGCAACTAGAATAAACGGGATGAAAATTTTTTACCCAACGGTATGCGAGGCGGTAGACTGTACGCGCCAGTGAACCTATCATAGGCACATCTTCAAGAATGATATTGCGCATGGCAATGAGTTTCTCGGTGCGCTCTGGACTATCCTGCATCGTAGCAATCTCTCTATAGAGACCATCATACTCTGGATTGTTATAGCTGAAATTGTTATTTCCAGGTGGTTTATTCTCACTATAAAAGATAGACAAATTGTTCTCGGGATCTGGATAGTCTGTCGACCACGCCATGGCAAACATCTGTGCTTTACCTTTTTGCACCTCATCTATAAATGTACCCCACATTGGCTCACGAGGCTTCAATTCTACATTGATTGTTCTGAGATGTTCCTGCAAGTTCTCCCTTACCTCTCTGCCACCACCCTCTGATGATATATAAAAGAGAATCGGCTCTAGACCCTCACCGTCAGGGTACCCCGCTTTCGCCAAAAGCTCTCTGGCACGCACTAAGTCCTGGGGCCGATAAGTGGGCCACGCCTCTTCAACCTCTGGATTAGGATGGCCCGCAAGACCTGGAGGAATAGGCCCGTCGTAGATTGTCGCCATACCGTCGTAAAAGATACTATTACGATCCTCCCAATCTATGGCGTAGGCAATGGCCTGACGCAAATAGCGGTTACGTAGATCTTGCTTTTCATCCTCTGAGTGGCCCAAGATCGGATCCTGCATATTAAAGCCAAAATAGATCATATCCAAGAGAGGCTCGATATAGAGCTGTATGCCGGCACGCCTAGAATCCGCCTTAATCCACTGCGGCTTTACTTCCTTGGCTACTTTTTTCCGCTCCTTTCTCTTCTTGGGAGAACCTTTTAAGGTAGAAAAGACATCCTGATAATATTCTGGAGCTAAATTGATAATATCTAACTTTCCCGCTTTAAATTCGAGCCAACTGCTATTCGTTGCTTGGAAATAGTGTATCTCGACACCATCGAGTCTTGGCAGACCCTGCTCGTGGTAGTTTGGATTGCGTTTAAAGAGATACCGACGTTTGTCAGTCTGCCAATCTGTTTCTGGGTCGGCGAGCATAAAAGGACCGGTACCCACGGGATTGTGCTGAAAGGCTGTCCTGCCATAGTATTCCACTGCTTCACGTGGTACCACGGCCGTACGAGCCCTTGCCAACCACCAGAGAAAAGAGACGTCGTCTTGATTTAATACCACCTCGAATTCATACTTGTTCTTAAGCACCAACCCTTCTACCGGGACATCGTAGTTAAAGGGAGTTTCATCACGCTTGGCAATTTTCGTCTGCTCATCATGGTAAGCATCGAAACCAACGATCTTACCGGCAAAAACCGGCCAGTTAGAAGGGATCTTTTTGTCTTCACCCGGCTTTGCCATGCCACTCCAATCTGCCATGCGTTTCCAGGAGTAGAAGACATCTGCAGCAACAAGCTCCCTACCCTTACCATTGGTTTTACTGAAACAGCGGTTGTCGTGAAAGTAGACCCCCTGCTTAAGTTTAAACTTGTAGGTAACCTTGCCATCTTCATGAAGAACCTTCTCTGGCATGTTCTCTAATAAGAGAGGTTGCAGCTGCTGGGTTTTTTGCGCGTAGCGGAATTGCAGCAGCGGATCATACACTTGTCGTGAAACATAGGAGTCATAAAGATCACCTATAAAAGCTGGATCTGTAGTGGTTGGCTCACCAGCCACCTGAAATCTGAGGATTTTGTCCCTTGCGTCGACTGAGTCGACTACAGACATCAAACAAAGAGCACCAATAATGGGAAACAGGAAAAGTCTATACACGAACGATCTTCGCATAACGTACACCCAGTCTTTCTCAACAGCGGTTAATGACACACTGCGATGGCTATGTCAAATTAGACGTTACGTGCACTGTTTCAAGAAGGAGGAATTATTTATTATTTTTTATAATTAATAAATTTTACTTATAGTTTATTTCTATATATAGTAGATATCATGGAAATTCAGAGACTTCGATGCTTCATGGCGGTCCAGGAAACGGGTAGTTTTAGTGCGGCTGCCAAGAGACTACGGTGTAGCCAACCCACGGTGAGCCAGCATATCAAGCTGCTTGAGGAGGAGCTTGATACCGAGCTGTTTGAGCGCATTGGCACGCGCCAGGTGCGCAGCACCCGCGCGGGCAAGCTGCTCATGGAGTTGGCCACACCGCTGCTAGGCGACTTTGAGAGGCTCGCCACGGCCTTTGCAGAGCGGCTGGCCACAGAGAGGGAACAAACAACCATCACCCTGGCTACTGATGCCACCAGCCTACGTTACCTACTCGTGCCAGCACTGCACAAGCTGCAACAGAGCTATCCTAGTGTAACCTGCAGAGTCGAGTTGCAGCCAGCAGAGCAGATCATCAGCCAACTCCTAAGTGGCGAGGCTGACATTGGCTTGAGTACCATCACAAAAGCTACTCCGGGCCTGCATCAACAACGTTTGGGACCTTACGCCCGAGTGCTGCTGACCGACAGAGGCCATCCACTTGCCCTAGCCAAACAGCCAATAAGCCTAGCGACCATTGCCACCTATCCAGTCATCTTAACAGAGAGCCCTGACAACTTTGACCAAGTGGTCGTCGATGCCTTCGCCAAGGCGTCAGAGCCATTGCCGAAAAAAATTCTTTGCAACGATGTGGAAACCGCCAAAGCTTACGTGAAGATTGGTAGTGGCGTGGCTATTGTAAATAGCTACCACCTTGGCACTGAAGATCTATTGGAGCTATCTAGCGTCGATGTCAGCCATCTCTTTGGTCGTAGCGAAAAGACCTTGCTAACCAGAAAGGGTAGAAAACTGCACTTGGCAAGTAAGTATCTCATGCTGACGTTGACCCGTTCTCATTTATAAACCTTGCAAGCAGTGGCGTACGGCCTCGGTAAAGCCATGCGCATCATGGCTGGCAACCACATCAAAGTCTTGCTGCATCTCGGCGGGAGCATTGCCAACAACGTAACTTCTCCCTGCCCACTGGAGAAGATGCAGATCATTATAATCGTTACCCACGGCAAGCACCTTACTTGCAGGCAGCTGGTGCTGTTGCGCCAGCCACTTTGCCGCATCAGGTTTGGAAACAGCTTTAGGAAAAATCTCCACCCAGACCGAGCGCTGATCCAGGGGTGAGGTCGTGCGGATGACATTAAACTCTGGCAGCAACGCATGCAGCCTCTCAAATAAGAGAACGCCCTTAGCAGCCTCGGCAATAATGACAAACTGACTGGCGTTGCCAAAACCTGCAGGTGAGTCTCCGAGCTCAACGGCAAACTCGTGGTAGTGTTGCAATCGCCGACAAAAATCACTGCAGGCGTTCTCGGTTTGGTAGTAGGCAAAGCAGTGGTTGTCCGGTAGGGGTTGGTGCACCATAAAGTCACAGCGCATGCGGATAAGCGTTGTCATCAAGAGCTCAACTTGCTCGGCTTGCAAGCTCTGTTCAAATAGAAGTTTTTGTGCGGGCCACTTAAGGATGCCAATACCAGAAGAGAAGATGAGATAGTCCATGGGAGAGTCCTCATCGAGCACGCGCCTCGCCGCAAAGCGCGAACGCCCGGTGGCAACCACTCGGATGATCTGCCGATTGCCAAGTTCTTCCAAGGTCTGTCGGTTGATAGCACTCAAGCGATTTTGCGAGTCCAGTAGCGTGCCATCAAGATCGGTAATCACCATCTGCAGATTTGTCGACATGGGAATAGGCTACTGATTAATCAGCTCATTAAGAATGATGCTCTCAACAGTGATGGCGTCGTGATTCAGGGCTACCTGGGTTCGTTGGTCTTGGGAAGAGTCTCGTGCAAAGTCTTCTAAACTGCCGCTCTGTAAAAAGCGGCGATAGCCGGCAAAGTGTTTTCTGAAATAACGTTGTGACAACGACGCTTCGACGACTTCGCCAGACTCAACGCTGGCGTGCACCATGTAACCATCACCAACATAGATGCCAACATGCGATACACCTCGACCACGCGTGTTCTTAAAAAACACGAGATCGCCTGGAAGCGGACTGTTAACCCAGCTGCCCTGTGGATCCCCAGCTTGCGCTTTGGTGGTGCGGGGCAGCTCCAAGCCAGCAATGCGGTAAACCTTTTGCGTAAAGGCGGAACAGTCCAAACCGCGGGGGGTGGTGCCGCCGTAACGGTAAGGCACCTTGGTAAAGGCAATAGCCGCCCGTACCAACACCTGGCGTAGGTCGTTGGCACCATCTTGTGCAAGCAGCGAGTGAGAATAAAAACCGCAAAATAGTACGGTAAATATATAGAGGATAAAGGTTACTTGCGTTGCAAGCCTTTGCTCTCTCACACTTGATCTCTCTTTTTTATGGTTTGCTGCCTTGGCGCTCCTTAATACGGCAGCCAATAAATTTCCTCTCTGGCTTGTCTATGGTTTTATTCGCTAAGAGCGCCTCAAGCGCATCCCTGAGATAGTGCTCTTTCACCTCGTCCGCATGCCTGCTGTTGTCATCAATGGCGCCATGGTAGAAGAGCTTGCCAGCGGCATCAAAGAGAAAGACCTCTGGGGTACGGGTAGCGCCAAAGGCACGTGCCACATCGGAGGTGGCATCCACCACGTAAGGAAAGCGAAAGCCGCGCTCTTTGGCCCGCTGCTGCATCTCGGCAAAGCTATCCTCGGCAAAGACCGCCGGATCATTCGAGTTGATGGCCACCACACCAACGCCCTTGCTCTGATAGCTATTGCCAATTGAGGCAATACGCTCCTCCCACGCTTTAACGTAAGGACAGTGATTGCAGGAAAACAGCACCAGTGTGCCCTTTTTACCACGGATATCGCCGAGGCTGAGCATACGGCCATCGACGTTTTTCATCTTGATGGCGCTGACCGCTGCAGGAATGGCTTCACGAATGCTCATGGCATAGAGAGTGTCTACCATGAAACAGGCAAGCAAGAGCAGTAGCAAAAAACGACGAACTAACATCTTTAATCTCCCTCTACAGAGTTACGATTGCCTTTTGTCAGGCAGAACCTCTTTTATACGACTTTCCAAGAGCTCGGCGCTAGCCTCACCCTCCCAAAAATAACGCAGCTTCCCCTCAGGGTCAAAAATAAAGGTGGCTGGTAGTGCACCTGTCCAGCGGCTCTCCAAGCTGTTGATAAAGGTCTCGTCCTTCTCATGCTTGTTGTAGGTAAGAAAGCTCACCCCCAACTCGGCAAGAAAACGTTGCGCATCTGGCAAGTCTGCTGCGGCATCGGCAGAGATTAACAACAGCTTAAGACCACGCTTGCCATACTCTTGATGCAGCTTAAGCAAGAGAGGCATCTCCTCTCGACAGGGAATGCACCAAGTTGCCCAAACGTTGAGCAACACCGCATCTCCTTGGTGTTTACCGATGAGCTCCTGTAGCTGGGCAGCCGTGATGGGTTCAATAGTGGGTTGTTCGCTAGTTGCCTTCGTCTCCTTAAGAAAGAACTCCAACAGCTTGTTGCGGTAAGCAGCACCCCCCACAAGGTAGGTGTCGTTATGACGGGCGTTCTCTATGAGGTAGAGCTCCTTGGGTTTGTTGGCAGCTTTGTGGAGTTGCGTGGCCATCTCTGGGGGGACGATTTCATCTTTAGTCGCTTGCACAAAGAGAACCGGCACCCTTACTCTTTTGAGCTTCTCTATGGACTCAAAACCCCTGGAGACCACAACACTCGGAATCCACGAGTAAAAGATGCGGGCCATGTCACGCAGTGAAGTAAAGGTGTTCTCCACGACAACGCCACCTACTGGCTGCTTGCTGGCAAGATCGATGGCAACCGCACCGCCGATAGACTCGCCAAACAGCAAGATATCCTCTGCATTCAGCTTGGCTTGTTCACGCAAATATCGGTAAGCAGCCGCCGCATCTTTGTAAAGACCCCTCTCCGAGGGCTTGCCCTCACTCTGGCCATAGCCACGGTAGTCGAGCAGAAAGAAACGCAGCTCTACCTTGCCAAGACTTTGAATGCGATGCAGACGGTGGCTGATATTACCGGCATTGCCATGCAGAAAGAGCACGCTCTTTTGGTGTTGCGGCTCGCCAATCCACCAGGCGTGTAACTTCACGCCATCTTCTGTGCGCAGCCAAACGTCTTCATAGGGCAAGCCCATCATTTGCGGCTCGCCGTAGTACTCTTTCTCAGGAAAGTAGATCATCTCATCTTCCATCAACTTCAAATAGCCGATATAACCGATAGCTGCAACGACCAGAATGACGACGCCACGCCATAAAATGTAGCCGACTTTTCTTACACTCATGGTAGAATTTTCTTGGAGGCTTCCATGCAGGCCATGCTCCTTGAAAACCACGCCCCGATTGAAAGCTCACCCCTTAAGCTAAAACAACTCCCTACCCCGCAACCTGGCTCAAAGCAAGTCCGCATCAAAATCCACTGCTGTGCCATCTGCCGCACCGATCTGCATGTGATCGAAGGCGATCTACCCCAAGCCCAGCTTCCCATCATACCGGGACATCAGATTGTCGGGCGTGTCGATGCCGTGGGCGAGGGGTGCAACAGACTAAAGCTGGGGGAGCGGGTAGGAGTGGCGTGGCTACGCTACACCTGTGGCCGATGCCAATACTGCCACACAAAACGAGAAAACCTCTGCGAACAGGCGCGCTTTACCGGCTACCATGAACCAGGTGGTTACGCTGAGCACACAACCGTTGATGAGGCCTTTGTCTATCGCATTCCTGAGTCTTTCTCGGATGTGGCGGCAACCCCACTTCTCTGTGCTGGTATTATCGGCTACCGTGCCCTCGCTCGCTCTCAACTGCCACTGCAGGGAAAGCTTGCCATCTTTGGCTTTGGTTCTTCCGCGCATATGGTTATCCAGCTGGCAAAGCATCGTGGCTGTGAAGTGTATGTGATCACGCGCGGTGAGAGCCACCGTCAGTTGGCCGAAAAAATGGGTGCAACCTGGGTGGGTGCCAATACCGAAGACTTTCCTACTAAAGTCCACAGTGCCATAATCTTTGCTCCTGCAGGCGAGCTCATCCCCACCGCCCTTGCCATTCTCGATAAAGGCGGTACGCTGGCGGTAGCGGGTATCCATATGACGAGCATTCCTCCCCTTGACTACACCCGGCATCTCTTTTATGAGCGCGATCTGCGCTCGGTGACCGCCAACACCCGAGACGATGGTATGGCGCTATTTGAGGCGGCAGCGGCCATACCCATACGAGCCCAGACCACCACTTACAAACTGGCTGAGGCCAACCAAGCGCTGCAAGACCTTAAAGCCGATCGCATCAACGGCACCGGAGTGTTGCAGGTATGTTAAAACGGCTTTGCACTCTCTTTCTTTTGGTTGCTGGCAGCTTTTCGGCAACAACCCCACTCTTTGCTGACCAACCAACCAATTTCAGAAAAGAGAATAGCAACGTCATCCTAATCATTTTAGATGGTGTCCGTTGGCAAGAGGTGTTTACTGACCCGCCAGCCTCAGATCTTATGACTGCAAAGACTTTCAATCTGTTTAATTTGAAATTTCGCTTTCCGAGTATTCTCTTTGGCGATCCGCGCGTCGGGCCAACTGTTGAAACCGCCACGCACAATACCCAGAGCTTGCCCGCTCTGCAGAGCATCATGACCGGTAAACAAAGCCCTTGTGAATCCAACGACTGTGGACGGGTCAAAGAGAAAACCCTGTTGGAGAAATTGGCTAAGGAACTACCCCTAAAAACGGCCGAGGATAAGGAATATGGGGTAGCTACCATCTCCTCCTGGGAAAAAACAGCACTTGCTGTAAATAGTGAAGAGGGTGGAACCTTTGTAAACGCTGGCGACGTACCTTTTCCGGAATTATTCGAAGAAGGCGAGGTCGACCCTTATGACGAGATATCGGATAGCAATGAAGATCTCGCATTGATTTTGGAAAATTATGGCCTACGCCGTGATGAATTGACAAAGGAGTATGCCTTTCGCTTTGTGCAAAGACATCGCCCGCGCTTTTTGCTGCTCCATCTACTTAATGCAGACAACGCTGGTCATTTACAATTATTTGGACATTATCATCCTGAGAAAGCAGAACAAGAATACGTCGCCGCGTTGCAAGATTATCATGAATGGTTGCAAGAGCTCTTAAATCTCCTCGGCAGTATAAAGGAGTATGGTCAAAACACGACAGTCATAGTTTTTACAGATCATGGACGGGGAGCGGAACAACTTTGGTTTCTTCATAACGTACCAGCGGCGCGTAAGGTTTGGATCTTTGCTACTGGGCCTTATGTGGACGATGACGCTGTTATTCCGTTAGACAAAAGACTTTCACATCTCGATGTTTATCCAACTATCATAAGCCTCTTTGGTCTAACACCAGAAACTTGTGAAGGTTGTGGCCGCGTCATCGAAGCCATTGCCGGTCCTTTGGAAAAAGCCGCGGATATTTCTGGATTTTAAAACAGTTGCAGCTGACGGGTAATCGATGGCAGCTCACGCGGTTGGCATGGAAGGGCTCTGCTCTGTAAGAGTGGTTTTTGCCCACGCTCTGGCCGGTAGATCCCCTGCTCGCGGGCCCAGGCGAGTATCGCAAAGTAAAACCGCTTAAAATCATCGCCATGATCAAAGTACTTCAGATGGGCAAGCTCATGGCATAGGGTGTTTACTAAACTAGAATAGCGCAGCAGCTTACCGCTACGAGCGTGGCGCAGGCGAATACGGATGGTACCATCATCATAACAGATGCCGTAGTGTCCGGTAGCACCATCTCTCTCTGCTCGTAGCTCGCGGTAACGTAGCTTAAAGTGTGTAGCAATCCGTTTGGCATCCACACGCAGCTGATCCATGACCTCTAAACTCTCGCTGCGCTTGCTCTTGGTTACGTTCTTTAAAGCAAGCTGGTTGGGGGTGCGAACTGCCATGGCATCCATTTTAACAGAACGTCGCTTGTCGTCTACCGAGTATGGCACCAAGTCGATGCAGACACTTTGAAACGCATAGCTACTTCCCTAGAAGGTACGGCCTTACTTTTAGGGATCATTTATTGCCGATTGATGGCCACGGGAATGCGGCGGCGGCCGAAGTTGTGCTGAAAAGCACCAAAACGTCCCGGAATACTCGTTTCGCAGTTTGGACAATGGCCTTCATCGGAAAGATTGTAGTCAAGAATTTCATACCAATCACGCACGATCAGCTTCTGCTCGCAGTTGGGACAAAACGTTGTGTCGCCCTCTACATCATGGACGTTGCCGGTGTAGACAAAACGTATGCCTGCATCCAGAGCAATCTGCCGCGCTCGCTTGAGCGTCGCCGGTGGTGTGGGTGGCAGATCCATCATCTTGTAGTCGGGATGAAAGGCTGAAAAGTGTAGCGGCACATCACAACCCAGCTCTTTGACAATCCACGCGCTCATCGCCTTAATCTCGGCATCACTATCGTTCTTTCCTGGAATGAGCAGCGTGGTGATCTCAAACCAAACGTTGGTCTCATGCTTTAGGTAGCAGAGGGTATCGAGTACTGGCTGCAGATGCGCGCCGGTAATGCGGTAGTAAAACTCTTCGCTAAAAGCCTTGAGATCCATGTTGACAGCATCCATAGCGCTAAAAAATTCAGCCCGCGGCTCAGCATGGATGTAGCCAGCAGAGACAGCCACCGCGTGGATGCCTTGCTGCCGACAGGCGTTGGCAACGTCTATAGCATACTCTGCAAAGATCACTGGATCATTGTAGGTAAAGGCAATGCTCTCACACCCCTTGGCGAGTGCTGCCTGCGCAATCGCTTCTGGAGAGGCCTGATCGGCAAGACGATCAAAGTCGCGCGATTTACTAATGTCCCAGTTCTGACAGAACTTGCACGCCAAGTTGCACCCAGCCGTGCCAAAGGAGAGTACCGAGCTGCCTGGATAAAAGTGGTTGAGGGGTTTCTTCTCAATGGGATCGATACAAAAACCCGACGAACGTCCGTAGGTGGTCAGCACCATGGCATCTCCTATGCGCTGACGCACAAAACAGTGGCCACGCTGCCCGTCGCGTAGCTTACAGTCGCGCGGACAGAGGTCACACTGCATGCGGCCATCCGCTAGCATGTGCCACCAGCGGCCTGGGTAATGCTCTTGTCTGTTAGGAACTGCCATATAAGTTTAAAATAGTGCCGGCGTTGCCTAATTTCAAGGCAGGCTGCAGCGATTAGAAGCCGATGAGGTTCATGGCTAGCAAGCGAGTCTCACCACCCAAGAACCTCACGCCAGAGAGGTGCGGGCCGATAAGGTGATAGACGATGACCAGGCCGTAGAGCGCGGTGATGGTGGTCACCAACATCGGGGCAAGCCGATGGCTTAGAAGGCGACGGTAGAGGATGTAGATGCTGCCGGAAAAGAGAATGTTTTTTACCAAGACAAAGAAACAGGGGTGGATGGCGTAGTAATAGCTGAGGATGGGATTGGCCTCCTCGGCAACGCCGAGGTTGAGGTACCAGAGGGTGAAGATGGCATCGACCATATTGAGGATAACCAGTAGCTTTAAAATAAACTCTGCCTTGTCACTCTGCTGAAGGAAATTCATCGGTTGCCTCTCATTATCCTAAATTACAGCAAGCCTCGTGCCATCTTGCGTTACCAGTAACTTATTGATAATAGGACGTGTTTTTTGGATGATTGCATGGATTTGGCGGCTTCGGTTGCGTCGGTTGCGAAAATTTTTCAGGATTTGATCTCCTGACAAAATCCATGTACCAGAGGCAGGTGCAAAAGATGAAGGATAGACCGGTTCACGAACTCGATGCCATGGAGCGGGCCGAATGGCTCGAATCGCTCGACTATGTCATCGCCTCTGGAGGGCCTGTACGTACTCGCACCCTGCTGAGCGAGCTCGCCCAACACGCCACGCAGGCAGGAATCCGACTCCCTTACGAGGCGAATACTCCTTACGTCAACACCATTGCGGTTCCACGGCAGCCTGCGTTTCCGGGTGATCGTCAACTTGAGAGACGCATCAAGAGCATCATTCGCTGGAATGCCATGGCTATGGTGGTGCGTGCCAACCTTGAAGAGAGCGGTATTGGTGGACACATCTCTACGTACGCTTCTTGTGCAACCCTGTTTGAAATCGGTTTCAACCACTTTTTTCGCGCCAAAAATGACAAACAGATTGGTGACCTGGTCTACTTTCAAGGTCACGCGGCACCGGGTATCTATGCGCGTGCCTTTTTGGAAGGCCGTCTTAACCAAACCCACTTAGAAAACTTCCGACGTGAGTTGCGCCAAGACGGTGGCCTCTCCTCCTATCCCCATCCCTGGCTGATGCCCGAGTTTTGGCAATTTCCTACCGTCTCGATGGGGCTAAGCCCGATCATGGCTATTTATCAGGCGCGGTTTAATCATTACTTGGAAGATCGCGGTTTGAAAAACACACGCGATTGTAAGGTGTGGGCCTTTTTGGGGGATGGCGAGCTCGATGAACCTGAATCGCTAGGAGCTATTACGCTCGCTTCGCGCGAGGAGTTGGATAACCTTATCTTTGTGGTCAACTGTAACTTGCAACGGCTTGATGGCCCTGTGCGTGGTAATGGCAAAATCATCCAGGAACTGGAGGCGGTTTTTCGCGGTGCCGGTTGGAACGTTATCAAGGTTATCTGGGGCAGTGACTGGGATCCCCTGCTTGCACAAGATCATGATGGAATTTTGCGCCAACGCATGCAAGATGCCGTGGATGGCGATTATCAAAAGTATAGCGTCGAAGAAGGCAGCTACATCCGTAAGCACTTCTTTGGCAAACATCCGCAACTTTTAAACATGGTTGAGAACCTCTCAGATGATGCTTTGAGAAAACTCAATCGCGGTGGTCACGATCCTATCAAGGTTTACACCGCGTTCAAAGCAGCGAGCGAACACCGAGGACAGCCTACTGTAGTACTGGCCAAGACCGTCAAAGGCTACGGCCTGGGTGAGAGCGGTGAAGGCAAGAACATCACGCATCAGCAGAAAAAGCTCAATGAGGACGAACTCAAGGAGTTTCGTGACCGTTTTGATATTCCCATCTCAGACAAAGAGATCGCTAGCGCGCCCTTCTTTCGGCCACAAGAGAACAGCCCAGAGATGCAGTACCTCAAAGAGAGACGGCAACAGCTAGGTGGTTACCTGCCAAGCCGGCAAGTAACCAGCAAAAGGCTTAAAGCTCCCAAAGAGGACCTCTTCCGTGAATTTTATGCGGGCTCTGATGGGCGCGAAGTCTCAACAACCATGGTCTTTGTGCGCATTCTTACCAAACTCTTGCGCGATAAAGAGATGGGCTCACTCATTGTACCGATTGTACCGGATGAGGCGCGAACCTTTGGTATGGAAGGGCTGTTTCGGCAATTCGGTATCTATTCGCACGTCGGTCAAGTGTACGAACCCGTCGATGCCAAGAGCCTTCTCTATTATAAGGAATCGTCTGATGGTCAGATTCTCGAAGAGGGCATTACGGAAGCTGGCTCGATGTCCTCGTTTATTGCTGCGGGCAACGCCTATGCCACCCATGGCATCAACACAATTCCGCTGTTCATCTACTACTCGATGTTTGGCTTCCAGCGTATTGGTGATCTCATCTGGGCGGCCGCAGATATGCGCTGCCGTGGTTTTCTCATTGGCGGCACGGCTGGACGTACAACCCTGGCGGGCGAGGGGCTGCAACATCAAGATGGCCACAGCCATCTGTTGGCTTACAGTGTGCCGAACCTCATGGCCTACGATCCCGCCTTTGCCTATGAACTCGCCATCATCATAGAGGAGGGTATCCGCAGAATGTATGAAAACGAGGAGAGCCTCTTCTACTATCTGACTGTTGGCAATGAAAACTACCTTATGCCGCCTATGCCTACCGCAGCAGCAACCGAGCACGTTAAAGCGGGTGTTCTCAAGGGCATGTACTGCTACCGTGCGAGCGAAAAAGAGGCGGGAAAAAAGCGAGCCCATCTCTTTGGCAGTGGGGCGCTGCTCAACGAAGCCATTAAGGCGCAAGAAATTCTCGAGTCCCAGTATGATATCGCCACCGACGTTTGGAGCATCACCAGTTACAAAGAGCTACATCGAGACGGCATAGAGACAGAACGCTGGAACATGCTAAACCCCGATAAGAAGCCCAAACTGCCTTATGTAAGTCACTGCCTGCAAGGCAGTCAGGGTGTTTACGTTACGGTCTCCGACTACGTCAAGGCGTTGCCCAATTCTATTGCCCGTTGGTTCCCTAAGGTTCCAGTGGCACTGGGAACCGATGGCTTTGGCCGCAGCGAGGCGCGCGCGGATCTGCGTGATTTCTTTGAAGTCGATCATCGCTACATTGTTTTGGCAACGCTGCATGCGCTATCCCAAGAAAAAACCATCTCTATAGATGTCGTCAAAAAGGCAATCAAAGCGCTGAACATTGACCCAGCTAAACTGAATCCATTGGTCTCCTAAGGCTATGTTCCACTCATGTTTTTTAAACTCTTTCTATGTTTAACGTCATCTCTACATGGCGTGTCCAACCAGCCTTCGGCGAATGGCTCGTCGGCCTCCGGCCTCCTGCGCTTGATTTCGCCTCAGACTGGTTGGACACGCCTGCAGTGGTGAGGCTCCATGAATCGATTTCTAAATTCTGCTGGACAACCTCTACTATAGCAATGGTACGATAACCTGAGAGAAAATAAAGCGCAGGCGAGTGGAACGAGCCGAGCCATTTCTCGAAGGTTATCGTACCATTGCTAACGTAGATATGAGTAGCAAAAGTTGAGAGGGTTCATTAATGGCGACAGAGGTCAAATTACCCGAGCTGGGTGAAAACATTGATGCTGGCGATGTCATCAAGGTCCTTGTTGCAGTGGGTGACGATATAACGCTGGAGCAGCCGATCCTTGAAATTGAAACCGATAAGGCCGCTCTGGAAGTGCCAGCACCGGTGAGTGGCACGGTTGAAGCGATTCATGTCAAAGTGGGAGATGTTGCCAAAGTTGGCCAGCCTGTACTCACGGTCAATGAAAATGGTGCAAGAAAAGCAAAAAAACCACCGTCAGCTGCGCCGCAAAAGCAGGTGGTGGCGCCAGAACCCAAAGCAAGCAGCCCAGCTGCACCGAGCAACGTCATTGCCATGGATCGAACCAGCGTTAAGGACCAAGAAAAACAGTCCATACCTGCCGCACCGTCGGCACGTAGGCGGGCGCGTGAGCTGGGTGTGGATATTTCGCAAGTTAAGGGTAGTGGCCCAGGTGGAAAGATTGCCGTCGCAGATGTACAACGCCACGCCCTTGCCGCAAGTTCAGTACAGGGCGGTGCCACAGTAACTCAGCTGCCCATAACGTTGCCGGATTTCTCCAAATGGGGAGAGATACGCTTAGAGCCCATGACCAATGTGCGGCGTCACACCGCAGAGAACCTCAGCAAGAGCTGGCCAAGCCTGCCGCAGGTAACCCATTATGATAAAGCCGATGTCACCGAACTGGAGCAGTTGCGCAAACAGCATGGCGCCAAAGCTGAAGCAGCGGGTGGCAAGTTAACTGTTACCGCACTGCTACTCAAGGTAATCGCTGCAGCGCTGCGCGAGTTTCCGAAGTTCAACGCGAGTATCGATTTAAACAACAGACAGATCATCTATAAAGAGTACATCCACATTGGCATCGCAGTGGATACAGAGCGTGGTCTTCTTGTGCCGGTAATACGCGATGTTGATAAGAAGGAACTCATCGAGCTCGCGGTGGAGCTCACAGAGATCTCTACCAAGGCTCGTAACAAAAAACTCAAACTCGATGAGATGCAAGGCGGAAACTTTACCATCTCTAACCTCGGTGGCATTGGTGGCACCAACTTCTCACCGATCGTCAACGCACCTGAAGTGGCCATCCTTGGGGTCTCTCGTGGACAGATCGAGCCCCGCTTTTATGAGGGTAGCTTTGTGCCACGAACCATGCTGCCGCTAGCGCTATCCTATGACCACCGCCTTATTGATGGCGCCGACGCCGCGCGCTTCTTGCGCTGGGTGGTTGAAAGGCTCGAGCAGCCAACGACGCTGCTGGGATAGAGCTAAAAACGTTACTGCTATGACTTAGGGCGTTTGCTTTGCTCTGCTTCTGGTTTTGCTTTGATCGCCTCAATCGCAAGATCGATGGCGACGTTATTGGCAACGACCAAACCACCCTGATCGAGCGTCTTGCTCCAACTGATACCCCAATCGCGGCGGTCGATGCTTAGATTGGCTTCAATGCCCATACGGGTATTGCCCCATGGGTCTTGAATCGGACCAAGGATCTTAAAGGGAATGGTGATGCGCTTGGCTTTACCCCGCATCGTCAAGGTACCATCGGCAAAGAGCCCTTCCTTGCTCTTGCGGATCTTTGTACTCTTGAAGGTAATTTCAGGATACTTTGCGGCGCTGAAAAAATCGTCGTTTCTTAGGTGATCATCACGCTTTGCATTCGCCGTATCGATGCTGGCAGTCTTAATCACCACTTCCACAGAGGAGTTGGCAACCTCCTTCGCGTCATAGACAATCGCACCCTGGTACTCAGTAAAAGAACCCTTTACCGTGCTCACCAACATGTGTTTGACGCCAAAGCCAATGCTGCTGTGTGCGGGATCAATATTAAACTGATCTGCAGCGAAAAGATGGGCAATCGATCCCAACATGAGCACACTAGAGATTAGAAACGACTTCATGGCAGACTCCTTTGTCAACTTACTATTCTTTATTTACATAGAGGGTTCGAGTTGGATAGGCAAACTCAATACCCTCCGCTTCAAAACGGCGAAAGATCTCCAGGTTGATCGACTGCTGTGTATCCATGTAGGCATTATACTCGGGATCCAACATATAGTAGACCACCTCATAGTCCAAAGAAGAGGCACCATAGTTAAAAAAGTGGGTGCGATTAAAGCGCGCTTTTTCTTCCGCGTCGATAATTTCGCGCACGATCTGCGGTATCTTTTTTAGCTTTTCATAGGGGGTTTGGTAGACCACCCCAAAGGCAAAGAGAATACGACGCTCCTGCATGCGTTTGTAGTTTTGGATGCGGCTACTGAGCAAGTCGGTATTGGCAAAAACCAACTGCTCTCCGGAAAGGGAGCGGATCCGTGTGGTCTTGAGGCCAATCTTCTCAATCACACCACGGTGCTCATCGATGATGACAAAATCGCCAATGACAAAGGGTTTATCAAGCACGATGGCGAGCGAGGCAAAGAGATCACCCAACACATTCTGTGCTGCCAACGCCACGGCAATGCCGCCAATGCCGAGCCCCGCAATCAAGGTGGTGACGTCAATGCCAAAGTTGTCTAGAGCCAGCAACACAATGGCAGACCAGAGGATGAACTTGCCGACAAAACCAATGACGGAGACCGTGGTAGCGCTGGCAGCATCATCGCTCAGACGCTTTTGTACCAGGCTGCTGACCACAAAGGTAATGATGGCACTTCCCCAAATGGCGGCCATGAGCAAAATCACGGCAATGAGCAGACCGTGGATCAAACGCTGCAGTTGCCCAGGAAGCTGAATCAGCTGCAAGCTGATGTACAACGAGATCGACAGGATGAAAAAAAACTGCGTCTTCTTCACCAGCCCGACAACGAGATCGTCGAGTTGGGTTGAGGTCTTGGTTGCCAGGCGCTCGAGACGTTTGAGCAGAATTCGCTGCAGCAGGCTCAGAATAATCCAGCTGAGAAAGAAGGCGGCTACGGCCAGTAACCAGCTCTTCAATGAATTTCCCAGCCAATGGCTCTCTAATATGGGTGGCCAGTTCATCGCCGTCCTCTATTAACGGAGGATAGGGGCGAAGGCAACTATAAGACTCCCTAAAAGTAAGGCCGTACCTTTTAGGGAGTTTGTTGGGGCATGGATGCAGCAGCTCTGATGGGGCGAAATTGTCGCAAATTCTCTCTACGCTTCCGGGATAATTTCTAACTGCCTTATATTATTTGAATTTTTTACCGCCATGGTTGGCATAGCCCTTGCTCACCTAAGGGCTTGAAAAAGCTTTCAAGAGCTAAGTATAGGAGATGAAGCTATGCAACGCCTGGTAAAACATAGAGTAAATCGCACCCGCACCCTGCTGGCGGGATTGCTGGTCTTCAGCCTCACCCTGATTGGCTGTGGGGATGACAGTTCAGATCAGTTCTTTCCCTCTATACAGGACTTTCGCGTGATTTCGACCATTCCTAACGCGGGTGAGATCAATATCGATCCCTTTGATCAGATCCAAATTCGCATGAGCCAACCAGTAGCCCCTGGAAGTTTGGCAGGCAATGTCCGCGTGACTCTGGCCAACACGGGTGAGGTCGTTCCTGGAAATGCCTCAACCACCGAAGCCGATACCGTGATCGTCTTCACCCCAGCAACCGTAGATGGCTCGCTTCCTGGCAATTCACAGATTCGTGTTGAGCTACTCACCGGCTTGCAATCCATTACCGGTAGCAGCCTCTTCAGCCCCTTCACCCTCTTCTTTACGACCGGAGCGGGCAGCGGCTTATCTAGCACCTCCAAACCTGGAGTGCCGCCGGTGTTGCTGCAGGTCATCCCAGCGTTTGAGCCGATCCCTGCTGGATTCTACAGCTTTGGTTCGGGTTACCTGTTTGAGCTTATTTTCAGTGAGTGCATTCCCATCAACTCGCTCGAGGTCAACCTCAGAGTAGAGAAAGAAGATGTCACCGGTATTTTTGAACAGCAGCTGCCAAGCACGGTGGACAGTGCTGGTTTCTCAGACAATCAGTTTCTCGTCTACATCTCAGGAGCGTTGAACCCGCTTGATGAGTTAAAGCTAACGATTCTTGGCGGCCTCGAAGACTGTAATACAGATCTTATTGCAGCACCGGTTGCCTTTAAATATACCGTCTTTTAACAACCCCGAGCAATAACCTTTGGGTTGTCTGCAGAAGGGCAGGTTGTTCCAGGCAAACCTGCCTTTCTCTTTTTATGCCACCCTAAACTATCTGGAAAATCACCGTGCTTAGAAGCGGTACAGCAAGCATCAACACCATGCCGTTGATCACCGCGAGGAAGACAAAGTCTTTGCCGGCACAGAGCGATATCGATGGCAGCAACACACTGCCGGTGGAGGCGGCACCCACGGCCAACAGACCAAAGGGACCAAAGAGGCGGACAATGAGCGGCGCCAGACCAATGCTTACGACTTCGCGAACCAGGTTCACTAACAGCGCCAGCACTCCAAGTGCAGGGCCAAATGCCTCCGTCATAAGTGCAGAGGAGAGAGTGTAGCATCCGAGACCGGCGCCGACTCCCATGGCCTGACTAGGAGAGACACTCGGCAGGAGCAGGGCGATAAGGGCTGTACCCATAAGAGTGCCAATGACGACAAGCACTGGGACGACAAAAATCGCTGGGCGTGCTGTTCGCACCGATCTTAAGATGCTTGGATCGGCACCCATGGCAACACCCACTACCCATAAGAGTATGTGAAGCACGGTAAGAAATACGACCCCGACAAACGGTGTGGCCAGGTTCGAAAGATCAGAACTACCCAAGGCAATACCGAGGAGAAAGCAGGCAAACATTTTAAGAGAGCTATGAAGGGCGTCTGAGTTTGGTTGGCGGCGCAGGTTATTGCCTTTACCTATAGCATTGCGGCCCGCAAAAGCCGCAGGCGCCACGCCGCTGCTGCCAGCAGAGGAAGGGTTACGGCTCACCAACCGCTTGGCAAGCGGTGCCAGTAAGAGGCTGCCGAGGATTCCAGCCAATGCGATGAGGGCCGCCTCTAAGCTAAGCCAGCCAAACTTCTCCATCACCTTGGGATTGCTGCCGTTAGAAAAGCCAATGACAAAGAGAAAGAGATACAACACAGGAATCAGGCTTTTCTCGATAAACTTGGCCACTCTCTCTTGGCCTCTGAGCCTTAGCAGCAGGCCAAAGAAAACGCCGATAGAAAGAGAAATAAGGATCCAAACCATTTTCAGCCTCCCTCTTGTTTACGGGCCACTCTCGTCTCATGAAAACTAGATAACATACCTAAATTATTAGTAAATTCCTTTCTTGAAGGGATCAAAAACCGATCCATCAGCAAGAAAACGGCATCAATTTCAGATCTGGTAGGCGTCTAATGAGGAAAAGAGATTAGTTATTGATCCTTTATCCAAAAATGGGTATCAAACCACATAATCGGACCTCACAAACTACTATGAGGATTGATTTCTGATCCCCAAATCGCTAAGAGGTATCGCAAGATGACAGACCAGCAGATCCAAACCCGCAAGACCAAGGAACTCATCAAGACCATCATGAAAAAGAAGGGCTACAAGTATGAAGATCTGGCCAAAGCCCTGAAGGTATCGGTACCGACGATCAAGAGAATCCTCAACAAGGAAGAGCTCTCCATGGAGCGCTTCTTCGCCATCTTAGCTTGGCTTGGTCTCAACCACGCCCAATTTGCCAAGCTCGCTGAAGAGTATCGTAAGGAGGAGTTTGCCGGTTACAGCGAGGAGCAGGAGCGTTTTCTTCTGGAGCATCCAGACCACCACTATTTCCTCGCTGAGCTCATGGACGGATACTCACCTCAGCAGCTAGCAAAGAGGTTTAATCTGAACCCATACTCCCTGCAAAAATACCTGTTCGA
>JANQFH010000077.1 GCA_028277945.1 Oligoflexia bacterium
CTGTCGTTTGAAATCTGGTGGGTACGGTTTTCGTGTTCTTGGCATCGTGGACTCCTCTCTCTCAAGAGTTTATGTGTCCACGAAACCGGGTCAACTCCACTTCGTAGAAAAAGTCCGCGACATTATTGGGTTGTATCTGAACCCGCCCGATAAAGCCATGGTTCTGTGTGTAGACGAAAAGACTCAAATCCAAGCGTTGGAGCGTACGCAGCCTCTACTGCCCATGGGCCTGGGATATGTCGAAGGGGTGACGCACGACTACGTCCGCCATGGCACCACTACGCTATTTGCTGCTCTGGACATCGCCACCGGTCACGTTCTCACACGATGTAAAACCCGCCATCGGCATCAAGAGTATCTGTCCTTTCTCAAGGACATCGACGCAAACGTTCCAGCGAAGCTGGACATCCATCTGGTCGTAGACAACTACGGCACGCACAAACATCCCAAGGTCAAGCGGTGGTTGGCGGCTCGCCCCCGTTACCACGTTCACTTTACCCCGACATATGCCTCCTGGCTTAATCAGGTCGAGATTTGGTTCAACCTGATCACTCAAAAGGCAATTCGGCGCGGAACCTTCAAAAGTGTCAAAGAGCTAACTTCCAAGATCGATCAGTTCGTTGAACACTACAACAAGAACACTCGACCCTTTGCTTGGACCGCCACAGCGGAGTCAATCCTGGAAAAGATAAACAGACTTTGTCAACTTATTTCTGAGACGCAACACTAGCAGGCTGTTGAAAAACTCCTCAACGTCTTAGCAACCGATAGTGATTGTACTATACTGTGCGCATCCAAAGATCTTGCACAAGGGGCAGATTGATGCGTGGTGACGACAGGGAAGACACCAGGTTGTTTAGCTACATATCGCCCGAGGATCGTGTTCCTGCCGACCACCCCTTGCGGCCGATCCGCAAGATGGTGGACAGGGCTCTGGAAGAGTTGAGTCCCTTGTTTGACGAGATGTATTCCCGGGTGGGACCGGCCGTCGATTGCTCCGGAAAAGCTGTTGCGAGCCCTTCTTTTGCAGGTCTTGTACTCGATCCGTAGCGAACGGCTTCTTATGGAGCAGCTCGACTATAACCTGCTGTTTCGATGGTTTGTCGGTT
>JANQFH010000009.1 GCA_028277945.1 Oligoflexia bacterium
CGGATAACACTTTCGGAGTTTCATCGCCATTCAACAGCTCTAACTGAACCTTGAACGGAGACTTTGCTTGGAGCCGAGATACCAGGCTGCTCTTCTCGAATAGCCAAGTGGCCAATACATTTTGGTCTCCAGGCTCTGGTATAAGTTCGACAGCAACGTCTAGATCGCTAACCTCTTTATGGTCACCTCGGGCTCGACTTCCATAGATATAGGCCTTAGAAACCAGCTTTTCTCCGGCAGCCCATTCCGCTACAAAATCCAAGTTGTCTGTTGTATGCGGCATCATTCTTCAGCTTTGAAAGCTCTGCTTGCGATTATCGCGCCGATCAGCACCGCACCGCCAGAGATAACAATCGTCGGTGCTCCAAGCAGTGCTGTTACGAATCCCCAAATCCCTGCGGCAACAAAAGCTATAGCGAAGATTCCAAATGTTTTCATGGCAATTCTTGCGGCAGCGTTGGCACATAACACCCAGTTAAGCGGCGTGACACGGAAGGCAGCGTTTGCGACAAAATGGCGAAGCCATTCGCAAACGAAGCCTGGAGTGGCACGTCCGAGTGACGGAGCCGTAGGCGGAGGAACGACTTCAACTGCATGTTATACGTCTGAACTTTCATGCTTATACATTTGACTGCCTATCACTTTGAAAATCACTTTGAGAACCAATCCAATGACCAAGTACAACACTGCGTTTATGAAAATACTGAAGCCTAAAACCTTTATTGTGACCCAAAGGTCAAAAGGGCGTTCAAGAGCCATGGTCATAATCGAGCTAGGCCAGAAAAACAACCATGTTTCGTCAGGAATCTGAATTCCTATTCGATAATGAAACGTAAGAAGTAGCACTGGAATCAGCACGCCTGCTGCTATCCAAAGTAGTAAGTACCTAAGCACCAATCTGTGTCCTTGGCCATGACGTATAACACCCAGTTAAGCGGCGTGACACGGAAGGCGGCGTTTGCGACAAAATGGCGAAGCCATTCGCAAACGAAGCCTGGAGTGGCACGTCCGAGTGACGGAGCCGTAGGCGGAGGAACGGCTTCAACTGCATGT
>JANQFH010000035.1 GCA_028277945.1 Oligoflexia bacterium
GTGTGACACGCACAAACAGAATATGGCACTCTCAGTAATGACGCACGTGGCTTGTGCTGACTAAGGCAAAGGTACCAACTCGCATCCAACGGAAAATTGAGTAAAGTCCAAACTTTCACTTTCGTTCACTTGGCTTTCGTGGTGATGCAATGGCTCCGTTTGCCAGCTACTGTTAGTACTCAGGCAGATTGAAGTGCATACTTTGTTTTGCTGCTCTGCACACCTACTCGAGAGCTGTCAGTTGCTTTCGACCACATGGTTGTCTGCACTTGCGAAGGTTGTACACACAGCAGTAATGACACATCGCTCTCTCGTGCTGTGACTTAGTACTCTAAGCGAACTCGACCATGTCTAATTTTCGAATTTCGACCCTGCTTTTGGACACTAGTCTTTGTTCTGTCGATTTCTCAAAGACAATGTGTGAGTATGCAAGCACCGGCACGGTGGATGAATGCACACGCTTGGTAGTTGCTACGGTGGAAACAAGAACACTTTCCGCTTCCTCATTGGACGGATACACTATGTCAAGTCCACATGCAATTTCAGCCTCTTTCGAAACCCCCTATTTTTCGAGTGCCCGAAAACAAAGTGTTGCATTGCAAAATGTGCCACCTGGAGAAATCACGACCACTGATGTGTGTTCAGAATGTTACTCCCTGGGACCATGTGTCTCTTTTCATAGCACGGGATTCTGCTGAGCAGTTTCCCTTAGGAAGATTTGTTCAAATATGCTACAAAGTGCCGTAGAAGGCGGTAGTGGGACATTTTTCACCCACGACGTAAACTCAGCCTAAGTAATCAAGGAGAGGCATGGTCGTTTATCATTGCTACCGTCTGTGCTTTTTCGTACAGACACCATGTAGATTGCCCGCTTGTCGTCCGAGCTTGGAAGACGCTGGATTTCCGACAAGTTCGTGTGCGGAAAAGTCTGATTTGACATACTTCCGCTTGACAGACTCAGCCACATTCTCTCAATAGTTCTCCGCACTGCCAGCCGTGCAGTACAGACGTACTATCCAGATGTACATGCTGTGGGCCTGGGGATACCCATACGCTGCGTCTTGGAGAGTTGGGGGGAATGGACAAAGTATGTACTTCAATCTGCCTGAGTACTAGTAGGGCAGCCACCCAAATTTGAACTTTAGATGCAATGTTTGCCGACCAAAATGACCCAACGTGTGGCTGCGAAGCTTCAGCCAAATGTTTCGCCTGTGGCCCACGGGTG
>JANQFH010000038.1 GCA_028277945.1 Oligoflexia bacterium
GAGCCACCCGCCGTGGATTGGTCCGGTGCCGCGGCCCGCGGTGCGACCCGATGACGCTCGCCGGCACGCGTCTCCCCGGTCCCTTCGACTGCTCGGCCCTCAGGCTGGCTGGAGGCGGGTGGCGTCTCAGCGATCTGGCGCTCGCTGCCGGCCTCTTGCGCCTTGGCGCGCCGACTGGAGGTGGAGGCTCCGCTTGGCACCTGGGCGAGCGGAACGCGATCAGGAGCACCATGGCCGTCCCGATCGTCCGCGACTGCCCCGCTTTGCACGAAGTACAGACGCACAGCGTCGACGGCCTGCTTGCGCATCCAGTCATCCTAGCCCTTCTCCGCGAGCTTGCGCAGGAAGGCGCGGACGCTGGTCCGCTCTAATGCCGCGTGGCCATACTTCGCGCAGAAATCCAGATAGAAACGCAGCCACTTGCGATAGTGCGGCTGCTGGTAGACGGGGATCGCGTGCCGCGACAACGTCTCGTCGAACCGCGCGGAAAGCTCGGGCGGGAGGTGGAGCATGGGGAGATATCCGTTTTTCGGTTTATCATGCCGATGAGCACAGGATAAACCGAAGTTTTCCTGCCACGCGAGCGGTTCTTGTGTCAACGCTTGGCGCGACGTGGTAACTTACACGGAAACGGTAGAATCAATTGTTAGCGTTGACGGCAGGCAGGCATTGATACCAGCAGTACGTTCTTTCTGTTTTGAGTTTTCCATTCATTTGAGTTTTCCATTCATGCTGCCACAATTCAACATCATTCCTAAGTGAAACACAAAGAAACAAGATTCGATGTTTTTCTTTGCCACAACAGCGTGGACAAGATTGCTGTCAAGAAAATAGGAGAACAGCTTGAACGCGAGGGAATTCGAGTATGGTTGGATGAGTGGCAATTACGCCCCGGATTTCCGTGGCAGAGAGTTCTTGAAGAACAAATCGAAATAATCAAGTCTGCGGCCGTTTTTGTAGGATCAGATGGAGTAGGGCCTTGGCAAAATCTGGAACTGGAGGCCTTTCTGCGGGAGTTTGTTGATAGAAAATGCCCTGTCATTCCAGTCATTTTACCTGGTGTGGATAAAAACCCGGGATTACCTGTATTCCTTCGCGGGATGACATGGGTAGACTTCCGTAAAAAGGAACCTGACCCACTCAAACAACTGATTTGGGGTATTGCCGGAGAAAGTAGGAAGTCGTTAGCGTCCTCACCGCGAGCGGCACATTATGATGGCGCATTTCCAATTAATGATAATGATATTCAAGCTAAGCGCAAGTCCGTAGGAATAGAAGCATTAAATTCCATTCTGGATAACCCTAGGCTTCCAGCTACACTTATCTTCATTGGGTCGTCATGTCTCGCCTCTACCATATGTATTTCTCACCGCTGACCTTCTTCAATTTCATAGCCTTGCGCCAAGACATACTTTGAGCAATGCTCTTTGGTTCGGAGGGGTTTTCGCAGCTCTAGGTATTATTTCGCGTGATGAAGAGCAAGGAGCGAAGATTGGGGTAATACTTGCAATTGCATTATTAATATACTCGACATCTAATGCTACAGAATGGCAAGGCGAGCTAGACTTCAGCACCATATTTGGATTTGTAATCTTGTTTTTTTTTATTGTTTTGTTCGGATGGCTTGGCAGCTTGTTTGGGGCGGCTGCAGCCGCACTATACGCTTATTCTTTAAAGATCGAAGAAGCTTCAGCGATCCATAGGGAAGACGATGAAGAAACTTTGGCATACCTAAAAAGATCTTTGCTTGTTGGGGCTGGTGTTAATGGTATTTTAATAGCAATCGCTGTTGTAATATGGTTAAAAAATATGGTTACTACGTGGCTCATTTGAGCAACTCGAAGACTCTTATATTGAGTCGGATTTTACTTCCGTTCGCTGCGGCAAAGTAACAGGAATCGTTGGTGCTACTATAATGAGAAATGAAGAAAATAATCGCTAACAAAAGCGTAACCTGCCGCGTGCTAGCGGTCGCTACGCTCCCCGCTAGCCAGTACGCGGCAGGTTACGCTTAACGTTAGCTTCCGAGAGATGCGCAACCGAATCAAAGCAAATGAAGCCTGTTGTCTACATTGAGTCCTCCGTAATAAGCTACCTGGTTTCCCGTCCCAGTCGCGATGTCATTGTCGCAGGCCGGCAAGCACTTACGCTTGAGTGGTGGGAAAACGAGAAACAGCGCTTTGACTTGAGAGTA
>JANQFH010000026.1 GCA_028277945.1 Oligoflexia bacterium
TAATTCCCGTTGATCCTTCGGGAGGTTGCTGCTATCAGGATTCGACTAAGCCATGCAAGTCTTCCGCAAGGAGGCAAAATGCTCAGTAACACGTCGTTAACCTGCCCTTAGGTTTGGGACACCCTCGGGAAACTGAGGTTAAACCCGGATAAGGAAGTGATTCTGGAATGAGCACTTCTTCAAAGGCAACGCCTAAGGATGGGACGGCGGCGGATTAGGTTGTTGGTGAGGTAATGGCTCACCAAGCCTTAGATCCGTAGGGGCCTTGAGAGAGGGAGCCCCGAGAAGGGCACTGAGACACTGGCCCTAGCCCTACGGGGTGCAGCAGGCGCGAAACCTTTACAATGCACGCAAGTGTGATAAGGGAATCCTGAGTGCTCATGCTATGCATGAGCTTTTGCCAAGAGTAAATACCTTGGCGAATAAGTGGTGGGCAATACCTGTGCCAGCCGCCGCGGTAATCCAGGAGCCACGAGTGGCAACCGTTTTTATTGGGTCTAAAGCGTCCGTAGCCGGTTACGTAAATCTCCTGTGAAATTGTCGGGCTCAACCCAACAGCGTGCAGGAGACACTGCTTAACTAGGGACCGGGAGGCGTCAGAGGTATTTCGGGGGGAGCGGTAAAATGCTATAATCCCTGAAGGACCGCCTGTGGCGAAGGCGTCTGACGAGAACGGATCCGACGGTGAGGGACGAAAGCTAGGGGAGCAATCCGGATTAGATACCCGAGTAGTCCTAGCTGTAAACGCTGCGAGCTAGGTGTTGCATAATCTCCGGGATTATGCAGTGTCGAAGCGAAGGTGATAAGCTCGCCACCTGGGAAGTATGGTCGCAAGGCTGAAACTTAAAGGAATTGGCGGGGGAGCACTACAAGGGGTGCGGCGTGCGGTTTAATCTAATTCAACGCAGAGAAACTCACCAGAAGCGACGGCAGGATGAAGGTCAGTCTAAAGGGCTTACCTGACGAGCCGAGAGGTAGTGCATGGCCGTCGTCAGCTCGTGCCGTAAGGTGTCCTGTTAAAGAATCCGAAGGACTTCTTTATGCAAAACCTACGGATTTTGCAGTGAGTCAGGCAACGAGCGAGACCTGTACTTATAATTGCTAACAGCACATTTCTGTGGACTGAGCACATTATAAGGACTGCCCTGGAAACAGGGAGGAAGGTGCAGGCTACGGTAGGTCTGTATGCTCCGAATCTTCTGGGCTACACGCGCGCAACAATGGTAAG
>JANQFH010000047.1 GCA_028277945.1 Oligoflexia bacterium
GGGCTTTATGCAATTTATTGTTAGAGATTCAATATAATCCCTTGCGCCACAGATAGTTCGCAGCCATGCTAGTGGTTTTCTTAACAGCAATTAAGGAGCACTAGCAATGGACTGCGAACTGTGGAAGAATATAGTCTCTCAGATTGTGGCTGTCGACAAGAATTATCGGCGACGAAAAGTGTCTCGCAGACACACACATTCTACAGGAAAGATCGCCTTGGTTTACCTTTGGAGCGTTTTCAATGACAAGCCTGTTTATTGGGCATGCAGAGCTGCAAATTATCGCGGCGTACGACGGCCGAGGGATTTGCCGAGCCAGTCTTGCATGTCACGTCGTTTAAAGTGCAGGCATACGCATCTGTTTATTGGAGCAGTTATGCGACAGCTTGTAGATACGGATAGATGCCGGCTCGTAAAAGTCATCGACGGCAAGCCTCTGCCTATCTCAAAAATCAGTGCCGATCCTGATGCGACCTATGGCCGTGGGGTTGGCGGCATAGCTAAAGGATACAAATTGCACGCTATTTGTAGTGTTTCCAACGAACCTTTGTTTTGGGAAGTTCAGCCAATAAATGTCTCCGAAAAAGCCGTCGCTGAAAATCTGATAAAACAACTCAACAGTGAAGGTTATCTGCTCGCTGATAGTAATTACGATACAAATAAACTCCATCAGGCTGCCACAGATCATGGTCATCAACTGATAGCGAGTCGTCGCAAACCTGGAACGAGCCTGTGGCACAATCCACAACATCAAGGCCGGCTGCGTTCGATTGAATTGCTGGAAAGCGGTGGGGCATTTGGCCGAGACTTATTCAAAATGCGAAGGCGGATTGAGGGCTATTTCGGCAACCTAAGTGCAGCCCGAATCGATCTTCCGCCATGGGTCAGGCGACTACACAGAGTCAGACTATTTGTAGACGCAAAACTACTAATCCGAGCTGCCAGACAGCGACAAATAGCAATGACTGCCGCATAAAGCCCATTCGCGAGAATGACAAAAGTTTGGTCTGTTTCTGGAGAGGCCTGTGGTGCTGGTTAAAGATGTCGCTATCTGTCTGGCACGAAGGGACTATTCGGAGACTTCGCAGATTGTTACCGACTTTACCCGCGAGAATGGCAAAGTCTCCGGTATAGCCAAGGGATCCCGCAGGACCAGAAGCAAGTTTTCCGGGGGCATGGAGTTGCTCAGCGCCGGTCAGTTAATTTTCAGTCCCGGCCGCGGCAACACCGGACTGCTCAATCTGACCGAATGGGCTCCCCTGAACAGCTATCAGGGACTGCGCCGCAGCATTACCCAACTCAACCGGGCCTACTATCTGGCCGAGCTGGTGGACCTCTTCACCGAGGATCTGGACCCCCACCC
>JANQFH010000007.1:0-50000 GCA_028277945.1 Oligoflexia bacterium
TCTGAAATAAAACAGGATGCATTAGGTTGATGGTATCCCGAGGCCATCGTTCTGTCAACGGCGCTAGCTATTTATCCATTTGGTTTTATTGACAAAGTAAAGTAAAGTGCTTGGCCGTAGGAGGGTCTACTTATTTGCAGGGAGCGAATCACTGATGGAGCTAAAAGCACACATACGCAACATTCCTGACTTTCCCAAGGCTGGTATTCAATTCAAGGACATCACCCCACTGTTGGGTAACAAAGCGGCACTTGCCGCAGCTGTTAAGCATTTGGCAGAGCCGTTTCGAGGTGACGGGGTTGAGTTTGTCGTTGGCATGGAATCGCGTGGTTTTATCCTTGGCGCGGCCGTAGCTCACGAGCTCGATGCTGGGTTTGTTCCTGTGCGTAAGCCAGGCAAGCTTCCCTACACCACAGAACGCGTTGCGTATGAATTAGAGTATGGCGAAGACGCGTTGGAGATCCATGCTGATGCGTTTCCGCGTGGGGCAAAGGTGTTGGTTGTAGACGATCTCATTGCTACCGGTGGCACGGCTTGGGCAACGGGCGAGCTGGTAAAAAAGCTAGGTGGTATCTTGGTTGGCTATTCTCTGCTTATAGAGCTTTCTGATCTAAAAGGTAGGCAGAAACTTGCAGGTGAGAAGATCGTCGCTTTAATCCAATACCCTTAGCCTAGAATCATCGTTACAGTCATGAATAGTGGCCTGGCCCCGTAGTTCAACGGATAGAACACGAGATTCCTAATCTTGGGATACAGGTTCGATTCCTGTCGGGGTCAATTATTACTGGGGTCCTGGCAAGGCCTTCAATGATGCTACTCGCATCGATCATATGTTTGACGGCCTTGCCAATGACCCCAGACCCCGCGCTCACGGCGGAGTAAATCCGCCGTTCGCTTCTCACTCACGTTCCTCGTCTTGCTCGCAACTAAGAGCGGAGATGCTAGAATTACTGGGGTCCTGGTAAGGCCTCCGGCCGGAAACTACATGATGGCGAGTTTTTTGACTTTGTGGGATTGCTCGTCTGCCGCATCTGCGGGCAGTAGCCGGGAGATAGCTTCCTTCTGCGGTTCCATGAGAGTTTCAAAACAGATGCCGGCTCTGACCCAGTAGGGGCTGTCCCCGTAAATCTCGTCAACACCGACCCAGACGACGCTACCATCCAAACGCGTCAGCTCTAAGTCTTGTGGATTGAGGAGCCAGAGACGGATCTTCTCTCCTTCCCTGAGGATGTTAGCACTAAAGATGCTCATACCCTTGTGGTTGAGGTCGTGGAGCAGTCCTGTATAGATTTGATTGGTCGGATCTGTGACGCTCTTGAAGCTTATAGACGATTTGACTTGAAAACGTTTTGCCTGCCGCGTGTAGCCTGCTGCATTCATGACCCCCTCCTTATTTTTGGTCATGTGCCACGAGCACTTTTTAAAGTATCAAACGGTTCTCTTCCATCGAAACAAAAAGCTGTTTATTCTTCTTATCGTTATTTAGAAACCCTTTGAGAAGTTGGTCTGCCTCTGGATTGCCATCCACGAAACGAATGCCAATACCGTTGACAGTGTTGTCTTCAATGTCTTTGGTCGTTCCCTCTGTTGTCCAGACCACTTCGCCAATCATTTTAACCGGGTCGTCTTGGTTGGGCAAAGATATAAAGAGACAGACGCGCTCGCCCCTGGCGAATTTTTGCGAGGTTTCAACGAAGAGGCCACGTTGGCTGACATTCGAGCACATGGTGGAGAGAAAGTAGTCGGCCTTACCAAAGTCTACTGGTAATACCACGGGAAAACGTAAAAATTGTCTTTTTTCACTACCTTTTTGTGCCATCTGCGACTCTGTGGAAACCTTATCTATCCAAAATTTTGAGGAAAGTCAAGGGATAAGCTGTAATTGCTGGTAATTTTTGCAAATTTCAGTCTAATGTGCTTCCGGGCGCGGCTTTTGCCGTTTTTTCGCTCCACGCCTCCTTCCGGCCAGGGGTGGCTCGTTGTAGTGGATAAGCTGCTCTAAAGCGCTGTAGAGCTCTGGTGCCGTGGTAAACTGACGTGGCCGGTTTTGACCGTTACCGCTGAGCAGCTCCCATAGGTTTTGATAGGATCGTTGCATCGATAGGGTATTGCCCGATTCTCTATATTGCAACGTGCCACGAAAGAAGAGTTGCTGCCATTGGGTTAAAAGCTCCTTTGCATCGGGCACCTCTACCTCAGCGCCACTCTCTGGCAGTTTTGTCAGCAGCGAGCAAGTGGCTAGAGCGCTCTCGAGGAAGGGTGTTATGAGTGAACGGAGAATGTTTGCGAGTTCACAGGCTTTCCAGTTTTCAAGTTTTATCGTCTTGGCAGTTTCGATGACATAGCCATAGGTTGCAAACCAGTTTACACCACTAGACAGTATCTCTTCCGTATCTTTATTCTCGTCAAGCAGATCAATAAATTCATGTTTCAATAAAAATCTAAGTAGCCAGAGACGATAGAGGATTTCTTTGCGTGTGGTGGTAACATCAGTAGTCCCAATTGCTGTGGCAAAAAGGGCCTCGTGAAGAAAGTGATGGAGGGTCATGTTTTTGTAGATACAGAGTGTGAGTCTCTTTTCTTCTTTTGCGATATAGAGAGTTTCATTATCTAAGATAATTTTATTAACGAGCCCAAAGCGTAAGAACATCGCCAAAGACCTTTGTATCTCGGTTTCGTTTATATCCAAACCGAGTGGACAGGGCCGTCCTCTTACTTTTATAAATGACAACAGTATCTTAACCTTCTGGAGTACTTCCTTGTTGCTTAAGGCTATGCGATAGTGAGCAAGAAGAGTCATGGCAACAAGCGAGTTCGCGGTAATTACAACATTTTGATTGATAGACTGAGAGATTTTCGTGGCTAATATCTTCGTGACGTTTCTCTTATCGATACTCTGCTTCTCTTTACGTAGCGAACTGATAAAGTCACGAAGCGAAATAGGCTTGCCGAACTGAATGTAGACTCTGCCGTACTTACGGCGTAACATCTTAATGACTTTTAATGCCTGAAAGAAACTCTCGCGTTTTTTGGTGCCTCCGCGTATTTCATTAACATAGGATTCATCTTCGATAATCTTATCATAGACGATGCCGATCGGCACATAATTCAGATCTGAGACGGCTTTTTCAAAAAAGGCATTTACGGTCATGCCTAAAATACCCATTCTTGGTTCCTTCATTTTGCCATCACGACTCCTGCCGCCTTCAATGAAAAACTCTTGATTGTAACCCTCTCGTAGGAGGCGGCGAATGTATGCGTCAAGAACACGAGCGTAGAGCAGGTCGCCGCGTATCTGTCTACGAATAAAGTAAGCGCCACCGCGACGAAAAAAATAGCCAATCGGCCAAAATGCCAAATTGATACCTGCAGCGATGTGCGGTGGATTGAGGCCTTTACCATAAAAGACATCGCTGACAAGAAAGTAATCCATGTGACTTTTATGGGTGGGTACAAGAACCAGTGGGTGACCCTTTGCTGCTGCTTTCCTAACATTGTTGAAGCCTTCAGTATCGATACAGAGTTTTTCAAAGCATCTGTTGTAGACGCGCAGAAAACACCAATGCAAAAATCCCGTATGTGGCACACTATACTCCGCTGCTAATTCATAAAGAATACGGCGCGTTTTTTCCTGTAGTTCCTCCACAGACGAGGCCTCTCTTTTTGCTAAAACTGTAAGAGTTTTTGTTAGTCCCTTATCTCGTACAACCAGCTCGATAATCTTGCGTTTCCACTTTTGCGTTGGACCGGTGGCTATTCGATGTAGGTTTGTCAGCGACCGCGCGAGATGTCGTTTCAAACGTTGGATGCGGATCGTATCCTTGACTCCCTCATCTGCTTTAATCAGTTCTCCTAATTCAACTGGCTTTCCTATTACCAACCTTGATAATTGAAAGTTGTAGAGTATCTGACACAGCCGTCGCAAGAAGCCAGGGGCAATGTTGTCTCCGAAGATGCGGTCTGCAAAAGTTGGAACAATGTGTTTTGGTTCCCGACTCCACAGACAAACCGTTGGCACAATACAGACAGAGTCCTTTGTTTTACTTTGGCTCTGTTCCTGTAACCATTTCAATAGGTGCAGCAACTCGCGCTCGTGGGTATCGTGTTGTTTTAAAGTTACAGGTGAAAAGAGATCTGCAGGGGTCTGCATTGGAAGAATCAGGTTGTTGCCTTCTTCAAGGTACTGTACCAACAGAGAGTGCTGGTCGTCAGAGCGTTTAGAGGTCGAAAGCTGAGTGATTCTTGGTGGGAAGCTTTCAACGTATACAGGCGTGGATAAACCTGCTTTATTTGCGTACCTTGTGATTGCCGTATAGTCAAGGAGGCTGGTGGAATCAATAAGGAAAATCACCGGACTGTTGGCACTACGGATATCGAAATCGGCGATGACTGACAATTTCGGTAGCAACAGTGAAGACAAACGGCAGGCAAGCCGTTTCACGACATTTAATTGCTGATTGTTGGAATCAAAGCGAAAAATTTGTGACTTGGACGGCATTTTTTCTTGTTGATCTTGGCGACAATCTCGGCATATTAATCATTCTAAGTACTTTTGTAAAGTTGGAATCTGTTTTAGTGGAGTTTCTTTGGTATTACAAAGGCCCATACGACTGGAACCAGGCGATAGTATCCGGATAGTCGCGCCAGCAAGTCACTTCGACAAGAAGGCCTTTTTGTCTGGAGTTGATGTTATTAGGAAAGCGGGTTTTCAAGTACACTATCGTGACGATATTTTTGCAAAGGAAGGTTATTTTGCCGGAAGTGATAGACGACGTCATGAGGAGTTAGAAGAGGCAATTGTCGATGAGGAGTGTAAAGCTATTTTCTGTGCGCGTGGAGGATATGGGATAACCCGAATACTACCTAACCTCGACAAGGCGGTCATTCGATCAAAACCAAAGATTTTTGTTGGCTACAGTGATCTAAGTGCCATGCTTGCGTTTCTTGTGTTTGAATGTGGTCAGACAGCGGTTCATGGTCCGTTGGTCGTAGAGGCGACAGCTCTTGGTCAGCTCTGGCGGCATTTGACGACAGCAGATGCCCAAGAGATTCAACTTGATGGTGAGGTGGTGGTTGCTGGTGAGGCTGAGGGCATGCTCTTTGGCGGCAATTTAGCCGTCTTGCAGGCTACGGTTGGGCTCTCCTGGTTTCCCAAGGACAGTAGGCTACTGCTGTTTATTGAAGACGTTAATGAGTTGGATTACCGGATAGATCGTAGCTTGACCCATCTGCAACAGGTTGGTCTTTTTAAGCAACTCTGTGGTGTCATCATTGGCAAGCTAGGCAGTGGCGACAGCCATTGGGAGCACCAGATAGTGAAAGAATTTTTTGGTCATCTTGGCATACCCATGATTTATAACTGCGGCATTGGTCACTATGCTTCGAGAATTCCCATTCCAGTAGGAGTCAAGGGTATGTTGGACACAAAGCGTAAGCTGCTGGTTGCTGAATCCCCGGTTTCCTAATGAAGATCTACCTTGTTGGCATCGGTGGAGTCGGTATGGCCAATCTTGCCAACCTGCTGCAGCAGGTTGGACATCAGGTCGTTGGTTCTGATAACGCTGTCTACCCCCCGATTTCTGACTTTCTCTCTTCTCAGGCTGTTGACTATCGTCTTGGCTATGCTGCGAAGAATCTTCCCGAAGATGTCGAGTTGGCTGTGGTCGGCAACGTGGTTAAAAAAAATAACATCGAGGTAGAGGCAATGATCCAGCGGCAGATACCGATGCTGTCTATGCCACAAGCAATCCAGCGTTTTCTACTTGCAGAGAGAGAAGCTACGGTCGTTGCCGGCACACATGGAAAGACTACTGTTGCAGCTATGCTGGCGCATTGCCTGACAGTAGCTGGGAGGGCTCCTGGATTTTTTATTGGCGGTATCGCCAACAACTTTATGTCAGGTTCAGCTCTTGGAACGGGTAGAGACTTTGTTTTGGAGGGCGATGAATACGATAGCGCCTTCTTCCACAAGGTGCCAAAATTTTTGAGTTACCAGCCTAAACGTCTTGTTCTCACGAGCCTCGAATTTGATCATGCCGATATCTACACAGACTTAGATGAGATCAGCCTAGAGTTTTCAAAGTTAGTCGAGTTGGTACCGACTTCCGGTTGTATCGTGTTTTACGGTGGCTCTAAGCGCCTACGACAGGTCGTGCAGAAGGCAAAGTGTCGCATATACAGTTATGGCGATAGTAGTGAGAGTGATTTCTTCTATAGAAATGTAGAGTATGCCAGTGAGGCGTTGCACATGGACTTTAGCGTGCAAGTTGCCGCTTCAGGCAAGCAGCTCTGTTGCTCTTTGGCCTCGGTTGGAGAGCAGAATGTCTTGAATGCAACGGCTGTTGTCGCTCTGTTGGAACATCTTGGCGTCGATCATAAAATGATCGGCGAGGGTCTTAAGAGCTTTCTTGGAGTCCAACGCCGACAGCAGACCCTCTGGTGTGATGCCCATAGCCTTGTCATTGAGGACTTTGCCCACCATCCAACGGCGATTCGCCAGACCTTGAGAGGGCTTAGACGCGCTTTTCCAGAGCATCAACTGTGGGTACTATTTGAACCGAGGTCCAACACCACAAGGAGAAATCACTTTCAAAAAACACTACCCGAGGCTTTGAGCATTGCCGATGTTGTCGTGCTATATAAAGTCTATCAACAAGAGACCATTCCCGCAGGACAACGTCTTGATAGATCTCAAGTCAAATCAGCAGTGGAAAAGCAACAACGTCGTTGTTATCTGGCAGATAGTGTTGAATCGATCATTAGGCTGGTTAAAGAGCAGGAGCAGAAGAGGCGGCTCGTTGTGGTAATGAGCAATGGTGACTTTGACGGTTTAAAGCAGCAGCTAGTCACTTGTTTTGGCTGAGCCCGAATCTACAGTAACGTCGGACTGGACAGAGGCTGCAACGCGGAGTGCGCGGCTTACAGAGGTTTTGGCCATGACTAACCATAATGTGGTTGATGGAAATCCAATCTCGTCTTGGTAGTAGCTGCATGAGCAGTTGTTCTGTATCTTCGGGTGTTTTTGACCGAACCCATCCTAAACGGTTAGAGATGCGGTGAACGTGCGTGTCGACACAGATAGCTGGTATCCCGTAGCCGAGGCTAAGCACCAGGTTGGCGGTCTTTCTACCCACGCCTTTAAATTTAAGCAACTCCTCGCGGCTATTGGGCACCTGGTTACGGTGTTTGGTTAGAAGTAGTCGGTTAATCTGCGAAATCTGTTTTGCTTTGTTTTTGTAAAAGCCGACCGGGTAGATCAGCTTGGCGATCTGGCGGGTTGTTAGTTTGGCCATCTTCTGCAGTGTCGGTGCTCGCTTGAATAACCTCTTGCTGGCCGGAATAGAAACCGTATCCTGTGTACGCAGGGAGAGAATGCAGCTGATAAGGATGCGGTAGGGATTCCTACCGTTGGCAACCGCAAACGCGTGGGTAGGGTAGAGCTGTTTTAACTTACGAATAACCTGCGAAGTAGATAGAGCCAAGTTAGTATCCAGCCATATTAATTTTTGAAATTTTTTTCCACATCTAACATCGTCTCTATAGGCGTGTCTAACCAAGCCTTCGGAGGATGGCTCGGCTCGCTCCACTCGCCTGCGCTTTATTCCTCCTCAGGCTGGTTAGACACGCCTGCAGAGGTGACAGTGAATGAAAAGATCTCAGGATGTTGTTGTATCCGTGCTATTGTCGCGATGGTGTAACAACCTGAGAGAAAATAAAGCGCAGGAGGCCGGAGGCCGACGAGCCATTTCTCGAAGGTTGTTACACCATCGCTAAGGCAGACGAATGTCACAAAAACAAAACTATTTCCTTTAGCTTTGCTAAAGTATTGATAGGGCATTTATACTAACCCCAGCGTACTAAGGCAGCGCCGCAGGTAAAACCCGCACCAAATCCAGCCATAAGAACGATCTTACCTTTGCTGAGGCGGCCATCTTCAACCAGTTCAGCTAGGCAGGTAGGAATTGTCGCTGCCGTGGTATTACCGTAGCGATCAAGGTTGATGATGACCTGTTGTGGTTCAAGATTAAGGCGCTTACTGCACGCATCGATGATGCGGAGGTTAGCCTGGTGCGGCACAAAAAAGTCAATATCACTGTTTGACATAGAGTTCTTTTGCAGGATCTCCTCTGTAATCTTGGTCATTCCATGGACAGCAGCTTTAAAAACGGGTCCGCCTTCCTGGCGAACGTAGTGCATTCTCTTTTCTACAGTGTCATGGCTGGCTGGATGGCGACTACCGCCCCCGGGCACATAGAGGTATTCAGCGCCGCTACCATCAGAGTACATTAAGGTATCAATGACCCCATGCTGGCCACTTTCGATTTCATCAGCCTCCAAGTAGACCGCACCCGCACCATCTCCAAACAGCACACAGGTTGTACGGTCTTCGAAATCGAGAATGGAAGACATAACTTCACTGCCAATAAGCAGAATATTCTTATACTTCCCGGTCTTAATGAATTGGTCTGCTGTGGAGAGGCCAAACAAAAACCCACAACAAGCAGCGTTTAGATCATAACACCAAGCCTTTTTAGCGCCAATTTTGTCCTGGATGATGCAGGCCGAGCTAGGAACCGGCATGTCTGGAGTTACCGTAGCGACAATAATGCCATCTATCTGTTGCGGATCTCGGTTAACTTGCTGTAACAGTTTTTTAGCCGCTTCAGCCCCGAGTGTGCTTGTTGTTTCTCCAGGTGCGGCAATACGGCGAGTACGAATTCCAGTGCGACTGACAATCCAGGAATCATTGGTATCAACCATTTTTTCAAGATCGGCATTTGTCAAGATGCGTTCAGGAAATACGCTAGTGGCGCCAATAATACGAGTAGACCAGGTTTGCATGAATCGAGGTTTTCCTTTAAAAATCGTAACTAATACCCACTAGTCCACCATTATACGAATCACTGATAGTGGCATTTTGAAAACTGACCACTTCAGAGGTGTTGACAAGGCGTTCTCCTGCGCCAGTAAAATCAGCGCCTTCGTCTTTACGGATAAATTTGGCATGGAGGATAACATGTTCCATCAGCCGCCAAAAAAAACCGGCTTCGATTTGATAACCAAAGTTTGCAGATGGATCCTGGCCACTGACGTTTGTTGCTCCGGCCTCAGTGCTTTCCTCATAGTCGTTGATAAGGAATGCCTTTGCCGTGGAGCGAAATCCTAGATCAAGCTCATTGACACGAAAGGGGATAATAAAACCACCGCCAACGTAACCATGGGTATAGTCGCCATTGGTAAATAGATTGACCGGTAAGTTGCGTAATTCACCATCGTCAAGCGAACTAAAAGAAAGAAGATAACCGAGGTGAAGCAGTAGCTGTGGCGAGTTTTCGTCGTCTTTGAGACGAATGAGTGAGAAGATGCTGAAGTCAAAAACGTTTACCTTACCCGTGCTGGTGCTGCTGGAGATTTCCGTTGCCGGAGAGGAATCATCAAGGATTTCAAATGTATACGGCTTGACCTCAAATTCGTAGATCGTTTGAATACCAAAGGTCGCCGGAAATTTTACCAGTTTGATAACTTCGTAGAACAGCTCTAAGCTCACGAAGATCCCTGGAAGGTCATAGGCAATCCGGTTTGTAGTGTCTGCTATGGAATAGCTGTTGATGCGGCTACCAAGATTAACTGTGATGTCCAGGCGATCTTTGACAAGATTAAATTTCTTATCCTCTTTTTGCTTAGGTTTGACTACCTTAGTGGGTTTAGGTCGAAAGAGGTTTGTTTTCAAAGTCCAACCTTCCAGATACTTCCCCCGACCTAGAGTCAACTTTACTTTGTACCACAATCCGCGTTTGCCAAGCACAGTCACCTTGCCAACCTTTTTAAATCTGGCAAGCAGCTTTGATGTTTCAGAAGGGGCAGCGTAGACTTTGGTGGCCTTTTTAGCCAAGGCTTGGATGGGGGCAGCATTTGTATTGAGACTGAATAGAGCAGCGCTCAAGACCAGGACGACGAATCGAACGTCCATACGACGGTCTCGCGCGCAGCAGGATTCGCTCCCGCGAAGCGCGCAAGCGAGGCCCCGACGAATGCCAAATAAATATCTCGAAACAAACTGGGGCGAGCCATAAAATAGAACTGTAAAAGGGCTAGGGCAGGGCTTCCGACGCATAGATTGAAAATCACACTCCAGAACAACTACTGGTTCATCGAAGCGAGGAAATCCTCGTTGGTCTCGGTTTTCATGAATTTGTCTAGGAGGAACTCCATACCGTCGATTGAGTTCAAAGGCTGCAACAGTTTTCGCAAAATCCACACTCGATTTAAAGTCTCTGGTGGCAACAAGAGTTCTTCCTTTCTCGTACCCGAGCGGTTGATATCTATAGCAGGGAAAATACGTCGATCAGCCAGCTTTCTCTCCAGATGCAGTTCCATATTGCCGGTACCCTTAAACTCTTCAAAGATTACTTCATCCATCCGGCTGCCCGTATCTACTAAGGCCGTTGCAATGATTGTTAAGCTGCCACCTTCTTCTATGTTTCTAGCGGCACCAAAGAAGCGCTTAGGGCGGTGCAGGGCATTTGAATCAACACCGCCAGACAAGATCTTTCCGCTCGGCGGCACCACAGTATTATAGGCTCTTGCTAAGCGAGTGATACTATCGAGTAAGATCACAACGTCTTTTTTGTGTTCTACCAGCCGCTTAGCCTTTTCAATAACCATCTCCGAGACTTGAACGTGGCGTTGGGCTGGTTCATCAAAAGTTGAACTAACGACTTCGCCCTTAACAGTTCTCTGCATGTCCGTGACTTCTTCCGGACGTTCATCAATGAGCAGTACAATCAGCATAATTTCAGGATGGTTTTTAGCAATTGAGTTGGCAATGGCTTGCAGTAACATTGTCTTGCCGGCCCGTGGTGGTGAGACAATCAAGCCTCTTTGTCCCAGACCGATTGGATCGAGGAGGTCCATAATCCTTGTCGAATAATTCTTAGGATCAGACTCCAGATTAATTTTCTTTTGCGGGTAAAGCGGTGTCAGGTTGTCAAAGAGTATTTTGTTTAAGGTATTTTCAGGAGGTTCAAAGTTAATGCTCTCTACTTTAAGCAAGGCATAGTAGCGTTCTGAGTCTTTTGGCGGACGAATCTGGCCGGCTACGGTGTCGCCGGTCCTGAGGTTAAACTTGCGAATCTGTGAGGGGGAGACGTAAATGTCATCTGGACCTGGGAGGTAGTTGTAACCAGGTGAGCGCAAGAATCCAAAGCCATCTGAGAGGATCTCTAAAACCCCTTCGCCAAAGATTGCCTCATCTTGTTCCGAGCGTGCCTGGAGGATTGCGAAGATGAGCTCTTGTCGGCTCATACCGCTGGCACCTTCAATTTTGAGTTGCTGGGATAATTTTGTCAGTTCACTGATCGGCGCTTGTTTTAAATCCTGTAGGTTCATCTAACTCACCTGAATTACTATCAGTTTTTATTAAAAGGTGGGCCCTAGAATTTTCAGCTGACTTCTTTTTTAAGGAAAGATGCTCCTGTATTCTAATATTTCCTCACGGTTGTCAAGAGAAAAGACAGGTTATGGGATATTGCCACTGTTATCGACAAGGATCTTATCAGAATCACTGTCGCTGGCGATGACAATGCCCACGGAAGTTCCCGTCACAATGCCGCCGACAATTGCCCAAAACCACCATTTTTTCCACACCTTTGATCGCCCTGACGATTTTTTGGCTACGGGCATAGGCTGATCTTTGCCCATGTTCAGTTTTATCGGTGGCGGTGGCTGTTTTGGCTGGACAGTGGTTTCCGTCGGCGCGGCAATCTTAGGAGAGAGGCTCTTTTCCGGAACGATGTAGCCGGTTGTAGCAATGTGCGCAACAAGGTTTTTGGCCAACAGTGGAATACGTCGTATCACACTGCTGAAGTCTTTCTTAGCACGAATCCATTCAATGGCGGAAAATTCCTGGGTGCGCGCATCAAATAGCTGTGCCCTGTACTGATAGGTTTTATCCAGTTGAGTTTCTCCAAGTATTAGAATATCAACCTGCAACTCAATGGCCTTTTGCGTTAACTGTTGAACAAGCTGCGATGTTGCTGGATACTGAGGCGTAACAATACGAAACAGAGCAGCGCTTTCTTCCTGGGTTTGTTTTTCGGCAAGGTTCTTACGTATCTTTTGAAACCCTTCCTCTACTTTGAGTACTTGAAACCAGTCACGATGACCGGGTTTTGCCAGGCGAAAAAAGTATTCACCAATTGGCAAGTTAACATTCAGTGGCGTAGGTCCAAAGCTTTTGCCATTGACGAACAATTCGGCTCCCTTGGGCGTCGATTCAAATAGAATGTTCGCCTCGGCTTCGACGTCGATCTCTCTTTTGGCTTTGACAAAGGCGCTGATGACTGCAGGGGAGTAACCTTTCGGAGAGAGTTCTAACTCGGGATCGAGAAAAGCGACCTTACGAAATTCAGCAACTGCCTTTTTCTCGATTTCGAGAGCAACGTAGGTCATTCCGAGAAAAAGGTGGCTATCGAGAAGCTCCTGATTAGAGCCAAGACGGTGCAGATTAAGGATAAACAGCTTTTTGGCTTTTTCTAACCGCGACCGCGCTCGTTGCAGTTCTAGACTAAAATACGCTGTTTTTCCAGCTTTGAGATGTTCTTTTGCTTGGTCTATTTCACTTTGAGCTGCCAATTCTTTTTGGCTAAGCTCTTTGAGGTATTTCTTTACATTCGTATCCCTTATGATCGAGAGGCGAGAGACTGCTCTTAGCTCGCTATCAAGACGATCTAACAGTTCTGATTTTTGTTCTGGTTGCAGATTTGGTGCCCAAACTGACACAATGCCAATGCGGGTTGTGTCTGCTAATACGGGTATGGCGTGTTGGCTGTAGAGCAACAATCCCATTAACACTATACTAATGACTTTTTTGCTAATGCTGGCGTTATCGGTACACATGCCTTCTCAGTTTACAGCAGGATTTGGAATCTCTAGTGTGCTTGTCGATGCCGAGGATTTGCCTAGGTCAGTAAAAAGAAAGAGAGAACCAACAACGGTCAAAACACCAGCTCCGATAGCACCGTAGACCCACCACTTCTTGAACCACGGCTTGGCCGCTTGTTTTTGCGGAAAATTCCTCAGATTTTCTTGCACGATTCTATCTTGCTCTGTTGAAGATTGTACTTCGACCTGTCCCGACCTCTTTTCTTTATCGGACTTGTTTGCCACCTGCTGCGTTACAACATAGCCTTGGTTGTCTAGCTGCGACAACAGACGTCTAACAAGGTCACGGCTTGCTTGGTTAATAGTCTCTCTGGAGGAGCTTAGCATGACTTTCTCAACAGCTGACGTCTCTTGACTGCGTTGATCGTACAACTGGCCTTCCATAGCAATCGGTGTATTGTTGACGTCAGAGGAGATCCGGTAGAAAAATAGTATATCTCCATTGAGTTTCAATGTCATGCTATCGAGAAAGCTGGCAATCCCGTATGGAATATCATAGGGGTTTTGGGTTGGGGCAAAGTACTGCTCTAGGTCTAGTGACACTTCCTTTTGTAAATTGAGCGTGATCAGGTTTTCTCCAGCAACGATGTATTTAGAGGCAAAATAGTCTTGGAAACTCTCGGCTCGGCCAATGAGGAAGTGTTCTCCCTCAGGGACGTCTTCCATGAGGGTTCCTTTTAGTGGGGCGCCGTCAAACCAAGCATTCATGCCTTCAGGTTGCAGCTCGAAAATAATGTTGGCTGATGGCAAGGCCAACACTTCACTTTTCAGATCTTTATAAAGCTGAATGACTTCTGGTGCGTAATGTTTGGGATTGAGCTTCCGTTTTGCCCGTGCTGGATCGAGGACGAGCATCGTACGGATTTCTTGCTTACCTCGCGTTTCTTCACCTTTGGCTAGGAAGGCAATACCAAGATGAAGATGGCTAGTCAGAAGCTTTTGTATGGATGTTGTGAAGGGAAGAAGACGTCGAAAATTGAGTTTAGCTTGCTGGAGCTTTTTTATGGCAGAGTCTATCTTAAGTTTTTTGTAGTCGCTCCATCCCTCTTTGAGAAGCTTCTCGGCCTTTTCAAGATCCAGTTTAGACGACTCTAACTTCTTGGTGTCTGTTTTCTGTAGGCGCAAGTACTCTTTGATAACCTGAGGTTTGATCAATTCGATGCGCTTGTCTGCAGCAAAGTGATAGCGCAATTGTTGCCAAATGGATGTGGTTAGCTGGTTCGCTTCCTGCGGCAGAGGGGGTAGGATGAGTCGTGACTTTGCTTGCACCGTTGAGGTCATACCAATAACCAGAGCCATGAGAGCTAGGCCTATTGGAATTTTGGTATGGTTGCTCTTTTTGCAATGCATCATGAAGTCTCAGCCATCTCCGTTAGCGGCAGATGCATGATTCTTTGGCTCAACCGTCGGAATGCCTCTAGATTACGTTTATAACTCCAAGCCGTGATGATTTCGCCTGAGCGCTTGGCCATATGCTTTCTCAGCTCAGTATCACTAGCAATATGGTACATTTTTTCTGCCAGACTCGCATCATCGCCAGCAGTAAAGTCAAAGCCATTGCCATGATTTTCCAGCAGGTCTGCCGCGGCCCCCACCTTTTGCGATAGTATCAGCGGCAAGCCACACGCCATAGCTTCATTGACAACAACTCCCCATGGTTCGTCGTGACTTGGCAGAATAAACAGATCACTAGCCGTATAGTAGCGGATTAGCTCGGCTGAGTCGACGTGCGGAACCATGAGAATACGGTCTTGCAGTTTGCGTGTACGAATGTCGTTTGTCAGGCGGTTTTTCAGTGGGCCGTCGCCAATGACAACTAACCCCCACTCGTGTAATTGCTGGCTGAGTTTTGCGTAAGCAGTGACAAGCTCTTCGATTCCTTTTACTTTTACTAATCTACCGACATAGAGAAAGTTGTACTGTCCAGGGAGTTCAAGTTCACTTCTTAAATAACTCTTCTTCTTGGCGAGCCGTTGACTCTCTTGCATATACCTATCGACATCTATGGTATTAGGAAAAACAAAAATACGCTCTCTTTTGCCGCCGAGCAGTGTTACGTACTCAGCTGCCCGGCTACCCGTGACAAGATACCCCTGGGCCTGACGGATGACAAAACCCGGATAGAGGTATCTCAAGACGCGCTTCAAAACTCCCCTTGGCTTAAGGGCATGGCTTTCAGAGTGCAATACGTAGGGGACTCTTTTAACCCAACAGGCGATCATCGCCATAATCATGGTCGGTTGGGCCCAGCCAGCAATGACGACAAAATCAAAGTTGCCCTTGAAAATGGTAAGTATCACTTCTGGGTTAAAGAAGGTTGTCAGGGTATTTTTGCCTTTGCGTTGAAACTGCCAGCCCTTCAACACTTTTTTATTGAGTTCGTCAGAGCTTTTAATCGACCATTGACGGTCGAGTTGCGTTTCCGAGCAGAAGACAAACAGAGGCTGGACACCTGTCTCTTGGCTGATCTTTTCAAACAGGGGCACCCGATAGGGGGTGGGTATTTCACTGATAAAGGCTACTTTGCGGGGTTTTTTGCTACTCATAGTGGGATGATGGCTTTTGCTATAGTATACTAAGTTGCTAAGCAAAAAAACATTTCATTTGTTGCGGTTTCTCGATAAAATAATGTAGTTTCGGAGCGTTACACCTACAAGGGAGGGGAGGCGTTGTGCATCTAGCCCGCATAAACCCCTTGATCATTTTTGTAATCGTTTTGGCTGTAGCCATCTTTCTTGGCCAGTCGCTAGCCAGTAACGCCTATCAGACACTCGGCCTACTAGTCACAGCGATTGTGCTGATTCTGTTCGGTCTCTTTGCCAAGATAGAACATCTTATCTATCTAACGTTTTATGTGTTGTTGGCAGGCAGTTCCTATGACTATCAACTTCGTCAGCAGATTTTCTATATTCGCTTTTTAATTATGTCGCTCTATGTTTTTCGTATGGTGCCGGCAATGATAGCTGCTAGTGCGACTACAGATGCAGTAAAGCGCCCTGGATTCAGGTTGACTTCATTTCACGTGATCATGTTGGTTTACCTTCTACTTGCCTTTGGCTCCAGCTTTTACTCTATCAACAGTGTCATCACTTTCCAACGTGCCTTAGCCATTTCCATCTTGTTTGGTGCCGTATTTCTATACCTCTATTGGATGTCAGACACCTGGCAGGAGATGGGGAAGTACCTTACCGTAATGGTAAAGGCTACTATTTTTCTTCTTATGATTGGCTTTGTCCTATACGTTTTTGGTCCTAAGGAGAGCCTAGAGCGAGGTGGGCGGCTACGTCTATTCTTTTTCGGGCCAAACGAGCTTGGTTATCTCTGTGCCATTCTCTTCCCAGCAGCATTTTGGTATTACTCGGAAGCCAAAAAAGTGGCTCATAAGGTATTTGCTGGTATCGGTATTGTACTTTTTATCACGGCGATGATTCTTACAGCTTCACGGGGCTCATTGGTCTGTTTTACGCTGTCTGGACTGCTGTTAGTAGTTTTGGCCTATCGCAAGAAGCTGCTTTTGTATTTAACGGCGATTATTCTTTTTTCCTCGATCGTCTATATCTTCTTTCCTCCTGGCACCTCGCGGATGGTTGATAGCTTTGAAGACAAGATTATTCGATCCGAAACCCTGAGTAGTGGCAGTGGACGAGTGCCGATTTGGCGTCACGCTTGGAAGTTGGCAAAAGGCAAGCCTGGCTTTGGATACGGTTTTGGCTCCGTCAACACACTCTTTGAGCGCGGCTACTTCCTTTCAGCAATAACCGACTTTCAGGGCGCGACTCTCCACAACAGCTATCTAGAGGCGATTCTAGAGCTAGGCTTTGTTGGGGTTGCTGTCTTGTTGCTCGGGCTTGCTATTGTTTTTGTTCGGGCCGTGTGGTTGTTACAGACTACATGGGGCACAACCCAACAGCGATTTGTGGCAACAGTTTTTTGCTGCTTTTTTTCGGGGGTAACATCGGCATTCTTTGAAAGTTGGATGACCTCTCCAGGCAGTATCTTCAGCTTTCCATTCTGGTTTTGTGCAGCACTGATATTGAGGATGACGATTTTGGTACGGTCTCCCCAAGAGACTACGACTACCACGTAGTTTCATCTCATGTTTGGGATGATATGCAGACGATCCAGGTTAATCTAGGTTCAGGCAATAAGCTGCCATTGGGATGGGTTAACATAGACAACTCATGGCATGCGCGCATTTGCCGGTATCCTTGGCTTAAACGGCTGCTGCTTTTTTTCCATGTTATTCCGAGAAGCTATAAAGCAATAGATTGGCAGGGAGAGGTGCTATTTTATGATATTCTTCGTGGTCTACCGTTTCGCGATAATACTGTCAGTGTTATCTATGCATCCCACATTCTTGAGCACCTTTTCTTTGAGAGTGCCAAAGTCGTGTTGATGGATGCACATCGTGTGCTCAAGCCCGGAGGCATCTTGCGTGTTATTGTCCCAGATCTGGATAGCATCATTGATGCCTATCAGAAGCGACGAGAGAGTGGTGCGGATATGGCGGAGGCGAACCAGATCTTTATACGCAGTTTGGGGATGTGGCCTGCACAGATACCACGTGTACCATGGTGGATCCGTTGGTTCCGGGGGCGGTATGATAAAAATCTACATAGGTGGGTTTACAACCACCATCAGCTCGTCGATCTTTTACGACACAGCGGTTTTGTAGACATCTGTACAAAGGAGGCCTTTGACAGTCGTATTGCTGATATTGAAGCGATTGAAAACCAACAACGACTTGAAGGGGCGCTCTGTCTGGAAGCGCTTAAGCCCAGGGTCTCGTGACGATCATGGTCGTTGTCTACTTGATATACGATGAGCTTGGTCTTAGCCTCTTGCCTTCACAACTTCTACCGTTGTTACGAACGCAGCAGCGCCGTGGGTTTTGCAGTTACGTTATTGCCTTCGTCTCACTGCGAGACTTTTGCAAACCCGCATGGCGGCGCAAGCTACGCGCGCGGTTTTGGGATTCCAAGAACCAGAAACCTTACAATATTGTCATGCTACCGAAAATGAGTTGGTTTTTAAACAGCCTGTTATTGCGAGGCTATCTTTGGCTAAGTCATCGTCGTGGTGAAAAGTTGTTGCTTCACTGTCGTGGGCCATTGGCAACAGCTATTGCCTTGAAAGTGCGGGCGTGGTTGAGACTATCACTACGAGTTGTCTATGACGTTCGTGGTATTTCTCCTGAAGAGTGGGAGTACAGTGACGGTTATGGCAAGCGTTTCTATGCCGGTATACTTAAAAGGCTTGCGGCTGCAGAGAGGCTTGGCTTGGACAGGGCAGATGGAGCCATTTTTATAACTGAGAATCTGCGGCGTTATCTGCTTGAGAAATACCATGTTAGTCCGAAGCGGTCTATGGTCGTTCCCTGCTACGTGGATACCGAACATCTACGCCAACTACCTGAGAGCTCGGCTGTAGAAGAGTTAAGAGCGGAGCTCAAGGGTCGATGTGTACTGATTTACAGTGGTAGTTATGCCGCCTGGCAGATGGTTGCTGAGGTCTTTTCAATCTACCGGATGATAGCCGAAAGGCGAGCAGGGGTCTTTCTACTGCTGTTGTCACCGCATCAGCAGGCATTTACCGACATCGCCCAAAAAAGTGGTATAAAGAGGAGTGATTACCGGGTTATAACCGGTAGTAGGACTGAAATCATGCCGTTGTATCGCTTGGCGGATATGGGGTTCTTGTTGCGTGCGAGGCATCCTATCAATGAAGTTGCCGCGCCCGTGAAATTTGCCGAGTATCTCTACATGGGCGTGCCGGTGATTACTTCAGAGGCCGTGCCCTATTGTGCCGAGGTTATATCCAAGCATGATCTTGGTGTGGTCGTAGACACCGAAAAGACGCGGTGGAAGGAAGCAGCGGCGGCATCTGTGGTAACACAGCTTAACGATCACCCGCAACTCGTGGCCATGAAGCGTCGTTGCCAAGATTACGCGAGCAAGCACCTGGCGTTTTCCGGTTTTGCTGACAGATATAGAGAGTTTTATGCTTCTCTAATGCAAAGTCCGAGAAAGGCTGCATAATGCCAACGGCTTTGGTTACAGGTGGTGCCGGCTTTATAGGTTCCCATCTAGTCGATGAGCTGGTGGCGAAGAGTTATGATGTGGCAGTGCTCGATAACTTTAGTAATGGCAAGCGTGAGTATATCAGCTCTTTGCCATCACAGCGGGTCTTTACGGCAGACATTCGCGATCGTGACCAGGTTGCGCGTGTTGTAAAGGAGTTTCAGCCTGATATAGTCTACCACCTTGCTGCCATCCACTTTATACCCTACTGCCTGCAACATCCCTATGAGTCGTTTCAGATCAACGCCATGGGTACCAAGGTCTTGCTTGACAGCTTAGAGCCGTCACCGCCTAAGGTTCTCTTTTTTGCTTCAACAGCTGCGGTATACGGACCTTCGTTGCAGCCACATCAGGAAGCTGAGCCGCTTGCGCCCATGGATCCTTACGGGCTCTCTAAGGTCTGTGGTGAGGAGATGGCGCAGCTCTTTGCCAGTCGCCATCCCAGCTATATTGTCGTTGGCCGCTTTTTTAACGCGATTGGGCCACGCGAGACCAACCCGCATCTTCTGCCGGATATCATCAACCAGCTCAACCGTGGTCAGCGGCAGATTTCACTGGGTAATCTCGAGCCTAAACGAGATTTTCTTCACGTCCGTGATATGGCCAAAGCCGTGCTTGCGGTTACGGAAATGCAAAAAGAGGGTGTGGCCATCTACAATATTGGCTCGGGCAAGCAATACAGCGTTCTTGAGGTCGTGCAGTGTTGTGAAAAAATACTTAATGAGAAGATTGAAATTATGCAAAAGGCACAGCTCAAACGCAAAGTAGAGCGGCCAAGCTTGCTTGCCGGCATTGACAAGATTCGCGCAGCTGTTGGTTGGCAGCCCACGACGTCATTGCAAGCAACGCTTGAGGAATTGTTGGCTAAGTAATTTGTCACCTGCCCATGCGGATTGCGATCGTTAACCATGGACTCTTTCCCTATCTACTCGGGGGTATGGAACGGCATACCACCTTTCTTGCCAATCATCTGGTTGAACTTGGAGTTGAGGTTGATGTGCTTGTTCCTGAGATTGACCCAGAAATTGCCAGTAGCTCTCAAGAGTTGGACTTTCACTTCCAGATCATTGAACTGCCATGGCCTAAATCACCTCTGTGGCTAAGGTCCAACTATCTGTTTTCCTGCCATGTGCGGCAGCATCTGCTCAGCCAGACATACGCTACCGTCTACTGCCAGGGCTTCAATGGCTGGGCCTATTTGACCGACCCTAGTCGCCAGCGTCGGACTCGCTGTATCTATAACCCCCATGGGCTTGAGATGTTTAAGACCGTGGGGCTCTGGCAGACTTTTAAGCATTTGCCTATGCGCTACGCGGCGAGAGTGCAAGCACGCCACGCTGACAAAGTGGTCTCTTTAGGGGGGCATCTTACCGAACAGGTTAGGAGCTATCTCAAGGTGGATAGGAGGCGTATTGTCGTTCTACCCAATGCCGTCGATCTGCAATACATTGACTCCTATAGACAGAGAGAGCTGAAACGCAGACCCAGCCAGTTTATCTTTGTTGGTCGACTTGCCGCCAACAAGGGTATAGAGACGCTCTGCCGCGCCTTTAGCAGCTTGAGTGTTGGTAATCTCTTGGTTGTTGGCTCGGGGCCTTTGGAGGCCATGCTGCGGCAACGGTACAAAAGCAAACAAATACAGTTTCTTGGTAACGTGGATGATGCGCAGCTATTCAAGCTCTATCAAGAGAGTGACTGCTTTGTCTTTGCCAGCCTCTACGAGGGTATGCCAACGGTTATCTTGGAGGCGATGGCCTCAGGTCTGCCCATCATCGCCACCGATATTGGTGCCGTGGCTACGATGGTAGATAAGACAAACGGCTTTGTTGTGGCTCCAGGCTCTATTTCTCAGCTCGCAGATGCATTGAGCGCCTTTCACACGCTCAATGACCGGCAGAAAGACCATCTTCGCGCTTGTTCGCGCCAGCGAGTTGAAGAGCGGTTCACCTGGCCGATCATTGCTAGAGCCACACTAGATCTGCTAAACGTGTAGTGTTTGGCTCCTGCTCTGTAGTTCTGCTTTTGAGCTATTCGCTTGTTTGCCCTAACAGGCCATCTTCATTAACAACAAAACCAACATTGTGTGACAGGGGCTGGAAATCGAATGTGGCAAATGATTTTTCTATCTTCAGCAGAGCTTCTACAGCCTCTTGCTCGTTTGCTACGAGTCCATGTATGTTGGTTGTGCCAATAAGATTGTGGCAGCTCTGTCTTAGCCTCTGCTTACCTTCGTTAGTATCCATACTAACGCCCTCTGCTTCAATGGCTATCCTCTCAACACGAATAAGGGCCGCGAGCAGCGTCATTATAAGGTGTCGACCCCACCTGTCGGAACGGAAGAGCTCTGCCAAGTTCTCCGCCTGCTCGTAATCATCAGGCACCAAGGCAGCACAGTCGAGACGTCCAGGCAAGGTATAGATCTGTCTGGCCAGCTCATCTCCAAGACCCAGACGGTAGAGAGCGACATGAAATTTAAACGAGCCAACTATAAAGGGGGCAAATAGAGAAAATCCAGGATCGCGATCCTGGCTACAGAAGGTCCTGTCGAGTAGAAAGGCTATGGCGTCAGAGCCGTCGACTGCAGCCCAGGCGACCCAAAGATTTATGCTACGGACTGTCTGAAGGCTTTCCGTGGCCGATAACCTTTCGTGATAGAATTCACTGAGGTTGTTGCTGACTTGCATACGAACGGGCTCCAGATAGTCGAAGAACAATTGGTCGAGCTCTGATTTACTTTGCTCCTGCACTAGAGCTGAAATTGAGAAGATTTGCCGATGTCCGCTATAGTAGCGGTCTAAGATAGGCACTATCTCATCGAGTAGCACGTTATCAACATAATCAACATAGCGGCTTGAACCTCCAGCCTTGCGTCGGTTTTCAATGGCTCTGTAACCTGCGATCAGCCACTCTATGATCATCCTATAGCCTCTAAGAGTTAAAAGCCTATCTCTATATAGCCGTTTGAGAGCAGCAAATAAGAGAGTCGGAAGCCTTTCAGAGTACTGAGGTGTATGTAGCAAATGGTTGAGTGCGCTTAAGCCGTTCTCATGCTGTAAGCTCAATATTGCCCAGATGAGCTTTTCAGCTTGCCGCCAATCACTATTGGATTCAGCCAGCTGCAGACGATGGGCCAGGTTGGCGATGATCTCTTGCGTAGGTAAAACATTGAGTAGGTAGTCTTTTGAGTTGCCGGGGGTGAGTGAGACCATCTGACTTTTGTGTAGCTGGATAGACGGAGGTGTAGAAGCGGGGTAGGTTAGCAGGTCAGCAGCTTGACAGCCATTTTCGTTAAAAAAGATCAGCAGACCGAAATCGCGGTCCTCGACGGCTATGCTAGGAATTCTTGTGGCCTTGAAATAGAGAAATGGGCTGTCGTAAGAAGCTTCATCCTCACCTAGATAGAGTTCAAACTCCATGGCGACGGTCGGTGCAAGTCCGTAGGTTCTTAGTAGGTAGGCAACACCAAGAGTCAGAGCATCGTAAAAACGGCTTTGTTGTTGCGGTCCAAAATTGGCTAGCACTGTTGCTATCGGCTGCTGCAAGTGTAGATTTGCGAAGGGATCAGTCGCTGCTGTCAGCTCAGCCATGGTAAAGGGGTATTTTTTCAGCTTGGCGAGCTGTTGGCTTAAGCTAGGCTGCTCTTTGGCGGCTGTTGCACCACGGCTCTCGGTAAAATCCACCAGCTTGCGAACGCCGGTCGTCTCTCGTGATTGTGCATGAGCCAGTGGTTTAACGGTTACAGAGAGTAGTAGGAGGGCTGTGATGGAGAGCCCTGTTATCTGCCTGAAGCACTGGGTCATTTTTTACCTGTAGCTGACGCAACATATCAAAGACAGGCAATTGTGTCAATCATCCAGGCTAGTTATTAACGCAAACACGTCAAAGTGCCGAAAAAGATGAGCGTTTGTCCACTGGTGGCAATGCTGTGGAGGATGACCTGTGCCTCAATCTCATTGGCCCCAGAGAAGGCGCTCACATCGAGGTTGAGCTCTGTTACCACCTGACTTCCTACGCCCAGCTGTAGCGCGCTAAAGAGCGTTGCTAACTCCTCGGCTCCCAAGTTATTGACCTGATTGGCTGCCGACAAGGGGTTGGTGAGAGATATCTGCATCAGGTGCAACACAACGCTGTTGGCGCTAGTATTGGTAAGAGTAAGCTGAGTTTGGCACTGCTCTGCGGTAATGGTGGCCTCTGTCGGAGAAAACTGCAGTGCCGCTGTGGTCACGGTGGTAGCGTCATTGCTACCACAAGCGACAACACAGCATAGACAGAGGGATACGACGATGCCGAACTCTAGTAGTCGCATACTAAAAGGCGTACTCTAAACCCACCCGTAGAAATTCCAAGGCGTGAAACGGCCCACCATTTTTTTGAAAGATGCTCTCCTCAGAAACCTGATAGGTTAACTGCACACCATCAACGCCAAGGAGATGAAACAGGTCATAGCGTAGGCCAAGTCCAATACGAAAACCAACACTGGTATCCGGGTCGATTAACAGGATGCCTTCACCCTTCACAAAAGGGCTGAACATACGCAACGGCAACAGGTAGAAGAGGCCACCAAAAGCAAGACCTCGATCATCAGGATCTTCGCTTGCGGACTCCAACTCTGCCTCAAATGCGGCAGTTAGTACCATATTGGCGTTGAGGTAGTAACCGAAGAAGATAGCTAGCTGTAGCTGGCCAACCTCTCCACTTAGCGCCGAGTCGTCGATAAACAGTTTATTAGAAAGTGATGCACCAACCACTCCTTGTTTGGCAACAACTGAGAACGGTAGTAACAAAAGCAAGACAATAATGATTTTCATGGTCATAGAAACAACTGTTTTGTTTTTGCTTCGCATGCCTTCATTAGCGATGGTACGACAACCTTCGAGAAATGGCTCGGCTCGTTCCACTCGCCTGCGCTTTATTTTCTCTCAGGTTATCGTACCATCGCTATTGGAGAGCGTGTGCAACATAATTTAGCAGTCACTTTATCTAACCTCGTTTCTGCAGGCGTGTCCAATAGGCCTGAGGCGAAATCAAGTGCAGGAGGCCGGAGGCCGACGAGCCATTAGACGCAGAAAGAGTTTACAAAATATCAAACTGGGCAGCAAACTAGCAAAAATGGTAGTAAGGTCCAGTAAAGGTTAGCTATTTTGTTGCCAGTGGTGGTATTCGATAGTACGTTAGATTTCTATTCTAGATCTTGGTCTATTTGGGATGCGAACGAAAATAGCCACAGGTTTACTCGCTTGCTCTCTACTGCTTTTAGGTAGTCCTGGACTGTATGCTGAGATCAGTCCCGATAGCGATGCAGCTCCCAGCCAACTCTTTGGCGTTGTCGAGGCAAGCCGTCTCAACGTGCGTCAAGGTCCTGGTCTTGATTTTAACCTTGTGCGTGTGTTGCAACAGGGGACCCAGGTCGTCATTTTAGAGCGTGATCCGCTCACCGGTTGGTTTTCGATTGCCGCGACCACAGCACCCAAGGAGGCTGTTGGCTGGGTAAGCCCGGACTACGTCAGCGTTAAGGCTGAGTTGCAACAAGAGAACGAGGCTGTTGACCTAGAGGGTGCCACGCAGAAAGAAGTTAGCGAAGAGACGGGACAACCTGCCCCCGCAGTGGTGCCGGAACCTGCTGCTGAGGCCACGACCGTTCCGACGGTCAGCGAACCTGAAACCGTTGTGCAACAGCAAGGCGATGAACTCCCAGGCGAGCCTATGCCCTCCACAGAGCCGCAAGCCGAAACAGCGGAGGCTGAGGAGTCGGAGGCTACTGCGCCTGCGCTGGAACAGGAAGCGGTCACCGCAGATTCGTTGCAGCCCGCAGACTCTGCGACAGCCCCGGCTACGGAGATCGCTGCTGTACCTACCGAAGAGCAGGAAATTTTAACAGCTGAGACGAGCGATTGGCAACTTGACGGCCGCAAGGTCTTTTTGCAGCTGAGTCCTGGTTTCAACCGAGTTATAGAAGACCGTGGCGGACAGGTGGAAGAGGATGCCTTTCGTATTACTGGTGTGGCTGGTGTAGAGATCGTCGGCGGTTTTTTCTTTGAAGTCATCTACAGCTTTACAGCCTTGCGTCCATCCCAGTCGACCCACGAGGTAGGTGGGGGGTGGCGTTATCAGCGACAGTTGTTTTGGCGCTGGCTGCCCTATCTGTCGGCAGATCTGTTTTACTCCAATGTCTTTGATTCAGATCACGTCGGCATTCGTGGTTCTGCTGGCTTGACCTTTGATTTTGGTGGTGACTACTACAAGGTGCTCTTTGGTCCCTTTCTAGATTACAATCGGGTCTTTCTTGGTGATCCAGCTGACCTAGAGAGTCTAGTTTTTGGTGCGGCGCTGATTCTGATGGATTCTAATATTTAGCTAATCTCTGATTGGATCTATGCAGCGCAAGCGATTTAGTATTCGTAGCGAGATCGTTCTCAATCTTACCTTTCTGGCGATCATTTCGATCTTACTATTTAGCTACGTCATACTACGGGTTACCAAGACCAACCTCATTGAAGTTGAAAGAACTCGTATGCAGACGACCTTAGCTCACTTAAAGGAGAGTTTGGCTACAACTCTTGTGAAAGACGATGGCAATGCCGAGGTTCTTGCCAAGCAACTACATCAGCTGCCCAACTATTCACTCTGGGATGCCGATCAGCAGCTCCTTATAGCGTCAGGCCAGGTGCAGGCAAAAGTTAATCCTGTGGTGATGCAGTCGATGGCAGAGACAAATGTAAAGGAGATTATTCAATACCAGCGGCTACTCCTCTGGATAGAGAAGGTCGCAAGCGTTGAATACTATCTCTCAGTCCGCCACAATGATGAACTGCTAGCTGTGCTACACACAAATTTGGACCTTGCCGGCATTGACGCTGTTCTTGGCAAGACAAAGAGGCTGATTTTTATCTACGCACTGCTCTATTCCACGCTCCTCGCGCTCTTCGCCTATTTTGTGCTGTCAAAAATTATCATTGCGCCTATTCAGAGAATGGTTAGAGCAGCAGATCGCATAGCTGCGGGAGAAATCTACGAAAGGATTGCCGTGGAAAATCAGGACGAGATTGGCCGTTTGGCAGTTGCCATTAATACTATGACAGAGACGCTTGTTGAAAACCAAACGGAGATAGTCAGAAAAGAAAAACTTGCTTCTGTTGGGCGACTTGCAGCTGGGTTAGCTCATGAGATTGGCAACCCGCTTGGGACCCTGCTCGGGCATGTGGAGATTTTGAAGACATTAGACCAAGCAGAAAAGCGCCAGTCGTTATTAGAGCGTACAGAAAGAGAGCTATTGAGAATTCATAAGATTATTAAGGAGCTTCTCGGTTATGCACGCCCAGATCAGTTGGTGGTTCATCGGGTGGAACTGGCGACTTTGGTACGGGAGGTCGTTGAAGGGATGGCAGATCCGAAACTCCTCAGTAGCGTTAAGGTGCAGTTTGAACCGAAGAGTGATCTCTTTGTGCAAATGGACCCAGACCAATTGAAACAGGTGGTGCTGAACTTGATCATCAATGCCTGTCACGCCATGCACACAGAAAAGCGTGAGGCTACACTACATCTACGCAGTGATCTGGTCGCAACCAAAAAGGACGAGCGGGGTAAGGTGATTGTCGATCCATTGGGTCGCGAGGTTGATGGCGTCAGATTGCAGGTGATTGACAATGGCAGTGGCATCAGCGCGGAAAACCTCAAGCGGATCTTTGATCCTTTTTATACCACCAAAGAACCGGGTGAGGGTACGGGGCTCGGCCTTTACATCAGCGCCAGCATCATTGAAGCGTGGGGGGGTAGTATCTGCGTTGAGTCAACAGAGGGTGAAGGCTCTTGTTTCTCTATTATCCTGCCAAGAGCCTGAAAGAATTTCATAATCGAACTTTTTATTGAATATTTCCAATAATTTGCTAAACTTTAGGTAAATTTTTCTGGGTTGATAGGAGCGGGTTTTTGGCTAGAAAAAAAATTCTCATTCTCGATGATGAAGAGGGTATGCGTCATATGCTGGCGATCATCCTCAAAAAGGAGGGCTATGCTGTTGAAGCCGTAGCCGACGCAAAAAAGGCGCTGCGGCGTGTGGCCGACGATTCGGTTGGTTTTGTTTTGAGTGACATTCGCATGCCGGAGATGGATGGCTTGCAGTTTCTTGCCGAGGTAAAGAAGATCCGTCCAGATGTCTGTGTGTTGATGATGAGCGCCTATGGCAACCTGGATACTGCATTAGAAGCGGTGAAGATGGGCGCTTATGATTACATTAACAAGCCCTTTAAACCCGATGAAATCATCTTTACCATACGCAAGGCTGAGGAGCGCGAGAGGCTGCACAAAGAGAATGTACTGCTCAAGGATACCATCCAGCGGGAATTTTCCTTTGAAAACATTGTCGCCAAGAGCACAAAGATGTTGGAGATCTTTGCTACGGTTAAGAAGATATCTGAGTATAAGACAACGGTCTTGTTGCTCGGTGAGAGCGGTACAGGCAAGGAGCTTGTTGCCCGAGCGCTACACTACAACAGCTCGAGGCAAGACAAGCCCTTCATTACTGTAAATTGCGGCGCCATTCCTGAAAACCTGCTGGAGAGCGAGCTCTTTGGCCATGTGAAAGGCTCTTTTACCGGCGCTCACCGGACAAAAAAGGGCCTCTTTGAAGAGGCAGACAACGGCACCCTCTTCTTGGATGAGATTGGCGAACTTCCCCTATTACTACAGGTCAAGCTTCTCCGCGCCTTGCAGGAAGAGGAGATAAGGCGGGTAGGGGATACAGCAGCCATCAAGGTTGATGTGCGCATCATTGCTGCCACCGTCAAAGACCTGGCAAAGGAGGTCGAACAGGGCAACTTTCGCGAGGACCTCTTCTATCGACTTAATGTATTGCCGATTACCCTACCACCCCTGCGCGAACGCAAAGAGGATGTGCCGCTTTTGGTCGATCATTTCTTAAAGAAATACACTCAGAAGCTTGCTGTTAGCATTACTGAGGTCAGTCAGGAAGCCCTGAACCTGCTTATGGATTATGACTGGCAGGGCAATGTCAGAGAGTTGGAAAACACCATCGAACGCGCGGTGGTATTGTCCAACGGACCCGACATTAAACCGGAAAATCTTCCCGCGCACATCCGTGAGACCTCACACTCCACGGGTATCCGACTTCAGGATGACGAGTACTCTATTAAAAAGATGAGCCGCATCATGGAGGAAGAGCTCATTCTTAAGGCTCTACGTAAGACCAAGGGTAACCGCACCAAGGCTGCTAAACTCTTAGAGATTAGCCACCGGGCGCTGCTCTATAAGATCAAACAGTTTAAATTAGAGCAAAAGCTTACGACCCTGGAATAACTTGTATTACGCTGTAAGCAGATCATCAGCCGTAGGCGTGTGCCGTGCCAATAATTTGGGCAGCATGATGCGGGTAAAATCGACCTCTTCGTTACATAGCGACGGGATGTACAGTGAGAAATCAGCGAGCACATCCGTATCTTTTGTGGTTGCGACGCCAGCACTAATGCCTTCGAGAAGCCACTTCAGGCTGTTGCGGTTGAAAGCAGCCTGAACCAAGATATCAGGATAGTAGACGGCACAACTCTTTGCCTGCAGACTCAAAGCGTTAACAACGGCGGCTTTGCCAAAGGCTTGAACTCTCGTGACGTCTACTTGTAACTGGTTACCCAGCCCGATAAGCAAAATGCGTTTACAGCCAAGGCGATGCCCACCAGGGAGGAGAAGCTTTTCGTCACAGGTAGCGGCAAAACGGTGTTTTAAAATGGTTTTGGAGAGTAGGCCATGAAGACGCCAATCAGTAAGACCGGCAGCACCACGAAGGGGTCGTTCTTCTTCACAGCAGCCAAGGATAAGCAGATCACAGTCGATGCGGTCAACGCTGGTATTGGTGAACTGCAGCTGCATCTGTCTCCCTATCCAGGTTTCTGCTTTGTTTGATAAACAGCATCGAGAATCCCATTGATAAAGCTTGCTGTCTGCTCACTACCAAACTTCTTACCTATCTCTATGGCCTCGTTGATAATAACCCTTGCCGGGGTCGCTGTCGAGAAGAGCAGCTCAAAGACAGCAAGCCGTAGGAGGTTGCGATCAATCGGGGCCATGCGTGCGAGCTTCCAATTGTGGGCATGTTGTTCAATGATTTTATCAATCTCTTCTCTCTGCTCTGTAACACCAAAAACGATCTCAGAGGTAAAATTTAGATCGTCAGTACGTACTTTGAAGTTCTCCAAGAACTTTTCAAGAGTTTCATTAACGTCAGTACAGGTGAGATCCATTTGATAGAGCAGCTGTAGCGCTTGTTCTCGAGCTTTACGTCGATCACCCATCGGTCTTTTGCTTCAAGTCGTGATTTAGAGCAACCGATTCAAGTGCGGCACAGGCTGCTTCAAGTCCGGTGTTTCGCTTTTTACCGTCCGTTCGTTCTAGGGCTTGCTCAAAAGTGTCGGTGGTCAAGATGCCGATTCCAAAGGGAACACCACTATTCAGTGAGATTTGCTGTAGGGCAGGGAAGATTGTTTCAGCAATGTAGCGATGATGTTCGGTCTCTCCACGGATGATGGCGCCAAGGCAGATTACGGCAGCGTACCTCTTTGTCTCTAGCACTTGGCTCACAGCAAAGGGAATTTCCAAGGCGCCAGCAACACGAAAGACATCGATCGCCTCTCTCTCAAGTCCAGCTATCAGGCAAGCCTTGGTGGCATGTTCCAGCAACTTATCAGTAATAGCCTGGTTAAAACGACTGACGACAACCGCCACAGTAAGGTCTTGGCCTTGGTAACGTGACTCTAACTGCTGAGGAAACTGTGAGGCCTGATCGCTCAAGGGATAGCCTGTTCAAGAAGGTGGCCAAGCTTATCACGCTTTGTTTGCAGATAGTGTTTGTTTGCGCCATTGGCAGGAATTTCTAGCGGCACCCGTTCGACAACCTCCATGCCAAATCCTTCTTTGCCAACGATGCCGACGATCTTCTTGGGGTTATTGGTCAACAAGCGGATTTTTTTAACGCCAAGATCGGCAAGGATCTGTGCGCCAATACCGTAATCTCTAGGGTCATCTTTAAATCCCAGTTTGTGATTGGCTTCTACGGTATCGTCACCATGATCCTGAAAGTTGTAAGAGCGAATCTTATTTACCAGGCCAATTCCACGCCCCTCCTGCCGCAGGTACAATATGACACCGCGACCCTCAGCAGCGATTAGGCGCATAGCTTGATCCAGTTGCTGGCCGCAGTCACAGCGACGTGCGGCAAAGACATCTCCAGTAAGGCATTCGGAGTGTACCCGTACCGTCGTTGGTTTGTTGGAGTCAAGCTCACCAATGACGATGGCGATGTGCTTGAGGTGGTCGACATCGTTGTCATAGACGATGACTCGAGAGTTTTCACAGTAGGCTGTTGGCAGGCGGGCTTCGGCAGCACGACGGACCAGGCGTTCGCGTAAAACGCGATGCCGGATCACTTCCGCAAGGGTGAGGATGCAAAGGCCGTGTTTGTTGGCAAAGCGTTTAAGCTCTGGTAGGCGCGCCATAGAGCCATCCACACTCATGATTTCACACAACACTCCAGCAGGTTTGAGGCCAGCGATTTTGGTCAGATCGACAATGCCCTCGGTGTGTCCAGCTCGTGCCAACACTCCGCCGGAGTTCGCCTTAAGAGGAAAAACATGTCCAGGGCAGACGATGCTGCGAGGTGAGGCGTCATCGGCAATGGCCGCTTGGATGGTCGTTGTCCGATCCTGAGCGCTGATACCGGTGGTGACTCCCTCTCTTGACTCGATCGACACCGTGAATGGCGTACGATAGGGTGAGGTGTTGTTCTCTACCATCATCGGCAAGCCAAGCTTGTCAATCTGCTCCTTGATAAGCCCGAGGCAGATCAAGCCGCGGGCATGCGTGGCCATAAAGTTAATGGCTTCGGCGTTGACAAACTGAGCTGCCATAACCAAATCACCCTCGTTTTCGCGATTTTCATCATCAACAAGGATGATCATCTTACCTTGACGAAGATCCGCTATGGCCTGGTCTAAATTACTGGCACTCATGGGTAACCTCGAGGTAGCGCAGAATGTATTTACCAAACATATCAAACTCCACATTCACCAAATCGCCTTGACGGCGTAGGCCGAGGGTTGTGTGTTGGTTCGTATAGGGTAGCAGGTCAACAACAAAGCCCTGTGGCTCTAGTTGGTTGATCGTCAAGCTAACACCATCGAGGCATACAGAGCCCTTGTATACGGTATTGACAGCGAACTGTCTGTCCACAGCAATATGTAAGCGCACGCAGCTACCAATTTGTTCGGTTGCGCTAACTTGACCTCTACAGTCAACGTGACCGCTGACAAGATGTCCATGCAGTCGTTCTTGCCATTGCAGCGGCCGCTCAAAGTTAACAAAGGTACCCACTACAAGGTTGTTGAGGTTAGTGCGCTGCAAGGTTTCTTTACCTATGGCAAAGGTAAGCAGCGCATCTTGCTGCTCGAGCACGGTGAGACAGCAGCCATTGATGGCGACACTGGCGCCATTTGCAAAGCTCTCATGGGTGTTTGGCAGTTTTATGGTTGTTGTCAGATGGCCGTTATCTGGAGTTAGGCTGACAACTTCACCCATACCTTCAACAATGCCGGTGAACACGATTCAACCCTCTGTTAATACTTTGGATATCCTTCGATGCAGAGATCTGCGCCGCACCTTATAACAGATAACTCCTTGAGGGTAAAGGCGTCTTCTAAACTCTCAATGCCCAACTCTTTGAAAACGTGAATGTTTTTCTTTTTGCCGCCGTTGCCAAGCAGAGTCGGGGCGACGTATAGAACCACCTTGTCGACGCAGCGTTGCTGCAAAAACTGCGTATAGACTTGCGCACCCCCTTCAACCAGCACGGAGGCAATCTCCAAGGTCGTCAGTCGTTTTAACAGGGCTATGATGTCGATATGGCCACTGCGGGTTGGCAAACTTTCAACTCCAACGCCCCGTTTAAGCAGCTGCTCTCTCTTGCGCAGAGATACTCCTTTGCCAGTAAACAGCAGGGTCTTACCCTGTTTGAGTAACCTAGCCTGAAGGGGAGTGCGTAGTTTGCTGTCCAAGACAACTTTAATGGGCTGACGCGGTTTTACACCCCTGCCTGAAAGACGACAGCTTAGTTGCGGGTTATCCTTTAGAACGGTACCCATACCAACAAGGATTGCATCATGTTGTGCTCTTAGTTGGTGCGCGTCTTCTCTTGACTCGGGAGAGGAGATCCAACGCTGCTTACCAGTTGCTGCAGCGATATAACCGTCTAAGGTGATGGCCGCCTTTAAGGTTACCCACGGCATCTTTTTAGTAATGAACTTAATGTATTTTTCGTTCAGCTGCTGTGCCTCTCTTTCGAGCACACCCCACTGAACTTTGATGCCCGCTTTCCTAAGCCTGGTAATACCCTTACCTGCGACACGACGGTTAGGATCACGCATCGCTACAGTCACTGCAGCAACGCCGCTACGGGTAATGGCGTCCGTACAGGGAGGGGTGCGGCCGTAGTGGCAGCAGGGCTCAAGGGTGACAAAGAGGTGGCCGCCTCTGGCGCGGTTACCAGCCTTTTTGAGAACGTGGATCTCGGCATGATGGTCACCAAGCTGATGGTGGTATCCTGAGGCAACCAGTTTGTTTTTTTTAACTAAGAGTGCACCAACCATGGGGTTGGGCGAGACCCAGCCCTCGCCCTTGCGTGCCAACCTTAAAGCGCGTCGCATCCACTGCTCTGACTGTTGTTTTTTTACAGACATGGGAAGAAATGGCGTTCTGACTAAAGCTCTCCAAGAAGTCGGAGTTTTTCTTTCACCTCTTTGAGAATTAGTGGCGGCAGTGGCTTCAACATCTTTTTGAAACGACGGTTGTCTATAGCTCGGCTTTGATCGATCATTACCTCACAGGCTTGTTTGTTACCAGCAATCTCTTTGGGCAGGACCACTCGCAGCAAGTTGTCGCCGATCAAGTTGGTTGTACAGGGAAGCACCCAAGTTGAAGCGTGATGGGTGACATTGAGTAAGTCCGTTTGGATGACAAGAACAGGACGCATCTTGCCAGGTTCGGTTCCATATTTTGGATTGAGATCTGCCAGATAGAGAACACCGTGGTGCAGTTGCACGGTTAGTCGATGCCTTCGCCACTTAGGTGATCAAGCGCCTGCAACTCCTCGTTCGCTGATGTTGCGACTGCCTGAGCTGCCGTAGCATAGGCTTGCTTTAAGGCATTACGGTCCGTACTCTGTTTAAGAAGTTTGAGACCACGGCGAATCACTTCGACCTTGGTTTTTGCTTGCAGGGTAGCCATGAGCTCTTCAACAAGTTCAAGCTCTTTATTGGGTAAGGTGATACTCGATTTGGTATTCTTTTTCATACCTTTTTAATACCACAACAAATCGTTCCTGTCAATGAGAATTGTTTTTCTAAGAGCCCACCTCTATTATGTCGAAGGCTTACGGTAAGAAGAGATGGACGCTAAAGGGCGAGATTACGACTGTGTTCTCACCATTGCCGGCTCTGACAGTGGCGGAGGGGCGGGAGTGCAAGCTGACCTCAAAACCTTTGCCGCCCTGGGTTGTTATGGGATGTCGGCGATCAGTGCACTAACCGCTCAGAATACCGTGGGTGTGCGAGCTGTGCATCTGCCACCAGCGGAGTTTTTGCAGATGCAGATCCAGACCGTCGTTGAAGATATAAAAGTGGACGCGGTTAAAATCGGTATGCTCTATTCCTCAGCCATGATTCGCACAGTTGCTACAGCAATACGCGAGTTTCAATTGAAAAACATTGTCGTGGATCCCGTGATGGTGGCCAAGAGTGGGGACAAGTTGCTGCAAGAGGAAGCAGTTGCGGCGCTACGCAATGAACTGCTGCCGTTGGCGACTATCATCACCCCCAACATTCCTGAAGCGGAGATTTTAAGTACTACACCTATCAAACAACAAGCGCAGATGTTGCAGGCTTGCGAGCAACTCTTGCAACTAGGTGCTGATGCCATTCTCCTCAAGGGTGGTCACCTCGAGAGTTCGAGTTGTGATGACCTTCTTTACTATAGAGAAACAGGGCAAGAGCCGATCCACCATTGGCTCCATGCAGCCAAGGTCGATACCAAGAACACGCATGGAACTGGCTGTACGCTCTCAGCTGCCATTGCCGCTTACCTTGCTAAAGGTCATGCCTTGAAAGAAGCGGTAGAGAAGGCCAAGCAGTACGTTTCCGCCGCCATTGCCGCAGCAACCACCAAGCAACTCGGCCATGGCCATGGTCCTTTGCACCACTTCTACGCTCTGTGGAAGGACTAAAGGGTGGCTCCAACGGAGTCGTGTGGTCTGCCTAACGTCTTTAGTGCCATGGCGACAATGTCTTCTTTGCTTGGAAGCAGAAGGTTGGCGGCTTCGCCCAATGGGATAAACGAATCCTTGGCAGTCAGCCGCTCTATACGGCGCGGCTGAGTTGTTTGGGTCGCTAACAGCGTTACTAAGGTCTCACTAAGGGAACCGGTCTGACGACACTCATCAACGATAAGCACGTTGCTACAAGAGCCGACGGCGTCGATGATTGCGGTTTCATTGAGTGGCGCTAGCCAACGCAGATCGATGATTTTGATTTGTATGTCATGTTGCTGTTGTAGGATCTTCTCAGCCTGCTTTGAGAGGTAGTAACCATTGCCATAGGTTATGATTGTAAGTAGCTCGCTACTACCCTCAACGTGTAGAGAACCAGGCAAGAGCTCTTCTTGGGGATCGGGATAATCATCCAACCAAAGGCCATCACCCTTTTCATGCAAATCTTTGGTCATGTAGAGGGCGATAGGTTCAACGAAGATGACTACACGGCCTTCTTCGTGGGCGGTACGCAGGCAACCGCGTAACATCTTCACGGCGTCTGCGCCGTGTGAAGGACAGGCGACAATGAGACCAGGGATATCACGAAACACTGCCAAAGAGTTATCATTGTGAAAGTGGCCACCAATACCCTTTTGGTAGGCAAGCCCTGGAATGCGGATGACCATGGGGTTGGCAAACTGACCATCAGAGAAAAAGGATAGGGTTGCCGCCTCGCCACGAATCTGATCTTCAGCGTTATGGACATAAGCGAGAAATTGGATCTCTGGCAGGGGTAAAAAGCCGTTGTGGGCAAAGCCAATAGCGGTACCAAGGATGCTCTGTTCATCTAAGGGCGAGTTGAACACCCGCCTTGGACCAAACTTATTTCGTAGACCTGTAGTAATGTGGTAGACGCCACCCTTTTGCGCAACGTCTTCACCAAAGAGCAAGGTGTTAGGGTATTGCAACATCAAATCAGCAAGCGCCCAGTTGAGCAGTCTGCCCATGTGCTGTCGGATTTTGAGGTGGTTGAACTCTTTGCCGAACATGGCTTGTCGTTTGTCGCTAGAGGGCTGTGGCACTCTTTTTATAGCAGGGCGACGTGGCAGGATAGCCTGCATCACCTCGGCGGAGCTGCGAAAGCGAGGGCGGCCGATCAAGACTTCGGCCTGACGCCGAACACGCTGACGGACCTCTTCGTAGAGATCTAGGATCTCAGGAACTGAGAGAATACCTTGCTCTAAAGCGATCTTGGCACTGTGGAGAAGCGGATCTTGGGCTTCTAACGCCTCGATCTCCTCGGTAGAGTGGTATTGGCTCTCTATATCAGAGCCGGCGTGGCCAAGCAGACGAACGAGCTTCATGTGCATGAACACGGGTTTCTGTTGGCTGCGACAGGTGCTCTCTGCTTGCTGGGCACAACGGTAGGTATCGAGAATGTTGCGACCATCACACTTTAGGTAGTGCAGCATGGGTTTATTGCGCACCACAGTCTCCACCCAGTTCGGAGGAGTCTTTACTGAGACACCAATGCCGTTGTCTTCACAAATGAGTACAAGGGGTAGTGGGATCTTTTGAAAACTGCAGAGTGCGGCTGTGTTCAGGGCTCCGAGTGCGGTAGAGTGGTTCATACCGGCATCGCCAAAACTGCAGAGGACAACGCCATCGTAAGGCAGGGGTGCTTGCAGTTGCAGGTACTTTGCCCGTGGTATGGCTAAAGCCGTACCCACAGCCTTAGGCAGATGCGACGCCACCGTACTCGTTTGCGGTGGTATGAACAGCTCGACACTACCAAAGACCTTGTGGCGGCCAGCGGCAATGGGGTCATCGGTAGAAGCAATGCAGGAGAGCAGTACGTCTTCAATGGCATCCCGTTTGCTGTGTTTTCGTGTGCGCTGGATGAAGAATCCGCAACTTCGATAGTGTAGGAAGGCGATGTCGTTGTGACGAAACAGCTCGCCTATGGCAGCGTTGCTTTCGTGTCCAGCACTGCCAATGGTGTAAAAACCAATACCCTTAGCGCGCAGCTCTCTGGCTGCAAAGTCGAGATGGCGGCTGATCATCTGCGTTTCAAACAGCTCAACAAATTTTTTTGGTGTAAGACCGATCTCCTGCAGGCTCAGATAGGTCGAGAGTTCTGGCAACTGCTGTTGCTGTACATGACGGACGAAGTTTTCATCAACAATCTGTACACGGGTGTAGCGGTGTTGCTGCACAGTCTGCCAAGCTCCTTGCTAAGTGTATGGCGATTATACCTGGCAGAGCTCTTGGTACAAGAATCACCGCAGCTTGACCAACCTAAGGCAAGGTGGGCAAGGGGAAGTCTGTGGGTAACAACTCATTGCTGGTCTCCTGCTTTGGCAGGTACCACGCTTTACCATCAAACGTATACACTGGATCAAACCAAAAGTAGTATTCAATGGCAAAGAGTAGCTGTATGCCTAAAGCAGAAGGTTGCATGGGGTCTGACTTGAAGTTGTTATTGTAAACCCGTGGCATGATGGCTCCTGGACCACTGACCGCTTCAAAGGTGTAGTAGATGGCTGAACCTGGCTCGATGTTTTCCAAGCCGATGATATTCGCCACAGGCACGCCTGCATAGGCGGGTTGGGCCCACTTAAACTCTTCCATCTCACCAGAGGCATTTTCAAATTCTAGCAGGGCGGTGTATTTGAGCTTGTCTGGACAATGGGCAGCGCGGCCGACATCGGCACCAGCCTGTACCCAATGGCCCGGCTGGGTTCCTGCCACACCGGTCTGAATGGTCGAATCGATCAGTGGCAGTGTGGTTGCCTCAAGATGAAAGAAGCGCAGCGACCAACCGAGCAGCAGCACATCAGAGTGATCGATACAGGAGGTCACACGAATGTTTCGCGACTCATACCTTGGCGGTATGGTGTACTTGGTCAATGCATTACTATCCGGCGGCACGTGAAAGGGGACACAGACATTGCTCTGACAGGAGTCAAAACAGGCTTGGTCGAAGTTATTGGGATCGGTTGAGCAGTTGTTAAACTCCATACAAATTTCTTCACAGTCAGGCGGTGGAAAGATCGTTGTATCCACCGCAGGGTCAATCAGGTTACCCTCACCCATTTTTGGAGGGTTTTGTAGATCAGGCTCAGTGGGTGGCGAGCCAATAATGATACTTTCGATGTCGTTCTCAACCACCGTGCCTTCCTCACTGCTTTCATTTGTGCTGACGCCGTCGCCACTGCCGACAATAAGCGGCGAGCCGCTGTCCTCACTGCCGCCAGAGCAGTGGGTGGTGACAAAGCCGAGCAGGGCGATTAAGGAAAAGAAAAGCATAGCTTGGTAAAAAGTGCTGTTTGTTTTCATATGCACATCGAAATTGCAAAAACCAGGCCGAACCCAGCTACTCCAACGCATCATGGGTAAGCTACTGAAATACTAAACTCACCGCCCCTCCCATAGAGGCCATCTCTCTTTGTTGGTCATAGGACTGCAGCCTAACCTTGCTGAAAAGTTTTCTCTTGTTGGCGAAAACCAGCTCAGTTAGATTTCATTTATGAAGGCTGCGGCGACACAGTACAAAGAGCTCACGCGGGGTGCCGTAGAGGTGATTGATGCCGAGAGCTTGCGGCAAAGGTTGCAGGACTCCCTGCAGTCGGGCCGGCCTTTGCGCGTGAAGGTCGGTTTTGACCCCTCGGTGCCGGATTTGCACCTGGGACATACGGTGCTTTTACAAAAGATGCGCCAATTTCAGGACCTTGGTCATGAGGTACTTTTCCTGATTGGTGACTTTACCGGCATGATTGGGGATCCCAGTGGTAAAAACGTCACCCGGCCGCCTCTGAGCCGCGACGAAATCAACCAGAATGCCACCACCTACAAGGAGCAGGTCTTTAAGGTACTCGATGCCAAGAAGACCCATATTGAGTTTAACAGCAGATGGCTTGATAAGTTGGCTAGTGTGGACTTCATCAAACTTGCTGCCATGGAAACAGTCGCCCGCATGTTGGAACGCGATGATTTCCACAAGCGTTACAAAGAGGGCAAATCGATCTCGATCCATGAGTTTCTTTACCCGCTCATGCAGGGTTATGACTCTGTTGCGTTAAAGGCGGATATCGAACTTGGTGGGACAGATCAACGCTTCAACCTGCTCATGGGACGGCAAATCCAAAAAGAATTTAAACAAAAACCTCAAGATATTATGATGATGCCTCTCTTAGTTGGTACTGACGGGGCTCAAAAGATGAGTAAAAGTCTTAACAATTACATTGGAATTACCGAACCTCCGGAAGAGATTTATGGCAAAATCATGAGCATAAGCGACGATCTCATGTGGAATTACTACGAACTGCTTAGCTCCAAGAGCCTTAAACAGATCAAAGCCATGCAGAAACAGGTGGAAACTGGCAAGCTGCACCCCAAGCAAGCCAAAAGCGATCTAGCTAGTGAGTTGACCGCCCGCTACTGGGAAGAGGAGGCGGCCAAACAAGCGGCCAATGACTTTGACAAGAAATTCCGCCAGCACCAAGCCCCAGAAGAGCTGCCGACAATCACTTTGAAGCCTGAACCCATTGGCCTAATCACCCTTATCCGCGAACACGCCAAGGCCGTGCCATCGAATAGCGAAGCGCGCCGACTTATCCAGCAGGGGGGAATCAAAATTGATGGGCAGGCCATCGATGATGTCCACTTTATGCTCAAGCCACAGGCTGGACAAACACTCCAGGTTGGCAAGAAAAAGTGGTTTCGTCTACTACTGAAATCCTAGCGCAGCTCTCCTGTACTCCCACGCTCCACGATCTGGCTGCGCGTCGCGTGGCTGGCCGCTAAAATCCGTCGCGGGTGCCTTTGTTGAGTCGGCACTATCAATGCATGGAGAGCCGGATAAGAGATGCACGTTGTCAATGTCGGGGTTGACTAACCGTGGATCTTCAAAAAAGGACTGCTCTCCTTCACCCGTAATGGCTTTGTAGGCATCTAGGTCGTACAAGAGACCAATATAAAAGGCTCCGCTTGGGTTGTCGTTATAGTAGTGGTTATGTGAGGCCTTGTAGTTGGACCAGTCTGGATCAGAGTTGCCTAGCTCCAAAAGGATTTGGAAGCTGCTGCCACTGGTAAAGAAGATGTTGTTGTACATCTCGAGGACAACACGATCGCCATTGTTGCGTAGGTTGGTATTGACAAAAAGCGCAAAACCCGGGTGTGAAAACGTATTGTTTACAACCACTACATGATAATCATTCTGAATGAATTGGACCGACTCACTGATGGCTAGAGCGGCCATGGTTAAGAATTCGTTGTTGGAGATAGTAATCCCATTTGCATCAACAGGCTTTAGCGCCCCATCAGTGATGTTTATCACTAGGCCGCGGCCAGAAACAGAGGGATATCGAAAACTGTTCTGTGTAACAATTCCTGAAACGTCATCGAGGATTACGCCTCCACCAACGGGGTGATCAAGATAGTTACCTCTAAACTCTAGAGAGTCGATATCGGTTATCTCAATTCTGCCCAGCTTACCGTTGTGATTGTAAAAACGATTGTTTAAAATGCGCACGTTGTCTCCAGATGCGGCGGCACCGCCAACAAAGATATCACCCGCCCCATGTGAGAAAAACTCGGCATCTTGAATCAAAACGTCCTGGGCTCGGTTTGGAGCCGTGGCTCCAACTGTAAAAGGGTACCAGGAAGGGCCTGGGCGGGAACGGTATTTACCTCCGGTGATTTCTGTGGCGTTGGCCAGGGAATGGACGGCTGAGAATTGATTTTCACCCGTCTCAAGATTGCGAAAGGTAACCTTTTCAACCCCAACATCGACATTAAAAGCAGCAGCATTGTCACAGTTGTCGATGTAGCTATCTTCGACAACAAAGCCACTGCCGTCAGCACCCGTTGCCGTATCTTTCATCACATGAACACAGTCATCATCCGGAGGGACATTGTCGCCGAGCAGGGAGATTTTCGAGATCTTAACATTTGCTGCTCGAACCTCCATAGTTGCGCCCAAGGCTAGCTCGACGACTTCATTTTCCGAGCCAGCAACATCCCAACGGCTGATCTCAATACCGGCTTGTGAAATCGAAAAGGTGTCCGAAAGCGGTGTGCCGGGTGTTGTTGGCGCGACAAGAATTTTGTCTCCTGGTTTTAACGGATGACTCTGTAAAACAAAGGAGATGGTCGGGGCAGGGGTGCTAGGAGTTGTACCATCACCGGTGGCACCCTTTTCAACGTAATAAGAGCTGGCCTTGGGAGCAATAACAGCGGTACGGGTCTGGGAATAGGCTGGGTCGCTGCTCAGTAGAGCCAATACCAGCAAGGTTTTAAAAACAGCTGCAGAAACATAGAAGAGACGTGACATGGGGATCCTCCTCCCTCTAGCATCAACTTGCCTTAGGATCTTCGCATAAACATCTCACCGATTTGCAAATAATGCGCCAACGTCAAAAACTTACAACTTATTGGATCCAAAACAATTATTATAATCAATTGGACCATGGTGTAAACAGCATTTGCGCCTCCACTGTAAACGGGGGTTCCTGGCAGAATTCCATTTGTCCTAGGGTATAAATGACGGCTTTACATTTTCGACACTTTAGTGTGTTTAGAACCGATGCAGTGCAGGTCTCATTTTATCCTTTTAGTGTGCATGGCCACTTCATGCTTGTTATTAGGCCAAGAGCTCTGGGCAGCCAAGACCAAAACGCTGATCTACTGCTCAGAGGGCAGTCCGAGCAACTTCAATCCGCAGCTTGCTACAGACGGAACCTCGTTTACTGCCAATGCAAGGGTGTTGCATAGTCACCTCATAGATGTTGTGCTTGGAGAGACCACCCTGGTTCCAGGGTTGGTAGAGTCTTGGGAGATCTCTAAGGATGGTTTGGTGTATACTTTCAAACTGCGTCAGGGCGTGCGTTTTCACACCACCAAGTACTTCCGGCCGACACGTGAGTTTAATGCCGATGACGTGCTCTTTACCTTTAACAGGCAGCGTCTTAAGGAGCACCCCTATCATAAAGTGGGTGGGGGTGTTTACAACTACTTTGAGTCTATGTCTATGGGCAAGCTTATTAAGGATATTGTCAAGGTTGATGATCACACCATAAAATTTATCCTAACTCGCCGAGAGGCACCGTTTTTGGCCAACTTAACCATGGACTTTGCTGGAATTCTCTCGGCGGAATATGGCGCTGCGCTGCTCAAGGCAAAGACTCCCGAAAAAATGGACATGTTTCCCATAGGAACGGGCCCGTTTCGATTTAAGCGCTACGAAAAAGATTCGCTGATTCGCTATGAGGCTCACCCAGACTATTTTCGTGGTAAGACGCCGATTGACAACCTGGTGTTCATCATCACCCCGGATGCCAGCGTGCGGACGCAGAAGTTAAAGACAGGAGAGTGCCATATCATTGGTGAGCCAGCAGCTACGGATTTGCAAATGTTTAAGAGAGACCCGAAGTTAAGAGTCTTACAGCGTACAGGGCTCAACACCGCCTACTTAGCATTGAATGTGGAAAAACCACCCTTTCATAAGGTTAAAGTGCGCCGTGCTGTTAATCATGCGCTTAACCGTAAGGCCTACCTCGATGCGGTTTACCTTGGTAATGCAACCCAGGCTAAGAGCGCACTGCCGCCAACCATATGGGGTTATCACGAGGCCCTGCAAGAGTACGAATACAATCCACAGAGAGCAAGAGAGCTCTTGGCCGAAGCAGGTCATGCGGATGGTTTTACCACGGATTTGTGGGCGCTGCCCGTATCACGACCCTATATTCCAAATGGTAAGAAGTTAGCCGAGATGATGCAGGCAGATTTGGCCAAGGTTGGTATTAAGGCCAAAATTGTCTCTTATGATTGGCCAACCTACTTGGCAAAGTCAAAGCTTGGCGAACACAGCATGCTGCAGCTTGGCTGGACTTCAGACAATGGCGATCCAGATAACTTTTTAGGCACGCTCCTGAGTTGCGCAGCAGTAATGGGAGGTGTCAATCGGGCGCGTTGGTGTTATAAGCCATTTGACGATTTAATACAGCTAGGGAAAATAACTGCTGAGCGTAATGAGCGAATCAAGTATTATAGGCGAGCTCAAGAGATTTTTAAGTCGGAAGCCCCATGGGTGGCGATTGCGCACAGCACGATTTTTCGCGCAACCTCTAAAGAGGTTGTTGATTTTAAAATCAATCCCTTTGGCCCCGATCTCTTCTACGGAGTTGGTTTACAATAGTTTTTAGTGAGGCATTTGTGATGAAGTATTTTGATAGGGTAAATTTTGGCCGCTGCATTAGCGTTGCGCTAGCGACATTTTTCTTTTCTACCCATCTCTACGCAGCCAAGACATTGGTCTACTGCTCTGAGAGTAGCCCAAGTCACTTCAATCCGCAGCTTACTGACGATGGCGCTTCATTCAATGCAAACTCCAGCATCATACATAACCAGCTTGTGGAGATTCCTCCAGGTGAAACAGAGCTTGTGTCAGGATTGGCAACCTCTTGGAAGGTATCCAAGGATGGATTGAAGTACACCTTTAAGTTACGAAAGAACGTGAAGTTTCAAGCCACGACGTATTTTAAACCCACACGTAATTTCAATGCTGACGATGTGCTTTTTACCTTCAATCGCCAACGGCTGAAGAGTCATCCCTATCACATGGTAGGAGGTGGTATTTACGAGTACTTTGATTCCATGGCTATGGGTGAGCTTATTAAAGACATTGTTAAGGTTGATGACTACACCGTGCAGTTTGTCCTCAGCCGTCCAGAAGCGCCCTTTCTGGCAAACTTGGCCATGGACTTTGCATCCATTCTATCGGCGGAATACGGCGAGATGTTGCTCAAGGCTAAGACGCCAGAGAAGTTGGATATGTTTCCCGTGGGTACGGGTCCGTTTGTTTTTAAGCGTTATGTGAAGGATTCAACCATTCGTTATGAAGCTCATCCAAATTATTTTCGTGGCAAGAGCCCGCTTGATCGTCTCGTTTTTGTGATTACACCAGATGCGAACGTTCGCACGCAAAAACTTAAGACCGGTGAGTGTCATATCATCACCGAGCCAGCACCCGCAGATTTACCCGCCATTGAGAAGCATCCACAGCTGCAGGTGATACAAAAAACAGGGCTAAACGTCGGCTATCTGGCAATGAATGTTGAGAGGCCGCCCTTCGACAAGGTCTTGGTACGTCGAGCCGTGAACCACGCCCTCAACCGCAAAGCCTATATAGACGCGGTTTTTCTTGGTCATGCTACCGTAGCCAAAAACCCCATGCCACCGGGAATTTGGGGCTTTCATGACGCGATAAAAGACTATGACTACAAACCAAAGAAGGCTAAGGCGCTATTGAAAGAAGCTGGTTTTCCCAATGGTTTTGCCACAGAGCTATGGGCTTTGCCGGTGTCCCGACCCTACAACCCCAACGGTAAAAAGATGGCAGAGATGATGCAAGCTGATCTTGCCAAGGTAGGTATCAAAACCAAGATCGTCACCTATGATTGGCCAACATATATTGCAAAATTAAAAGCAGGCGAACACACGATGTTACAGATAGGATGGAGTGCCGATAGTATGGATCCAGAGAGTTTTCTCGGCCTACTGCTTAGCTGCGCTGCCATCCCAGCGGGCATGAATACAGCACGATGGTGTCATCAACCCTATGACAGGCTGGTCCGCAAAGCTAAACTCGTTACGGACAAGAAGAAACGTACCGAGTATTACCTGAAAGCGCAGGAGATTTTTCACCAAGAGGCACCCTGGGTGGCTCTTGCTCATAGCGTTATTTTCCGCGCTATGTCCAAAAAGGTGGTTGGATTTAAGGTGGATCAATTGGGTCGAGATCTGTTCTACGGTGTAGACCTTCACTAGTCATTAGATGTGTTTGCTTACACACTACGTCGACTGACCATTCTGCTGATCACCTTCATCGGCGTCACTATTGTCGCCTTTAGCTTAATACGTCTTGTTCCAGGAGATCCTGTCCTACTGTTGTTGGGAGAGCGGGGGGCCTCACCTGAAGCCTACGCCGCCATGCGTGCCAACCTTGGCTTAGATAGGCCATTGCTGCTGCAATACTTGCAATTCCTTTGGAACGTTTTTCATGGTGACTTAGGCATTTCAATTGTCTCCAAGCGTCCGGTCATTGAAGAGTTTTTAAGTCGCTATCCAGCTACCTTGGAGCTTGGGTTTACGGCTTTGCTGCTTGCTACTTGTATTGGCATTCCTCTAGGCATTGTGGCGGCGGTGAAACGGAACACTATTTTTGACTACTCTTTCATGGGAGTGTCCCTGGTTGGTTACTCCATGCCCATCTTTTGGTGGGGGCTCATCTTGATTTTGCTCTTTTCTGTTACCCTTGGCTGGACGCCAGTTTCTGGACGCATCAGTGCTCTCTATGACATTGAAGCGGTTACCGGCTTTATGTTGATCGACACCTGGCTGAGTGGTGAGGGTAGGGCGGCGTTTTTTAACGCCTTTAGGCATCTGATCTTACCGGCCATAGCTTTAGGCACCATACCTCTGGCAGTGATTGCGCGCATGACCCGCTCCAGCATGCTTGAGGTCCTTGGCGAAGATTACATCCGTACGGCCAAGGCCAAAGGGTTGAGCAACTTGGCCGTGATCATTATCCACGCCCTACGCAATGCCCTTATTCCCGTGGTTACGGTTATTGGTTTGATGGTTGGCACTATTATTACCGGTGCCATCTTAACCGAGACCATCTTTGCCTGGCCAGGCATTGGCAGGTGGATTGTCCACAGCGTTACCTCACTGGACTACCCGGTCATTCAAGGTGGGGTGGTTCTCATTGCCACGGTAATGATCACCGTCAATCTTCTTGTCGATGTTGCCTACATGGTTAGCAATCCGCGATTGCGGAGCCAAGGTCGATGACGAGTTTGAGTGCAAATGCAGGCGAGGTTCTAAGCCCGGTTCGCACCTTTTGGCTGTTTTTTCGCCAGAACCGTGGGGCACTCTTTGGGTTGAGCCTTATTGTCTTCTTTTTAATCATTGCTGTCTTTGCACCCTGGCTTGCTCCTTATGAACCAAGCCATGTACACACCGATGCTTACCGCATCCCCCCCCTTTGGAGCGAGGGAGGCAGCAGGACTTTTGTCCTCGGTACCGATGACTTGGGCCGTGATCTGCTTAGCCGCTTGCTCTACGGAGCACGAGTCTCTATTGGTCTTAGCTTGTTGGTGGTCATGCTCTCTTTGCTTGTCGGCACTTCATTGGGCTTAATTGCTGGCTATCGTGGTGGCATGATCGATACCGCAATTATGCGCCTAGTAGACATCCTTATGTCATTGCCGAGCATTCTCCTCGCCATTGTGGTGGTGGCTATCCTCGGTCCCGGGTTACTCAACGCCGTCATCGCTGTGAGCGTGGTGAAAATACCCAGTTTTGTCCGTATTGTGAGAGCCCAGGTGATGGCAGAGAAGAAAAAGGACTATGTTGTTGCCTCCAAGAGCTTTGGCGCTAGTGGTTTTCGGCTTGCTGTCATCAACATCTTCCCCAACTGTTTAGCACCGCTGATTGTGCAAGCGACGCTCGCCTTTAGTGATGGCATTCTTGATATTGCTGCACTTGGTTTTTTGGGTCTTGGGGCACAACCACCAACACCTGAGTGGGGCACCATGCTTGCCGATGCGCGCGCCTTTTTAGAGAGCCAGCCTTGGATGGTAACGTTGCCTGGGCTTTGTATTCTTGCGGTGGTGCTTGGATTCAACCTACTTGGCGATGGTCTGCGCGATGCCTTCGACCCGCGGCTGCGCATGTAGTGTTGTTTTCCATAAACATTTAAGCCAAGCCTTCAGGTTTGCAAAGACAACTAAGTTATTTTGCGCCGCTCCGGCGCTCCACCAGCTCGATTTGTTAACGGTCGCTCCGTCGGGGGCCCCTCCGCTTAACCTCCCTGCGGTCGGTATCGCGGTCTCCCCTTGACGGAGCTCCCGAACAAATCGGCTGGCTCCGCAAGTCGCTTGCAAAACAACTTAGTTGCCTCTCCAATCCAGAAAGGTTTGGTTACTTGCATGATCGTCATTCTAGCAACGCTTCTAGAAGTACTGTGTCAGGTTTTCTGACGAGGCGTCTCGCAGGCGTCGGCATCGATGCTTATAATAGACGCCGACGCCGAGAGCCGAGCAGCCCGAGGCGGCGGAACGCCGAGGGACTGCGTCCTCGGAAGAAAACCTGACACAGTACTTATGAAACGTGGAAAGAATTTACAAGATGTGAACGGAATACTACTGTAGGTGGGATGGCGTTGCTTGAAGTCGAAGAACTAACCGTAAGCTTCAAAACCCTGCGGGGTACATTTACTGCTGTTGATCACCTTAGCTTTCAATTAGAACAAGGAGAGACCCTAGGTGTTGTTGGTGAGTCGGGCTCGGGCAAGAGCGTTGCTAGCCTTGCCTTGATGGGTCTGCTACCACCAAACAGCCAACTGCAGGCGAGTCGGTTGTACTTTCACAACCAAGACCTATTGGGCATTTCCAAAGGGCAGCGACGTCAGCTGCGCGGTGGCGAGATGACCATGATCTTTCAAGATCCAGTGACTAGCCTTAACCCCTGTTTTACCGTTGGCTTTCAGCTAATGGAGGCGATCAAAGCGCACCAAGATCTCGACAAGCAGGCAAGACGTACACGGGCCATAGAGCTCTTAGAACAAGTTGGCATTTCTGCCGCAGCAACGCGGCTCTCCTCCTATCCACATCAACTCTCAGGTGGAATGTGCCAACGGGTGATGATCGCTATGGCCATTGCCTGTCAGCCACGTCTATTGATTGCCGATGAGCCAACTACAGCGCTTGATGTGACGATTCAAGCGCAGATCCTAAGTCTGTTGAAAGATCTGCAGCGTCAGCAGGGCATGGCACTGATTTTGATTACCCACGATATTGCTGTGGTGGCTGAGAACGCTGATCGTATTCTTGTTATGTATGCGGGTGAAGCAGTTGAGCTTGGTGAGAGCAATGCTCTTATCAGCCAACCCCAACACCCGTATACAGCTGCACTGCTCGAATCCATGCCCAGTGCGCATGGCTCTGATGAACGCCGCCAAAAACTACCGACGATTCCAGGAACCGTACCAGATTTGGTATACAGGCCACACGGCTGTCAGCTACATCCGCGTTGTCGTTTTGTCCAAGAGCCATGTCGCCAAGAGCATCCAAAAATGGAGTTGCAACACAAGCGACTGGTACGCTGTTTTTATCCGTTATCAAAAAACAACCAAGCGAGTAGTCGATGACCGCTCCTGTACTGCAAGCAGACGATCTCAGTAAGACCTATCAGCTTTCTACAGGATTGGGACGTCACCACCGTTTGCAAGCGCTCGAAGGTGTTGGCTTCCAACTGTTAAAGCAGCAGACGCTGGCAATCGTTGGTGAGTCTGGTTGTGGCAAGTCAACGCTGGCTCGGTTGCTGACCGCCATAGAGACACCTAGCCGAGGTAGGATAGAGCTACATGGCAACCCTTTAGATAAGATTGAAAAACGGCTCTATCGCCAAAAGGTGCAGATGATCTTTCAAGATCCCTATGGCTCGCTTAACCCGCGAAAAAAAGCGATAGAGATCATTGCCGAGCCTCTCTACATCAATACTGAGAAGTCACGTTCTGAGTGTCGGCAGCTTGCCATGGAGATGATGCAAAAGGTGGGTTTACGTCCTGAATATGCCAGCAGGTACCCGCACATGTTTAGTGGCGGTCAACGACAGCGAATTGGTATTGCCCGTGCGCTGATCATGCAACCTGAAGTCGTGATCTGCGATGAGCCGGTATCCGCTTTAGATATCTCGATTCAGGCACAGGTTTTAAATTTGCTCTTAGAGCTGCAGGAGAGCTTTGATCTAAGTTATATTTTTATTTCACACGATCTTGCCGTCGTACAACACATTGCCGATGAAGTGCTGGTGATGTACTTGGGTAAGGTTGTAGAATCAGGCAACCGCGAACAGATTTTTTCGCAGGCAAAACATCCTTACACCCAAGGACTGTTGGCAAGCACGCCGCAGATCCATGCGGAAGATCGCCAGCAAGAAATTTCGATTGGTGGTGATCTGCCGTCCCCGCTGCATCCCCCCACTGGATGCGCCTTCCACACCCGCTGTCCGCTGGCTGAGGCCCGCTGTCGGCAAGAAGTTCCACCACTAAGACCTCACAGCGACAACCATCTCGTCGCCTGCCACCTTGTCCCTTAAAGGTACGGCCTTACTTTTAGGGAATCATGTAGCATCTAGTGTTCTAGTAACTAGGCGGTAGTTCTTACTCTGAGGTAGACGAAATCTGGGTTTTTTTAGCGCCCGCCTGATAAGTTCTTGATGTTTGGATGCATAGGGCCGATTTAGCCAATGGAGCCTGTCAGATAGACTTGGCGGCACAATCGGGGAAGATTGGACCGCATGGTCATAAACTGCAAGTCCCAGAAAGGTTTTTGCAATGAGGTAGTGGAGTGTGCTGTAGCGGTATTCTTCTGCCAGGTCAGACAAACCAGCTTCCACGGGGTTACGATAGACATACTTATAGGCATGGGCTAGGTAGACCTCGTTGTCGATTAGGCACCATCGGTAAGGAGCGCCAAAAATATGATTGATGCGTCCGCTTTTCCTACCAATGGTACGGCTTACTTCCCTTAGCAAGTAATTCATGATGGCATCAAGATTTTCCTCTGGGGTATAAAGAAGCATATGAAAGTGATTGGACATCAGTACAAATGAAATAACCCTGGCATGGTAATCCTTTGAAACTTTGGATAATTGTTGTGTAAAGACATTCCAACACTCTTGTCTCGGAATATAAAACCATTCCTTATTGTTAGATCTAGAGACAACATGGTACGGGAATTCTGCAGTTCTTATTAGAGATTTTCTTGGCATCGCTCTTTAACAGAGCAAGAATGATGCCAGTCCCTAAAAGTAAGGCCGTACCTTTAAGGGATTAGAACCAGTCGTTGTGTTTGGGTCTTTGGCCGAGGCTAGCGAGGCAGACAACCGTGGCGTTTAGAGTCTTGGCACGTTTGATCCGGCAGGGAATGCGCTGTTTTTCCAAGAAGCGTGCCTTTTTCTGTTGCCACTTTTGCAAAACAATGTGGTAACGGAGATCCTCTTTGTCCCAGCGCAGTTTGTCGATCCACTCGCAAGAACTCTTCTTTGCAGCACAGAGTTTTTCTATGGATGTGGGAATGGCTTTTAGTTCTCGTTGTGACTTTACCACGGCATTGCTCTCCTCATCTGCCGGAGACAACTCTTCAATCACAAACATCAGCGTATTGGCACTATCCTTTGCAAGGGTGGCACGGTATCGGCTGTGTCCCGGCACAAAGGGACCATCCAAGACCACAGCAACAATCTGTTTTTGCGAAGATCCTGAACTCGTTGCCCAGAGAGGCAACAGTTGGACTAAAAACAACCCAAGAGCAATGGCTAACACGGACAAACTATGTTGCATGATCTTTATCCTCCCCAACCAAGGTGGGTGACCATACCACGATTTTGCGCTGGATAGCGACAAATTGGGTTGACACTGCTGCGAAACTTGGCAATAAATAGAGGGCTTTGCCAACGAGGGTGGTCTGTGGACCACGGTTTGTTGGAAAAAAGCAGTAATTTTCCTATATTACACGGTCTTTGAAAGTTGAATAGCAGGTAAAATGTGCTTTAAGGGTCTTCGTACAACCCGCCATAGCTTCGGCGAAGGCGGAATTGAGCGAAACAAC
>JANQFH010000008.1 GCA_028277945.1 Oligoflexia bacterium
TTACTATCCGTTGTTGCTCTTGCTTCCTCATATTTGGTCTCCTCTGACTCTACATCTAAAGAAGACCACTATGTGTCAACTGTCTGTTGGAGTTCTACATCATCCTACTGTAGAGGAGCTGGGATCTGAACCTACGACCTTCGGGTTATGAGAGCGAATAAGGCCATTTTCTAGGTACCTGATATCATACCTAAAATTGACTTAACCTACTGGAACCATTAGATAAACCATGTTCTGACACAATCGGTCAATATCGGTTCAAATCGGCTGTTTTTTACTGCTGCTGTTAGATATTTGTTAGATGGAAAGTTTGGCGGGTCAGGGTTTCAATCCACGCTTTTTTAACTCAGATTGGACCTGTCTCATCCACTTTTCGACCTTATTTCTAGACGGGTATAAGAACTGGCCTAACGTTCGACCATTCTCGTCAATCTTGTCGATCCGCACATTGTTATTAGCGTTAGTTCCCGCATAAACTCCATCACCGATCCACTTCTTATATAGTTTCAGTCGCTGTCGAAGTAGACGTGCGGTTTGTCGTTCAATCTGTCGTTTTATGTTGGACGTAGGCATCGGGAGCTATTCTAGCAGGCCTCTGTCGTGGCTGCAATAGCCACACCATCAGCGCTCATGCCACAAATTAAACATAACCTCATGCTTTTATTGTATTTTTATGCTTTTTTGAATAAACTTCCCATTTTGGGAATTTTTTTATTGATCCCATTTTGGGAACATAGTATCATAGCTTTGAGGTATTGAGATGAAGTATCAATTTTGCGGCAGACGCAGATCGGACAGTCATGGAATTACTCGGTCGGGGAAGACTTGACGACTTTTGCCGAGGTCATGCTGACGCGAGAAGTTGGATAAGCAACTGGATCAGCGAGGTGGAAGAGGCGGTATGGAAGAGACCTTCTGACGTAAAAGAAAAGTATGCATCAGCAAGCATTCTTTCCGACAACCGAGTTGTGTTTAACGTGAAAGGGAATCGCTACAGGATGCTTGTTCAAATAGCTTATAACACGGGCAAGGTAGTAGTGAAAAAGATCGGAACTCATGATGACTACGATACATGGGATCTATGAGGAAGCATATGGATCTTAAGATTATTAGAAATAAAGGTGAATATAGTGCCCTCCTAGAACAGGCAGAGGCTCTTGTTGCACTCGATCCTCGCTCTGGGACAGATGAAGCTAAAAGGCTTGATCTCATTTCATTGCTCATTGAAAAATACGAGAGAGATAATTTTTATTTTGAAATTCCCTCACCCGTTGACGCAATTAAATTCAGAATGGTGCAACAGGGTCTAAAGCAAAGAGATCTAGTGCCCTATATTGGTAGTAGGAGTAAAGTTTCTGAAATTCTCTCAGGTAAAAGAAAGCTTACCCTTGCAATGATTCGTGCTCTGCATGAAGGTTTGGGCATTCCTGCAAAAATTCTTCTACAAGATCCAGATAAAGAGGAAGAGTCGCATGAAGAATTGGTCTGGCGTAGATTTCCAATAAAAGAAATGGTGAAGAAGGGCTGGATAAAGGCAAAGGCCAAGGATATAGCAGCTAATCCAAAGAAGATAATGCAAGGGTTCTTTGCACAGATAAAAAGTACCCATTCAATGCAAGCATTCTATCGTGGCACTATTCATAATCGAAATACTGAAAGGGTTGATCAATATGCTCTCAGAGCATGGACCGCAAAAGTTCTTTTAGAAGCGGAGAAGGTAGATGTTGACTCATTTAATTCAAATATTATCAACCAAGATTTCCTAAAAGAGTTAGCTCGTCTGAGTATCTTTGATAAGGGGCCTCTTCTCGCTGTCGAGTTTCTAAAGAAAAATAACATAGCTCTTGTCATAGTGCCTCACTTATCTAGAACGCTAGTAGATGGCTGTGCAATTATAACTGAAGACTCTAAGGCTATAATAGGCATGTCTATTAGATATGATCGTGTAGATAACTTCTGGTTTACTTTAATGCACGAATTGGTTCATTTGTGGAAACACTGCTCAAGAGAAGCAGATATCTTTGTTGATAACCTAGATCTAGAAGTAACGGAAGATCCAGTTGAAAGAGAAGCTGATATCACTGCAGGAGAAGTATTTATTCCTCGTCAGCAATTTAAAAGGAGTAGGGCCTACTTACATAGATCCCGTGACGAAATTGAGAACTATGCCAGGCAACTTAAGATTCATTCTGCAATTGTAGCTGGAAGGATTCGGAAAGAATTCAAAAATTATCGAATTCTCAGCAGTTTAGTAGGGCATGGTGAAGTGAGAAAGCTTTTCAAAGAAAAACAGTGGGGATAGGAAGATATAATGTCAGAAAATTTAAAATACATCGCTTTCCTTAAAGGTAAGAAAGGTGAATTCGATGCCATCAAAAATTTAACGACGAAGACCCTTAGAAATGTCGTTCCATTATTTGATGTGCCGCCTCCACCATGGGATTGGAATGAAAAAAAGTACAAAAAGTCTTTAGATGATCATCTAATTGCCGTTGCAAAGAATATTGAAAAGAACTGTCAGGCTGTGAATCATGTTCTTATTGATCTATTTGCTATAAATCTGGATGAAAGAGTCGAGAAAGATAATCAGCATCCCTTGACATTCCTTTTTGATCAGCTGAGGGAAATGAAGATTCATGCTACTCCAGTGACGGGACTTGATCGCAATGAGGAGCATTGGATCGCAGTCCAGGATATCGTGAGGAAAAATGGAGGGGTTGTCAGTTTAAGGCTAATGGAAGAAGATTTATTTGATAATGACACGCTAAAACGAAATATTGGCAACGTTTTGAATACAATCAATATACCTCCTGAATCAGTTGACCTTCTAGTTGATTTTCGAGGTATATCTGAAGATCAGGTTGAGTCCAAAGCAAGTTTCGTAAAAAATGTCCTTAATCAACTTCCGCATTGTAAGAAGTGGAGAAGTCTAACTGTAGCTGCGTCTGGATTCCCAGAGAATCTTTCTAAGGTTAAGAAAGATGATGAAGCATTTATACCTAGAGCTGAATGGAAAGTTTGGAAGAAACTATGGCACCATAGGGATTCGCTATTAAGGCTGCCTAACTACGGAGACTATGGTATTTGCCACCCAGATTTGCCAGAGATAGATCCTAGAACTATGAAAGTGAGTGCAGGTATCCGATATACGTTAGAAGAAGGCTGGCTTATTATTCGAGGTATGAATCTTAGAAAAGGGAAGAAAGGTGCTCAGTTCCATGATCTTTCTTCCAAGTTGATAAAGCGAAATGAGTATAAAGGAGGGGAATTCAGCTGGGGAGATGACTACATCAAAAAGTGCGCTATAGAAGAAAGAGGGCCAGGCAATTTAACTACGTGGCGTAATGTAGGTACGAACCATCATATTACGCTGGTAGCAGCTCAGCTCGCCAACCTTTCCGCTGCTTAAGGGTATCACGTACAAGATGCTGCAGTTCATCTATTGTGAGATGTTCAATAAGACGAGACCATAGGGTTTCACGAGGCTTATTTGAATACCCCTTATGTAGTTTTAAAGATCTCAATGCTAGAAGCGCTTCGTCACGCCAGATCAATTGGACTAGAATGTCAGGATCAACTACTGGATTAGGCAATGAAGGACGAGTTTCAATCAAACTAACAGTATTGTTAAAAGGAATTGCCTCAACGATACCCCACCAATCTGGAATGATTTTAATTGCTTTCTCAAGATGCTTCGGGTGAAGCACAATAGTAAACTCATCGAATATCTTACTATATACTTTTTCTTGTTTGGGAAGGCGGCGTAGTGTATCACGCTCACTCTTGATCTCGAATCCTTGAATGCTACCGTTAATGACTGCTAAATCGGTCCTGATAGCTCCCTCAGTTAGTCCCAATTCTTCTACTACTAAAGTATCAACATGTATTTTATTATCTTCTTGTATTTTGATCTTTAGCGCAGCTCTGATCTCGCTATCCTTCATAATATCAGTATGCACTATCTCATCACGTTTGGCTAAATCACAAACCATAAGTATCGGAATGACTATAGATTATACTGGTATAAAACCAAGAAAACCCAACAAAATCCTAGATGATAAGATAAAAGTGAAGTAATATTCATCAGATGAGTCACATCAAGAGTGATGTTTCCGTTGGCGACACTGAAAGAGTACGTTGGTCTTCAGTTTCAGAGATTGCGGCTTACCTGGGTGTCAGCAAGGACACTATTTATACTTGGCTTTCACAAAAGCGAATTCCAGCTTACAGAGTAGGTAAACTATGGAAGTTTCAAGTTTCTGAAATCAACGAGTGGGTCCGTAGTGGTGGCGCTAGTGAGAAGAAAAGTTAGCCCACATGAATATTTAGAAAACCCCATTATTTGAGAATCATCTATGCGACAAAAGAAGAGAAAATCTACCAAGAAAAAAACTACCAGAAATGGTCATGCTGATCTGATATCAGAGCTGTTTCAATCGGCTATCAAGTTGAGAGGTTCAATTGATGCTCCTGAATACAAGCGCTACGTTTTGCCGCTTATATTTTTGCGGTTCCTGTCTCTTCGCTATGAAAAGAGAAGGGCGGCGCTTGAAGAAATGCTTGATAACAAAGATAGTGATTATTTCACCGAAGATAAGAAACAACGAGAGGTGATTTTAGAGGATCCTGATGAGTACAGGGCAAAGGGCGCATTCATTATTCCTGAAAAGGCTCGTTGGTCCTACCTTCTAAAACATGCTCAAGATGACGATATAAAGCTGAAAGTCGATCAGGCCCTAGAGGCTCTCGAAGATGCATATCCTGAACAACTAAGAGGGCTTCTACCAAGAATTTTCGCGGGTTCAAATATTGAGCCACATAACCTTACTGGACTCATCAATCTCTTTTCTAAAGATGTGTTTAAGTCTGACCATGATGGGCTAGATCTTTTGGGTAGAATCTACGAATACTTTATTGGTGAGTTTGCCGATTCCGAAGGTAAGCGCGGTGGCGAGTATTTTACGCCTGTCTCAATTGTTAAAACTCTCGTACACATGCTTGAACCCAAAGAGGGTATTGTTTTTGACCCGTGTTGCGGGTCAGGAGGCATGTTTGTACAGTCCGACATTTTTACCAAACATAACCATAAACTCAGTTTCTATGGGCAAGAGTCAAAGGATTTTACGCTTCGACTCTGCAAGATGAGCCTCTTTATACATGATTTAGAGGGGAAAATTGAAATAGGCAATTCCTACACAAATGACCGACACCCTGATCTAAAAGCAGATTATGTGTTGGCCAATCCACCGTTTAATGATGGTGCGAAAGGCGAAGACGGTTGGGGTGCAGATCGAGTTTCAGATCAAGACCTGCGCTTAAGAATAGGCGATGATAAGATGCCTCTAGCTGCTCGCAACGCCAACACAATGTGGATGCTCCATTTTCTGCATCACCTCAAAGAGGGTGGGACGGCAGGGTTTGTAATGGCTACAGGTGAACTTTCGAATAGTGAGACAGCACGTCTTGCAGTAAGAAAGGCGCTGGTGGAAGGAAACTATGTCGATTGTATAGTTCAGCTTTCAGGTCAGCTTTTTGCAAATACACAGATCCCTTGTTGCCTCTGGTTTTTGTCTAAGAACCGTGAAGGATCGCATGGATTTAGAGATAGGGAAGGAAAAATTCTTTTTATCGATGGGCGGAATCTTGGACGTTTGATTCCAGAATCGAGAAAACAAAAACAATTGTCAGATGAGGAAATAGAACAGATAGCCTCAATTTATCGACAATTTAGGGTGTCATCTGAGCCTGAAGAAATATTGGGGTTTTGTCGTGTGGCAACTCTTAAAGAGGTGAAAAATCAAAATTATGCGTTAACACCAGGACGCTATGTTGGATCTGAGGAGATTGAAGAAGATAGCGAGCCTTTTGAGGATAAATTTCCAAAACTTGCTAGCAAATTGGAACATCAGTTCTCAGAATCCGTTCGACTTCAAAAAACTATTCGGAAATCCTTGAAAGAGTTGTTGGATGTGTAATGAATGGCCCAGATTTGAGGTGCGAGACCTCCAAGATAAAAAGATTCTTTTAGTAGAAGATGGCAATCATGGTGAATATCGCCCACGCCGTGAAGAATTTTCCTTAACAGGCACTGCATTTATCAGAGCTGCGAATATGAAACCTGGGAAGGTTGAATTTGATTCTGCGGAATGTATCAATGACATTGCTTTAGCACGGTTGCGCAAAGGAATTGGTAAACCTGGCGATATTTTATTTTCTCATAAAGGTACAGTTGGGAAATTAGCTCCTATTCCAGATTCAGCTCCTCCTTTTGTGTGTTCACCTCAAACAACGTTCTGGCGAGTATTGGATGACTCTACAATCGAAAGGCGATTTTTGTATTACTTTATGCAGTCTGAACGGTTTCGTAATCAATGGTTTGTGCGTAAAGGTGAAACCGATATGGCAGATTATGTAAGTTTAACTGCCCAAAGATCTTTCTGGATAGAAATACCTCCAATTGAAACGCAACAACTAATAATCTCTGTCCTTGCTCCTCTCGATGACAAAATCGAATTAAATCGTGAAATGAACAGAACGCTTGAGACGATAGCCCAAGCTATGTTTAAGTCTTGGTTTGTTGATTTTGATCCTGTAGAAGCCAAAGCTGCTGGAAAGAAACCAGCCTATATGAGTGCAGAGATCGCAAAATTGTTTCCGAGCGGTTTTGAGGTCAGTGACATAGGGCCAATTCCTAGAGGATGGAAAGTTCTCCCAATTGAAGATGTGACATCGCTGATAATTGATCATCGAGGGAAGACACCTAAGAAACTTAATTCTACTTGGGCGGCTAACGGGATTCCAGCGTTATCGGCAAAAAATATAAAGGCTGGGTATATTGTAAATAAAAATTCAATTAGATTTGTTGACCGATCACTCTATGAAAAGTGGATGACTAGACCATTAGCACAGAGCGATGTGATATTAACGTCTGAAGGACCATTGGGAGAGCTGTATTTTTTATGTAAAGAAAAGGAGTATTGTTTGAGCCAAAGGCTATTTGCTCTACGTGCGAATAGTCAACCTGTGACGGGTGCCTATCTATATATGTGGCTTTCTACAGATATTGGATTTAGGGAGCTTCAAAATCGTGCAACGGGTACAACCGTTTTGGGTATTAGGCAGAGTGAGCTTCGGAAGGTGCCTGTTCTAGTCCCAGACGCTAAGTTGTTGGCATCTACTAGTCACATTCTACTTTCCTTGTTAGAAATGATTCATGAATTTACTGAAGAAGCATCAGCTCTAGGACAGGTCCGTGATATTCTTCTTCCAAAACTTATGTCAGGCGAAATACGCATCAAAGATGCCGAGCAATTGGTCTCAGAGGTGGCCTGAATGCCAAAACGAGGTACAGAAACTGAATTTGAACTGGCTGCTATCGAGAGACTTGAGACTCTGGGCTATACACATATTCATGGTGAAGAGATTGAACGTGATCGAAAAGAGGTAATTCTAAAAGATCGACTACGGATCCATTTAGAGAAAGCCTATCCACATATCCCAGCTAGGAACTTAGAATCACTAGTATCGAACCTTTCACGGCCAGAAGGTGTAAATCTCTTACTTCGCAATAAGTCATTCCATTTGGCTGCCACTAATGGAATTGAGGTAAAGATCGAAGGTAAGGAAAAATCGGATAAACATATGCATGTTTATCCGATTAATTGGGAAGATCCTTCTAAAAATGAGTACCTTGTTGTTAATCAACTTTCAATTAGCGGTAAGAATGACCGAAGGCCAGATATCGTTATTTATGTGAATGGTCTTCCATTGGTGGTTTTTGAGTTAAAAAATCCTTATGACGAGAATCCTACGGTTGAAGAAGCCTATAATCAAATTCAGCATTACATTGAAGATATTCCTCAGCTTTTTGAGTTTAATTGCCTGACAGTTGTATCTGATGGCGAAGAGACGCTTCATGGCATGTGGTCTGCTGGTAGTGAGTGGTTTGCTCCTTGGAAATCTATAGATGGAGACTCGGTTTCGTCTACAGGTGTTTCTAGTATGAAGGTCCTGATTGAAGGACTTTTTTTACCTGAAAGATTGCTCAACTACATACGTAATTTCATAGTTTTTGATACATCGGAAGAGAAGCTCACCAAGAAAGGCGCCAAGTATCATCAATTTTTTGCAGGAAATAAAGCTCTTGGCAACGCTGTCAAAGCTCAGAAAACAAAAGATAAACGAGTAGGAGTTATCTGGCATACGACAGGTTCAGGTAAATCTCTAACTATGGGCTTTCTCGTTGGTCTAATGCGCAAACATTCCAAACTAGAAAACCCAACTATATTGATTGAAGTCGATCGGACAGATCTTGATGGTCAGCTTCACGAACAGTTTGTTGGATTGAAAGACCTGGTTGGTAATGTGCATCGTGCTGAATCTGTTGAAGGCTTAAGAAAGATTCTTAGTACGCACGGGGGAGAAGTTATATTTTCAACTGTTGAAAAATTTCGTTTAAGGGAAAGCGAGACCAAGCATCCTCTTCTTTCCAATAGAGAGAATCTTTTCGTAATTGCTGATGAAGCTCATAGAAGCCAGTACGGGTTTCTAAAAGGTTATGCACGTTATCTCAACGAAGCTTTGCCTGAATCCAAACGTATTGGTTTTACAGGTACTCCTATTAGTATGAGTCGAGGGGATACAAGAGCCGTTTTTGGTGACTATATTCACACTTATGACATTAAACAGGCTCAAGAAGATGGGGCCACAGTGCCCATATTCTATGATGCCAGACAAATTAAGCTAGACCTAACTGGCATTGATATCGATGAAGCTATTGAAGAAATGGCTAACGTTATAGATGCAGAAGGATTAGATCAGCGAAAAAGCAAGTGGGCGAATTTAGCAGCCGCTGCTGGGACAAAAGAACGCGTTGATAAACTCGCAAGAGATATTTTGGCTCATTTCAGAACTAGGACTGCTGAGTTTGAGGGCAAAGCTCTTGTGGTCTGTATGAACCGAGAAAACTGTGTCCGAGTTTATGATGCCTTGCAGGCTCTTCCAGCATGCCCTGAAATCAAGGTTATTATGACTACGAATCCAGCTAAGGACCCTAAAGAGTGGAATACCTCTGGACATGTCACAACAAAAAAACAGAGAGACGATATTAAAGCCAGAATGAAAAAAGTCGATGACCCACTTAAGATAGCGATTGTTTGCGATATGTGGCTGACAGGTACAGATATACCGTGCCTTCATACTCTTTACATCGATAAACCAATGAAAGATCACTCTATGATTCAGGCAATTTCTAGGGTCAATCGCGTATTCAAAGATAAGCCACATGGGCTAGTAGTTGACTATATCGGCATAGCTCAAGAATTGAAAGAAGCGGCGTCTAGGTACACGAAAGACGGTTCTGGTGATTTGACTAGAGATGTTGAAGGTGAAGCTGTCCCATTATTTATTGAGTATTTATCCAGGATACGTGGCGAGATGCCAGATGGAAAGAGCTATGAAGAATATGACAAGGCATCTCGTGTCGAAAGAGAAGACCTAATGGCATCCATTTATGCAGCCTTGCTCGAAGATGAGACAAGAAAAGAAATATTTTTAGACATCGAGAATCAGCTTTCAAGGGCGTTTCTTTTGGTCAAGCAACAAGATTCATGCAGAGGTTTTCTGGATGAAGTAGCATTTTATCAAGCCATACGAGGTCAGATTAAGAAGACGGATAGAAAGGCAGCACAACCGAAACGATTTGATAATGCTGTGAGAGATTTAGTCGATACGGCAATATCATCACAAGGAGTGATTGATGTATTCAAGGTGGCAGGAATCGAAAGACCTGACATTTCCATTTTGGATGACGCTTTTTTACAAGAATTTAAGAATAAAAAATACCCAAATTTACGGTTGCAGCTCCTTGAAAGGATGATGGAAGAGGAGATCAAGCGGTTCGAGCGTAAGAATAAGACTCGTGCTCGTAGTTTGATGGCTCTGCTAGAAGAAACATTAGGTAAATATCATAACAGGCTCATAGACTCTGCTCAGGTTATTAAGGTTCTTGTCGATATTCGGAAAAAATTAGAAGAAGAAGGTGAAAGGGCAGCCAAACTGGGTCTTAGTTCCGAGGAAATCGCTTTTTATGACGCTATAGTAGAGAATAAAGGTTCTATCTATGAGCAGCCATTCTTATGCAGCTTAATTCACGACATAGTAGAGACGATAAAACGTAGCCTTAAGGTGGACTGGACCGAACCTCACCGTGAATCAGTAAGAGCTGAGGTGCGTGCTGCGGTAAAGCGTGTCCTTCGTAAGAACAAGATACAGGCCAATGATATGGAGTGGTTTACCAAAAGCTTCATGGAACAAGCTGAAAACATCTTCAAGAACTGGCCTGTGGCTGCCTAAAGGATGAAGGGACAACTTTTTGAAAAGGGTTCAATTATCCAAAACCAAAGTCTGCCAAGGGCTTACCTGTCAAAAGGCTCTTCATCTACATGTGCATCAGCGTAATCTTGCTGCATCGGTTACACCGTCACAGCAAGCTTTGTTTGACCAGGGCCGCGAAGTTGGCTTGAAAGCGCATGAGCGTTTTCCTGATGGCATGCATATCAGCGTGCCCCATTACCATCCAGATAAGGCGCTTGCTGCTACGAGCAAGGCGATAGCATCAGGTGCATTGACCCTTTACGAGGGCGCATTTCTCTATGACGACATCATTATCCGTTGCGATATTTTGACGAGGGAAGCAGTAGGCAAGCCTTGGCGACTGTATGAAGTGAAGTCTTCAACCTCACTTAAAGAGGAACATCTGCCAGATATAGCAGTTCAAAAGTATGTGTTAGAAGGCGCAGGGCAAAAGGTGGAAGGGTTTTTTCTTACACACCTCAATAAAGAGTGCTATTACCCAGATCTTTCTAATCTGTTTGTTGATGTGGAAGTCACCGACGATCTGCGTGAGTATTTGGATATCCTACCGTCAGAAATAGCCAAATTTAAAAAGATGCTCATGCAGCAATCACCCCCAGATATTGACATTGGACCTTATTGTAATAATCCCTATGAATGCTCATTTAAAGCACATTGCTGGAAAGATGTACCTGTTCCATCGGTATTTAATATTCCAGGAATCAATGGTGATAAGAAATGGCAGTTCTATACAGATGGTGTCATTGAGTTAAGTGATTCACGTCTCACAGGACTAAACGAGATCCCGCAAAGGATGGTCGATAACAGTGTAGAGCAAAAACCATACATTGATAAATCAGGTTTGCAGGAAGAGCTAAGCCAGCTTGAATATCCTATTACCTATCTTGATTTTGAAACCATCGCTCCAGCTATTCCTCGGTTTGAAGGCTGTAGACCCTATGGTCCAGAGGTGCCTTTTCAGTTTGTTGTCTATGTAGAAAAGGAAGAGGGCGCTAAGCCAACTTGTGAGGAGTACCTTCATAAAGATAATACTGATTCACGGCAGCCATTAATAGATGCTCTCTTAAAGGCTATCCCTGAAACTGGTTCAGTGGTTGCTTATTACAAGGCATTTGAAGCCAAATGCCTACGGGCATTAGCTGAGTTTGATCCTGCCAATGCCGATGAACTTTCATCCATTGAAAGCCGTCTATGGGATCCGATGGTCGCCATTAAGAAGTGTGTTTACGATCCCAAGTTTTTGGGTAGCTATAGCTTGAAAGCTGTAGGGCCAGCACTCTTAGGTGAAGCTGCTTCTTATGCTGATATGGACGTTAGCGATGGTACCGAGGCTCGTATTACTTTTGAGAAAATGATTAACATCAAAGACAATGGCAGTAAGAAAAACCAACTCTACAAGATGCTAAGCGATTACTGCCGCAAAGATACTTATCTCATGGCGGAATTGGTCAAGTGGATGAGACAAGTATTACTATGATTGTAGCGCATCGCATCAGATATAAATATCTACTTCTCCGAGTAGAGATCACTAATGCGACAATTTAGCACTTTTGCCCACTTGTGAAGAGTAGATAGCTTCGGATCATAGCCTTTTCGGAAATATCTGAAAACACTAGAATAAGCTACTTTTAGTCGCTTAGCGAACTGACGTTTAGATAGTCTCTTCTTTTTCAATACCTCTGCTAACTTAAGTTTGACCATTTGGCCAAACTTTAAGGAATAACTGGCCTTTCTGTAAGCCTGCAAAAAATGTTATCCCCTAACATTATTGATATGGTATGATAAATGAAGTGTCGATTTTGCTTATTTGTAAGCACCCCTATGTCCAGCAGCCGAGGAGAAGAGAGGGTTTAGTTACTACTATTTAACCCTCTCACTCCTTGCTACCAACTGATCGCCTCACAAGCCAAAATACAATTCAAAAGGCGAGGTTTGATGTCCTCTATGTCGAAGGAAGCCAGATTTAAATTCATGTCCGTAATCGCCATCTTTTTTGGGCTTGTTGCTTGTCAGTCTCAACAGAACGACATTGTCATGGATACCCAATTATCTAGCGATGTATCTCAACAGCCACAAAAAGAAACGGCTAGCCAATCGGAGCAAGGTAACAACCAAAGATATAGAGTAGGTCGCCTAAGGCAACCGTGTACAAGTGCGGAGATACGGTTGAGTATGTTTTATCAATGTAAAGCAACTATGGTTCGACGAAGACTTGCAGGTACTACTAGTAATAGGACTGCTTCTGAAGAATCCATCTGTAGGTGTATGGTTTGGAATAATATTGACTATGACCAACTTGCTAAGGCAGCTAAAAAAGACGGCGTCTCGTGCAAACGTTCTAAGTATGAAGAATCAATGCAACTAAGCATGTTCACCTTGTCTGCATGGAACTCTTTAGAACGAAATAATCCTATTTGGTGGCAAGAAGTTAAAATTCAATGTGACTACTAACGCTCGCTGTAAAATATAAAAGACACGGTAGTTGCGTCGTGTACAAATCAACTGTCTTGTCCACGGCAAATAATCAAAATTTAGGGCTTGCAATATCGGTAGGTTAGATCTCAGATCTGATAAGGGTTTTGCGGACAGCAGATTTGTTTACGCCTCATCGTCGTTTGCCCTAGTGCGTGGATTTGCGCTCTACTTTTTGGTGTTTGTTAGTCCGCTCTTGCCTTAGATCTTTAAGCCAGGTCAGAATTTCTTCTACATCACCATAAGCACGACCATGCTGGCGCAAGTAAGCTACGCCATGCTCACAGACAGAGATAGCTTCATCTATTTTGTTGTTGTTTCTATGGATGGAAAGGGCATAGCCTCGCCAGTAGAGCGATGATTTTGGATTTTTTTCAACAAGCTGGGCAAAGAGTTTCTCTGATCTATCAGTATGGTTAGCATATTCATCACAACTAACCGCTAGAAAAAACTGAGCATCATCACAGCCCTTATCTACTTCAAGGTATGCGGTAGCTAGTTCATGCAATAGCCTCCATTGTTTTTGATGAAAGGCTTGTTGCATAGCCTGTAGAGTCTCGGCCTTAGTTCTATCCAGGTTTTCACGGCATTTCTTGCAATCTGGATTTATAGACAACGCACTATTAAAACACGTAAGCGCTTGAGCAAACTCACAGAGGTGATAGAGGCTGTAGCCCTTCATGCGTAAAAGCTCAAACTCCAGCTTTCTATTTACCGCTAGAACTTCCCAGTGCTTATTGATGTCAGCTACAACCTGAGTCCAGGCATCAAGGTGGTAGTTGCCACAGGTGACTAAGAACTTCTCTTGCTCAGGTGGGGGTAGGATATGCCAGTATTTGGACATCGTGAGCCTCCCTGTGATGATGAACCTGCCGATGTGCAGAGGCATTTTTTATTTTAGCAATAGAATATTATATATACAAGCACTATAGATCTAAACTAGCAACTTAGGAGCGTTTCCGCTTCTTCTTTGATTTCTGGGTTTGCTTGGCTATAGTGGCCTTTACCAGCCTCAACTGCCTTTCAAATTCTCGGTCCACTTCCTGCTGAGTGAGGCTGCCATAGATGTTAGTAAGATTTCGTAAATAATATTCAATGGATATCTGTAACGTCGAGGTTAATGTCGATGCTTTGGTCAACGCCAATAAGGTGCGCAATCCTGCAACGGATGTGGCTGCTAGGCGGAAACTGCATAGCAGGTGACCTTCTTGCTCAGGATGAGGTAATTGCGGTTTTTCCTTCTTTTTAGTCATATACAAGCTCTATATATAAATCCTAACCCCAGAACATCTCTTTGTCCAGTAAAGCTCTCACAGGCTGAATATGGGGCTCTCAGGGGTATGTTCTGAGGTGGTTAAACCTAAAAAATCGTAGGTGGTAGCTTTCCTACCCGCTGACAGGGACTACTGGCGAGGGTGGGCTTCTCCACAGCATGTTGTAAAAGCATGATCTCCATCCTGTCGATACTTATCGGGGTTGACTGGTTCCGAATTTGAATTTTTTGTTGATGTTCAGCTAGGGTATTAGGAGGTATTTCACTACCACATATAGGGCAGGTGGTTTTAGACGCTGATTTAGCTACTGGCCTGAAGTCTATGTTTACTTCGTTCCAATCCCTGGATGCATTTTTGGTCTGTATAGAGCTGGTATTAGACTTAGAGGGAGTTTCGGTTTGAATGTCCCATAGGTTTTTTATATCTACCTTTTTGTCTGAAAGAGACATTTTATTTTTACTACCATCTTGAGGGTTACTTTTTTGAGCAGACAATTTACCAGAAAACTTGATTTCCCAACGTCTGAGCGTTTTACGGTTGATACCGTGACGGCGGGCGAATTCTGTTTTTGTCTCAGGAAATGTCTCTAGTTTTCTGAGTATTTGTAGCTTTTCAGCTTCGGTATGATGCTTTTTTGTTAATTTCATGGTTAAAATCCTATTTTTAGGCCGAGAAACAGCATTGACCGTAAAAGCAGTATTCTTTACTTGCCTACGGCCTTGCTTGGTTGAGGGGGCAAATGTCCCCTTATTTAGTTAAGATTACTGTTCGCAGTTTTTGCTGAGTGTGATTTAGGTAAATGCGCAGCGGGGATTAAGCTTGGTATCAAAGCATCCGCTGATTCTACATGAATATTTCCTACGTATTATGAGTACGCGAATGAGCCTTATCGGCCATCGTTATCTCTTAGACTTTTGTGAGTGGTACAGAGGTGGCTAGCTTTATTAAGGAAGTACACCAGGATACCGCTTGCACGCCCTTGGAGGGCGCGCGGCCAGCGGCAGCACATGAAATGTACGTAAGTAGACATCAATTAACACCTTGTTTCTTCCTTTTACGGACGATAACTTTTGGTGGCTTAAATGACCCTTTTTGTTTGTTGGTCTGTGGGAACTGATATATGGCCTGTCCGAGTTTGCGTGTATTAGGAGAGAGGTGGTTCAGCACGTCTTGAACACTGTTCTTCCCCATCTTTGTAGCTATTTTCATCGCTAGTACCTTGGTTCTGCTAACTCCCATCATTTTAGCCGTTTTAGTAACCTCAACTTCCTCTTCTTGAGATAACCTTGGTAAGCGAGGGTTCCTATCTTCGTATGCTTTAGCCACCTCGTAGTATTCCGTTGGGATTCGCTGTACTTGCCTGATTTGGTCTTTTTCTGCGTTACTGAGGATGTGGTGTGCTTGATGTTGAGCTACAGTCTTTATTCTAAGGTTGGCAGGGCGGTCATTTGTGGGGTTATGGTCAATGTGGTGTATCTCGGTACCTGGGCGTAACATTCTTCTAAGAACTACCATCATAACCAGCCTAGACCGCAGTTCCCAACCACCTAGACGATATCTCTTATGATAAGGATGATCTGAAGGTACGTAGACAAAGTAGCGGTTACGGTGAGGATGTTTGATACCGTATTTGGCTAGTTTTTTAGGGGTGCATTCTGCTAGATCGTAAGAAATTTGACCGCGTTTCCTGTTCTTCAGTGAATCTATCTCAATTTTCTGCTGCGTGATATCAGCAAGGTTTTGGTCACGCCTTTTTCTGAAGGCTTTGTTTACATCATACTTACTTCTGAACTTGCGTCTGTTGTACATGGTTTGAACCTCACTTGTGATTTAGGCATAGCTATCCCAATAACCTACTGTTCTATTCTGACGATCCTGGCTTGGTATTGTGCTCCAGGGTGTTGGCCCCTTCGTTTATATCCTTGTGGATAATGGCTAATTACCAACACGGCTACATTGCGCCTTACGGACTCAGCAGTAATAAATTACTAGCAGGTAGCCTGACCTAGAATCGCCTCCCATAAAAAAATGGGACGGGACGGCTTTCATGCCCCTGGGTATATCCCCTAGTTTTTCGACCCTATTGATGTAACTGCGGTAGAGTCGCTAGCCGCAGTTGATGAAACCGTTTCACCAACATACCTAAAAGGTTAAGTCGCTGAGTATTGGTGTAGGTCAGTTGAATGCTTAGAATCAGGGCGGGTTTTATTTATCTTATTGAAATTATTAACTATATTTACTTAAAAAAAAATTTAGTCTAGAAGCAAATTACAGCTGAATACGTTAACAGATCTCAGCAGTAATCTTATGAGTGTAAGGAAGAAGCAAAGGAAAGGTCATCAAGATGAATACAGCTAACGGCAATATCCGAATTCTTATTGATTCAAACGAGGTGAGCAGACGATTCGGTTTGAAGAAGACTTATCTACGTGATTTGCGCCACCAGAACCGAATTCCCTATATTAAAATAGGCCGCCTTGTACGATATGACCCAGTGGAACTAGAGCAGTGGCTTAGGTCAGGTCAAAGTGCGGTGACAAAGAAAGAGTCTACTTCTTAGTTCGGTGACTTTGCTCTCGAAGATTGTGCGTAACCTTGTCCAAGACCGTCTTTTTCTTGGGACGACCAGCTTTTCTTGAACCTGTTTTCCGTTGGGCTTCCTGTTCCGCAAGCACTTGAAGCTCTTCTTCTACAATCTTGTGAACATCTTCCTTTGAGTAAAAAGGAAATAGTTCAGGGATGTGGTTGAGGTAAAACTCCAACGCCTGCTGCATCACACTAACGGCAGTACTGGCGTGGGTGATGCGGATTAGCGCCCTTATACTGGCCAGACTCCAATAATTGAGCCTGAAACTTGTAATTTTAGAATCATAGGGTTCTGCGAATAACGAGCCTTCTTTTTTTCTTATATTTTTTGTATCTTTCATAATTTAATAATACAAGAGAATAAGAATGTGGTCAACATAGAATACTGAAAAAAGAAGAGTATTCTATAAAATATAAATAAAATTAATATATTATGTAAATTACAGTCATTTTTGCAAGGAGGCAATTGATTTATGATATAATCTCTTGTATGATTAATGAAAGTCAGGACAGTTACCCGCCAATCGTTACTGACCATAAGCAACAAAGTAAGTCAGCAAGATGAGGTCAGGCATGAAGGAATTTGAAGAACTATGGGATGACAAGGAGCTTTGCAGGAGGCTGAAGCTCAAGCCCAGCTATGTACGCGACCTCCGTTACATGAAGCGCATACCGTTTATTAAGATTGGAAGGTTAGTCAGATACGTTCCAGAGGATATCTATGCTTGGATTGCCACTGGTGCCTGTTCTGTCGTTTCCAAATTTTCTGAGGAAGAAGCCGCTTAAGTGAATTCAATCAAGGAGTACATCAATGGCTATCATAAAAAGAGAAACTAATAAGGGCTTTGTCTATGACGTTATCATACGTGATCTTGGGGGCAAGCAAAGGTGGAAGACGTTTTCTAAGAAGAAGGATGCAGAGCAGTTTGAAAGATTTGTTCTTGATAAGAAACACAGAGATGAATTTCCTGAAGTTTTTGATCCCAAAAAACGTATCAACTTTTCAGAATTGGCAAAAAAGTGGTTAGAATTACATTCAAAGCCTAATAAAGCTCCTAAGAGCTACGTTAAAGACCGAGGTGTCTGCTATAATTATTTGATCCCACATTTTAGCAATACGCTTGTTCAGCGTATTACCACAGAACAGGTTCAAGAGTACCTCACGTATAGGCTACAGAGTATCTGTTCAAAAACAAAGAGATCTGTGTCTCCCAATACCGTTAATAGAGAGCTTGAGATCATCCGTAAGATGTTCAATGATGGCATCAAATGGGGCTACTTAAGACAGAATCCATGCAAGGGGATAAAAAAGTTCAAAGAGAAAAGCCGTCGTACAGAATTTTTGTCTGAAAAAGAAGTTCGTAATCTCCTGAACAATGTTCTTTCATCTGACCTGACTCTTTTTGCTACAGCCATATATACTGGCATGAGGTTTGGTGAATTGGCTAACCTTGAAAAAAAACACGTAGATCTGAAAAAAGGCTTGATTACAGTTGAGATTGGGAGTGAAGAATCAGGTACTACCAAAAGCGGCAAAATAAGGTACATACCAATAGCAACTGCGCTCAAGCCTCACATAAAAGAAGCTCTTAGCTCATCTGGTAAGCTATTATTTCCATCAAAAAGAGGGCCAGACATAAAGAGAACCGAGGCTACCAAGGCCCTAGAAGGCGCCCTTAAACGAGCGGGTATAAAAAGACACATTCGTTTCCATGATCTCCGTCATACCTTTGCCAGTCATTTTGTTATGAGGGGAGGGGATTTGTTAGCTCTAAAGGAACTACTAGGGCACTCTGACTTGCAAATGGTGCAACGTTATGCACATCTTGCTCCCGATCATCTTAGAGGAGCTATAGATCGCCTTGATTTTTCAGTAACAGGTAGATCTGCTGGGGATTCAGAGGGTGATAAATAGGGTAATAAGAAGCTCAAATTACCCCATTTAAGTGAGTTGTTACCCTATTCTGGGTAGCAGATGGTCCAGAGGTATGCGTATTTGGCACCAGATTATTTGAGGAAGACGATTGATAGATTGAAATTCTAGATCCAAGTGGGGGATAGTATACTTGTTATCTGAAAGGTTGCACTAAGAAATGCGTTTTTTGTTGGATACCAATATACTTATTCCTCTAGAGGATTCAAAGGCTGTATTAAAACCAAGTTTAAGCCGATTTATTCAATTAGCATCGAGTAATGGGCATGCTCTTCTGTATCACCCTGCATCTGAGCAGGACATTCAACGTGATACAGATGAAAATAGAAGATCACAAACACTTGCTCGAATTAAAAGATATCAGCGTTTAGAGAATCCACCTGACTGTCCATGGAATACCAGCGGTACAAGTGCAAATGATGTAGCTGATAATGAAATTCTGTATGCATTGGAACGCAATGCTGTTCATGCGTTGGTCACCGAAGATAGATTGATTCATACAAAGGCGAAACAGAGAGGGATTGGTAACCGTGTTTATTATATCCAAACAGCAGAAGAATGGCTGAAACGTCTTCATAGTGAAGAGCCGCTAGCGCTTCCGAATATCAAAAAAATTAATTTGTATGAACTCGAAGTTGAACATGAATTTTTTGACACCCTTCGTGCGAGCTATGAACGGTTTAATACATGGTTCAATAGAGCAGCGCAAAATGGCAGAAAAGCATGGATGTATGGTGAAGACCCCAGCAAATTAGAAGCTCTTTGTATATACGCGGTCCAAAACGATGAGAGAATAACCGACAAAGGGGCAATACTAAATGGGAAAGCTCTTAAGTTATGCACTCTTAAAGTAGGTGAGGCAGTAAGGGGGCGTAAAATTGGAGAACTGTTCCTAAAAGCTGCTTTTAGATATGCAACTAGCAATGAAATTGAAAACATATTTATTACCGCTAAATCGGAGGAATATCATCTTCTGGACCTTTTGGTTGATTTTGGGTTTGTAGAATCAGGTTCTTACAGAGGGGATGTCGTCTATGTGAAGCCCCATCCTATTCTTCCACCCAAAGACGATTTAGCTACGTTCGAGTTTCATCAAAGATATTTTCCGCATTTCAGAGATGATGAAGAAGTTCAAAAATTTATTGTCCCAATTAAGCCTCAATATCACACTATTCTGTTTCCTGACTATGAAGCCCCGCAAGAACAGCTTCAATTAGGTTTGAATCAATCTCATGTTGGAAATGCTATAAAGCTTGCCTATCTTTGCCACGCACAGGTAAACTCGATGAAGAGAGGGGACATTGTACTTTTTTATCGCTCCACTGATTTAAAAGCCCTCACAAGTCTTGGAATTGTTGAAAGTTTTTCAGTCTCAAATGATTCGGACGAGGTTGCTAGTATGGTGTCAAGAAGAACGGTCTATAACTTAAAAGAGATAAAAAAGATGACAGTCCGAAAAACAAAAGTAATTTTGTTCAGGCTTGTACGGCATTTTGAGAAGCCGATAAAATTTGATTGGCTTATAAAAAATGGAATAGTAAACGGGTATATTAGGTCAATTCAGAAGATTGCAGATGATAGCTATCGAGAAGTTGTAAATTATGCAAGGTAGAAACACAGCTCTACTATCTATAAAACCAATATATGCTGATTCGATATTAGATGGTGCAAAGAGGTTTGAATTTCGTAAAGTTGGTTTAAAGGAAGATGTTGAATTTATTCTTATATATGCTTCTTCTCCTGTCAGAGAATTTGTTGGTTTGGCTGAGGTAGAAAAAATAATTAAGGGCTCTCCGAAGGCGCTCTGGAAGTTAGCTGGTGATTTGGGTGGAATAACGAAAGAAGACTACAATGAGTATTTTCGAGGAAAGAGATACGGATATGCCATAAAAATAAAGGAAATTTATAGATTTGAAAACCCTATAGCTCCTAAGAAAGTGTTTAGAAAATTCCATCCACCTCAATCATTTATGTATATATCACGTAATAAGGTTGAGGGTGTTTTGAAAGCGATAGGAGATGAAATTAGTCTTTGTTGGTGGCATTCACGGTGTAGGCAAGACGACATTTTGTCAGCATGTTGCTAACAAGTGCGGTTTGACTCACCTTACGGCTAGCGAATTAATTAAAGAACGGCTCCCATCTGCAATTTCAAAGGGCAGGAAAAGCGTAAAGAATCTCGATGAGAATCAAAAAGCTTTAGTCGAAGCTATTACTGCCTGCCGAGCGAACAATGACGCAATAATACTCGATGGTCATTTTACACTCTTGGTAGGGAGTAACATCGAACCAGTACCGCTAACGGTTTTTTCCAAAATCAATCCTAAATTAATTGTAGTTCTAACAGCGAAGCCCAAAACTATATACGAGAGGCTTTACGCAAGAGATGGGGCCAGGATACCACTCCATAGTATCCAGCAGCATCAGGAGGAAGAACTCCGACATGCGAGTGTAGTCGCCAATGATCTAGGCATTCCCATTCTGACAGTTGATGTCGAAGAGGATAGTGCCGATCCCGCCATTTTAAGAATTAGCGCAATCTTGGCTGGGTAGGGAGATAGTTGGGTTTATACTGTCTCTACGTACACTTCGATTTCTTCAGTAAGCAACTGTTAGATATTCGTTAGATAAAGCAAAAACAGGGATTTAGCGAAATTGCTAAGTCCCTGTTTTAATTGGTAGCGGGGGTAGGATTTGAACCTACGACCTTCGGGTTATGAGCCCGACGAGCTACCGGACTGCTCCACCCCGCAGTAAGAGTTTGTTAACGGAACGCCTCTTATCTCATTTGCAGTGACCATCGTCAACACCTGCAGGGGCGTGCTGGGTGGTATGTAACTAATTAAAAATAAAGATGAAAATTGACATTTTTGCGACCACTGGTAGGCTGGCGGTTGTGGCAGAGCAAAAGGGGCAAGCAGCTGGTGTTCAGCGTGCTGCTGGCACAGTTGGTTTCTTTACCTTAATCAGTCGCATCCTCGGTTTTTTGCGTGACATTCTCACGGCCGCCTTTCTTGGGGCGGGATTCTTTAGCGATGCCTTCTTTGTGGCCTTCCGCATTCCCAATCTGTTCCGGCGCCTCTTTGGCGAAGGCTCGCTTACCGTTGCCTTTGTTCCCATCTTTACCCAAGAGCTGGTGGAGAGGGGTGAGGCAGCAGCCAAGCAGTTTATGCGCTCAACCTTCACCTGGTTGTTACTGCTGTTGCTGTTCTTGGTGTTGGTAGGTGAGGTCTTTGCCAAACCTGTGGCGTGGCTCTTTGCCGCTGGTTTTTCTTCAGACAAGCTGGAGACCACAACGCAGATGTTACGCATTGTCTTTCCCTACATTCTGTTTATCAGTCTGGTGGCGCTAAGCATGGGAGTGCTCAATAGCTTGAAGCACTTTTCTAGCCCTGCATTTAGTCCGGTACTACTGAATCTCGCCATGATCAGCAGCTTGCTACTGTCGTTTTGGCTGCCGCTGCACCCTGCTTACTGTCTGGCGGGTGGCGTGATTGTAGGCGGTATGCTGCAACTGGCTTTGCAGCTCTATGTAATGGCGCGGCGGCGCTTTCACTATAAAGTCACTTGGAAAAAACCCTCTGCCGAAGTCAAAGAACTTGCCAGCATTATGTTTCCTTCGGTGTTTGGGGCGGCGGCGTATCAGTTAAACCTGCTTATTAATACGCAGCTGGCGTCTCGACTACAAGAGGGTAGTGTGTCGTTTCTCTACTATGCGGATAGGTTGGTCGAGTTTCCCTTGGGCGTGGTTGCCGTAGCATTGGGTACAGCTATTCTGCCGTTTCTCTCAAGGCAGGCTGCAGAAGAGGATTTTGCAGGACTAAAAGCAACCTTAAGAGATGGTTTGAAGTCGCTCTACCTGCTGATCTTTCCCGCCACGGTCGGACTGGTAGTTTTGCGCCTGCCGTTGATTGATCTGCTGTTTCATCGGCGCGCCTTCAGCTACGAAGATGCGCGCATGACCGCCTTTGCCTTGCTGTTTGGCGCGCTGGGCATGGTGGGCGTGGGCACGGTGCGGGTGGTAGTGCCGGTGTTTTACGCATTCAAGGATATGTGGACGCCGTTTAAGGTCTCGTTGGTGACCTTGGGTTGCAACCTGACCTTGGCGCTGCTGCTCATGGGACCACTACGCCACGGTGGCTTAGCGCTGGCAGTGTCACTTGCTTCTAGCATTAATGCGCTGCTGCTTATGGGGATTCTACGTCGCCGTCTCGGTAGGTTGGGTGTGCGTCAGATTGTTGTGCCGCTGGTGAAGATGGCTGTAGCAGCACTTTTGATGGGCCTGTTTCTCTATACGGTCGTGCATAGATTGGGCTGGCACGCTGGGCTTGGCGCCAACCGTCTACTTTCAGCCCTGCAGCTGCTCGCTACCATCGTTACTGGCGCTGGGATCTATTTCATCCTCTGCCGCCTCATGCATTTGCACGAGGCGAAGAGGCTCTTTGCCCTTCTAGGAGAAAAACTACTCGGACGTTGATACTGTTGTCACGAACGTCAGTTCGTTGGCTTTGCTTCCTGTAGAATTGTAAACTCCACACGCCGGTTGGCAGCACGGCCTGGTTGGGTTAGGTTGCCGGCTACAGGTTTAGAAGGTCCAAAGCCGACCGCTGTTAGGCGCACGCGCTTTACTCCACGTGAGATGAGATATTCCATGACTGCTTCTGCCCGTTTTTGTGACAGAAAGACATTGTAAGATTTCTTTCCGGTGCTGTCTGTGTGGCCTTCAACCTGCAGCTTGGTGATCTGAGGATTGTCGTTGATGAGATCGGCAACGCGGTTGAGCAAGGACTCTGAGTTGGGTGTGAGTGCCCACTTGCCAGTGGCAAAGTAGATCTTATCAGCAATGACAATCTTTTCCTTGGTCAGCTTGATACGATCTCCTGTTTCACGCAGCACAAAGGCAGCAACCACCTTGGTGTCGGGTTCTATATAGATGTCATGTTCTTCTGCCTGAAAGCCGTCCGAGCCAACGAGAATTTTATGGCGGCCAACGGCCATTTTGACCTGCACGCCTTTTTTCGGGATCGCCGCCGGCTTCATATTGGGATAGCCAACAAAACCAACTTGACCAAGCAGTGGGTTGCCGTCGGCATCGGTAATGCGAAGGATAAGGGTGCCCTTCTTTTTTACTGCGAGTGGTTTTAACTTGATTTCACGGTTGATGCTTTTGCCAGCTTCGACAAGAAATTCGACATTGGCAGTCTCATAGCCCTGAAGCTGGACCTTGGCCGTGATCGTGCCGGGACTAAGGCCAGCCAATGCAAAGCTGCCATTCTCTGGATGAGACTGCAGGCGTGTCTTTTCCATTTCTGGGAAAGAGATAATAGCGCCGCCAAGCTGGGTAAGGCTGGTGGCGTCGAGCACGATCCCAGCGATACTGCCGGTTGCGGGAACTTTAGGCGCAGGTTTGCTTGAGATAAACGTATAGGTAAGCCCAAAGATGAGGTTGTAGTCTGGTTCTGCCAACGTATTGGCGCTGGGGTTGCCGTTGAACAAGCCAACGTCAGCTCCGGCGTCAATGGCGAGGGCATTATTGTTGGTCGGAAAGAAACGTAAACCGAGTGTCACCCGCTGTGGGTTGTCATCAAAGCCACCGCTACCGGAGCCAACAGTTTGTTCCGTGGTGTACTCGGCGAGAAAGGTGATGTAATCGATAGGCACTTCCAAGCCAGCTCCAAAGAGGAGTTGGTCAAAGGGGCTGACCCCGAGGATGAACTGCTGCTCGGCTGTGAGGGTTGTCGTATCGTTAGCATCAAAGCTGTTGTCGAAACGGTAGCCAACGTTGGCGTGGAGGCGCAGCGGTACGGGATCTTCACGACGGCTGAGATCCAAGGTTAAGAGCCCTACAAGCGCAAAATTCCAAGCGGTGTCGGTAATGTCGAACTGGCCGACCTTGTTGATGTGTTCCGCCTGAAACGCACCGGCAATGCTAAAGACAGGCCAAGGGTCAAAGCCAATTTTGGTACCGAGGTTGAAGTTGCCAAATTGCTCAATACTACCGGTACTAGTGTGATCTCTACTTGAGATTATTTCCCAGAGGGAGAAAAACTCGGTGTAAGGCCAGGGTGTGAAGTTAGTGGTCAGCTGACCGATAGCACGGGTAGTGTCGTTACCACTAGCGAAGAAGTCTTTCTTGGTGAAAAACTGTCCGTGCAGGCCGAACTGCACACCCATACTACCTGTATAGGCACGTTGAGCAGAGAGCAGACGAAACCCTCCCAACGGACCCCAAAGCGACGGCGCTAGAAGATTCTCACCACTCTGTTCATTGGCGAACCGAAACTCCGCTTGCACTAAAGAGGTGAGTGCAAAGAACAGCGTTAAAGCCAATAACAGACTATAACAGCTACGTTGCAATCTGTTCATCTCTGTCTTCCTCAAATTAAAGATAGGGTTTAATAGCGCATCCCAATACCGATTAACCAATCAAAGGTAATGGGATTACCGGGGACACCACTAGGTGTGAAGAAGAAATTGACATCGGTGATGAACTCCCACGGTTTGCGCATGGGTAGTACTATGCCAGAGCCGAGCCTCACTCCTAAGGCCTGGTCTTCAAAGTTATAGAGTTCCAGCCCCGCACCCGCCAGCATGTATAGGGTGGCTGGGACAAAGTAGACGAGGTTGTATTTGACCGCGGGGATGAGCTGGAAGAGCGGATCGTCGCTGATGCCGACTTGGGTAGCGAGGTTGAAGCCAAAGCCATAGCCCAGCTCGTAGTCAAACTCACCGCCGACCTTGAAGCTATTTTGGGAGTCCTGAACCTCAAAGGAGGGGCCAATCTTGACGTGCAAGGCGTACTCGCCAGGCGTCGGCCAGGCAGCTGGGGCCCAAAGGCTGTAGGCGATAAGGCCAAGCCAACAGATAGCGCGCTGCTGCATAGGCGAAAGTATAGCTTTTCCTAACTCAGATGCAAGCGAACTTTCCTCTAGATGTCGATTTTTCTTGGCTTTGACACCATATGTTGTATATGCATTTGCATATACAAAAGTTTTTCCTGCGGACTTGTTGTTTTATTCAGGTGGAGGAAGAAGCCGATGCAGCTACAGACAGAGAGGCAGAGCAGCTATCATGACATTCGTCTTGAACCACGAGATTTGGAAAAAATGCGTAAGGCCTTTACGGGGATACACGTGCCGCCGCGACGGGCGGTCTATTACCGTATTCACCTTGAGGCTGGACAGGCCTATATGACCGACGGCGCCAGGCTGCACACCATTCCCGTCAGATATCGATCGCCCGTGGGTGTTGATGTCGATCTTGACGAAGTGAAACGGGCCTGGACACACCCAGAGCCAATACGCTTACGGCCCACCTATCCTATGGACTCTTTTCTGCATTGGGATGAGCTTATGCCCAAAGCCGATATTGGTGTGCTCTGTGACGTGGATGTATGGATGCCGACCCTGGAGTCTATTCGTGGTTGGGGTTGGTCAACCTTTGCCTTTTTCCGTGAGGAGACCGTGATCCAACCGGTGTCCGATCATGGCAATACCATGCAGGTTGGTCTGTCGCATTTGATGTACAAAGGTAAGAAGGTTATGCAGATCCAAGAGCGTGTCTTCAACCCGCAGTTTATCTATGACGTCTTTCGTAATGCAACCGGGCTTGGTGACAGCCGCGTCTTTCTCTGTCTTGTATCTCAGAACCTTGGCGCGCCCTTACTCTGCCGAGGTAATAACAGCTCGTTGCTTGCTTTGATCTTACCGCGCAAATAGGTCTTCAGTGGCAGTCAAGGACTACAATCTCATGCTCCGTCTGCCACGCAGCCTAAAGAGCGCAATCGAAAAAAAGGTGGGTACCGGACGTGTCAGCGAATTCTTGCGTCACGCTGCCGAAGAGAGACTGATGACCATCTGCCGTCGCTGCAAGGGCACGGGTAGGGTGTTGAGAAAGTAAGGACGGGCACCTTAACAGATGGCAGATAGGAAAAAACTAAAGAAGTTGAGCGGGATTTTTCGCACGCCAGTTAGTGACAAGGAGATGCAAGCGCTGCTCGATGACTTCCTCACACCAGCCGAGATCGACACCCTTTACGAACGCTGGAAGCTTGTCTGCCTTTTGCTCGAGGGCAAAACACAGCCCAGAGAGTCTGTTACACCCGCCAGCTGAAGCCAATGCCGGTGGTGATGTCGGCAGTGCTGTCGTTGAGGCCGATCTGCACAAAGCTGTCGAGCTGAAAATCCGGTGTCACCAAAAAGGTCACGCCGGTATCTAAGCTGTGCTCTTCATCCTTGCCACTCTTCAGGGGAAAGGCGCCGGTAAGCTCAACAAAGAGGCCGGTTCGCTCGGGCAACAGCGGCAGCGGATGCCCGAGGGCGACCGCGTAGAGATAGCGCGCAAAGCGATCGCCGGCACTGTCGCGGGCGGGCAGGTCGATACCGTTGTTGGCCGCTAGGGAGAAATCTGCTGGCAGCTCCCAGTCGGTGAGCAGTTTGATTTCAGGTTGTGTAGCATCAGCCGTGAAGCCAGCGTCACCAACAGGTGTTTCAATGTTGAGCAATAGCCCCAAGGAGGGGATGATGCCACCACCGTCGACAAAGTGACCTTTGAGGCCAAAGGCTAGGTCCGCAAAACCAGCGTCCGACGGCAGGCCCTCGGGTTTTTCTACGGTAATCAGCTCACCCTCAACCCGCAGCTCAGCCCATGTTGTAAAACCATAACGCAGCAGTGTGGGGAAGCTGAAAATGTTTAGTTCGGTGCCACTGGAGTCATCTTGACTGTATTGGACGCTGGTTTCAATCTGGACACGATCTTTACCCACGGTCTGACTCGACTCTGCAGCATCGGGCCGGTCGGTGATAAGGGCGTCTGCAAAGTCCTCTGCTGCTAATGCCACCCTGCCGGTGCTGAGTAGCAGCAGCAGAAGTGTGCTGCTGAACATTACATGAATCGACTTTTTCATCGCAAATCCTTTCCTAACATGAAGTTTTTTCAACGCACGTAGCGGCGGGCCCAATAGGTAAGTTGATCGAGGAGGGTGACCATGAGGATGATGACCAAAACCAGCACGGCAACCTTGTCGTATTGAAACGAACGCACATAGAGCTGGATGTAGTAACCAATACCGCCTGCTCCAACCAGTCCCAGAACCGTGGCATCGCGGAAGTTCATCTCAAAACGGTAAACCGTGAAGGTGATGACCTGCGGCACACATTGGGGAAATAGGCCGTAGCGTAGTGTCTGTATCCATGTCGCACCGGTACCGCTGACAGCGTTAATAACACCGCGGTCTGCAGTTTCAAACTCTTCCGCATAAAACTTTGCCAGCATACCAATTGAGTGCAGGGCGATCGCTAGGGTGCCCGCAAAAGGGCCTAGACCAATGGCAACCACAAAGAGGATGGCAACGACAATAAGGGGTACAGACCGAATCAAACCGAGTAGCCACTTCACTGGATGTGACACCCACGCCGGGCTGACATTGGCAGCTGCTAAAAAGCCAAGTGGCAAGGCGATCAACACAGCAAGAAACGTTCCCGCCAAGGTGATCATGACCGTCTCTAGGGTGGAGTTGATGATGAGGCCGGTCACGCTCCAGTCTGGCACGAGCATACGCCCGAAGAACTCGGCAAAGCGCGGTCCGGAACGGACAAGCGCCTGTAGATCAAATTCAGCCCACTGCAGCGACCAAACAAATAAAACGCTAATCGTTAAGTAGGCGGAGATTTGTAACAGTAGCTTTGTCTTCCACTGTCTTTCTAGACTTGTTGTCGCCTTTACTCCTATTTGCTTTGCCATTTTTTTCATAGCCACCGCGATAGACAATCTCAGCCATACTCGCGGTAAATCCTTCTGGCGGGCCGTCGTAAATCATCTTCCCCTCGGATAGGCCGATGAGGCGGGTGGCAAACTGTCTCGCTAAGGAGGGCTGATGTAGGTTTACCACCAGAGTGACGCCACGACGTTTGGCGCAGTTGATCAAGAGTCCGAGGGCGTCTTCAGCGAGTTCTGGATCGAGATTTGAGATGGGTTCGTCAGCTATGATAATCTCTGCATCCTGCATTAAGGCACGTGCAATGGCGGTTCTCTGCCGTTGCCCCCCACTTAAGGTCTCAATCCGCCGCGCACCAAAACCTTCAAGCTCTACCTCACTTAAGATCTCTTCAGCGACCTGCCACTCTCCGCTAGGATACCAACCGATCAGCGTACGCAGGGTGGATACCCTTCCTAGGGCACCACTGAGTATGTTGCTGATGACGGTATGCCTTGGGATCAGATAGAACTCTTGATCGATCATGGCAATGCGTCGTTGTACGGCACGTCCTTGGTCTGACTGGGTCGAGGTGGGATCCTGACCCAGAACCCGGACTTCGCCGGTTGCAGGCCGCTGCCGTCCTTTAATCAGGCGAGAGAGCGTGGTTTTGCCCGAGCCACTACGACCGAGCACAAAGACTCGCTCGCCAGCGGCAATCGTCAGATGTTCAATGTCAATGGCGCAGGTGCTGCCATAGAGTACGTGAATATTTTTCATGTCGATAATGGGTTGCAAGGCACTATCTCTTCTTTTTTAAGAAACCATAAGTGCGGGCAATCTCTTCGACGTCAGCGTAGTCTTTGTGACTGACCTCAATGTAGCCATCGACGCTGTAAAGATACTGCAGTAGCTTGCGGTTGGCTCCTGAGTTGAGAGCCAGCATTGCCTGTTTGAGCCTTGCTACCGTCCGTGGATCTAGATCTTTGCGTACCACTACACAGTGCGACGGAATCGGCGCAGACTCGGCAATGTAGGTCACCTGATCGCGCTGCTCAGGACGCAACAGGTTGAACGAATACTGACCAATGCCGGCAGCATCGACAAAGCGGTTGTAGACGGCACTGATTGCCTGTTGGTCGCCGCCGGCGAAGTAGATTTTTTTGAAGAACTCTTCTGCTTTGTCTCTCTGCTTGATCAGTCCCGCCTGTTTGAACAGATTGAGCGGATACATATAGCCTGATGAAGAGATCGGGTCGACAAAGGCGATGGATTTACCGCGCAAATCCGCAAGTTTTTTGATGCCGCTGTCTTTGCGCACAAAGATACGTGACACGTAGGTGGGTTTACCCTTATAGACTTCTCCCAAAATAGGGTAGGCGCCCGCTTGATCATGGGCAATGACATACTGTAGTGGCCCCATAAATCCCATGTCGGCATTTTGATTGCGCAGTGCCTCGACCACGCCCGCATAGTCTGTTGCCACAAAGTGTTTGACTCGCATGCGCAGTTCTTTTTCCAGATAGTGGACAACCGGCCCTACCTCTTCAACCAACTGCTCGGGGTTTTCGTAAGCGATGAAGACGACCTTGAGAGTATTTGTCGTGGTTTCGCTTGCAGTCGCCCAGTGCATGAAAGCGGTGAGTGAGCTAGCCAGGAGTAAAAAGAGATGACATGCAATTTTAATCATTGGTGAGCTATCCTTAAACTTACTTGAGGTTGTCCACGTTTTCTCGGTAGAGTTTGCGATACGCCGCAACTTTGGCATCAACCAGAGCTGGCTTGCCTTGCTTGTTAGCTGCGTAGGCCTCATCCATAAGCTGTGCAAGCTGCTCCATAACCGGCAGATAGCGCAGATCTTGTAGGCCCCATTTGTGGGCGCGGATCTCTACGGCAATCGTCTGAAAGGTGATGTTCATGATGTCAGGTTTCTGACGTTGTTTTAGGAATTCATAGGTTGAGAGAAAGAAGCTGAACTCTTCCATCTCCGCTTCTACGACAAACGGGCTATCTTCATAGGCATCGACACCATCACCGACAGTTTCTAAATAGGCCGTAAGATCAGCGAGTTGTTTTTTGCTTAAGCCGAGTCGGTAGTTTTGATCAAACCACTCGACTACGGCTCTCAGAGTGGGCTGGCTGCCATCATGGAAATAGGGGGCCGTGAACTTGGCACTCAAAAGCGTTGGCGTATCCAGTGCGCCGTCGCGCGAGTAGGGGCTACTACCTTGCACCGTGCCTATGTTGTGACGTTTGCGATCCAAAAAGTGGTCTGAGGGTATATGGCAACTGGCACAGCTCCTTCCTGCCATCTTTTTAAAGCGTTTGTGGAACAACCGCTCACCCCGCTTTGCCGCCTTGGACACCTTATCGTTGAGAGTGCCGTCTGGATTAAGATAGGGGTTGGGCAGGAAATCAAACTCGTTCATATAGGCTATCATGGCGTCGAGGATCAACGGATCGGGCTCAGGGCCATTGAACTCATGGCGAATACCGTTGCGAACAAACTCGCGTAGCGACGTAAAGCGACCGTTACGCCCATAGGGCGCGGTAAAGCGAATGCCTCGCAGGTCAGGAATGTCAACCGGATTAAAATGACCATCGTTGGCGTGGGGCGAGAGAACGCTACTGCTCACATCGACATTGCCCGGCCGGGACGAGATTCCAGGGATGAAAAAGTTTGGATTGGTGACGCCTTTGTTGTGACAGGTGTTGCAGTTGATGACCAGCGAGCGGGAGGGTTCGCCAAAGATGTAGGAGCTATCAAACACCATGTCACCAAGAGCGATCATCGCAGTTTCACTTTCGTCAACACCCCGTGCAGCCATATTGAGGATCTGCCGAGGTCGTGGTAGCTGTTTATTGATGTTGTGGCCTGGTGGCAGCTTCATCTTCAGGCTTGCGGCACGATTAAACGTTGGGCTTAACCTGGGCAGGGGTCGTAGCTCTCCAGTCGTGGGCGCTGCAAAGTCTTTGTCAAAGTTGGTCTCCAGATAGGTAATGATTGCCGTGGCATGTTGGTTAAACTTTTTTGTATCAGCAGGTGTGCTACCTTGCTGAAGGATGCCAGGATTACCCAAGGCGGTTGCCAAAGCCAGCCAAGCACGGCCAAGACGTAGGAAGGCAGGGTGGTCGGTGTGTTCAATCTCATAAGCGAAGCTAGCCCAGAGTTGTCTTGCCGTCCTAAGGTGTTGGGAAGCATCGCTGAAACGGTTGAGTGATCTTTCTGCCGTCTGTAAATGAAACACCAGTGTCTGACTGACGGCGCGGGTAGAGTGTTCAAAGAGGTTGCGGGCTTGTTGCCGTCTCTGTGCTGGCTCCAAGGGTGCGGCTGTTTGTACCGCTTTTGTTTGTGTGCGATACGCTTGAGCCGCAGCTGGAGAGAATGATGCGAGCTCTTTGGCAATGGTGTTGGTTTCGACAAAGACCTTATCCCAGAGGACGGGGTTTAGATTGAGAAGGAAGTTGAGACGGCGATAGCTCTCGGCTACGGGGTGAAATTTTTCTGCTGGGACAATATGGCCATAGATGGGTGGGGCAATCGTGCCGATATAGAGAACGGTGCTACTGATAAGCAATCGTTTCAGAGCACAGCGACGGAGCCGCTGCCATTGGGCGGACATGATCGAGATTACTCCCCCTATAGAATGGTTGAGATAACTTAGAAAAACTAAGTTAGCCTCACCTAATTATGCTTTAAGATTCGCATAGATAATAATGTTAGTCAAATAAAACTTTACGCCCGCCTGCAATCGACCCTATAAACTGGGCATGGCAAAACAGGCGAGCAGCAAACCGAGCCAGAGTACGGAAGACTATCTCGAGAGGATCCAGGAGCTCATCAGTCGCAAGGGATACGCGCGTGTCTCTGATATTGCCGCGGAGCTTAACCTCACCCGGCCGAGCGTCACCAATATGGTGCAGCGACTGAGCCATCAAGGCTTTGTAAGTTATGAGAAGTATCGTGGCATTACCTTAACCGAAAAGGGTAAGGAGGTGGCGCTGCAGATCCAGATACGGCATGTGATTATTACCGAGTTTCTCACCATGCTCGGATTGGATAGACGTACCATTGCCCGCGATGTTGAGGGTCTCGAACATCACATCAGCCCGGAGACACTCAAAAAGCTTGAGCAGCTTGTGGATTACTGGCGGCACAATCCAAAACAGCTGCGCGACGTCTTTCTTGCGAGTAAATGAGCGCTGCTAGACCACCAGCCAATCGGTGACTTGGTAAGTCACCCACGCCAACCCATAAGCGAGAACATAGGTATAAACGATGGCAAGCAGTGGCCACTTCCACGAGTTGGATTCACGACGCATGATGGCCACCGTGGACATACACTGCATGGCAAAGACAAAGAAGACCAAAAGCGCTAGCACCATCGGCAGGTTAAAGAGCAGTTGGCCGCTCTGCTCGTTCCTGTCCTGTTTTAGCGCCTGTTGCAGTGAGATTGAAGTTTCATCGGCATCTTCAATGTTGTAGAGCGTCCCCATGGTTGCGACAAAGACCTCTCTAGCGGCGAACGATGCTAGTAACCCAACACCGATTTTCCAATCAAAGCCAAGTGGAGCAATAACAGGCTCGATCACATGGCCGATTTGACCGGCATAGGAGTGCTCTATGCTCTGCTCTTGGTTTTTTGGAAAAGAGGCGAGAAACCACATGACAATGGACATAGCTAGGATGATTTTGCCAGCGCGAAAGAGAAAGAGTTTGGTACGGGTCCACAGGTAGCGCAGGGTGTGGCGTAGCTGTGGACGTTTGTAATCTGGCAGCTCTAGTATCAGCGTTGAGCGCTCGCCCTTAAGCAGGGTTTGTCGAAATACCTTGGCGGCGACAACCGCTCCGACCATGCCCAGTAGATAGAGGCCAAAGAGAACCACTCCTTGCAGACGCAGACCGTAGACAATCTGTGCCGGGACAAAGGCGCCAATGAGCAAGGCGTAAACAGGGAGTCTGGCACTGCAGGTCATCAGTGGTGCAACCATAATCGTCGTGAGACGGTCACGTTCGTTTTTGATCGTACGGGTAGCCATAATGCCGGGAATGGCGCAGGCAAAGCTGGACAACAACGGTATAAACGACTTACCGGTGAGTCCAGAGCGTACCATCAGACGGTCGACAAGAAAGGCCGCGCGTGCCAAGTAGCCACTCGCTTCAAGCAAGCCAATGAAGAAAAACAAGATCATGATCTGTGGCATGAAGATAATTACAGAGCCAACCCCGCCAATGACCCCTTCTACGAGTAGATCGCGAAGGACGGAGGCAGGCAGTAAATAGACAACGGCAGTACTTATTAAGCCCATACTGCTATCAATAAGATCCATAAGCGGCTCGGCCCAAGAGAAGACCGCTTGAAAGATCAAGGTCATCACAGCAATAAAGATCACAGGTCCAAAGAGTCGGTGCAGAACAATGCGGTCGATTTTGTCAGAGAGACTACGGCTACTACCACCTTGGATGATGATCTTTTGACAGATCTCTTCGATCCAGCGGTAACGCTGCTCAATCTCTTGGGTGGCAATTTTGTTGGGCGGACAAAGCTGTTCTATCTTTGGCTGCCACTTCTTGGCTGCAGCTGTGAGCATTTCCACGGTTTTACCTTGCAACGACTGCAAGCGGCCGCTGATGATTTTGCCAGCCCAGAAGTCAGCTTCTCTCTCAGGCACGAGGAGCTTTTGCACCAGGTCATCAGCGATCTCGCGGCGCAGTTGTTCGATCTCGGCAGACATGCGGAAGGGGCGACGAGACGGCTCAAGTTGGCTGGTATTGGCGAGGATCTTCGCCACCTCCTGCTTGCCTTTGCCCTCAATGGCGACCGTAGGGACAACCGGCATGTGCAAAAGTCTAGAGAGTAGTGAGAGGTCAAAGACGATGCCTTTCTTTTCTGCAATGTCATACATGTTCAGGCAGAGCACCACTTTAAGCCCAAACTCCATGAGCTGGCTGATAAGAAAGAGGCTGCGTTCAAGATGGGTGCTATCCACGATGACGAGGATGGTCTCTGGGCGCTCGGTGTCGTCGCGCAGGCCGAGCAGTATCTGTTGCGCAATGATTTCATCTGGGGAGGCGGCGTCTAGCGAATAGGTGCCGGGAAGATCAATGACTTTGATAGACCGATCATCTGAGTCTTGGAGAAAGCCTTCTTTTTTTTCTACAGTAACGCCCGGAAAGTTGGCGATCTTCTGTTGGGAACCCGTCAGCAGGTTAAAAAAAGCGCTCTTGCCCGAGTTTGGGTTGCCGGCAATGGCAATAGCATGCGGTTGGAGGTCAGCGCGCATGAACATGGTGGCGAACACTAAACAGGGAGTGGCTCAACCGGGATGCAGGCAGCATCCTCTTGGCAGATGGCGAAACGGCTCTGTTTGATCATGATTTTGATGGGGCCACCCCAAGGCGCCCTCTGTAGGATGGCTAGGCGTTCACCATTCTTAAAACCAAGCTCCATCAACCGCAGCTGTTGGCTAGTGGTCGGATAGAAGCCTTTGATTTGATAGCTTCCAACCCTATGTGCCTGTTTAAGTGTCATTTCAATACCTTACCTAGTTCAGAGTGATAATGAAAATCATTATCAATAAGCCACTAATTAAAGACTTTAAAATCGGAAGTCAATAGGAATCTAAGACTCAACTGTAGCGCCGTGTTTGTGCAGTAAAGTATAGCCAGGCCGGGAGGTTAGACGCTCGAGCGACATATAGCCAGGTTGGCTCTTATGGAAAGCGTGCAGCCGGTTTACCAGCACGGCACAATCAAAGATGATCTGCGCCAAGCTGTCCTCATCGTGAAAGGGGTTGCGTCCCTTATAGTCAACTTTCTCAAAACCCTCGTGGGTGATCTCATTACGTATCTTGTTGATGGTATCGAGGTTTTTGAGATCATTGCGGCTCAGCTGGGAGTAGTGTTTTAGCAGCGGTGCTAACAGGCGGAACACGTGGACAAAGTTCATCCGTTGCACCGGTACCTTGAGTTTTTTCTGCAATGCCTTGTGGGTGGTCTGATCGGATGTTCGGTGGAATGTCGTAAGTTGTGCCGTTAATATAGACTTGAGAATTTCATCGAGTGTTGCGTGTATTTCGTTCATGGCAGAGGCGATGAGTCGAATTTTCTCGGAGCGCTTTGGCAAAACGTTGGCCAACTCGCGATAGACTAGGTTGCTCGATTCAAAGCCTAGTCTTTTCAAGTAGTAGTTCTTTGACCGCGACGGCATAGATTCTTGATGGTTGTTATTACCCCTACCAAGAGTATAAAATTCTACACACATTTAGCGTAATAAGTGAGTATTTTTTGACTGTACGTGGACCAATGTCACAACGCATTGGCAGGGATAATCAAGTCCCGTGCCACAGCTCAGCCACCGTTATTATTGGCTTTTGTCTACTGTAGACGGAATGGCAGTTTTGATTTTGTACCTTACGGGTCCGGATTCCCTACGATCGTTTTACGCTAGGCCATTCGTGCTGCAGCATGGCATAGAGATAGGAGTCACGCCACTCCTCTTGAACACGGACGTGCTCTTTCATAAGACCTTCGCGGCGCATGCCTAACTTTTCTAGAATACGCCAGGAGCCAACATTTCTGGGATCACACAGAGCGCAGATGCGATGTAGCTTTAACTCTCTAAAACCGAAATCGAGAAGCGCCTGGGCGATTTCTGTGCCGTAACCTTGGCGCCAGAATTCAGGTTTAAGATAGTACCCGGTCCAGGCGTCACCATCCTGCTCGGAATTGCGAATCAGATCTCCACCGCCGATCAGCTCCCCAGTTTCTTTTAACGTTGCGGCAAGATCATAGGCGAGCCGTGGTGAGGCAGTGCGAGCCTGTCTGGTTTTGGCAATAAATCGATCCACACTCTCCCGACTGGAGAGGTTCCAAGTCAGATACCGGCGGAACTGTGGATCGGCGACATACTGGCTAAAGGTCTCCGTATCTGCGGTTTCGTAGTCACGCAAGAGCAGCCTTGGCGTCTCAATGGAAAATTTATCCATCAATTATAAGATAGCAAATCTTCGTCAATCTGATAATAAATAGCGTCATGAAATTACTGATGTTTGCCGCCTCGCTACGACAGGGCTCCTACAATAAGCAGCTCATCCGTGTGGCTGCACGTCTGGCCGAGGATCTCGGTGTGGAGGTTGATGTAGCGGATTTCTCTGAGTTTGATGCGCCGCTTTATAATGGCGATTTAGATAAGCCCGAAAGTATGCCCAAAGGCATTGAGCATTTTCGTGATCGTTTGCAGGCAAGCGATGGGCTGGTGATCGCCTCGCCAGAGTACAACTACTCTATTCCAGGTCCGCTTAAAAACTTCATTGATTGGGTTTCGCGTTTTCGGCCGATGCCGTGGAACGAGTGCAAGGTCTTACTGCTCTCAGCCTCGCCATCGGGTGTTGGTGGTAACCGCGCTCTTTGGCAGTTGCGTATTCCATTGGAGGGATGTGGTGCCTTTGTCTATCCGGCGATGTTCTCTCTCTCATCCGCGCATAGTGTTTTTAACGACTCAGGAGACCTACAGGACGCTAAGAAAGTCGAGATGCTACGAGACAACCTGCGTGGTTTTATGAACATGGTCCAATCTCTAAATTCCCAATGATAAGCAACTTAGCCTGAGGGGTAAAAAAGTACACTCTTTTGCCCCGCTGCAAAAAACATCGATAAAACATGATATAATATAGAAAACGTGAGAACAGTTGTTTTCAACGTCTATCCCGCCATCGCACGCACCCCTAGATAAGCAGCGATTACCGATCAAGCGCCACCCTCGCGGCCACAAGAAAAGAATCTAGACCTCCACGGAGATGGTCCATTGAAGGAGCGACCCACGGTGACGTCGATAATCCGCGTCCTGTCCATAGAAGACAGTCGCGTGCATTCTGCATTCCTCGCCCGTTGCTTTAAAGCGTTCAAGGACTTCCAATTGGAAAATGTCGAAACTCTGGCAGAGGGAATCAAGCGGGTCGCACAGGGAGGTGTTGACATTGTCCTGCTAGACCTGTCGTTGCCTGACAGTAATGGTTTAGGGCTAGAAACCCTCAAGCAATTTCAGAAACAGGCGCCAGATATTCCTGTAGTGGTGATGACAAGTCTAGACAACAAAGAGGTGGCGCTTGAGGCGGTAAGGATTGGCGCTCAAGACTATCTTGTTAAGGACCAAGCTGACAAAAGAGTTATTGAAAAAGCTTTGCGCTATTCGATGGAACGGCAACAGATGTCGGCAAAACTCAACCGCAGTAGTCATCTGGCAGCAATCGGCGAACTTGCGGCAGGAGTCGCGCACGAGATCAACAACCCAGTGACCTTTACGCAGATGAATCTGACGCTTTTACAGGATCATCTAAAGAAACATGCCAACGAACTGAAAGATTTTTGGCAACAGAGCTTAAAACAGTTGGATTCCAAATCGCAAAAGGTGATATCGAACTTAGTTGATGATCCTGCTATGTTTGCGCGTCTTGAAGAGATGCAAGAGATGATAGAAGACAACCTCAGCGGCGTCGAGCGCATCTGTAACATTGTCAAAGATCTGCGCACGTTTTCTCGTATTGAAAAAGAAAATGTCGAGCTCGTTAAGATCAACGAAGTTGTCGATGTCGCCTGCAATTTTGCCTACAACTCTATTCGCCATCGTGCCAGGCTAGTCAAAGATCTTGGCAGGGTGCCGCTGATTCAAGCAGATCGCAGCAGGTTGACGCAGGTGATCGTCAATCTGCTATTGAATGCCGCCCATGCCGTTTCTGAAGGCGCGCCTGATGATAATCAGATCAAAGTATCGACCAGGAAGCTGAATGGACATCTCATCGTGTCCGTGGAAGATACCGGCTGTGGTATAGCACCTGACGTCAAAGAACGAATTTTCGAGACCTTCTTCACCACCAAAACACGTGGTCATGGAACCGGGTTGGGATTGTCGATCTCATCAGAACACGTTCGTAAACACGGTGGTGAGATCCAAGTAGAGAGTAAACTTGGAGAAGGTTCTCAGTTTAAAGTCCAGCTACCTCTGGATACCGGGCTCGAGCTCTCTGAGAGACCTGTTGAAGTTTCTGAGCAAGATGTTGGTGGACAAGGAGCCAGGGTGCTTGTCATTGATGATGAACTGCCGTTGCAGAGAATCTTTCGCAGGCTGCTTGGGAGTGTTCATGAAGTCGTGTGTGCATCCAATGGTAGAGAGGGTATCAAGATCTTGGATCAGGACAGCAATTTTGATGTGATTATCTGTGATCTCATGATGCCAGAGCTCGACGGTGTTGCTGTGTACAATGCTGTCAAGAAGGCATACGGTGAGCTTGCGGATCGGATCGTCTTTCTCTCGGGTGGTGCTGTCACTCCCCGAACCAAGGAATTTGTCGGCTCGGTAGACAACATGTTCTTAGAAAAGCCGGTCTCAGGACCGATGCTCAAGGGTATCATCAGCCGTCTCGTGCGTACGGATACCAAGTCCTAATTTCTTTCCTGGGGTAGTCTTTTTGCACTGCCTTGCAGGCTCTTCATACTAAACACAAGCCAGCAAACCACCATTGCCAGGAATGGCCGAGAGTTGTAGCAACGGCGCTGCTTTCACCGTTTATTGGTTGCGAACAGTAGTACTGTTTCGTCTGCGCGAAAAGATTTGTCTAAACGGGCAGCTTTTAAAAAGATGTATTGTTTGTTGGGATCTGTCGGGGCTTCCAGTTCATTAATTAGTTTTGCCAAGTCCTGATTATTTTCACCGGTAATTTCAACATGGATTTTCCAGCCTGACGAATCATCATGCAAACCCTGTGCACTAAAGGCTCTATCATCCGCAAACTGTATGACGTAGCCGCTGTCATATTCAGCAAAACCAACTGGCAGCCTTTGCTCCTCAGCCTGTTTTTCAAAATAGTCTTCTAAAGTTTCTAGACTATCGGCAGTAAGGTTTTGGAGGTTCGCTAGTTTGTGCACCTCAAACATAACGCTTGCATCGCCATCGGGCAGATTCAGGTCTGTAGGTAACGCATAGTCGCGTTTAAAGAGAAGTAGGAAACTATTGCCTAGGTCATTGGCGGCCATATCGACATACTGCCAGCCATTTTTTATCAACGCTTTTAGCTCATCCAACTTATTTTTGTCTATCAGCTCCTCTCGTGTGATGGGTATTTCTTCATAGATATAGGTGGTTGCATCATTGCGACGAGAAAAAATTCGATAACAAGAACCATCGAAGTGATTTGAGTGAATCTCAGCGATACTCACCACTTCCAGCTGATTTTTCGTATAGTCGGCAAGGGTTCTCTCGGAACTAGTTTCAAGTTTGTTCAGGATTCCATCGACATAGAACGCGGTATCCGCCTGTATGGCGTGGCGGACGCCACTCTCTTGCGCGTAGCTGCTGCCAAAGACACTGAAGCACAGGAGCAAACCCGCACCTGTAGATATCAGCATGATTTTAAAGGATGTTTTGTGTGCTCTCATAGTGACACTCCATGCTCTATATGAGTCGTGGCCCTTAAAGAATTGCAATTTCCAAGCCAACTAGGTATTGACATTATGCATTACCAACAGTACAACGCAAAGTGCTATCAGGTAGCGATTGAGAACCGATGAAAAAACTATTACTTTTTGAAATTATTGCCTTTTTGCTGTTTGCCGGTATCCACGTTGGCAATGCTGAGCCTTGTATCTGGCCTCACGCTGAAGATAACCCACCGCTATTTGGTCCCGTAGTCAAACTTTCATCCAATGGCAGCGCTAGGGGTAGTGGTAGTGGCGTCTTTATCGGCGATAAACGTACCATCGTCACGGCATTTCATGTAGTCGCAGGCGATACCAAAATTGATGTCACTTTCAATGATGGAACCGCTCAAGGGAGCTGTTTACGGATAACGCTCAGTCAGTATACTGCGGTCTCCTTTGCTTACGATTTGATTGTCCTAAAAATCGATGACAGCGTCGCGAAACTCTTTGACGTAAGCCTACCCGTGCTTGCTAGCGAGACCGAACTGTCGACGATTTTGCACACGCCCATAAAACTCAAAGGCTATCCCGGGAGTGAGCTGCAGACCTATGATGTTACGCTGACCGCGCTTAAAGAGCTTGCCGGTGCCGAGCCTAGTTCCTATGAACGCTTCTATGAGGGTAAAACCGATGGCGACTGTGCCTGTGATACAGCACTCGAAGGTATGAGTGGTGTTGTCATCTATGATGCGTCCGAAGGCCAACCGTGGAAGGTGTATGCTATTGTTTCCTGGGGCTCCATTCACAAAAATTCCGGCACACACAGCCTCTTCGGGGCAACAGCAGCGACGGTCCAACGTCTGCTCGATGAACAGCAAGCACCTGAGAGTCTACAGTTTCTTGCCGGTTCTGAAGAGGCACGTCTGTCACGCCAAGCAACAGAGTGGCAGACTTTGGTGAACTTCGGCGAAGTCAGCGCGGTGGTTCGTCTTGCCCAATCTTCGCTTAGTCCAGCAAGTAAGGATTTTTTCTGTCTCTATATGGCTGCTGAATGCTGTATGTTAGTTGGTGAACCTGACAGCGCCTGTATTTGGTTGGAGAGTGCCATAGAGAACAGTCCACCCTCGATTGCTAAAACGATCAACCTCGAACAAGTCTACAGGTCTTACAACATTGCCTCGGTTGATCGTGCCTTTACACAACTCAACACCTCGGTGCTGCACATGGCAGCAGCTGTCATTAGTCTAACCAGTGATGACGACGAACCAATTTTTGTGGTACCAGCGATACCAGTTGATGTTCATTTGCGAGCTGATGCAAATGGTCGACCTGAGTACAACGCTGAGCTTATTGCCACAACGTTGGACGCCATCGATAGCCTGCTAGAAACGACCACCAGCGTCGTATGATGCGAATCCACGCCATTGGCAACGCCCTGATGCTGGAAGACGACGCACGGGTAGCCAGTTATTGGCAGGAGGCCGAAAGAGAGGTCAAGGCGGAGATTGAAAATTTGCGTCAACTCTATCAAAACCACACCAATCCCAATCAACGTATCCGTGAAAACGAGCTCTTTCCTGTAGGCGATCTTAAGCCCATCCTTCCCTTGCAAGAGGTAGTAGATCATGAGACCGGATTGCTGAGGAGCCTGCCGGGATTCGAGGCCGCCGTGCCGGCACTGCTGAGTCAGGGTTTTGCCCACGCTGTTTACGGTGAATATGATGCCGCTGTAGCACTCGTAGAGAATTTAGGCAGGCTTGATGATGAGCTGTTGCCGTTTGAATCGTACGAATACCTCGTAGCCGTGGTCACAGTCCGCAAGATCAAAGATGCTTTTCATGAAGAGATTGCAACCGAGGCAGCACCTGATGAGGCTGGTACCGGGAGTTCAACCGAACGCTGAGCACATCTCGGTATCGTCAACTTTAGTTTCTCAACTTAACGATGGTTTGCATTCAATGGTGAGCCAATGTCGACCTCTTTTCTGTAACTAACTGTTAATACTAAACTATTTTTACCTACATAATGGCAGAAGTAATGAGATCATCAACCATAAAGTCAAGGATGCAAAGATTCGCACCGCCCTGCAAGTTTTTTTCCTGCGGCAGAGAATGTGGTTGGTGGGTTTCTCTATCTCATCCAGTTATTTCTTATCCAGTTATTGAAAATACAATTAATGTTTTTGAATTCGGTTCATGCAAGCTCACCTGGAAGCTCTGTCGTTGTATTATTACTGAGAGTTCCGTGTATACTGGTAGTTACACTAGTGGTGACTGATTGCAACATGAGCGATACAGGGCTCGAACCTGTAACCTCTGGCTCCGGAGGCCACTTTAGCGTATTTTTATCGAGTTTATTTAGAATAGAATTCAACTTATTATGTTGGAACTACTAGAATATTTTATTCTTGAACTCAATTTGGATCAACTCATGCTATATGAATTTTGGCCAATTTAGTATAGATCAGAAGAAATGCGGAAGAAAGTACGCTCGGGAATATAGCACTTCTTGGATGATCTATTCCATGTTTGGGTGACGAATGAATCCAAGGAACAAACTAATCTCTCATGTAACATCAAATATGTTCTCTGAAAACTTCGTTAGAAATAATCATCGAGCCGCCAGAATATGCTTCTTTAATGTTTCCATCAGAGGAGACTGCAGATGAGAACACACCGAGAACTTCACCCGACTCATTAAGAATAAGTTTGCCACTTCCACCCGGTACACCATCAATGTTGGCGTAAAAAACAGTCTCGGCGGGCTTTTGAATCAACTCAACTAATTCTTCTGGCATGCCTCTTTGTCGCATCAAATCTTGATACCCTATGCGTTGGCCATGTGTATATCGCAGCTCCCCTCCAGGCGAATCTGGAGCACCAAGCGATTCTCTGCCCGATGTTGTTGAGGGGTAACTCAAGGCCTGCAAAAAGTCTACTTCTGTACTTCCCTCATCCGCTAATAAGAATGGCTTGGCACCATCTATGTTTTCATGTAGATGAATCACCGCAACATCCAGATATTGGCCACGAATATTCCACTCACGACGTTCGTTTTCATCACGCGAACGGTTGTTAGCCGTTGTTCCGATGAAAACGATGTTTTTATCCTTGTGCGGACTGCGATACACAAGATTTCCGCTCTCATCTTCTGCGAAAAATGAACAGGAATTTTGGCGTATGAAACCTCGTCGTTCGGCCATACTAAGTTTTAAAAAATCTGTATGGTAGACCGCTATGTAGAACTGTAAAACCACGTGAGCCGCGGTTACCAATGTAGACGTGTTACCAAGGAGCGACGCGGTACCGTTAGTTTGGGCATAGCTATACTTTGGACAAGTCTCATCACCGCTCTCTTTACAATCATAGATGTCTCTTAACATCCATCGCTTAATGTCGTCCGGTATTTCGGGATGCTCTTTAACAAGGCTCTCCCTTGCAATCATTTCGGCAGCTGGGATGTTACCGAGGAATTTTGCTGGAAAAATCCTGAAAACACTTGAACGCTGCTGGCGAATAGATTCGGGTACCCGCTCATGATCTAATGGATAGAAACCAGCATCCGCGAAGACAAGGTTGCACTGAAAAAACAGGCCGATAGCCAAGGTCGTTGCAGTTAATGTTTTCAATAACTTGTTCATTGAAGCCTAATAACGTAAAAAATGCGTCGCGTCAAGTAGGGCCTTATTCAAAAGATTACCAAGAGATTGTTAAAAATAGGCAAGAGTGATTAGGAGGCTGAAGGTTAGGCGCTATGATATAGACATGTTCAAATGGTTTAGTAGTCTGTATTTTATACCATATTTTTATATTGATAAAAATCGGGGTTTATGCTAAGGTGGATAAAGTAAAAAGGACAATAACCTACGGAAAATTCGAATGGGATGAAGGTAAGGCAGCTGAGAACCTTGAAAAGCACGGCATTAGCTTTTTTGAGGCCATCCAAGCCTTTTTCGACGAGAAGCTCGTTATCGCCACTGATGAAGAGCATAGTGATAAGGAGCAGCGCTATTTCTGTTTAGGTAAGATTGAGAGCAGGGTGGCCACAGTGCGTTTTACCTATCGCCAAGGCAAGGTTCGCATTATTGGTGCGGGCTTTTGGCGAAACGGGAGAAAGTTTTATGAAGAAGAAAACCATGAGAAAAGCTAAGGTTGATCCTGATCAGCCGATTGGCAAACTAACTCGCGTTGAAAATTTCTTGCCACCACCGGAGGAGCTGCTACCGAAAAAGGACTTGGTGAAGATTACGCTTGAGCTCGACAAGGGTACAGTTGAGTTTTTCAAGGGAGCTGCCGAGAAAAATGGCAATCGTTACCAGCGTCTAATTCGAACAGTTCTTAAGAGCTACTCTGAACGTTATAAGGAAACGGCTTAGACGCTTTCAACGGAAGAAATAGAGAAGAAAACAGCCGACCCGTCGCAGCAACAAATTCTATAACTATCTAAAATTTGACAATGGGCGATACAGGATTACCTGCGCGCGCTTCGCGTGCTCGGTGATCCTAAGGTAGCTGCGCTCAATTATAAGATCGCCCATTCAAGTCTTTCTAGCGAAAGCCTTGAATGGGCGATACAGGATTCGAACCTGTGACCTCTGGCTCCGGAGGCCAGCGCTCTATCCAGCTGAGCTAATCGCCCGTGCGTTGTGCGAGTAATTGCCAGGGCGTCATACCTGATGCAAGGACGTGGAACAACCCTTTTCCAGCCATGGTGTTGTGGATAGCTTGCGACGATTCAGGGCTGCAATCATTGGCTGTAGCAATTGAGTCTTTATCCAAGACCTTTACCTCCCTAACCTTTATCCACAGCTGTGGATAACTTTGGCGTGACCATATAGGGTAGTGTATGTCAGCTCTTTTTGGCGGCCTCCCACATTGCCTCTTGCTCCTCCAGTGAATAGTCGGCAAGGTGACGTTGCTCTGCCGCCGCCATTTGCTCCATTTTGGTGAAACGATCGGTAAATTTGTCATTGGCTTGTCGCAGCGCTAGCTCAGGATCAAATTTGAGTTGGCGTGCGAGGTTGACAAAGCAAAAGAGCATATCGCCCATCTCTTCTACCAGTCCCTCCTGATTGTTACTGTCGAGTGCCTCGCGCAGCTCCTCCAACTCCTCTTTGATCTGATCGACCACCTGGTGTGGCTTCTCCCAATCAAACCCCACACCCGCGGCTTTATCGGTCAGGCGCCACGCCCGTTGCAGTGCTGGCATGTGTTTGGGAATGCCTGCTAGCATAGATTTTTTACCCTCATCTCTTTTGGCATCTCCCCATACTCGCTTGACCTCCTTGGCACTTTTGACACTTCCCCGCTTATCGCCAAAGACATGCGGATGCCGGTGGATGAGTTTATCGCGGATGGAGGTGATCACGTTGCCTATTTGAAATGAGCCCGCTTCGCTGGCAAGTTGCGCGTGGAAGACCACGTTGAGCAGAAGATCACCAAGCTCTTCTTTAATGAGTTCTGGCTCGCCGCGGTTGACAGCCTCGATGAGTTCGTAAGCTTCTTCTATAAGGTGAGGCAGTAGGGTTTTGTGGTCTTGCTCGCGGTCCCACGGACAACCCTGCTCCGAGCGTAGGATTGCCATAATCTTGACCAGCGTCTCAAACAGCTCGCCGACCTGGTCTGGCTCTGCTGCCAGTAACTCTTGGTTTAATGGTTGGTCGTTTGTTGTCATCAGCATTATCCTTCTTTTGTGCCATCAGCGGTAGGAGGCGCAGACTTTTGAGTTCCGCTCCGATGGTGAATTGGATCATATCAAACAGCGTAGGCTGTAGCCACTGCGAAAGCTGCGGCCGCAGACGGATACGTTGCAGTGGAATCTTTTGCTTGGTGAGTTGTTGCACGGTTTTGAGAGCGCCACCGTCTATGGGATTATCTGACTGAAAGTTGACGCGGCAGCGGCTGCAGGTGATGCCGCCAGCGGCTGCAGTAAAGTAGTAGCGTTGTTTGACCGCTGCCTTGTCAACGCTGGCGCCACACTGGGTACATCGATCAAAGCAGGGTTGGAAACCGACGGCAGCGAGTAGGTGGAACAAAGAAATGCCCAGATCGAGATCTAGGTTTTCGAGAGGTTTTTCACCAACGCGGGTGAGGAACCCATCTAAGAGTTCAAAAAGCTGGGGGTGGTGATCCATTTCAGCGGTTAGTTTTTGTACAGACTCTAAAAAGACGCAGGCAGCAATGATACGGCGCAGATCTTTGCGAATATCGAGTCCAAAGTCTAAATAGTGAAAATCTGCAAGTCGCAACAGCGTTGAGCGGCCGCGCCGACTCTTAACCTCTGCAGCAATTTTGACAAAGAGATCGAGCGCCTGTGCCGAGCGTTTTTTGCTGCGCCTGGCACCTGGCACAAAGATGGAGATTTTGCCATGGGTTGACGTCAATAGGGAAAAAATACGATCGGATTCCCCATAATCGATGCTGCGGAGGATGATTCCCTCGGTGGTGAAGGACATGACGACTACATAGGTATCAGAGCCGTGGCAATGAGCAAATAGATCAACAAGCCGAGGATGTCGGTAGCCGTGGTCACAAAGGGTCCCGTGGCTATGGCAGGGTCAATATTAAGGCGCTGAAACATCATCGGTAGGGAGGTGCCAATGGTCGCTGAGACCATCATCGACAAACAGAGGCTGACGCCGACCACCGGGCCAAGTAGCGGGCTGGTCTTATAGACGAAAAAGGTCAGTAGCGATAGCCCCAACCCATAGAGACAACCCATGAGCAGGGAAATGCGTATTTCACGAAATAAAACCTTGCTGAGCTGGCCAAGAGCAATACGCTTCATCGCCAGACCTCGCACCACCAGGGTTGAGGACTGTGTACCAACGTTGCCGCTCATACCGATAATGATCGGGATAAAGCCTGCCAAGGCAATGGCCGTGTGTAGCATATCTTCAAACCAGCCAATGATGGCTAGCGCCACCAAGCCGCCGATACAGGAGAATAACAACCAAGGCGTGCGTTGGCGCACGCTCTGCAAGGTGCGGTGGCTCGGAAAGTCATCCCCAGCACCCGCCATTTTGAGGATGTCTTCTGTAGCTTCTTCACGAATGACGTCGATGACATCATCGACCGTGATGATACCCACGAGCTTGTTGGTGGCGTCGACCACCGGCACTGCCAAGATGTTGTAGCGCGAGACCATGCGCGCCACCTCCTCCTGATCCATATCGGTCCTTACGGAGACCACATGGCTGTTCATAATCTTCTTAATCGGCGTGGTTGGTGGCACCGTGAGCAGCTGTCGCAATGAGAGTACGCCAATGAGATGGCCGCCATCATCGGTAACATAGATGTAGAAGACCATCTCTTTGTCTTCTGCCTGTTGTAGCGCCTCGATGGCCTCTTTGACATTGACCTTCTCATTGAGCGCAAAGAAGTCTGGCAGCATGATGCTGCCAGCGGTGTCTTCGCCGTAGTTGAGTAGTTTTTCAACTTCGCTGGAGCGGTCCTTTTTCATCTTCGTCAGCAGCTCCTCAGCCTTTTCCTCCGGCAGTTCGTTGAGGACACTGGCGAGATCGTCTTCGGGCATGGCGGCAAAGAGCTCTAAGAGCTTGGCCTCCGACATGTGTTCAACAAAAAAGTTCAGCTCAGAGCCTGCCATTTCAGAGAGAACCTCGGCCGCGGTTGCCTTATCGTCTATCTGCTCAAACAGCAGCCACTGCTCTTCCGGATCAAGCTGACGGAAAATGAGGACGATGTCTGCAGGATGGCTTTTCTTTAGGATGTTTTTTAGGTTGTTAAAGGCGCCGCGACGTAGGAGCTTTTGTAAGGTTTCAACAAAAACCTTGAACTTTACGTTCTGTAGTGCTGGCAGTTCCGAGGAAACGGCCTCACCGTTGATATTTTTTGACGAAGTTGCCACAGAGCTTACCGATTTCGCCTTCCTTGTCGAGTTCCCTGCACTTGTTAAAGCTCTTTAAGGCCGTCTTCTTTTTGTCCACCTTGAATAGAGCCAAACCCAAACGGTAATAAGGCTCTGGACAGAAGTTGCAGCCTTTGATTGCCGCTTGGAAGTTGTCAATCGCCAGGTTGTACTTTTTCAGATCAAAGTAAACCATGCCGAGGTTTTGGTGGGCGATGTAGAAATTTTCGCGATAGCGCAACGCCTTCTTGTAGCTCTGGATGGCGTTCATCATGTCGCCTTTCTTATAGTAGGCCCAGCCCATGTTATGGTAAGCCTTCTCCGGTGAGGCGTAGGTGATGATCGAGACCGCCTTTTCACAGTGCTCGATGGCCTGGTCCCATTGCGAGCGAGAAATGTTGAGGCCACAGAGGTTGTTGTAGACGTCGGCGTAATTGGGGCGCAAGCGCAGTGCCTCACGCAGTTCTGCTTCCGCCTTATCGAGGTGGCCACTACTGGCGTAAATCAAGCCATATAGGTTGCGAAATTCCGGATTTTTTGGCTCTAGTCGGACAGCCTTGTCAATCTGTTCAATGGCCGGGCCGAGCTCGCCCTTCTGCAACAGGTCGTAGGCGATGTCGTAGTGCAGGGTCGCCTTATCGCGATTAACCTGTTTGTTACCGCAAGCCATTGAGGTGCTCACAACAAGCAATACGCTCAAGGTTCGCAGCACGGTTGCAGTGAAGCTCTTGTTGCCATTACCATGGATCATGCTAACCCCCACTTGAAAATCAGTTAAAAGGCGCTGAGTAGTTTTGCCAGCGCGGCCAGATTCGGTTGGTTGTTGCTCGCTGCTGGCTTGTCGGGCTCTGATTTTAGTTCTGGCTCTGGCGCAGCTTCCTGCAGCGGTTCACGGTCATGACTCAAAAGGACTTCAGCCTCTACGCCAAGATCGACGAATTCCTCTGGGTTTTTCGGCGCCGAGCTCTCTACTGGAGGCGCTGAGCGAAAACCGCTGCGATCTAGGGTAAACGGCGGTAGAGTCTTGAGCAGCTCGGTTTTGGCTTCGACATCCAGTTTCTTGAAGTGCATGTTGTCCATCATAAATCCCATATTCTGGGTAAACTCCACGGCAGCTGCTTCTATTTCCGCGTAAACGCTGCTGTCTACTGCACCGCCCTCATAGCGATAGAACTCGCTGCTGTTGTTTTTGGGTTGGAAGAGCATGATATAGACTTCAAGCGGCCCCTCTCGCTTTTCCTGGATGGCACAGATGTAGGCAAAGGTCGACGCTGCCGGCGCATCCCCAAGTGAAAGGTTGATCTGGTTGATGGAGGTAAATAGAGAGTAGACTTGACCTGGGGTTGCCTCAATCTTAGTAGTGGCTTGGTCCAAATCAAACATAGTCGGCCTCCTGCCTAAAGCAGGCTAAAGGTACTTGCCAAAGAGTACCCTTAGCTCCTCCTTTTTGGCTGCGCTGATGGCCTCTGGATGGGTGACAATGGCGTGTTTCAGTACGCTGTGCATGGGACTCTCCGTAGTGGGAGGGCGTTTGACAAACTCTCTGAAGACGCGTTTGGCTTTGTCAACATTTTGCATCAGTGTCTGAATGACCATATCTGAAGTGACAACTTCCTCATCTTCTTTCCAGCAGTCGTAATCTGTTGACATGGCTAAGGTGCCGTAGGCAATCTCCGCTTCACAGGCAAGCTTGGCCTCTGGCAAGTTAGTCATGCCAATAATGCTAGCGCCCCAGCTGCGATACAGATTAGACTCCGCCCGTGTGGAGTACTGCGGCCCCTCCATACAGACATAGATGCCACCGCGATGAAACTTAACCTCGGCTGCCTCGCAAGCCGCACAGATGGATTTGAACATCTCCGGGCAGATGGGGTCGCCAAAGGCCACGTGCCCAACAATGCCATTGCCAAAGAAGCTCGATGGCCGGGCTTTGGTGCGATCAATGAACTGATCGACCACAACCATCTCCCCTGGTTTGATCTGTTCCTTTAAGCTGCCAACCGCACTTACCGAGAGCAACCAGCGCACCCCGAGTTTCTTCATGGCAAAGATGTTAGCGCGGTAGTTGATCTCACTGGGTAGGTGGGTATGCTCTCTACCATGTCTAGGTAGGAAAACCACTTTAGTGTCGCCAATCAGTCCGACCATCGGTGTGGCAGAGGTGGGTCCAAAAGGCGTGGAAGTAGGGACCTCCTTGAGATCGGCAACCTCATCCATTTTATAGAGACCCGAGCCACCAATGACGCCAACGATGTTTTCTTCTCTGTTTTCCATTTTCTGTTTTATTACTCCTATTTAGCTATTAACGCAAGCTGTGTAGCCTAGGCCGAAGCGAGACCGTCAAAAAAGTAGGCGATCTCTGTCTTTGCCGTTGCCTCGGCATCAGAGCCGTGGACAATGTTTTGCTCAATACTGCTGGCGTAGTCCGCACGGATCGTACCCGCACTCGCCTCTTTTGGATTGGTAGCGCCCATGAGGCTGCGTACCTCGGCGATGGCATCTTTACCCGCAACCACCATCACGACCACGTCGCCACTCGACATAAAGGTGGTTAAGCTGTCAAAAAAGGGCCTTTGCCGATGGACCTCGTAAAAACCTTCGGCCTCCGACTTAGACATGCGCAGCATCTTGAGGGCGACAATTCTTAGTCCAGCCTGCTCAAAACGGCGGATGACCTCGCCAATGAGCGCCTTGTTCACTCCATCTGGTTTGATGATCGAAAGTGTCTGTTGCATGCTTCAACCTCGCTTTGTTAGTGCAACCTTCATGGTACGACCAAGGTGTGCTGGATTCTCTTCAACAACAACACCGGCGCTGCGAAGGCGTTCGATCTTTTCCTCAGCACCGCCTTGACCGCCGGCAATAATTGCGCCTGCATGTCCCATACGTTTGCCTGGAGGAGCGGTGCGCCCGGCAATGTAGGCGACTACGGGTTTGCGGACGTTGGCTTTGATGTAGTCCGCAGCCTCTTCTTCTGCTTGCCCGCCAATCTCGCCAATCATGACGATACCATCCGTATCGCTGTCGGCCTCAAAACGTTGCAACAGATCCACAAAGCTGCTGCCAACAATGGGATCACCCCCAATACCAATGCAGCTGCTCTGCCCTATGCCAAGTTTGCTGAGCTGATAGACCGCTTCATAGGTGAGGGTACCGCTACGCGAGATCACGCCGACGCGACCGCGTTTATGAATCGAACCTGGCATGATACCGATTTTGCACGCCTCTGGTGTAATCACACCCGGACAGTTGGGCCCAATGAGGGTGGTTTTGCTGTCTTTAAGCGTAGCGCATACACTGACCATATCCAACACCGGAATGCCTTCAGTAATGCAGACAATCAACGGGATGTCAGCGGCCGCGGCTTCACAAATGGCGTCTGCAGCAAAGGGAGCCGGCACAAAGATCATCGATGCGTCGATCGGTCCTAGTTGGTCACACACCTCTGCCACAGAGTCAAACACAGGTAGACCAACGTGCTTCTGTCCGCCCTTACCCGGAGTCACCCCGGCGACGACTTTGCTGCCATACTCTAAACACTGCTCGGTGTAAAAGGAGCCGTTCTTTCCGGTAATGCCTTGACAGATCACGCGTGTCTCTTTGTCAACCAAGATTGCCATCAGCGTTGTACTCGCTCGACTATAGTCTTTGCCGCATGTTCTAGGCTCTCTGCCGGTATGAGCGTTAAACCGCTCTCTGCCAAGATGCTTCTGCCTTGTTCAACGTGCGTGCCTTCAAGTCGTACGACAACCGGAAGGTCGAGAGAGAGGTTCTCTGCTGCCGTGACAATACCCTTTGCCACCCGGTCACAGTGAACAATGCCGCCAAAGATGTTGACCAAGATGCCTTTGACTCTCTTTGAAGAGGTTAGCAGTTTAAAAGCAGCGCTCACCTGCTCACTGCTCACCGAGCCGCCGACATCGAGAAAGTTTGCCGGTTCACCTCCATAGAGCTTGATGAGATCCATGGTTGCCATGGCCAGTCCTGCGCCGTTGACCATGCAACCGATGTTGCCATCCAGAGAAACAAAGCTAACGCCAATCTCTCTGGCCTGTTGTTCTAGCTGGTTCTCAGCAGCGCGGTTCTCCTGCTGATAGATTTGCGCAAGCTGACGTTGTCGAAAAGCGGCGTTATCATCGATGCTGAGTTTGCCATCTAGGGCGACGAGGTTACCCTCGGTGGTGACAACAAGTGGGTTGATCTCTACCAGCGAAGCGTCCTTGTTGACAAACAGCTGACAGAGATTGCCCAGTAGCGTGGCAAAGCTGACTAGCTGTTTTCCCTCTAAACCAAGCTTTTTTGCCAGGTTGCGGCCGATATACGGCGAATAGCCAACCGTTGGTAGTGTCGCGGTATGAATCTTTTCCGGCGTCTGCTCAGCCACGGTTTCGATTTCCACACCCCCTTCACCGCTAGCGATGATGGTCACCGCCTGCTGTTGCCGGTCAACCACCAGGCCAAGATAGAGGCTCTTGTCAATGGTCGACTTGGCCTCAACGTAGAGCGTGCGGATGGTCTCACCTGCCGAACCGCTCTGTACGGTAGTCAAGGTTTTGCCGAGAAGCTGTGTGGCTATGCTCTTGGCCTCTTTGTCGCTTGCGGCAAACTGAATACCACCTGCTTTGCCACGACCGCCAGCCAACACCTGTGCTTTGATGACCACCGGTGTGCCGCCAACCGCCTCAATGGCTTTGCTGACCTCACCCACCTCCGTAATGGCTCTGCCTTTGGGTATGGCTATGCCATGTTCGGCAAACAGCGTTTTGGTTTGATATTCGTAGAACTTCACAACTTTTCTAAGAGCGTTTTCGCCTTGTTGATGGTGGCTTGGACGGCCTCGGCAGACTTGGCTAAGGCTGCCTTTTCTTCGGCCTGCAGGGGAACTTCGATAATCTGCTCAACACCGCCTGCGCCCAGTTTTGTTGGCACGCCGAGCGGGAATCCACGATAACCAAACTCGCCGTTTAGAAAAGCGGCACAGGGAAGTACCCGCTTTTTGTCGTGGATGATGCTGGCTGCCATGCTAACGACGGCGGCAGCCGGTGCATAAAAGGCCGAGCCAGTTTTCAGCAGCGAGACAATTTCAGCACCACCATCACGGGTGCGCTGGACAATGGCATCGATCTTCTCCTTGGATAACAGCTCAGTAATGGGTATGCCGCCCATACTGGAATAGCGCACCAGCGGCACCATGCTGTCGCCGTGGCCCCCGAGGACGTAAGCTTGGACATCCTCTACAGAACAGTCGAGCTCTTGCGCTAAGAAGGTACGAAAGCGAGCCGTATCCAAAATACCCGCCATGCCAACCACTCTGCTGTCGGGGAAGCCGCTTACCTGCCGTGCGACCCAAGTCATGACGTCCAAGGGGTTGGCCACCATGATAATGACGGCCTCGGGAGAGCGCTTGGCTACTTCGCCAATGACCGAATGAACGATTTTAGTGTTGATCTCGAGAAGATCGTCCCGGCTCATCCCTGGTTTGCGTGGTACGGCTGCGGTGACGATAACAATGTCGCTATCTTTGCTGGCGTCATACTCCTGGCCACCGCGGATGACGAAGTCGCAGTTGTAGACCGGTCCGGCTTGGCATAGATCTAACGCCTTACCCGCTGCAAGCCCCTCGACAATGTCGATGAGCACTATATCTCCTAGTCGTTCCAGTGCCGCCCAATGCGCGGCGGTAGCGCCAACGTGGCCAGCACCGATGATGGAGATCTTGCTTCGTTTATTAGCCATGGCAAACCCTCTTAAGCCAAGTTGTTGCTGATGGCGGTGGCGAATTCAGAACATTTGAGCAGGGTTGCACCCTCTAGGTGGCGGGCGAGATCGTAGGTGACCCGCTTTTGTTGGATGGTCTTTTGTAGACCTTGCACCACTGCGTCCGCAGCCTCCTGCCAGCCAAGATGCTCCAGCATCATCACTCCCGAGAGAATCAGCGATGATGGGTTCACCTTGTCTTGGTTAGCGTATTTGGGGGCAGTGCCATGGGTGGCTTCAAACAGCGCCGCTTGATCACCAATATTGGCACCTGGTGCCATGCCAAGTCCACCCACCTGAGCAGCACCCGCATCTGAGAGGTAATCGCCATTCAAGTTGGGAGAGGCGATCACATCATACTCATGCGGTCGGATCAGCAGCTGCTGAAACATGTTGTCGGCAATGCGATCTTTAATGACGATCTTGCCGGCAGGTGCTTTACCATCATGGTTTTGCCACAGCTCATCCTCTGTGATCGTCTGCTGCGGAAAGGCCTCTTTGGCAATCTCATAGCCCCACTCTTTGAATGCCCCTTCAGTAAACTTCATGATGTTGCCTTTGTGCACCAGGGTAACGCTGCTGCGCTGATGATCGATGGCGTATTGGATGGCCATACGGATGAGCCGTTTTGAAGCAGTGATGCTGATCGGTTTGATGCCAACACCAGAGTCCTCGCGTACCTTGGCCTTGAGTTCGTTGTTCAAAAAGTGGATTAGCCGCATGGCTTCGTTGCTGCCCTGTTTCCACTCAAGGCCGGAGTAGACATCTTCGGTATTCTCGCGAAAGATGACAAAGTCGACTTTCTCTGGCTCCTTGACCGGTGCTGGGACTCCAGTGAAGTAACGTATTGGGCGTACACAGGCGTAGAGCTCTAACAGCTGTCGCAAGCTGACGTTGAGGCTACGAAAACCTCCACCTACGGGCGTGGTCAGCGGTCCTTTGATGGCTACACGATAAGTGGCAATGGCCTTGAGGGTATCTTCGGGCAGCCACTCACCATAGTGGGCTTGGGCCTTTTCCCCGGCATAAATCTCAAACCAGTGAATCTTACGTTTTCCAGCGTAGGCTTTGTTGACCGCGGCATCAAGCACCTCTCTGCAGGCACGCCAAATGTCAGGACCGATACCATCGCCTTCAATAAAGGGGAGGATCGGCGTATCGGGTACGCGCAGCCGGTTGCCCGTCTCCATGTGGATGGTCTCACCACTGGTTGGTGGGGATAGCTTCTGAAACATAGGTTTTCCTTAACTAGCAGTCTTTTTTAAACTTTTGGCCGTTGATAGCCAGCGTTGCAACGGCTCCTGCCTCTACCAAATATTAAGGTTAAGATCCAGCTTTATTGACCTCTTGCAATTCCCGCGGCTTTTGGGCATGAACTCTCATGCTCACAGCAACGCAGATTCGCGTGGGACACCTGATCGAGGTAGATGGGAAGGTCTACCGTGTCTTACAGATGGATCACGTCACTCCGGGTAAGGGGCGTGGTCATGTACAGGTGAAGATGCGTGATATTGCAGATGGCACATCGAGAACTCAGCGTTTCCGTTCTGATGAGAAGGTGAGCAAAATACACCTAGAGCAGCGTTCGATGGAGTACCTCTACGATGAGGGGGAGCGGTTGACGTTTATGGACAGTGAGAGCTTTGAACAGATCAGCCTCTCCAAGGATCTCCTTGGAGAGGCTGCTGGTTTTTTGACAGCCAACGCTCAGGTGGCTGTGAACTTTCATGAAGACAAAGCCGTTGGGATCGAATTACCCGTTGCGGTCGACCTCAAGGTCGTTTCTGCTGGAGCTGTGCTCAAAGGTGCAACGGCAACGGCTCAATACAAACCAGCTACCCTAGAAACCGGAATAGATATCCAAGTACCGACTTTCATCAAGACAGGGGATATCATCCGTGTTGAGGTTGCAACCGGTAAGTATCTTGAAAGAGTTCGCTCCGCTTAACTTCGCACAGTCAGTAGTGACGGGTCATCTGATCCCATCGACACAAAGCAAGTAACCCAGAGGTTACTTCTTCCGTCTGCGGCGTCTTCTTCTCTTAGGCTTTGCCGTTTCTTTAGCGGCTCTCTTCTTACGACGTCTAGCTGGCTTTTTCTTTGCAGCTTTTTTACGACGACGTGCTGGTTTTTTCTTTGTTGCTTTCTTTGCAGCTTTTTTACGACGACGTGCTGGTTTTTTCTTTGTTGCTTTTTTCGCAGCTTTTTTACGACGACGTACTGGTTTTTTCTTTGCGGACTTTTTTGTCGCCTTTTTTCTGCGGGTAGCTTTTTTGCGTGTTGCTTTCTTTTTCGCTACCTTTCTCTTGGCTGTGCGCTTCTTCGGTTTTCTACGGGTCGCTTTTTTCTTGGCTGCTGTCTTCTTGCGTTTACGTTTCACGGCCATGATATTCCTCCTTTGGGAAGTTTATATAAATTATATACTAATTAAATTTTATTAAGATATCAATTATAAAATTAAATCTGAGGTCACTTTCGCGCCGTGTCGTTTACCGATGATTTTCACAGAAATCTACTTTCCTCCGATTCCTGTTCCTTGATCACCGATATCAAGACCCGGATCGTGTGGTCCGACATAGGTGACAATGTCCCCGTCCAGAACACCATGGTAGGGGCCTTCGACTTCAGGAGGAACACCAAGGTAGATAGCCATATCCCTGGCATCTTCAAGCCAACCTGGATCAGGTAGGGGTGGATAGTAGGGTTTATTGTCTTGGCATGCGGTCACGGGGTTTTGCTCGATCATGGGATAGAAATAGCCACTACCCAGGTCTCCACCAAAGGTATTGGCACCATTCCAGGTCAACTGCACCTTTGCTCGCGTCATGACGGCGTTTGGTTCGATCGAGGCCTTCATCAATCCGGCGTAAATCCTCTGTAGCTGGGGTGCATAGGTGAGCTCCTGCAGGTTCGGTTCGATGAGAGCACTGCTAAAAAACATATCGACCACGCTGTGGTTACTCTCTTTCATAGCTATAGCGGTTTTGATCATGGGTGCGCCATACAACAGGCCATTGTTGTATCCTGCGGCAATAGCCGCTTGACTCATCATCTGCGGCTGCAGGAAATTATCACAGTAGACCGTATTGCCGACTTTGGTCACGGTCTGCATATTTACCAGCGCGCCGGGGTTGGCTAACAGATCCAGCACCATCTGGGAGAAGGCAGTATAGGAGGCCAACAGCGGCGTGGTGTTGGCAGAAATCTGGTAAGCGGTAGGGCGGCTTTCACCATCGATGTAAATCGGCTTAAAGTCCGTTATCGGACCATCGGTGAACTCAAGAATCTGTCCCAGCTTTATGACGTTGCCGGGATCAGGAGCCGGATCGGGTAGGGAGGTGTTGACTCCTACCATAAATATAAATAGGCCGCCTGGGACAATCGTGCCATCCGCAGCTTCAGCTGGCGAAGTGAGGATCATGACGCTGTCGTGCCACTGGGTTGGCTTGGCAATACCAGCCCCGACAATGAGAGTCGAGACACCCTCTGGAAAGAGCAGGTTGTAGTCGGCAAAGGTCGTAAACTCTTTATCATCTGGCGGCGTGGTTGTGGGGTCATCCCGATAGATCAATTTAGCCTTGCGAATGCGGTCTTTGTTTGCCTGGAGTGCTGGATTATCAGGAGGAGTGTCATGCGACATCAGCCAACGTACGTCTTTACCCGCCGTATTGAAGGGCACCATCACCGTGGCACTGTTGAAGCCGGGGATGGTGTGCTGGTAACTAGGCGAGTCGACCGAGATCTCACCGTTTTCATCTTCCATAATTTCAATGATTTGTGCTGTGTAGTCGATTTCTGTGCCGGATAGTTCGCCCTGGCGCGCGAGCAGGACGCTGACATCACCAAAGTAGGGGTTGTGATCGATGTTGAGCGCGGGCATCTTTGGATCGTATCCCAGCGGATCAAAGACCTCGCCATCCTCGATAAACTGCAATTTGCCGCCTACCACTTCGGTGCCACTACCTTGAGTGGTTAACGTATAGACATTTCTAATGGCGACGACGCTGTCTGAGGTGGGAACGAGGACGCCGGCGCCAGGCTGTAAGATCTCGCCTGCATCACCCTGATAGTTTTCAGATGGGGTGGCCCTGAGTGCGGCTAATTTTGATAGGTTGTTGCCTCCCAGCTTGCCCTGTAATGAGATGGTGGCGGAATTGGTCTCTGTGCGTTCGCTGGTGGCAAATCGAAACGACAGGTTGATTTGAGCCACGTTCTTTGCTGTTTCGAGATCGGTGCTACTAACCTGTGAGGTCAGGTCGTTCAAGACAGCGGTGAGCTGCATATCATGGAATCTTGCCTGCGTAACCTTCTGAGCGGCATCGTCGTTGTCGATCGTACGGTAGAGCGTTACCTTGTTGTCGCTATCGGGTGCCAAGAAGTACTTCTCCAGCTGTACCCTTTGGATGGTCGAAGTCTCCGGGGTAAAGGGCTGCATGTTATCTGGGTCGTTGTAGAGGCTGCTGGAATCCTTGTACTCAAAGGCGGTAACTGCGGTGCCATCGGACAGTTTCAGTATGGAGTCGGTGTAATTCTCAAGGCTGAAGGTTACAGCGGTTGGATTTGCAGCATCCGGAATGAAGACAGGGTCATCCTCACCAATGCGCTTCAGCTCAAAGGCATCGCGGTTGCTGATGATGACAAGATCATCGCTTTCAAAGGGAGGAAGCTGGCCAGCGGTAACCTTAACCGTGATGCTTGTGGCGTTTGCAGCGAAGTTTTGGTTCAGGCCGTACTCAGCACCCAAAGTCTGGATAAAGGTCAGTTGATCTGGCGAGGTCGAGGCTTCACCGAACTTATTGCCCGGTTCAGCAACCACTGGAATCGGCCCGTCGATCATCAACACCCGTCCGTAATTGTGGCTGTCGACATCCTGATAGACCTTGGAGAGAGAGTTGACGATCATTTCCTTGGCACGCCGCATGTCTGAGGTTGCCTGAGAGACGAGCCTCTCTTGTTTTTGACGCTCTTCAGAACCGCGCATGACTTGGTAGATTCCCGCAATGATGATTGTCACGGCCAGAGAGGTAATGGTGATCTCAACCAGCGAGATGCCCTGGTGTCTACGTTTCCCAAAGGATGTGAAGATGTGTCTCACGGTGTTACTCCTTAATGCTTATTCGAGGTAGGCCTTTTTTGCCTTGGCAAGCCAGTGGTCATACTCTGGCATGCCTGGGTTAAGATCGGATGCCGACAGGAGTAGCGGATAGGCAGAGGAAAACTCCTGGCGGTGAAACTTCATTTTGCCAAGCCGATAGAGGCGTGCGGCCATGGTTCGCATTTCTTCGTTACCGATGATGCTCTTACGGTAGCTACGGCGTTGGAAGTCATTTTCCAGGGTTGTATAGGCTTCATTGAGCTTGTCTCGCAGCTTACCGCAGTGTTGTGCATCCAGCGGTTCTAGCAGAGCTAACGTACGTTGGTGCGCTGTTCGAATCTCTTCCTTGCTGGCAACCGTCCACGGTAGGTTGAGACGGTGAAAGTAGTTACTGGATTCCAGCCAGTTTGGAACTGGCGCAGGCTTATCCGTTTGCCGATGCGCTTGGGGATGCCGCAGCTCGACCAGTCCCGTTGCAACTAGGGCGACAATAAAGGCGCGAACATCAAGCCGAGCCAGTTCAGGGTTGTTGAACAGCGCTCGTGGTGTTGGCTGCTGAGAGACAATATGTTCCCAGAGCGCGGCTTCCTGATTGCTGTGAAAGAATAGGTGCAGCGGACGTTTTCCTTGGACAATGCGAAAGTCTCTAAAGTTACAGAGCAGCGGTAGGGTGACCTCATCACGATGTCGTGCTTGGCGGTATAGGCTGTGAAAACACGCCTGCTGTAGGTCTAGCTCTGGCTCAATCCAATCGAGCTGCTGCTTGGGTTCTTCACGATAGAAGAAAAACTCTCCCTCTTGCCAATGCAAAATCTCATCGAGTTTGATCTCTAGCTGCCACTGCAGACCCTTTTGGATTTCTTCCCAGGAGAGTAGGCCCCTTTCCAAGAGGATGGTGCCTTGTCTTTTGCCAGTACGTACCATCGCCACTAGACTTGCATGGAGCTCTTCTTGGCTGATGGATCCCACCCGTTTAAGAATCCTACCAAGACAGTAGTTCTCGTTAAATTTAGAAGAGTGGATTTCAGTGGGTATGCCTTCTCGCAACTGCAAATTACGAAACTCATCGTTATGATAAATACGTAAGACACCGTTTTCTGCCTTCTCTTTGAGGTGCATCAACAGCAGCGGTAGGCTGCAACAGTTGAGGTCCTTGCCCGAGGAGGCAAATATATGGCGGTCGACAAAGGTATGAACGAGCTTGCCGGAAAAGGTGACTTGTTGCTCAGTTCCCTGCCGCTGTTGGTTGATCCAACTTTCAATAAGCTGCATCTGTTGTTTAGAGACGTCGACGAACTGGACGCCGGCACCAAAGGATTGCGTCTGGACTACTTTGCCATCGAGTTCGATTTCTCTCTTTGCACCTGGAAGTTCAAAGCCGAGACGGAGCATCGTGCCAACAGGGGGAGGAAAGGGGGTTTCAATGAAGACCCCGCCTTTACTGAAATCACGGCTGTAGAGCTCGAGAAATTCGTCTTTGCTGTGGCAGCGAATCTTCTGTTTGACGTAGATCCGCGAGCTTCGACGTCTCTCCCGTTTGCGCCGTTGGCTATGCCTTTTTCCTCCACCTTTTGGCATCTCTAGAGTTCCCCCTGGAAAACCTTGAATATAGGAATTAAAGTTCCTTTTTTTGATATTATTTTGGATTTATTAATAAATCCTTCTCAAACAACGCACCTTGTAATAATAAAAGTTTAACAATATCAATATAATTAGTCAATATGGAAAAACCCAAAACTAACACGGTCTTTAGGAACTATAGTTTACAGAAAGAAAGGCGATCGCTGCTATCGCGCTCGCTTGCTTTGCCGGATTGGAGTTGTTAAGAATTGTCGAGTGAAATCAAAGGGCTTGACATCTTTGCGACGTCTGCGCCAGGCATTCTCTGCGCCTATTATTATAAAGGTTATGGACCGTCTGCACCGTGCTGGCTTTCAAGCCTACGTCGTCGGCGGCAGTGTTCGTGATACCTTGTTAAATCGACCCGTTATAGATTGGGATGTGGCTACGGATGCCAGGGCAGAGACCGTCACGCGGCTTTTTCAACGCACCGTACCGACCGGTATTGAGCATGGCACGGTGACCGTGCTCATAGGTAAGAGCGCCGTGGAGGTTACCACCTTTCGTCAAGATGGTGACTACCGAGACCATCGTCGCCCAGCCGCGGTTCAGTTCGTCGGAACGATTGAGAGCGATCTTGGTCGCCGAGATTTTACCATCAACGCGCTGGCTTGGGACCTAGAGCAGGGTCGCCTTCTAGATCCTTATGGTGGTGTGAACGATCTTAAGAGGCGCTGTATCCGTACCGTGGGTAAGCCTAGCGCGCGTTTTGCCGAGGATGCCCTGCGCCTAATGCGTGCGGCTCGCTTTGCAGCTCAGTTGGGTTTTACCCTTGAGCCAGCGACTCTTGCTGCCATGTCTGCCCAGGCTCCTCTCATTGCCCACATATCCCATGAGCGCGTGCGTGATGAGTTGGTGAAGATACTCAACTCCCCTCGACCTGGCGATGGCTTGCGACTTTTATACCGAACTGCTCTGCTCAAGTGGATCTTACCTGAATTGTATAGGGCTCATAAAGATATCCGCGAGCACCGGTTTCGTACTGCGGATTGTTTGCGGCAGCAGGGCGCCGATACCGCGGTTCTGCTCGCTGGGTTGCTGCACGGTCTTGGTAAAGCAGCCAGGCCTTCTGATAACGGCACTCCATGGAGCGAAAAACTGCTGCGCCGCCTCTGCTTTTCTAATCACGACATAAAAAGAGTGTCGCACCTTATCCGTAAACAGGCCATAGATTATGAGAAGCATTACAGTGATGCTGAACTGCGATTTCTTATTGCTGATATCGGCAGAGAGGCGGTTGACGATGTCTGGCAGCTGCGCTTAGCCGATGTCGCGGCCAGGCGGCCGGCAAAGAGAAAAATCCGCCAAAAACTGGTAACCTTGGGTAAGCGGCTCAAGCAGCAGCTGAGACAACCGGCTGCCTATAGCGTCAGCGAAGTCGTGGTCAATGGTGAGGATGTCAAGCAGGTCTGTGGGCTGCGGCAGGGTAGGAAGGTTGGCTCGGTGTTGTCCGAGTTGTTGAAGTTGGTACTGCAGCAACCAGAGTTGAACCAACGGGAGATTCTGCTGCAGGTTCTTATAGAACGGTATCGACAGGAACGGTGATGAAAGCGTGGCATAGATGGTTTGTTGTTTTTCTCGTGCCCATCTTTGCGTTCCAGAGCCTGTTATTTTCTTTTGCGTCCTTTGATCGGCTTGCTGTTGCGCAGTCCGCGCCAGAGATTGCCATTGTTGGATTCCAACCTGCGGTCGAGGCTGTCGAGCGGGATCTGTTGGAGGGGCTAAGTAGCTATCTGCAAGGTCAAGCCAACGTAAGAGTGGTCTCTGCAGAGAGCGTCAACTCCTTCCTCACCAAGATGGAGCTGAAAGAAACGAGTGACGCCCAGACAAAACTCAAACAGGCAGAAGAGTCGTTTCGTGCCGGTAAGCGCGCCTATGAGCTACTCAAGGCAGATGTTGCCGTTCGTGAATTTACAGCGGCATTGCGTGCCTTTGAGAAGTCCATGGCCTATCTGGAGTCCAATCGCTACCTGCTGATGGCCTACCTATACCTGGGTATGAGCAAGTTTTTGCGCAAAAAAACCAAAGAGGGTCGAGACGCTATTCGTGCGATGATCGTCCTAGATCCAAAGCGCGCTTCACGTAAGCTCAGCGCCAAGTTTTTTCCACCCAAGATCATCAGCACCTACGAGGATATCAAACAGGAGGTGCTTGCCAACTCTAAGGCCACGCTCGAAGTAAACTCCACCCCCGAACGGGCTCGCGTACTTCTAGATGGCGTGCGTGTTGGTAGAACTCCCTACAAGGCAACTGGTTTGAGTGCCGGCAAACACTACGTCTCCGTATACAAACGGGGTTTTGCCAGGTGGTCGCAGGCTGTGACGTTGAAGCCAGGCAAAAACAGTGTCGATGCAGAACTCAAACGCAATCTTGCTTATCCACCGGTGGAACGGCGGGCTCTGTTTATCAGTCAAAGCACAGCTTTGCAGCAGACAGCCAAACAGCTCGGTGCCGATATTCTCTTGTTAGCAACCTTGCAAGCTGCACCGGCAAAAAAGTCTGCTTACCAAATCAAAGGTCAGCTTTTCAGCGCTTCTACAGGCAGCTTTAGCAGGGTTGAAGTGTTGCAGGTTGAAAACAGTGGCCTGGCAAAGCAACGTGGCTTTCGCTTTGGTAAAATTCTGTTGGACAACTTAAACGAGCAGGGCGCTGTAGTGCCATGGACGCGAGGTTCAGGCGACAGACTAGCCAAACAAGAGCCACAATCGGGACGTGAAGCTGATCTGCAAGTCCCTGCCTTGAGCGATGTTCCTGGTATTACTGAGACGGACATTCCAGAGCTGGCAGAGTGGCAAGCGATTAAGCGCTCACGCAAAAAGCCCTTCTATAAGAGCACTTGGTTCTGGGTGGTTGTTGGCGCGGTTGTGGCTGGTGGCGCCGGCGTGTTGGTTTTTACGGATATTGGTAAGAGCGATGCCGATCACAATATTTTGGTCATTGACAATCCCTCCCTACCATGAATGATGCATTCATGGATCAGGTTCTCAGCTTTATCAGAGCCAACCGGCAGCGTTTTCTCGATGAGCTCTTCACGCTCCTACGCATTCCCTCGGTGAGTACGAAGTCGGAACACCAAGAAGATATGCAACGCTGTGCCCAGCTGCTAGTCGAAGAATTTCAAAACATCGGTATGCCGGTTGTCGAACTGCACCAGACTCCGGGTCACCCGATTGTTTACGGCGAATGGCTGCAAGCGCCGGGCAAGCCAACGGTGCTCATCTATGGCCACTACGATGTCCAGCCACCCGAGCCCTTGGAGGAGTGGCACTCGCCGCCATTTGAACCGACGATTAAAAACGACGAGCTCTTCTGCCGTGGCAGCGCTGATAACAAGGGTCAGCTGTTTATTCACGTCAAGGCGGCAGAGGCCTTTCTCAAGCAGCGCGGTCGCCTGCCGATCAACGTCAAGTTCTTAATTGAGGGGGAAGAAGAGGTAGGTGGTGAGCACCTTGAGCAGTTCATCGTAGAAAATAAACAGAAGCTGCAGTGTGATGCTGCGTTGGTTTCAGATTCCCACATGTTTGCCAAAAACCTGCCAACCCTTGTGAGCAGCTTGCGCGGCATTGTTTACCTGCAAGTGGATGTGCAGGGCCCACGACAGGATCTGCACAGTGGCTGTTTTGGTGGAGCAGTTCAGAATCCGGCTAATGCTTTGGCGACAGTCATTGCCAAGCTCAAAGACGATAGCGGTCGCGTATTGATTCCCGGCTTTTATGACAACGTTCGTGAGCTCTCTGCAACCGAGAAGAGTATGCTTGCGTCGCTGCCCTTTGATGAAGAGGAGTACCGTAAGGAGCTCGGTGTTAAAGCACTCTTTGGTGAATCAGGCTTCGGGGTGTTAACCCACGTTGCCGCAAGGCCAACCTTAGACGTCAACGGCATCCTGAGTGGTTACACGGGTGAGGGTGCCAAGACCATCATACCTGCCAAGGCCACGGCCAAGATCAGCATGCGTTTGGTGCCGCATCAGGACCCAGAAGAAATCATGGCAGCAACCGAGCGTTTTATCCAACAGCAACTACCCCCTGGAGTGGCGGCTACGGTGAGGCGTTTCCACGCGGGCAAGCCCTATATGGCGCCATTAGACTCTGTGGCCATGCAAACTGCAACCAAAGCGCTGCGCCAGGCATTTGCCAAGGAGGTCGTCTACCTTGGCGAAGGCGGCTCTATTCCTGTGGTGCAGTCGTTCAAGGAACAGCTTGGTGTGGATACGGTACTTATGGGTTTTGGCGTTCCGGATGAAAACCTTCACAGCCCCAATGAAAAGTTTAACCTTGGACACTTTTACAAAGGCATTGAGGCGTCGGCGCTCTTCCTTGAAGGTATGGCACAGCACTAACTACGGGTTGGTGGTTTCGAAGCTTACCTCTTGCAGGTTGCTATAGCGAATAAGGTTGTTCTGTTTGAGCTTCTCTAGAAAGAGGCTAAGGCGATCGTACAGCGGCTCAATCGTATCGCCAAAGCGTTGCCGTAGTATCTCACCAATGGCGCGTACGCTGGTGTCACCATCACAGCTCTGCCAGACGACGCTACCAAATTCATCAAGATCAATCTTGTGATAGGGCTCTTTCAGCCGTTGCCGCAAGAGCCGGCTCAATAGTCGCCCGCGTATCTTTGGTACAAAGATCACCACTCGCTCTGTCTCTGAGTCCACTTCCCACTCACGCAGACGCTCTGGCTTTAGCTCCATTAGTTTGGTTGCCACTTCATCTACCTCACCTTAATCATGGTTCAGTTTTGTTGATCTTGTTATAAATGCCAAAAATGTGATTATCAGTGCAAAAGTTACCAGCGATAGTAGATCGACCCAACCACTTGCTGCAGGCCCCCACACGTCCACGGGAAAGTCAATGTGCAGCTTATCTTTGAACACAATGGCCATGGCCACAAAGATACCGATAATGGCCTCGCCGGCGACGAAGCCAGCGCTAACAAGGGTGCCCCTGCCCATGGCCTCTTGCTTTTCTTTTGCCGCTCTATCCCTTAAGGATCTGCCGACAATATAGTTGATAAGCCCACCCAAGAATATCGGGGTGGTAATGAGTAGTGGCAGATAAATACCCGTAGCCACGGGCAACACATGCAGGCGAATATTGCGGCTACTTCTCTTGAAGATCTCATCAACGACGATGACGACCACACCAATACCAACACCCACAAAGATAAACTTCCATGGTAGTCCAGTAGTCTTTAAGAACATCCCTTCGGCAATTCCGGCAAACATCGATGCCTGCGGTGCCATCAGTGAGCCTGGCTCTCCCGTACCAATACCGTAAGCGCTGTGCAGCAGCGCCATAACGGGAGCGAGGATAAACGCAGATATGACCACACCGACAATCTGTGCCCACTGTTGTGCCCTAGGCGTTGCTCCAACCAAATAACCGGTCTTAAGATCCTGGCAGATATCGCCAGCAGATGCTGCCGCACAACAGACAACACCGGCGACGCCAAGGGTAGCGAGTACCGCTGTGGTGCCCTTAAAACCAAACATCAGCATAACACCCGCAGTAAACATCACTGTACAGATGACCATACCAGAGACTGGGTTACTGCCGTTGCCAATGAGACCACTGATGTACGAGGAGACCGCCACAAAGAAAAAGGCGGCAATAACCATAATAACCGTGGTCAAAACGCCAATGCCGGCAGAGTTGGTGAGCACCGTATACAGTCCGCCAATAACGATCAAGTTGAGCCCGATGATGATGAGGATGGAACGTAAATCCATATCCAAATTTGTGCGCTCTACGGCAGCACTCTTATCTGTTGATCGCTTAAAGCTGGCAACCATTTGCTGCAAACCTTCAACAACACCTTGTCGAATGGAGGCAATCGACCAAATACCACCAACCACCATGGCGCCAATGCCCGTATAACGTATCTTTGTACTCCAAAGCATCCACATGTGATCGAGCAGACCATCGGCAGGAGCTGGGTTGTTCAGCAATAGAATGGGAATGCCAACAAACCAACCCAGCAGACCCCCCAAGACCACCATGAACCCTACGTTGATTCCGACAATGTAACCAATGCCCATCAGTGCTGGGGAGAGGTCCACACCCAAATAGAGGCCGCTATCGCCAACGGCAAAGGCCCGTTGCACGTTACCTTTGAGGAGCTTGATGCCACTGGTGAGGAATTTAAAGGCCCCGGCCACACCAATCGCAGTTAAAATGTAGAGCGCCCCTTTGCCGCCCTCTTCACCCACGCGCAGGACTTCCGCACAGGCAACGCCTTCGGGATAGGTGAGTTCATATTTGTCTTGGGCAATGAGCACGCGACGGATCGGAATCATAAAGAGTACACCAAGCACACCGCCGCTCATGGCGATAAGGGTAACGGTCCAGTAGTCAAAGCCGGACCACACCTTGGTTATGATGAGTGCTGGAATCGTAAAGATGGTACCAGCAGCAAGCGCCTCTCCGGCACTGGTCATGGTCTGGACGATGTTATTTTCACGGATGTTGCCCGGGCGACCCATAGTTTTCTGCAGCAGTTTTAACAGCGCCATGGAGATGACCGCAGCGGGAATGCTGGCGGTGATGGTAAAGCCGGCATACAAGCCAACGTAAGCCATCGCCGCACACATGGTCATTGCCAGGATGATTCCTAGGGTAATAGAGACAAAGGTAATCTCTCTGACCTGTGGGTCACCGTTCATAGAGAAACTCCGTAACTATGCCTATGCGTTCCGCGGCACGGCCAGGGCCTAAGAACTAGCGGTAATGATTCTGCCCTTTAAACAGCAAACCCCCAACGCGTCAAGTGCTGGCTGCGACACTAGCTAGGTGACCACAGACCATTGCCACACCCAGCGCTTTCTGGTAAAAGCCCAGACTTACTGGTGTTTTTGTCGTTCTTGTGGGGCTGTAGCTCAGCTGGGAGAGCGCTTGAATGGCATTCAAGAGGTCGGCGGTTCGATCCCGCTCAGCTCCAGGAGGCCTTCTCTTAAAGAGAAGGCCTCCTGGAGAGGATTATAAGGGGTTGCCTTCGCAACCCCTCTGCCTCGGCAGAGCCGAGGCATTCACCCGTCGCTGAGCGGGATCGAACCGGAGGTGAGAGCTATGCTCAGCTCCATTGTTTTGTATGTTTCTATCGACTCCCAGCTTTACTCAAAATTTCTCAAACAAATCAAACGACTTATAGTTGGTGATTGGTTCGATGGTTTGTTATGTTGCAATCGAATTGTGTGAGGTTCGTTAGGTCAAGGTAAGTAAATTCAGGTAGTTACATAGTTCGATGAATGTAAAGTTGTCTAGATAGCAATGAGTTTGGTTGGACTGCACGTGCTAGAAAGTCGTTTGCTAAAACTTGTTCTTATTTTTATAAGTTTTCTTCTATCTACCTGTGCGCCAAAACAGGGTCCTCGCTTGTTCTCTCAAGATCAGGTTGCTCAGTTAACGTATCTGCCAGTGACTAAGGTTCACTCTGCAAGTGAAATTCGAGGCAAATTGGCTCGGTTTAAAAAGTTACTCGGACAGGGCAAGCCCTTTTCTAATGAATTTTGGCAGCTTCATGATGACCTATTCAAGATTTATGCTTCACTTAAAGCAACATTGCCTTCTAACGTTGTTGTACCACCAAGATCACAGAAACGTATCTCGTTCAAGTCGTTCTGTTTGCATTCATCGAGGGCCTCACCAAGCGAACTCGAAACGTTTCGCTGGCAAAAGAAAGCTGTTGTTCCTTACCAACGCAAGATCCTTGAATATGGCTTAAATCACCCCAAGGTAAAACAGTCAGATCTACAAACTTTGCTGTGGAATCTAGGCAATAAGACCTACAGAGAAGAATACCCCGATGATCTTCTGAGTCTTCTAAGAAAGATAGATCCAAAAGCTGTTAAGAAACTCCCATCGGAAACAAAAAGTGAGGCTATAGGTTTTTTTAAAGATCTCGTTCGCGACAACGTTCCCGTTGTCTCTGAAGCAGAAGACGTCGTTGATCTCATTCAAGGTAAATTCTATGACTACCAAGAAATTGCCGAGCGTATTGAGCGTCTCACATCGACACAGCCTTTGGTATCTCCTGGAAGCATCCGACCTTTTGCCGACACGCCACTTTATACGCGCACCAAGAGTGATGGCTATAGCACGCAAACCATAGACTTCTTCAACCCAACTAACGAACCCGTAACCATTGATCCTTTGGGTTACACGTTAGTGCCGGATCGCAGTGATGTGCAGTCTATCGGCATTTACCCCGACACACTTTCGGATAAGGAGCGAGAGACTCTTCAGCAAGAACTTGAGCAAACGCTTTATGAGGAGATGTTTCGTCTGGGCATCGGTTTTACACCCATTGTTGGTGATGTTGCTGATCTTTATGAGCTACTTACTGGTAACGATTTTGTTTCAGGCAAGCAACTCAGCGCTAACGATCGTATTCTTTCTGGCCTGGGCCTCATTGCGGGGTCAGGAGCTGCCTTTCGTAATGCAAGTCGTTACGTGTATGCGCCTAGTAAATATAAAGGAACATTTGAGCAAAGCTTTGTGCAGCAATCTGGTAGAAGGCTAGAAGGCAATGTTGATTTTCAGGATGCACGTCGAGTTATTGATGTAACAGACTACACGGTAGACGGGGTACGCAAATCACCTACCCTCAATAGAATCTATAGCGATCCTGGCTTTCAGAAGACCGATTTTTATGTGAGAAAAGATGGTAGCGTTATTCCAGCAACAGGATATCGATATGTTGGATCTAAAAACCCTTACGTGAGTGAAACAATTGAATCTGGACAATTGCCAGCCGTTGACGAGCCTCATTACATCACATTTGATCGCTTTGATAGCGCCTCCGACGCTCAGTCGCGGCTACAGCTAAGACCTGATCGCAACGATGCTTCGTATCGGCTTGAATTTGATACCCTACAGACTGCCGACGATCTACGCGTACCTAGAGGTAGATTTGGATCAAGAGATTATCTTGAACCACTTACAGGAACTTTTCCAGAGTATGGTGCTGGAGGGGCTACGCAAGCGATCACCAACAACAAAATTCATGTTCGAGAGATTGTTGATTTGAGATCTGGAGAAGTTTTGTTTCCAAAAGGTGGGAGATAGCCATGAACCCATCAGAAGAAGAGATTATTTCATATAGCAAAAAGCGCATTATAGAGCTTCTTGGAGTTGAGGAAAAGTGGGCAGAGAAATTGGCTCACAAGCTATGGGGAATCATTTTAAGTACCGGCGGAGGTGTCGCCGACTTAAAAAGTCTTGATGAAGATGTCAGGGTCATTGTCAAGAGTTGGGTAGAGGACGGTTTTTTAAGAGATGAAGACTGAAATCAGACATACCTAGTCCTCTCCGGACAACTGCTAAGCTAAGTGGACAAAAAGTTTTTGTCCACACGCTTTGTCCTCACCCGAAACCTTTGTCCACTGTCCACAAGGCCACTAGGCAGCTATTAACTCTCTAATTTCATTGACATTGTAGTCAGGGTGTTGGACAAAGAAAGTTCGATATACGGGCACTGAGCTCCATTGTATGTGCTCGCCCCAGGGTGGTTTTCGAAATGCCTGTTTAGCCTATGTCGGGGCCTCGCTTTCGTTTTTTGACGGAATGAATCCGTCAAAAAACGATGTGGTTGATAGGTGCTTGGGAGCTGAGCGGGATATTAGAGCTCAGCTCCATTATAAGGGGTTGCCTTCGCAACCCCTCTGCCTCGGCAAAGCCGATCCTTTGCTTTCATTCCGCAATTTCAGGGTCCTGATCGAATCTATTGACAAATGTATATAAACTGAATATATTATATACATATGCCAGTGCTGCTTCGCTTTGGCCGTTTCAAATTTGTTATTTATCCGATGGATCACGGCCCCGCACATGTACATGTTCTCACAGCAGGAGCTGAAGCAAAGTTTGATATCCATACCGGCGAGTGCCTGGCGGCTTATGGTTTTTCAAAGCGAACTGTGAATCAACTAAGCGAGGTGGTTATCAAAAATCAAGACCTTTTGATGGAGGCGTGGAAAGAGTATGAAGGGCAAGAGTAGCTTAAAAGATAGAGAATTTCATTATGGAAGTATTGAAATGACGGAAGAGGAGTATGCTGAAGCGCAAAATCCAAAGATTCGCACAACCATCTTTTTAGAAGCCGATTTAATAAGAGCTTATAAGCAGGAAGCTGCCCGTCGAGGGTTGAAATATCAACAGTTGATTCGTGAAAAATTAAGAGCAGGGCTAAGAGCTCCTTCTGAAATTGAGATGCGCCTAAAGCAGTTAGAAAAAGCAGTGTTTAAGAAAAAAAAGCGAGCCTAGAACCGATGGTCACGGCTTAGTTTGCCCTATAGCGCATCAAAAACTGCAAAGCACTAGCAAAGCAACTCCGTGGAACTGACTGGAATTCACCTGTATCTCAGTCGCACTCACTTGCAGAGTCATACCAAAAACGTCTTGAAGACCAACGAGATAACCTTGATTTTCAAGGAGTTGCGAAGAGGCTAGGGGTAGCCCAAAAGGTATGGCATTCAAGAGGTCGGCGGTTCGATCCCGCTCAGCTCCAGGGAGCCTTCTCTAAAGAGAAGGCTCCCTGGAGAGGATTATAAGGGGTTGCCTTCGCAACCCCTCTGCCTCGGCAAAGCCGAGGCATTCACCCGTCGCTGAGCGGGATATTAGAGCTCATCTCCAGTTGTATTTTCAAATAGTTACAGTTCAATTTAGTACGCTGCAGCACACCCCTTGAAGTTTGTTCAAGCGTTTGACCCCATAAGTATCTTAGGCACTATACAAAAAGTCTGATACACTATATATATAGTGGCTAAGTTTGAATTTGTCGAATGGCTGTTCTATTGGTTGCTAGAAAGCCGGAGTTTTGATTTTGATTGGGACATGGCTAACCGCACTAAGAGCAGGACTAAGCACAATGTGTCGGTTGGAGAGGTGGAGGAGGTCTTTAATTCCGGTGTCGCTTTACCTTTGGGTATCCAAGTATCTCCTCCGGCGTCCGAAGAACGACTTGGGATTGTTGGACCAACCATCACAGGTCGGATGTTGCAAGTCGTGTTTACCTTAAGAGAAGGGCGTGTACGGCCAATCAGTGCTCGGCCTGCTCATCATAAGGAAAGGAAACAGTATGAAACGTTACTACGCAAAATCACTCAAAGAGTATGAAGGCCCCATAGAGTTCGATGAGAAGAAGATCCTTGAGGCCATGAAGAAGATTAAAGGGAGACGTCTCCCGACCAGTGTGGCGCTGGAGGAGCGCACCATTAAGGAGCTCAAACGAATTGCAGACAAAAAGGGCGTACCCTATCAAGTCCTCATGCGCATGTTCATTCTTGAGGGATTAGAACAAATGAAAAAATCAGCAGCTTAAATTTTGGAATCTGCCACAGCTAGGTGATAAGAGATAGAAGATGAAGATAATGATTATTTTTCGATCTGGAAAGGGGAGGGCTCTTGGTAAATACGTTCTGCTTGGGTGAGCACTCCGGTGTACCCCTGCCATGCGTCGCATCAAAAACTGCAAAGCACTAGCAAAGCAACTCAGTGGAACTCACCTGTATTTTAGTTGCACTCACTTGCAGAGTTATGCCAGAAACCTCTTGAAAACCAATGAGATAGCCTTGGTTTTCAGGGGGTTACAAAAAGCCTCAAGGTGGTCCGAAAGGTATGGCATTCAAGAGGTCGTTTGACAAATAGGACTGAGCATATTCCCATTGACCCATTTCAGGTATTTAGGTATCCTATAGAGTATGAAAAGTATAAAGAAACTTAAAACCGTTGAAGTCGATGACCGTGGTCGCATCACCCTTCCCAAAACTCTCAGAGAAGACGTTCACTCCTATAGTCTTGAGCGTCTCAAGGACGGCACGATTAAACTTGTTCCGCATAAGAGTGTACCTTTGAGTGAGGCCGAACTTCTCGAAAGCCTGCGGACATCGCTTAAAGATTTCAAGAAAGGCAAAACTAAAAAGATCCCCGATGAGTGGGTGGAATGAGTTCAGGCCCCTTTGAACTCCGTATGACTGCTGAGGCAGAGCAACAGATCCAAGCCATCATGAACGATCCTGCAAAAAAGGGTCTACAGAAGCAGCTTAAGAAAGCCTTAAAACACCTATCTCAAAACCCACGCCATCCAGGTCTGGAATCTCATATTATTGATAGCTTTGAAAAGGTCTATCAGGTAAAGGTGTTTAGCGCTTACGTTCAGAACCGCACACCGAAAGCCCACCGCATTCTTTGGGCCTATGGGCCCAAGACACGACAGATTACGGTGTTGGCTGTCATTCCTCACTATTGAGATTACCTTCAAGGGCATTGTCGGCAAAGTGAAGTATGAGAAGGGCAAGACAGCCGTGGTGTTGGCAAGCAGTTTTACGACCTATTTGCAACCGATGGTTTTATAACAGGTTGAAGGTGTTATTTCTTACTGTTTAGTGGTTGATATTTGACATAACGCGTTATTAAGACTACATTCGCTAGTGTGCTATTCCATCAAGGCTATTGAATGACTGCGGTGATGTTAGCCATACCTAGACAACCCATCTGCCTAACTATTTTATACCTCTGCCTTATCTCTACTTTCAGTGGCTCTTTAGCTCTTGCTGACCGGACAGATCAGCAAGAGCCACCCACGCCCGATACTCAACCAGAAGAGCTCATTGTGTCTCATGTTGTTCCAGCGGCAACTTCGGCTACGTCCAGCACCGTTGAGTATTTGACCGTGGAGCATGAGGTTGTTTGCGAACCGGCTCCAGAGCCCTATTATCGAAAAATCAATGCTAGAGCAGATATCTACGCAAAAAACGGAGAAACGGAAAAGCTTGAGCGCAGGCTACGTTTCGACCTTGTTCCACAGCGGCCAGCCATTCACCAGATTATGGGTGAGCGCCTGCCCAATCTTCACCTGGTGGTCAAGCTCTACGTTGAGAACAATCCCCACTGTCGCTATGAGAAGCTTAAACCAGTTTTTTGGTCGCAGAGTTTCGCTGAGCTTAATCTTGAGGATACAGCTGTTTTAGCTCGCCGCTTCGTCCCATTTCTTAATGTGCGCGAGGATCAACTAAATAACCGAAACAGCGATCTCGCTCTGAAGGTGGTCTACCGTGTTCTTGAGTCTGACGATGAGTCCGTAGCTCTGGAATACGTAATCTTTTTCTCGGATCAAGACAGCAACGCTACTGCCAGTAAGGTGTTTAACCACTTTATCGAACTCAGTCGTAGTGTCGATATCGAGTGGTTTTATCGTGTGACACTAACGCAAGATTCAGCCACTGGAGCAATCAACGTGACGAAAGCAGAGTACTAAACATTACCCGAGCACCAAACGGTTCCGTTTGCAGGTAATTATATTGCCGCCGATGTTTTGGAATCTCCTACCTATCCTATCTTGTTTAACGCCGATGCAGTGCGTACGCCTCTTGCTAACCTTCCTGGTGGTCCGCTAGCCAAAAACAATACCTTTCGTGATGAATCCAGTCGGATTACAGAAAAAGCGGCCACTGGAGGGCTACCACTACCTGCCAGGCACGCGTCTCGAGCTTGGTAAAGATCCCGCGCTCATTATCTTTGGTGACCCGAACCATGCCGAACGCCCAGACAACGTATGGATGTGCTCGATGAGCGGTAATGAGATGGTCTTAGAGGGGAAAAGCCCTGAGATGGACGCCGATGACTTGCTCTATTTTGAAATGAGTAGTTTTAAGCGGCAAGATGCTGAAACCACCGTCATGAACTCACTAGTGGCGGAAGTCAAGGTGGATGCAGAGTCGTCCATTAGAACTAAATCCCTTATCCGCAATTTACAACCGGCAGGCCATCTATTTCGTGCTATGCCGGTGGGTGCCGCTGTGCTCGAGACCATTCCACCGGTCGGTCTGTTGGAGACAAGCAACAAGCACTTGCAAACCATCTAGCAGGCAAAGCACTGCCAGATGATATGCGCCTGTTTCAGTTTATCAGTGACGCAGCAGTCGAATCCATTGAGTACGACTTAAAGCCATTACGTTTTTTCCGTTTGTTAGAAAACGAAGCCGGCTACTACGAGATCGAGGAGCTCAACGACCGAGCTGCCTGTAATGATGCTACGGGTTTTAACAGAATCTGTGTTCTTTAGTGGCAGCTATCCGTCTAGCGTAACCTCTAATGGTTCGATTAACCCTCAGGCTTATAGTTTTTGTACCTTTTCTGCAGCTCTTGTTGCTTTTTTAGCAGCTTTTTTTGCAGTGCCTTGAGGTCTTTCTGCATCTCTGGAGACAGTCCCTTTAGGTCTTTGCCCCCTTGGCCCCCCTTGCCAATAGACTGCTGTTGCCACTTACCTATGTCTGGAAAGGTCCTATCCTGTTTTTTGTAGCCCTTTGGGACTTGGAACAGGCCTGGTTTGATATTTTCACGGTGGAATTCACGTACGCGCAGGGTATGGACGTTTTTCGCCATGGTGCCAGAGTCGAGGTCACGGCTCGTGTACTCTAGAGGAAAACCTTTTATTCCTGAGGGAAAGAGCGACTTTTTGGCTGCGGTTGATGTGCTGAAGAGATCTTCAGTAGCTAAATCCTTAATAAGGTTTTGGTTGATGCACATCTCCTCGTGCCGTCTTTCAGTACGTCTCTCCATGACCTCACAGGAATAGCCGGCAACCTTGCGTCTCTTGCCAGTGGCTTTAAAAACCGGTTGCTGCTTGGGTTTTGTCATGGTGACCTGGGGTATGTCCGAGGCATCTTGCTCGGTGTAGGTCTTCCTCTCAGGGAATAGTAGAAAGGTCTTCTCTGGATTGGCATGTTTGATGACAACGGTCTGACCCATAGGGTTTTCAGCCATGTCCATTTCCACGCGCACAAAGCCTTTTTTTATAAAGTAGCGTCCTTCCATTTTTGCCGGCTTGTCGTTTATCATGAAGTCGAAATCATAGATAATTCGTGCCCCCTTGGGTTCGGCATAGGCGTTCACAGAGAGCAGCGAGGCAAGCGTTAGCACGACAGCTATTTTTTTCATGATGGATTCCTTTCTAAGTAAAGTTGCTTCCTCATAGCTGGATTGGCTTGATGAGTCTAGAAAAACCGGTGTTGGCCTGAAGCCGGCTGCCAGCAAGGTGTCGAGAGATATTAGGGCGAGGTAGAAATTTACCCACTTTTCTCTGCGAGAATTAATCCAGTATAATTAAAGTCTCGGTCCAGTAATCACGAGCCCTATTTCATTTCCATAAAAGAGTTCGTTTAAATTTATAGAAGGAGGGGATTCTATGCGACAAATGCGAACGATTTTTGGTGGACTGTTTTTTCTGCTGCTGATCGTCGGTGTGGTTATTGCCTGTAGTGATAGCAGCGATAGCACGACCACCTCAACAACGTCAAACAGTGCAAACTCTGGTGCTGCGGTGGCCGCTGTTTTTGGCGGTAGCGAGGAGACCGCATCTCTTATGCAGCAGCTACCTAGCTTTTTGCTGGATGCCTTGGTGCAAGAGGTGCTTGCTCAGGGAGAGGGTGAAGGCCCGCAAGAAGGTGAAGGTGGCGAGACCTGTGGGGAGTTTGAAGAGAGTGCTGAGAGCAGTGGTCCGGATAACGTTACCACAACCGCGTACGGTACTGCCGGCACCTACGGCTCCTCTTCGAACTCAGTGACGGTAACCGTCGATGACTTCTGCCAAGATGAAGAGGGTACGGTGCATACAGGCAACGGCCCAGATGGTGATGGCCTGTTTGCCTCGTTTGTTGTCTCTGAGGTTACCATCAGTTGCGATGATGATTCCGCGGATACATCCATGAGCGGTACGGGTATTTTTCGCAATCGCCCTGATGATAATATCTTTCCGCAAATCTTTGGTACCTTTGAAGTTGGCGGTGCAGCCGTCAACTGCACCATCGAGCTGGGCGAAGATGAAGAGATCTTGAGCTCATCCTGTTCCAATGATGCAGGTGATGTTGTTGAGCAGTCCTCAGATGTCACTTGTACGGCAGACGCAGGTAGCGACGAAAACGCCTAAGACCTCGCTGTTATATTGAGTCCCAAATAGGTACGGCCTTACTTTTAGGGAATGGATATTCCCTAAAAGTAAGGCCGTACCTTTTAGGGGCTTGGGGTCTGAGCGATCTTGACATCCCAGGCGCCGGTGGTAAGCAACGTGGTCAGCTATATATTAAGGAAGGAGTTGCCAAATGGCCTTAACACTACCTGATCTACCTTACGGCTATGATGCCTTAGAGCCGCACATCGACGCCAAGACGATGGAGATCCACTATACCAAGCACCACAATGCCTATCTCACCAAGCTCAATGCGGCGATTCAGGGCACGGATTTTGAGAACCTCGGTATTGAGCAGATTCTTGCCAAGGGCGTGGATAATCTGAGCGCTGCTGTGCGTAACAATGGCGGTGGGTTTGCCAACCACAACCTCTTTTGGCAGGTGATGAGCCCAGATGGGGGTGGACAACCCTCTGGTGAGCTCGCCGATGCCATGGCCAAGCGCTTCTCGAGCTTTGATAAGTTTAAGGAGGATTTCAGCAATGCCGCAGCCACCCGTTTTGGCAGTGGTTGGGCGTGGCTGACGTTGAATCAAGGCGAGCTAGAGGTCTATAGTACCGCCAATCAAGATAGTCCATTGATGGAAGGCAAGACACCGATCCTTGGTCTTGATGTTTGGGAGCACGCCTACTATCTGAAGTACCAAAACCGTCGTCCTGATTACATTGCCGCCTTTTGGAATGTGGTCAACTGGCCTAAAGTGGCAGAGTTTTACGCCGCGGCAAAGTAGAGGGTCATTATTTAGAAACTAAAAAGCCCGCGCTGCTGTATGCAACGTGGGCTTTTCTTTTTTCTCTGTATCAACTCAAGACTCAAGCAGCTTCGTCGCCACCACCACCTAGTGCTTGGCTGACCAGCGGCTCAAGCTCGCCCTTTTGATACATCTCGACAACAATATCACAGCCACCAATGAACTGGCCGCCAACATAAACCTGGGGAATGGTCGGCCAGTTGGAGTAGTCTTTGATTGCCTGACGCAGGTTTTCATCAGCCAGTACGTTTCTGGTTTCAAAGGGCACGTTGAGTTGGGTCAGCACCTGCACCACGGCGTTCGAGAACCCACATTGGGGCATCTCTTTCTCCCCCTTCATGTAAACAAGGATGGGGTGGCTCTGGACGTCGCTCTCTATGGTTTGCCGAATATCCTTGGACATGGCTCTCTCTCCTTTCATTTAGGAATGGTCGTTACAATGGAAAAGGCATGGATACGACCGTCGTCAATCGCCTCTTGGACACCCGCCTGGACCATGCGATGCTGTTCCACCAAGAGTTTGCCCTCAAAGGCCTTGGAGATTACCTCGACACGGAAATGATCTTTGGTTCCTGTCAGATCCACAGCCGTGACCTCGGCATCTGGGATCTTCTCGAGGATTAATTTTTCAATGGTTTCACATTCAATCATGGAGCAGTCTCTTCCGTCGGACGTCCGAAGATCTACACGAAATGCTTGCTGCTGGCAAGATCTAGGAAGTTTGAACTTTTGGCGCCACTTCAGTAAGATTAGCTTGATTGCGGGAGGGTGTAAACCATGACAACGGCCACAAACAAATCTGCGACAGGCTTTTTTCGAACCTTTTGGGTAATCTATCTGGCACTTCCTTGTATGCTCTACGTGGCGTTGCTGGTGGCTGTGAAAGAGGTGAATCCGGATACACTGGTCTTAGTTCCAGACGGTACCAGCCCGATGAAATACGTCCATATTGAGCTCGGATTGACGGTTTTTGCTATCCTTGTGTTTGTGTTGGCCTTTGTTGTGCCCAAGCTGCTACCAGCTGGTTGGGTAACAAGTAGGGAAGTAGCGGCACAGGCTTTCTTGCCTTTTATAGTGCGGCTCAGTCTATTGAACTTTGTCTCTGTCGCAGGTTTTTTTTGTGCCTGGTTGCTAAACAGTCCGCAAAAGTACCTGCTCTTCTTCTTACTGACGATTATCGGTACGGTGGCTACCTATCCCAGTAAAGAGCTCTTCCGTAAGCTCCGACGACAACCCTCTTCCTAGGTTGAAAAATAAGGCCCCTATAGGACAGCGTCCTCCTCTTGTCTTGCTGGCGGCTCTGTGTTAGCGTGCCGCCGGTTGTCCGCTGGTTAGAATTTATGGGGCAACAGATGCCTATGGCAAGCAACGCAGCAAAGCCAAAACGGCTTTATCAAACGATCAGTTCGGTTGAAAATGCCTATCAGCAGTTTGATCGGGCCGCCAAGTTTCTTGATCTGACCCCAAACCAGATTGCCGTTATCAAAGCACCCCGACGAGTGGTTGATTTGCAGCTTCCCGTACGCATGGACAACGGCGATATCCGTGTCTTTCAGGGCTATTTGGTGCAGCACAACATTGGTCGTGGCCCGGCAAAGGGGGGTATCCGCTTTCATCCACAGGTTAGCCTTGATGAGGTGAAGGCACTCGCCTTCTGGATGACCTACAAGTGCGCGGTGGTCAACATTCCCATGGGTGGCGCCAAAGGCGCCGTCCTCTGTGATCCTAAACAACATACCACCGGCGAGATAGAACGCATTTCCCGGCGCTACTTCTCTGATCTTATTGAGCTCTTCGGTCCTGACCGCAACGTGCCAGCGCCTGATGTGGGTACGAACCCGCAGATCATGGCGTGGTTCATGGATACCTATTCCATGCACAAACGTGATTTTCTGCCGGCTGTGGTTACCGGTAAACCGCTTGAAGTCGGAGGATCCAAGGCCCGCTTACAGTCCACGGGTGCGGGTGTTGTCCACTGTGTTCGCAGTGCCTTGCAGCACCTAGGCACGAATGTTAACGGTTGTCGGGTTGCCATACAGGGCTTTGGCAACGTTGGCTCAAACGTTGCTAAACTTCTCTGGGATCAGGGGGCCAAGATCGTTGCCGTCTCCGATATCAGCGGCGCCTATAGTAACAAAAAGGGTATAGACATCTCGGCGGCCCTCGAACATGTGCAACGGCATCGTGATCTCAGTGGCTTTGAACAGGGAGGTGCTGCGGATAAGCTTGAGGATGCCGAGCAGCTGCTGCATGTGGATACCGATATTCTTATTCCTGCAGCCTTAGAGAATGCCATTACTGCGCAAAACGTCAGTGGTGTGAAAGCGCGGATAATTGCAGAGGGAGCAAATGGACCGATTACCCCCGATGCCGATCAAGTGTTGCAGGAGAAGGGAGCCTTTATCATTCCCGATATTCTCTGTAATGCTGGTGGGGTGACGGTCTCTTACTTGGAGTGGGTGCAAAACCGAATGGGCTACTACTGGCAGTTGGAACGGGTGCAGGCAGAATTATCGACGATCATGCATGCCGCTTTCAAGAGCGTTTTGGAGACGGCCGAGCGCCACGACTGTTCTTTGCGTATGGCCGCTTATATCTGTGCTATCCGTCGGGTTACACAAGCAGCAGAGTTACGAGGTCTGTACGCCTGATGCCTGGATTGACATTGGCTGGCCGTCGCGTTTATCTTTATATATATGCCCTATTCGTCTGTCATTTTGACGTTGACGGTTTTGCTCTCTTTCTGCGTGAGCGGCTGTCTTCTTTCCGACTCCAAACCCGAACCGCAAACTAGGGCAGACAACACTGTGGAAGATTTCAAAAGCAAATCCGATGCCTACTGGCGCGACAAGCTTACACCAGAGCAGTTTAGAATCACGCGGCAAAAGGGCACGGAGAGGGCGTTTACTGGCGAGTACCATGATTTCAAAGGCGATGGCATCTACCGCTGTGTCGCCTGTGGGCAGGAGCTGTTTGATTCAAAGACCAAGTTTGATTCAGGCACGGGTTGGCCGAGTTTCTATGATGTGATTCGTCCAGACAATTTGCAACTAACCGAAGACCGGTCGCTATTTATGCGACGTACAGAAGTGCTGTGCAATCGTTGTGGCGCCCATCTTGGCCACGTCTTTGATGACGGTCCAGCGCCTACGCATAAACGTTACTGTATCAACTCCCTGGCACTTAAGTTTGCAGAACGCCAAAAGCCACCTCAAACCAAAGACTAGTATTTTGCCCCGTGTTTGACTGTCAACGTCTCTAGATTTAGAAAGGCAACAGCTTTACTTTGCTGCACACACCTACGTTAGCGATGGTGCGACAACCTTCGAGAAATGGCTCGCCTGCGCTTTATTTTCCCTCAGGTTGCCCCACCATCGCTAGAGTAGCGTGTGTTACAGAACTCATCAGGAGTCATTCTATTTACAGTGATCTCTGTGGGCCTATCCAACCAGCCTGAGGCGGAATAAAGCGCAGGAGGCCGGAGGCCGACGAGCCATCCGCCGAAGGCTGGTTGGATAGGCCATATAAAGAACAGATGCGAAAAGAATCTACAGATATTAGTGGAAAAAATGCTAACTACCGGGGATCTTGCTCGCATCAAATTCGCCGACGTTTTGCGCAAAGGCCCACTCATAACCATCTGGGTCAGCCAGCTTGCACATGCGATCACCCCAGAACATATCTTCTGGAGGTAGGACAGCACGTGCACCCGATTCGACAGCACGGTTATAGAAACCATCAACATCTTTGCAGTAGATATAAAGCCCTAACGGTGAGCTCACCCCAGAATTTGCCGGGGTCTTGGTTTTGCCGCCAAAGGCACCCTCTGGAGCGAGCATGATAATCGTATCAAGAAAGCTCATCTCGGCATGGACAATGCGACCATCCTGTTGCATGGGTTCGCCTTTGACCTCGAAGCTAAAAGCCTTCTCGTAAAAGGCGATGGCCTTCTCAGCCTCCTGAACGGTTAAATAAGGCATCAAACCAGGCACTCCTGTAGGCTTGTAGGGTCTTGTGGTCATTTTTATCTCCTTCCCGGAAACCAGCGTAGCTTTACTGGGAAGCCTGGTTAAAGGCAACGGTTTTTTAGCCGTCGCTCGGCAAACTTTTTTCGTGAAGCCAGGTAGCAAAAGTGGTATGGATTACGGCTGGTTAATAACACTTTTGCCGTGCTTGGGGGGAGACAATGCGCGACACAGCCGTACAGGGTGGTCATGAGATCGGTTTTGCCGCCAACCTTCGTGGTGATGCCTGGTGGTTGGCGCCTCTATTAACCTTTATAGGGCTGAGCGCTTTTGGCATCTATGCAACTTGGGCGGCATTTCAAGGTGGCTACTACTGGCATGGCTCCTACCTGTCACCCTTTTACTCGCCACCCTTGTTCATTGATCCGGCAGCACCAGGAGCAGCACCCTTATCGCACGCCTGGTTTGGAGCGTGGCCTTCATGGTGGCCGAAATTCTTGCCGGCCTCTCCAGCCCTTTTGATCTTAATCTTTCCGCTCTCCTTTCGCGCCACCTGCTACTACTACCGCAAAGCTTACTACCGTGCCTATTTTGCCACACCGCCAGCCTGTGCCGTAACAGCCCTGCCGCAAAAAGACTACCGGGGAGAGACCCGCCTCTTCCTCATTCAGAACCTGCATCGCTATGCACTCTATGCTGCCCTAGTGTTTATCTTTATCCTCTACTATGACGCCTTTGCCGCCTTTTTTCGTGATGGTGAGTTGGGTGTTGGTGTTGGCAGTGTTGTGCTGTTGATCAACGCCACGCTACTGGCACTCTATACCATGGGTTGCCACTCGTTACGCCATTTGATCGGTGGTCGTCTGGATAGTTTTTCTTGTGGTGCTGTTTGCGGCAAGCTTAGCCATACAGCGTGGAAAAAGGTCTCCTGTCTGAACAAAAACCACATGCTGTTTGCATGGTTGAGTCTGTTTTGGGTGGGCTTTACCGATTTCTATGTACGCCTTGCCGCCATGGGCGTGATTACCGATTTCAATACTTGGGATTAAATCGTGGCAGATATCTCCGAGATCCAGACTATAGAACACGACGTTGTTGTTATTGGTGCAGGAGGCGCGGGTTTGCGTGCCGCCATTGAGTGTTCGGAACGTGGCAAGAATACTGGGCTTGTGTGCAAATCTCTGCTCGGCAAAGCGCATACGGTCATGGCCGAAGGCGGTATGGCTGCGGCGCTTGCCAATGTCGATCATCGCGATCACTGGAAGGTGCACTTTCGCGATACCATGCGCGGCGGTAAGTTTCTCAACCAGTGGCGCATGGCAGAGCTGCACGCCCAGCAGGCGCCGGATCGCACAAACGAGTTGGAAGAGTGGGGCGCGGTTTTTGATCGCACACCCAATGGCCTTATTAGTCAGCGCAACTTTGGCGGCCACCGTTACCCCCGGCTAGCGCACGTTGGCGATCGTACGGGTTTAGAGATGATCCGCACACTTCAAGATTACGGTATTCATCAGGGCTTCCAGGTACACATGGAGTGTACAGCGCTCAACCTTTTGCAAGATGGGGGTCGCATTGCTGGCGTCTTGGCCTACTGGCGTGAGAGTGGACGTTTTGTCATCTTTAAAGCCAAGGCGGTCATTTTGGCAACGGGTGGCGGCGGTAAAGCGTGGCGTGTTACCTCAAACTCTTGGGAGTATACGGGTGATGGTTTAGCCATGGCCTATCTTGCCGGGGCTGAGCTTATGGATATGGAGTTTGTGCAGTTTCATCCCACCGGTATGGTATGGCCACCTTCTGTCCGGGGGACGCTGGTTACCGAAGGTGTTCGTGGCGATGGCGGGGTTTTGCTCAACAAGAACAACGAGCGTTTTATGTTTAACTACATACCCGAGCGCTTTGCAGATGAGACCGCTGACAGTGAGCAGGAGGCGAACCGCTGGCTTGAGGGAGATAGGTCCGCACGTCGACCGCCAGAGCTACTGACCCGTGATGTGGTTGCCCGCGCCATCGTTGCTGAGGTGCAGGCGGGGCGTGGTTCCCCACATGGCGGTGTGTTTCTCGATATTGCCTCGCGACGTCCAGCAGAGTTCATCAAGAAAAAACTACCGTCGATGTATCATCAGTTCAAAGAGTTGGCCGAGGTAGATATTACCAGCCAGCCCATGGAAGTGGGCCCCACCGTGCACTACTTTATGGGAGGCATCCGTGTAGATGCAGAGACACAGAGCTCCACCTTGCCGGGTCTCTTTGCCTGCGGTGAATGCGCTGCCGGCCTGCATGGTGCAAACCGACTTGGTGGCAACTCCCTTTCAGATCTGCTGGTCTTTGGTCGTCTAGCAGGACTAGGGGCTGCCGACTATGTCGACAAACTCAAGAGTATGCCCCAGATAGACAGTGATCAAGCCAGCCAGGGCATAAAGCAGGCAACGGACGTTTTGAATCGGCAGACGGGCAAAAACCCCTATCTCATCCATGAAGATCTGCAAGAGATGATGTCCAAACAGGTGGGTATTGTGCGCCAGGAAGAAGATCTTAAACAAGCATTAAAAGAGCTAGAACGGATTCACAAGGATGTTGCCGAGGTCAAAGCGCATGGGGCCTCACAGTACAATCCAGGTTGGCATGAAGCTTTGGATTTAAGAAACCTCATGATTGTTGCCGAGGCAACGGCGCGTGCTTGTTTAGAGCGCCAAGAGAGTCGTGGCGCGCATACGCGTTTGGACTATCCTGGCGAGCGTGATGAGGGGGTAAGCTTCAACGTGATTGTCCGTAAGAGCGAGCGAGGTATGGAGGTTTGTCGAGAGCAGCGCTCCGCACCTCCTGCAGAATTAGAACGCATTGCCCATTTGAGCATCGAGGCGTTGGAAGCTGAGGTTGATCAGGAGGCCCGAAATGCCTAGAACTCATTTCATTACCTTAATGAAAACCGTAACGAATTTTAGCAGCTTAAACAGGGCAGCGGGTGACGCGCCGGAGGGGCCCGCCTCCCGCCCACAGCGAAGCGAGGACGGGAGGATGGGAGCATACGGCGCGGCAGGACCTGCTGCCATGTTTGAGGTAATGAAATGAGTTCTAGGCGGAATTTTCGCGTTTGGCGTGGTGATCGTGCAGGCGGCGAGTTTTCTAACTATGCCATTGAGGTTGATGAAGGCATGGTGGTTCTCGATGCCATCCACCGTATTCAAGCAGAGCAGGCAGCGGATCTTGCTGTGCGCTGGAACTGTAAAGCGGGTAAGTGCGGTTCCTGTAGCGTGGAGATCAATGGCAAGCCGAAGTTGAGCTGCATGACGCGGATGAACTCCTTTGCCCCTGATGCAACTATTTCGGTGCAACCTCTAAAGGCCTTCCCCGTGATTAAAGATCTGGTCAGCGATGTCTCTTGGAACTACGAACAGAACAAGAAGATACCGCCGTTTAAGCCAAGGGCGCGCGGTGCGGATGGTAAGCACCGTATGTTACAGCGTGATGTAGATCGCGTGCAGGAGTTTCGTAAGTGTATTGAGTGTTATCTCTGTCAGAACGTCTGTCATATCCTGCGGGATCATGACAAAAAGAACAGCTTTGTTGGGCCGCGTTTTATGATTCGCTTGGCGAGTTTGGAGATGCATCCTCTAGACAGTGCCGATCGCTTGCCGGCAATCAAAGGCGAGTTTGGCTCTGGCCTCTGTAACATAACCCGCTGCTGCACGGAGGTCTGTCCGGAACACATCAACATCACCGACAACGGCATCATTCCGCTCAAAGAGCGTGTGGTCGACCGCTTTTATGATCCGCTACTGTGGTTGGCGTGTAAGTTTTTTAGTGCCAACAGGCGCAGCTAAGCAGGGATTGCGGTAGCGAGCGGTGTGGCAGCTGTTTCTAGGCGCCTTTTTTATTAGCTTTGCGCCGATTCTGGTTAAGGCTGTGGATATTGGCCCTACTATGATCGGTGTTTACCGTTGTGGTATAGCTGCGTCGCTGCTCCTGCCCTACAGCTTGTATATCTATTTAAAAAAGCAACGAGCTAACGAAGTGCGATTTGATCTGTCGCCGCAGTTTCTAGTTTATCTTATTGGCGCTGGCTTTACCTTTGCTTTGGATCTTTTTGTCTGGCACCGTGCGGTCATCTATATTGGCGCTGGGCTGGGAACTCTCATAGCTAACACACAGGTTTTTTACCTAGCCATCTTCGGCATTCTATTTATTAAAGAACCACTGACATGGCGTTTTGGCATTGCCGTACCTTTGGCATTTATTGGCATCTATCTACTGGTTGGTGTGCAACAACCCACCTGGGTGGTCTCCAAGGAATACGCGCCCGGGATCTTTTATGGTCTTTCCACTGGCGTCATCTATGCGGTGGCACTTATCTGTTTTCAAAAAGTGGAAACCCTCAATCGAAAGTTAACAACCTCACAAAAGCTAGCGGCGATATCCACGATTACAACGTTGTTTTTACTAGTGTTTGCATTGCTAGAGCAGCGAGTGGAGGTGCCATCAGGCAGGGATTTCGTTTGGCTGGTGACGCTAGCGGTGTCAGCACAGATTCCCGGTTGGTTGTTGATCGTCAAAAGTCTTGCCAAGGTGCCGATTTCACGCGCTGGCCTCATTCTGTTGACACAACCAACCCTTGCCATATTGATGGGAGCGTGGATTTACGGTGAGCACCTCAGTGTAACGCAAATTGGCGGTGCCCTATTAACCCTGAGTGCGATCTATCTTGGGAGCACCCGTCATGTTAAGAGCCGTAGTCGAGCAACTTCGTAAGGAGCTACGAAGATGAACTATAATCAAACTCGCCAGGTGGTTTTCATTACCGGTGCCTCATCGGGCATTGGCGCAGCATTGGCGCGTGAGTACGCCAGGCGTCGCACGCATCTGGCTCTCTTTGCCAGAAGGCAAGAGAGGCTGCAGGCAGTTGCTAAAGAGTGTCAAGCCATTGAGCCAAGCTGTCGCGTAGTGGAGTTAACAGGAGACGTGACTAAAGCGGATGACCTGCGGGAGGCTGTTGCAAGGGCTACTAGCGAATTAGGGCGCATTGATACAGTCGTTGCCAACGCTGGCTTTAGTGTAGGCGGTAACGTTGAGGATCTGCGCATAGAAGACTACCAACGGCAGTTTGCTACTAACGTTGAGGGGGTGCTCCACACCCTCTATGCAACCCTAAGCGAACTCAAGCAATCGCGTGGAAGGCTGGCGATCATCGGCAGTGTAAACAGCTACGTTGCCGCGCCTAATTTTTCTGCCTACTGCATGAGCAAGTTTGCTGTTCGTGCCTTGGCGGATTCCCTACGTTATGAGCTGCAGCCCTATGGTATTTCCGTGACGCTGCTCTGTCCTGGTTTTGTCGAGAGTGAGATACGCAGAGTGGATGATACTGGAGTCTTTCGTTCCGAGGTCGAAGACTTTGTGCCGTCGTGGCTTTACATGCGGGCTGAGCGGGCGGCGCGTGGCATTGCCAAATCCATAGAGATGAGGCGGCGTGAGGCCATTATTACTCTGCATGCAAAGGTGGCGGTCTTTTGCCAACGCCATTTTCCCTGGATGATTCCGTTAGGAATGAAGTTTTTGCTACCTGCCAAGGTAAAAAAGGCACTGCAGCGCAACCGCGACAAGTCTTAGCCGGGCTTACCTGCTTCTTGTTTGAGCCCCATGCGAATGGTAGTTAAGAGCTCTTCGTTGTCCACGGGTTTTTCTAGAAGCGTCACGACATCGGCTTCGAGCGATTTTGTCAAGTTCTCTAGCGAGCCTTGGGCAGTGAGAATGACGATCGGCGTTTTTGCCGTCTCCGTCTGTGCCCGTAATTCCTTGATAACGCCAAAGCCATCGATGCCAGGAAGGCCAAGGTCAAGGATGATAATGTCTGGCTTATCTTTGCGAGCGAGCTCAACGCCGGTTTCGCCATCTGCTGCAAGAAGGACTTCATAGCCATTCGACTTTAAGCGGATCTCCAGAGCCCGCTGTAAGGTACGATCGTCTTCGACGATAAGAATCTTATTGCACGCCATAGAGCCCCCCAACTTTGTCTGCTTTTTCTCTAACAAGCTGTTCGATGTTTGCTACAATCTTTTCCGCATGTTTTTCCAACGCCTTTTGCCCGCCGCCATTTATGGACGGTAGGTCTATGCTTGTAGAGGAGATATCAATGCTTGAGTCAAGCGACTGGAAACTACCACGCAAATCCCACTCTTCATTGATTCGTCTGGAGATAATCTGTACACCTTGCGGATCAGCAGCAACGACAAGAAAGAAAGTTTCGCCATTCTTAGTGCGGGCAATTCTTGGCAAGAGGAAATCCTGACTCGGCTGGATGCAGTTCATAAGCAGGTCACGACCTTCACGAAGCCTATCCTCAACTTTTTCAGGTGAAAGAGAGCGGTTTTGTAAGGAAACGGTTACATCCATAAGCGCCACCGCCTCGGGCAGCTTCTTCTTCTTGGTCAAGATGGGTACAAGGAGATTATTTAAGGAAAAGACCGGCATTGTAAAGTGGAAAGCACTGCCCTTTCCAGGCTTGCTCTCCGCCCAAATACGGCCCTTATGCCGCTCTACGAGTGTTTTGCAAATAAATAGGCCCAAACCCAGTCCTTTTCGCGTTGCTGCTCGCATGGTCTCCTTTTGGTAGAGGCGTTGGAATAGTCTTGGTAGCACTTTAGAATCGATACCAGCACCCGTATCTTTAACCGAAAAACAGACAAAATGGTTATCCTCTTTATGTACTTTGGCTTCAATGGTAATTGTCCCACCTTCAGGCGTAAACTTCACAGCATTGTCTAAAAGGTTGGCGAGAACCTGACGAAAACGCACGGAGTCCGCGTAAATAGGGGGAAGCTTGGCAGATACTTTTGATTTTACGGTGATGTTCTCAGAAGCTGCCTTTTGTCGGGTCTCAACCGCAGCTTGCGCAACAATCTCCTTTGCAAAACAGCACTCTGGTTGAATGCGGAGCTTGCCTGTGTCAGAACGGGTGGCGTCGATGAGATCGTTGATCATGGCTCGCAGCTGGTGCACGTTTCTTAAAACGATCTCCAGGTAGTGGCGCTGCTTATTGTTGAGTTCGCCGGCTAGATCATCCAAGACAATGGTGAGAAACTGATGCATTACGCTCAAGGGGGTACGCAATTCGTGCGAGACGTGCGAGAGAAAATCGTCTTTCATCTGTAGCTGTCTTTGCTGAGTGTTCTCCAGTGCCTCCTGGACACGTTGGCGCCTGCCAATCTCGTTCTGCAGGGTTTGGTTTGCAGACTGCAGTTCGTGGGTGAGGTCTTTGAGCCGGGTCTCTAGTTCGTGGTAGGCTTGTTGTAGCGCTGCTTCGCTCTTATCTATTGCATGGGACATTCTATTTATCTTACCCGATGTCTCTGTAAGCTAAAAATTTTAATGATACAGAGAGACAGAACCATAGGGGTATTTTTCTACCCCTGTAAAACAACCGGGCTTAATCGGCTGAAGATTGTCGACGCTGTTTGATCATGAGGGTTGACAAGAGCACCGCCAGCGAACCAATCACAATGGTGATTCCCAACAGTCGAAAGGGTTGAATGGCAACGTGGTCATAAACGAACTTATGCAGAAGAAAAGTAAAACCCACAGCGAGATTGGCCACACCCATGCGCAGAGAGACAATGCAGGCGCGGACATTTTCGTCCTCGCCAATGTCTGAGTGGATCAAACTTATAATAAAAGGATGGCCATAAAAATAAAATACACGCATCACGACAAGTAGGCCAAAGGCGATGATTCCAAGCAGCACATAGGTTTCGTTGGTTAGAAAGAGAACGATCCCAGCGCTGCCCATAAGTAGAGCGGTGAAAAGGCTACCTTGCAGGGCGTGTTCTTCTGCTGTTTGATCGGTTGACTGGCGACTTTTTCGTCTTGCCAACACAGATCCAATACTAGCACCAATATATAACCCCATTGCCAAGAGGTAGTTCGTAGGCCGTGGTCCAGCTAGGTCAATAATGACTGGCCAAGAATAAGTCACCAAAATGCCCACAACATACATACCAGTAAGTAGGACGATCCCAGATAGCGCTGCAGGCTGAAAACCGTTCTTTAACATCTCTGACATGGGTGGCAGCCTATGGCCTTTTTGTACGGAGTCGTGTCCCTTAGAGAGGAAATAAAGCACTATCCACAGTGACAGTCGGAGAACTGCCCCAGCCCCCCAGATGGTGGTCCAAAGGGTTGGTTTTATGGTGGCAGAAAAAACCTTTTCGATTATGACAACGGAAACGATGACGAAGATTGCTGCTGATGCTCCTGATAGGCGGTTAATCATACCAACTGTTGTAAAGAATTTAGGTTTAGAGAAGTGACGATTTTGCGCTAGCTCTGCAGTGACTGCCCAGCCATCAAAAGTTCCTGAATACAAACAGTAGCCAATCTGGTAGCAAAACTGAGCAGACACCAGTGCAATCATGGTCAGGGTTGTACTGCTGATCCAAAATTTAAACGAAGCAAGAATAGCCAAAGTAAAAAATGGTAGTAGCCAACCGATTAGGAAGACGGGTCGGCGTGAAAACCCCCAACGATCCGCAGCAAAGCTTGAGAGTACTTCAGCGAGAAATTCGAAAAAAAAAGAGAGGCTGATAGCAATAGAAATGAGCCCTACAGAGAACAAGCCGCTCTCTCCCACGAAGTGCCACAAAAAGAGGGGGTATCCGCTTAGATAGATACCCGTTGTAAATAAATCGGCGCCAGTACCGAAGTAGTAGACCTGACTAGGTCGCCATTGCCGCATGATGTCGCTTGTGTATGGTTTTTGTTGTTGGCTGTCAATTTTTCATGTTAGAAGGCGGAATATGCAGACTCAAGAGTTACACAAGCTGTTTTTAGATCGACAGCCACTACCGCCACTAACACCAAGCGGTGTTTGGAAACACGAACTCACCACAACCATTGCGCAGCTAGAGGTGCCAGAGTTGGTAAAGGCGGGCTTTCATCTGTGGAATGATGATATTGAGCGTAGCCACAAACTGGCACAGCGAGATAAGAGTAGCGAGGGAAGTTTTTGTCACGCTATTGTCCACCGGCGTGAGGGTGATTTTAGCAATGCCAAATACTGGTACCATCACGTTGGCGAACACCCGATCTTTGATGAGATAAAGAGTACCTATCCTGAGTGGGATCCATTTGACTTTGTCGATTGGTGTGAAAAGCATGCACATGGCACTGCCACGCAAAAACAAGCGTGGCTGGAAGCGGTGCAGGCCCACGAGATGCAGTTGCTGCTGCAAGCGGTATTGTAACTGTTGTCATTATCGACGCTGAACGCTAACCAATGTAGCGCTCTGTTTTTTTACTAGCCTAGCCTACACTACTTTCTCAAGGCATCAGGTATACCATCATGCGGACCAAGTGCGTGTTTGGGAACGTCCTCCCACCAATACTCAGGAATCTGTGGTTTGCGCTCTGGGTTGAGCGGGTAATAGACTCGGTTGCTTTCTTTGTTGGTCTCACCGACTACTAGCAGTCGTACCTCTTCACTCGAGTTGTTAATAAAGGTGTGGCAAATACCCGTGCCCGCAGGAAATCCTACACCGTCACCCGGTTTTAGTTCGTGTAGGTTGCCATCAATCCAAACGTGTGGGTTGCCCTCGATCACATAGACAAATTCCTCTTCTTCACTCTCAGCATGTGGATAGGAGGTGCGTCGCCCTGGTAGCAACAGCTCATGATGCACGCCAAGCTTTTTTAACCCCATCTTACTGCCAAAGGCAGAGCCAATGCTCAGCAGCTCGTTGCTGTCTGGATAGTGAAAGTTATCCTCTTGCTGAATTTCGCTGTAGTGTTTGATGAACTCTGGGCGTTGCATATTGGGCCTCCTCTCCTGTCTCTTTGCTCTGTAGCCAAGATTAAGCGTAACTCATGACAAAACAACCAAAATGCGCTAGGTTTGAGACCGTTTTTTAACGGAGGATTATTAAGAATGGCAGGTTGGGTTGTCCTTGGCTTTATTATTGCACTCATCCTCTTTGTCATCTCGATTTACAATCGGCTTATAACCCTTCGGAATCGTTTCAAAAATGCCTTTGCGCAGATTGATGTGCAGCTCAAACGCCGCTATGATCTCATCCCCAACCTGGTCGAGACGGCCAAGGCCTATTTAAAGCACGAGCGTGAGACCTTAGAAGCGGTGATTGCCGCCAGGAACACCGCCTCGGCTGCCGCCAACAAGGCATCGGCCGATCCCAGCGATGCCATCGCCATGAAAGGTCTGGTTGGCGCCGAGCAGGCGTTGAGCGGGGTACTTGGCCGACTCTTTGCCGTGGTGGAACAGTATCCAGATCTCAAAGCCAATGAGAACATGGCGCAGCTATCCGAGGAGTTGACCTCCACAGAGAACAAAGTCGCGTTTGCGCGTCAGGCCTACAATGACTCGGTGATGACCTACAACACGGCGTGTGAGAAGTTTCCCAATTCTGTGATCTCTGGCACCTTCAACTTCAAAGCAGCCGAACTCTTTGAGATTGAGGCGGTCGAAGAACGCAAGGCGCCGCAAGTCTCCTTTAGCTAAACGTTTGAACTTTTTTGAGCACCAAGATCGATCTCGTCGCCACAGCAAATTGCTTGTGCTCCTCTTCTTGTTGGCGGTGGTTATCATCATCGTTGCCATCTACTTTGCACTGTTGCCGGTCTATCTCCATTTTTCATCATCTCTGGTGAATACGTTAGAGGCTTTCCATAGCGGAAAGGTGGTCTGGTGGCATCCGCGCTTGTTTCTCTATACCGTGGTTGGCACCTTAGTGGTTTTGATCAGTGGCAGCATTTATATGACCCATCTGCTCTCGAGTGGTGGCGGTGCGGTAGCGACCATGCTCGGTGGTCGTCTGGTGAGCGCCGACAGCAAAGATGCCGACGAAAAGAAGTTGCTCAATGTAGTTGAAGAGATGGCCATTGCCTCGGGTACGCCCACCCCTGAAGTCTACATCCTCGATAGCGAAGCTGGCATCAACGCCTTTGCTGCGGGGTACTCTACCAGTGATACGGCCATTGGTGTGACTCGAGGTGCCGTGAAGGTATTAACGCGGGATGAGCTGCAAGGGGTCATTGCCCATGAATTTAGCCACATTCTCAACGGCGATATGCGGCTTAACATCCGTTTGACCGGGGTGTTGCATGGCATTCTCTCGATTGCAACCATTGGTTATTGGCTGTTGTACTCCAGCGGTTCAGGTTCGGGACGATCGCGTGGCAGAGGTGGCGGTAGTGCCTATATTGTTGTTTTGAGTTTGTTGCTGATCATCATTGGCTATGTGGGAGTCTTCTTTGGCAAGCTGATTAAGAGCGCGGTTTCAAGAGCGCGCGAATTTTTGGCAGATGCCTCGGCTGTGCAGTTTACCCGCAACCCAAACGGAATAGCCGGGGCTCTTAAGAAAATCGCTGGCTATGAAACGCAATCACGTATGGAGAGTCCGCATGCTGAGACCATGAGCCACATGTTCTTTAGCAATGCGCTGCGCTCTTCCTTTTTTGAGATGATGTCCACCCACCCGCCATTGCAAGAGCGCATCAGCCGCCTGGATCCCTCCTTCAAAAAGAGTCGTGAGGCCTTTGACCAGTGGGTGCTACCCACGAGCCCGACCCAGATACCCTATATGATGCAGGCAACTGCTTACACGGATGCGGATAGGATCATGCCCTTACAACCCGCTCAAGTCACAGAGCAGGTTGGCAATCCCGGTGTAGAGCACTTAAACTTTGCACACGGTTTTCTAGCGAACCTTCCGGAAACTCTCTTTGCTGCCGCCCACAATGCCTTTGCCGCGCGGGCGTTGATGTATGGGCTGCTGCTGGATGAAGACAAGGTTGTCCGGCAACAGCAACTGGCAATCTTAAAAGAATCAGCAGACCCGCTCGTCTACAGCGAGACCGAGCGACTGCTTATGGACCTTGGTAAGATAGGCGCACACTGCCGACTGCCACTCATCGATCTTGCCCTGCCAGCACTGCGAGAACTATCCAAGCCACAGTATGAGCGCTTCCATGACAATATTCATAGTCTTATTCAAGCGGATAAGCGGCTGAGCCTGTTTGAGTTTGTCTTTCTTAAAATACTTACGCATCATATGCAGGTTTGTTTTGGCAAGGTCGATCGTCAATCCGTGCGCTATCGTTCTCTCAAACCTATTCTTGCAGATGTCGTGTTGGCGCTCTCAACCCTAGCACTTGGCGGACATCAGGAGCTGGCAGACGCAGAGCAGGCTTTCGGCCAAGGTATACAACGGCTGACACGAAAGAGAATTTCGCTCCTCTCAGCCGCGCAGATCGACCTCAAAGCGCTTGATCGTGCCTTCAATCGGCTTGCGCACGCCTCACCCTCACTCAAACGCGAAATCTTGGAGGCAGCCGTAGTCACCGTGGCTAGCGACGGCAGGGTTACCGTGAAAGAGGCCGAGCTGCTACGTGCTTTTGGTGACGCCTTAGGCTGTCCGATTCCGCCATTCTTGCCAGCAGCGTAGTAGTTCTACGAAGCCTACGAATCACTACCCCAGACGCGCTTAAGAAAGCGATCGCGGCCCGAGCCCTTGCGGTAGAGTTTGTAGCGCAGGGGGTTCTTTAGATAGTATTTTTGATGGTCATCCTCGGCTGGGTAGAACTTTGTGGCTGTGGTGATTTCTGTGACAATGGGTTTATCAAAACGTTTGGATTCTTCTAACTGCTGTTTTGATTTTTCTGCCAGCTGTTTCTGGTTGCCATTGAGATAGAAGATAGCAGTACGATACTGCGGGCCAACGTCGGCAAACTGACGATCCTTGGTAGTGGGATCGATGTTTCGCCAGAATACCTCTAGGAGTTTTTCATACGAGACCTTTTTGGGATCAAAGGAGACCTCGATGGCCTCGGCATGGGTGGTCTTTCCTGCAGCAACATCTTTATAGCTTGGATCAGCTTGGCTGCCACCACAAAATCCCACGGTTGTCGCAACCACTCCATCCAACTTATCAAACGGTGGTTGCATACACCAAAAACATCCTCCAGCAAATATGGCTGTCTCTAGCTTCACTGTCTTTGCACCAGCCTTCGTCTCTGGTTTTTTTGCCTCAGCCATGTGTAAAGGTAGGGTCAAACTCAAAAAAAGCAAGGCTATTGTTCTCAGTGTGGGCCACATGTTCATTGCTCCTTGCTCCTTAAAGACAAGATTCGCTTTATGCCTGAGTAGGTCATATGCTATTAGACTTACCTCTCAGGTCAAGGTAGACATTATTTATGTACTTGAAAAGAAAAACGAAATGGCTTCTCTTGGGCGTGGTGGCAATTTTAGCTACGTTACTCCTTGCCGCCTCTGTTGGGCTCTTTTATCTGATCCACACCTCCATGCTAAAGCCTGGCAGTGGCGGGACTATAGCCGGATTAAAGGCTGAGGTACGCATTGAGCAAGACGGCTTTGGGGTGCCAACCATAAAGGGCAACAGCATTGCCGATATCTATCGCGCCCAAGGTTGGGTGATGGCGCGAGACCGACTCTTCCAGATGGATCTTCTGCGACGTCGTTCTGCCGGCAGGTTGGCAGAGATTTTTGGTATGCAAGCACTGCGCTTTGATAAGTTGCATCGCAAGTTTGGCTTTGCGCACATAGCCAAAGCAGCAGCTTCGCAGATGCAGGGTAGGGTGCGCGAGCGTATGCAGGCCTTCACCGATGGGGTCAATGCCTTTATGCAACAAGGTCCACGACCATTTGAGATGCGGCTACTCGGTTACCATCCCGAGCCATGGGAGGTAAGTGATAGCATCCTCGTAGTCTTGGCAATGTTTGAGGATCTTGATTTTTATCCGCAGGTCTATGCAGAAAAGGCGCTCACAGCCCTTTATGCCAAGCGTCCTAAAGCATTGGCAGACTTTCTCACCCCCATAGCGGGCTTTCTTGATAGTCCGGCTCTGCCAGATCAGCAGCGAGATCTACTGCCGACCATTCCATCCGTAGATCTCTTTGATCTTCGTAATGAGCAGCACACTATCAGAACGATTGGTGATCGTTTGCAGCCTCGAGCGTCTGTTGGCAGCAACGCTTGGGTTATTGCCGGCCGTCTAACAAAATCAGGCCTTCCTATCGTAGCCGGAGATCCGCATCTCTTTCTCTACCTACCCAACATCTGGTACCGCTTGCGCCTGCAAGGCGGCGGACTGCAAGTCAGCGGCATTGGCCTGCCTGGTGTGCCGGGCGTAGTGATGGGCTCTAACGGCCATGTCGCTTGGACCATGACGGCGAGTTACGGTGACACTATCGACTTGGTGGAAGTTCCAAAGAGTGCCAAGCACCAGATTCGAGAAGAGGTCATCTCCATTCGAGGAGAAGAACCCATCACTCTCGAAGTCCAAGAGAGTAAGTGGGGACCCATTGTCGAGCGAATCCATGAAAAGGAGTATGCCTTAGAGTGGACCGCACAAGATGTAGAGGAAATCGCTCAATCAGACGTTACTGAGCTCAACCTTGCTGGCGATGTCCATGCATTGATTAAGGCTCTCTCTAAATGGCAGGGTCCCACAGTAAACCTCCTCTTTGGTACAAAGGCTGGAGATATTGGCTGGCTGATGGTGGGCAATATTCCTAAGCGCATTGGTTTTGAGGGAAGGTATGGCGTAGCTCGCGATCCTTATCGTTACTGGGATGGCACCTTTACGCCATCTCAACTGCCGCGCCTTATCAACCCAGCCTCTGGTATGATCATCAATGCCAACCAACGCATGGTGCCCATTCTGCAAGACTCGATTGCCGCGAAAACCTTTGGTTACAACCACCCAAGCCCGTCACGCGCCTACCGTATTCGCGAGCGGCTCAGTGAGAAACGTGGATGGAGTGCCAAAGAGATCTACTCCATTCAGCTCGATATCTTCAGCCATCAGCTGCTCTTTTATCGCCAGCTTCTTGCCACGGCTCTCAAAAGGCTGGGGCAGAGAGAGGATCCTTGGCAGCAGGCGATGGCCACGCTCATAAAGGCTTGGGATGGCAAGGCGAGTGTGGATAGCGCTGCTTATCCGTTGCTAAGAAAGTTTCGTCTGCAGCTCTTTGCCCATCTTTTGGAGCCACTTTGGGGTCTGCCGCTTTCCAAAGATGCACAGAGCGGCAAGGAGTTTTGGCCGTTGATTGAGTGGTACTATCACGAACCGGTTTTAAAACAGCTGTTGGCTAAGAAGCCGGCGCATCTTCTGGTGAAGCAGTTTCCCAGCTACGATGCTGCGGTAGTTGATGCTGCGGTTACAGCTGCGAAGAGCCTAGTGCAAAGTGCAGACGAGTTGCAACAGTTGCGTTGGGGAGATTTTAACCGTAGCCAAATACACCATCCCTTTTCGCAGGGTCTGCCAGATTTCTTTGGTAAGCACTTCCGCCTGCCGGTCACAGAAATCAGCGGGGATCACTGGGTACCCAAGGTGGCAACACGCTTCCACGGACAGTTCCTCAGCAGCTCTATGCGTATGGTGGTGGATCTTGCTAATGCACAAAACTCCATCTTTAATCATGCCGGCGGCCAATCCGGCCACTATCACTCAGCCCACTTTGACGATCAGTATGAGGCTTGGTTGCAAGGTCTGCCAACATCGTTTGAGCCAGGCGCTACGACGGTGACAGACGTTCTCGTGCCAAAACCCTAAAGGTAGTCACTCTTTTATGGTTACCACGGCAGGCCACAGAGATCGATCTTGCCGAATCTTAAAATTATGTAATAATGTCAAAGGGTTTAAACTTTTGCCACATTTCATACCCCAAATTCATTAAAATACAAGGAACTATGTTCCTTGTATTTATATTAATTCAAGGATATATTAGGAGGGTGCTACCAAGGTATTTTGATACGAAAATTCAACAACTGCTCAAACCTGGGAAGGTGCTGGTGCTCTATGGCCCGCGACAAGTAGGCAAGACAACGTTGATAGAAAATTTCCTCAGCCATACAAAGTACAGATACCGATTGGATACCGGAGAGGACATTCGTTTCAGGCAAGTATTGAGTTCGGAATCACTGCAGCAAATTAAGGAGTACGCTGCAGGTTATGAACTTGTGGTTATTGATGAAGCGCAAAAGATTCCAAATGTAGGAACCGGTCTAAAATTGCTTGTAGATCATTGTAAAGATTTACGGGTCATTGCAACTGGTTCAGCTTCTTTTGATCTCTCCAATAGAATCGGTGAACCACTTACTGGCAGAAAAACGACAAAATTGCTGTTTCCCATATCGCAGCTCGAACTAGCTACTCGGTGGAACAGCTATGAACTTAAATCTCAGCTTAGCGACTACTTAATATTTGGTAGCTACCCTGAGGTCTTAACAACAACGACAAAAAGCGAGAAAATAGAATACCTACACGAATTAGCAGGTGCTTATCTGCTTAAGGATGTACTTGAACTTGAGAGCGTTAAAAACCCTAAGGCGCTGTTAAATCTGTTAAAACTTCTGGCATTCCAGATTGGCCGGGATGTGTCTCTCAGCGAGCTTGGGGCTGGCTTGGGAATAGATTATAAAACCGTGGCCCGCTATCTTGACCTGCTAGAAATGACTTTTGTCATCAAGCGGATTTCTGGTTTCAGCCGTAACTTACGTAAGGAAGTATCCAAAAACGATCGTTATTATTTTATCGACAATGGCATTCGTAACACGGTGATCTCCAATTTCAATAACCTCGAATTACGTAATGATGTGGGGCAACTTTGGGAAAACTTTATTATGTTGGAGAGGATTAAGCGTAACACATACTTAAACGACTTTCGCAATATCTACTATTGGAGAACTTATGATAAAAAAGAGATTGATCTTATTGAAGAGAAAGACGCCTCACTCTATGCCTACGAATTCAAGTTCTCTAAGAAGCGAACAAAACAACCCATCGAGTTTTTACAGACCTATGAAAACAGCACTTTTGCAAGTATCCACCAGGAAAACTATGTAAATTTTGTCACCCGTTAGTCCCTAGTGCTCTATATTCTCTTTGGCCTCATGCAGAGCCGTCACAAGCCATGCTTCTTTATTTTCAGAAGGGTTATCTGGCAGATCATACAAAGCGTCTGTTGCGGCATCTCTAATCTCGTCAGCAATAGGGTTGAGCCCGTCGCCTGAATAATAGGTCCAGATTATTAAATCTCCGAGTGCTCTCTCTCTGCCTTGCCTAGTGCGCCGAGAATCTCCTATAGCGGCTTCGAGTCTTTTAAGGTAGCCTAGAATTTCTTGTAGGTTTCCCTGATTTGCGAATGTGTTTGCTCGAATCAGTTGTCTATCGAGAGCGTCGATCTCATCCTTTGTCTTTCCGAAAGAATAACTACTCTCTGCCTCTCCAAATCGTTCGAGAAGACGACTCAGGAAGACCACAACAAGTATAGCTAATCCAACAACTATCCACGGCAAAAGGACAAACGCCTGTGCCTCACGAATACCCAGCATCGACTGCAGCAGACTTGCCTCTTTTATTTCACTGCTGTTACGCAGAGAACGTATAAGGTTCAACACGACCTCACCAATCCGTGGCAGACTCAGTGGCTGTTCAAAGACCTTTGCGCTTAGAAGCGGATCGCCCGTTTGGGTGAAGATTGTCGGGAAGTTTTGTGCATCTCTGCCCACATAAAGGGCCAGATCGTTATCGCCATCACCATCGCCATCAAAGTAGACTGCCTTGCCATCGGGCGTGGCGAGCCGAGGCAGTTTTGGTTCATGGAACTCTTCAGGCTGCTCTGTCTGCTCATCAGAGGCAAGGAATCGTAACGCACAGCGACCCCAGGGGTTAAACATGAGCACGGTTTTCGCTGCTGGCTCTACAGCATCACGGACATCCGTGATGACTTCCTCACAGGTAGAGAGCAGGTTTTGTGCTGCATCGTCAAGATCGAGCAGCGGGCGCATAACCGTTCTAAAGGACTTTGGCAGCACATCGAGTAGGGCCTCAGCAGATTGAAAACTATTAATACGCATGACCGCGCGTATGACGTTGGCTTGCAGATGCGGATCGGTCTCTGGCTGCCAACGTGTTTGTGCTAGGGGCGTGAGAACGATTTGCGAACAGAAGAACAGTAGGGTTACTAGACTGACAAGGATGAGTCGTTTGCCGTAATGCATCGGTTTAGACTCAAGGCGGTTGTACTAGGATGAACGGGCTTAGGCTGTTGCCCCCTTTTACTCCCAAAAATAAGCAGAATGCAAGGATTAATCTTTACTTTCTTAATAACTCGAGCGGGTTCAGGCAAGAAAGGTGGGAGCGGTTGTAGTTTCAGCCTCGGCAGCTGGCTGTTGCATGCGACGAATCTGGATGAAGTCTTGGTGGCAGGAGAAGCGGTATCCGCCTTTAGGCTGCCGGAAGTTCTTCTGTAGGTAGGCTTCCACGGCGCCTCGCAGAGGCGGGAGTGGCATGGGCTGATCGTTGAGGATAAATTCGGCAATGGTATAGGCGGCCTCTAAATCTTCCGTAGTTATATAAGCGGGCACGGTTTCGATCTCTACGCGGTAGTTTCCACGCATTTCCTGCTGAAAGCTGCGCACTAAACCCGGCAAATCAAAGCGACTACCGAGAAAATGTTCCAACATTCGCATACAGTCGGTTTCACGGTTCTGCAGTAGCATAATGAGCATGCCTTTACTTGAGAGCCACGAGCCAAGCTGTTTGAGGTTAGCCATCCACTCATCCTGATTGATGTGATAAAAGACGTGCGAGCAGAGCACGAGATCTGCAGACCTCTCTGGTTTGGCAACTAAAATCGGTTTGTCGATGAGTTCGACCTCTGGAGAGTTTTTTCTAAGCGGTTGGTGTAGAAAAGCGTTTGGTTCAATGGCTACGGTTCTTTGAAATCGTTCAGTAAACCATGAGGTTATCTGACCTGTACCGGCTCCGGCATCAATGAAGACGCGGCGGCAGGGCAAGAGATTGATCAGCTGATTGAGCTTTTTTTTGAACACGACCTTTTGGTCGGTGTGCTTGAGAAAGAGCTCAAAAGCCTCTTGGTAGTCACGGGACTGGGAGTCGTAAACCCGCAGCCGATTTTTTTGCTCTGCTGCCATCAGCCTTATGTAGAAGCAAGCTTGATGCCAAGACAAAATATAATAATATTAATAAGTTGCCTTTGACAACCGTGAGTGCAAGTATAGCCTTTTCAGACAATCTTGTCGCGTTTTCCAAACCACGAGCCGCCACTTTTGCTCGGGACACTGCAGGAGAAATACGCCAAGGAGAATAACCGTGCAGCCAAGCCATTCAGCGGTGGTTGGCAGGTTACCATAAAAGAGAAAGTCAAAGACAAACGCTGTAACCGGAATGAGATAGCCAACGGCACTCGTACGCACCGAGCCCCACTCTTTGATGAGACGCGAGTAAATGTAGTTGGCAATCACTGTGGGAAAGAGTGCAACATAGAGTAGCCCTAGAATAACCGGCCATGAAAACTCAGAACCATCCCACTTTGGCGTGCCTTCAATCCCTAAAGTTACCAAGATAACAAAGACAAAACCCGAGAGGTTCTGATGGTAGAGCACTGCATTTAAACTCAAAGCGTTAGCACCAGAGAGTAGTCTGCGATTGAGGATAGTGCCTATGGAAAAGGAGATCACTACGAGAAAGAGCAGGCCGATACCGAGCATCTCTTGGGGCTGCGCTGAAAAGTGCAGCTTGTTGTGAAAGACACAGACAATTCCCGCAATACCTATGGCTAAGCTGAGAACGCTCTGCCGTGTTAGGGGCTCCTGCTGCTTCACCATAAGCCGCGCTATCAAAAAGACAAAGATCGGTATGCTGCCCTCAATAATGCCGGCAATGCCTGGAAAGACATAGCGCATCCCCCAACAGAAGAGCGCCAAGGGTATGCCTTGCAGCAGGATTCCGGCAAACCAGACCCGTTTGAGCGCCGCGGCCGGTAGGCGTACGGGAATTCTGAGTAGTCTGTAGCCAAACAGCAACACCAAGAATGCCAGACCAAGCCGCAGCGTCACGCTCTGGCCTGGGGTTAGGCTGGCAACCACGACCTTGGTGGCCATGAAGGTGGCACCGAAGATGAAGCCAAGGCTGATAAACAGCCCATGCAGGATGCCGCTGGTAGGTGTGCTTTTCGAAGAACTTGGTAGGGAATCAGCTTTCTGGGTCTGCATAATCGCTCCTCCTGCTCCTGCAACTGTAAGGTTAGATATCACATTTTAATTCCTTGTCTATTTAAGTATAAGAAGTATAAATTTATTATACTAAACGTATAAAAAGAGCGCGATTTATGCCAAAAATTTATCAATAGACAAAAAAAGAATTAAACATTGATACTAATCAGGAAATTAGGTATTAGATTTAGAAATATTCGAGAGAGAATAACCGAAGGTATTAAAAAGTTATTCTAATTGAGCCTTGAGGAGTCAGTTTATGGAAAAACAACCCATCCATTTTGAGAAGATGAAGGGCCTAATTAAGACCGTGATGAAGCGGCGCCAAAAGAAGTATCAAGATCTCGCCGCGTATCTTGATGTTTCGTTGCCGACGGTCAAGCGCATGCTCAACAGCGATGATCTCTCTTTCCAGAGGTTATGCGCCATTCTCGAGTGGCTCGGACTCTCTCTGGCACAGGCAGCAAAACTGGCTGAGGAGCACAGTAAAAAAGAGTACAGCAGATATACTACAGAGCAGGAGCAGTTTTTGGCCGACCACCCTCACCACCATTATTTTTTTAATGAGCTGATGAACGGTTATTCTGCTAAGCAGCTTGCAGAGAGGTTTAACCTAAGTGAGAAATCAGTGCAGCGCTACCTTATGGACCTTGACCACCAAAACCTCATTGAACTGCACTCCCATGGCAAAGTAAAGCTGCTCAACAAAGGAACCATTTTGTTTCGAGAAGATGGTCCGCTTAGGAACGCAGTCAAGAAGAAGTGGCAAGAGCAGCTGAGCAAGATCATTGCCAAGGCATTTGATACAGAGACTGAAGACGATCCTGCAATTGGTTCGCAGGGTGGTCGGAAACTAGTTCTGCGCCGTGATACGTTTATGAAGATGCGTCAAGACATGTACGAACTGGCAATGAAATATCACGAGGTCAGCGAGCTAGAAAGAGCCATTGAGCCGCGTGACAGTCTAATCGATGTCACATACTACTTTGTTGCTGCGAATGTGGATCTTATGACAGGTATGTACGGCATGCCAAAAAACTTTGATTGAAGCTATTTTGTAACAAGAATATAATCGTTTTGATTTGGACTCATGATGCGACGTGATTGCCTTGAAAAATTCTCAATAGGGATAGCCATCATAGCTACAGCCATAGTTCTGGTGCTAGCTGCCTGTACTCCTGTGCGTTTTCATCAAAAAGCGCTGCTCAGTGACCGCATGCTGCGCTTTGATGCTGATCCGTTAGGGAGCACCCTGCAGGGCCATATGATCACGCCCCGCGAAGGTGCTATTGGCGGCTTCAACTCGGTTAGTGCTGGCGGATGTTCCTGCAAATGAGGAGATCAGCAGCTGCTGCCATTGTCGCGCTACTCATCTTCTGTACAACCGGCTATTACGAATCCATCCCACTACCACAGCGTCAAGATGAAGATGAAGTGCTCTCTTTTGAGATTGGTTACTACAGTCAAGATGATGGCAGCGATGATGCAGGTGGCAATGAGAGCATTGATGAAGATGAGACGGTCTTTGAGGCCATCATCATGTTGGACAAACCACTCTCAGAGCGAGATCGGCTTAACGTCCGCTTTCTTGGTGATCTCATCTCTTCGGCGTCACAGACGCGGCTACACAACCCACAGTTTCGCGCTCTGCAGTCCAACCCCAGTGGCAATGAGCACGCAGAGCTGCGTGTGGGTTGGCAGCGTCAGTTACCAAAGTTCACCATGGGTTATAATACTAGCTTTGGTATCGAGACCAGTAGTTACTTTTCCTTTGGTTATGGCGCTGATTTTGCCACCTCATTTTTTGAGGACAACACAACTGTCTCCCTCTCTCTACAGGGCTTTACCGACTACTTTCAGATCAAACTGTTTAATGGTGAGGAGCCTGGTTATGATGTGCGCCAAACCATCACTGCGGAATTGGGTTTGACTCAGGTGCTGACGCCAAAAACCGTAGCCAACCTAACGGTCAACCACACCCACCAACTTGGTTTTCTATCGACGACTTTTAACTCGGTGTTTGTCGATGGCGTCGAGTTCACGGAAACCGCACCGGACAGCCGTCGGCGTAACTCTGTAACCATCCGAGGCAAGCAGGCACTTTCAGATATCAATGCCATAGAGTTGGGGTATCGTTTTTACAATGATCAATGGAAGATCAACAGCCACACGATCGATGCCCGCTACTTCCAATACGTCTGGCAGCGACGTTTTCTGTTAGAGCCCAACTACCGCCTCTACACCCAGACTGCAGCCTTTTTCTATCAGCCCGTGTTTACGGAACTACCTGAGCTGCGCACCTCAGATCCTGACATTGGTGATTTTACTGGCCACATCTTCGGCCTCAAAGTAACTTGGCTTAAACCGCCTTTCTTGCCAAAATGGAGCCGTGATCTGAGTTTGAGCTACTCTTATTACCTGCGTAACGATGATTTGGCGATATACTGGATCACCACTGGCTACACCCTAAACTTTTAAATAACAGATGAAACCAGACTGCAAATTTGTTGCCGCTGCTTTGTTGTTTGTTGTGTTCTTCATCAACACGGGTTTAGCAGAGGGTAGCCGTACTCATGCAACGACTCAGCTCATCCTAAAAGAAGATCTGCCCTTTATTGAACACAACGCCGTACGTATGGGGACTGATGTCTCCATCCTCATCCAATCGGAGCAGCGAGAAGCCGCAGAGAGTGCTATCCGAGCGGCCTTGGCCGAGATTGAGCGCATCGAGAACATCATGACCGACTGGCGTGAGCCGAGTGAGGTTATGGCTATCAACAACGCCGCTGGCAAAAAACCGGTTAGGGTCGGCAAAGAACTTCTCTTTCTGCTGCAGGAATCCAAGCGGCTGGCCAAGCTTACCAGTGGGGCTTTCGACATTACCTATGCCGCCGTGGGCAAACTTTGGAACTTTACCAATCGTAGTGCAACGCCCCCTAGTGCAAAGGCAGTTACCGCGACACGCAAGCTGGTGGATTATCGTCAGCTTGTAATCGATTCAAAGCAGCAAACCGCTTTTCTTGCCAAGCGTGGTATGCGCATCGGTCTAGGTGGCATTGCAAAGGGTTATGCGGTGGATCGTGCTGTTGAAGTCATCAAGCGTGCTGGCTTTAAAAATTTTGCTGTGAATGCTGGCGGTGATTTGACTGTACGTGGGAGAAAGGCTGGCAAACTGTGGTGGGTGGCCATTCGTCATCCACGCGACAAAACGCGCAACATTGCCATCTTGCCCATTTCTAATGGTTCGGTGGTGACCTCTGGAGACAGTGAGCGTTACTTTGAATACCAGGGCAAGCGCTATGGCCATATTCTTGATCCACGCACCGGCTACCCAGCGGCGCGTTGTCAAAGCGTAACCATTATGGCTAAGCAGGCCTATATGGGTGACGGCGTGGCTACCGGAGTGTTTGTGCTCGGATCTGATGCCGGCATGCGACTTATTGAATCTCTGCCTGATATTGAAGGCTTGATCGTTGCCGCCGATGGTCGAGCCCGCATCTCCTCCGGCCTGCAACAAACTCCCTAAAAGTAAGGCCGTACCTTTTGAAGAGTCAAAGCCAAGATAGGGCCCGACGAAAGATTGCCTTGGCGTCAGTATCGATGATCTTACCGTGCGCCATGACAATGCGCTCAAAGTCCCAGGCCATTACAGCTTCCATAACTGTTCTAGCTTGAGAGCGATTGTGTATCAGTCGCTTACAAAGTGGGGATGAGGCAGGTTTGCCCATAACGCCATAGAGGGTCAAGGCAAAGTTGGCGAGTCTGGATTTGGTCTTTGTCATGTTGATGAGCATATCGGTGACTATTAGCGTGCGGCTACTACGATGCAGAAAGAGCGCTTCGTGAAAAAACTTTGAACCTAATATAAGACGATGTTCCATCTCTCCCTGCCATGCTGCCACCGGTTGCTCACTAAGCGACTCGTCAAAGACAAAATGCTTAACGTTGTGCTGTAGGTTTGGAACGCTATAGTAGCGCGCCCATGGAAAGCTAAGGCGAAAGGGTTGCAGATAAAGGTGGTGAAAGGAGTTAGGTGCAACGACATAGGCCACTTCTCCCAACGCTTCGATCTGTTCCTTTACGGATTCATCGACTGGGACGGGTGAGCTGACCCAGAGGCGTTTGCCTGACAGCCGACAGATAACCATACGGGTAAGCAGCGGCATGCCCAGAAGACGCAGCTGGTGACTTACCGTCCAGATATTGGTGCCGATGGCTTGAAGCTCTGCATACTTGGCATTTGTCCTGCTCATGCGGAGGTCCATGATATCCTTGGAATCACGTGATTTCAACTCGTTAACTAGCCATAACAATCCTATTTGCGCTTGCCCCTGAGAACGTTTAAGCTGCCCCTCATGGGTTTGGTTCAAAAACGCAAGTATGTACGGGTCTCCTGTGACAACCCGTGTACCGCTAAAATCGCGCTGCAAACGCGTTTAAAGGACATCAGTATCTACGGTTGTTTCCTTGAGACGGAGATGACGGTCCCAGAGGGTACACGGATAGAACTTGAATTTGCCCTGCCAACCAGTCCAAAGATTATCAAAGTTATCTGTGAAGTGCGCTGGTGCGGAGAGTATTCATCGGACAGTAAGATCGACCAAGTGCGTGGTATTGGTTTGAAGTTTCTTGATATGGACCATGACAACATTCCCATCATTGGCGAGTATGTAAAAACATTCTCCTCGCCAACAAGAAAACATCCACGCCGCAAGGAGAATCTCAAAGTCGTCTATGTACGTGGCGGGGATGATGCCATATCTACAGCCCGCGCCACAGATCTGAGTCTCGGCGGAATGTTCATAAAAACAGAAAGTCAATGCCAGGTAGGAGATATCATTCGTTTAGAGTGTTTCCTGCCCGCAGGAGATCCTTTGATAAAGTGTAACGGACGTGTAGCCTATGTAAATAGCGCCATTCCGCCAATGTTTCAGCAGATGATTCTTCCCGGCATGGGCGTTGAATTTATGGAGGTCTCAGGCCAAGATCAAAAAAAACTACGCGACTATCTTCACAGGTAAGAGTAATTTTAATAGAGAGGTTAGAAATGGGAACAGATACAGAAATTCTTGTCGTCATGTCAAAATTGAAGAAGTACATTCGTGAAAAGGCTGGTTTTAATACCTCCGGCAGTGTTGCTGCGGCACTTTCCAGTACGATCCGCCAGCTCTGTGATAACGCCATCGACAATGCGCGCCAAGATGGTCGCAAGACCGTCATGGACCGTGACTTTGGTTCTTAACTAAGCTTGGGAGGCGTGGCGCAGCCACGCGTCGTAGCCACCAAGTAGGCTCTTTGAGACAACGTTGTTGTGGCCTAATATCTGTACTGCCCGTTGTGAGCGGCCACCTCGCTGACACATGACTATAAGCTGTTGTGTTCGAGACAGGTGACGCAATTCAGCGATGACATCAGGATCATGAAGTTTTTGCAGCGATACATTTTTTGCTCCAGCAACCGAACCAGCGGCAAACTCTTCGTGAGAACGAACATCAATAATAGTGCACTGACCTTGTTGCCACTGTGGATAAATCGATTGAACCGAGACGTTCCTCGCATCTTCTTGTGGTACGGTACACTCAATAACATTTTTGTTAATCCACTCTTGTGACGCTTTAATAGAATGGATTGTTGGATGATCGCCACAGAGAATACACTCTGGATCTCTGTTCAAGCTCAGCAGTTGTTGCTGCATTTTAGACAGGTCAAAGAGCAACAGCTTGTCCTGTAGCGAGTCTCCAGTACCAAGAATCCATTTGATAACCTCTGCGGCTTGCAACAGCCCAGCAAGTCCCGGCGTTACTCCTAAGATACCTGCATCCGCGCAGCTTGGAGCCAGTTCCAGCGGGGTAGGGGCTGGAAAGGCGCAACGATAACAGGGTCCTTGAGCTCCGCTGAACAGCGACACCTGGCCTGAGAACTCCTGTACTGCAGCAGTGACCAGTGGCTTGTTGAACAGCCTGCAGGCATCGTTGATAAGGTATTTGCTGGCAAAGTTGTCAGTGCCATCGACAACAATATCGAACGGTGACAACATCTTCTCCACATTTTCATGGGTAAGTCTTTCGGTAAATACCTTGAGTTGAATGTGCGGATTGAGCCTATGTAGATGTTCCTGAGCCTTGCTGGCTTTAGGCTGACCTACATCCTCTGTACTAAAAAGAAGTTGCCGGTGCAGGTTGGAGAGCTCAACGTTGTCGGCATCGATAACGCCCAAGGTGCCAACTCCAGCAGCAGCCAAGTACTGTAGTACGGGACAGCCAAGCCCCCCAGCACCAACCACCAGGACAGAACTCATTTTGAGTTTATACTGACCTGCCTCGCCAACGTCATTCAGGCTAAATTGGCGTCTGTAGCGCTCGACTTCCTCTTGGCTCCAAGGTTGCACTAACTCATCCTTTGCAGATCTTCTGGATAAGAAGACGCGGTTTATTAGGGTCGTAAAAATCTTGCGGTCGTAGTGTTGGTTTGCTGAGCTCGAGCTCGCTGGCAATGAGCTCTCGCAGCGGCAGCTCCTCCTCGAGAATCCGTACCTGTGCGGCAGTGAGGTTAAACCGATCAAAACCGCCACCACCGCCGGCGAGGTAAGAATGGGTGGCAATACGGTAAGTGGCGTCTGCTTGCAACGGCTTGCCTTTCACGGCAATCGAGCCAATCTCACAGCCAGTGGCTGTAAAAGTTAACCCCGACCAAGAGAGTCCACCGCGCTTGCGCGCGATACCCCACTGCGCCATGCGTTTGAGGGTTTTGCCATCCACAGTGATGAGCGCTAGTGAGTTATCAAAGGGGGAGGCCTTGTAGATGTGGCCAAATCGCAGCGGCCCGCTAGGTAGGTCGGCTCGTACTCCACCGTTGTTGGTAAGGGCAACATCAAAGCGTTCTCCTAATCGACGCATGGCTGCGGCCAACATATCAACAGCGAAGTTGCCCATGGCTGATTCCCCGTAATAGCCACGCTCAAAGCGAGCGGTGGTCACAGCACCTAGAGGTTTAGAGAGTATCTTCTCAGTTCGAGCCGTGTCCGCAGCAAACATTTTCTTAACCTGTGGATCGGCTTGCAGTGGTTTACCCAAGAGCATAGCTGGACGTAGCTTTCCAACATGGTTGTCGAGCTGTTCGCGATCACAATGAAGCTGATCTGCGATGAAAACACCAGCACTACAAACACCAATGAGCTTCTGCTCTCGCACCACTTGATCTTGCCGCTTTTGTAGGTGGGCCCAGGCAACAAAGTGGCCATGGGCTGCGGGTTGTAATACCACCGTTTGGTGGTAGAGCTTGTTCATGGGCTGATGCGTGTGTCCTGCCAACACCAAGTCAAAGGTGCCAGGGGGCATCTCGTCTAGCAACTTGATGATGTCATGCACACTGCAACTGTTGAGATCGTCCACGACCTCTGCGCGATTGTCCTCACAACCGCCGCCGATGTGGGCTGTCAACAAAACAAAATCTGCGCCTTGTTGGCGTAGTTTTTTTGCTTCACGTAGAAGCGCTGGTGCTGCTGGTAGAAACTCCAGACCATGAAGATTACGTTTGGTGGTGGTTGCGGGGGTTTGCTCGTAAGCCGCACCCACAATACCTATGCGAACGCCTGCCCTGTCGATGAGAACCGCAGGCTTTGACCACTGGGGATGATTCCCAGAGGTTGTACGCATGTTTGCTGCCAGAAAGGGAAAGTGGGCCTCCTGGATACGCTGCTTTAGCGCTCCACGCGGATCATCCTGCGGACTCTTTGGGACGCTATGTCTGCCCACGGGTCCAAAGTCAAATTCATGGTTGCCCACGGCCACGGCGTCTACATCTAGGTAGTTATGAAGGCGTACAACCGGCTCACCCTCAGCGCTATTAGAGATAAGCGTACCGTGAAACAGATCGCCCGCATCCAGTAATACTACGGCGCCCTCACTCAAGGCTCGCAAACCTTTCACATAGGCGGCTATCCACGCAGCACCCCCCACCTCGATCTCTTGACCCGCTTTGGTCTTACGTTTACTCGGCTCGAGAGCCCCATGCAGATCCGCCAAGCCTATGACGGTAAGCTGTTTGGCTGCCTCCTCAACTGCAGCCGCCACCGTAGGCGTTGCGAGTAAGACTACCAGCAAGATTGATGTTGCCGTAACACGGCGATTGCTAGCCAACATCGTCACCTTAATGGAGTTTATTGGACTATCTTCGCCTACCAGATTGTCGGGGCAGATGGCAAGGGGGGTGTGTAAATACCTCGTGGACGCTCTTGTGCCTTACCATTCTTGGCGCTTGTGTTAAACTGCAGTCGATGAGCATCTGGTTTTACCTGTTGCTTTTGGGTTATGCGCTCTTTCTCCTCTACCGTGGCCGGGGCTACTGGGCGTGGGTGGCGCCCGTAGCCATTTGGTTTGTATTGGCCATGGTGCAGGGTAGGGTTCCCTTAAATTGCCTGCAGTTGTGGCTGACGCTCTTTATAATGGTTGCCATCCTCTTTGGCTTTAAGCCACTGCGTCGACAAATCATCACCCGGACCATCAGGCCTTTGTTGGCACGCGCGCTGCCACGCATGGGAGAGACCGAACGCATTGCCCTGGAAGCGGGCACGGTGTGGTGGGACCGAGAGATCTTCTCTGGCAACCCAAACTGGGCGGAGCTGTTTGCGTTTCAGGCACCACCTCTATCGAGTGAGGAGAAGGCGTTTTTAGAGGGACCGGTTGCCGAGCTCTGCAACATGCTCGATGACTGGGAAATCAGCCATCGAGGCGATCTGCCCAAAGAGGCCTGGAGTTTTCTAAAAGAACATCGCTTTTTTGGCATGATCATTCCCAAGCAGTATGGCGGCCTGGAATTCTCCGCAGCAGCCCATTCCGCCGTTGTTACTAAAGTCTCCAGCCGTAACATTGCAACTGCCGTTACCGTGATGGTGCCCAACTCCCTGGGTCCGGCAGAGTTGCTCTTGCACTATGGAACAGAGGAGCAAAAAGATTACTACCTGCCACGCCTCGCCCGTGGTGAGGATATCCCATGCTTTGCGCTTACCGGCCCTGAAGCAGGCAGCGATGCTGCTGCCACCCAGAGTATTGGCGTGGTTTGTCGAGGCAAATACGAGGGTAAAGAAGTTTTGGGTATGCGTCTTAACTGGAATAAGCGCTACATTACCCTGGGACCGAGGGCCACGGTTATTGGTTTGGCTTTTCGGCTTTTGGATCCAGACCACTTGCTCGGAGATAAAACCGACCTTGGCATTACCTGTGCGCTGATCCCAGCGCATCTACCTGGGATAGACATTGGCAAACGGCACGATCCCATGGGCATCCACTTTCTTAATGGCCCCACCTGGGGCAAGGATGTTTTTGTGCCGCTGGATACCATCATTGGCGGTGCTGAGCGCGCCGGCCAGGGGTGGCGTATGTTGATGGAGAGCCTCTCAGTCGGTCGCTCGATCTCTCTACCCTCTTTAGCCTGCGGTATTGGCCAGCTTTCTGCCCGCGTGGTTAGTGCTTACGGCATGGTGCGTGAGCAGTTTGATACCCCTATTGGTCGCTTTGAAGGTATTGAAGAGCCCTTGGCGCGCATTAGTGGCATGCTCTATATGATCAACGCCACCAAGAAACTCACCCTCGGTGCTATTGATAGTGGTGAAAAACCCTCGGTACTCTCCGCCATCTGTAAGGCCTACATGACGGAGACCATGCGTCGGGCGGTCAACGACGCCATGGACATTCGTGCCGGTGCGGCCATTTCTCGCGGGCCGCGTAACATCCTTGCCAGCGCTTATAGTGCGGTTCCCATTGCCATCACTGTGGAGGGTGCCAACATTTTAACCCGCTCGATGATCGTCTACGGCCAAGGCGCTATTCGTTGCCATCCTTACGTGCAAGATGAGATTCGTGGGGTGATGGAGGGCGATTTGGCGCGGTTAGATCGCGGCTTTTTTGGCCACATCAACTTTGTGCTTACCAACAGTGCGCGGGCCTTTTTTCTTGGTATTACTGCTGGCAAGATCGGTCGGCTTCCCTATATACCTCTGCAAGACTTTCGTGCCCGCCAACACCTGAACAACTACCTGCGGCAGTTCTCCAGGCTGAGCAGTGCCTTTGCCCTGGTTTCAGATGCAGCCATGGGCACCCTTGGCGGTAAACTCAAACGGCGTGAGAAGATCAGTGGTCGTCTTGCCGATGCCCTGGCATGGCTCTACATGGGTTCGGCGACGCTGTGGGAGTTTGTGCAACAAGATAACGCCAAACGTGATCTGCCTTACCTGCGTTGGTGTTCGATCTACTGCCTCTACCAGATTCAAAAGGCGCTCAAGGGTGTACTCGACAACCTGCCCAATCGTTTTGTCGCTACCTGCTTGCGTCCCATCGTCTTTCCGCTCGGATCAGGGTTGCGCCAACCCAGTGACCGTCTAGGATCGTCAGTCTCCCGCTCGGTGTTGGAACGCATGCAGGCAAGAGACTACCTTACCCGCGACATCTTCCTACCAGAATCCTCAGAGGATGGTCTTGGCAGATTAGAGGCTGCCTTGGCCAAAGCCCTACCTGCGCTCGCCGTAGAAACCAAAGTGCGTGATGCTGTGCGCGCGGGCAAGCTCGACCACGCCCCGGGAGATTTGCTGCTAAAAAACGCCTTGGAGAGCAAGGTCATCACAGAGCAAGAGTATGAGCTTGTTTTGGAGGCCGATCAGGTTCGCAACGAGGTCATTCAAGTAGACGCCTTTGACCCTGAGAGCATTGCTGCCTTTACCACCCATCTTAAAGCTGAGTAGCCCAGCAAACAAAGCTCCCCGTGCGATTTAGAAAATAATTGACCCAGTAAAATAAAATTGTGGAGGTCTACACCTGTCGGTAAAATAAATCGAGGGATGTTTTCCGGTCCGTTCGGTAAGCTCTGAATACCAACTATCAAAGGTAATAGGATTATCAGATATCCTTGGATCAAGCGGGGCAAGTTGTAAACCATTGTCGCCAAAGACAACTAGCAGAGTTGATACATGCCAATCCAATTTTTTTATAGTTCCAGGTTGCTCTTGAGATGGTATCTGGAGATATCCCGCGTTTCTCGGACCTTCAAGTAAAACGTTGGTCACCAGAAAATTCTTATCTTGGAGAAAGTTTCTAATATCACCGGCACGATAAGCACAGTACTCATCTCGTCCGTATTTCCACAGATCTGGCAGATTGCACGCTTGTCGATAAAGCAATCGCAGTTCTTCTTGTGAGACGATGCTAACACGCAACTTCTCTGGTCCAGGTAGAGCGACACTACGGTTATTACGCCCAATCTGTGGCCACCCAATGAACAGGGACCCCAGCGAATCTGGCATGGCCGGAGTGGTGTAAGGTGACCACTGTTCGTGGTCTTGCAACCAACTAAGTAGGACAACAAAATCCTGCTGCGCCCACACGTAGAAATCAACCTCTTGGAAGCCGTCCGGTAGTTCTATGGCCTCCAATAAGTTGATATAGCTTACAGGTTTTGCGTGTAGATTTAATGGAAGAAATTCGAGCTCTCTGGCAAGAGGATCATCGGCGAGAAATAAGGGAGTTCGTCGGCGGATAAGTAACTGATCTGGTTTGTTGCCGCCGTCAATACTTCGGAATGCGCCAATTGTGTGAAAGCGAGTCCACTGTCTACTATCCTTAAGCCAAATTGAACGTAGAAGAAGCCAGATGGCATCATCTTCTAAAAGCAGGATGAATTTCAGTTTCAATCTTAGATGAGCATTGGCATAAACGATTTGCTCCTCAACAACCGTAGGTTGAAGATGCTCATAGCTGAGTCCTAACAGTGGATCCTGTGACTCCTGCCCCAATGTTGCTGGGATGAATACCACCATTAGGAGGCAAGATGTGCTAAATAGTTTAAGCAGGTTTTTAAGTTGAATAGCATTGAGAGTACACTTTATTAACATCTTGCGAGTCCCGTTTTGTCGATAACACGCATCTGCTATCATATGAGCTCTGTGGCAACGTCAGCCACAGCGGGGAAGTAATCCCGCAGCCAGGCAATATCCTCGTCGGTAAGTTCTTGCACCATTTGTGCGATGTGCTCTTGCAAGTGTGGTTTAGCGCTCCAGCTGCCATCAGCGTTTTCATCAAACAACAGCGTTATGGGCGAGGTTAAGGCGTGCAATGTTTGCGCACGTACCAGAGCGTCGGTCACAGCATCGTTGCTGCGCAGCAGAGAGATGAGCGCTTGTAGTCTAACGTCGGCCCCTACATTCCAGAGGTTCTTTGATGAGTTTGATCTAAAGTAGGCGTAGGTAGGAAAGGCCATGCCCTCTCCAGCTTCGATGTCGGTAATGAGCTTACGCACAAACAGAATGTGCCGTTCGATATCTCGCGTGAGCCTTTCTATCTCCTCACCACGCTCTGGCGCAAATGTGTAGCCACCACAGAGAAAGGATTCACCAAACTCTGCACCAATACCCATGTTGCTAAAGTCAGGCCCTGCGGCACCGGCAAGGTGAAGGGAGCCTTTAACCTCTTCGCCACAGTTGCGCCACCACGTACTGTAGTTAAATTCACTGAAGAATTTTCTGTTTTCCTCAATATAAATTAGGCGTTCAACGACTACAGACTCAGGCTCATCGGTGAGAATAATCGCGGGTACGCAATCATGATAACCTTCTTCTGTACCATCTTGGTCGATAAAAAGTTGAACATGGCGTCCAGAATCAAAAAATGTCCCTAGCAATGAATAGCCCTCGTATGTTCCTAAGTCCTGCCTACAAATTTGCATGCGCTTAGACTGCCGTCCAAAGGCATTACGGAGCTCCTTAACCGATGCGCCAACATTGGATATGCTACGGTTGGTAAAATCGAAGACGTTAAGCGGGCTCTCTACAAGGTGACTACGTACTTGTGCCGGATCACTTACTGCAAACGGAGCTCTTAGTAGGTGTGTAAAGCTCCGTAGCGTGTCTCCGATTGTATAACCCATTGTCCGTCCCACAAGTCGCAGGGGATAGCGCACGACTCTTTCGCCGACAGACTCCTGTGGCGCGCGATACCACTGGTTTGCTATTTGTTCACGAATAGCGTCCGACTCGATGGCCTGCAGGTCAGCATGCAGATAACGTGGATCATAGGGATCGTACCCCAATGACTGCTGGTTGCTTACATAACGTCCCAGCCAGATTCCAAAATCAGAAGCTGCAGAGGCTAAGGCTCTCCTACAGCGTGTCTGTTGTTCGGGTATCAGGTCGAGAACCTGGGTAGCTGTCTCATCTTCTAACTCGCCATTGGAGCGTAAAGTCTGCCGCCACCGTCGCACGATCTTTTGCCGGGCGGCATACTCATCAACCAGTTGCCGCAGCCAAAGCGAGATTTGCCGGTCTGCTCTCCAGAGTTGTTCCGCCCGCCTCTCTGTATAGGGATCTCCATTGGTAATCTGCACTGCTAACTGCTCGAGATCTTCACAGTCGAAACCTGTAAGCCCGCGAGCCTCAACCACACCAACTAAGTCTTCGACTAGGTGTTCCAGCTTGGTGTCCCCCAGTTCCGCAATGATCGTACCCTGGCTGTGGTAGGTGTCGCGTTCGTGCCGAGTCAGTTGAATAAGCTGTTGCACTTCAGGGTTGGCGCTATTCCACGCTGTTCTGTTAACAGTATCATCAGCGTGTGCTGATAGTGGAAGAGCGCAGAAAACCAGCCATAGCCAGATGGCTGCGCAGCAGAAATAGGGGGTTGGCAACGCCATACCGACCTTTATATCTCAGTGCGTTAAAATTGGCAATTTGAGACAATCGGATCATCAACGGAATCAAACAAGCCATGCTGCTTATCAAACAGCAAATCGCCAGCCATCTCGAAGGCGTGGGATCTTATGCACGAATCCCAAGAGGCTGTAGAGCTTGCCTTAGGTGATCCAGTAAAGCGAGCTGGCGTCGACAAAGGCTGGGTCAGACCTGTTTGACACAACGTCCCAAAATGTCTATAAGAAGTCTCTATGGCGACCCTACGTATAGTTGTCGGGCTGAGTCTCTCTGCTGTGCTCTTGTTGTTGGCTCTTTCTCATCCAGGGTTTGCTGACGACGAAGAGATAACCGCTGACGAGCTGGCGTATTCCGTGGTGCTGCTCAAATCGGTCTATGAATATGAAGGGTTGGCACTCTCCAGCCTAGGCACAGCGTTTTTTGAAGACCAGCAATACCTCATTACGGCCCGTCACCATGTGGTTGGCCAACATCGTCTGTTTGTTTATTTCAACGGTCAAGAAATCGCTGTCAACAGCCTTGCTGCTGAGAATAGGGAACGTGATTTGGTGCGGCTTCACGTCTCCTTACCGGAGGAGTTGCAACAAGCCGTTGTTCCTATACCTCGTTACTCGAGCGAGGATCCGCTTAAACCAGGCGATGAGGTTACGCTCATGGGTTTTGCCAGTGGAGAAACCGAGGAGCGTGATCCGCACAAGATAGCCTTGTCACTCCAACCCAGTAACATTGTCAAGGATCATACGATTGAGATTTACAATGATCAAGATCAGGTGGAAGGTGTCGTAGTTTATCAGCACTCCATCCCCATGCAGAAAGGTTTGAGAGGATCACCCCTTCTCGTTAAACAGAACGGTACCATCTACTACGCAGGCGTTAACCAATACAGATCTGATGCAGAGGATGGCAGTTATGCCATCGCTTCTCAAGAGGTGGCGGCACTGGTGAATCGTGATCGACCAGCAATGTTAGCTGAGTTCCTTGAGGAGTGGCAAGGTAGCGATGAGATGTTATTGGTTGACCTCAGCAATTTTTACAAGAACTCCAACAGCAATCCATCTAGTCTTGAATCCTACTTCTTACTGGACATGCTCGTATTAGAAGTGCAGCTCAAGGCATACAAAGATGGCTCTTATCCAACGCTGGATCACGCGAGGTATGCCAATCACTTCTACCTGTTTAATCTTGAACTCACCTCTAACCCGGATTACATGGATTGGGCGATTACAGCACTAAACGTGGCCATGGCAATGAAGCCACAGACTATCAAGGAGGCCCTCTCACCGAGCTTTACTGATGAACTCTATGGGGCAACCTTTGCCATGCGTGCCCAAGTGTTGATCAATGCAGCTAGACGAAAGCAGGGCAGCGAAAGATCTGAGCAGTTAATGGAAGCGAGACGACTCTTTACGGAAGAGGTTGTGCCAACCTACGAGAGCTTGGTAGAAACTAAGGCACACGTGAGCGACTACCACCTCTCTCTATGCCGTACCCTCTATATGCTGGGTGACGATGAGGGGTTGCAAGCCGCAAAGGAACGATTCACCAAGAACAACCATCAGAAACATTTGGCAGATCTCGATAAAGAGCTTGCAAAGGCTGATCAACAACAGGGTAGCCTTTTTCGATTTAGAGAGGCCTTGGCATCGGTGCGATAGCTATTCGCATTCCCAAGCAAAAGAACTAACGATAAATGTGTTTACGATGGCCGACCTTCAAGACTAGAATCCGCAGCTCTCTGTTTCTTACTTCATAAATGATGCGGTAAGTCCCTATGCGAACCCGGTAAGTATGCTCCTCTCCTCGGAGCTTGCGATAGTTAGCAGGAAATGGATTAACCGCAAGGCTTTGGATTAAAGCTACTATCTTACTGAGAGTTTTTTTAGGGAGTTTTTTCAGCGATTTTTCCGCTGTTGATGATATCTGAATTTTATAATTTGCCATCAGACTTTAGATCGGCAAGAACATCTTCAAAAGAACGAAACTTTTCATTCCGTAGCTTGCGCAGATCACCCAAGTCTTCTAGCTCTTCAATTCTGTCAAGGATTGCATCCTCGATAAAGCGGTTCATCTTTAAGCCACGTTCGTTGCATATTTCCTCTAAAGCCTGTTTAACGTTCGCATCTATTTTGGTGGCCAGCTGTGCTTTAGCCATATCGTCACCTTCCCTAAGGACTTATACTAATAATAGCAATTCAATCTATAAAAAACTAGTTTTTTCTTTTTTTTATTGCTTAAAACTAGAAACGACAATAGTCTGTGCAACTGCTGAGTATCACAAAGGAAACGGATACCGCAGGGGTGGAGCTGGGCTGTCGCAGATATGCCATTCTGGGCTGAGTTTTTAGAAAAAAATCAAATTAAATCAAACAGTTAAGTAAATTGAAATGGTATAGGTCTTGCTCTTTAGGGGTTGGCCTATTATTGCGATCGAGGTCTATTAGTGTTGGTTGAGGCTAAGATATTGAAAGAATTTGAAAAAATCTGGAAGTGCGGATTCATCTGCCTGCTCCTATTGGCTGGGCTGTCCCTGCCACGCCCTAGCCAGGCCCAGAGCTGGGAGAGTGTGGTCGACCGCAACCGCAGCACAGCCGCTCGACTACAGAGTCTCCTTGCTCTCAACGCAGAGTTGTTGGGCCAAGAGTTGCTTTCACTACAGGAGAATGCTTCCGGGGGAGAGGCTGCTGCCGAGGATCTTGAGCGTTTAAGAGCGGGTTTTGGCCCCTCTGCAGAGGTGGTTGACCAACTGTTGCAGCAGCTGCAGGACCCACCAGTTACCCCTCAAGCCTTCACCCTGTGGCAATTGTTGCGTAACACAATTGCTGGGGCTGTTCGTCGCGTGGTTGGTCCTCGAGAGATCTTCCGTCCGTGGCGTAACGAGGTTGGCTGGCAACTACAACGGCAGATCTTTGCCACCCTGTTGATGTTAAACCGTTGTGGAGATCCACAACCTCTACGACGCAGTTTTTCTGAAACCACGGGTTGGGACTTCAACCTGCGAAATGCCATTAGACATGGCAACTACCCGACCGCGCAGTACGTATTACAAAATCTACAGAACCTTCGCTTTGGCCCGTTCTCCAGAGAGGTCTTCAACGTCTACCATTCGAGCATGCATGTCTATGTCGAGGGAGGCGATACCCTCAATATATTCTTAGAGATTATTCATAGCGATAGAACTTCTGCCGAGCTTAAGAGGTTAGCGTTGGAGGCGATCAATTGGAGTTGGGATAACGTGACCTCTGCAGATTGGCGCGCAGCGCTCGAGGAACCCGCGCGGATCGTGGCTGAACGGCCCATCAAACACACTCTAAATGCGCTGCCACAGCGGGGTGCAAACTCTGAAAACTATCTGCTAACGCTGGCACAAAGTGAATCCATCTTGCTTTCGCTTGCTGCTGTCCGTACCCTGCATCGTCTTGCCCTGGCCGGGGTAGAAAACTCTGCGGCAGCAGTGGTAGCGCTTGCGGAGTTGATGGCGAATGGACGGTTCCTCGAGCTCTATGAGCAGATGCCAGAAACTTACAGAGGATTACAGGTCGAGTTTGCCCAGATCGCCACACGCATGCAGCAGCAGGTAGACCCAGCGGTTCGAGGGATGGGAGCGCTCATGGTCATGCGCCTACAGGCGCTTGGCAGCAGTGACGAGCGCGACAAACATTTGCAGCGAGTGGCAGAGCTCGAGCGCGAAGCGCGGGAGCCCCAACGGGCGTTGCCAACCATTGGTGTAGCTCGGCTCAACGCCATCATGGAATTGCAGCAACTGGCAGCCGATCTCAATCTAGACTTTGAGGTGCGCAGGGCCGCGGATGCTAGTCTGTTGTGCCTGTATGAAGCAGGAACAGTCAGAGAGGTGGTCCTCTCTCTGATCGATCCTAACACCCAGGCCACAGAGCTCTACAGACTTTCGCATGAAGATTGGTTTGTTCGGCAGCTTAGTGGCGATCCAGATGCTCGTGTAACCAACCCGGACACTCAGGAGAGGATTATCCTAACCGATAATCCCCGAAACACTGGCACCGTACTACTGGGCTTTTTACAGTTGGATTCTGGTGCCGCTATGCAGAACGAGGCAACAGCCGACCTATTGGCACTGATAGGGTTACGAGAGCTCCTAGGCCGATCAAGTTTGGTATCAGTAATCCACATACAAGACGTAGGATTGCAAGAGGCCGTGGCCTGGAATACTTTGGTGCAATGGCAGTATCAGTATTTGGATCGTGAGGGCCACATCGAACGGCTGTTGCGATCCAGTAGCTTACTTGTGCGTGCCGCTGCCAGAAGTTTGGTGCAAGAAGCGCAATTAGCATTTGCAGCAATGGACTCGGCTCAAGGTTACTTTGCGCGGGCAACCGCGTGGTTAAATCAGTTTGGCTCTTTGCTGCCGCATCACAGTGTGGAAGAAGTTGCACGGAGTGCCATCGATCTGCGTCTACCGCTGGCTGAAAGAACCGCGGCGCTGGAGAGATTAAGCAGTCCTGACTTTCAAAATGAACCGGGCTGGTTTTTACAAGAGGCTGCCACAAGATACCTGGAACCACTTACAGCACTCCTATGGGGTCTACGCCCCAGTAGTTTGGCAGAGTGGCAGTTTGCTAATGCGTTGGTACAGGCATTGCGTTCGTGGCACCGTGCTGAAATTGACGGTGGTGCCAATAACAGCCGGTTGTTTGTCTCCGAGCCCATGCTGGCGCTACTCGAACATACGCAAACAAGCATGGAAAGAGCGGAGCGGAATCCAGCGCGCGACACCATTGCTGATACCCAAGATCAAATTGTCCGGCTGCTACAAGAGTGTCTTGCAGGAAGTCGCGATGCTCCAGCGCGACTGTTGTCTCTGCTCGCGCAAAGCGGGCGCAGCTCCTTGTTGGTTACATTGGCAGAGCAGGCAGACAGCCCTGCTAGAAGCGAGGTGGTTTGTGGGCTTATCAACCAGCTGTGGCATCACTCCAGTGATGCGCGCCACCAACTGCGTCCACACCTGCCAACGCTCATTCGTAATGAAACCCTATTCTACAACATTCTCCAGCGTCCAGCCGTTCCCACAGACGTCAGATCATCTCCTATCAACCTGCAGTCGTTACTGCTGCTCATGCAGACGGCTGAGGATCCACTCACTCCTGAGGCCACACGCGTGGAGGCAAGAGCGCAGTTAGCGCGTGCGGAGACGCAAAAAGCTTGGCGTCATCTGTTGCAGTGGTTTTTGTTCTCACGGTCGGAGATTATGGCTGCACTCGGGGAAAACCGCTACGGTGAGCTGGCACGACCCTATCTGCGAGCACTGCGGGGGAACGATCTAACGTTGGCAGTAGAGGCCTGTCCAGAAATTGAAATCCGTACATTGGAAAGTAATCTTGCCGGTTTAACCGAGTGGATGTTAACAGAGCTGAGCAGCTGGGCTGATGTGCTTAGTGGGGACGCTCCCTTGGATGAGGCTGCTACCAATGCACGGCTAAGCTTTCTCGCTGAGGTGTTGCACACACTGCGCAGCTGGTATCCTTACGAGGGCGTGCGCGAATTAGTAGACTACGCTGTGGGTCCCAACAACGACCCGCCGTTTTTTGAGGCCTTTGCTTACAGCAACCGACTCTCTGACTCTTTCGCTGAAGGAGATTCGCCTCTATACCGAGCTCATCGTCGTTTTGTAATTCAGCTTGCACAACTCTTACACACGGTGACGCAATTCCCTGGTGTCGACAATGACCTGGCTACTAGTGCGAGAGAACACTCGCCGTTGCCAACTCAGGCGGCCCAGCAATTTGTGATCGACAGGACTGCAGAGACACTCGGTTACAGCCAATCGCAGGCGCGGTGTTATGCCGAAGGCCTCTGTGACCCACTGACCTCAAGGCTTAGGGTGATGGAGGCTGGCGAGCCTTATGTAGAGCAAGCCGAGAGCGCCAGGCTAGTGGGTGATTTTGACGCTTGGCTCGTACCGCTCTTCCGTTTATCCCAAGTTGCGCACGATCCCAGCGAGGAGGTTGGTGTGCGTGATCGTGCCGCGCAGCAGCTGCGCACGGTTCTCTCTCGTGGTTTGCCACGAGGTTGGTTGAGTGAGGAAGCGACACAACGAACAACACCGTGGGATGAGAGCCTGAGGCTTATACGCGATGCTCAGACAATAGCCGGTCTGATTGCAACAAACCCTGAGACTAGCGACACACTGGAGAGGATTGCTGTACAGTATGAGGCTGCAGCTGAACTGCCACGGAAAACCAGCGACCTTGCCAACGACCTACTGCCGTTGGTGCTACAAACCATCGAGCAGGCTGCTGCGCAAGTGCCACGACCAAGGAGTGCTGTACAGCGCTTACTTGCCGCGACCCGTGCTCGCATGCAACGCATGGGCATAGAGAGAGGCGGACAAGGTTCGCAGGGTGGTCGTACCACCAGGTTCAACGCCATTTTGCCGCCACCGCAATCGCAACACTCTCCGGGCTGGGAGAGTGTGGTCGACTCCAGCCTGTCGTTGGCCGATCGCCTGCACATACACCGTAGACTTAACTCCACTTTCAGGACGCAACTCAAACTCTTAGAGTGGCGTTACCCAACAACAGGCGATCAAGAGGCTCTGAACCGGGCAAAGGGGGAACTACGGGTCGAGTACGGTCCATCACCTGATGTGGTGGGGTCACTACTTGCAATTCTCCGTTCTGAACCCACTCGCTCGGAGGAGGATTCCGGTTGGCTAACAACGATAGGCAATAGGTTGGCAGAAGTTAGAAATACGCTTATGGCAGCCGCCAGAGGTGATATCGATCGCAGCACCATTTTCCATCTCGGTCGTATTGATGTGGCATGGCTGTTACGGCTACGCGCTTTTGAAACAATGCTTCTGCTTGATAAGTGTCAAGCACCGCGTGGGTTGTTAGAAAGTTTGGCAGAAAATCTCTGGGGAGAAAACCTGCGCTATGCCTACAACAACGGCAACCAAACGGCTGTTGATTTCTTGCTGAACGCCATCGAGGGGTTGTGGAGGGTCCCGCAGTTCCACTACGCGCTTATCAATCAGTATGCAGTTGCCATAATCCCTAACGCTGAGGGTAAAAACGTTCTTGTGGAAACCGCCTGCCACCACAGTAATCCAGAGGTTCGTACAGTAGCAGTCGTCATGCTCGATCGCCTCGCTCAAGCAGGTGTTGCCGAATCCGCAACTGCAGCCAGAGCCCTTTCAGAGTTGGTGGGCAGCGAGAGTTTCCCCCAATTGGTTGCAGAGATGCGTTCTACTGATACTGCAGAGTCCAATGTCAAGCTCTTAAATGAAATCGGTACACGTTACCGTGCTGTAGAGCCAGAGAGGGTGCAGTTGGAGAGAATCGCTGCCCTTGAAGAAACCGCCCGCGGCTACGAGCGACCGTACCTGTCCAGATTCAATGCCCTCATGACCCTGCACGAAATCGCCAGCGACCCGCAACAGCCAGCAGATGTACGCGCTCGGGCAGAGATCGCCATAAGAGAGCTTTCTGATCTGTTGTTGGTTGAACCGTTGGTTATGGCACAAATCAGAGAGTCAGGAGCGAGCTTAGAGTTGCTTACCAATGAGCTCTGGTTCTTAAGAGAGCTCTCGGGCGAACCTTATACCAGTTTCTTCGATGCTGAGACAGACGGATGGGAATCACTACCGCCAGGCCGTTCTACAGCTGCAGTGATGGGCGACTTTCTAGGTCGAGAAACTGGTGCAGTCTCGAGAAACTTTGCGGTTGCGGCCAAGCTCTTCGCCCTTATCGGACTAAGGATGTATTTACCTTACTCTGAAGGTGCACAGACGCAGTACTTTAGGCTTTTGGAAGATGGACATCTGAAGAAACTGCTGCGCTCCGAACACATGCTTATTCGCATGGCAACGTTTAGGCTAGTGAAAGATGCACCTGACATCTTTCGCGAATTAGAATCACCCTTTCCCCCCAGGGAGGCGTGCATTTTGGGTTCGCAGCAGCTCATTGACATGACCGAGGAGGTGCTCGCACACCGGCCACCACGAGCCATCGAGGCAGATCTCTTGGCGGCGTTAGACCCGAACCTTTCTTATGGGGACAGACGTTTCTTCTTAAAGCGGGCGCGGGAGGCATCCATTGGACTTGCTGAGGCCCAGCAACGAGGAGGTATAGACCTTGGAAGTCCCCTCATAGACCATCTACCAGCACTGCTTGGTGAGCTCGCGACGCTGCAGCCAACCACAGCGGAGGGGTGGCGTTTTGCTGAGGAACTTGTGATCACCCTGGTTGCATCTCTGTCCGACCATTTTTCCACACTGCTGGAGCCAATGGACCTTGCTATCCTCGAACCTCTCTTCAACCTACTCGAACAGACCGTTACTGCCCTGAACCAAACCACGGATGATTCCCTGCGCTTGGAAATTCACATGACCCAAGAGACCATCGTTGAAACCATCCTGCGTTTTTGCGATGACGATTCCAGTAGTGTCGAGCGGTTGGCAAACTATCTATCGCAGAGCAATCGCTTGGGACTCATGGTAATGACCATCAGGCAGGCTCGTAACAGCGCTGTACTTGAGATGGCTACAGAGATCGTCAATCGACTTTGGTCGCAAGCGCCGCAGACGCGTGTGCAACTACGGCGGCACTTCACCTTGCTGGTCAGGCAGCGGCTGTTGGTGGAAAACGTTGCTGGCCCCAGTAGTAGCTCCGCTCCTGGAGACTCACCCATTTATCTGCAGACTCTGCGACTCTTGCAGTGCATCCAAGAGGACCGCCTCACCCCTGGTGAGGTACGCCCCCGGGCAGCAGAACAGCTCGCAGAAGTGGCTGCATCTGAGGCGTATGAAAACTATCTGCACTATTTTTTGACCAGGGCCCAAATGCAGTTGCCTCGGCTGTTTGTAGCTGGCCCGACTGCAGCAGACTTGCAAGTGGTTGCGGGCAATCGGCAGGAGCTCATCGACTTTCTTCAGGTTGCGCGCATTGTTGGACCAGAACATGGTCTAGCGCAACCTCTCTGTAACTTGACAGGTTGGCTACTCGCTGAATTCAGGAGAGCTGGCAGTAGCGAACGCAATATGAGATTCACTATGTTTGCCGAGGCCATGCAGACCCTACGCATCTGGTATGCTGCTTACCCAGAGGTTGCTGAATTAATTGATGCGGAGATCGCTAGAGCAGAAACACCATTCGCCATCTTTCTAGACAACCAATTGCGGACAGACGAAGCGGCGAGTGGTTTTCTTGCTGAGCTCGCTTCACTGCTCACCTTGGTTGCCGAGCATTCTGCAGACGCCGCGGCCCAGAGCCGGGCCGAGGAGTACCTAACCACAGTAGAAGAAGCAGAGATTCGTCAGGCAACTGCAATTTTAGTGACCTACCATCAAGTTTTGCGGCAGCGGCACGCAGATGGAGATCTAAGAGATCCAACGCTTCTGGAAGATCTCACCACTCTACTCGCTCTCTTCTTTTCAACAGATCGAGGCCGTCCTTTGGTGATGCACTATGTTCATTTCCTAGACGAAGTAGGGGTGCAAGAGCCGCTAGACGAGAGGCTTGAGAGCGCTGAAGCGGGACGACAGATAGCTGCAGCCTACTCCCGTACAGCACTGCAGAATCTTCTCAGCCGTGGTGCTTACACAGCTCAACTCCCTGCAGATAGTATCAGCAACGATCGAGTCGGCCCAGCCATGCAAATCATTGGTAGGCTAACGAGCTTTGATCGGCCTGCACTCAATGCTCTCGTTGAACGAGCTCGGTCTGTTCCCATACGGTTCCGCTGAACTAATAGATAAATGTTTGAATTTTCAAGAGAAATCATTTTGCTGTAATGAGTCATAAAAGTGTGCTACGAAGAATAGCGCATCATGGAGTCGCATCTCAGACATATTTGTCGGAGTGTTCTCTTTCTTGGCCTATTTAGTGACGCCATGGTTTCTTTTGCTCCGACTCTTTGGGCACAACGCCACTGGAATGAAATCCCTACGGCACCCCAACTTTCTGAGAGTGTGGAAGAAGACGATGTCGAGAAATGTCGACGTATACTCAACAGCAGACTCATTGCAATCCGCCACCTCTCACGCTTTCGGGTTGAAGGGCGGCCTGGATTGCAGATCTCAGATGAGGATATGCTTTTTGTCAACCAAGTACGTGCCCGACTCACTCTCAGCATTCTGGAAATTCTCGCTAGTCCGGAGGGTTTGCGACACTTTGAACGTGTGATACACGATCTCGGTCACAGTCTCGGCTTTTCGTGGATCTCTTCAACCTTTGTATACATTCAGCTTAACCACTTGCATTTTGATGCTGCCGTTGTCGAGCTTGCAGCAGAATATAACGATTGGGTAGGGGAATTGGCTGCTATTGACAATCACCCAGAGAGCAGACCTGAATTTCCAGATTATGATTGCGTTGCCGCGTGTTTACAATTCGATCTGAGTCAAGTAGAGAAACGTGCTCGCGGTATTGTTGGCATTGCCCAGGCTGAAGCGCAATGGCGAGGTGAATACCTGCCGGAAACTTACTTTGATCTACCCAGACCGCCGCCGCTTGAGCCGCCGCCGTTACCACTGGAGGTGGCGCAACGCCAAAGGATTGTCAACGAACGGCTGGCAATGTTGCGACCGCTCTCTTTGGCACGCTTGGAGGGTGAAGAGCTCGACATTGGTGGCGAAGCTCTTGGACGAATCCATCGCATTCGTGGTTACCTTACAATAGATATCCTCTTTGGCATCATTCACCGTCATGGCCGACCTCACTTTGAGTGGGCAATGATAAGCCTCATTGAAACAATGGGCTATCGGTGGCTGCTGATGGCTATCGATCACATCTTGTCTCGACAACATCACGAAGATGCTCCGGAGACACTGGTGAAATTTGCCCGTGATTATCGGGCTGAGATCGCGCGGCTAGCGAGACAATACCCCGGAGCGATCACGCCCCCCCCAATTTCCAGATTTCCCTGAAGACGAAGATCCAGCCCTGGTGATTCTCGACCGAGAAACTTTACAAAGACGAGCCGTAAAGGCACGTCGTACTATAGAACGTGCGTTGGCGCGTGAGGGCAAAACCGACATCGCTCTACTTGGTCTTCCCGGTATGGGCTTTGGTCCTGCCATTGGTATGCTCTTTGCCTTTCAAGAGCAACTTCAGAATCGGAAAGATAGACAAGCAGAGCAAGCTTTGGCAGAGCTCAACCTCTTCCTTCAGCAAGTTTTAGAGACACACGAGGGGCGTCAGGTGTTGCTGGTGGCGGCGCCACCACAAGAGGCTAGTGGACCAATTGGAATGCCATCGAGAGCGGCGATGGACAAGATTGAGTTGGCTGTTAGGGGAGAAGAGAGTACGAGTTTATTTGAACCAACGATCATTGGCGATCTTGTCGCCCAGGGAGCGCTTGGTTCCGAACGAGTACGCCAGCAAAAACTTACTCCAGGTCGCCTCGCCTTTGCCGTGCAAGTCACGGCTAAGGTTGCGACCGTTAGCAACTATGCTGCGGTGGTAGGCAGTGTACGTTTAGTCTCGGCTGGCCGTTGAAGGTTGCTTTGCGGGAGAGACCGGTTCTTCGACAATGAGGTAGTCGACAACGCCTTGCATGGGTACAAACCATCCGCGTGGCTGTTTTGGATAATTTTCAACTGGTAAACCTGGACTCCAGTAGGTATTGCCGCGGTTGTTGGATCCCAACCGTTCAATGTCGCGTTCATCGCCTTTGGTGAGATCAATGCGGGCAAGCAAAGGCCAGGATAGGACTCGGAAGTCTTCATGGCGACAGAGCTTCCACGTGGTCACCATATCCATTGAAGCGCGAAAACGCAGATGCTCTGGACCATAGGCTGGTGATGTAGCTAGAACTTCCTCGTAGGTATCAGGATCTCCCTGCCAACGTGTCTCTAAGAAATAGGCATATTGTTTGTCGGCGGAGATGTAAGGTTGCGTCAGCGACGCCTCCAGATAGGCAGCAGCCAACCCTTGTTCGACGTAATGATAATTAGCGGCTGCTCGCCAAGGGGATTTTACGTAGTCATCCTTATCTTCGCTGTATCTCTGCCAATACTCTCGAAGTTGGCCCTCTCCGAATCGATCACGAACGTGTACGTAGGCCCCATAGACTAGGTAGCGACTGTTGTAGCGCTCTTGTTGCAAATCCATATTAAAAAGCGTTGGCAGCATGCCTGTCAGCCCCACAGCCATGGGTACGGCTTCGGTCATGATGAGATGGTTGTCACGAATGTAAGCTTCGCTGGTGCGGTATCGATCTGAACGACCGGTCTCTCTGAGAATCTCCATGGGGGCTGCATGAAAATAGACTTGCTCATTATCGGTATCAAAGTCAGCTGCCACATTGAGCGGTGCGGTATCGAGCCAGTGCTTATCTGCTTCAGCGAGGATCGTCTCCATCGAAAAAACAGCTGCATGGTTCGCATCTTTGCGCACAAAGATCTGCTCTCCAAACCAGCGGATCTCTGGTTCAAAGTCTTCTTTTAGAGCATAAAGTCGTCCAAAGCGTGTTTCAGCGTCAACCTCATTGTCGACAAAGTCTTGTGGGCGTCTTGGGGATTCTATGAAAAACTCGTGCACATACTTGTCGGTTTTCCCGAGAAAGGTCGCTAGTGCACCAGCACGCTCCTTAGGAACAACTCTGCTCTTAGCGAGATAGGCGCCATCTGGAGAGAGGGCAAAACTCTTAATCATATCATTGGCAGCGGTCACGGTGGTTGCGGTTTTGTAGGTTGTGTTGCGCTTGATCCCACGCATGACCTGCGGCTTGTTTGGATCTGCGAAGTCAATGACAAAGGTACGGTGCACGCCTTGGTAGGTTTGCATGTCCTCGCGCCAGAGTTCATCCAAATTATGCGTATTGATCTTGACTGTGAGCTTGGACTCGCTGTCATGAAAGTCAAAGTCAAACTCTGCACCAAAGCCTAAATCAAACGATTCAAAATAGGATTGGTCGGGACTTAAAGGGTTGCTACCAAACTCCTCCTCCACCAACATGGGCCAAGTCTCCATAAGCTCCGGATCAATCATGCTGATAATGTTAGGGCCGTTAAAGTAGCGATCATAGGTATCGAGCAACGTGTAGACCGCATCGATGCCTTGGTCAAGGTTGTGCAAATCTACCAGGTGCACACGATAGAATTGGCGGAACAGTGCTGGTTGCCGATTGGCTGAAGCGCCTTCTCTGACCTCGCCAAAAATTGTCGGAGGTAGATCGAGAACAACACCTGATATGGCCAACCAGCGACCATCTGGAGATGTGGCGATGGTGCTCTTTTCATAAACCTCGATTTGGCGACTATAATCCACATGGCCGGCTTCATTGGCGACACAGATTCCATGGTGCGAGCTGGCACAAGCGTGACAGCCACCAAAGAGCAGCTGCAGCTTGCGCTTCTTGCTGTCCCAATAGTATAGGCCGTTGTGCAGTTGTTGCTGGCCTTTTGCCGCCAGGAGAGGATTGTCGTTGCAGCGCCGTTGTTGATGGCCAACCATGGAACGACTGCCGTGATTATAGAAGTAGCGCTTTTCCTCACCGTAAGGCGTGTGTTGGCGATCGAAAGCGACCAAGTAGAGCTCAGGGTTTGCCGCTAATAGGGGTTGCGACATCAGCACAATCAAAAACAGAAGAGTGGGGATGCAACGATTGGCAACCATCTTTACTGCTCTCCCTCGATGGCTATGCGCTCTTCTTCAGGAAGTAGGCGGTTCATCTCCCGAACGGTCTTTTCAAGGTGCATCAACGTCAGATTGGGATCCACGCCAACCACAGGATCAACAATGGCGCTATGAAACCAACGGGCCTGGCTCTCTTGATACTGCCAAAGGTTGGAGAATCCCTCTGGCTCGTTGTCGCGAATCCAATCGATTTGAAAGGAGCGATAGAGCGATTGCTTAAAGGCATTCTGCATGCGATAGCGTTGATCCATGGCAATCCAGTCGGCAACTACATCACTCTCTGCTGCCGATTCAGAATCTTCTGAGTGCCACCAGCGGCTTGCCCAAAAGGCAAGTTCAGCTGTATACAGTGTCGACCAGGTGGTGTTGGGATCTGTGTTGCCGATAAAGTTAGGCACAAAGGCATCGGTAATAATCTGACCTGGGTTGATGCCAATCGCATCTGCTCTTTCTTCCACCTCCAGCTGATACTCTCTGTTGATAGGAGTGCCTTGGTCCCGCTGCACGTCGTAGCGAACGATTTCTGCGCGATCCACCACCTCTGAGGCGTCGTTCTCACTGCCTAGGTTCATAGCCGCCTGTTGCAGAGCTAAGATGTATTCGTTTTGATGGTAAACCGTCTCCATCCGCTTCAACGTGATAAACCAGCCTTTGGTCGCCAGAATGATCTTTATTCCGAGATCCTCAGCAGCAGATTCAAGCGTCTGCCGGTCTCGCTCGCCGCTTTTGAGCATTTGGTAGAGAGCGCTTGGCTCAATGAGTTGCATGAACACTTCGCTCTCACGAGGATTCTCAGGACCCAAGGTGAAGCTCGGTTCAATTGGGGCAACTTCATCTGCAGCCCAAAACTCTACTACTGCTGGATCAGGACTCTTTGGGCTTCGCCCCTGAATAAGCCGGTGCGCTTCGGGATAGCTACTACCGTATCCGTTTGCCCACTTTGGGTTAGCATAGGTGTCGTTGATCAGGCGGGTTAACTTTGTTGGATGCTCAATAGCAGCGATAACCGCTTGCCAGGTAGTGTTCCCCTCCGCTTCAAGCTCGGTCTGTTTTTTCGCCCAGGCTGTTTCCACCGTATTGATCTCTGTAAAGCCAAGATGGTTGCGATAGTTTTCAAAGTTCTGTGTCACCATCATGGCTGTGGCCGCATATTGAGTTATTTCATCGAGGAAATCTGCAAGCGGCGCATACGCTTCGCTCAGCAATTGTGGTGACTCCTGCTCAATCCCATCTTTTAAATCCCCGGCGGCTCGATGCTGTTTGACCTTTTCTAAGGTGTTGTAGACAAGATAGTAATCGTAGAGACCACGCATCTCCTTAAACTCCTTGGATAAGAGAAACGACGGAATGGCTGAACCGAGTGCCTCCATGACTCCTGCCTCTCCTTGCTCTTCAAGGATTTCTAGAGCACGCTCAAGATCTACTTCTAGTTCCGTGTCCGCAGCCATCTCACGGATATGAAAGTAAAAGTAGTCGAAAAAGAGGGTGTTTATATAGTCTGTCAAAGTACCATCGAGCATCGCCTGCAAAAGATTGAGCTTGAGCTCTTCGGTCTCTTGGGGATCGCCCCGGTCAAACTGCTTTTGGATTCCCAAAAATTCCAAGGCGGCATCCAGGCGGCCCATAAAATAGTCCGACCCTGGCAGATTATGCACAAGCTCTCTGTAGTCATTCATGGCATCGATACAGCCGTCTCTATAAGCGTCGTTGACAAGCAACGGCGTACCAACCCGGTAGTGGGCATAACCGAGGAGCGCTAAAGTGACTGCCAAGACAGTAAAACTGAGCAAACCTGCGGCAACCACGGAGCCTTCAAAGGCCAAGCCAAGCCCAGCTGCACCCATGGCTTTCATCGCCGAAATATTAAGAAGCATGGGTATGCTCATGAAAGAGAGGGCGGTAAAACCAAGGTTCATTAGCATCGGCATGCTAAAATAAATCTCACGGCGCACCTCCCACGCCAGCATGGATGCTTCCGTCTCGCGGCCGGTCTCACGCAGATAGTCGACCTCTTCCCAGAGTGGGTGGTTGAAGTGCAGAGTTGCCACGTGCAACGCCGTAAGCGTGATAAAGAGAGGTATACCAGAGCGAATGGCGGTTCCCGTGATAGCACCGAAGCGCTGTTTACCGCTCATGCCTGCTCCAGTTTGTGCTGCGGCTCGTGCGGCAGCCGTACGTCGTGCAGCCTCTTGCACGGCTCTATCTGCCGCGGCTCGAGCACTGCTACCTTTTGCCGCATCTCGTAAGGCAGTGGCACGTGCCTGAGCAGCTTCGGCACGTGCTAAGGGATGGAGCCACTGTTTACTGAGAATACCAAAGTTGTCTTTGACCATTTTTGCCGTACCTGCGCCGATAAGGCCATCGGCGCTTTTAACTAAGGTCCAATCCGCCACCCGGTGGATGTAGAAAAAACCAGCAAGCGCAGCACCAAGCTCAAGCAGTCGCTCGCTGTGCACAAAGGTCTCCATAAAGCTCCTTGGCCCTTCGGTGCTCACACCAGAGAGTTTAAACATGGCGAGTAGTACGGCATCACTGAGAATCTTGGCGCCAATAAAGTTGGTTGCTGTGGCAACATTGCGGCTTGGCGCCAGGATACGACCGGTACGCAGACAAAAGACATCAAGGCTCTTAAAGCCACCTTGACGTAGCAGCATTTCTACTGCCAAGGGTTGTTCAGGATGGTGCACAATAAACAGCAGCGGCCGTGCCCAAGCAGGAACCATGCGGACGTCGTAGAGGTTGCGCGCCGAGTTTGCTTGCCAAGTTGCGGCTGCGCGTGGATCTACTTTTTTAAGGTTGCTTGGCACCGAGCCAGCAGTGTCGGAGACGCGCTGTTCTGGCCCCATGACGTCTTGGACACGTGCCAGCCTCTCGATGCGCTCCATAGAGCTCGCATCAGAAAGCACCCTTGCCCACGCCTTGGCTTCAGCCCACGCCTCTCTTGCCTGCTGGGGGACAGAGGCAGGGGGCCTACCTCGAGATTCAATCTCGACTAAGTCGTTGCGCAGCATCTCAAGCCTTAGCTGCCCTTGGCTACCAAAGTAAGCATTGGGACTCCTGTTCAAAAGACCGCTTGCTAAGAGTCGATAGATCAAGCCATGGACTTCGAAGGAGACATAGCCAAAGATAGCAGCCGCTCGTCTGGAATTGTTCTCCAGGTTTTGCCACTCGGTGCTGTCCACCGATCTATGGCTCTCTATTGGTGGAGGCCCTGTTCTATGTCTCTCTATTTGTGGCGACTCTGTTCTTGGATTGTCCGGATTATGATGGTTGGCTAGATCGACAATGCCCGTCAATGAACCTGTAAACAGAAGTTTCATGGGTCCGCGGGGTAGTAACACCCGTTTACCCTCTTCTTTTAAAGTTAAATCGCGGTACTCCTTCCAAAGCGTGCGTATCCTCTCCATCCGCTCGAACAAGGAACGCGGCATGATGTTTTTATCAAAGTGTTCTTGCGTAATCTGTTCGCTCTTTGCTTTTTCCTCCCCCAACAACTGCTTTAACTGCTTTGCCTTGCTGCGCAGGTCTTTGAGCAGTGCTTCCAGCTCGGTATTGATTTGGTTAAGCAAGCGTTGTTGACCGCTACTGAGCGATTCAAAGGGCACAGGCTCGCCATAACGGAAACTCCGTTCCACATGAAGACGGCTAGTACGCATCATGCCCGCCCGTGCCTTGATCCGCTTATACAGCGAACGCTTGCGGCTTTTAGGGCGAGGACTTGTCTCGGCAACAGCGCCACGATCAGTTCCCACAGTAGCTGGGGCCTGTCTATCTTGCGCATTGGCGTGATTTGGTAGCAGTGTTGGTGGCAGTGCCATGAGCAGGGCAAGCGCGAGAGTGAGCAAATCGCCAGCCCTTAGTCTCTGCCAAATCCCTATGTACAGCAGTAAAGGTCGCATAACTTCCTGTATTCTCTTGGTTGTTTCTAACATCAGCTTGATTGCAAGCCGCATACCAGGGTACAGTTGAATATAATCAATAATATTAGACTATTAGATTAATTTTTAAAGAGATTTGCTAAAAAATGGGGCCGCTCTCGACCCACTGCGACACCCAAGCCCCTTTAGCCGCTGGTTGACACAACGCGTCTTTGATGATAGGTCCGCTATTGCCCCATTTTTTTCGGAGTGGTCTATAAATATAATGATATTAAATAGTTACATTAGAAGATGGTACCGCGTGCTGCTTTGCATAGGACTTCTAGCGGTCGCTCCACCCACCCAGCAAACCCAAGCCCAAACCACGGACTCATCCACCTCCTCGCCGATAGAGAGACCGAAGCCCAATAACGACGAGGCGATGGCTGCTTTAGACGAGGTCATTGCCCTCTATGTCAGCTCGCTACGTGCCCGTGAGCTCGGCTCTCTTTACATGGTCTGGAGCCGGAGACAAGGAGTGGCGGATGCCACGGGAAACCCAGAGGCCAAGGGACTTGCTGCGCTAGCAGGCATGATGCATGGTCGGGCTCAGATCTTTGCGCAAGTGATTGCCATGCTTTGGGTTGCACCGCAAGAGCCACTGAATCGAGACTTCATTAATGCAAGGCTTGAGTATTGGCTGAAGCTCTCTGGAATGCCTGTTGAGGAGGAATTCGACCCTATTGTCCATTTGCTTCAGATGGTCTTGAGCTCGACATTCGGCGAGCTAGCCATTGAGTTTAACACTTACCAAAAGTTGGTGGAGTCGTTAAATGGCATGGTACAGCAGGCATTGTCTCAGACGATTCACCTGCAAATTTTAGAGGAGGAGAGAAAACTTAAAGCGGATGCCAAGCTCATTGTTGCAGCGGAAGAAAGGGTTAACAAGGCAGCGGTAGAGTTGGAGAAAGCCGCAAACGCCGTGGAAAAAGGTCCAACCGCTCAGGCCGAACAAGTGCTCGGTCGCGCCGTGGGTGCTTTAGGAAAAGCTATGAGTGCTATTATGCAGGTCGTGGAATTTAGGCACACTGCCACAGCCTTGCCAGACGAGATGCATCCTGACTACGCTGACTCAGTGGCGGCTGTAGAGCGCGCTGTGGCTCCTTTGTTGGCAATGCACACACAACTTGAGACAGCTCAAAGTGATGCGCGATCCCTCCACGGCCTTGCTAAAGACCTTAAACAGAGCAAAGAGAATATCCGCGATGATAATGAAGCACAAATTAGCCAAGCTGGGCTGAGAGGACACGGAACAGCTGCTCGCACAATGCAAGCAAGCCTTAGCGAAGGCGCTGCTAACCTAAAAGCTTACATTGAGGCGCTGGGGGAAGAGGGGGGAGCAGATCGCGAACTTCTTAAAGCGCGCTTGCGTGCGAGTAATGATCCAACGGTTCAATTTGCCATCGAGAATATGCGTTCGGTAGCGGATCATTTGGCAGCAGCTGTTGAGGTCTTTAATCCCGATGCAGACGTTGCTGTTGAAGAAACAGAGGGCGGCGACAGAAAGATTCAGCTGACGGGAGGAACCGTGTCTCTTGAAGATCTCGACAGGGGGCGTACGCACTTTCTGGAAGTAAATAAACTCTCAGTAGCCATGGAGGCGTTGGCCCAAGAAAGAATCGAATCTGGTACTGTGGATCCAAGGATACAAGAATTGCGAGCAGCTCTTGAGAGCGAAGGCGACGTACAATCGTTGGAGCAAATAAAAGCCGACTTCGAAGCCCTTTTTAGTATTGTTCGCGATCTTGCCATTGAATTGGCTGCACGTACTGGTGAGGATTCAGCGGTAGGAGCATTTCGCATGACGGGTGAAACTGTGGAAACCGTCTACAGCCATATAGATGCTCCACAATACTCTGCTTATCGCTCTATGGAATTTCCCCTGTTTCGGCTCCACCTGACCATGGGGCCTATGAACTCGGTGCGAAGAGCTCTGGAGATTAGAAGAGAGCTGAGGCGCCTGGAGGCTTTTCTCGCAGATGAAGAAGCAACACTCCAACCTCTCTTTGCAGCCATCGAAAAAGCGCGCCAGAATATGGAAAGCGTGATGTCTCAGAGTCCGCGCGGTGATGTCCTAGCCACTCCAGTCTCGTGGTTTTCACCAGAAAGGTGCATTCAACAGATGGGAGATACCCATGGTCTCTTTGTTGCCGGGCTCGTCGCTGGGGTTATGGATCCTACCAGTAGTACTGCGTCACGTGGCGAATGGTTGCCGACGCAGATGCAAGGTTTTCTCTACTCAATAGGGAACTTTCTTCTTGAGGTGGCTGAGCAAATTCCCGAAGCTGAGAATATCTTTTTCAGTGCGGCCTCGGAACAACTTGCAGGCGACAGCCAAACATCACTTGCGCAGCTCTTTTGGAGGCACCTCCTCTTCCTTGTAAGACAGAGAGGAGAAAATGAAACAGCTGTACTGGCACGCATTGCGCATTATGGCGGCGAGCCTGAACCTCTTGCGACTGACGAGCTTGCTGCCACCTATCATGCTGACTTGACTATCGCGCCCTACTATATGGAGCTAGTGGGGTATCCAGCCGATGACCCAGTCCAAATGGCCGCGCTCCCTCTCGAGGCTTATGAAAGTGCGCTAGAGTTGTGGGGGTTACTACTACCTATCCCGGAAACAGAGGCGTCACAAGCCTTTTTCCAGTTGCGCGATCCGCTAAGAGCTTGGGTCGAGGAGCAGTTCGCTATGGAGAGAGGCCGTGCCGAAGCAAGGGAGAGTTCAGAAACACCCTCCGCAACTCCTAGGGTGAACAGAGAAAGCCTTAGAGAGGCGGTGTTAAATTTGGTCACCTACCATGAAGTCTTACGCCAACGGAACAATGAGGGATCTTTAGAAGACAAAACTGTACTAGAAGATCTGACGAATTTACTCGCTCTCTTCCTTTCAACAGCTCAAGGGCGCCCGTTAGCAATAATGCACAGTGAAGTTCTACAGTCAGAGATCGCCGATGAGACAGATGCCAGGCTTGCACAAGCAGAAGCAGGGCGCCGCGTCATGGCAACCTTCGAACGTACAGGTTTAGCTACTCTCCTCAAAAACGGTGAGTTTAAGGCTTTGAAAGGTGCCACCAACGTCACCGACGCTATGGTTGCCGAATCCTTGCAAGTCCTTTGTGCCGCAACAGGGCGTAGTCGATCTCATCTAGCTTCTCTTACCAGTCGGGCCAGCGTTGTTCCCATTCGTCCACGCTAGTGACCGATTGAGATATCTCGGGTCGATAGTCAGGAGTGCGGCTATTACCATTATATATATAGAATAGAGGCATGTTGGCGTTTACACATAGGGGCGGATGTTTATCAAATCCGTTACGCGGTTTGTCAAGAGCGGTAGCCGTAGGGAATGATTGAAATAATTGAGAAAAAATAAGTGCAACGATTTGTTGACGGCATGCCTCTGTCGTGGAATAACTCCTTGGCCCAAACACCGTTTTAAGAAAGGAAGATGAGATGGATCGACTGACAAAGACCCTGAAGCCTGGCTCGTGGCTTCTGATGCAGCTGCTGGTTTTGGCCTGCTGTCTGTTGCTGGTATCAGCAGGTGCTAAACAGCTGCAAGCCGAGGATGCCGCTCAAATCAAGGTAGCGCAAGGTGAGCATCCAGGTACAGAGCACCCAGGCAGCGATGATGTGAAAGAAGACGAAGAAGACGAAGAGAAGAAGAAAAAGAAGAAAAAGAAAAAGCGTGAGCATCCAGGAGAGAAGAAGAAAGAACACCCGGGCAGCACTGCGACCAATTTTACCGCCAAAGATATCAAAACTGCGATGATGAACCACATTAAGGCCAAGACCAAAAACACCAATGGTGTCTTCCGCATCAAAGATGAGAAGGCCAACAAGACGCTCTTTCTCGAGTTTGTAAAGATCCACGATCCTGTGCGCAAGATTGCCGGTAAGGGTTACTTTGCCTGTACCGACTTTCATCCTGTGGGCGAAGATGCCACCAAGCTATACGATCTCGACTTTTGGCTGAACCCCAAAGACGGTCGTTTGCAGGTCACCAAGACCGCGATCCACAAGCATCCACACAGACAGGCATCCAAGTGGGTCAAGAAGGCGCGTTATACCTTCATTGATGATAAACCCGTAGAAATTAACTAAGCGTGATGCAGCCAAGAGAACTACTTAACATCAGTCACCGCCGGCAAGGTTTTATCCTTGCCGGCGTTCTCTTTGTCTCTCTGATTTTGCTGCCGGATCGCACAGCGGCAAAAATAGAGCCACTAAAGTACGAAGGTTCAGGCCGCAAGGTTGATTTTACCTACTTAGTGACCATCGAGTTGGATAAGGCCGCTAAGGCTCCTGTGGACATCTTTCTGCCGCTGGCATCCAGCAATGAAAAGCAAGAGGTGCTGCGACAGACCGTGCGGGCTAATGGCATTCCCGGAATCATCAAAACCGATGCTAAATATGGCAACAGGTTTTGGCACGGTCGTTTAGAAAAACCAGGAGGCACCTCCTCAATCCAGATCTCGGTGGACTACACGGTTAAACGCGATGTCTTTCGCCATCCACTGCAACTCTCGGGCGTTAGTGCTAAAGTCTATAGTCGTGGCGAGTTAGCGCAGTGGCAGGCTTTTCTGGAACCCAACCGACTTACTCCCACCTCTGGGCCATTTATTGATCGAGTTCGTAAAGATCTACCCCAGGGAGGCAAAACGCCTTTGGAGCGGGCGCGTATTATCTACGACTTTGTCATCGACAACATGACCTACAAAAAGACCGGCAAAGGCTGGGGTAATGGCTCTACTGAGTGGGCCTGTAGCAAAAAGTATGGCAACTGCACCGACTTTCACGCGCTGTTTATCTCCTTAGCGCGCGCTGAAGGCATTCCTGCGCGGTTTGGCATTGGCTTTCCCATACCCGAAGACAAGGCAGCAGGAAAGATTTCTGGCTACCACTGTTGGGTGGACTTCTATCTTCCCAGTGCTGGCTGGTTTCCTATTGATGCGTCTGAGGCGTGGAAGAATCCAAAGCGGCGTGATCTCTACTTTGGTACGCAGCCGGCAGATCGAGTTGCCTTTACTGTGGGGCGGGACTTACGACTAGGCGATGCCCACAAGAGTGAGCCGCTAAACTACTTCATCTATCCGCACTTAGAGGTTGGTGGCAAACCGTACGATCGTTGGCAAGCCTCCTTTGCCTTCAAGGATAAGACGTAGCAGAATTAGGTGGAAGTTATAACTCGCCAGCAAGCACTTGTGCGGCCGCGAGCATGGCAGCCTGAGTGTTAAAGGCAAAGCCATCCACTTTCGAGGCCGTAAAGTTACTACTGTTTTTAAAGTGGTCGACTAAGGCCTTGGCCTGATCGATTGTGCTCAGCGCTGGGTTATAAACCCCGTAGAGCTGGGCGGCACGATCAAGATAGAAATTCACTTTGGCAGGATTGGCGCGCAGGCCAAAGGCAGCAACAGAGCCTGTCTCCTCGTTTTCAGTGATGCTCGAGTGTACGGGCGGTTGTGCTGCCGCGGGGACGTAGCTGCCCTGGCAAGCTGCAGGAACAGAGCCTGTTCCCCCATAAACCTCAAAGTAGTGAAAGTTGTCATACTGTTTGTTATCGGAAAAACCAAGTATGTAGTAGATCGAATTCTTAAAGGGGTCCCAACCTGAAGTCAGCATGCCACGTGTTGCTTCGGCTACGACGTTAGCAGCGGCCGCCTCTTTGGCCGGATCTTTGAATTCCCAGAAGGACTGCCATAGTGCTGTGGTGGCAAGGTGAACAAAGGCCTCTTCAAAGGCCTGGGTGTTCCACATCTTGGATAGATCAATACCATCAAAGGATTTGTTGATGGTGCCGCTGTTGATATAGCCACTACAGACAGAGCGTCCCTTGTCTAACAACTCTGAGTAAACCTCAAACCACTGTTTATTGTCACTACGCCACTCGGGTGTGGCGAGACGATAGGCAGCGGCAGCGACCTGCAGCATCCACGCATGCCCACGTCCATGACCAAAACCTTGGTTTGTATGATTGCCAGGTGCGGCGGTAATCGTTCCACCCTGTTGGATGGAGGCTAATTCCACAGCGGGGTTGGAGAACTGCATCAGCTGCGATACCCGTCTCAATGCCGGCATCATAGAGACACCCTGGTTGTCCAAAGTCGAGGTGGTGTAGGGTGTGTAGTTGTAAGTACCAATCCTTAGGGCACCATCGAGGCCGATAATCAACTTGGCTAGCGAGTCGTTGGCGAGCCAGGCTAGGGGTAGGTATAGGCGGCTGTACCGCACAAAGTGCGCATCGTCCGTGGGATAATAGAGAGCGCCACAGCCGTAACAGGAGTCATGGCCGATCATCTTGACCTGGTATCCTGGAGCTTGTTGGCCAATAGACTTATAGGTTGGATGGCCAGTTTGGCCTAAGAGCGCTGCTACATAACCAAAGGGATCGTCCTTCGGCCCCGTTGAATAACCAGAAGCGGGAATGGCAGGCGAGGGCCAGTTCTGATCCCAAGGTCCATTCCAGAAATTATAATAGGTCTGAAAAATGGCCCCGCTTGCTGCTTGGATATACTGAAACTCTTTAGGATCAAAGGGGTCGCCATTGGCAAGAAAGAGCGCCTGGGGTTGTCGATCGGTATGCATAAAGAACTGGAGTTTCAGCCAATTGATACCGTCACTCCATGCACTCTGTGCTGTACCCGTACCCTCGAGCATGTGGATGTTCTTGCCCCCTGTGGTACCACCACCCATTCCACCAAGCGGATGTGCGGTTCCCATGGATTTGTTGTGGACATCCAATGCGGTATCGATGCTGCCGCTCTCGCGTACCTGCTTGAGGGCGTTGAAGTCGCTGGAGAGTTTGTTGCGAATACCCTGGGCGCCAATAAAATCAATATTGGGTAGTAGTTGGTTTTGTGGAAAGTAACGCGCCGTCAGCGGATTCCACCAGGAGAAGTAGCGATCTCCCTCTGAGTTGGTGCCCGGTTGTACAAAGGCCAACCCCTCTTCATCCAAGAGCTCTTTAGCTCGGGCGATAGCTGCAGGGTTGTCAGGAACCAAGGCTAAGCGTTCCAATCTCATGGCGCGTGGTCCAAAGAGATGCAGTTCATTCGCGGTATCAACGGTAAAAAACTGCGAATCGCTACTGTTGATCTCGCGAAATAAAAAGTGCAAATCAGTGTTGGTGGGGCAGGGCAGAGAGAAACTCGCATCACAGTAGTCTTGCCAAAAGGGATGCGGTGCCCATTGGACTAAGCGCCAACCTAGCGGCACCTCAATGCCGAGCGCCTTAAAATAGGTGTAGCCGTTGGGCTTGATGTCAGAGCCGTGATCGGCAAGCATGGTAAGGCCGCCAGGCAGGTTCTTACCCACCGGACCGTTGTTAAGCATCAAATCGAGAAAAATCACCTCCTGGTCACTCATGGTCGAGATAGCGGCGTGCACCCCAACAAGATGATCATAGTCTCCAGAGCCCGATGCCGTAGTGGGTTCCATGGTACCGTAAGTGAGCGCGGTTGATTTAACCGGTCCAAAGCGTTCCGCCTTGGTGCTTCCGGTTCCGGCAAAAAGATCGAGCAGGTGTATACGATCTTGATGGTCGGCGGCAACGATGTTCAGCGCTGCCCCACTATCCAGCAAACCGCGTATACTGCCAGGCAGATTGTTCGGTTGTTGCAAAAGCTCCCTGGCACTCGCTCCTGCAGGAGGTTTTGGATAGGTCGCCTTTCCTATGAAAACACCATACTCCACCATGCCCTCGGCATCGGCGGCCATGCTGTTAGGGACCTCAGCCATCACCTCAACCACATCTGCGCCTGCGGCAGGATTGGCAAAGCGGCTGACGATTTCGGTTTGTAGCGGTATGGAATTGCCTTCGCCATCTTTAGTGGCAAAAGGCGTTTCAATGGCGTTTTCGAGATTGTTGCTGGGAAAGACTCCAGGTATCAAGGGCAGGGTGGCGCGCAAGATAAAGCTGGTTGCCGAGCTGTCGGGCTTCTTGAGTTTGAGTTTGGCTATATCGAGACCAGCAGGAAGATCTATGGAGAAGTCACCGCCAGAAGAGCCGCTATCGTTTTCAGAACCACCACCTCCGCCACCATCTGAAGAGGCTGCCGTGCCCAGATCTTGGTTGTCGACCTCCTCGCCACTGTTGCCATTGAGGACGCTACCAAAACATCCCGAGAGGCTAAGCAAGGCCAGGGCTAAGAGAAGCGTATATATATAATGTTTACGCCGTTGAAGCAGGCGCATGTGAATCCCCCCTTTACGCTGCCTATAAAGCAAAGCTGGTGCCAAAAGCAATTTTAGTAATATTAGATAGTTAGAACTTTAGAGGCGAAGCCCTCTATTCGAAAGTCAAACAGTGAGTATTTTCTGGCGTAGTGCTTTCGAATTGAGAGAGAACTTTTGTTTTCACATGAAAATTCAACTCTCTGTTTATACGTGGGTTTTTACCTAGGCAGATGGCCCAGGATTTGCATTCCAAGCGTGAGGAAGGGAGTTAACCCGGCTACATGAAGAAGCTTTTTACCAGCAGCAAAAATGGGTGGGCCGGCAAGCTCGTTACCCTGGTCTTATCTGTGGTCCTACTGTTTGTGCTGGCAAGCTGTAACACCTCCATCCATGGAACTGATAGCAGTGCCGACAGCACCGACGAAAATGCTGCCGGCTCCCTTAGTGACGAGCTCGGTGACGACAGCGGTGGCGACAGCGGTGGCGGTGTTGATCTCATTAACGCCATACTGAACCCAGCAGACTACAATGCCTTAGAATTGATTGAGTATGATGCCTACGTTTATCCAGGCGAGCACGGCAAGATCGTTGCCGCAGCTACGGGCATCGACCTTGAGGGTTTGTCCTTGACTGTCTTCTTTGTGGATGCCGCAGCCATTGACCCGACAAATCCGCTCGAGATGTTTCCGCAGGCTTATGCCAAAGATGATCTAGTTGAAAATCCCGGTAGTGAGCTTGGGGCTCCCCCAGGAGCGGGGTCCTACAATTTCATGGCGCCGCTCACCACGCCAGTTCCAACCAAATTTATTGTCTTTGCTGGGCTGAAAGTTGACAACAAGGCCTACGTCACTCAACAGCCCTTTGAAATCAACGTGATTGCGGCGTCCTCTAACCCCACCATAAAACCCAAGGCTGGTTTTGATGGTATCAACGGTTTTGATGGACCCACGCCGCCACCCCCGCCGTTTGGTTCGGGTCCAGGTGCAAATGCCAAGGCGATTGCACGGTTTTTCTCGGTAAACAAGCGTACCCTGTATGAAGAGATCGCCATTGGCGTGATTGCTTACCACATCAACGGTATCGATCGTGTTGAGTTTGCCGTTGAGGGCGGTAAGTGGGAGACGGTAACACAACCCTCGACCAACCCAGACACTGGGATTAAAAACGAATACTGGGTCAAAGTGAATCCGGACGATTTTCCAGATGGACCTCCTGATGGTGTGTCGCTTGCAACCAAAGAGGGCTATGAGATTCGTGCCATTGCTTATCCAAAGAACGCCGGTGAGCCGCGTCTGCTCTCACTCTACTTTAGTACCAATGCAAAAGGGACGCTACCCGAGACCAAGGTTTGGGTCGATGTGAATGGTGACGACAGCTCTGGCGATGGCACGGCTAGCAAACCAGTGAGAACCATTGCCCGTGCAGCGCAGCTAGCGCAAGAGACACAAGGCAGCGTTGATGGGGCAACTGCTTATCTCAATCCAGGAACCTACGACTTTGGTCCACCCAAAAGTGGCGTCGCTCCCATTAATAAACGTCGCTGGTTTACCATTAGCGCCGCCCCAGGGGTTGACCGCTCACAAGCGATCTTGCAGCAGGGCAGCGATGATACCGGTCTCAAAATCAGGTTGGTGAAGCTAGAAAATCTAACCTTAACCTCGCCGCTAAAAACAAAAAAACAGGCCTCACCCGCACCGCTCAAAGAGTCCTCTATTTATTTAGAAGGCGTGCGTGCGAAGGGTCCAGACCAACAAAAAGAGGCTTCGTTTTGGTTTGGTTCAGACTGGACCGGTCGTTTCGCTGTCAACACAGAGACGAGCGATGCCAAGTACTGCATCGGCGCCACTGGCGCCACCCTGATTGCTTTTTGCTACTGTCATGAAATTGGCAGCGATGTTTTTAACAACGTCGGGACCTTAGTCAACAACCTAGTCATCAATATCCAAAAACTCGTTGGAGCTGTACCACCCTGGCATCCCGATTCGATTCAGTATGGTATCAACTCATTTGGGGATGCCAATGCGATTGCACAGGGGAACACAGTTTTAAATGGCGATGATGCGCAGGGACCCTTTGTTAAGCTCAGCGATTCGAAGAATCCGCTTGAAAATATTGTGTATGCTAACAACGTCTTTGAAACAGGTGTCTCCGGCAAGGTTGAGCCGGCGAAATTGAACCACATACTGTTTATCAACAATAGCATTGATAAGAGCTCCCTCATTTGGCGTAATCCAAAGGAGGACTCGGAAAACGTCATGTACCATGGTAATATTTCAAATTTCAAGGTGTATCCTGCCACGGTTAGCGTTGATGAAGCGTGGTTTAAATGGAACCACTTTTTAGGCTCTGAAACCTACGGTGATTACTTTACCACGGGTGATCCGGGCTACATCGATCCTGCCAACGATAACTACGGCCTTCTGCCCACCTCACCCAACAAAGACGTGAACATCAGCCCGCTCTTTCCGATTCTCGTACCCATGGATGGCCTTGGCGTTGATCGTGCCACCACCTCAGGCCCCACTTCCAGCAAGGGTGCCCGCGAGTAAGGGTATTTCGTCCAAGATATCAATTGGTTTAGCGGACCCGAATAGAAACAGCTTGAGCGCGTTGCACGATGGAAGTTAAAGCACTTGGATTGAACGTGGTTAATTTACCAACGACTTGCATGGCTGGACCGATCTGATTATCGCGAATCCCTGCTGCAGGGAGGTGAGCAGTAAATTGACCACTGCTGAGAAGCTGCTGCAGTCGGGTTTGGGAGTAGTCTCGTGCTATCTGCCGTCCCGCCTCTGCGCGGCCAAGCCTCCCTTCTAGCGGTTCTGGTTCCTCGTCTAGGGGATGAGCGTACTGCATTACCAAAGGACGTCCTTGATCTGTTGAAAAGAAGAGAGCAAGTAAACGGGTGAGATCTCTCAACAGAGCTGCATCTTCTAGAGTTCCATCTGCCTTGCGTTGCCATAAGACTTTATGGTAGGTGACCAAAATTGCCGTTGCCTCTTCAACAGCTTGTTGATTGGCGCGTATTTGTTGGATCCTTGCCTGTAGTTGCTGCGCATGCCTGAGAGCAGACGTTCTCGGGTTCAAGCGGGGATTTCGATCGCTTCGAAAGTGATCAACAATCTGCCTTGCCAGCTGCTCGAGCCACAGTAGTTCCGGCAACTCGATAGTGTCGACCGGTTGCAATGACTCGCCTCCTCTTTGTTGGCTTTGATAAAATTCTCCTAGTTGATCTAGTACGAACCCATGGACGTCTCTGCTGTCTTGGCCGTGGTTCCACAACTGCAAGAATTCAGCAACAGTGTCGGCGTCAAATAGGTCCACATGGTTGGCTACCAGGTAATAGGTAAAGAGGCTGCTAACCTGCACTTCTGAAATAGCGTGTTTAAGGCCGTGTTGGAACAGAGAAAAGCTACCTCCTGTCGACGGGTCGTCAAAATGTATCATGGCATAGAGATCGCTAAGCGCCCCAGCACGGCTGCGGGCATCCGGTGCCTCCAGCGCAACGAGAAAGATGGCATCGAGGATTTCCGCCACCGTTGACCATTCCGAATAGGAACGCAACTTCATGGCAATGGCACTGTAAGCATTACCGGGGTTTATCGTCGTGTTTGGCGTTGCGGCTCGTTGGGCGCTGTGTCGTTCATAGACGCCGCTGAGAACACGCATACCAATCTCACGCTGCTGCTCTAAGGGGGAGTGGCGGGCGAGCAGTCGTGCGGCACTGATTGCCGCTAGCGGCGGTTCGTCGGCACCTTGGGACAAATCAGTCCAATGGAGAAGAGCCGCAGTGAGCTGTGACCATGCACTGTCGCTATCATCCGTACCGAGCGAAAAAATCAGCGTCTCCAGAGCTAAAGCTGTTAGACGAGAATCGCCTGATTGCCGGACGAAGTTGGCAAGTGGGTTACGCCCGTGTTGTGCCAGCTCCCGGAGGTGCCTGCTCGCGCTGTCTCGATATTCAACATCTGGATCACCCCAGGCATGCTTTAAGTATGTCTGCAAATAATCCGACTGAGCCTCTCCAGCATCGGGAGGGTTCACAAAAATCTTATCAGGAAGGGAGACGAACACATCACAACGTCTTCGTGACGCGTCCCAGGCAGCGCTCCGTTGTGTGGGAGTCACATGTTTGCTATAGGGAGGTACCGTGGTAATTCCATATCGCAGCCATCCTATATCTCTTTTGGTTGGCGGTGCTCGCAGTCCAGTGGTATGACTACCTAAAGGTAATTGGAGTTGGCTACCCAGTCGTGTCCTTGCCTCAGCATTGACGCTCTCTAGCACTTGCACCGCCTCCTGCTGGTTTGCCTCACCTGGTGGACGGCCGGCAAAGAAGGTAGTGATGTGATAGGCAGCCAATTTGGCGGTGTCACTCAGCGAAGCAAACAGGCGTGCTGCTAAACCTTCCGTGACAAACAGCGGTGTTGCCTGCGTGCGCAGTAGCTCCAGGTAGCTCGGCTGTTCGGTTGGCGAGCTTTGGCAGCGTTGGACAATCTGCTGCAATGCGAGCAACCAATGGGTGATTTCCGGCCTAAGACTACTGTAACGAACGTCATCAGCGGCAATGGATGCGAGCAGATCTACGTGTAAATTTTCTCTGTCTATTCTATCTAGCTCGGCAGTTGCCGATTGTCTGGCTTCAGTATCACCCGGCGCAAGTGCCAAACCTTGTAGTACTAACCAGATGCGCATAGCACTGCCATAGTCTCCACGATCATAGCTTGCTTGCATGGCTTCATAGCCGACGCGCTCTGTAGCTAAGAGAGAGGCCAGTCCATTAGTAACGCGTGCGCGTATGTTGCTAAGATAAATTTGAAAGAGAGAATCCATGGTGTCATCAGCAAAGGTTCCTCTGGCTGCGATCCACTCTCCGGGTTCAAAACCCAGCTCTTTGAGCCACTCCCTAGAGAAGGCGAGGTTCCAGAGCAGTTGTAACGCGTTGGGGGAATCCGCGGATTGCCGTTCTATAATGGTAATAAGGCTCTCCGTGACGGTCGCATAGGCCATCTGCACGGATTCGCAGCCATTCAGTTCCCAAAAGAACAGGGCGCGGGTTATTTCGAGCCGTTCTATGGCCCAGTCATACGCCGGATCGGCCACACGTTGAGCTAGAGTCAAGGCAAGCTGTCTATAGGATGCAACCTGCGGGTGGTTGCTTAATTTAAGCAGCGCTTGCATGGCATCGTCGGTACGTAACGACCGTAACGCCCCTTGGCGATGTGCGCTATTGGTGTCGTGGGTTGCTGTCTCCAAAGTCTGCCAAAGCCAATCATCGGGAGTCTTGGCATTACGCTCACTTTCCTGTTGACGGTTACCACCACCACCCCACGGTAGAATAGTGTGGCCACCGCGGCTAGGATGGCGCGGCGGATCCAAGTTGGCACGCAGCCCAGGATCATGCCCGGTTGGCCGCATACCGACACGCTCCATGGCGGCTTGAATGTCTGTTTCAAAGGCTACCAACCCTCTGATGTTTTCTGTGAACGGCGGCGGGCCATCTGGCAGTTGCACGCATCTATTAGCAGTGTCCAGCAGTTGTCGGGCGAGCCGACGTATTAACGGGCTAGCTGAGTTGGCGTGGCGATCCAGAGAACCACTGTTGGCAAGCGCTTGCACCATCAAACTAGCGGGACTGACTATGGCTTGCGGCTCAAGGCGTTCGTCACGCAAGCTGCGATCCAACGCTAAGAGAGCGAGGGCACGATCCCAAACCGACACATCTTCGCCACGCAGATGATGAGCTGCTTGACGGCTTTCCACCATCTCTTCTGCTTGGGCCTGAGACACCACGCTACCCACGTTCACGGCGCGCTCGCAGAGATAGTGCAGCTGTTGCGCAGCACGCATACGAACATCCTCAGGCAGGTCAGGATCGACAATGGCTAGGTTGAGAAGCATCATCCAACGCAACCAGTCTTCATGGGCGTGCGGCTCCTGCCGCTCTCGAGTTTCTAGATCGGTTAATATCCTATCGTCTAGAATCAGCAGCACCACATTGACGCCCAATGTAGCGTAAGCCAGACGCTGCAACCCATCTTGATTTCCAGGTCTTGCTGCCATGTGTTCAGAAGGTGTTAACTTATGATTCACTAGGGGGAGCTCCGTGGTCTCTTCCCGCGGGGCTAATGGTGATGTTGATCTAGCCTGTTCATCCCCGCTCATAGCCTGAAGCAGGCGTTGAGCCTCCATGAGCATTGGGGACAGATTAACCTCGCCTCCCCCATCTGCCAGTGCAGCATGGCCACTTCTACGCAGGATCCTTACTAACAGCGACTGTAATTCTTCAATGCAAAAAACAACTGATTCTAAATACTCTTTAGGTTCTATGCCTTGAGCGTCTTTACGGACTACGCGCATGGTTGGGGTCATAGATTCGAGTTGCATCCAAGCACGTAGGAAGACCATGCTGTTGTTGGCGCGTACAAATAGCGCTTCACGTGTAGGGTCCTGCAAACGACCAGCGGTTGTAAAAAGAATATCAATGAGTTCTAGGTCAGACATCAATTTCATGGCGATTTCTCTTAGTGATATTGAATGTTGGTTGGGTGGTTCTCCAGTAGTTAAAGCTTCCGCGAGTACAGCAAGCATACGACTGCCCTCTGGAAACGAGAGTGCCATTAGCTCCGCGTGGAGAGCAGGATCTGAGGTTCCTGCTCTGGCATCTGTTTGGGGTGGTTCCAGTTCATCCAATACATCAGCAAGAAATGCACGAAAACCCTCACCGTCGCGCCAGGTAGCAAGGGCCTCCTCTAAACGGCTGGCTGCTTCAGCATGCTGTCCAGACCCAGCAATTGCCGCCCGGAAATTTGCCACTGCCTCAAGCAACCTCACGGTTGTTTCCCGATCGTATGGAGAGGTGAGCATGCCCGCAAACCGTTCTCCACGGAAAAATCCGGCATAGATCGGTAATAACTCTGCGTGCAGTTCAACATCGTAAAACCAGGCGAGGTTGAGGATATCTAGGGCAAGTTGCACGTAATCTCCTGGTGCCTCTGCCTTGACCAAAGAGCCGATCCGGGCAAAACTGCCGGTTCGCGAGAGACGTGCCAAAGTTGCCTCACGCACAGAGAGTCCACTGCCTCGCACTAGGGCATCATCACCATTCGATAGGGCTGCGTGAATAAGCGTCAGCACGGCTTCTGCTAATTTAGGATTTTCCTCTAGCAGCGTAGTTTCTATCGCTAGCAAAGGACCAGGGGAGAGCAAATCAACCAACTCCTCGGCCACAACCTGCCCTCCATGGATCCAAGTGGTTAAGAGCTCAACCATTGCAGTTGCAATTTCTAAATCCTCTGCCGACGGTTGTTGTGTTGCTGTAGGTGCAGCCAAGCATCTCTGTAAAAATTGGCGCATAGGCCAGAGTGCTGCGTTTGCGCCTTCAGCGTAACGCCAGGTCCTATCTTCGGAAAAATAGAATGCACGCATCGCCTCCAAGCGCTGCGCTGTTGGGAGGCTTTCATCTAACATTGTTGCAAACCAGAGAGCAGTCTGCTGTTGCGGATGTGCCGTACCGGGATCTGGATTAAGACGGTGTTTGGTCAGGTAGCGAATCTCTGTTGGCGGGAAATAGTTGTCGAGAAAAGTTTGACAGTTAGTTCTCACCGCGCCATCGTAGATCTCTACACCGTCCAGAGCCAACCTGAGAGCGAGCAGGCGTAATAATCGATTCTTGTCAGGCGTATTCCAGGTTGTAAACCGGCCGCCGCTACGGATCGACTCCGAAAAAATGCCATGCGCTTGTTCGGTAGCTACATGTGAAACATCTGGGTTCAAGAGCGCGTAGCGTAGTACTAAGAGAAATCCAACGAGCTCTCTGGTCTCGCCTGCCGGCGCTTTTGCACTACCGCTGTAGCTTTCGGTAAGGCGGTAACTTGTAGTCAGCACTCTTTCTACTACCAATCCGAACTCTTGACGATCAAGTGCTCCTGAGTCTGGTTTAAGAAAAACGCTCTCCAATGGAATGTTGCGTTCAAAAGCTTCAAAGATAGTCTGCAAGCCTACACGGTAAGAGAAGCTGCCAGACTCGCTCATCGCTAAGCTTATGAGCAGCTCATAAAAAAGCTCTGGGTTCTCCTGCCAAGCGTCTTCGCCACGGCCAAGGAGCTGTTGTGCTTCTACGACCAAATTGTGCAAGCTTGGCTTTTGGGACTCCGCACCATTACGAATCTGGTTTTGGCTTACGGCAGCGGCTTCCCGCTGAAACCAAATCATGTCGGTTATGTCATGACCGGTATCACCGCGCGCTTCAGCAACGGCTAAAAACATGGTGCGGGCGCGTTGCTGTTGCCGCGCATCCACACCCACAACGTTGCCCCTGTAGATGGCGATTAAGCAATGTCTCGCGGCATCGGCTAGCTCTCCATCAGAGCTTTGGGCGAGGTGTTCTAAGAGTGAGGGGCCGCTCGGTTCAGCATCGGTATAAGGCGCTAACAGCCTCGAGGCTAGTCCGTGGATACTTGTTACTGACACATCTGTACTGGGCCCATCCGTTTCAGACGTAGCCCTCTCTACCGCAGGTGAGTAGGACCAGAGAATCGCCTCAAGGACGAGGCGCAGCAGTTGCGGATCGTCGTAGCGTCGCAACACTTCGGTCCATAACGCCGGCTCCGCTTTCTGGTAGGTGTCAGCAAGATGGCGTACTAAGTTGCTTTCACTGCTGTTGTGGTGGTGTGCTAGCAGTTGCAAACAGCGACGCAGCGCCGTCTCATGCCGGTCTCGATAGGCCTCTTCAAAGAGAGCGAAGAGATCGGTGACAATGGTCTCAGCTGCTATAGGGGGCTCAGCATCCTGACCACCGACAGCCAAGACCTCAACAACGGTTAGAACTGCCAAGCGGTAGCGCCACAACAGTGCGTGGGGTTGTTGTAATGCCTCTCTAAAGGTGACTTGTCGTTGAAAGGGTAGGGCGGCCACGAGATCCGTCCAGCGATCATAATTGTCAGGCTGTGTGCGCAAGCTCTGCCAAAGATCGTGTAGCTGCGTAGGTGATGGGTGCAGCCCTTGTAACCTCCTATCAACGTTTGCTACATCATCATCTGGACTATCCGCATGAAAGGCCTCAGCTCGAGCGTTCAGCTCTTGCAGATTGCGGTAACGCTCTCTAAGCGAGCGGCTCTCATCCAGCACCCCTTCCCAGAGAGTTGCTGCATCAACACTCGCCCTTGCTCTTCCGCTCCCCCAAAAGTCTAACGCTCCTCTGCGTTGCTGGTTTGCGCCTACCGGGGTCAAACCCCGACGCTGACGTGGATCGGCTGGCGCTGGCTGCAAACCAAAGTCGTCCATCTGCTGGGCGACCGTAGCGTGCAGCTCAGCATGCGGATTTGCAGACCAGCCATTCGGCGGTGCAGACCAACGATGCACAGCGTGTAAAAGAATGGTGATGAGCTCACGAATGAGTGGATTTTCCGCATTAGAGTGGCGATTTAAGGTGCCTCTTCCTATGAGCTCAAAGACTAGTCTGGCTTGAGCTGTCAGCCGCGGATCACCTGGTGGCGAGTTACGAAAGCCCTCCACCAATCCCAACAGTGCCAAAGCTTGGTCCCAAGTGGACTCAGCCTCACCAATCTCAGTTAGAACACGCCGCATTGCGTGTGGGTCTCGAGCCTCAGGACCGTTCATCTGCGTGAGGTTCACCTGGCCGTTTCTGACCATGTCACAGGCGTGTTGCAGCAGAGCTGCGGCGGTTTCTCGTATAGGCGTCTCGGCTTCGCCCATCCCATTGAGAGTTACTGCTGCTGTTAGCCAATCACCCGCAAGTATCGGAGTTCCATGGAGATGTGCCTCTAGCAGTCGCCTTATTGATGGCTGCTGCTCAAGCTGCAGCTGGAGAGTCTGAACCGTCCAGTTAAAAACATGTTCAGCACGGAAGTCGCTACCATCCGTTGCTGCGACAAACTCATCTACTCTTGCCAAAAAGTCCGTGGCAGACCATTGCGCCACCAGGGCACTGCGTACTGAGCGGGTACTATCGCCACTTGGCGTTTCCATAACAAGGCTAGCATCATGGTAGCGTCCTATAGTGTGAATAAGATCGAGCGCTGCATCGGCAGCCTCGAGATGACCACCCTGCACCGCGTGCGAGAATAGTCGCAAAATAGGTCCGGGGCTGACGATCTCAGTAACATGCTCTGGTGCATAAAATCCATGTGCCGCCCAGCTACGTAACAAGTGTAATTGTTCTGTAGCCAGCGGCCAATGCATGGCCGCACGAGAGCCGCCACTCTCCAGCGCATCACAGCTGTCGGCAAGTTGGGCAATGAAGAGATCTCCGTAGTGCTGTACCAGATTGATGTAAGCAACAGCAATTTCCAGCTGTCTAAAATTGTAAGCTCCCTGAAGGGACCTCAATCTTCTTAGTGCTTCACGACGCTCGGCTACGGGAAGGATAGTATCAAGGGCCTGGCGTAACAGCTGTTCGGTCTCTGCAACCATCGGTCCCACACCGTCAACGTAGCTAAGATCCACTGGAGGTGTGTAGCCACGCAGCAACGGTGCTCCTACTCTTTGCAACGGTTCAGAGCCACCTCCACTAGCATCACTCGCTGCCACAGCTTGTTCTAAGCCATGGTGGGTGAGCATACGTACTAGGGGATGGTTATGTTGCAAGAGTGTTGCGATTCTGCCTTCACTTAAGGCAGAGTCATAGGACCGCTGCATCTCATTAGCACTGTTTGGATCAAGAACGTCGTCAACCAAACCACAACGATAAAACAAAAGTGCCGTAGCAAGATCTTGTACACTCTCTCCTTCAAGCAAAGCGCTCCGAAATCGACCATCCGTCACATAAGCGTTGGCATTAAACTTTCCCTCCACCGTAGCCGCCACCACCTCAAGACGACCAAGCTCGTCTGTGTTGAGCAACCGCTGTACCACGTCCAAAGCGAGCTCAAAGTCCGGTGCTGCGGAATCGGTAGCTGCAAGCTCCATAAGCAGCTTGCCATACTGGTCCAGTGCATACGGATCTTGTCCTCCGTGCATGGCATGAATCTCCGTAGCGTTCTGGCGCAGCGGGCTCGCCTCACTCCATAGGCTAAGCTCTGTTGCTGGCTCCGACTGTGGAGGAGCTCCCTCCACTGCGTAGATGGCTGCTTGCGCCCGGGCGCGCATGTTGAGGTCTCCATGTCTTAGAAGATTTTCTAGAAACCCACGAAAAGGCGTATCGGGGTTAGAACTATAGCGTGCTGCATAGGCAGTTTGTAACCAACCGCTCCTCAGCAGAAAGTCTTGACGCTGGTCTGCTAGGTTAGCGATCTCCGGCGGCCCATGCCGTGTGCCTAATGCGCCTAAGCCGTACAGGGTCTGCAGCGCCATATCGGCCAACGGGGTGTCACGGGAGTGCTGCGCTATTGCCACCAATTCCCCTTGTGGATATTTGCTAGTTGGCTCCAGGAGTGTTGCAGCAATATCGATAAAAGGCTGACGAACTTCAGCGGGATCTCTACTATCAGAAGAATCTCTCCTAAATACCACCCGCGTCAGCGTGTCATCCCACATCGCCTCCTGGTACCAACACCAACGGAACAACCCCAGAAGCTCCTCGCGCACTAAAGCCTCTCTGTTTGTTCGCCACATCCGCTCCCAGCTGCCGGATTCAACGAGTTCTTGGTAAATGAACAAGAGAGGATAGTGGGAGCGGGAGTTTTGTGGAGCGCGCCTCTGCCCCAGCACGCCTAATAGCGTGCGTACGGCGCCTTGGTGGCGCTGCCCTGCCGCAACTTGCAGCACTTCCCCGAGACGCCGCAGGGCATCTGCTTCACCAAATACATTGGGCGATAATTCCTCACGGGCTAATCTTTCTAAACTATTTACCACTGCCAACATCAGACGCCACTGCGCGGCCGGTCTTCGCGTAACAAACGGCGACGTGCCAAAGAAATCAGCGATGGTAATTCGACCTCGAAGCAATGCGTGCAGATCTTGTTCGAATGTTTGCAGACTGGTGTCCTCGACGCGCAAAGGAGTGATCAGGTCCGCCAGCCAATTAGCTCTGCTGCCTATATGGAAACGTGTTCTTGCTGCTTCTAGATTGGTGGTCCCCACCCGTTCTCGGTGGAAGTCGGTGATCAGCGAGTCAACAAAGCCCTCTAAGGCTATGGCGCGCTCATCCGGTGGCAGGTTTGCATCAATCACCTGCTGCCAGAGGCGTTCACGTTCAGCTTGTGCAGTCTGCGCACCTGACTGCGCTTGCGCGGCAGGGCTGAATAGGAGTCCGGCAAGCAAGGCTAGCAGTGGCAACAAGCGTCGTCTGCCGGGCCAATCTCGATTACGTTGGTAAGCTGTCATAATCTAAGCTGTTTTCTCTAATGCACCAACCGGTGAGATTGCAACCGCCATACCAACCTTACGTTTATAACAGGTTGATAATAGTGGATTTTTCCATTCTTGTTGGACTCAATTGTGGGCAAAGTGAGACATTCTGTCCCCTGACTGGGTCTACGGCTTCTCAGAGGCAATGGTGTATTATTAGTGCTGCGGCCATTCGTTTATGAGAAGCGTTTGCTCTAAACCCACCTTGTTGGCTAATTCAGCATCAAGATCGAGGATATCGACGACAGTTAGGTCAAGCCAATGTTTCTCTCTTGGAGAGATTTTGTAGAGAATTTCCAGCAGCAGCGGCAGTTCATAGGCAAAGGCGTTGCGGTATTCTCGAAAGCCATTGGTATAACAAAAGCGTACCACTCGATCTGTTTTGTCCGCATCGGTGGCATCTTCTTTCGGTTTCTCTAGTTTGGAAAACCCCTCTTGTGCGAGTTTGATGTGACACGCCCTGCCTCTTTCTATGTACCACTCTATTTTCCTCTTGATCACATTTACGACTCGTTCACGTAGCGTAACTGGAAGTGCGTGCGCCCGTGCCACTACCCAGCTCAACTGGGTAACCGAGGGCAGCTCAGCAGAGTAGAACTCTATGGTGTGGTGGCGAATGGTTTGGGTAAGCTCTAACTCTGCCTGTAGGTAAGCCTCTTGCTCTTCGTCTATAAGTGCTAGTGTGACCATTGTCGTAGATCGGCTGCCATTTGCAAAGTTACTATTATCGAAGCTTGCAGCGCTGAGCTCGAGAGGTGCCGCGTACACCAGATGTTTATGACCTTCTTCATTCTCGAAACGTGGGTTGACAATAGAAGGGCCTCCTTGCAACTCACCGTTAGGCAGAACATCGGTAAGGGGTGGAACGGCTATCTTTTTGTCTCCATCTTTTTTTTCGTAATCGCTGACAATGAAAACCGCAGAGAGGGGCCTCTTCGCGCCATAGACAAAGAGCTCCGTAAGGTCGACGATTTTAACCGGTACAGTTTTCCAAGACTCAAAGAGCATATCCCATCGTTGTCGGCGATAGGCATAGAAATCTTTTTTCAATAGCGGCTGTGGTTTGCTTAAATCTTTGATAGAGCAAGGTTCCAGGCAATCATGGGGTCCCAAAAAGGCGATGTCCACCTTCATAGGTTTTTTACCATCTCCAAGTAGGAGAGCTGGATGGTCAAATACGGCCAACTCTCGTAGCGCTGCGGTGTACTCAGGAACGGCTAATGTGAGAGTGCCATTCTCCTCATCACTCTTAATCGTGTAGGTTTGGAGTTGTGCGGTGGCAGTTGCAGAGCCTGTCCATGCCACCAGGAGTATTGCAAAAATGATCCATCTTCTCGGCCAGTTAGGCTGTGTGGCTCTGTGGTGTGGCATGGCTGGTCGGTGCCATATAAGCGCAAATAATGCACAACGTCAATCATTATTCAATCTAAGCCAATTTGAACACGGCACTGCCTCTTCAGATCCGTCTGCAACAAAGCAGCTGATCTCGGCTCTAGAGTCTGACTACATCATTGATGCTGAGGTTGTTGCCGATGCTATTCAGCGTGGAAAGACCTTCCAGGCTTTAGATAAAAGCACGTTGATAAAGATTAATTTCTACTAAAAAGCTTGATGTTGGCTATCTTGAGAAAACCGCCGATTTATTAGGGGTTGCAGGTCTGTTTCAGGAGTTCTCTCGGCAAGTCAAGAGCTAGACACTCTTAGCGGACAATGGTATCCATTCCCAAATAACGGCCATCTTTATTGCTATACCATCGACGCACCTTTGGTAGGCGGATTTTTCCAACGAGTGCCTCTTCATGTAGGATTACGTACTCTCCATCCTTATCTACTTCGTCTTTATAGTAACGGTAGCCTATAAGTGCATGATCTGTCGGATCAAAATAGAAGTACCAGGTGTGATCACCTACCTCTTTATCATAGGTAACTCGTAGTTCTAGTGCCTCTCGGTTATTGAAGTCGGTCTTAACCAGCTTCTCGGCAAACCGTGCCCCTTCATCCAAGAGCTTCATAGGCATGCCGTAGAGGTAGAGATAGTAGTTGCGTAGCCAAAGGGCGCGGTCTCTTTTGAGGTAGTACTGCTTAGCTTCTGCCGCGGTGAATGTTACCGAACCATCCAGAAGGGTTTTAACGTTTTGTCCATCAATGTGGATCTCTATTTTGCGTCCGTCGCGCTCGGTGGTAAGTTCAAAAGTACCACGGCGATTATTAATGATGATAGAGGTAAACCGAGCGGCTTTCTGGGGACGCGACTCTTCAAGCTTGAAACTAAAGACACCTTGCTTCCAGACTGCTTGCGGATCATGATGGTCGATGGTTTTTGTTACTAACTTTTGCGGCGACAGAGGTTGAGTAACGCGCCAGCAGGACATACCGATAATAACTGCGGCTGGCATCATGATCGCGGCCACTATTTTGCTTATCTGACGTTGTAAATCCATGCTCTAATGAGGTCTTTGAGCCAGTTTGGCCTGTAAAGATTCATTTTTCAATGGGTTTTCACAAAAGACTATCTTATTAACTCGCTTTGATTATTTCGTACAACTCCGTCTACTTGACAGATCAATCGCCGATTTGTTAGTAGTTGTAGTTGAGGATTGACACATCGTGGCATATCAACGCTTTTACCTTAGTGTTTCTCTACTGTTATCGACACTGCTCTTGTTGCCTTCCTATCCTCCTACAGCCAAGGCGCAGGAAAAAGCGCTCTACACCATTACAACGGATCCAGGCCTACTCGCTTTTGCACAAGAGTGTCTTGCCCTCCTCGACAATCTGAAGAGCACCGGCCCGCGACAGGACCGTGAAGATCCACATCTTATAGAGGACATTCAGCGAGTGGTACGTCTGCAGGCAGTGCGTCGGGTCTTTCGTGAGTATGTGGACGAGGGCAGGGAGGTGGTGTTTCCTTTTGAAAAGGTTCCCACGATTACTGAACTCATCACCACCGGTAACTTAGAGATTGGCTGGATTGAAGGAGCAGCACCTGAGATCGGTGGCAAGATCCACGAGGTCGAGCCAGGCCACTACGTTCTTGGTATTGGGAGCAATCATCGAGAATATCTACAGGAGTATCGTCGTTCTCGAGCAGTTTGCGGCACGGTTTTACATGAGCTAACTCACCTTGGTCAGTACTTACGCGGCAAGATGATCGGAGAAGTTAGTGACGATGCGCCTTTGAGTGACGAGTTGGCTGGCAGCTGGGAGCGACAGGCCTATGGTATTGAGACCCGTTTCTATCGCTTTTACGGCATGGAACGTGATCAGACATCAAGTATGCACGTACTGATGATTACCGACACCTGGGATCGTTTTCGTTGGCAAGAAGAGAGTCAGCATTGGAATAATCGCTGTCGTGGCAGCCTTGCTGTTCTTGATCCAGTCACAGACAGCTGTGATCAGTTGCAATTAGTCACTGATGACGAACAAGATGCAACGGAAACCTTAGTACAATTCATTGAGACACTTACCGAGCGTCTTCGGCAAGTTCATCACGGCCTCGTACAAGAGACGGTTCCCCCACTACAAACGGCCTTCTTGATCGTTGAAAGGGTTGGGCCAAAGATACAAGCAGTAGTCAACCGTGTAGCTGAAAAGGAGCTTACTGAAGAGGAGGAGCGAGCCCTTAGAGAGCTTGCTAATCTCTTTAATGGGGAGGTGCTTAAGGAAGCAAGGCGTAGGCTTACCCCCATCTACAGATGTGATGTTGTCAAACGTAATCTCTTTAAACGCCTTGATGGCTGGGCAAAAAAAGATACCAATGCCGTGCGAGTTGCGCTGCTACGAACGGCCCTTGAGCACGCTGCAAGGTTGCGGATTAGCTGCACAGAGCAGGAGGTCGATAGGCCTCGTGCAGAAGATCTCTTTGAGCTAGAACCTCCCGAAGCCAAGGCCAGAAACGGCGTGCTTTATATCCGTGTACCCGTCTTTGCTGATTTAACCGATACCGAGCTCGACGAAGCAATCATCTTGGTAGCAAAGAGAGTCGAAGCTCTCAATCTCGTAACAAGACCCCAGTAGATAGCAGATTGCCAACGCGTTGGAATTGGATCAGGGTTATAATACCTTGAAATTTAAGGAGAAAGCTTTCCAAAGAAGGCTATTGACATACTGCATCGAAAATAATAGATTGCGTCAATCACAGTTGACGTATCGCATAAAAAGCAAGCGTCAGCTCTAGGGTGAGAGACAACACACTTTACAAAAGACATCCGGAGGAAACAACCATGTCAAAGCAACCTCAACACCCATCCCATCCATTCTCCATGCATTGGCGAGTGCTGCTGGCTCTGCTAAGTTGTCTTGGCTTCGCATCGTTTGCCTCGGCAGCTGATGTAGGAAATACCTATGACCAGGTAGATACGTTTCCTAGTACTGAGGAAGCCACGGCACAGTATAGGCTAACAACAGAGTAAGCGCGACGCTTTTTGTTAAAGCATAAATTTATGTCGAGCAGCCGACAGACATGGAATCCAGTGATATTCAGCAGTGCCTGTAGACTAAAGAGAAATCCTATCTACAGAGTAAGGCACGCATTGCCGTTGTGGCTATGGGTAGTCTACCTTTTGTTCGCCTCATCAACGCCTCTGTTCGGCCAACTCGAAAAAAGACAGTCCTATGGTGACCTGACATACCTAGTTGCCCAACGAACAACGGTCTTGTCGGATAGAGACGCAGAAGGCCCGGCGATGACAGGGGCAAGAAGAGAGAGTGCTTGGCAGCTGGGTGATCTTAGCAAGGAAAATGCCGAACCAGGCATTGTCGTAAGAGTTTATGAAGCCTTGCAAGCTGCCCTATCACAAGATGCAGATGCCGAGGTGCGGGCTACGGCAGCACGCTCATTAGGAAAGCTTGCTGGCATGCTTGCGTTTGCGGCGCAAGACAACTTAGAGCAAGAGGACAATGTCGCTCTTTCCAACAGAGTGAGTATAGGTGCCAAGATCGTCAACGATGCACTCTTGCCAGCTCTGGCTAGCGAGGAGAACGAGCGTGTTAGGGTGGCAATCATCGACGCTCTTGCTCATAGTGGATCGATGCTGTGGCTCTTAGATGAGCAGACTTCTTACAAAGGCACGCGTGAGAGAGTTGTTGTACTGTTGCGCAGCGGGCTTTTAGCAAGTACGATTCCTAACAGCCTGAGGCAAGCAGCTGCAAGAGCGCTGGGTGAAATTGGTTCAATAGCTGCGTTGCCAGCGTTGTTTAACGTCATTGAAAATCCTGGTGAGGATCCGCAACTCCGCTATCATGCGGGTTCGGCCATTGGAGATACTGTCGTTCACTATTTTCAAAGACAGGAAGATTTCAAAGCCCAAATACCGGACTTACTAGGAGACATTGAAATTGAGATTCCAGGATCAAAAAGTTTGCCACTACTGCTTGAAAGACTTATGTATATCGCCCTCGATGCTTACCTTGGTGATGCACAGGCGCCGCTGCACTCCTTTGCGCGCATTGTGCAAACAACTCCAGACCTGCCTTATGGTAATTCGCAGGAAGATTTCGATACTACGGTTTGGAATGCCGTTGATGATCTATTGAAAAGAGTCGAGGAGAAGGTCAACGCTGTATGCGAAGCACTGCCCAATGAAGAGCCATCGCCAAGGCGTTTTTTGCACATTGACTTTGGCGAAGCTGCAGAGACCCTCGGCATAGCTGCTGCTAAAGTTTTAGACCGAAGTGTGCTCTACATTGGCTACCTTAAACATTTAGACCCTAAAGAACGCGACTTTTATACGCATTTAGACCCTTTCGAACCTCCAGAGCCGGAGTTCGGCAGCATAGGACGGTTTGATGATGGTCCTCTACCAGGAGTAGAGGAATTGCGAGCCATCCATGGACGACTCCATGTAGACATTGTAAAGGTGCAAGGGCTAATGAAGAGAGAAGGGCTTGCAGTCCATGCAGGAGGGAAAACACTTGGAATGCCAGGTTCTGCACCCTACCCACGGCAAGCCACGGCAGACCTTCAAGTTGAATTCTTATCAGAGAAAATCTCCGACATAGCCGCTGTGGGAGGCATACAAAATACCCGTGAGTATCAGATTTTCCAAAGATTGCAGCAGAGTCTGTCAGAGATGGCTTTGATCTATCCAGATTCAGAGGTGCGCGCACGGGCTCTGCGTGGATTAGGGCACCTTCGGGGGTATGCACTTTCCTCTGAAACGACCGAGCTTTTGCTAACTGCGGTGGAGGGTGATGGATTAGATCCACAACTCATGGGCACTACCTCAAGAACACGAAAAGAGAGAGAGGCAGCGCTTTGGGCTCTAGAGCAGATAATGAGCCACCCTTGGGCTTCCAGAACCACGTTAGTTGCACCCACATTAGAGAGGCTTGCCCGACTAAGGCAACAATTAGGCCCTACCGAAACGTATCTGTCTGCAGGAATACAAGAGATCGTCCAACCAGTTCGGGACACTTACTTGTTAATTCACTAATACCCATTGTATAATTATGTAGAGTCTTTATCCTCCAGGTGAATCTACATGCGCCTCTCAAAGATTTTTCCCATCAGCTTATACTTGCTTGTTATTGTCAGCTCGGGTGGACTGCTACTTGCCCAAGACGCTCCAGATGACCTAGCAAGGCTCTACAAGCTTGCCAGGAGTGCATTTAAGAGTGAGGAGTACGATCGTGCCTTTGAGTTGTTTCAAAAACTAGAGCGACAGATTAGCAAAAATCCAGAGATAGCAGATCCTGTTGCTACCGTTGATATTACATCAGCCCTTGGATACCTGTATTACACTAAGGGAGAGCTTGAAACCGCTTCAGAAAAAGCAAGTCGAGCAATGGAGCTTATCGCCCCTTTGTTAAAGGAAAATCCTGAAGACCCACAATTACAAAGGTTTTCTCATTCAATTCACTGGACTCTGGCTTTGATTTCCTTTGACCAAGTGAATTATCGGTCTGCCTACAAAGCGCTTACTGAGATGGCAAAACTCGAGCAGGTAAACCCCGACCTAGTGATTGATCGAACATCGATTGCATCGTTGGCTATCCATCCTTGGAACAAAAATCATCCTGCCGTGAAAATCATTTTGGATTGTCTTAACGACGCCGTGAGCTATCTGGATAAGGATGAAGATTTGCTAGAAACCACCCGGTATTTTGTAGAAGCGGTCTCATCGGAGGAACTTTGGATCGGGGCGGCGATTAGCCGGGATGTACAAGCCGGAGCAGCCATTAGCGGTCGGCCAGTACAGTTTCTAGACCCTTCCACTTCTGACACTGTAACCACACACTTTGTTTCGCTTTTTCCGGAAGTTTTGAATCTGCTAGTTGAGACCTATGGTGAGAATGTTTTTTCTGACGAATCTGCTGCTGAGTATGATGGTACTCCTGTCTGCTCTCCAGACATTAAAGTGAATGCTCGCTTGATTATGGCTTTGGTTCATGAAGCGCAACATTTTAGAGATATCCCAGACTATATGGATGACGAACACAAGTTCTCTGGGAACTTCTTTGAGTTTGAAGAGAGGGGCCGACATGCCGGTGCTCTTACTCTGTCACGTCTCTTTAACGACTCAAGAGAAGCCAGTGACTATTTAGGTTATATCTCTTGGTCTGACTATATTGATCTCAGTTTATTGGAATCCGGCAGTCTTTTTGCCGCAAATAACATTACTGCTAATATGGGCTTTGTTGGTGATTATCATCGAACCAGTGTAAGCAGCGCACTGCTTGCCCCTTCAAAAGGTCGGCCACTGGAAGAGGTTACGGCATTACTTGCACAAGCTGATGAGCGCAAATTAGAAGAAGCAGAGATCCAACGTTTGCATGAAAGCATAGGAAAGGTTTCCTCTATTGGCTCTAGTTTGCTTGAGGAAGCACAACGCACAGAGCTCTTAGAAGAGGGGCAAGGTGGTTTTGCGGTGGGCAAGGAATTGGGCTTTAATAATAGCTCGTTGTGGTGGTTCATGCGTATCGTCGCCTATCGCAAAATTTTAGAGCAAGAGGGATTTGATGTTGATGGCCCTAGTCTCGCAAAACTTGGTGGGCTAGCAGCAGACGCCAAACGTTCATTGGAAGGAACTCTAAAAGATGCAAAACAAGCTGTTGACGTTGCCGTGCCAGTAATTAATGATCAAACCGAGCCAAGCCGAAAACGCTACATTGACACTGTAGAACGGTTAAAACGCGAGTGGGATGCCAAAAGCGACACAACGACAGGTAAATAGCGCAAAAGCTTCGATCTAATGGGGTAGAGGAAAACCTATACCGAAAATTTACTACGTGTCCTATTTATATCGATTGAAGCTGAGCCTGAGTCTCTTTTTGATTGCCTGCCTGTTTGCAACCAACAGTTTTTGCTCTCCATTTGCTATAGACGATCCAGAACGTCAGCGGAGCCTTTTCTATCCGCAGTTTGCCTCTATTTTGTTGCCAGGATTTGGGCAATGGATGGAAGGGCAGTATGGGGCGGGAGCAGCGTACAGTGGCTGGGCTCTATCCGGTATAGGGCTCACTCTTGCCCTTGACTCCAATCCAATTGAAGCCTTCAGTTTTTCCGCTATCAATGAAACTGAGGAGAGAAAACGTTTTGTAGTTCTTGGCTCGTTGATGCAACTGCACTCTGGGTTTCTTAGTAGTTATCACAGTTTTCGATCTGCTGTACGCAGCCGAGGAGACGAGTTCGACTTTCTTAAAGTAGAGGAGACGCCTCTTCAGTTACTAGCGGCACCTTTCAAGTTCACATTTCTACGCCGGCGTACAACGGCAATACCACTTATGCTCCCCCTGCTGGTTTTGTCATTAGCAGAGACTACTATAGGAGATGAGTTTTCTTTAACAGGCTCAGAACTATTTCTAGCTGGAGCGTTTTCTATGCATGCCGGCGTTGCTGAAGAAGCGGCTTTTCGTGGCTGGCTTATGCCGTTGCTTTATCATTCGACCGACAGTAAATTTTGGAGTAATACGCTGACCGCGGCAATCTTTGCAGCTGGCCACATTCCGAGTGCCAAGATACCCATTGGCCAATTCTTGACGGGTTGGTACTGGGGTTGGCTCACTCAGAGAAACCAGTGGAGTCTGTCGGAGTCCATTTTCATTCATTTTTGGTGGGACGCCTTATTGTTGATCACAGCCTTTGCTATCAATGAAGACTTGGCAGTTGGTAATGGCATCAGAATTAACCTGTTGCAGCTTCACTTCTAGTAAATTCTAAACAAGACTCTCTTCGTTGCAAAGCTTCCAAAATGGGATAGTTCGAATTCCACTCTTCACTGACCCACGATCAAGTTGACGACGATGTGTGCAATAGACACGCGGTATCTTAAGTAGCTCCCGGATACGCATTAAGTGGGAGGTCTCTCTTTTGTCGGAAAGTTTACATTCAACGGCAAACAGAGGCTTCTTTTTTTCAAGCACAATAAAGTCAAGCTCACGGCCGTCTCGGTCTCGAAAGTAGCGAAGTTCTGTACGGTAGCCTGCCGTATCTTGACGGTAATGACAATACTTCAACAAATGACAAGCTACCATGTTTTCAAAACGTGTCCCTTCATCCTCGACTTGGGCCCAATCCCAAAGATAGAGCTTTGGCGTCTTTTTGATCGCACGAAGCTTTGAGGTGTGAAGTGGTAGAACCAAAAAAGACACGTAGATTCGCCCAAGAATATCAAGCCATCGTTTTATAGTGGCATGACTCTTTTCCAGATCTTCCGCTAAACTATTGATAGATAGAGGTGATCCCACTCGTTCAGGTATTACATCAACGAGAAGTTCAAGCATCGATAAATCACTCACATTCTCAAGAGCGCTCACCTCTTCCTGAATCACACGTGTGATTCTCTCAGCACCCCAGCGACGATAAAACCTCTCGTCGGCCTTTAAGAATGGCTCTGGAAAGCCACCATATTTCAGCAGTTGGTCAACTGCCTTTGAGTCGCCAATTTCTGGAAGTGAAAGAGGATGAAGGCGATAGTAGTGATAGCGTCCTACAAGTGAATCGCCGCCTCTTCGATAGTAGTCCAAACGAGCCGAGCCCGTAACAAGACATTGACGACTTGGATAGAACTGGTCGTAAAAGCCTTTTACCAGCCGCCTCCAATGTCGGTACTTATGCACTTCATCTAAAACAATGCGCGATGGTGAGGCTGGAATCTGATCACGCCGAATCATTTGTCGGTGCAGAGGAATGTCCCAATTGAGGTAACCTTCATTCTCTTTGGTTGGTGGTGAGAGTAGTGATATTGCGAGAGTTGTCTTGCCAACCTGTCGTGGTCCACCAACGAGGACCAGCTTTTCTTTTAGGTCTCGCTGGATGTGCGCGGTCAAGTATCTTCTGGCAATTTTCATGTACACATTAGAATAGCCGCGGCAATTTTAAAATACAATTGAAAAAAGCCTAGATCATAATTACTTGATATTATTTAATTTTGCTGTGATTTCCTTCACCTTGCTGGCATAAGGAAGTGTTTCATGCAATCGATCGACTTAAATATGAGGCCGAACAACTTGAGCATACTGTGACTTCGTTGGCTTTAGCTTGGAATCTCTACCATCCTTCCATAGCCGCTACGATAAAAGGTCCTAAAAGGGCAGAACACCTCGATGCAGTCAAGCGGGCGGTTAACAAACCACTAGATGAATTGCAATGGCAAAGCCTAAACGTTCTTTTTTCCGAGTGTATGCCAGACTTTGATCTAAACAGGCTTCGTGGTTGAGGCTCCAATTGTCACAAAAACTTTACCGCCGGCTTGAACCCGCCCCAAATCATACGCTTACTATCAAATGGTAGTTTTTTTTGCAGCATTGCTTTTTTAAGTCTTGGATCCTTTTGCACCTTCTTATTTATAGCATCCCGACTCGCCTTTGATTTGTATGTGATATAGGAGAAAAATACCACTTCACCTTTTTTTAGCTTTACTGCTTGAGGAAAAGAGGTCCATTTGCCTTTTTTGACGTCATCGGCAATACATTCGAAAACACTCAGAGCCCCATGCTCCATCCAAACTCTTCCGCATAGCCTCGCCAATTTTTTGTAGTCATTTACTTTTCTTCTAGGTACAGCTATAAGAAACCCATCAACATAACCAGCCATTTTCGTTCTCCCTTAAAATGTAAAATTAAATTATCAAACCCCGCTAATCTTCTTATCATAGTGATGGAGGTGGCTTGAACCCACCTAACAAGAGACTCCCGCCGCCGGAAAAGCGAAGGTGCGATTCACTCGCGCCTGAGCGCGGGGTCTGGGGGCATCGACGAGGCGTTGAATCTATAATAAATACGAGAAGCGACCCTACAGCCGAGGAGGGCCCCCAGCTAAAATGGAGGCGGCGGGAGTACCGTTCCCACTACGCGGGAACGTTCTCCTAAGGAATGGTTCATTGTAAGCGCCTCCAGTAAAGCATTGCTTCGCAATACTTTACTGGAGGCGGCGGGAATCGAACAGACGATTTAACCTATTGGTATTGCTGTTTCTACAATCAACTTTCGATGGATGATGCCCCCATAGTTGCCCCCTGACCTGTTGGTTATAACTATGAGGTTATTTGCCGGAAACTGTGCGTCCAACACGATGATGGTTTAACGGTATCGTGAGTTTAGACGTACCAACTTGCTTGGCTATACTTGAATCTTCGGCCGTGCTCTCAATGATGTAGGGACTTGGGTTCTGTGTTACCCAAGCATTAGATAAACCCTTAGCTGAGGTTTGCTGTTTCTGAGCAGGGTCTTTTCTTTTTTGAGAATCTTTCATAGTTACTTCAACCTATAATTATAACAAATATCTCAATGAGTTATCAAGGTCAAGTTCTGTCAGGACGACTTCTCCCATTGTGCATAGGTCTTCGGTGTACCTACAATGTAATCTAAGTCTGGTTTTCTTGCTGCGTAGACCTTACCTCGGCTCACAAACTGTGAGGAATAACGGGTACTTTCAACAACGGCCTGAATAAGTTCAAAGTCCTGTGGAACACACTGTTGCGTTGCAATCTGATTATTGCAGTAATTTTGCCAAAATTGCAGCAACAATTGCTGCGGCATATTCGAGGGTACATTCACCGTTGGCGGAGCCCCAATAAGAAATGCGTTGCTCGGATCAGCCAAACAGACGCCAAGGGGGTCGAAAGGAATCCTCATCTCCATTTGGCTTTCAAGGTCTAAATAGACTTGCCAAAGCAGCTCGTCCAAGGTTTTGTCATTTTTGGCAATCTTCAACCCCAAGTCTCTTGCTTCTTTGGGAGACACTGCATGGCCGTGACTAAAAAAACTTCTATTCAATTTTTCAGCAATTGCATCTGCTTTAGTCGCATCAGCCCCTGTCATATGCATCTTTAACAGGCGCTTTGCCATAGTTACTGATTGTCCTGATGATCGTTTTGATGCACCCAAGACTGTTGGTTTCACTTCCTTTACCAGATGCTCAAATAGCTGAGCCAAATAGGATTGTTCCGAAAGCTTGCCTTCCTCCTCAAGAAATTTTGCGAAGGCGACTATATCTTCGTAGGAAAACCCTTGCTGACCTTCCTTTGTCGTAACTGTAATTTGGGGGTCAACCGGCCCTAAACAAGCCATAGGATGCATATAGATCTCATCTGCTCCAAGCGCTATCAATGTAGCCGCACTAAACGCATAATGGGGCACCAAAACTCCTATTTTTCCTTTGGTTCCTATCTTTTCCCGAATCAGGGACATAATTCGCCATGATGCCAGCCCGTCTCCACCAGTACTGTTAATAACAATATCCAGGTCGTCAGAGTTTTTGGGAAGAACATTCAACTGGTCGATAAATTCCCTAACTGCATCAGCAGCGATTTGGCCTGGAGCATTTCTTCGTCCGCTGGTTGCATATGTGATGAGCGGTCTTTTCCGATGAGTTTCTATCTTCTCGTAAATCTTTTTTCGTTCTGTCAACGCCATGATATCAACATTTCCTCTTGAGGCTTCTCTTAGCCGATTAGTGAACCAAAGACCTCCAAAAATAGGTTAGATTAGTATGTTTGACAAGAGGCCTGTCTAATTTAGTCAAGTAGGCTGATACATGTAGAATAACAAAGAGTTATCTATTCTGCACTATCCAATAGTCTATTCATTTTCCGTTAGGTGAATTTTGCCTAGCTTTGTCAAGCAAGTTGGCCAACATACTTAGAAATCCTATGCACTGTAACGCATTTTCTGGCGTATCTGGATCAAGTGTATGTGCTCTGGGGTTTCTGAACGCTAAAACTGCACCTTCAAATAAGTGCATGATTCCTTCCTGTTCATCTTGATCTGATTGATCTTTCGCTTCATTGAAAGCAAGCACGGGTTTATTTTTTGAGAATACAGTCCTCATTAAGGGGGCACCATCAAGATCATGCCGCCTTGACTTTTCTTTGACATAGTTGACTAAGGCTAAGCAAGCATCTAACACTGCATTGCGATAATGGCCATTACGAAACAAATCGGCTGAAACAGCGGAGATACGGGGGTGTAGTTCGAGACCTTCAAAAGTTATACGGGCTCGTATAGTAGGATCAGAGTCGGCATCTTCAAGATTCTCCTTAAGGTCGTTTATCAGTCCTTCCAATAACTTGACTGTTTGTGGAATGCCATTTGTGAATCTTCGTTGAATTTCGGATTGAGTCATCATCATATGCATTGGCCCGTGCCAAATCTGATGATGCTGGTTATCTTGATACTGACGAGACTGTGTTCCATAAATTCCTTGGATTGTCGAGACAATTTGTCTTTCAATGTTGGTCACCGCCTGATCATCTGGCCGTATATTTTGTGGGTCTAGCGCTTTTACGTCAGCGATTCGTCGTCTTAGCTTTTTGATTCCTTTCTTGATTTGGTCGGCTGTAAGCTGTTGATTTTCAGGTTCAGGATGTTGGTATGATCTTGTTGGATGCATTTATAAAGCACCTTTCTAAGTGTTATCTTGAACCCATAGACGCAGGCTTACAGACTTACTACCTAAACAGTGTCTTGGGATCAATACCAGAAGCTTTACATATGCGCCAAATAGTCATGAGGGTAGGGTTGCCTTCGCCTTTCTTAATTCGAGCAACATAGCGAGGATCTAGCCCAGCAAGCATCTGTTTTCTTTGGCTCATTCCAGCCTTTTGCAACGCATCAATAAGGTTTTTGCGAAACCGCTTGGAAAAGGTTGCATATGCTTCTTTATAAGCCATAGCCGACTTATAAATAGCCATGCAATATCTGCCTATGGTATAATAGACCATAGGCACCCCTAGAGATTTTCCAGAGCCGGAGGTAGCTTTTGTTCAAGTTTCAGCTCATCGCACTACTGCTCTTTCCGCTTATTGCTTCCTCAGGGGAGACAGCGGTTGTTCCTAAACATAAGCCGTCGGCTTACAAATTTGTTGTCTTGAACTACCGAGTTATTGATGGGGATACCATCGATGCAACCGTTGACCTCGGTTTTCATATCACCAAGACGGATCGTTTTCGCTTTCTTGGTATGGATGCCCCTGAGATAAACCACGAAAAGACTCGTCAAGCCGGCCAAAAGGCAAAGCAATTCGTCATCAAAAAATTAGCAACAGCAAAAGTGATTGAAATTGAGACTTTCAAACAGGGTAAATTTGGCCGGTACTTAGCTACTATCTGGCTAGATCAAAACTACAACAAATCACTTAACCAACTGCTGTTAGATAGAAACTTGGCAATCCCCGTGAAGTAGGAGTAGGAAATTATATGGATAATAGTCACAGGCAAAACGTAATGATATTAAAATTAATTTTGTCTTTTGTCGGGCTCGCCGTGATGTTTGCCTGCTGTTCGGTTTACTGCAATAGGCCAGCACAGAAAGCTGAGGACAAGAAAGTCATGAAAGAGCATCACAAAAGATTGAAGGAGGGCGGCAATAAACAGCAGAACCTCAAAAAAGGGGAAGCGCGTCGAAATGCGCCCAAAAGAGAGATTTCTAAGACTGGGGGGCCGTATTTTCCTGGCTTGAATGCCTCTGACATCTATCTCAATCTGAAAAAACGTGGTTTCGATTGTGTTGGTCCTAAATCCAGCAAAATCGGTGTTTCCTGGTACTGCCAGGACGAAAGGTTTTCAACTCGTAGTTGGAGTGTAACAATTCGTGGAGAAGGATACTCGCAACTAACATTTGTCACAGCGACGAGCCTCAATTATGGGAAGGGGTCATCTGATGAGATAGCACGGGAGTTTCTTGGCTTTGTAGCTTCGTTGCCCTATGAAGGTGCAGAACCAGCTAAGGCAAAGGCGTGGGTACTGAGAAATGTTGGAAAGAGAAATGTCTCCTACCGCATTGGAGCGGCAAGATTCGAACTTTCTTCAAACGCGAGAGCGCGGATTTTGGACATCTCGGTTGTCTCAGATTCTAAATAGCAGTTGCATCAATCCAAATCCTCTTCGGTAAATTGTCGTTGGGAAGAATTGAGGCAAGACGTTTCGAGCTGGACTCTTGATCTCCAAAACTTGATAAGCGAGTCGTAGATAAACTTTTCATGCTCTTGATTAGGCAAAATGAACTCACATTGAAAATCCATTTCTAGTCGAAACGCCTTCGCAAGAGGTTCGGCCTGGGTTAGCATTTTATCTGGTTCAACACCGATTTTTTTGCAGAAGCGGCGAAACCCACTCTGGACAGCTATAAGTGTTCCGAATGCCTCTGTTATCTCTCCAAACGCATCCTCGGTAAACACTGCTAGGGTATAGCGATGATATGCCTCCCACCAGAATAGATTCACAATCATGCAAAGCTCGCGGCAGATATTAAAATAACCGAAGAACTCCATGTCGCGAGCTAGATATGCCCTCTTAGGGCACGTACTAAAGAGTTTCGTGATTTCCTCATTGTCTTTCCGAAAACTACTGTCCAAAACCAGTAAGAATCTCTCCCATACGGTTATGTTTTCGTAGTGCCGAGTGACGCCTTTCATTTTGCTCCATTCCTTTGGCTCAAAATTTCTTCAAGCGCCTCAACCCTGCCAACTATCTGTACAGCCTCAACCGCTCGAAGAGCGATGCCGGCAAGATAACCAATAGTACGTGCTCGCGCTATTGTTTCCACTTTAGGATCAGATTTTACCGTTTGGACCTGCTCTTCAATTAGTAATAAGACGTCCCTAGCCGTTTGAAGCCGAAAAGAAGAAGGTATCTGGGTTTGACACGGGGTTTGACTACTTCCAGCGCGTTGCAGCTGCTTGTATTCGCGCTGATAGTTCCTGCTTTTCTCTGGGTCTTTGTAGGGCATGGGTCAGCTTTCCATATTAGATCCAAGGTTTTCTAATGTTCCGCTAGTTGGCGGAAAATGGGAAAGATGGGAAACTTGATGCCATTCTCCAAATACTTGTTTCTCTTTTTTCCCTTTTTCCGGCAACTTTAAGAGCAAGGGACTAACACGATAAATGGTGGTCGGTTTTCGGGTAGCCACTCTTTTTGGCTTACTGATTAAGTTGCGATCACTTAGAATCTTTAGTGCACACGTCAAATGTTCCGACTTTCCAAATTTTCTATGGCGCATGGCTGAGGTAAGCTGCGTGCGAGTAAATGAGGGCTTTCCTTGTGCCATAATCCATTGGAAGATCTCTTTTGCATTTTCGACTGTTTGATCTGCTCCCATCAAGCCATAGGCTGCAATCATATGCTCTGTGAGCAGAGCAGCTATTGTTAGGGCCTTTGCCATTGTCTCTCCAGAAATAACGAGCTGCTCTTGGTCATAATTCCCAACATGCAAAATTCCCGCTAGACGAAGAGCAAACCCACATATTTTCCCGCCACTACCCAGACAAGGTGCTAGCCTGCCATCTGGTCGAAGCTGAGTTTCTATTTTCGCTTGAAATTCACGCCATTCTTGAAGAGCTTCAGGTGAAAGAGTTAGAACATGGCGTCGATCTTGGTCTTCTTTGGGCAATGACGGAAGGTCTAGCAGCATTTTAATCTTTTGGTGGTAAGCTTGCCGAGCTTCCAAAGGAACCGGCGGCTTATCATGAGTGCGATATCCGAGTTTACTTTTTGGTATGACAAAGAGAAAACGTTCTAACATTCCATTGCCAGTAAAGGCCTTTTTAGATCTCATATTTTGGATAATGACGGGCTGCACAGTCAAAACAATCGTGAGAAAAGGTGTTATGTCAAAATTACGGTCTTTACGTCGAATCCTTACGTGTCCACCATCGATTCCCTTCAACAAAATATCTACGTTTGCCGAACCCCCGGTGTAAAGGCCGCTCATGGTCTCGACAATGCCTCCCTCATCTGAAAATATAGCGAAATGCCCTCCTTGCTCATAAACGCTATTAGCAAGCGCCTCAGGCGTTGTATCGTTAGAGAATAGCTGTGGCAGGGCTTGGGGTTCAATTAAAGATATCTCTTCCTCGGCGATTTTGTTGATTAGTTCTCGTTGTTTTGAAGCATCTTTTTCCCGTGCGGCCTTAGCCCTTAGGGATTCGATAATTTTCTCTTGGCTTTTTCGTTCCGAGCGCTGCCGTTTGATTTCGGCCTCTAAAGTTTGTGCTTGTTCACGTTCCCAGCTTATGAGTGGTTCCGTACAGTTATTAAAGACCTGTGTTTTATTATTTGCTGGGGGGAGAGCAATAAGTGTGTAAATATTAAGGGACTCACGCCAACCATCCTTCGGACTGACGACAAAGTGTTTTGCTGCCGCAGCCGATACCGTGCCAAGAACGCACATTACAGCCAGAGCCTCAGGGACTTCTGTGGACGTAGCAAGTGCCGCGGCAAATTTTCCGAGCACACCTGGCAAAAGGTCCGCTGGAATATCTGGTGTCTCGATCTCCTCAAAGAGGATCGGATCGTCCCACAGGCCGGAATCATCCTTTCGTGGGGTTGAGAACTTGATCCATTCCGACGGTACGGCGTGTAAATGATGCTTGATAGCATCAAGCAATCTTTCTTGTATTTTTGCCCGCATCGGATGATCGTCTAATGAGGTCAACTCGTTCCAGTCAGTAAGTTCGGGTTGCTGTTTTAGCCAGTCGCAAACGTCCCCTTTTTCAGGCAACCCAGGCAGGCGAACTACTTTCATCACTGGTGCTGGTTTGCAATCCTGTATGATCCGCCAAACCTTTTTGATATAGCCTTCTCCCGCTTTGTCATTATCTGGGGCGAGGTATATAAGGCTGACACCTTCCAACTCCTTCCAGTTAGTAAGATGGGCGCTACTCGCACCAAATAAACTTGTTACACACTGAAGACCGAGCCCTGCAAAAGCTGCTTGCTTTTTCTGCCCTTCAACCACGACAATAGCGTCATTCTTGTCTGTAAGAGTATCGAGTCCAATGAGGGGGTAACCGTTCTTTTTCATCTCCTGTGGTATGCCGGGCAAGAAACTTTTTCCGTTGGACCGGTAAAAGGGAATGTCCTCTTTGGGCTTGCCATTTCTGCCGGGAGCAAACCGTCTGATTTCGCCGATCACTTGACCGGTCTTATCCCGGTGTTCCCAAACAAAAATAGGGTTAGCCATTTTGCTATTCCAAGCTCCAAGTGCCAGTGCGGCCTCCTTGAAAGATTGCTGGTGCCGCTTCATTTGAAAACTAAGCACGTCGCCGCCACGCGCCCCGCACGCCATGCAACGATAACAACCGATACTAAGGTGTACTCGCAGGGATGGTTTGTGATCGTCGTGGAAGGGGCAAATAGCCGATCTCCACTCACCGTTGCCAATCAACTTGAGGCCCTGAGCGTGGTAATAATCCGCAGGGTTTGGAAGGCGATCACGTGCAAAGCCGAATTGAGTCATTCGTTTTACCTTTTTGGGCCCTTTTGTGATTGTGTTATGCGCTCGGTGATCCAATGGTCAACTTCACTGGAGATCCATGCAACGGACCGTGATCCAAGCCGAACAGGTTTTGGAAAATCGCCGTCGGCTATCTTTTCATAGAGTGAGGACCGAGGAAGGCCAGTTAGGGCCTCGACTACTCGTCGGCGAAGCAGTTTTTTTGTATCCATTGTTTTCTCCAGTGACAGATATATTCAGATAATTACGGAAGCCTTCGGAAACTTCAACAGTTCAGGGAAGGAGAAACCACCCGAAGAAAAATAGGACTGGTGTCTACTTGAAATCTAAGTGTTTTTTTCTAAATGACGGGGTGTTGGCTGGTAGTGTTTTGTTGATTCGATTCTTGATTTGATTTGGCGAAAGCAAAAATTTTCGGAATTTAGGAGGGTAAAAACTCTCTATCGCCTTTAACGCCTCGGCAGTTAACGAGAACGCTTTATCAGCGTATCTCCTGATCCCATCCATATCCATTTCCTCATTGATGACATCGGTAATCTTTTTGAGCATTATAGTAAAACCACCAACATCGGTGAATTTACGTTTCCCTTTTGGGAGAGTCTTGTTGTCAGAAGAAAATTTTGTATAATCCAGTCTCGTTTCATAAAGATAACTAAAAATCTTTTCCGCCTGCCTCCAATCCTCGACAGAAAAGGGCTGTGGATCAGCTTGCCTCATAGCGCAAAACGCTATGATTTTTTTTAGTTCACGGTCTGTTACGTCAAAACCAAGCCTGTCTTTTACGATGGAAGAGGAGTACAAATCGGCATATTTTAACGTTAGCTTATGCAGGTCTATGCTCAGAATTTTTGCAATTGACCGCAATGTTTTGGGTTTTAGAGAAGATAGTCTTTCATTTTGATGAAACAGTTTCACATAACCATCTTCACGCTCTTTCCGAAATTGAGCTTTTGTGTACTTAAATCTATAGGAGAAATCAGTCATATTTTTTGGATGTTGCTTAGGCTAGCCATACTTTGCAGAGAAATCACTTGGGCCCCTCTCTTCAAATTATCAAGATAGTCAGCCCATTGCTGCATCATTTTTCTTCGCTCGACGAGGTGAGCGGTGCGGTTATAGGCTCGTCCGTTGGGATCGCGGACAGCATGGGCCAGTTGGTGTTCGATGAAGTCAGGGCGGACGCCTAAGATTTCATCCAGCATGGTGCGCGCCATGGCGCGAAAGCCGTGGCCGCTCATTTGGTCTTTGGTGTAGCCCATGCGTCTCAGGGCGGCCAGAACAGCATTATTGCTCATCGGCCTGGTGTTGGTACGCATGCTGGGGAAAACATAGCGGCCATCACCGGTCACCTGGTGAATCTCGCGCAGAACTGCAAGAGCTTGCCTTGATAGGGGAACCAGATGCGGTTCGCGCATCTTCATGCGTTCGGCTGGGATATTCCATTCAGCGTGGTCAAAGTCGATCTCTTGCCACTGTGCTTTGCGAAGTTCACCAGGCCGGACAAACACCAAGGGAGCTAGGCGCAACGCGTACTTCGTCACAATAAAACCTTCGTAGTCGTCAATGGCACGTAGTAGCCCGCCAACATCGTTAGGGCTGGTGATTGCAGCTAAATGTTGTTTTTTGACTGCTGGTAAGGCACCACGCAAGTCATTGGAGATATCTCGCTCAGCACGACCTGTTGCAACGGCATAACGAAAAACCTGTCCGCAGTTTTGCAAGACCCGATGGGCGGTTTCTATGGCTCCACGTTCTTCAATGCGACGAAGCGCTGTTAGCAGTTGAGGTGGTTTGATGTCGGCAATAGGGTGTTTACCGATCCAAGGTAAGATATCCTTTTCAAGTCGCTGCAAGATCCTGTGGCCATGGCCTTGGGACCAGTTATGAGAATTTTTGGCAAGCCATTCTCGCACCACCACTTCAAAACTATTAGCTACTTTCTGTGCTCTTGCTGCTTTAAAGGCTTTGCGGTGTTCGCTAGGGTCCACATCATCGGCGAGCAACTTCCTAGCTTGAGTATGACGTTCCCTGGCATCTTTTAGGCTCACGTCGGGATAGACACCGAGAGACAACCGCTTTTCTTTGCCATCAAAGCGGTATTTGAAGCGCCACCACTTGCCACCGGTTGGAGCTACCTCCAAATAGAGGCCACCGCCATCGAAGAGACGGTAGATCTTCTCACCAGGTTTGGCGTTTCTTATTTTTACATCGGTTAACGGAATGGGGGCAACTCCTATTTGTTAAGCTTGAGTGCTCCCCATAGTTGCCCCAATTGAGAACCGGATGTCAATGGAAAGTTTCGGACCTTCTTGGACTAAATAGTTATCAAAATTAAGTGGTTAAAGACGTTTTCGGACTTTCTCGGACACTATCGGACTAGTAAATGGTGGAGGCGGCGGGAGTCGAACCCGCGTCCGAAAGTCTCTTGGAGACAGGCAGCTACATGTTTAGCGCGTGATTTAAGTCTCGCACCTTAAAGCTCCCACGAGCAGGATCTTAAAATGCCAGCCCATCAAAAGTCTCATTGCTAACGTGATTGGCGCCGCTAGCAACCAGCCTGCTAGTTTTGCGCCCCAGCCCCTGTAGCAGGCGTCGGAGGTGAGACGTGGCTGTCAATTAAGCAGCCAATGCATAGTTGTCAGTGCCAACTATGTTTTTTCCATCCGTTTTACGAGCAGACGGAACCCTCGACATGCTCCTGAATCCTTGATGACCCCCGTCGAGACCACATCGCCCCCTTGTCCTGGGTTATTCATCACGGCAACGTGCTGCTTATCGTGAATTATAACCGTTACGAGTGTTATCAAGCAATCCGCTTAGCTATTTTCGTCGCTTCTCCTTGGCCTTTCTGAGCTCCTTTCGCGATGCCTCGCGATCGATGACATCCCGTTTATCATACTTTCTCTTGCCAATGGCAAGGGCGATCTCCACCTTGGCCTTACCATGATCGTTGAAGTAAAGCTTTAAGGGAATCAAGGTAAAGCCACGCTCATCAACCTTGCTCTTGAGACGGCGGATCTCCTCCTTTTTCAGTAGCAGCTTGCGTCGTCGCAGCGGCTCATGGTTGTAGCGATTGCCTTGGGCAAAAGGGGAGATGTGTACGTGGTAGAGATAGGCCTCGCCGTTTTCTATGCTGACATAACCATCGCCGAGGTTGGCGCGGCCGAGCCGCAGCGACTTTACCTCAGTGCCCTGAAGCACCAGGCCCGCCTCCATGGTGCGCTCAATTTGATAGTTGCGGCGGGCACGTCTATTTTGACAGACTAACTGCATGGGCTTAAGGTTCTTTAATAGCAAACTTCTTGATCTTACTCACCAAAGTACGACGGGGTACTTTGAGTAGCTGTGCTGCCTTGGTCTGGTTCCATCCCGTCTTTTGCAACGCCTGGAGAATGATCTGCCTCTCAAAGTTTTGCACCAGAGTTTTCATCTCACCCATTATCGTGGCATCGCCGCCAAGATGGGGTTGTGGTTTGGGGGTGGCTGAACCTGCTGTGGGCAAGTGGAGGTTCTCTGGAAAGATGGTCTTGCCGGTGGTGATGACCACAGCGCGCTCTACACAGTTTTGTAGTTCACGAACATTGCCTGGCCAGCTGTACTGTGCCAGCAATTCTTTCGCAGCTGCAGCGAACTTCAGCTCAGGTTTTTGGTAGGCTTCACGGTAGTGATCAAGAAAGAACTCTGCAAAATGGGAGATCTCGTTGAGGCGTTCGCGTAGCGGCGGGATCTCCACGAGCATACCGTTGAGACGGAAGTAGAGATCCTCACGAAATAGCCCCTTATCAACAAGCTGCTTAAGGTTCTTATTCGTCGCACAGATCACGCGGATATGCACGGCAATTTCTTCAACAGCGCCCACGCGGCGAACGACGTTTTCCTGCAAAACACGCAGCAGCTTAGCCTGTAATGAGTTTGGTAGCTCGCTGATCTCATCGAGAAAGAGGCTGCCACCGTGGCACGCCTGGATAATGCCAACCTTTGCCGTGCTCGCGCCAGTAAAGGCACCCTTTTCATGGCCAAAGAGCTCGCTCTCCAACAGCGCCTCTTGGAAGGCACCACAGTTAATCGCCATAAACGGACCGTCGACAAATTTACTCTGTTGGTGAATGGTCTGTGCCACCAACTCCTTTCCCGTGCCGGTCTCGCCTTGGATCACCACTGAGATCGGCGTTGGCGCAATCTGCATCACGGTTTTATAGACCGCTCGCATCTTGTGGCTGTGGAGAAGGATCTTCTCCTGAATAAACGAAGGGTGGGACCGCTGCGCGCTACTAGCACCGTAAGAGCTGCCGCTCTTACCCGAGAGGCCCTTGAGCTCCATCCATATGGGTTGCCGACTTCTCTCTATCAGCTGGTCACGGCTGTTGCCATCGTTAGGATAGGTTGCCAACCCTACTTTGAGGCTGTGGCGTATGTTGAGATGCTTCATCAACTTGTGGATAAAGCGTCGAGCCGCCTCAGACGAAGTCTCCGGCAGTAAGAGTTCGAGATCCCGCTGTCCGTAAGTGGCGAGCAAGTCCATCATGCGTAACTTTTCAAGAACTTTACGGGTGATGCTGGCCATATCGGTCTGCTGATCGCTAATGTGCAGCATAACAATGGTGAGGTTGCGCTGGTAACGATAGGCGCGGTCGATCTCTTCATCGACACGATAGAGAAAGAGGTCGTGGTTGGGAATGTTGTGCAGGCCAGATAGGGGGTTGTGCTTGTCGACCATGGTCAGACGCAGGGTGGTGAGGCCAAGTGAGACTTCATTACCATCTGCCAACAGCGCCTTTTTGATCAACTTGCCACCGATAAAGGTGCCATTGGTAGAGTCAAGATCACGCAGGACAATCGATGCGTTGGTGACTTTGAGTTGCAGATGGGTCCGGGAGATCTGCTCATCGTTGATTTGAACGTCACACTCTTGCGTCCGGCCAATGGTTATGCTGCCGGGGTAAATTGAGAAGGCTTGGCCTCGGTCGGGCCCGGCAGTGACGGTGAAAAAACCCACAGGTGTCCGCTGCAGCGCAGGTTTTGCTGCCTCAGCGCCGGCTGAGCCTTTGGACTTACGGAAGGTGCTCTCCTGTTTGGCCATAGCGGGTTCCTACTATTGTACCAACTGCAGCAGTTTAAGGCTAAGGGGCGACGGTAAAGGAGAAACCCTGCTCCTCTAGAGCGATCATGAGTTGGCTGACGTGGTCTGGGCCGCGTGTCTCCACGGTGAGGTGGCACTGCGCACTGCCAATGGGTGTCCTGCTGAAGATCCGGTCGTGGTTTACCTGCAGGATGTTGGCGCGATGTTGGGCGCAGAGATGAGCGAGCTGCTCCAAAGCACCTGGACGATCTGAGAGCAGGATCTTCAGACGTGAGAGGCGGCCGCTCTTGAGTAAGCCGCGGTCAATGATGCGGGAGAGTAGGTTTATATCAATATTACCACTGGTTAGGATGGCGACGAGACGCTTGCCAACAAACCGCTGGCGGTGCTCCAACAGTGCGGCCACAGATGCAGCAGCAGGGATTTCTGAGAGCATCTTGCCCTGCTCAAGAAGATGTAAAATGGCCATGTTAAGGCTCTCATCCGTGACCGTAACGAGGTCATCAACATGCGTTGGAATGGTCTCTTTGGCGATGCTGCAGAGGGTGTCAAGTTGGTCATCCTGCAATAGCGTTGGGTCGTAGACATAGCCGGTTTTGTGATGATGGCTACCCTTGAAAAAGGCAAAAACCCTACTGCTGTGTTGCGGTTCAACGCCAATGATCTTGGTATCTGGGTAGATCGATTTGAAGGCAACGGCCACTGCGCTGATGAGCGCTCCCGTGGTTACCGGACACAAGAGGATATCCACAGGCTCGCTTTGGAGTTGATCGCTGATCTCAAAGCCGATGCTGCCGTAGCCGGTGATCACCTGCCTATCCTCAGAAGGGTGGAGGAAGGGAATGCCTCGTGCCTGAGCGATCTTCTCCGCCTCTTGCAATGCCTCGTTGATATCGCTGCCCTGAAGAATGACATCGGCACCAAAGGCGTGAATGCTGTGTACACGTTGTAATGGCGTGGTAATCGGCAAGACCACAGAGACAGGTATCTCTAAGTTTGCTCCGTGTCGTGCAGCTGCAAAGGCGCTGTTGGTATTAGGAGCCACTAGAACGCCTTCTTTGCGGCTGCGCTTGTCGAGGTTCAGGAGTGCGTGCAGCAGGCCACGGTCGCGAAAGGTACCAGAAGGTTGAAAGTTCTCTAATTTGAGCAGGACCTCAGCATTGAGGAGTTCACTGAGAAAGGCTGCTGGGTAGAGGGGTGTGATAGGCAGGTGGGGCGCAAGCAACTCCTTTGCTGTCCGAATAGCCTCAGCAGTTATGTGGCGGCAGGCTGCTGGCATGGACAGAGACCCCACGCAATACGGTTTGCCCCCCCTTCTTCTCGGCCCTTATCTAACACAAAGGCAAAGATAACACAACCGTGTTAACCGATCGGTGATTTTTAATGTTTTAATATTGGTAGGTTATGTAATGAGCTGACCGATCGTTTGGTTGGTGTGGTTGGCGATCGAAACGATGTTTAAACCGCCTTGCTCCTCGTTCGGGGAGCCAGTTTAAACTGGGCCAATTTTTTTCGCAGGGTGTTGCGGTTGATCCCCAACACTTTGGCCCCTTGGACCTGGTTCCAGTTGCTCTTATCCAAAACCATCTTGAGCAGTGGCCGCTCCAGCCGCGGCATGATCAATTGGTGGAGGTTGTCTAATGTGGTGACATCGAGTCTACGCAGCACATGTAGGAGCTTCTCTTCCACAAGTTCTTCCAACGAGAGGCTTGCCACCACATCTTTGGCTGCCCGCTGTTGTTCTGCTTTGCAGATTAGGCAGCTAAGTTGACCTTTATTGACTGGTTTGAGTATGTAGTCGTGAACAACCGCCTTCTTCAAGTAAGGCGAGATTTGCTGCAACTGTGTTGACTGCAGCAAGATAGCGCGAAAACTACTTTGTGGTAGTGAGGCGTTACCGCCGTTGCTGAAATAGTTAAGATGGTGATAGTCGAAGACAACACAGTGGGGTTTTCTTTTCTTTGCCCACTTTACCGCCTCGTGATGGTCGGCTGTGTGTAAGAGATGATATCCTTGAGAGCTTAAGTAGTTGCGAATGTTTGCAGGAAAAACGTGACGACTAGCACATATAAAATACTTGGTTGCCAAGAAAAACCTCTTAAGGGCTGAAAGCGCTATTTTTCCTACTGCATTTTTTTTAGGGTTGCAATGAGAAATTAACACTATTTTAATATTTTTTTATATAACGAAAATTTTTTGAACTTTAGCTATGCGAACGGTAATTTTATCCACAGTAATTTTTCTTTGTTTTTATCTGTATGCCTGTGTCAGTAAGCACAATACAGAACCACACAAGCAAGATGAGCTAACCGAAGTCGAACAGCTACAACTTGAGCTTGCAGCCATGCACTTTGACAACGGCGATTATGCACTAGCACGTAAAGAGTACATCCGTTTGATTCTTAACGATGACAGTGTTCAGTTAGGCGAACTAGCACAGTACATGATTGGTGAGAGCTACTATAGAGAGCAAGATTGTCCACTGGCCGAGCGTTACTTCTTGCAGTATATCGTGCGTTACCCTACGGGTTACAAACGAGCCGAGAGCGAGGTGCGGCTGCAACAGTGCCAAGAGCAACGTGCTGAAGCTGAGCGTGTTTGGACCACGGCAAAGCTACGTCGGCTGCCGCAGAAGCGCGTGAAAAGACGACAGCCACGCCAACATATGTGGGGTAAGCCGTTTCGGACGACCTGGTATTGGGTTGTCGATGAAGCCGACTATGCCAGGAAGCATCTGGTGCCACTGCTTACGCCTACCGGCAGGGTTATCAAAAGGGTGCCACGCCGTTTTTTGCGTCGTCTGCATGTTGAAGGTACCGGCCGGCTGCGCGATGGTCGTGTTGTCAACTGGGCAGCGCCTAAACGTTATGTCGTTGTTGATCGTAGTGCGCCGTTTGGATTAGGAGCGCAGGGCAGGGCGCTCATTCCGTTTCGGAGTGTGGCGGTCGATCGCAACTTAATTCCATTAGGTACGGTCTTCTACATCAAAGAGTTTGATGGCGTTGCACTGCCCACGGGAAGGCAGCACGATGGTTGTTTTGTTGCCGCGGATGTCGGTAGTGCAGTGCGAGATCGTCATGTCGATCTGTTTGCGCCAGCCTATGAACAAGCACTGGCCGTCATGCAACAGGTGCCAGAGTGGGTCACTTTGCGTTCACCGGCAGCGCACTGTCGTCGCAGTTACAGCATCCACTAAGCGTGTTGAACAGCAGCCTCGCAAGAGCACTGTCCCATGTTCAAGTTGATACCGCAGTTTGGGCAGAGGCCTTTACAGTCTTGGCGGCAATGAAAGATCATCGGCAAGCTTAGAACCAGCTGATCGCGGACGACTTCGGCGAGGTCAATCTGATCGCCGTGGTAGGCCAACAACCCGTCGTCTTCTTCATCGATCATTGTCCGCGGCATACAGGTCACAGAGAGCGCCTGCTGCAACGGATAAGAAAACGTCTCCAGACAACGGTCACAGGTCGGCTGTAGTGCCAGTTCGAAGTTGCCTTTAAGGTGCACATGTTCCCGTTGTTTTTCGACAGAGAGCTTTACTTGAATCGCTGTCTGCATGGCTTGCTGTAAGCGATCATTGCTGCCAAAGCTCTGGCGCAATTTTTGCGCGTCGAGAGAGAAGTCAAGCTCGAGCCCGTCAATGGGAATGGTGCTGATTTTGAGCTTCATGGTCTCCTTAACTAGCGCTACATTCGTCCGAATGTCAATCCGTTGGCTGCTTGACAGCCTGCGGGGGAGGCGAGAAGATGAGTGAGATTTATGGGTTATCCGTTTCAGCAGCTTGAGGCCAAGTGGCAAGCGGCGTGGGCCAAGGCGGATGTTTTTGCCGCGCAAGCGATAAGTAACAAACCAAAATACTACGTGCTGGATATGTTTCCCTATCCCAGTGCTGCCGGCTTGCACGTCGGTCATGCCGAGGGTTACACGGCTACCGACATTGTCAGTCGCTACAAACGCGCCCAGGGTTTCAACGTCTTACATCCCATCGGCTGGGACGCCTTTGGCCTACCAGCCGAGCAGTACGCCATTGAGACCGGTATCCATCCTGAGGAGACCACCAACAAGGCAATTGCCAATTTCCGTAAACAGATGCAGCAGCTTGGGTTTAGCTATGATTGGTCGCGCGAGGTATCCACCTGCGATCCCAACTACTACCGCTGGACCCAGGCAATCTTCCTGCAACTCTACAAGCGCGGCCTTGCCTATGAGAAAGAGGTGGCGGTGAACTGGTGCCCCGCCCTAAAGACTGTGCTGGCGAACGAAGAGGTTGTCGATGGCAAATCCGAGCGCGGTTCTCATCCCGTTGAGCGTCGTCCCATGCGCCAGTGGATGCTTAAAATCACCGCCTATGCCGAGCGTCTGCTGCAAGATCTCGATAAACTGCACTGGCCCCAGCGCACCATCGATGCGCAGCGCCACTGGATTGGTAAGTCAACCGGGCTCCAGGTCGATTTTCCCATGGTCGGTAAGCAGCAGCCGCTGACCATCTTCACCACCCGGCCAGATACCATTTTTGGTGCCACTTTTATGGTGTTGGCGCCCGAGCATCCCTTGGTGGATGAGATCACGACAACAGCTAAACAGGGTGAGGTCAACGCCTACCAAAAGGCGGTGGCTGCGCGGTCCGATCTTGAGCGTCAGGCGAGCACCAAGAAAAGCGGTGTCTTTACCGGTGGCTACGTTATCAACCCAGCCAATCAAGCCAAGCTGCCAGTCTGGGTAGCAGACTACGTGCTCATGGACTACGGCACCGGTGCGATCATGGCAGTACCTGGCCACGATGAGCGTGATTTTGAGTTTGCCACTCAGTTCAACCTGCCCATTGAGAAGGTCATTGAAGATGGCAAGGCCATCAACTCCGATCTACTCAACGGTCTCGATATGGAAGCGGCTATCGAAAAGATCAACGCGCATTTACTGGCGCAAGGGGTGGCCCAAGAAAAAGTGCTCTACAAGCTGCGCGACTGGATCTTTTCGCGGCAACGTTATTGGGGCGAGCCCTTTCCGCTCATCCATTTTCCGCAGGCGGGTATTCAGGCAGTGCCAGAAAATGAGCTGCCCGTGCTGCTGCCCGAAGTTGCGAGCTTTGCCCCAAGTGCCGATGGCCAACCGCCGCTATCGCGTGCTCCGGAGAAGTGGCGCAAAGTTAAACACCCGCAGCAATCAGAGACCGGCGAGCGCGAGACCAACACCATGCCCGGTTATGCCGGTAGTGCCTGGTACTTTCTCCGTTATACCGATCCACACAACAGCACGGAACCCTTCTCCTTTGCCGCACAAAAGTACTGGATGCCGGTGGATCTCTACATTGGTGGTGCTGAGCATACGGTGGGTCATCTGCTCTATGCGCGGTTTTGGCAAAAGGTTCTCTTTGATGCGGGTTGGGTCTCACATGAGGAGCCGTTTAAGCGGCTGGTACACCAGGGCATGATTCTTGGCGAAGATGGCGAAAAGATGAGCAAGTCGCGTGGCAATACCATCAATCCCGATGCTGTGGTGGCGCAGTATGGTGCCGATACCCTGCGGCTCTACGAGATGTTTATGGGCCCGCTTGAGCGGGATAAGCCTTGGTCTAAAAAGGGAATAACCGGAGTCCACAAGTTTCTAAACCGGCTCTGGAACCTGCTGCACGATAACAGCGGCAACTTCCAGGTTGATGCCCAACCACCCGACAGCCAACTGACCCAGCTCATGCATCAGACCATTGCTAAAGTCGGCCGTGACATCGAAGCGCTCAGCTTCAACACCGCCATCAGTCAGATGATGATTCTTGTTAACGAGCTGGTCAAACGCGATCAACGCCCACGCCCAGCCATTAAAACTCTGGTGCAGTGTCTGGCGCCATTTGCACCGCACTTTGCCGAGGAAATTTGGCAGCGCTTGGGTGAGAAGGGTTTTGTTGCCATAGCAGCGTGGCCGCAGTTTGATCCCGAGCTGGCCAAAGCGGCAACTACTAATGTAGCTGTGCAGGTGCAGGGCAAGACGCGTGGTACTGTAGAGGTAGAGGCTGACTCTGAGCAGGCTGTGGTCGAGGCTGCAGCCCAAAATCTGGCTGCAGTCAAGCGTGCTATGGCCGAGGGGCCGATAAAGAAGACCATTTTTGTCAAAAACCGCATCATCAACTTCATCTTTTAGTATGGATTTCAAGAAGTTTCAGCAGCAGTTGAGTTCCACCTCGCAACTACCGGGGTTGATTCTCCTGGAAACCCAAGAGGGTTACATTGCCGCGGAAGTGTTTAAAGCACTGCGAAATCATCTCTCAGACTGTGATGAAGAGCGCTTCTACGCTACAGAACTCGGCAAAAGTGCTGCCAGCACCCTCATTGCCAGCCTCAAGACCCTGCCGATGTTTACACAACGTAAGCTGGTGATTTTGCGACAGGCTGAGGCCTTGGATAGTCAGTCGGAACAAATGATGGTACAATACTTTAAGTGCGAGGAGGAGCCTGCAGAAGCCCATCTGCTACTGCACTACGCAAAAATCCGCGCTAATGCCAAGCTCAAAAAGTTGGCCGAAAGCCAGGGGTGGTACATCCGCGCTCAATTAGAGCGACGACCGGAGTTTGCGGCGTGGGTCAAGCAGATTGCTGCAGATAAAGGGCTGCAGCTGAGAGCTGATGTGGTGCGCTTTCTCATGGAGTATGTCCCTATGGACCTCACCCTGATGGAGCGCGAGCTAGAGAAGCTAGCTCTCTTTGCCAGCGAGCGTGGTAGCATCGATCTCAAGGCGGTATCCGAGCTGGTCTGTGCTACCAACGTTGAGTCGATCTTCAAGCTGACCGATGCCATTGGTGAGCAGCGTCTCACCACCGCCCTCAAGCTGCTGCGCAAGATGCTCGCCCAAGGAGAGTCGCCGCAGATGCTGTTGGCCATGATTGGCCGGCATATGCGCCAACTCTACCGCGCGAAGATGGTGGCCGATCAACGCATTTCGCGCCAGCTCGTGGCAGAGGGGTTGGAGACACACTCACCCTTTGTTATTGAGAAGGCATCGCGCCAGGCGCGTCGTTTTAGGCTGCCAGACCTACGTCGGGCCATGCAACGCCTGTACGAGGTCGACCGCCAGCTAAAGTCAACTGGTTTTGCTGCCGATATCTTGTTGGAACGCCTCGTTTATGATCTTGCCGCCAATCAAGGAGAATCGTGAGCCGTGGGCGCTGATTCTGATCCAAAAAAGCTGTTGATTGATGAGACAACCGGTCTACCTACCTTTCTCCATATTATGGAGGAGCTCGAGGAGATCCTCACCAAGAACCACTCGCTTGGTATGCTCTACGTCGATCTTAGCTGCCTAAATCGCATTGAAGAGAAGTTTGGTACCTACGCCTACGAGCAGATCGTCCGCAGTATCAGCGAGATCATCCAATCCATGCGCGGCAACATCATCCGCACCAACGATCTGATCGCGCTCAGTGGCGTGGGCACGGCCTCACCCATGATCTTTCTCTCGGAGCGGCGTACAGAAAAGGTCGACAGCTTTTTGACTCGGGAAAACGTTGAGGAGGTCAGCGATCGCGTCCAAGACTTCCTCTTCTCCAAGATCTTCTACCTGGTCTATCCTTATATAAAGGAGCGACCCAAGATCAGCGTTGGCTTTTCCTTTATTGTCAACAACCCGCTGATTGCGCCGCGACGACTGATCTACGGACTCATTGAAGAAGCAAAACACATTGCCAAGCTGCAGCGCTCGCGTCTTGAGATCAAAAACAAAGAGCGGCTGCAGACGATCATCCTGCACGAAGACATTCAAACGCTCTACCAGCCCATCATCAACCTCGATACCTTTGAGATCATTGGCTATGAGGCGCTCAGCCGCGGCCCTTTAAACAGCGAGTATGAAACGCCGGTGATGCTCTTTGCACTGGCACAGGAGACCGGCCTGGTTTTTGAGCTCGATCGCCTCTGCCGCAAGCGCGCCTTTGAAAACGCTCGCAGTCTCGATAGCGACAAGATGATCTTCATCAACACGCTGCCAACCACCATTCACGATCCAGACTTTCGCGGTAAGTATCTGCGTGAGTTTCTCAAAGACCTTAACATCAAACCGGAAAACATCGTCTTTGAAGTAACGGAAAACGCCGCCATTGAGAACTACGCACTGTTTCGTGAGGCCGTGGAGTACTACACCAATATGGGCATCTCCATCGCCATTGATGATACCGGCACCGGCTACTCCACCCTCGAGTCGATCATTGAGATCAAGCCGCACTACTTGAAGTTTGATATTGCCATGGTGAAGAACATCGATAAGAGTGTGCTCAAACGGGAGCTGCTCAAGGCGCTTATTAATGTGGCAAATCATATCAACGCCACCGTGATTGCCGAGGGTGTGGAGACCCAGGGAGAGCTCAATGCGCTTCGTCAGCTCGGCGTCAAGGTCGGCCAAGGGTTTTTGTTTGCCCGCCCCGGTCCTGCCTTTCCCAAAGTAGAGCCCCAGTTTAGACAGACTTGATTGACCAATCCACTTTGTCTCGCCATAATCCCTCTCGGTTTATGGCCATCATTACTATTATAATTGTTGCGCTGCTGGGAATGGGTAGTTCACTGCCGTCGTTGGCAGGCCAGCCCCAAGTCACCCAGGTGGGTGAGTCGCTCACCTTAGCACCGGATGGCTCCCTACCCACGGCCTTTCAAATCGATGCCACGGCTGCTGTTCTCAACAGTAGCGAGAGCGGCATTGCCCTGCTCAACCGCCTCAGCTTTAGCTACGCCTTTCCCTTTTACCATCCCGACCCAACCTATAGTCTGCACGCGCGGCTCTTCTTGGGTGGGCGGCTCTCGGATCTCAACACCGACTACGCCCCTGGTAATTTGCAGTTTGGTGGTAAGTGGCGGCTGCTGCGCAACCAGCGCCACCGCTTTACCGTGGGCATGGACTTCACCCTGCCCACCGGCCAGAGTGAGGCCGCCATAGGTATCTCTACCCCTGAGCTGGTGGGCTACTTTGAAGAGGCCTTTGGTTTTGAGCCGGCCTTCTACTATGCCTACAGCCGCGGCCCGTTCGCGCTTGCCATGCACACCGGAGTGGATCTGCTACTGCTTGCCGATGCCACGCCGCCCTTCAACACTGCCGAGCTCTTTTTAGATCATGGCGGTGGCTTTGCCTTTCGTATAGAGCGCTCCCTGACGCTTACCGCCGAGACCACCGGCATCACCACGCTTACCTCCGGTGCCAACACCGATCTCTGGGTCGGCCCGGGGCTCATCTGGGAGGGCGCAAGCTTGCGTCTCAAAGCCATGGCGGCCTTCACCCTGCTCGGTGATGCCGAGGCCGTGCTGCACCCGCTGTTTCGGCTGGGGATCGACTACTTCCTCTAATTGCCGCAATGTGGTATAGGTGCTGGCTAATCATTGAGATTGCCAGCAGCTATGAGACTTCAACCCGGGAATATCGCGATGCCCCCGCGACTCATCGGATTTATCCTTTTATTTTCAATAGTTCCAAGTACGACGTGGGCTGAGGAACCTTCTCTTGGTTCAAGCGCAACTTTTAATCAAGCCATTCGGCTTTACACGACCTCCGGTATTCCTGATGCAGGCGAGCAACTTAGACAATTACTGCCAGATATGAGAAGCAAAGCAGACTTTATTGATCACTGTCGTGACAGCCATAATCGACAGGCGGGTAAAGCGTTGTTTCAGATGGCTGTTACCGATCCCTCCAAAACAATTACCAGCCAGGCAGCGCGAGCAGCGGCTGCTAGGGTGTATATCGATTTTGTAAACGCATGGAACAAGGCTGGGGGAGGTGAGGAACGTCAACGACTTAAACAGGAAGCAAAGCACGGAATGCAGATGCTATTTAAAGGCCTCGAGCTCCAAACTGCACAAGAAAAGCATGGCGTTATTGAGAGAGTGAGAGTGAAAGCGCTTACTGCTGTATCAGCGGTAGGTAAGGATGATCCCATACGAGTGAGAGTCACCCGAGCTCGGCTTTTCCTATCCGCCACAGTCAGTATGGCTGCCGTCGTTGGTAGAGAAAGTGTTTACCCACACTGGTTGAATGGAGATTACAGAAGGCAACTTCATTATATCGATGAGTTGCGATTCGCGGGTTCCCATGTTCTACTCAAGAAAATAATCCAAAGTGACAGCTCTACCATCGTAATTGAACAGGCGCTGCGTGCCTATTGTGCGTATGCAGCAACAAAGGTACATTTCGTCGTCCTTCAATATAGTGCTCCAGAAGGCCAAAGCGTCAACGATTTTCAGAGAGCACTTGAAAAAGTCATGGGTAATTTGCAACGTACTATAGCGAGAGCAGATGACCGCTTAAAAATGTTGCAATCCTCACAGCCTGGAGATAGACGGCCCATCGGGATCGGTTCAGAACAACGAGCTTTTTATAGTCAGCTACTAGCGAGCATACAAAGTGCGACCAGCAGCAAGACCTTTAATTTGCCGCATGGATTAGCGGAATTCCTATTTAAACCAGTATTTCCTGATCCTAGAGTTGAAGTACGAAGCAGTCGTAACACTCCCACCAAACCCGGTAGACGTCCGCCACCAGGAGGCAATGGCAATAACAACGGCGGCTACCTAGCTCTCCCCATTCCGAGTGCTCAATCTATGAATCGTGTCGGGCGTGCAGCTCGAGCGGCCGGCGCTGGTTTAGCGGGTATTGGTGTTGAGGCTGGGACAACGTTTCTGCCCGCAAAGCTTCTCTCGAAAATTTATCCAGCCATATTCAGCATGGATTTTGAGGAGCTTAACGATTATCTCAGCAGCGGCGAGCTTTTTACCGAGCTACCGCATGTCTTTTTCTTTTCCCTTGGTGCGGGTTTTGGCAGCAAGTCTGTTGATATGATTCTTGGTGAAAAGCTTCTAACCAGCCAGGCAAAAACTCCAGCAGCTCTGAGAGGCAGGCGTTGGCTGCTTGGCATGGGTAGGTCTCGCGCCGTGCCGCTCTCTCATCTCTTGCTTAAGCACCAAGCGGGCTTTGTTGCCGGTACAGCCGCGGCTCTCGCAGTCCCGTCTGTATGGAACAGAGGCAGACTTCCTAGAGACTTGGTTCCCCAAGTCGCTATAGCAACCGCCACCTTTTCTCCCATCCATTTTGCGGTTACGGGAACGAGTCGTTCTGCTGTGGGAGCACACTCCTATAGACGGGCGATCAAAGCGGGTAAATCCAGCAGGGTGGCTGCCAGATATGCAGGGATGGTAGCACGAGGAATCTCAACACCCACCCCTATGGGCGCATTTCTCAGAATTTTGGAGTTGAGCTTCTCCCTCTATTTTTCCGAGGCGTTTGTTGAACCCTTGCTAGAGCCACGCGCCTTGCGTGCCATGGCTGCTGTAGCCATGGGTCAAATTCTTAGCCGCATTGGCAGGACCCTGATGCGTGAAGAACCCATTGACGATACCGCCTATGCATCTCAGCTTACAGAATTCTACTTAGGGCTGCTCGCCTATGTACGGCATGTTTCCATGTCAGATCTCACAGAGCAGCTTGAGGAACTTGATGATCAGTCTCGCGACCTCTACCGAGATAGCCCTGATACCCTGCTGTTGGCACCCGGCATGTACGTGCTTGCTGCTGGTGCTGATGCCAAACAGTTTGAACTTGAAAAGATGGCTATTGAGCGACAGATTGCCCAGCTGGAAGCTAGTCGTCAGTATGACCCGATGTTGGTACGCTTTGCTGCAGAGATTTCCGCCATTCGGCCAACGCTTGCTGAGGTAGCCTTGAAAACAACTACGGAGGTTGAAGCCATAAAAGATGACTACCTCTCTCAGCTCACCGCCGAAATATTCACCGCTACCAGCATGGCGATGCTATCCCGTGCACCCATGCAAGATTTGCGTTGGCTCATAGCCATGTCCAGCAAAGGTGAAGTTTCTTTGCTTGATCGCAGTGACGCCCTGGATGCCAAGGCTCTCATTGCCGCTGCCAGTCAGCTCGGCCCCTACCTTCGCGGCGTGATGATGCCAGAGAAGAACCTACCTTACCTGCGCCAGTATTACGGAGTACTTGCCGCAGCCGCCGTGGCCATGGCCTATCCCTATCAGCAAGATGAAGCTGTTGACATAATCCCAGAGTTGGACTTAACCACAAGTGCCTTTACCTTGCCCTTTGGTTTAGAGCACCCACTTGGGCACCCCGAGTTTCTACAAGAATTCTCAGCCTGGCAAGAGCAGAGAGATCAACCGGAGTTCAATTTAGCAAACCTATCCTTGCCACCACTTCCTATTGAAACCCAGATCTCTGAACCTGAGCTGTTTGTAAAGACCGCCTCGTTGGTGGAGCCCGCAGGACAACGACCCATGGCTCTGCATGAGTCCCATGGCTACGAACCCTCTGAGGAAGAAGGGCTGCTGCTCTCCGAGCTACTGCGTATGTCGCAGCAGCGGCTGATAGAAAATCTGCTTGCAGATACCAACCCGCACCATCAATTAGAGCGAGACCGGCTCTTAGACAAGCTCATCCTTTTTGATCCGCAAGATCCTGTTGTCTTAGAGCTGTTGGCGGAACAGGTGGGCGACAACTCAGAAGGCATCGATTATTCTTCAGCAAACATTGTCTCCATAGTAGACCTAGAAGCGAGACGCGAACGCTCTCTTAAAGTCAGCGCCTTTATCCACCATTTTAAACAGCTCGATCGTGCAGCCAACTCCCTCTTACTCAGAGACCTCGGCACGTTCACCGTCTTGCACGCGCGTATGCAAGAAGTCACCACCTTCCTCCTCGACTACCTCGGTGATACGAGCTAGATAGTCTCCAAACTCTACTGCAGTCTTGACATCTATCCGCAACTAAGGCATAATCTTACTAGTAAGAAAGGAGCTCCTGATGTCAGCAAAGCTTGCGACAACCCGGATGTCATCAAAAGGGCAAGTTGTAATTCCTGAGAGCATACGTGAGAAACTGGGGTTACACGAAGGCGCACAGTTCGTGGTTGTCGGTAAGGGAGACGCGGTTATCTTGAAAGCCATAGCGCCTCCTGCCATGGATCAATTTGAAGCACTTCTCAAGGAAGCTAGGCGCAGGGCGAGAAGAGCAGGACTCAAAAAGTCGGACGTCAAAGAGGCGATATCGAAGGCACGGAAGCGTCGATGAGAGTGGTGCTTGACACCAACGTGTTGGTGTCTGGTATTTTCTGGAGCGGACCTCCGTACGATATTCTTAAATCTTGGCAGGCTGGAAAGTTCACTCTTCTCATCTCTCCAGATATTCTAGACGAGTACCGTCGGGTAAGTACAGAGCTTGGAAAGAAATTTCCGAGGGTTGAGCTTGATTCAATTCTCGATTTCGTTACCTATAAAGCCCATATTTGTACACCACCCCTTTTAACCTTGCAGGTTTGTGAAGATCGAGATGATGACAAGTTCATTGCTTGTGCACTTGCTGGCAAGGCAAAGTGTCTTGTATCTGGGGATCTGAAGCTGTTGAGTATCGGTAGTTATCAAGGGCTGGAGATCCTAAAACCAAAAGCCTTTGTAGGGCGCTATCTTTCAGGATGAGGTTGAACGTTTTTGACAATAATGTGGTTGCTAGAAAAGTATAGTCCTCAGGGCTGTTCCAAACTGCCAATGATGGCGGCGCGCATGTGCGTCTCTGTATAACCATCTTGTTTAAACCTGGCGAGCACAGTGGCGGCGAGTTCATGTAAGGGCAGGGAGGCAAGGTCTCCTGGAGCACCGACCATCTCACCGGCGCGTTGGAAGAAGAATTTATCCCCGGTAATTGCGTAACCCCAGGCAAAGGTAGGCCAGGAGTAATCGGCAAAGACGCCGCCTAGCTGTGGCCAATCTACGGTACCGCCAGGGCCGGTGGGTGGTTGCGAACAATAGGGTGGCGGCGGACCAAAGAGGCTCTGCTGAAACGCCCAAAAAGGCTTGTTGCTGCCTATGTCGTTGAGACCCTGCTGGTTGGCAGGGCCGTTTTCGCTTGCGTTCCAAAGGTAGGGTTGCATCATGGCCAAGGCGTTACCAATAATAATAGCTCTCACCTGATCGGTAAGTTCCGCATCACGACCACGGTAGACGGTCTCACCCACACCGCGCAGGGCATTTTGTAGGATTTGCTCTTCAAATATCTGTGTGCCTTCATACTCACCATCGACAATCTTACTGGTGAGCTGCCGCTTCCACATGCCACTGCAAGTCGACTGTCCGTCAGAAAAGATATCGACCATCTTCTCAAACCATGGGTATACCTCATCACGCCAACTATCCGGCGCTAGAGCGTAGTAACTTGCCATGGTATCGATGGCCCAGCCATCATCACGGCCAGTACTAAAACCAATGCGGTTGCCTTGCAGGGTGGAGAGATCTTCAGGGAGTGGGTCAAACGGACTCAGCTCATAGACCTCCTTGGCTAGGTTGACGATGGTCTTGGCAGCCGGGCTCTCAGATTGCAACAACGTTGGATGGCTGGATATCTCCCTGACCGACATATAAATAATGTTAGCGGCCCGCCACAGATCATCCTTGGCCAGCGAGTCATTGCCAATCCACACCAGCGCCTTGGCACTGCGTGACCAGCGGATGAAATGTTGCAGATCCCAGGGGGCAAAGGGCAGCAGGTAGTTGGCATAAGTGGGTTTAAAACCTGCAGCCGTGATGGCTGCCTCATGCGGGTTAGGCGCTTCACTGTCACCAAAGGGCGCATCCGCTCCTGCATCCATCTCAAATTTGAAGGGGAGGTATTGCGGCGTCTTTGTTGCTGGCAGTGTCCAGTGGCTGCGTTTTATTGGTGTGCCGTCCTCATTGAAGTAGGCTTGCTGTTGGCGATCGTTGTGCGCCCGGTGCTCCAACATCAACAAACGGTAACCGGCGTTGATAGCAGCAGCCAACACATCGGATCCGGTAAAGTACTCGATCCAGCCGCTCCCACTCACCCCACCGTAGTGGGCGCCGGCAGGATGGAACGCCCCCAACACGGGAAACTCAAACGGCAGGGTATCAAAGGCACTCATGTGCCCCTTCTCAAGGTTGTTTATATAATCGTTAAAGCCGCCATCTTTGTTGAGGATCTCGTTGATGGCCGCCTCCCCACCAATGTTCTCCAGCGAGGCAATCACATGGCTCTGTGCCAGAAAACGTGCTGACGCCTTATGCCACCATGAAAAGAGCTTCGTGCCTGCTTCGTTAACGCCATCGGTGGCAAAAGCTAATCCCGCACGGGCAACAATTCTTTGCGCCGTGGCGCTTTGGCCCACCGGGTAGATGCCAAGACGGCGGTGGAACTGCGCTCGATGCGGAAAGAGGTGCATATCACCGGCTTTATGTTGCAGTTTTATCAGCGTACTGCCATCCCAATAGTCGTAGTCATCGTGGTTACGGATTTGATCCACCAACCGACCATTACGAAAGAAAGGGTCTTGCACGTGTTGGCCTACCGCCCAACCAGATACCAGCGGCTCGACATCCAAATATCTTAGATAAACATTGCCCAATGGCTTAATGCCTGCGGCGGTATCCAAGTTTGTCGGGCCGTTGTTGATACGCAAATCCAAACGCATGACCTCTTCACCGGCAAAGCTGCTTAGGTAAGCGTGCACACCAAAGAGATGCGGCATCTCGCCACCATTAGCATAACTCTTACCGGCACCCGGATTGCCGGCAAGGGGTCGCATGGTACAGTAGGTGCGCACCGTAACCTGGTTCTCCCCAAACTTGAGCAGATCAGCCTGATCCGCACCATCGAGCAGATCACAATGATAGCGGTTGCCATAAAAATCCTCGGCATGCATCTCCAGGGGTTTTGACTGCGAGAGAAAATCCACCACGTTCGTTGGCAAAGAGTTCACCTGTTTAAGCAGGTTGCTCGCACTCATGCCCGCAGGTGGCGCTGTGTTGGGCTCATGGTAGTGGATGATGACATCGTATTGGATGCGCTCACCAGCAGTCGCTGTTGCCGGTCGCTTAACGCGAGCGATCAACTCAACAACCTCAGCCCACTCTGGCAGGGCAAAGCGGCTGGTGATTTCCGTTTGTGCGGGTATCACCTCGCCATCGCTATCGACAATGCCAAAGGCCTCTTGGCCATCCGGTCGCGGGTAGAGGCCAAAGGGTAGCGGCAGAGTACCGTGAAGAATAAACTCAGCGCTATTTGGCGCGTCCAATTGCAGTCTGCCAATAACCGTACCAGGCTCTAAGTTAAGCAGATTGCTCGATAGCTCATCCTCATCATCCACCAAGGTGTTGGTGATAGAGGCCTCATCCCCATCGGCACTACCAAGGATATCGTTGCCAGTGCAGGCGGTGATTAAGCTGAGTAGGAGAAGCAGGCTAAGTAGTGTCAGTGGTTGTTGGTTCATAGCTGAGAAATTCCTGAAGTGGTCCTGTAACATAGTCGCTTACCTGCTGGGCAGCGCGGCCGACAAAAAAACGCTCCTCCCAATTTTGCTGCTGCAGCTGCTGCAGCTGTGGCGCCAGAGCGTCTTCCTGTTTAAGACGCTCGAGCAGATCATTACCCTTACCATGCACCACTTGCTCAAACGCCGCCATGGAGTGCTGGCGCATGGTTTCATGCAACTGTTGACGATCACCACCGGCCTTAACCGCCTCAGCCAGTAACATCTCAGCCAGCAAAAAGGGTTTTTGCTCCTCTAAGTGGGCGGCAATCACACTTGTGTGCACCTGCAGTCCCGCAACAATCTTTTCTGCCAACACCAAGATGGCGTCAGTCAGTAAGAATGCCCGCGGAATGCTAAGCCGTCGTATTGCCGAGTCATCCAGCGAGCGTTCCAACCACTGCGTGGCTGCGGTATTGGCAACACCGGTGTGCAAACCAATCAACAGGCGAGATAGGGAACAGATGCGCTCACTCAAAATCGGATTGCGCTTATGCGGCATGGCTGAGGAGCCCACCTGTTTTTCACCAAAGGGCTCCTCAATCTCCTTGAGATGTTGCAGCAACCTTAGATCGTAGCCAAACTTACTTGCCGACTCAGCCACCCCAGCAAGACTCGCTAGTATTTGGCTATCGCTCTTTCGTGGATAGACCTGGCCTGTAAGGGCAAAGGCCTGCTTAAAGCCAAAGGCACTGCACAGCTGCTGTTCGAGTTGCATGACTTTGTGGTGATCGCCATCAAAGAGTTTTAAAAAGCTCGCCTGCGTACCTGTGGTGCCCTTAGCACCACGCAGCTGCAATTTTTTCAGGCGGTGTACCAACTCCCAACCGTCGCTCACAAAATCTTGCAACCAGAGTGCGGCACGCTTGCCCACGGTGGTAGGCTGCGCCACTTGAAAGTGGGTGTAGCCGGTGGTACGCAGCTCCTTGTGCTGCTCACAAAACGCGCCAAGTTTGTTACACAGTTTTTGCAGCCGCTTGATGAGCAACTGCAAACCATCGCGTATCAATAGTAAATCGGCGTTGTCGGTAATAAAGGCGCTGGTAGCGCCAAGATGGAGAATGCCTCTTGCCTCAGGGCATTGGTTAGCAAAGGCGTGCAAGTGTGCCACCACATCGTGTTGTGTTTGCGCTTCTAATGTGGCGACCTCAGCAAAATCAATGCTCTTTTCCATGGCCTGCTCGATCGCCTGCAGCTGGTTCTCGCCAATGGGTAGGCCAAGTTGCTTCTGAGCGCGAGCCAACTCCAACCAGAGACGGCGCCAGCACTGGTATCGACGCTCATTGCCAAAACAGCCGAGCATCTCGCTACTGGCGTAGCGCTCGACCAATGGGTCGGCAAATAACTCCCTGTTATTATTAGTTTCTTTCACAACGGCCCTCATTTGACAGAGGGCACTATAAACCTTTTCCGCCTCTTGCACAACTGCGTCATCGCTGGTATAAGCGGCTCCGTTTTAAGCCAATCTGATTCGGAGGAAGTGTCGAGATGAACCGGAGGAAATCGTTGTTTTACCAATTTATCCTTTTATTCTTACTAGTTACGTCGTCCGCCCAGGCCCAGACCGAAGAGCCCGCAGCAGAGGCGCCCAAGGGGCCTTGGTCCTCCAATGCTGGCGTCAACGCCATCCTCAACACCGGCAACTCCGACAATCAAACCGTCGGCGGCCAGTTGGCCGTTGCTTGGAAGAAGGCCAAAAACAAAATTGAACTCACAGCCAACGGCGCCTACGGCCGCTCGACCGTGGCCGGGGTGACTGAGGAGGTCACCAACAACGCCAAGGCGCAGCTACGCTACGATCGTTTTCTTGCTGAGGTCATGTCGGTGTTTGCCCTCTACGGCCTTAGCTTTGATAAGCCCGCGGGTTTTGATGGCATCATCAGTATTGCCGCAGGTTTCTTGCACGAGTTTTTGCGGCAAGATCCGCACTCACTACGCTATGAAATCGGCCCCAGTTACAACCACGAAGATCGCACCGATGACACCAAAGAGGACATCTTTTCCGCCAGAGGTTTCCTTGGCTATGTTTTTAAATTTTCGGATTCGGCAAAGTTTGCCGAAGACTTGGAAGCGCTGGTCAACATTGAAGACGCAAACGACGTTCGCATCAACAGTCTAACCAGTTTGATCTTCAAGCTCACCAATATCATCTCGTTTCAAGTGGGCTTTAACCTACGTGCCGACTTCCAGCCTGTGCCTGGGTTTGAGAAGGTCGACACCACCACCACCGTCGGCCTGATCTTTGATCTTGTTTGATAAACGATGCGTTGGTTTTGCTGGCTTGTGGCGCTATATAGTGCCCTATCACCGGCAACCGCTTACGCTGTAAGCGAAGAGTGTCTAGAGTTCTTTAAACGAGAAGGTGTTCATCCAGGCCCTCAGTGTGAACTGCGCTGTGCGACCTTGGAAACCACAATGGCAATGTTTAGCTGCCCGGCACAGTGTCATGAGTACTGTAGTGACGACTCTAGTGAATCCGATCGACCAAAGAGTGACGATGAGCGACGCAAGCGACTAAAAGAGTTCGCACAAAAAGAGTTCAAAAATGAGAATCGTTGTGATGCCCTGGCAAATATTATCAATAAAGCCGTGGAGCTAGTGACAGGACTAGAGCATCCAGCCCATGCTATGAGAGAGGATCTAAAATTTGTTCTTATTGGCGAAAATTTGACATCGAGGCGAGGGCAGGGTGAATATTTTGCTGGAGATGTAAAAGGTGCTAATGGATTTCGTAGAGAGCTAAGAGATTCACATAATCAAATGCAGCATGCTATGGCCGGAATCTATATTGGCAACCGATATGGGAGAGTCGGCTGTGGTTACGTCATGTGGCGAGAGCAAGAACCACAGGATGATTTGCTCTATGAAAAGACGTGTCCTCTTGGCTATAGTCTAAGCAATGAAAACTATGAGGACCTAGGGGGGCAGCTTCGCGACAAGATCGGCGATGCAAGCTGCCGACATTAGTAGAGAAGGTTGATATGAAAAGACTTTGGCGATACATAAAATTTGTTTTGAAGAGTCTCTTAATTCTTCTGGTCCTGGCAGGTCTGTTTGCTGGACTAGTGTTTTGGAGAACACCTATAGAGGATAGGCTTGTGGAAACTGTCGCACGTGAAAAGATAGCAGCCATTAAGCAATCCGTTGAGGAGAGAAGACAGGTCGGTTTACCGGAAGGCATTGTTATTCAAGACGATGAGCCTGACGACACCAACGCCTTAGGTGGCTTTTGGGAATTTTGGTACGAGTGCGAACCGAGAGGGTCCCTGTTATTATACTTTGAGGCGAGACGACGTATTCTTTTGTTTCCGTTGTTCAATAGGAAACAGGATATTAAGCTCATACGAGCGGCCTACGTTCCGTAAGTCCTGTCAAGAGCGCAGCTGCGGGCCTGGTAGGCGGCTGTTGTCCTGGGTGCGCAGGGTGATCTTGTGCTGATCAAAGTACTCTAAAAAGGGTAGGGTGTACTTTCTTGAGGTGCGCGTGAGCTGCTTAAACTCAGCCAGGCTCAGCATCTTGTTCTTATCAAAGTGATGTTGCAACTCAGTTCTGAGTTGGGCGATGGTTTCAGGGTGGGCATAGAACTCACCAGGTAGCCGCACCACCCGGTTTTCTCGCAGCAGCGACTTGATAAAACCAGCCGCCTTGGCCACAGGCACTTCCAACAGTTGTGCCAGCTCGCCAATATTGGGTGGGGTAAGCGCTGCCTTGGCAATAAGCGCTTCCATCTTTTCGGTGATCGAGGCGTTTGATGGCTGTGGCGCTGCTTGTTGGGCAAGTGGTGGTGCCACTTTTTTGGAGGGCTCTTTGCCTTTGGTTTGATAGTCCTCGATCTCTTCGCCCACTAGCCTCAACCCACCATCGTCACTCTGTTGGATTTTTTTATCCCTGTTGAGCTGCGTGAGCACACGTTTGAACACAGTTGTAGGCAGTGCCCGTCCCATCTTCACCCGCAGCGACTCTTGGTTCATGACTGGATCCTCAGGGTGGCTCTGTTGGTAGTGTTGCAACTCTGCAATGGCGCTGTCACACAGCTGCTGCAAACTGACCTCGCTTAGCAGTGGCGTTTGCCATTGTGCCGTCTCTGCCTGGTTGTCTTGCTGTTGCTTCTGCTTATGCTCCAGCGCTGCAACAATGCGCCCTTGCAGCAACTCCTCCTCCAGTGCCAAGGTAATGGTCTCCGGTGGGCGATCAAAGAAGCGCGCCAACTCTGCTATGGTACAACCGGCGCTGCCCGCACGTTGGATGAGCATCCCTGCAGCTACGGTTAGTTGCTCTTCATCATCGATAAAATCTTGCAGTGTCTGCAGTTGTTGCCTCTGCCAACGACTACCGAGAAAACGTTTTTGCTCGTTGATCGGCACCAAGACTCTACCACCACCAATGGTCGTCACCGGTGTTTGGCTACGCAGAATCACGGCATCGCCCAATTTCACAAAAACTGGCTCGTCTATTTTAATGAGCGCAAAGCTCTGCTCACCTGCCGGCAATTGTGGTTCAGCATAAAAACTCCGAAACAACAACCGCGCCCGGCTCTCAGCTGTGCCCCAGTGCAGTCGTACCCAGCTGTTGTGTTTGATGGCGTTGATATGGGGTAATGTCTTTATATGGACAAGCAATTGCGTGCTCGGTTGCACATTATCTGCAGTGGTAAGGCAGAACCCACGGTTGATTTCATGGGCATCGGCGTGTTGCAGGTTGAGCGCCAAGCGCATGCCTGCCTCTCCCACCTGCAGCGGCTGCAGAAAAGACTCTATCTTACGTAGGGTAGTCTCCACCGCACCGGGAAAGAGTTGCAGCTTATCTCCCAGCCGCACTCTACCCCGGTAGCCGCTACCGGTGAGAACCGTACCAAAGCCTGGTTTAGAAAAGACCCGGTCCACATAAAGGCGAAACGGCGCACTCAATCGGTGTGGCTTGGGTTTTGTTTTTGTGAGTTGTTGCAGTTGCTGCTTGAGTGCATCCACACCCTCACCGCTCACAGCACTGGTAGCAACAATCGGCGCCCCCTCCAGAGAGCTACCCTCTACCAACTTGGTAATCTCTTGGCGCCGCTGATCAATTAAGGTATGCCGTTCAGAGTCAGCCACACAGTCAATGCGGCTGATGGCAACCACCGCTTTATCAATGCCAAGCAGATTACAGATGTGCACATGCTCTACAGTCTGCGGCTGCACCCCTTGATCTGCCGCCACCACCAACAGCAACAGATCCATGCCATAAGCACCGGCCACCATGTTCTTAATAAAGCGCTCATGTCCTGGCACATCGACAAATCCAAGCAGCCTGCCATCCTCCAGCGGCAGCGGCGCAAACCCCAGATCAATGCTAATACCGCGCTCCTTCTCCTGCGGCAGCTGATCGGTATCCGCACCCGTGAGCGCCTTAACCAGGGCACTCTTGCCATGATCAATGTGCCCCGCAGTACCGACAATCCACTGCTTCTTGAGCGTTGCTGCTTGCATAGCGGCAGTGATACTAATAACCCATGCAATCGGCAATGCTAAAGCTCCTCGTCCCCCTGCTATGGGCAGTCAGCCTCCTGCTGCCTACCTCAAAACTACTCGCCTACGAGGCCGATCCCTTTGATGAGTACAACATGGTCGAGTTTGCCAGTATGGGCCTGGGCACCATGCTCTTTGCCGGTGACTTTGCCGCCCCCTTCAAAGCGGGTGGCTCTGCCAACATCAAGCTGGGTCTGCGTGTGGTTGGCCCCCTCCTCCTGGTGCCCACGGTAGGTGGGGCCATTGTTGGCCGTGAGGGGACCTCAGAGAAGGTCTACTCCTCCTATAGCCTGAGAGCTCGATTCCGCCTCACCCCCAAGCGCTTCCCCCTCAAACCCTACCTCGAGGCCGGCTTTGGCCTCATCACCATTATAGGTACGGACTTTCAGTGGCTCGCTGGCCTCGGCCTCGATATCCTCGTTTGGGGCTCTGGCAGCCTCGGCATTGAGACCTTCTTCCAACACGTCCCCGTTGAGGATGGCCTCATCGTCCCCATCCACTTAGCCTTCACCCGCTTTTTCTAGCTCTAGTTCGCTAGCAGATCTCTCAAAATGGGTAGCGCTCTTTTTATTTGATCAAGTGTCGTCCAGGTTGGGTTGGCTGCTTTTGGAGATTCATAGCGTTGGTAGGCAGAGACATCTATACCTATTTTATCAGCAACCTTTTGTTGGGTGAGTTTGCTCTTAAGACGGCTCATCCGAACCAGCATTGCAATTTCCACCCTAGGATGAACCTTTATCCGCACAATATTTTTCCCTCGAACAGACTTCTTCGGCAGTGGAAAAATGTATTTGGAATCCTCTGGTTCACTTAGATAAAGATTGAGAACTTCTTCCATTCTTTCCTGCAGTTCCTTTTTGGTTTTAGCGTGTGTAAAACAGCCATCGAGCTCTAGTCCTTGAGCCCAATAGGCATTGCCTTCCTTATGAACTTTGAAATGATAGTGCATGACGCTCTTCTATTTTCTCTTTAATCCTAGCTTTTTACGAATCGACATCTCAGTTCCCTTTGGCAAATCTTCGTTTGCATGTAATGGAATACTGACCGGTTTATGGCCTTCTTTTACAACAATGACATGACTACCTGTCTGCCGATCCTTACGCCATCCCTCTTTTAGAGCCGCCCGCAATAGCTTCTTTCCACTTGTTGGCATTTATAGGCTATCCTCAATACTACAACTTCTATGCGGTAAAGTAAAGATACAATAATAAGTTATTGAAAATAATTTATAATATTTAACAACACAAACACAGTAAATAAGTGTACCAGCTGTTGATGTAAAGACATCAAGTTTCTGTTATCGAAATCGGCACATAGCCAACGAGTTCTTTTGGGATGATGCCAACAGAGAGTTTGGCACATCGTTGCTGAAGAGGTTTTTCTTCATAACGATTGGTCACTAAGATACTCTTTTTGGCAATTCCGAGGCTTTCGATCAGGTCAAGACCGTTCTCTTGCTCTCCAGCAAGTTCATAGTCCATGAGAAACAGCGACGACCCATTGTGTTCCAACTGTGAGCAGTCGACTTTAAAACTCTTGGCTGAGCGATAGTGCCGGATGTTCAAGTTCACTCCGTTCAACTCCTGCTTAAAACGATAGTCCCATGTTTGGTGTACCGACTGGTCATCGTCAAGAACGATTGCATCCATCCCTTGACTCACCTGCAGGCTAGGTACGAACCAGGAGGCCGGGGCGGTTCTCGGCAGCACAAGCGTCACGCAAGTACCCTGGCCAACCTCGGAGTCTATACTGAGATTGCCATTCCACGATTCAAGGGCCTTACGAGCCTGATAGAGACCAAGGCCCGAGCCTCCTTCTTTGTTATAGGTAAATCCGCGCTCACCGAGTTGGCTGAGCACATCTTTGGGAATGCCTTTACCATTATCTCGAATAGTAATCCTGATCTTATCCTTGTCTGGAGGTTTATTATCGTTTTTACTAAGTCCAACTTCTATCAATCCTCCTTTGGGCATTGCCTCAACGGCGTTGTTGACAAGGTTGGAGATGACTCGCTTAAAGGTCTTGGGGTCTATCTTGGAGAACAGTCCGTAACAGCTGGGTTCAAAGGTGTCCCGTATCTGCAAGTCTGTCCTCTCTTTAAACTGCATACGTTTTTCAGAGAGAACGCGACTGACAAGGCTGCTGAGTAGTACAGCCTCTCTTTGGCTGACCTCTGCTTTCTGGCTATCCATGGTGTCTTCTTTTCTTTTATTTAAATCATTGGCAACATCTCGAATTCTGTCGATAACACTGCGAATCAGCGTGCGTACCTGTTCAGGCAGATCAACGCAGATGTTGGTTACTGTGTCTAAGGCAGTCAAAGGAGATTGGATATCGTGTGCTACCTGTGTGGCGATCTCTCCCAAGGCCGCGTCCCGCTCCTTTTTCAAAAGCTCATGTTGCAGCTCGGTGATCTTTTCGCCTACCTCATTGATTGTCTTGTCTATCTCTTTTGATTCAGAGAAGAACAGTGGCGGCACAGGTGGCGAGTCATGACGTCTGGCAAGGCCCTTGACGCGACTACGAATCGACAGGATTTCACTCCTAAAAATACGAAACTTTCTATGAGCAATGTAGGAGGATAGCAACAGTAGCACGGCAAGGGCGACTGTAGTGTAAAAAATAAACTTGTTTTGCAAAGAGCGTAGAAAACGGATGTCAGATACCAAAAATAGCCGCGCTTGAAGATGTTGTTTCCCGCCAACCATGGTGTGGAAGAAATCAGCCGTTTTATATATGAAGTCTTCGGAGTTTTGGTATTGATCTAGCCTGTTGCTTGAAAAGAAGCTGCATCCGGTATCGGTGCCGTTGCTGAATGCAAGGCACTGTTGCTCATTATCAAGCAAAAATGCCGCCTTGATATTGCTCAACCCTGAGAGCGTTTTGAAATACTCCTCTGCAGGCAGGTAGTCTGAATAACTCACCGATTTAGCGATAGCCCAGCGGGTCTGAGCAATAATGACGTCGAACTCCTTGAGGTAGTTGTCCTTTAGAATCTTCGGCACATAGTAAAAGGCAAGAAAGGCACCAAAGAGCAATAGCACAAGCTGACTACTTAAAATCCCAAGCAGGACTACCGTTGAAATCGATTGATGGTGCGGTTTCATTCTCCAAACTCAAGAGATAGGGTGAAGCGCTGCATGTCGTGGTTGGCAAGCATAGCCCAGGCCCTGGGCACGCTTTTTGTTAATTTGAATCTCGTTCTCGGAAAAGAAGAGCTCTTGTAAACCATTGGAGAACGCCTGGCAGACAACTACGGAAAAAAATGGCAAGAGCTTTTGTTTGGTAAAGACAAATTCAACATGGATACGGCTTTTTCGCAGGCTATTCTCCAGCTCTCTAAGCGAGTGGTTTGGAAGGCTGGATTCATCAAGTTTCTTAATGTCATAGTCGGCTGGCGAAAAAGGCGGTATTTCTGTACTGCATACGGTCGGCACGACAAAGGGGAGAATATGCCAGAGGTTGCCACGGATATCTGTGGGTGGAGGGACATTGCGTGAGTCATAGAGGAGCAGAGCCTCTTTTAGTGCTTTATCCTTGGCTCTGGCCAGATCAAACGCCGCACCAAAACCGTAGCAACGTTGTTTCTCAGCAGAAGCAATCTCAGTCATGACCACATGAATGGGAAGATCATGGGTGAGATAGAAGAGGCGAACGTTTTTGTCTTGGTTATGATCGATTTCCCATAATACTTTGTTATAGAAGACGGATAGCAGAGCTTGATCGCGCTCAGCCAGTTCGATTAGCGCTGCTTGTCTTGCCTCATTACGGTTGAAGTGGCAACTCAGGCCGTTGGTGGTTGGCTTGACAGGTTTTGCGTAATAGTGATGTCGCTCCACACACTCCATCAGTGCCGTCAGTTGTGCCTGATAGGGATCTAAGGCGACACCCACGCCAGCTACCCGATCGTCTCGTCCCTGGGCGTAGACACGGTGCCAGGTGAGGTTGTTAAAGCGAATCTCTTTGTGGGCGAGCGTTTTGACGATTCCCTGCTGCTGTTTAAGAGTACCCGCAATAACGAGGTTAAGTCGAGCTCTCTGCAGCAGTTGTCCCATGGCCTACAGTGAGTCATGGAGTTGCCGGCAGAGCAGTTCTTGCCAGCCTCATATCCGCGAAATTGATGTTAAACTCCCACTCTGGCATGTGAGATAGATCGATTTTGGAGGAGGCATAAAAGGGTGTGGCCAGAAAATAGTAGGGAATAACAAAGCCCTCTTCTAGCATATAGCGGCTGATCTCTCTTGCCATTTGGATACGCTCTTTGGTGTTTCCTGTGGACCTGGTTGCTTCAATCATCTTATAGAGCCTGCCATCGTTAGGATCACGCACATAAAAGTCATCTGGACCAAAGTCTAGACGAAACACCAAACAAGGGTCTCCTGGTGGTATGGGTATAATACGGGACCCAAGATCAAAGCCTTGTCCCTGCAATCGGGCTTGTTTCATGGAACTACGAGATAGGGGGGTCATCTCAATTTGAAATCCATACGCTGAGAGATCATTGATTAATAATAGATCTCTCTTTGTTCTCTTATTCCAAACGTCTGGGTACATATATCTCAACGTCAAAGGCTCCTCTCTCAACCTGGCATAGATTGCTGTAAACTCTTTGGTCGCAGGTAGTGGGGCTTCAATGCGGCCACTAAAGCCGGGGGGAAAGAACTGATCAGAAGGAGCGTAAAGAAGTGAGTTACCGAATCTCTTGTGTTGGTGCTCTATGAGAGCTGCAGCAAAGGCAAGCCGTAGGGTTTTGTCCTTAAGGGGGCCTGTAATCGCATTGACATAAACAATACGGCTCCAGTTACGTTTTGGTATAAACTGCTGAAAACGCTTTACCCTCTCTTGATCCTCTCGTTCTACTAGTCTATTGCGCTTATCTAAGAAGATGTCTGTTGTGCCTGCTAAAAGACGCTCCACAGCCTCCAAATCGTCACGCTCATAAACAATAACCGTCTGTGCTCTCTCGCCCCGTGGCTCAAACCACTGCTCATGCCACTGCAACTTCACATAGTCCTTACGTTTCCACTCCACAAACTTGTAGGGTCCGCCTAACACAGGAAGCTTTTCTTTATGATAAGGCTCGTTCTCTGGATAGATCTTCCTCGGTACAACACCAGTACCTGGCATGGCTAGAATAAAGAGAAAGTACTCATAGGGGTTCGATAGGTTAAACTCCAAAGTGTGTTTGTCGATCATACGAATGGCTTTAGAATCTTTCTTTGGATCGACCCAATCAAAGAGCACGTACTCGGGCCAGTTAGTCTGTTTTCTCTTTAAGGAGAAGATAACATCTTCAACAGTGATAGGTGAGCCATCGTGAAAGAAGGCATCTTTTCTGATGGTGATCTCATAGCGTCTGCCACCATCATAAGAGCGCCAGCTCTGAGCTAACATGCCTATCAATGATTGGTCTTCGGCAATAGCAAAGAGGGTGATGGAGGTGCTGTTCAACATATACCAACCGCTGTTGGTCATATTTGCAGCTGGATCAAGAAAAGCTGGAAAATGATCCAGGTCCAACTTGATTGTGGAGCGGTCATCGCTTTGCAGCTGAGGCAGAGAACTGGCAAAACAGACAGCCGAAAGGAGTCCTAGGATGCCGACGGCTTTAAAAATCAATCTTTTCAAGTTGTGTACTTCTAACTTAGGTTTTAGTGTTCTCTCTAATAATATGAAGAACTTCTGTCAACGGGTACTTTTCATCAGCAACTCAACCAACACAAATGTGTTTCATTTTTAGACAAGTTGTTTCGTAAGACGACACTTAAATGATGGTTCAATCTAGCTTCGAGAGCTTGACCCTGTCTATAAAATAAGCAATCATCCTGGGTTAAGAGTATGAGGCGATGGTTTTATGAGCTAACCATATTCGGAACCATCCTTACCAGTTTGAATGCCTATGCAGTGAGTGAGGAGTGTGCGGCCTTTTTCCAGAACAACAACATTTATCCTGGTGCCGATTGTGAATTGTCGTGTGCAACTTTGCCGACATCAATGGCTACGTTTGGTTGTCCCGCTCAGTGTCGCGAATACTGTCGTTCCCGGACATTAGCGACAGAACCCTCCAAATCGAATGAGCCTTTAGATAGCTTGCCAATGGATGAAGAAGAGCGTCGGCAGCGCCTTAAGGAGTTTGCTATAGAAGAGTTCAAGAGTGAAAACCGATGCAACGCCTTGGCCAATATTGTCGATGAAGCCTCCAGGCTCATTGGGAGTGAGGAGAACCCCTCAAAGACCATGCTTGAGGATCTTAAAGAGGTGCTAATTGGAGAAGGGCTTCATGAAGGTCGAGGGAAGGGGCCATATTTTGCTGGTAATGTCTATGGCGCTTTGGTGACGTCCTGAATGATGACAACTATGACACATTAGGGGATAGGATCAGAACAGCGATTGGAGATGAGAGTTGTCAGAAACTAGAGGAAATCAAATGAAAAGGCTTTGGAAGGTCGCCAAGGTATTACTCTTCATTTTCTTGTTCCTAGTCGTGGTGGGTTCAGGTTTTGTAGTCGCTCTGATTATGACTAAAGATCAGGAACTCAAGGTTGCTCAGGAGGCGGCCTATGAGGTAGTGACCTCCATTATGTCCTCCAAAGATAGACAACGTGAAGTTGGAATGCCTCAAGGTGTGGAACTTATCGACACGGATCCGGAAGATATTGATATATTATTTAGAACTTGGCAGTTTTGGTACGATTGCAAGCCTGAGGGCGTGCTTTTGTTGGAGTTTTTTCCCAAACGGGGGATTTGGATTTTTCATTTGTTCAACAGGAAAAAAGACCTAGAACTGATTACAGCAAAATACATAAAGTGATGGCACTGAGCAAAAGAGACAAAAACAAGATTAAAAGCGTCTAGCTACCTATCTACCTCGTACAACCATATTCTTGGCAATTTTGGTGGAGAATTTCTGGCTTGATCACACCAACTTCAAATTTACTTAATAATTTTAGATGGTTATTATTAAATCTGTTATTCCGGCAAAAATATCGGCATATTTCTCTTAAAAAATAACTTCCCAAATTTATAACCATTTGTTATAAAATGTTATATATGAAAAATTCATCGGTAATAATACCGGCATTTTCGACTTAAATCCATGTCTCATCCAAAACCAGAGTCTCCAGCGCTTATGGAGCCGATGCTTCCGGCTGCAGGACAATCCTCGCAACTCGAGGATCTTGCTGTTGATCTCATTGCCAAGGGCAGTAGCTTTCACAGCCTTTTGCCCACGAACCTACAGACAGGCATTGCGGATCTGGTGCGCTCGATGAACTGCTATTACAGCAATCTCATCGAAGATCATCACACCCACCCCCGCGACATTGATCGCGCTCTAGCAGATGATTTCTCTACTGAACCAAAAAAGAGAGCCTTACAATTGGAAGCCAAAGCGCACATTGAAGTACAACGCCTCATGGATCATGGAGGCATCCCCGCCAATCCAACGACGTCTACATTTATTACCTGGATCCACCGGAAGTTTTGTGAGCGTTTGCCCGACAATCTTCTATGGACTGAAAACCCTGACAGTGGAGAACGTCTTCGCATCCACGCAGGCAAGCTCAGACAAACTAATGTCATAGTTGGTCGCCACCTTGCGCCTGAGGCAAAAAATCTCCACGCTTTTCTGGCTCGCTTTCAAGAGGCCTATGATCTACAGCGCCTTTCCAAAGTGCAACAGATCCTCGCAGTCGCTGCGTCACATCATCGGTTACTGTGGATCCACCCTTTTCTCGACGGCAACGGTAGGGTGGCACGTCTCTTCTCGCATGCGCTCTTGTTGCATCTGGGTATTGGCAGTTCCCTTTGGTCAGTATCACGCGGTCTAGCCCGTAGCGTCGACGACTATAAAAGCATGCTCATGCAGGCAGATCAGCTGCGCCGCAATGACCATGATGGTCGTGGTACGCTCTCCCAACAAGGGCTGATGGATTTTTGTGGCTTTTTCTTGGCCACATGTCTTGATCAAATTGAGTTCATGCGCTCTCTGTTAGAACCTAAAGAGCTTCTAAATCGTGTTGCTGTTTATACCGAAGAAGAGATGCGTGCCAAGAGACTTCCAAAAGGGAGTCTGGCGCTATTGCGACATGCCATACTGGTTGGCGAGATTGCGCGCCATGAGCTCTCTGGCATTACGGGTTACAAAGAACGTCAGGCTCGTAATGTATTAAAAGAACTATTAGCTAAAAAACTCCTTTACTCAGCAACTCCACGTGGCCGCGTGCGTCTGGGTTTTCCTATTGAGGTGGTAGAGCGCTGGTTCCCAACCCTCTACCCTGGAGTCTAATAAGCGCTCTGTCACGATAACAAAAGGATAGACCACCCATAGTGTCCCCAGGGGCCGATTTGCAACTAGCCAGCGCATGCGATAGACTAGATCTAAGCTAAGACAACGAGATTTTTGAACATCTTCGCGGAGATACGCATGCAACCAACCCCCCGTTTGTGGGTTTTGCCTCTCTTGATACTCTCTCTTCTAGCCAGTCCACTGATGGCCCAGGGGCCCGTAGAGGAGCTGGAGAAACAGCAAGAGGATACCCGTCTCTACCTTGAGACCATCGACATGCTCAAGGACAACTCCCTGGAAAATCAAATCAAAGGCTGGGAGAAGTTCCTCAAGGAGCATCCCGACAACTACTTTCGTGATGAGATCGAGGCCAACCTCGATAACATGAAGGCACGCCAGGAGATCATTGCCAGAGAGCAGGAAGAGCAGGATTCTCGACGCTACTTTGCAACCGTGGAGCGGGCCGCAGACAAACCCGTAAGCGAGCAGATCCCTATCTGGGAGAAGTACCTCAAAGAGAACCCAGACTCACTCTTTGCCAACGAGGCACGCACCACCCTAAACCGCCTGCGTCTACAAGCAGGGCCTGCTGTGGCACCAGCCCAACAACCCCTGCCATCATCGCCACCCCCTCCAGCGCCCCTACCAACAGCTCCGCCAACCGTCGAGACCACCGCCAAAGATCTGACCCTGCAGGATGATGGGCTGCTCGATCCCAATCGCGCCCTCTTTCTCGCCTCCGTCCCAGGTCTCATTGTTCCAGGCCTTGGCCACTTTTATGCCGGCAACTATACTATTGGCGGAGTCCTCGTCGGCCTACGCGTAGGTGGCTTAGCCCTCATGGGCTATGGTTTCTTTGATGAAAACCGCTTAGCGCTGATTATCCCCGGCAGCCTGGTGGCTGGCTTCTCCTACGTTCTCGATGTGGTCATGGCGCCCATCCAGGTACGCAACCGCAATCACAGCCTCGAGCCACTCCCACCCTTAGAGGGGAGCCAACTCAGACCTCTCGACCAAGATCACCCCTTCGCCAAGGCAGAGCAGGAGCTGCTCACCCTCACTGTGGGCTTCTCCTTTTAGGCTGGATAAAACGGGACTTTGATCTAGTCTGACCTAAGGTTTCTGGCCCCATACTTGGAAGAGCCACGGCACACTCATAAGAGTGCGGGTATCCTGAGACAAAGTCTTTAAGGTTGTAACGATTGCAAGGATACTTCTTCATCGTGATATTTGTCGAACTCAAGCAAAGCCCTGCCTTCGCCCTGTAATCAAAACAAGTTGGTCGTATAGTGACCATTTTGTTTCCATAAAAGACAATCAGCATTCTATCCAACGTTAGGATCAAGACAAAGTTAATCACTCCACTCCCTTCGTGAAGGCTAACAACTGATTACTCTTCGGCTAATAATGGTCTGGCTTTCTTGGCACACAATTTGCTTTTTTTTAAGCCAGCCACGTCACCTTCAATTTGTTATGGGAGGAACTATGAAGGACGCAAAAAAGACAAAACGTCAACAGTCTAAGTCGTCAAAAAAAATCTTTTCCCCTATTAAGGACAAGCTGTTAGATACAGCTATGTCGACTATCACATATGATGTAACTGGCTAAGTAGGCAACGAAAATAAGACAACGAAGCTAAGTATGGGAGTGGATGGTCTCTGCTCCCGTACCTTCAAGCCAGGCATATGAGAGATCGATTTAATGTGTTTAGAATATCATTCCGCCCCAGGAAAATTATCACCTTTTGTGCTTCGAAAAAATTTTCAAGGATATTTGGTTAAAAGCGCTATTTCCTACATTAATGAAGTTCAGTCGTCTTTAAAATTGGACCTCAACCACATAATATTAAAGTTATCCAGCCTAGATCAAAACCAGAAATTTTCCCCCTCTATCTATACAGGGTATCACATACTACAGTCAGCTTACGATAGTCAGAATAAAACCCTTGTGTTGGATGCCCTTCATTTCTTGGTTCAGTATTGCAATGATAAAGGTGGTAACAATAACATTGATTATTCAACTATACTTACAGAACCATATGAGAATCATTGTATAGACACTTTTCGAAAATCGAACCCTAAAGATGACTTCGGCGTGCCAGCTTTTGACGTTGTAGAAATGTTTCCAATACTGAATGTTAAAAAATATAAAATTCCTCCGTCTAGCCTTAAAAAGGCTGAAGAAATATTATCGCTGATTGATATGGATTTATGGAAAGAGTATCAAGCTTACGTTTCTATCTTAAAGATCTTCCAAGGAAAGAGTCTTCAAGGTGGAACAAGTCTCAACTGTTTTGGTACGGTATACCTGAGAATGCCTGAGGATTCCGAACATCCGGTACTCTACTTCCTGGAACATATTGTGCATGAAACCTCCCATTTGCATCTCTATGCATTAGCCGGAGACAGAGACCTTGTTAGAAACGATTCAGCCTCTGTTTATGACTCGCCAATACGACACGACAAACGGCCCATTATTGGGGTATTTCACGCTACGTTTGTTTTGGCTCGCTTAGTCCGTATATTTCAGCGCTACCTAAATCATTTTAGCAATGACTATCCAGAAGGAACTACCTTCTACAACAGAATAAGCAGAGACTTCAAAACCGGATACTCTATATTGAAAGAAAATTGTCTTTTTACAACGCTTGGGCGACAAATTTTTGATTCGTTAGATGATTGTACGAAAATTTGAAAGGAACGACCCTCTTGGAAATACCGCGTTTGGCAAACTACCTATCAAAAAACTGGTACGTGCTGCAGTCTTCCCTGATCGCTTTTTTGTAGGCAAAGCAGGTATCAAGCTTGTCAATTGGCAAGGAAATAATCAGTACCTTTGTGGCTTCTCATGCAGCAGACAACCGGCTATTGCCGAAAATGTAGCTGTTTTCGAACTCTGTGAACGCTTGACAGCAAAGTATGAATTTCAATCTTTTCTGGGCACGAATATGAATACTTTCAGAGCGTTTACCTGGCCCGATGGGAATCCAGCTAGAGTGACAAAATCTCAATTATTCCTTGGTCCAAATCCATTTTCCCAATTTGGACAAGAGGCAACTGGCCTAGGTTTTGGCCCTGATTATCATCAAGCATTAAATCACGCTATTCTTGAATTGTTGGAGAGGCACATCTGCGCAGGTCTTTGGTATGAAGCAAAATATAGGCTATGCAAGGCAATCGACAGAGTATCTTTAGACTCCTTTGACATTTTCTACTATACCCTCCACAGACCGAAGATACCATTTGTTCTAGCCATTATATACTCGAATGAACTTGAGGTGCTTTCAGTCGGCCATGCAATAAGATCTACGTTTGAGGAGGCGAAGGAAAAATCCTACTCCGAAGCAGTGATGCTGTTAGATTGTGTTCTCCACAAGGATAACGGTATCTGTACCAATTTAAGAACTAAAAATCGTTTGCTTTCTCAAAGAGGTCCCTTAGCAAAAGAACGATTCCAACAATTTAACGATCTGACAGTAAACGTGGCAGCAGCAAAAAATATCCTAAGCCGATATTTTTCAATATCTGAGATTACTGCGGCGGTGCTTGGCACTAATGACGATATCGAAATTATTCAACTTTTCCGGGATAGAAACTTCTGGTCTCTACGAGCACTTTCGAAGAAGGTGGCTACCTTGGCAGAACGTCGACAATCGAATCGATATTCAGAAAAACAAAAGATTCTGGACCCTTATTGCTAAGATCAGCATACATTAGAGCTTGTCGGAAATAAGGCTATATCTTTTGGCCGTGCTCCACAACAACAGTGTTGAAGCAAGCCCCACAATGCCAGAAAGACCAATTAACTTGCCTATGGCTGGATCGGCTTTCATAAGTACAGTGAAGATTACCATGGACAGTATATACCCGACTCTGCCATAAGCCTGTCCTTTCGATATTGAGTAGGTAAACCGATCTTGGCTAAATTGTGACTGAATCTTGTTTGAAAACATTATAAGGGAAACACCGTACAGGATACCGATAATGATCATTAGGGCAATAAAGGAGTCTCGAGAAGTTCCTCCAGCAAGAATTAGTGTTAGACTTAGAGCTACAAGAAGAAGAATCAATTTATGAATACTACGGAAGTACACTTGAAATGCATTTGGGAAGAGAGTAATTGCGGTTAATGCTAGGAGGAATCCAAAGTAGATAGACGATGGACCTGAAAGTATTCGTGTAATTCCAGAAAGATGTTTTGATGCTGCTAGCGATTGCATAAGAATAAAGGCAACCGCTCCAAAAGCTAAATTTGTCAAAAATAGAAACTGATTGTTCCATTTTAGCCAATGGTCGTCTTTTAAATCTATGATACGTTGATTTGCATTGTTCTGAAAAACATCAACCGATACTTGTTGCATACTGGTTATCTTTTTCATAAAGGATAGTAAAAGGAAGAGTCCAAGTAGAGAAATAAGGTAGGTTATGGAGTTTACGATGCAGACGACAGACCATCCACTAGTTAGCAGCAACGCTGCGACTGAAGCACTTACCATGTTTACTCCACGATTTGCAGCATTCGAGAACGCTAAAGCTCTAGGTAGAGGGAAAAAATTATTCCTATCCAGGAAGATAGGAATAATGGTGGTCAGTTGTCTTGTTATAAGTGATAATGTACGCATTACTATCATCAGAGCGAGAAATAAGCCGTAAAATAGGTGCCTTGGAAGATATGATATTAAGATAGGCAGAATGGTCAGTCCCATTAGGATAAATTCGATACATAGGGCGTAAAAAATTCTATCCTTGATATTTATAATGCGATCAATGTATTTTCCAAGAAAGGGTGCTAAACCAATTTGCAGTATGGCATCTGTAGAGAACAGAATCCCCGATAACAATATTCCCGAACTATCGTCAAGAAAGAGTGCAACTGCGAAGAAAAGTAAAAGGCTATCCCCAAGTTTGGAAATAATCGATAAAGAAAGATACCCCCAAATAGGCGCCTTTGTCATGTTGTGGATTGGCTTTTCTCTATCCATATACTATCATCAACAAGGCAAGAATTAGGCCAATAGGAATGTCCGGTATTCCAATGGGTTGTAGATAGGTAACGCTTAGGAACAGTATGTCTGATATAGGACGCTCTGTTCACCCTGAAGACAGTTTGTTTGTATTGCGAACAATTGAGCCGTTGCCGGTCTGCCATCATGGAACCTCGCATCTGCCTTCAAGGTAAAGGTATACTCATCTCCTGCATCAGAGAGCAGCCCATTTTCTTGACCACAAACCAACGAACGCATCTAGCGTACCCACAAGACAGATGTATCATGTCTCGTTAGATTGATACTTTCAGGAAGCATGCCCGCAGAAGCACGATCATCGTGTACCAGGGTCTCAATAGCTCGGCCATCCGCAGATTCACCATGAAAAGCAAAGTAGCCACACCAATAGCTTAGTGGATCTGCCATGGCATTCAAGTAGGAATAGACATCTATGAGTTCAGAACGTAGCTGAGCAATCTCCGTTTCTGTTTCTCCAAGACCAAAACTCAGTTCTTCGATAGTCTCTTCCAAGTCGTGAGATGACCGCAAGTCGCCGCTGAAGCAGGTCGCAATAGCAGAAAGTCTTTCCTTCTCTAACCGGCTCAGCTTTCCTTCGTCGTGAAGTACTTGAACTTTTTGTCTAAACTCCTGTGGATTTTTCTCGATTTCCTCTACAGTAAAACTAATCGACTCTCTCTTATTTTCCAAAATTGACAGGCCTCTCAGCGCGTCGATCAGTGTATCTATGACTACTACATCCTCGCCTTTCAAATCCTTGCGAAATTTTTCGAGACTTTGGACAGCCAATTCGACTGTCGCAAGACTTTCTCTAAAGTAGCTCCCCAGGGCCCTTCGAACAGTCATAGCATCTCCTATTAAAGAGACGAGTTCTCTTGAAGAGTCAGCAATAGCCTCTAATCTTCTCAACCTCTGGCCTATTTCCTGACAAGGTTCGAGCAAAATTTTTCTTCTAGCACCTACTCTCAATATCAAGAGAGGAACATGATATGGCCGATAGAACATCACAACTTCTGATAGGTCTGTCCTCGACCGCTCATCATATGAGCCCGTAATCGGATGAGGGTAGTATCGCCCTCGAAAATAATTATCCACCACTCTTCTAATCAGTTCCCCTTTGAGACGAATTTCCAAAATTCCAGGCTCATCGATTTCAAAAGCTAGTTGAACAAACTCTGGACCAAGTTCAAATTGCCTACCCATATCTGCATTTCTGTACATACCCCTATCGGCAAACATAATAGGTTCGCTTAGGGCAAAGTGGGAAACCCCATAATAAGCTTCCCTTTTCCTATCCCATCTCTTCAAGCTCTTCCAGGTAGTTAGAATGGTCTTTGAGTTTAAACGAACATCAACGTTTACCTTTAATCCGTCTAAACTCCTTTCCAGATCGGTTCTCTCACCTCGCCGTTCTTCAAAACTTGCTCCAACAAAATGTAGATCTAGCTCCAAGAGGTACGGCCCTGGGCGAATGATTTTCACTCCTGGGAACCTTAGTTCTTTGTTGCCATCTATGATATCAGGATAGTCCGAAGATAGACTGGTAATAAATCTACCGTTTTCCATCCTCCCAAAGAGTCGAAAATTAGTAATATCAGCGTAGCTTCCAATTCTAGGACCACGAACTCCATGATAAAAAGTATCTCCAGCCTCTGCAGCACGATCACATAGCGCTACTAGTGCAACCAGAGACAATAGGAGCCAATGGTACTTTTGTGTCTTTAGAATTATCATGCTATTCAGTCTTTTCGCGGTGAAAAAATTACGCCCCCAAGCGTTTCAAAAGGCCTTCCTATATCTACATCTACCTTCAATACATCGCGGGTCTTGATTCTTGCCCAAAGCGTAGTCGGATCCACACGCCTTTCCTCTTCCATCCAAAACTCGTACTCGCGAACGAAGAATGCTGGAGAGGTAATATCCGCATCAAAAGCGTTCGGATTAAGATAGTAAATTCTAGGTACCCTATGTTGATGGACCCAATCTATGTCAGGTTTCTCACTACGAGGCCACTTGTGTGTTTCATAGTTGACCTCATCCACACGTGTTCCGTCGTAGCGGCGACTGTGTTTGAATGTTGCCTTGAGCTTCCGATTCTCTAGTGCTGATTTTATAATTTTGACTTTCCCAACTCCTGCATAGTGAAAAAATAGAATTACAAGTGCCGTTCGGCCTGAATCGATGTCCTGTAGAAGTTTCTGAGGAAGAACGGAATCTCTAATTTTATCCGTACCTTCCCTACTTAGGAAGTCAAAAAACCAAATTAGGAAGTCTGATCGAACGAAAAAGAAAAGTCGATCACCAACGGGATCATGAAATACAAGCGGTTCTTTTATAATCTCCTCCGCCTCGTTCTCGGAAAGCTTCACTCGATGAAAATATTTTGATTCCTTAATCACTTTGTCCGATGGAAAGTAAGAATCAGCATACAACACTGGCGTCACCACTATAAGAACACTCAAACACAACGTAAAGCGATACAACTTCTACTCTCCAAAACCCTTCACAAAAAACTTCTCATCGATCAACCGCAGACCCTCATAGACCTCATACTTGATCAAGGCACCCTTGGTATCGCGGTAGAGCCCTTTGCGCACTTGTCTTGGTTTTTTGTAAAGGCCCTCAACCTTGCTCAAAAAGGCTGCCAGTTCCTCTCTACTAAAAGGGCCATGCCGTTCCCAATCGAGCCAATCAGGGCCAATGGAGACCACCACCGATAGCTCACGGCTGCCAGGTTTTACTCCACCAAAGAGCTTCTTTGCCATCCTCTGACTGCCAAGCGTCAGGAGGTGCCAGTTGCGGCTTTCAAAATGCTCTCGCTTGTTCTGCTGATCCATAAACATAAAATAGACGCCTTCGCTCCAGGAGCTACGATCCAGATTGACGCCTTTTTTGAAGCGCTCTAAAAATGTTTTTAAATCGGCAGGTTGATCATGCCAATGCCGTATGATCCTTTTGATAAAAGACCAGGTTGAGATGACAGACATGCCCTCCTCATCTTGCGACTGATCCAGAGAGTCGAGTTTTTCTAATTCATAACCTCTAAACAGTTCCGAACCTGTATCAGGCTCTGTTACCAGCAGCAGAGCACCATCTTTAAGTTCCACAGTATCTCCAAACTCTATAGGTCTTTCGATATCCTCAGGAACTCCAGGGATATCAATCACTGTATCTCCCTGCTGTGCAAAGGGAGAGTCTGGATGGGGGGGTCGTTTTTCTCTCTCACGCATCACTCTAGGGCCTCAAAAAGAACGACGTTAAAGCCATCTGGATTTCTTGCCGAGGGTACGACAATACCACGATAGTGCAGCCGCGCCAATTCTCCTATTATTTGTGTTATTGAGTAATCCTCAGAGATCAAAGCTTCAGGAGCTATATTTAATAGCTCCCTGACACTTGGTTCATTAAGATCGAGCATGTTGTCGAGTGTGACATAGCGGCTTCTTGTTTCAATCACCCCCTTGACACCATGGGCTCGCATTTCCGCGGCGATGGTCTGCCGATCGCCGCTCATGTAAAGCGCGCTTCTTCCCGGCGCTGAATAGCGATGGTTGGCGGCAATATTACCCTGCGGTATTTTCCACGAACCTGCTCGGTAAACATCACCTCTGTATTTACTTCCCTTGACAACACCTTGAACCAGCTTTTTGGTGGTATCAGGCCCCAAAGCTTGGCTCGCCCTTATCACCGCAGGCAGATGCTGCTGATCAAAGAGCTTTCTTGCCAAGCCACCACCACCGCGCCCTAGCAAACTGGTGGTCCCTCGGACCATGACCGTGCCTGACAGGACCATAGGCACCATCATGGAGACAACTGTCTCTAAAGCCATCTCAAGCGGCAAGCTCGCCTCGACAACTCCAGTTGACGAATCCTCTTGTAGTGCCCACAAATGGTAGTCTGCTGCCGCCATTTTGAGTGCTCCTGACAAGAACTCGCCGTCTCGGATATCTTGCACTCCCTCAATCATTAAATAGGCGGCATCTATAAGATGTGGCAGATCTGGCAGGGTTAAGGCATGATCGAGGGTAATCTCCACATGTTGCCAGATGTGTTGGGAGAGCCTCTCACCTAGATCGCGCTCTAACAGCGCCAACTCATCGAAGGTCTCAACACGGATGCGCGCCATGGAGCTGTCTGCTTCCAAATGGAGTCGACCTTTGGCCGTTGATTGAGCGCGTTCTGCTCGGTCAATGAGTTCGTCTAATGTCTCCTGTATCCAGCGATGTCGTATGAGATCTCGCATGCTGCGAAGCTCGTGAACCCGCCGTGAGAATGCCGCGTAGCCATAGGCAACCACCTCCTTACTTGAAGCCCGTTCCACAGCCGCCAGGGCAACATCGGTGGAGGTGGCCGTGAGCCCCAGAAATAGTGGCAATCCATGTCTGTTTTCAGGAAGTGGCAACTGAGCTTGCTGTTGAAGTTGCACAAAAAGAGAGGAGTTGTGGATCATGTCACTAGCGGAACTGTGAGAAGCGAGATCGGAACCACCCCTTTCGTGGAGGGTGCGAATGTCGAGGCCGCTTGCAGATGATTCATCTCGAAGCTGATCATCTTGAGCTTGCTCTGCAGAGAGGCTTAGATGTTTGTTACTCTCTGCAACTGCAGTGTTGGCTTGAAGTAGGCTGAGGCCACGTTGCAACCCTGTAAGGTACTGAACTCTACGCCGAGCTTCCACATCACTGTGAGTCGGTGCTGAGCCTTCTTCATCCTCATCATCAAATCCACCGATCTCTCCTCTCGGGCTATCAAAGAAAGGGTCAAATCCTTCATCTTCTGTTTTGTCTTTGGGTTTTTGAGAGGAAACGATAACAATAGGCGTGTCAAAAACAATATGGACGTTGCCATCGGAGTCAACGGTCACATTTCCTGGCTCTGTGGTGTAGTCGTGCTCTCTTTCCTGAGCTGATTCAGTTTGTCCTGCATCATCTTGTGCAACAAGCTCTCTCTGCAACGGCGAAAAAAGACAAATCGTCGCGATCAATAAATAAAGCAGGCTTTTACATGAAATTTTCATTTTGCCAGGCTCAGAATCAACTGTAATAGAAATGTGCCGTCCCCCTCCAAGGCTTTGGCGATCTCCAACAAGAGTTCAAGCTCTTTTGCCTTTTCAGTATCTCCTTGCGCCTTCAAAGCGCTGATTCTTTTCTCAGCCTCTGCAACTGGATTGAATCCCTTGACAATACCGGCAATTCTCTCGATATCCTCTTGACTATGAGCAACAAGTACTTCCAGGTCTCCTTTCAGCTCAGCATCGCTCAACTGTGGTAACACCTCCTCCCGGATCATGTGCGTTGCTGTAGACCACGTGAAAATGGCTTCTAATGCGGCAAAGAAATCTCGATTGACCAAAACCTCTTTTTGAACCTCAAGCTTCAACGAGGAGAAGAGATCGGAAATGTCGAAAAGAAAATCAATCCGTTGAAAATCAGCAAAGTATTGTTCCTTGAGCTCCTTATAAATCGCCGCTGACAGTTCAGCGGGTGCAGCGGCAAGATAGGAGGCAAGCTGATTGTCACTGCGATCGAGTTTTCGCAGCAGAACATCAACCGCCTGTACGAGCCTATCCCCAGTCTCCAAAGCTTCTTTAAAACCAATAATGACCTTGCGGTCCTCTTCTCGAATCCGCCGTTCCACTTCCCGAAATCCTTCTAAGTAGAGAGGATCTAATCGGTTACCAGGCGGAGGTATCCGTTCATCGATGTCTTCTCGGGTTAGCTCTGGAATAACCGCTGATAGACCGGAAGTCGCCGACAGGGCGACCTGTCGAGAGCCTGCAAGCAGGTTTCTCGCTGCATCAATGTGCGAGCGGACTTGAAAGGCGAGCGACACAGCCTGACGTATCTCTTCTCTAGAGGATGCTGTTTTAACGGCGTTGACTTTGGCAAAGGGAGCCTCCAACCCTTCTTTGGTACGGCGAAATTCGTTAAGGGCAGCCGTTAGTCGACGCGTTGACCTCGAGGCCCTTGCATAAAGACCCCGATAGTGCTTATGCGCTGCGGTGCGTCCCTCACTCTTAACGGTAGCGCTCCTGGTCTGCTCGTATTTAAGCTGGAGACGCCGCAGCTCACCTTCCAGTTCCTCTACCGACTGCGCAAAGGCAGGTGAAAGAACAAAAAGCGAGATCAGCAACGATTTTAAGACCGACATGGGTAAGTATTTAAAGCACATTTAATGCCATCGAGCTGAGAGTTCAACTTTTTAAACAAAGTTCGTACCTTCTGAAACAAACTAGCCACCACAAGAACTGCTGCCACGCGTTTCAAGAACGACCACTTTGTCCATATAAGAAACAAACCGTTCACGATCAAATCAGTCGTCGAAAAGCCTTCTTGTTCTTGGTGATGGCTACCGGGACGGTTCTGTGCACCAGCCCATCCGGTCCAGACTTCACCGCTCTAAACTCTCTAACTCTGAGGCCGCAGGCCAATTGGAACGAGGCTAGCGAGACTTTTAGGAATACATTTCACACCAAGTCGAGCACAATTCATGAGGACAACCTCCTCTTCAAAATGGCTTGTCACAAGTATAGCCTGATCTTGAAGGTTGAGCTCTTCAATGAGATCGAGCCCGGTTTCCTTAAAGTTGAGAAGTTCATAGTCACACAGAAATAAAGCATTGTGTGTATCATTCTTCTCAACCCATGTTCTTATGGCGTCGGGTGTAGACAGATTGTCAAGTTTGATCCTATTTCCTCCTCCGTTGCGTAATGCATGAAATCGCTCTCGCCAAATCTGATGAATCGTAGGATCGTCGTCCAAGGTTACAATGCGGGAGTCTGGCGCAACTTCAAGTCTGGGTACAAACCAAGACGGAGGACTTTCTTTGGGTAAAAGCAGAGATATCTGAGTACCTTGTCCTTCCGTACTCTCAATTTTAAGCTCACCTCCCCAGCTTTCAGCGGCCACTTTTGCATGATAGACTCCAAGACCTAGACCACTATCCGTTCCCCCCTTTCCATAGGTCACTCCCTTTTGGCCCAGTTTTCCGAGAATGTCCGGTGGTATTCCTGTCCCGTCGTCTTTTACATAGAGACACAATGTTGAATTATTATGTTGGAACAGGCCAATTTCGATGACACCCTCATCGGTCATTGCTTCAACAGAGTTATTTACAAGATTTGAAATTACACGCTTAAGCTCAACAGCACTGACTTTGGCAAACAGTCCGTAGGATTTTTCATCCAATTTGGCCTCAATTCGGATTCCTGTTTTAGTTCGGAATTGACCCCGTTTTTCGCTGACGATACTTTCTATAATACTTGATATCAACCAAGTCCTTCTCATGGCTTGATTGGGCCTCTCGTCATGTTGAGCCTGATGTATATTTCTGCCCAGCAAGTTGTTGGCGATATCTTTAATACGTTGGGACGCATTACGTATAAGAACGCGTTTCTCTTCCGGAATGTCTACAAGAGTGCCAGCCAAAAGATCCAATGCTGCTACAGGAGCTCGTATATCATGCGCGATTTGTTGAGCCACTTGGTAAACAGCTTCCGCCTTTTTTGTTTCGATCCTATATTGATTTGACTGAAGAGTTTGTTGCGCAAGTTTCCTAATGGAAGAGGTGAGAATAACAACTTCGGACAGATCACCCTTGATATTTGGCTGATCAAGGAGTGAAAGATCTTCTAAGTTGCCACTTTCAGCTGTTTGACTAAGCGTGTGTAGCGGTGCTGAGATCCGATGTGCCACTCTTTTTAGCATAAGGAAAGCTATAGCAGCGATAGTCATTAAGACAAATAGAGATACTCCCATAATCCGGTAGTATAGACCACGAATGATTCCGGTATTAAACCTCATACTAACCATAGCCGCTGGTTGTGTCTTTTCGTCGTCAAAATATACAGTGCGTTCAACGACAAATTTACTCGTCCTCGACACTTCTGCAGTTTCTGGTAAACTCTCGTAAATAACTTCTCCTCTTATGTTCGAAATAATAATGTTATCTATGGCCTCTTTTTTTATCAAGAGATTGCACTTTTCACGGATGCTGAGGTGAGAGCCGGTAAGAATTTCGTAGCGAATATTCTCGGAAAAGAGTTCTAAAATCATCTCATGTTTTGACGCAACTAAGTTATCGAAACTCTTGTTAACCGCAAATAGAATTAGGATTCCCACAAGAATTAAACCCAATGATACTGTTATTGAAAAAGTTCTGAGTAAACTGGTGAATACAGTATGTTGACGTTTAGGCATTTCCACCTAATCCTTTTCGGTGCAATTTCCATAATTCATGAAAAAATGTCTCTCCAAATTTTGGCATGTCTATTTGCTTTTTTAAGAGAATAGGATAGTCAAAGGCCAGAATAGGGACAAAAAAATGTCTGCTTTCAAAATCTACCAGCTCTCTCTCGTACAGTTTTAGGCGTCGCAAGCGTTTTTTAGTAAACCGGATTGCCGAAATCCTATCCAAGAATTCTTTAACGGGAAATAATCTTTCAACGCCAAATAGCTTGCTCTGTAGAGGCCACAGGTAGCCATCTGGATCAGTTAGGCCTGCACCAAAAATAAAAGAGATCAGATCGAAATCCCCTGTCTTGTAGTAATTCAATAGCAGGGCCAAATCGACGATTCGAATATCCGGAACTAACCCTAGTCGTTCTAAAAGGGAGGAAACGCTATTGATGTGTTGCTGAGACATAAAACCTTTGTATACAACGACTCGAAATTTGTGGCCCTCAAGTTTCGGATATTTTGTGACAAAGTTATCTTCAGTGATTTGGCTTTTTCTTGGTCCATAATAAGACATCGGAAGAGTACCCTCGGGAAGGAAGGTATGAAGAGATTTCTGGAAAGGCACTAGATTTTTCTTGATGGTGGATAGTGATGAAATAAGATAGCTTAAGTCGCGTCGTAGATTAGAGGACTTTAGATGGGCTCTATGTGTGTTATATAGGAAATGTAACACAAACACATTGTTGGGAAGAACCACATCAAAGCTGCTGCTATCAAGTTTGATTTTCGCAAGTTCATATGGGGCCACACCCAAAAAAACATCGAATTTGTTGGCCTCTATCAAGGTTCTTAAATCACTATAATCGTATCCTTCAACCACAAGTTTATAAATATTTTCGGAGGAAGTTCTTGGTTCAAAGCTCCAAGTTTTTCCTTTATTTGTTAGACTTGCAGTCATTAAACCGGAGCCGGTACAACAAAACGATTCTTTTTCGACAATGCCAAAAAGAGGATTGTTAAGAAGCTTTAGAAAAGGAGGATAGGGCCCCTTGAGATAAAATCTAATGTGTTGTTCGTCTATTGCCTCGACAGCATTGGTGCCTGCTTTGGTCTTGGGTTGCAGGGCAAGCTCCAAAATCGATCGTGAAGAAAAGTTTGATTCTAAAATTCTGAGAAATGAGTGCTCAACATCTTTGGCAGTGATTTTTCTTCCATTATGAAAGCGTAGGTTAGGTTTTAGCTTAAAAGTGTATTCTCTGCCACTATCGTTTATGCTCCAACTTTCGGCTAGTTCAGACACAACAATACCTCTCTCATTCAGGCGGACTAGACGCGAAAATACACAGGCGCTCATCATAAGGTGCGATACCGATACTATTTTCATTGGATCTAGAGTTTGTGGGAGAATGCTCACACCAATCTTTAGTTCATTGTAATTCGTCAGGTCTTTTGCCAGCAAATCAGTACTCAAAAAGCATATTAAGAATAGCACGGAGAAAATATTGAATTGTTTAGCACTCTTTTTCATTTGTGTTATGATCCTGACCGCACAGAGCTCTTTCGTTTTTGTTCGGATAATAAATAGACAGAAAAAATAGAAACAACACAGATGATACACACTGTAATCATGGCCTCTTCAACAGAAGGAGCTCCATCTCTACATTTGCCTAGGTACCAGCTGTAGAAGCCGATACCTGCAAAAGCAGGCATATTCTGTAAACTTAGAGCTGTTGCCAATTCCTCATTGTCTACTACGGAGCATAGAAGGTTAGTTGCTAATGCGCCTGTGGCTCCGACCACAACATCAGCCATAACGGCGTATACTAAGATCATGAGGATTAGCATCGTAGGGTTTAGTGAGCTGAATGTACATAAAATATACAGACTGATTGTAGCAAGAAGAGTAAAGTGAATTAAGAGGTAATTATTTGTACTTAATCTTTTGCTCATCACTAGCCTTGGTAGTACATGTCCTCTTACAATCCATCCTATTCCACCATAAGCAAAGGTAAAGAGTCCCATGATAAACCACGAGAATAGGCCGTGGTCCGCATTTCCAAACTGTCTACCCAGAGTGATCGCAAAGTAGCCCGCGTTTACTGCAGCTAACATAAAGGCTGATAGCCGTAAATAAATCGCCTTTTTGGCGACCATACTTTGCCGTAACCTGCTGATTAGATTCGATGTGCTTGGTCTCCCCCCACTTATTGAAGTATCACCATAAATACGAAAGTCCCTGAAAAGACGATAGAATCCTGCATACCATAGCAAAATACCGATGATCAGTGTGTGATGCACTCCAATGGTGTGATAGGTAACAAAAAGTAAGACAAAAGCCAGCAGGATAACCAAGGCTGTGAGATATTTCCCGGCATGTTGGCTGAGAGTAAAACTTTGGCTGGCCATTTTCTCTGCTTCGTTATGTCCTTTTGATAACCTACGGATAGCATCCTGGTAGAAAGCCTCCACAGATCCTGAAATCAATGGCTTTGAAAATCCAACAATGACGCCATGTATGATAAAAAGAAGCCGAGAAAAGGTGTTCGGCATGCTCGGGAAAAGGGCCACATAGATGCCACAGGTTCCAAGGAGAATAAGAAAACCGCCCAATAGTGCGCAAGGAATTCTACCAAAACGATCCGCAACGTATCCCATTGGAACTTCAAAAATCACATTCATCAGAAACTCAATGCCCGTAAGCAGAGCAACTGTATCAAGCGGTACGTTAGCCAGCACACCAGCAGTAATACGGAAAGTGATCGAAATGAAATGAGTTGATGCGAGGTTGAGAGCTCTAAATATACCTAAACTTTTAACACATGCTTGAGTTTGTGCGAGGGTTTGATCCATTATGATCTCTATTTACACTTCTATTCTCTCTCTGACACCTAGCATAAACAACTTAATGTCCTTATCGAATTCCAGAAGACCAGATTTTGTAATAGTAGTAAGATCCTTTATATACTTGTTCTTATAACAATCTAAAATACGACTGGAACTCTGCTTGATTAACTCTTCTATCGAGTGATTCGAATGTATCCGCAAACCAAGTTCCAGCATGGCCGCCTCAGCAAAGGCTGCATGATAGATACCGAACAGTGGCCTTTTCATGTTTCTCAAAGCTGATCGGTCTTCTTTTGCCCATGGATAGCGATTCACTGTGGCTTCACTTTTTGTTGCAAAGACAATAGTAAGGTAGTGATGGCCCAACTCGTGAGCTAGAATTTCTGCCCACTTCACAGGGTCATCACTATTCATTACATATTCAATAAGTCCAAAGACTTGGGGATCAGAGGCTGATTCGTGTTCAACACCTTGCCTGGGAAAACACATTCTTGGTTTGATAATTTGCTCAAATGCAAATAGTTTCTTCCATACTACTCCGATAATTGTTCTTGCTGCAGAGTATAGTGCTTCTTTTTCTGGATAGCGTTGCAGTGAAGAATCAAAAATAATGTTACTGCCAACTACGAACTTGCTACGTGCGATATCACGAGTTATTAGATTGCTAACTTGGTCAGTTGACAGACTAAACTTATCACGATTGAAATAGATCCAAGAGAGAGTTGATAAGCTCAATTCTCTATTAATGTCTATATTGCGGAATGCTGGTATGAGCTTAAGAGCTTGCATTCCCTGCTGTCTAAATTGACTAACGTATTTTTTTGTCAGATCAATTGAGAATATAGAAGGCATTCATCATGCCAATTTTTTATTACGTTTTAGTTGCCTCACTACGACCCGGTAGGTATGCTAGCTAACTTAGCACCTAGCACACGGTGTGATTGAAAAGAGAAATTGAAGGAAACTGTCTTTTTACTTTCGTTGCTTTTTGCCATTTTCTAGCTCCTGGTTACAGATGGTTTGTAACTTGTTTGTAATTTTGTCAGTTACACATTATCTGGAATCGATAGCAATTAATACCTTTTCAAAAGCAAGAGTTAGGCCAATGGGAATATCCAATATTTCAATACGTTGTAAATATATGATACTCGGAGACAGTGTGTCTGATATAAGACATTCTGTTCACTATGAAGACAGTTTGTTTGTATTTCGAACAATAGCCTCAGTAAGGATTGAGGTAGGTTAGGCTCCATTTTTTATTCCTAGGTAACCCACTGAAAGTAAACAAAAGGTGCAGTTGACGCAACTTGGGTTGGCACCGATCTGATGCGGCGCGCCCTTATTTGATATATTCTTGTTATTTTCATATAGTTAGCGAACCTATCTTCTGGTACACTAGTTGCAACTCCTAGAGAGTAGGGTACTAGGAGTTAATAGGGAACTAAAGTTACAAAAACCTCGGTATGAGGTTGCAATGTAACACGATAATGTATTAAAATTAAATTCTTAATTGAAAAAATAATACGTAACTTCTAGAGCTACGAACGTGTGTCATCAAAGGAGGGGGGCAACATGTTTCGCAACAAGGGTAGACGGTTTTCAAATAACGGCTTTTCTCTAACCGAGGTGATGATCTCGGTATCGATTGTTGGCATCCTCTCTGCTGTAGCCATTCCTACGTATAAGAAACACTTCCGCCGCGCAAAAATCGCTGAGGCGCATCTGGGTTTGGCTGACCTACACAAATCCATGCAAGCGCACTTTCTCCAACATCGTTGGTACAACGCCAATATAGATCAACTAACTAGTGACGCTAAGTTCACAGACTCAAAGTCACGGGCAATCTATGGGTTTAATGCAAACCAATATACTGGAGGTACATTCCCAACATGTAAAACCACCAACGAGGACTGCTTTACTACTCATGGGGAGGGTAATGATTTAAACGTAACTCCTGCGGATATCTTATTTGAACGAGCCTGCCCCCAAGTGTCCTTCGGATCACTAGTAAAGTGTTCCTTTCCTATTCCGAGCTATGATCCTCGCAGCGGCGACCCTAAAGCCAGCGATTTTACGTGGGGTCGACCAACCCGTTATGAAGCGCATGCAGTCATGGATATAGATAACGACGGCGAGTTGACAGTCTTTGGTGTTAATGAAACAGGTACGATTTTCCAGCTCTGTAATGATGGTGACAGTGTTGAAGTGGCTGGCAGTTATACTGGGGCACTTGCGGGAGATGTTATCTGTAGTAGACCCTAGTAGATCACCTTTAAGACTATGCCCCGAAGATTTAACTATAACTTTTCTGGCTGGCTGAAGAAGTATTTCATTCCTCTTTTTATCTTCCTATTAAGCCTTACCACGGTCTTCAGCTTTTACCTTCTCAGTTCTCCCTCTGATCAAAAAACTGTCTTCAGCATTGTAGACCGCTCCCTCTACCACTCCTTTTTATTGCCAACAACTACCCAAGAGCTCTCTAGCAACGCCCCCATAACTATCGTCGCCATAGACGACGAAGATCTAGAGCGTTATGGCTCTTGGCCTTGGTCACGAGCGCTCTTAGCCAACGGTATCGAGGCGATTAATCGTTACGATCCAGCCCTGGTTGGGTTCTCTATCCTCATTGATCCTTTGCGCACGGTGGCCCCTTCAGAGAACGCAGCGCTATTCAAAGAACTCGCTGCCACTAAACACTTGGTTACTGCCTTTAACTTCAACTTCTCTCAACGCTTTCAAATAGGCACTGAAGAAGTCAGCTGGATCGCCAAGGCCGCTTTAGATGATCGACCAACTACAGAGGTCTCTGTCTTTCCCTATCAGCGTCCATTTAGCTTTCATGCTGCTGCACCTGAAGTCGTCAACGCCTCTGCCAACATGGGCTTTCTCAGCTACGCCAACTCTAAGGGACTTCTAGTCTACCCAACACTCTCTTACTTTGGCAGTCACTTCTACAAATCCTATCCGTTGGCAATCGCGCAGAGTTTTAAACAGCAACAAACCCCAACAAAACTCTCCATCTTACGTAATAGAGAAGGTGTAGAGGGTTTGGAGTTTGGTAACCACACCCTGCCTACCCTTAACAACGGTACCATTCTATTGAGACCCTACAAGAAGCTCTCCCAAAGGAACGACCGTGCCTTTCCACAACTACGCTTTCGTGATCTTTTAGAAGGCAAAATACAACCGCACAAGTTGCGCGATAAGATCGTCCTGGTTGATCTAACTGCTTCAGGTTACTCACAGTCCTTCAACGTTCTCGATGGTGGTTTGGCCTCGAGACCAGTGATCCATGCCACTGCTGTGGCCAACCTGTTGCAAAACGACTTTATCCGTCGCGATGGGCGGGCCACGCTGCTAGAGACCCTATTGATTCTCCTGGTAACCCTCTTGGTTTGGTGGTGCTCACGTAACCTCAAGGCAGTTACGGCAGTATTTGCCATCTGCCTTACGATTCCAGCTACCTTGCTCCTCATTGCATTAGCTGCGATCCACTTTGCCAACCTCTGGTTGCTGATCTCCTATCCATTAGCAGCACTGCTGATCTCCTTTCCCCTGCAGTTTGGCTACAAACACTTTGTTGAAGATCGCCAGCGTCGCATAGTCGAGCGAGCACTCACAGGTTACACCTCAAAAACCGTGATGGACCGCTTGATTGAGAGAGGAGAGAGCTTTTTAACCTTAGGGGGTGAACGCCGTGATCTCACTATCTTGTTGTTCGATATCAAGGGTTTTACCCAACTATCCCACCGTCTGACCCCTGAAGAGACCTTTAAGCTGTTAAACCACATCTTTAAGCTTACGGATGAGATCATTATCGATCGCTTCAATGGAATGATTGATAAAAAGATGGGTGATGCTTGCATAGCTCTCTTTGGTCTTGATGGTGGCAAGGAGCATGCTCTGCATGCTGTGCAGGCAGCGCTGGCTATACAGGAGACTTTGTTTGAGCGCTTTGCTGAGCTCTCTCGCTTGGCTCACAAACAGGAGCTGGGTCCAGGTTGTATCCAGATCCGCGTTGGCATCACCACCGGTACCGTACTCCTTGGCAATGTCGGCTCTGAGCGACACAAGAACTTTACGGCCGTGGGTGAGATCGTCAACCAATGCCAACGCCTTGAGGCAGCTTGCAGTCTAGGTGAAGTGTTGATCAGTGAGGAGACCTACAGACGTTTAGGTGACCAAGTCAGGGTTGAGAAGAAGCAAGCACCCGGCAAACGAGAGGAAGAGTCTTATCTCGCTTACCGGGTACTGGGTTTAGCACATTAAGGCAAATTGGGATCAATTGTAAACGTTCCCTGGGTGGTCTCCTCTAAGCCATTGTCATACAAGACCGTGGCGCTGACGTTAATTGGTTGGTCCTGCGCGGTGATAGGTTGCGACACGTCACCAATAAGAGCACGGTTGTAGAGTTTAACGGTATGGGGTGAATTGGGCTGCAACATACCCTGGGTACCATCACCCCAATCAATGTTGACGCTGACAATATCAAGCGTTGGGTTAAGCAGTTCAGACATACTTGCATCCACAAAGAGCCACATTGGGTCTTTAAAAGGCACGGCTGAAGCGCGTAGGACAAAACCATTCTGAGGTGTTGATGGAGGAGGATCATCCGGTGGCTTGATCATTGCTTTGGTCACGAGGTAGCCAGGGCCACGTTTTCCATCGGCCAGGGAGTTTAATTCTAGGATGACCGTATCGCTGTCTGTGGCTGCATCCAGAGGTATAGTAACAGTGACTCCTTGTAGCTCGGTGTTTTTGTAGGTGTTGACAACGGTTTCAATAGTACCGGTGGTGTCCAGCTTGATAATGGTGAGTGTGTCTTGATTGCCGGTATCGTCAAAGAAGAAGCGAGTTAGGTTATCAAAGGTGAGCATCATGCCCCCTGCAGCTGCAGCTCCAACCACGGTCTTTTTCTGTCTGAATTTATCCACCAAATCAGGGTAGGGACGTGGGGATTCAAGGTTGGACCCATCATCTGCTGATTCAACAAAGCCTGGTGGGTTGGTAAAGCTGCCAACGCCTCGGGAAGCAAAGGCCTGTTGGATATCTTGGCTGTGCAGGCCACCAAACATCAGTTGATCAGTTGCTTGTAAGATGGTGGGAACATCGGGCAATCCATCCAATGAGGTGAAGCTAGCAACAGATTCTTGCATGATTAGGTAGGCTAAATCGCCACGCATTTTGCTCCATTCCCAACCGGCAGAAGAACAAATCCGACTATCTTCGTGTTTTTCGCCAACAATGTCATCAGGAAAGGTAAGGGTGTTGTCGACGTTGCGGATGAACTGGAAACCAAAGTTCTTTGCATAGTACGGAGCAATTTCCGGGAATTTCAACATCAACGCAGAGTTTAGATCAGCAAAGCACTCGTCAATCAGCTCGTTGGCCGGGCCGCCAGTAAACGGGTAAATACCACCACCACGTACATGGTTAGCCCAGTGCTGCCACTCATGATATCCTACACTAGCGTCCCTCGATCCTTCAAACGAAGGACCGGCATCAAAGATTACCTTGCCAGTAATCGAATCATAAAAGTTTCCGAATGCACTCAAATTGATAGCCTCTGCTAGAGCGGCTCCTGGTAGGCCTGGGGGGTGGTCTAGAGGACCTGAGAATAAGTCGTCTAAGCTGAGGAGCTCAAAGGCATGTCCTTGGTCTGTGAGCCAACCGAGCACATTCACTTCAAGAGCGTGCAGTTTGTCAAGCGGAGAGCCAGCAGTCAAATAGCCGGTAAAATCGAGATCAGCTTCAAAAGCACGTTCAAACGGAGGCTCAACGATCGTTTTGACAAAATTGTTTTGTAGAAAACCCGTACCATCCACAAAGATCGGCTTGCCAAAATGAGTATGGTCTCCATCGGGATCTTGAACATCACCAATACCCACAGCCGCTATCAAAGGATTTTTCACTCCAAGAATGTCGCCATTTTCTGCATCAAAATATACTATCCGCTTGGTTTCTCTGTAGACTCGTTTACCATCATCGAGAGTTCTAGAATAGGCAAAGTCTGCATGTCTGCCGTTGTCTACGAAGTGTCCCTCTACCACAGCCTTGTCAACCACCTTGGGTGTAGTCTGAGCGGCATCTTTTTCTATTATGGCTCTGCCATCGTGAAGGATATTAGTATTAGCAACCTTGTCGGCATTGTAGGTAGTCTCTACGAGAATGCCCTTATCCATAATCTCGATGGATTCAATTTCCATCACGACGCCAACGGTTTTTGGAACACGTCTAGAGGTGTAATAGGTCTCTAACACATCGAGCTGTGCGCCTTGCCATCTGCTAATAATCTCTCGTTCACTCAACCACTCACTCGAGTCGACTGTTTCCTCAGGACGCGGGTTATCAAGCATTTGTATGGCTACTTGGGTAAGCGTGCCGGCGTTGGCTTGCCCGCTACCAACCAATTCAGTAGATCTCTGTCCACTAAAGAGATTTCCACCTGAGCTTTTTACCAAGGGTAGGGCCTTTTGCTCTCCTGGCTGTAGTGCCAATCGTTCAACGATCAACTTGGCGATCTCTTCAGGATCTTCTGGCTTCTCTATAGGAGGCTCATAGGCTGAGAAGAGCACCTTCACCAGGCCACCAAAGACTGGCAGCTCTCCTAGCTTTTGTTTAAAGATAACCACGGTTGTGCGCTTTCCAGGCACGATTGTGGGGTCTTCTAGCTCATCGACACTTATTTCTAGCTCGGCGGCATTAGCCCGCAGAAACTCTAGGGCAAAGTCTTCGTAGTCTTCATTACTGTAGTGACTCTGACTACCCAATTGGTTGGCTAACGAGTGCCCTCGGATACCATAGACACGCTTAATACGGGTATAGTTAGGGTGGTTGGTATTTTCTTGCCAGGTCTCACCACTATATAATTGATAGTAGCGAAGATCTTCAGAAGGCGCTGCAACCAGTTGTTGCTGGGTGACGACTCCCAAGAAAAGCAGTGGCAGGAGCAAACTCCCTGCCTTGACTAGAAAAGTTCTAGGACGACTGAGGCTCATGTCACTATCCTCCATGCAGATTCACATTCTGTTCGCGCTATTGGGTTGCTCCCCACAACCATCACCACAACTTTGCGAACCTTACACCCGGTCGTGACTCTATTTAGTCTAGGTTGGCTATTGCTCTACAAGCCACACGACTGTCATCCCTCCTAAGTTGATGTCGAACAAACGATGCGTTGTTGACAGCTTCGTGTCCACACCGGGATGAGTGCCCGTCTTTGGTACCCCCCAAAATGACGCACACTCGCCAGGGTGCTTAGCCCGCTTACTTAGTACACTTTGACCCACTTTGTCAATCCTGAAGACCTAACCCACTGTTTTTAAACAAAAATATTCAGAAAGCCACTATTGTTATCATCACGGTGACAAAGCTTATACCACACGGTATCAAAGTCTTAATTGATAGAGTGCCAGTAGAGTAGAGTAAGGAATAAAGCGTCTCTCGATCTCTTATCATCACGAGAGAAGAAAGAGGGCCTCCACTAATATAGATTTCGGAAATTGGTCTATTAAAAAGTGTGACTTATGAATAAAGAAAAGACGATTAAGAGCTCTCTTTTCAATGGATTTTCTCTCCAGGCCTTTATCTCCTCCACTCCAAGCATTGTGACGGTTGCGATTATTCCATTTATCGTTAAACACCTCGGTTTAGCATATATATGGATCGGAGTTATTTTTTTTCTATTACGAGTGGGTCTAATAAGCGGTCGGTTTATCGGTCCGTTCTTTCTAAAATGGCTAAAACCACATTACCTCTGTGCTATTTTTGAGCTAAAGAATTTTTTCTTGATTACCATTATCTGGTTTTATTTCGACAGGATACCTTCTTCCCTCTTTGCTATTCTTTGGCTGCTAAAAGGAATCATCATTGGAGCCATATCAACCCTGGTATTTTCTTGGCTGCGTCATCTATCCGACGTCAGTAAGACCAAGCGAACGTTAATTACGGTTATGGCTATTATACAGTCTAGCTATGGTGTAGCAGGAGTTATCATTCTTACTACAACTCCTGATATAAATCTTATCAAGAATATCTTGTTAATTGATGCGCTGTCATCCTGTGTAGGACTAGTTACATTTTTGAATCTTAGGCGTTTTCGGGCTAAGGACACAGGTCGTGGAAACGCATTCTCCATATTTAAATTTCCATTTCTCAATAGAGAACGCGTCATTCTTCTTATTGTGGATATTTTGGTAGCGGCAGGTCTTGGCGGTGCAAATATTCTACTAGTGAAGTATGGTGAAATGTACTTTTCTACCATAGGCGGATATGGCACGACGCTTGTCGTATATGCGATAGCTTTTCTAATCGTTGGCTTTCTATTTAATATAGAACAGTCAGATACAGATCTCATTATTCGTAGACTGACGATGCTTTGCGTGCCTCTAATGTGGGCAGGGTTGGTTGTTTTGGCTATCGCATCAGATAAGTCTTTGTTAGGTATTGCTGGATTTTCACTAGTCTATTTAAACTTACCTATTTTCTTTTTAAGAATACAGGCGAAATGGTTCACGTTAAGTACCCCTGAAGAAGCGGCTAAGATATTCGCTTACAGAAGTTTACTTGTAGATGTTGTTAGTGCTGTCGGTGAAGTGGTCTACGGTAGTATTAAAGAAGATATTCTGATAAGAATTACTCTCTTAACTCTTGCTATTATTCTTGGAATTGCTTTCCGAAATATGATCTTTCCTCACACACAACAATCATGAAGAATGAGCTTTGTATAGCCTAGGCACTATATCTCGCCAGTGATGATTGATTGTTCAATTCGGGCATTACTAGTAGCGGCACAGTATTCGCCAGCATTTTAGGTAGTAATTTCACTTTCCACTTAGTACATAATTCTTGAATTTCCATTTCTTCAAAGCGAGAAGTTACAAGTATTGATTGTTGCTCCAGCCTGTATTCCTTGATCAAATCCAATCCGGTTTTTTTACTTCCTAGCAATTCATAGTCAAAAAGATAAATTGATGGTCCCTGTTCTTTATGTTGTGCTAGATAGCTTGATGCATCGGTATAATTAGACAAATCAACTTGATTAATGGAATGTAGATATTTCAGCGGGCCAAGCCGGTTTGTCCACACGTGGTGGATAAATATATCGTCGTCAAGTACTACAAAGTCACTATTTGGCTTTATATGAATTTTTGGAACATACCAATTTGGTGGAGGAGCCTTGGGAACTATCATCTTCACATTCGTTCCCATGTTTTGCCGTGAGTCTATTGTTAGTTCTCCATGCCAACGTCCTAAGGAGCTCTTCGCATAGTATAAGCCTAGTCCTAATCCATGTTTCTTGTTAGCAGTCACACCTCTCTCTGTCGCTTTTTTAAGCAGTTCCTCTGACATGCCGCATCCATTATCCGAGACTTCAATACAAAAATTGTCTCCGGAACAATTGCATAGTCGTATACTAACTTCACCATTATTTGGAATAGCTTCCACGGCGTTATTAATAAGGTTCGAGAGAATTCTTTTGAACTCGACAATCTCGACCTTCGCAAAGATACTATAGGCTTCTTCCGTAAAAACTGTATTAATCTTTATATCCTTACGTCCTGAAAACTGAATCCTCTTTTCGGACACAAGAGTTTCTATAAGCACGGCGATCTGCTGAGTACTTACACGTTCGAAGTGAGTGTTGTCTAAATGGCGGGCATCCTGATCTGAGTAATAGGTATTGTCATTCCAAAGTAGCTGACGATGCTTTTCTACTAAGCTATTAGCAATATCCTGAATACGTGTGGCCGCTTGTCGCAAAAGAACACGTTGTTCTTCAGGGATATCACTAGAAGACTTGCCCAACATCTGCAAAGCAGTCAACGGTGATCTGATATCATGGGCCACTCTTGAGGCAATCTCGCCCATTGCGGCCTTCTTTGTTGCTCGTACTAGAACAGCTTGGGCTGTTTCTAATTCTTTTACCAATTTTCGAGTATTTTTGTATAATTCATTAATCTCCTTTATGTTTGAAAATCGTACTTCTTGAGAATTCTCAAATAGAGACCTTAGTCCATGTTGCGAAAGTCGTCTAGATAGATGCACTATCGGCCAAGTAATTTTTTTTCCTATAACCCCTCCTATCCAGACGAATATAATAAATAGGGAAACAAGGGCTATTACGAGCACTACTAACGCTCGATAAACAGATCGTGATAATAGTTGTTGTGAAAAAACAATCTGGATCGTTGCTGCCATTTCTTTGCTAGTTTGATCAAAGTAGACATGAGAGGTAATAACTTCAGTTGAGGAGATTCCCTCACGTTTGGTGGTACTGCAGATTGAAAAATTTTGACTGTCAACAACACTTATACCCAAAATTGACCGGTCACGTAAAAGTATTTTACATTTTCTGTAGACTTCCGCATGGGCTCCTATAAGAAGACTGTGGCTTATGTCCTCGGTAAAGATGTTTACGATAGATTGGAACTTTGCTTGAAGCTCCTCCTCTGCACTCTTCTTTATCAAGTAGAGTGCCAATGCCCCACTAAGTACGACAGTTGCCGCCGTTATGACGGCTGAGGGAACGAACATAGCCCTGCCTAATGTCCACCTAAATCTCATTGTCTTTAGCCCACTGTAGTCGGTAGAGAGGAAAGTCAAATTGGTAGCGTTTTTCCGGGACTTTAATATGTTTGTGGTAAATTACCGGAGTATAAAGATGAAATAATGGAACGATAAATGACTTTTCCTCAAACTCAATCATTAGATCAGTGTATTTTTCTAATCTCCGTATACGGTCAGATATGAAACTGATTTCATCAGCACCCTTTAAAAGCTTCGTTGTGGGGAAATTGCCAAATTGGATTGGATTTTTGGCTCGAAACAAGTCTAGGAAGCCATCTGGGTCTGGTATGACTCCAAAATAACCTACCATAATCAAATCGTAATCTTTGCTTTTTAGAAGAGGTATAACCTCTTCAATATTTTTGAACTCTATAATCGGGATCATACCTACGTTGGTCAACACTTCACTGATAGCCTTACCTACAGGTATGTTTAAATATTCTTTCCTCAAAACTATTCTAAGCTTTTTATGTTTTACTTTATTTTTCCAGAGCTTTTTGAAACTGATCGGACTCATACGGCGAAAGTCACGTTCGTAGTATCTTCTTAGAAGAACGCCATGTGGTAAAAAATGCTTCTGATGGTCTATAAAGAAACCGGGTTTCTCTATCTGGGAAACTCGAGTTTTTATTAGCGCCGCAATATCTCTTCTAAAACTTTCATTACTTAGTGCTGGATTGTCAGTGTTTGTATATAGATGTAGGATGCCCAGTCCTCCTAGACGGAGTAACTGATAATTATTTGGTAGTGTTCCCGGTTGTAATCCTGGATCAGCAAAGCCTAATGCGAAGTCAATCGAGTCATTCCGTAATTGTGATAGTAGTTGATTTGCGCTTTCTACCCGTCGAAACGAAAGCCTGGATATATGGCTATCATTGGGAACGAACGGAACCATCTGCAGACGATTTGGCAGTTGTACTGAGTCCAGAGAAAAAGAGCCAGACCCCACTACCTGAGAAGAACTACCAGAGGACTTTTTAGTTACACCGTAACCAGGTACTGCTAACAATTCTAACAGATACGGATACGGACGCTTGAGGCTTAGAATAATCGTGTGCTGATTCGGAGTGATAATTCCCGATGGTATTTGTCCATCTTTCAGGTTTTCGGCACCTACCACGATACGACCTAGATAGCTGGATATTTGCGTCATACTACCTTGCCATAAATGGCGTGACAGACTAAAGGCGATATCTTTACTCGTAATGAGCGCACCATCATGGAACCGAGCATGACGATCCAGATGAAAGCTATAACGTCTTCCATCTGAAGATATCTTCCAGCGCCTTGCAAGATCAGCTGTAATACGATTTTCTTTGTCTAACTTTACTAGAGTGCGTAAGTATGGTCTAAGAAGGTCAGAATGTACGTAATGCCACGCATCTATTGGATCCAGAGAGCTGGGCAAAATAGGCAACGCTATCTCAAAGCTGTTGGTTGTCTTACGGTACTTCTGTTTAGATGATGCTGCATAAGTATGAAAGACAAATGAAAATAAAAGAAAGTGCAACAGGCACGCCTTCATCAAAATGTGAATGAGTTTCACTGCGTACTCCGGTCACAGTAGATCTCAATATCATTCTGTTTTATCAGTATATGTTTTTGTGTATACGTTACTTCTACGCCTTTATGGTGTGCTTTGTAATCATATCTATAATGACCATCGAAATATCGGCATATTTGTAACGGCCCTGATTTTTTTAGTAGGTCTGTCACCCCCAATTGTAGAGGATTTTTATTTCCCGAACGTGATGACGAGGCCATCTCCTGAAACGGATGCAATTTTGAATCAATTCGCTTAGGTACATTAGGATGAGCGTAATAAAATATTTCTCTGTCACCGCACTTCCTAAAGTAATAGGGAATGTCACCTCGTTCTAATTGTTCTAGCTCACTAGGTAGAAATTCGTTCCCGTTTAAATTATTCGCCTTCTTTGTCAAGAAGGAATGATAATCTCTTGTAGACCGAGGAATGACCCGAATCGGATTTTGCATGAATCCATCAATGGAAGCAAAAAGATTCGCTGTGAGTTCTGTTACTGATGAGAGAAAGTTCAATGCGTCAAAAAAACCAAAGCAAATTGCAGCAACGCCACTGTGGGATCTATCCAACTCTCGAAAGTTATTTAATAGGTGGGAGAGTCCTGAATCTTCAAATGTCAATGCAGGGGAAGGTATGAGTGCTGTTTCAGAGAGAAGTGTGTGATCTTCAAAGATACATTCTATATCGATAGGGCTGAATATGATACTGCCAGCAGAAGTCTTGCCAAGCAATACATTGGCACGGTGCAGATCTCCAATTCCGAACCAAGTAATAAGTGCGATGGTACGGCCAATATCTTCTAATACTTCTAAATCTAGATCTTTGGAAATGAGAGGTTTAAGTAGGAGTTCCTCTACTCTGCCAAAACATTTTTCACCAGGAGATGACATTTCGACATATAGTTTTGGTAAAGATCTTCCTGGGTATACAAATCCCCTTTTCTTAGCTTCAGATTCTAATAAAGATGTTAAGGGACTTAATCGAGATAAGAAGAGGTATTCCCAAAATACAGTTCTAGGCTTGCAAATCCTTTGGGTACCATCACGACAAACTCGCTGTCCAAAATTGTGAGGGTCGCCTAACGGTTGCATATGCCTCCCATCAGTCTATGCGGGTAGAGAAAGGGGAGGCTTACCTAGATCCCTACAGTCACGCCACGTATTACGACAATCTTCTCCAATTTATCTAAATCTATGTATTCTCGTCTTCTTTTTTTCATGATTTACTCCTATTTAGGTTATATCCACCAATTTTTCAAGCTCTTATTTGATATCCTTAAAGCTTAGGATGCACCCTATCCTAATTTATTTCTGCAAGGAACGTGCTAACAAAAAAGTTAATGATTTTAAAAGATTGGGTTCTTCAGGAAAGAGTATTGTTGGTTTTTGCAACAATCTAGTGCATAAAACGACAAATTGTATCTCTTACGACCAAGGTTAATAAAAGTTAATAGTGATTGAAGGGGAGGATTAGTTGTGGAGTGTTAACCCTTGGATGATATTAGACGAATTTTGAAAATCGGTCTTAATCTATTGATAAAAAAGAAACTTTTTGGGAAATTGGGGTTGATTGCCGACTGACCCAACAAAATACTACAGAAGTCTTAATGTGACAGACGTAACACATGATTCATTTCAGATGCTTATGTTGTAGTGCAGAGTGTATAGAATTTTCTCAACAAGAAGGCATATATCCTGGGAAAGGCTGCTGGTTATGGGATGTGGCCTTGCCTACTGGTATGGCGACTTACAACACTTACTCTTTTGTTAATTTCCGTAGGACTAAGAGTGGTTGCGAGGCTGGTGTACAGCATTCTCCCTATTTCAGTGGAGGGCTTGTTTTCAGAGTTTAAACACCTAGTTCGCTATGAGGCTTTCCATAAACTGGTAGCCTTCGGCAATTGCAGCATCGGTAATTTGGTCCTTCAAACTGTCAACACTTCTCCGTCCCCAAGCACATGAAGTGTGTTGAACTTGAAATAGGTCTGCTACCTAAGCGAATGCTTTCCTACATTCCTATTGAAGTAGTTGGGCATAAATTACGTTAGTGGTTTTAACAAATACTAGTTAAGGTCTTGATGTTTAGATTCTATTTCAACTCTTTTCGAGGTTTACCCAGGGCGGGAGTGTTGCTTTCATTGGCTGCATTGATAAACCGTCTTGGAAGTGTGGTGTTGTTTTTCTTTGCGATCTATTTAACGAAAAATAATTGGAGCGTATTTGATATTGGGAAGGTTCTATCAGCCTATAGTTTTGGCTATGCAGGTGGGGCTTATCTTGGTGGTCGTCTTAGTGATCGTTATGATAGCCGTTTTATACTTATAATTACACTAATGGGTTCTGGCTTATGTTTCTTCGGACTTTCTATAGCGGATTCTTTTACACCTGTTATTCTTTTACTTTCTATGGCTGGCATTTTGGAAGGTGCCTTTAAACCAGCATACAATGTTACAATGACCCGATGTTGTACCCAGGACGAGTGGTCACGTGCTTATGCACTGTATATGACCACGACTTATTTAGGAGGAGCTATAGCTTCAATGGCAGGTGGATTTTTGTCCAAATGGAACTTTAGCTACATTTTTTATTTTGATGGTGTAACGTGTATCATTGCAGCGGTTTTTGTGTGTATTGTTTTCGATCGGCTAACCCGTTCAGTGGAAGCAGAGAAAGAGCAAATCACCGATGAGTTCAGTCTATCTAAAAATACACCTCCATCTTCTCTAGTTATTTGGATAATTTTTGTATCCATGTTTTTTGTCTATCTTGTTGATCAACAGGAGTCTGGAAGCTATATGATTCATATTACAAAACAGTATGGTATTGATACTCACCAGGTAGGTATGTTGATTGCTTTTGGCTGTGTACTTATGGCACTGACCACTGTACCTTTGACTCAGTTTTTCAAACGCATTCCGGATTTTATCGCGATGACTTTAGGATCTTTGATTCTTTGCCTGTCCTTTGGTCTTTTGAATCAGGGTGATAGTTTTGCCTTTCTTTTCTTGTTGATGGCTATGTGGTCCTTGGGCAGCATCATATCATTTCCGACCGTAGTGAGCCTCATTGGTAAGTACTCAACAAAGGAAAGGGTTGGACATAACATGGGAATTTACCATTTCATCTCTGGCTTAAGCAGAATCGTCGCGCCCTCTCTTGGTACCTATGTCTATCAAAACTTGGGTCCGAATATCTTGTGGAGTGCTTGCACTGCTATTGGTGTTTTCAGTGGTGTATCCTTCCTTCTCATTTATCGTTTTAGTTTAAGGTCAATTCACTCCAGAGAAGCATGAAACTGATCGAAAGAGATGTAGCTTTAATCAACCATGAATATTACATCGATGGAATTGCTGGCAGTCAGTATACATCGAGACAGGTGTTTACGTGCCGAGGTAAACTATTTGTTGTGATTGATGAATTGTGTGTCGATAAGTTACATGATATAGCGGTTAACTACGTTGGCCAATATAGTACTAAGAGTATAGTGTGTCTTTGCTCACATTTACGTGTTAGACAAATTAGTGAAATGTGGGAAAAGACAAGTTCAAAATTCTATTCGTGGTTTGGTTTTACGTTTGATCCGGCATTGTCCCGGTTCGACTTTGCTTACTCGAAAAGTGCACTAGAGGGATTCGACGTATCGGTCGGTATGCCAATTAGTAAGGTTGAAAAGGAAACACTGTTAAAATTGTGGCAAAAACACTATATTGAAAAGGTTCTCCTAGGTTATCCGGAGAAAATAAGGCATCGTTATCTTGAAGAATTTCAACAAAGATTGGGTTCTGATAATGAAAATCGGCATACCATAGTTCGGCAGGATAGTGAGATTGTGGCCCATCAGATGCTACGAAGACTTTTTACGGAGCAAAGAAACTGTTGGGATAAAGAGTTGCACTTTTGGGTCGATGGACAGCTGAATAAGTCGATTCGACGAGAAATTCATCGACGGTTTTGGTATGAAGTACATGAGGCATCGAGAAAACATATGGTGCTTGGTGGTGTTGCGAGTAATAATATATCGAGTATCAAACATCTCATTAAAAATGGTGGCCGATTACTTTTTATTCAATACATAGGGTTATCGTCTTACTAGTGGTCTGACATATCTTGGTTGTCACCCTACAAACTACACATAGATTGTGTCAAAATTGAACAGTTTGTTTGAAATGGAGACAGTAACAAACCAAGTAAAAACTAACTGATTTTATGCCTGTGTAACCTTGACGGATTTAAGCGATCAGGGTAAGCATTTATAATTAGACGAGATTATAAATGAGCTTAGAAAGGGAAGCGCAATGCGGAGTTCAAAAATTGGTATGACAAACGTTCCAAGTGACCTTGATCCATTGAAGGCACGATATGCTTACGACCTGATGATGAACGCATGCGTTTTTTCGCGACTTGTACAGCTTGATGGTAATGGTCAGGTGGTGTCAGAGCTTGCGTCCAGTTGGAAGGTTAGTGATGCAGGAGATGAGTATACCTTTACCTTGAATTCGGACGCGAGATTTCATGATGGGTCACCAGTAACAGCTCGAGATGTTGTCTATACCTTCGAAAGGATCTTGAAGTCAGATCGGCCACCTGCTTCGATTCTTCGTCTAGCATTAGATCCTTCCTTTCGTTCGGATGAGGATTGTCCGGTAAAGGCAGTGAACGATCGTCAGGTCAAATTTCATTTACCTGGTGCGTACCCGCCATTTCTGTCTCTGCTTTGTAATCCTGTTTTTGGAATAGTTGCTCAGGATAGTGATGGTAAGATTGGCTCTGGTCCAATGGTGCTGGAGGCTGACGAGCATAGTAAGACATTGAAGTTTAAACCCTTCCAGGAAGGCGCCGGTCTCGGCGAGTTTTATGTAAAGCAGATCTCCCGTGACAGCTTACCGGAAGTTATTGCCGAAGATGAACTAGATCTGATTTTTGGGCTCAATTCAATAGATTTTCAGAACGTAATCCGCATAGACCCATACAAGGTCGTCAGAGGCCATGATTCGTTTGTCGCTCACTTTTTATGCAATACCAAAAGTCCAGTACTAGATTCTTTAGAGAGGCGACGTAATCTAAGCTATTTGATCAATTCGCTTTCAGATGAAGTGAGCAATTTAGCAGAATATCAAAAACCGCTGAAAAGTTTTCTACCAAGTGGGTTGTTGTCGCCATCTTATTACCAGAGAGCAACATCGCCTGTATCCGAGGATGCCTTTAGTGCAAAAAACAGCCAATTCAAAGCCCAACCGCTGCGTATCGTGGTTCAGAAAGGTATTTTTTCTCAGAGTTATATGAGTGCGCTAGGTTCTCTAATAGAAAGGCTAGGTATGGTACCTGATATTCAACTAGTGGATTCAGACGCATTATGGAACCGCTATGCAAAGGATGATTATGATCTTATATCTTTTAGTTACAGTTTGGCGATTCCCGACGATCCAGATGGCTACCTATGGCCCTTCGACAATAAGGAGCTCGGCATTGATAATCGGTTTCCTATGAGCTCTTTTCTTCAGAAGATTGAAAAGGTCCGTTTTACGTCGAACCAGAAAGAGAGACTCGAGCTCTATGAACGTGAGTTCAAGCAGTTTGAACAGGAACATTACTTTATTCCAGTGCTTCAACATGACCATCTTATTGCTTTTAAAAACCGGAGCGAAATACCGACTTTAAAGCCTACATTCCTTTATCGATTGTCTGATTTTATCAGACCTTAGCCTAGATCCGGACACAGACATATTTTTTAACGAATTTATTATGGTTCATTTCGTGTAATAGTGTGTTCGATCCGAGTGTGTACCCTAGGCTTTTTCAAGAATGAGTTTGGTTTTGAGCCGAAAGGGCTCTAGCAGTATATCCAGGGTACCCCGTTTCAGGCGGCGACGTCCTTTAAGAAAGGCGGAGATGTTTGCTGGCGTTGCATGGGCAAGTAAAGCCTAATTCACTATTAGGCTCTCCATAAACTGGCGGCCTTCGGTAATTGCCGCATCGGTAATTTGATCCTTTAAACCTGTGGCATTCTTTGCCCAACACTCAGGGCTTTTTGAGAATAGGAATCGCTGCTGGTTGGCCTTGAACCCATATTGGTGTCCGCCACCTCTGCCGCGCTGGGCGTGACCGTTGTAAGAGGTACAATAAGACATCTCTGCCCATTCTAAATCCTCTCGTCTCGCTTTCAAAACCAATGCCGGACAATCATCAAACCATTTCAACACGGCATCTGCCTGTTCACTACATTTAAGCAAAAGACCAGAGATAACATCCATAAAAGCCATTCCTGCCATACACTGACCTACACTCAACTTTTGCGGCCTATGAATATGCCGATGCATCCAATGCCAAACAGGCATTAAAGAAGAGTGTAATCCATTTACCAGTTCATGCATATAGGCTCGTTCGTATTGTACTACCGGATCTTCAGAATTGATTGATCCGATCAAAAATTCTTCTTTAATCTTTATCTTCATCTCTCCATTGTTTTCAAAAACCCATTTTTCAAACATCTCGTCTATAGCCGAACGGATCATCAGCATTACAAAATCCCATGCTGAACCACTAAGATAATGCCTTACAAAATCGTGCCCCGTACCTGTCGCCTCCTCATCACTCCAGTTTGGCGGTAGTTTTTTTGGCACTGCTCTGATAATTCGATCTTGCTTCAGCGTAATATGCAATGGCTTGATATAAGGGGTGTCTCCAGGACCTTTTGCTCTAGATAAATCACCCAACTTAGTTCGCTCAAACCGAGTATCAGACACCTTACTTGCTGGCGTTGCCACTGAAATCAGCATCATGATACCTTTAAAGCCTCCGTTATCACCCTCGAACATCACCTTTTCATAAGCCTCATTTGAAAAGAAATTCCCTTGTGAGTGACTGACTGTTAATGTATTGTAACCTTCCTCCAGTGATTTTCGATAAGCCGCTACTTGTTCAGCAATGTCAGCTCTTCTTTGTCTGTTCACAAATTCGTCAAATAACCCCCTAATCGACTTAGAGATGTTCACCAAAAAATCCGGCGCTAGGTGCTGCTGGGAGAACAGACGAAACATGCTCCCTGAATCTAAGACAACGTTTTTTCTACGCAGATCGTCCCGCTTTTGATCCATTGCCTCGGCAATCTGCAGCAAAACTGTTTGATCGGTGTTGAACGCGATGTTCGGCTCAGCGTCTCGTACTAGCCCTTCCACACCTCTCAAAACACGCATTTTCTCCCAAAGCTGAGTCCAAGATTTTTGTGCCTCCTCAAAAGAGGTAAACATTCCATTTGCGAAATATAATCTCGATTTCCTCCAACACTCACCTGCACCATAACCTACCTCAGCCACAGTCAGCAGAACGACAAGGATCCCTAGAGCAATGTTCAAATTTCTACTTGTGTTCAAATTCACAAGGATCTACCTTTGGATCATGCCCGCCAAGCATCTTCCCTGAAAGCTTACCGTTGAACTCTATATAACGCCTCGCTCTTGCTCGTGTGTTCACTACGAGATCTTCGATTACCTCACCAGCCTCCCCAGCATAAGCCTCCAAATCTACCTTGGCAAAACAAAGCGATGCTCTCGTAATCTGTCCTGCCACTACCTCAGCGTCTAAGTCGTTTTTAAGGGCATTCTGTAGGGCCTTTGCCTGTTGTCGCATCGCCATCTGTACCATTCTATCTCCGGCATACTCCCTCTCAATGAGGGCTTCCACGTCATCTCGCACGCCGTCTTGGTTTTTATCTACCCCCTCAATTGTCTCGTCTTCTGCTTTCTTACTACAGGGCCCACATCCAGCTCCCACCAGGCTTCCTAAGGTAAGACTAAGCAGCAGGACAAAAGAGGCACCGGTCATACGGATTGTCTTCAGAATCAACAACCATAAATTCATCATCTCTATTCTCCTTCTTTAGTTACTACGATTGCGGAAAGTTGTTCTGTTTCCTTAATAACGCAAGAATCGTGCCTATACAGGGTCATATAGGCAATCTCATGATTCGGGTTTCTGATGTATCTGATAAAACAAAGATGGATGAAGGAAAATGAAACAACCTGACGTTAATCCAAGCAATATGTATGAAAAGAAAACAACAGCGTGTATGTCATGCTTGGAGTCTTTTCACTCGGTATAAGTAAAAGAGCCTCGACAGAAACGACGTGGATATGTTTGTGCTGAGTCAATTGTTATTTGCGCATCTCCGGATCTGATGAAACAGCGACAAACTGAAAGAAGAACTGACCAACTTTACCATTTATAACCTTGACGGATTTAATCAGTCAAGGTAGTCAATGAACTAGGATTAGTAGGATTATAAATAAGCTTGGAAAGGAAATTGCAATGCGGAGTTTAATGTTGCAGTTTATAGGAAGAAAGTATGTCAGCCGTTAAAATTACAGCAAATTTATTTTCGCTGTACTTTGTAATAGTGCCTTTCAGCAATGCAGCAAACTGGTCACTCGTAGAGAAGATTGACCCAAGCACAACGGCTCAGACCAAACGTGAATTAACCGACAGCGAGTATTCGTATATTTCTGGTAAATTCAAATGCACTGTTTTAGCACCAGAGAAAGACTCAAATAAAAAACGTGGGTGGTTTAGAACTATTAAGTGTAAAAATGGCGATCTAGTATTTGAAGATACTGCTTCTTGTGGCGGTATACATGGAGAATTCGGTATTGTCGGGGTTAAAGTTACCTATAAAGGTGAAACTTTTCAGCCATTGCTAGTTTGTCAGGCAAAATAGTTTCATCGCCTAAAATGGCCTAGTCAAGAAAAGCGTTTACAGGTTGTGAAAAGAGAAGGCCCTCTTATTTCAATGAGGCCGAATTTATCCGCGATATAAATTAGTTGTACAATGGAAACGCATAAGGAACCAGGGCATTCTAGATTTCTCCGCCCGTCTAAAACCGTGTATATCTGGTATGTAACATCAATAATGCATGATATTGGTCGAAGAAAAGGTTAACATGCGTGGATAGGTTAATGAGCGGAAGCTTGGTCCGTGTCTATGTTGTCCGATTTTGTGCTTCAAGCATTGAAGGGATCGTAGCCGTAATCACGATTACAGCCTTCATCAGAGCGACGGGATCAGTTAGTGCGGCAAACCTTCTCAATTCCATATTTTGGCTGACGTTATTTTTTGCAGAGCTGCCAACTGGCTATCTAACAGATAAGTGGGGTGGTAAAAGAGCGCTAGGTATTAGCTTAACTCTACGGGCTATTGGGTTTTTAATTTTCTACCTTGCTGGAGGCTCTTGGATTCTGCTTATAGTAGGCTGTATATTAACAGGCGTCGCTGTAACTTTCCTAAGTGGAACCTTTGAGCTACAAGTAAAGCAAATTCAAAAAGAGGCACAGACACAAGAGCTAGCCGGAGATTCCTCAAAGACCGTCATTTCTTATCTACATTTTTCTCACTATCTGGGCCTATGTACCGGGTCACTTCTCGTAACACTTTGGCTGCTTAAAATGGAGATACAGACAGCATGGCTATTGTCGGCTTGTCTATCATTTATTGCGCTCGGTATCTTATCCTTTACCTGGGATTCTCTTAAGCCTGCTTATGATAAGGGTCCTTTTATTCATTTCAAAGAAGCTGTCTCGAAAGTTATTAATGAGCAGAAAGTTCGGAGCCTATTTGTATATCAATTTATCTTTGTACTTTTTTCGATATCGTTTCTAACGAACTGGGTAGTGATTTTTGTCCCAAGACTAGACAATACGCCGATTCAGCTCGGCGTATTAACGGTGGTTTTTTCTATGCTGATTAGTTTTTTTGTATGGACGTGGAAGTACCTAGAGATACTTAAAAGATTAACTATACCTTATGTTTTCATTGGATTTTCTATATCGCAAGTGCTCGCATGCAGCGATGTTATGGTGTTTAGATTTCTTGGCGGATTAGGTGCCTTATTTTTCTTTGCTGGCTGCCAGATAGGCATCCGGCATGCAATATTTTCATCTATTTCGTCCTCGAAAGCGGGAGCTATCTTGTCGCTATTTAGTTTGCAGGAAAATTTTTCTGGTTGGGTTGGTTTACTTTCATTGGCATTCTTTCTGAAGCTCTATTCAGTTGAGGTATCCTGGATAGCCTCAGGAGCCTGCATGGTTGCTGCAGTTGGCTTTTATTCATTCCATCGACGTTGAAAGGACCGGTTAATAGCTACGGTCATATTGCACTTTCAGCTTCTATGATCTATTAAGTCGAAATGGCAAGAAAGTCGGTCTACACAAAGGAGTGGTGGAACGCCGCATTTCAAGGAGGTGTCTATCCTCTTACGCAACTGGCGGCCTTAAAGGATCAAGTGGGGTTAACGCGAAGAGAGGTTCAGGGTATTAAAAAACTGTTGAATCTTCCAAAAGGGTCAAAGATCTTGGATTTAGGATGCGGAGTCGGACGACACTCGCTAGGTCTTGCAAGACATTCATATGATGTAACCGGAGTTGACATCTCGAATACGTTCCTTAGATATGCACGAGCGAGAGCTAGAAAAATGAAACTGCAAGTCAATTTTATACGAAAAGATATGCGACTCCTATCTTTCAAGGGTCAATTTGATGCAGCTATAAATATTTTTACCAGCTTCGGATACTTTCCGCAAAAGTCTGATGATCTCCGCGTTGCTAGAAAAGTCTGTAAATGCCTTAAGCCAGGCGGTAAATTTCTTCTAGAGATCTTCAACGGTACAAAAATTCAAAAACTCCTGGTTAATGCCAATAGCAATAGAGAACCCGTCCGCCGCTGGTATGAATTTGCAGATAGGAGTCTGCTGTTAGAGCATCCAAGCTACTCCAAGCGTCTCGGGGGGACAGTCACGAGGTGGATTTATATCACTAAGGGAAAACGAAAAGAAGTGACTTCGTTCACCAGAGCGTATTCTAAGAGCAGTTTAGTCCATTTGCTGAAAAATGCAGGATTCAGACAGGTGACAGTTTATGGAGACCTGGAATGTTCACGTTACTATCCGCATAAATCTAACCGCCTAGTAGCAGTAGCAACGAAGTAGAGGATGACGGGGGAAAACTAGCAGTCGATCGACAATTTGGAAACCCTATTCCGGATTTTGAGGATATACTAAATGGAAGATTTTGAGACATTGACTCCGCAAATAAATCCTATGGGCGCTATTCGTCCTGTATCCTACGACCAACGGTTGAGGAGGCTGTACGCCGCTATCCTGAGAGTGTCACAATGCAAAAACTCGTTCAGGCGTTAAAAGCTGCTACTCCGTTCCCCACGCCAGTTCCTAAAAATTAAATCGCTATTCACTGCTTCGGTTGGTGGCAACGCATTAGGGAAAAAATTCCCGATCGGTAATAAATAGGCCTCAAATCTGTCTTATTTGATATAAAATTCCCGATCAGGAATAATTTTCTTGATTTCAGTCTAGGTGTAGATTAATATTCCCGTACGGGAATATGAAACAGGCAGCAGCACAGATTGGTCATTTAGTGAAAAAGACCCGTAAAAGTCTAGGTGTCACCCAGAAGGAGTTGGCGCTGACCTCGGGTACAGGTCTGCGCTTCATCATTGAGCTGGAGAAGGGCAAACCGACCTGTCAACTAGCCAAGGTGCTGACGGTTCTACATACGCTGGGCATCAAGCTTGAGCTAACGGCGCCAGCCACTGCAAGAGATGACGGCAAATGAGCAAGACTCTTGATGTTTATTTGTACCGCCACCTGGTTGGCTGCCTCATACAGGATGAGCATGGTCTGATGGTATTTGATTATGCAGAGAACTGGCTAGAGAATCCCAACGCAATTCCTCTATCGTGTTCGCTACCGCTAAGAAAAGAGCGCTTCTCGTTTAAGGAATGCCGAGGATTTTTTACCGGCGTCCTACCAGAAGAAAGTAAACGAGAGGTGATTGCGCGCATTTTTGGAATTAGTGCACGCAATGACTTTGCCATGCTTGAGCAAATTGGCGGTGAGTGCGCTGGAGCAGTTACTTTCATTCCCACTGGTCAATTGTTGCCGGAGCGTGACGAGCACTACCGTGAGGTTTCCAACCAAGAGTTGGCGGAAGTTCTTCGAACACTACCAACTCGGCCCCTTTTGGCGGGAGAAGAGGGCGTCCGTCTATCGCTAGCAGGTGCACAGGACAAAATTGCTGTTCGTATGGATGGCGATAGAATCTCCATTCCGCTTGGAGACTCTCCCAGCACACACATCCTGAAGCCCGACATCGAGCGTTTCCAAGGGGTGGTTTTCAACGAGGCGCTCTGTATGCAATTGGCGGCCTCTATCGGCCTACCAACGGCGAATGTACAAACCCGCAGCGTTGAAGGCATCGATTATCTTTTGATTGAACGCTATGACCGAGTGGTTCATATGACGTCCGATGGTCAGGCAAAGCTTCAACGTCTGCATCAGGAGGATTTTTGTCAGGCACTCGGTATTCCATCCGAGATGAAGTACCAGAGCGAGGGAGGGCCATCTCTCAAACAGTGCTTTAGCTTACTGCGAGAAGTTTCCAGCGCACCGGTGATCGACCTACAGCATCTTCTAGATGCCGTTATTTTTAATCTGCTGATTGGCAATCACGATGCGCATGCAAAGAACTTTTCATTTTTGTATGGAGATGGGACATCAGTAGAGCGGGGGACAAGACTTGCACCTCTGTATGATCTGATCAGCACCGTCTATTACCCAGAACTATCCAAGAAGATGGCCATGAAAATTGGTGGTGAGTATGCTGCAGACAAAATCTTCCCAAGACATTTTGAGAGACTTGCCGAAGAGGCTGCCTTAGCCAAGCCGATGGTCAAGAAACGTATACCGGAGGTAGCTGAATCCCTGATACACAGTCTAAGCAGCTTAACTACTGAAGAGTCGGTAGCAAAGGGTGTCACTCAAACTATACAAAAGCAGGCTGAATTGGTTCTGGAACGATTCAGATAAGGTTAGTTATTTCCCCCATCCGATATATTTCTTGTAACCTTTTTCTAAATTTATAATTTCAAAGACATCACCATCAAATGTTGAGCACTGCAATTTTTTTCCATTACATCCAAGATTGGCGTAGTTAATTTCTGGCTGGTGTCTGGATGGCGGTGCTAGGGTCCACATTTCTTTACCGTTTAGATCGAACGCTCGGATGTTTTGTGGGTCTCTGGATTCAAAGAGAAAGACGATGAGTTTATCAGCTAGGTAGGCTGTTTGATACATTCCCACAATGCTTTGGGATTGGTACAGGCTTGAGGTTATCAGTTTTTATCTCTATGTTATCGCCGTTAGTAATAAAATATATTGAATTGAGCATTCTGAGTTTGCCAAACAACGTTGATTACTTACCCCATCTTTTTTTAAAACCTTTTTCTAGGTTTATGATCTCGAATACATCGCACTCCACTGTAGCGCATAGCAGACTGTTTTCATATTCCCATAGATTGACGTAGTAGACCTCCGGTCTATATCTAGATGCCTTTGTTAGTGCCCATAATTCATTGCCATGGAGATCAAAAGCACGGATATTCTGTGGGTCTTTGGATCTAAAAAGTACAATAATGATGTTATCGATCAGATATCCTACTGTAATCTTCCCATATGTTTTAGGAAGGAGTATGGATTTGTGATTGTCTACTTTTATTTCTATTCTATTGTCTCTTTCTAGAAGTTTTTGTAATTTCACCATATTATTGGTTCGCTCCATGCTTCAACCGATGATTCTAGAGGTTCATCAATCAATTCCCATTGAATGCCTCCACCCGGAGTACCGAATTCATCAACTTTGTCGACGATTCCCTTTCTTAGAACAGTACTCGTAGGGACACGAACTTCGACCATGAAGGTCATACTATTATTTGGAGGAAGAGAATATAAATCCCTTACAACACTTTTACTCAGAGTTCGAGGATCAACTTCCATTAACCATGGCCCCATTTTGTCAGAATTATCTCCAAACACTCGATAGAAGATTTTTGTTTCTTTTAGTTCTATTGTTTCAACAATCTGATTTGGGGCATAGGGCCTGATACCTTTGGCATATTTCCAATAGCTGTCAACCGCACCGGCGGTCTGTTTGCCAGGAAGAGCAGCTTTTGCCAGTTTGGTCCAGGTCGAGGCTTGTGTGAGCTCTTCTGGGGTTATCTGGTCCTTTTGTACGGCGCGGAAGCCGCGAAGGGAGAGGAGGACAGGACGTTTTTTGACGAAGGCTTCTACGGTCTCTGGGCCCAGCTCTGCGACCACCGTGGCGAATCCGGCGCTGGCCTGCTTTTCTCCGGAAATGGCCATCTTTAGGGCGATGGCTTGGGTATAGGGGCCGAGACGGGGCAGGGTATCGACAAGAACGCCAGACTGTAATGCCTTTGCCATCCTGGCGTGGTGGATTTTGGCGAGGGGGATGCCAACTTTACTCAAGACAACGCGTAATGATTGGACGCCGATGGCTCTGGCAAGACCGCCGATGGTATTAACGCCGAGGCTGCCGAGTGCCAGGACCGTTTCCCCAGCTATCCCTGGGGCAGTGATGGCGTCACGATCCACAAAGCCATCGGTGAGATACTTGGCGATGGCTGCTGCGGTTGCTGCTCGCAGGTAGTCGCCTTGGGAGAGGGCCTCTTGGCTACTGCGGATCTGCTCCTGCAGTAGGGCAGGTGAGTACGGTTGGTTGTAAGGGGTGATCTTACCGGCAACCACCTGCTGGTTGTAAAGGGCAGCACGGATCAGGGTGTTGAACACGGCACTTTCGGCTGCTGCATCGATCTCCGCCAGTCCTTCGTGCAGAGTGCGTTCAAAATCGTAACTGCGGAGAATTCCCGCCAGTCCTGAACGGAGTGTGGCGAGTTTCGTGCGCATGCTTTCAAAAAGCTCACGGGTTGCCAGCATCGAGGCATGCAAGTTGGGATCTTCAATCAGATCGGCAACAGCCTCGATGGTAAGCAGATGCAGATCAACAGCTTCGGTGAGCTCTAAGACAAGATACTCGTCGTTGACACGAATGGCCTCCTCGACTTTGGCTCCTAGAGGCGCGTACGCAGCTGCCAGGGACTGTTTGAGTGGGTCTCTGAGAAGAGAGAGAGGATTTTGAAAGACATCATGGAAGATCTGTTCAGGGTTCCAGAGATTTTCTAGATCCACCTCCTGCATGGCTTCTTCAATGAGCTCTCTGTGGGTGGCACGGGCCATGTTTGCTACTGCCTTGTCCCCCTCTAAGGTATCGAGGCCGACGACAATGGTGTTTTCACTCAAGTGGCTCCATTTGAGATTTGCCTGTTGATGAAAGCGCTGGTAAAGCGCTTGCATCCGGGGGATTAAGGATTGTTGTTCGTAACCTTTCCACTGTTGGTGTTTGATGCGGATCACTTCTGAATTGGGACGAACAGTGTGCAATGGCTCAGGTCTTTTAGGTGGCTCTCTAGGATCGACCTCACCAGGATGAGGTCTGTCCCAGTGAAAGGGATCGAAGTCATTAAAATGATCATGACCGTTGCTGTTGGGAAGGTCGTCTTCAGCATACTGTTCATCGACCGGATGAGGTCGTTCTGTCGGGTTTTTTGGGGATTCGTTCTTTACGGGAAATTCAACATCACGCTCCATCGTGACGGTGATTTTTCCTGTTTTAGGATCTATATAAACTCCAGGATAACCTCCAGGCATGATGTCTTTAGGCGCGTGGTTATTTCCTGGTTTTTCGACCTCGCTCCCATTGCCATCACCGCCGCCTGTTTCCTGAGCGCTAGCTGATAAATCAACAGCTGATGTGGCCATGATATAGAGAGTCAACAAGAAGGTGATAAATCTCTTCAGAGAGTCCTTCATGTTAATCTTCTTCTAGTTTGTTGAGAGCTAGTTCCGCGAACGCGGCATATGTGCCATGGCTGTCTTCGTTAGCGATTTCTGCGTAGAGTAGAAGTGCCTTTGCCTGTTCAAGCTCTGCTGGCAGGACTCTGCCGCTCTTTTCTAGCTTGCGGATACGCTTTTGGATCCAATAGGAAGGTGGATTCTTTGTGACCAGGCGTCGGTATTTTTTGACCTTTGCTGTCCATTCAACGGCCAGCTCTTTTGCCTTTTTCGCCTCTTTTTCGCGCAAATCAAGCGACAGTAGGGCATTAAGGAGGATGAGAGAACCTGTTTGCAGGACTTCTAACCTTCGTAGGGCCTCAAAGTAACGGTAGTGCAGGAGTAAAGCATCTTGAAACTGTTGCTCCAGCTCCACCAATACATTCTCGGCATCGTAGTAGGCGTCAAGACTGACTTCTGCATGAGCCAGCCTCTCCTGAAAATCCTTGTACATACCATGGGCTAAAACTTCGGAGGTGTGGTCGAGGTATTTCTCCAAAGTTTCGCCATACTGCTCGAAAATGCGCCCATAAGCTTGCTCGACTTGTGGCAATGGTTGCCTGAGCTTTTCGCAGTAATCCACCAGAGGGGAGAAACCATGTGATTTGAGCCAAGAGATTGCACCTGCAAGGGATGGCTTGTAGCCGTATTGCAGATCTTGTGAATATTCGGGAGGAATGGCATCTACAAGTCGGTCGGCGTTGGTTTCGAGGACGATGCGACACTGTGCTTCCATGGACGATAACGACCTACGGTATCGTTCCAAGGCCGTGGTGGCTTTATGTTCTTCCTCGGCAAACCCAAAAGCCGCCGTATGGAGCTTTTGTGTCCACTGCTTTGCCTCTTCAGCCCCTAGACTCTCAACCTCCGGAGGTTGTATTACTTGGACATTCTCAGCAGCTACAGCAATGGTCCTGAATGCAGACTTCATCACCTCACGATGTTTGACCCCTTGTAGATATGCCCCATTCAAGAAATCGTAGGCTTGCAGGCGGGCCTTTTCATGGACTATCTTGCGTTTTAGCTCATCTTTTTGCGTCTCAATTTCTCTCCTCTCACGTGCCATTTCTTCGACAGATTGTGCCTGACTAAGAGAAGGAAGTGAGACAAACAACAAAAGTAAAAGAGGAAGATTGAACAGGTTTGTCATAACAACGTTACTTTTAATCGCCCTCAATAGTGCTAATAGCGGCGTCCTACTTGGTCTCCATATCTATCTAGTATAGGAGTTTGCGTCCTGTACTTTTTATCGCCTTCGATAGCCCCAATAGCGGCGTCCTCCTTGGCCTCCATACACTTTGTATAGAGCAGATCGCGTCCTGTATCTTTTAAGGCGCGAATAAACTTTTGCAGGTGTTTGGTTTCATCTTGCACTTCAAAACTCTTGGAAATCAGCATGGCATGCAGCTCTGTTAAGCGAGTGAATGCTCTGCCTATCTCGTCTTCCGGGCCGACTGTATCTGTAGGTTCCTGCATAAGGCTGTAAACGGCGATCAGGCGCTCATAGTCGCTTAGCGACAATTCTTCGTCTTCATAGAGCTCTTCTACTGTCTTCCGAAACGCTTTCGGGCGCTTCTCGATCTTAGCTAGCGTCCATTCCTGCAGATTCCCTACTTTTTTGAGTAACAACAGCCCTTCGAGTGTTGCGGCTGTAAGTTCTAACTCTTGGAAGGTATCGTCGTACTCCTCATCGTTTATAGCGCGGAGACGATCGATGATTCTTTTTAGCGAGGATTCGGATTTCTTGAAATAGGCTTTGAATATCCTGCGTGCCTCAAAATTGACCATTAACGCTCTTTCAAGATCTTCTTTGTCTGATTTAATTAGCGTTTCGAGCCAACTCAGGCGATTTTCTGCATCACCAAGGTTTGTGCAAGCTTCGAGCACAGAGTCTTCATAAACAAGGAGATCGTAACCAACGAGGTTAAGGGAGTAACTACGAAGCATCCCAACAGGCATTTTTATCTTTATTGTTGTGTTTCCCAGCAGGTCTAACTGCTGTCTCATGCTGGACCTTGCTGTGTAGGTCCATCGCTGTGGTCCTCTTTCTTGACACCAAAATCCGTCTTTAGGATTATGATGGTGTGCGTGACGCCCATTTAAATTGCAGTAACACCAGCCACTGTCACCCGTGTAGGTGGGTTTTCCATAGCGCCAATGATCCTCGGGAAAGACGATTTCAACACGGTGCATACGGTATAGAGAGTTTAACTTGCTTAAAGGGGTGTCACCGAGAAATGCATTGGTCGTCTGTTCGGTGCGAAATTTATTCCAGTCTATGACTGCGAGTGGAAGAGGAAAGTTTTCAATATCATACCTCTTATAAGATGCTGGAGGATCTAACGCAGACGAGAAAGGTCGATAGCTGACGGTTGTTTGGGGAAATGGATATTTGTATTTAAACAGTGTTTCGTCATTTTGTTTATAATAGAGCTTAAAATAGACGTTGCTTCCTAAGAGCTGCTGCTCCAGCTCTCTATGTACTTCGGAATCATCAATTCCTTCGCCTTTCGCACCCATCTTGCCAAATAGCCGAACTTTGTAGGTGGCGGGATAGAGATATGATTCTCTTTCGTCAATATCCTCAAAATCTGAAAGGAATAATCCCAAGGAAGGAAGGCCTTGCTTCATCGCATAGCTGTTAACGTAGTAAATTTCACTCTTAGCCCAGGAGATTGGTGGAAAAATAATTAGGACCATGGTTAGAAGCAGAAAATATAGCCAGGGGATATGTGTTACTCGGTTTGACATGTGGCACTTTCCATGTGCAAAGAAAATGCCACTGTCATTTCGAAACGCCGATCTCTGCTAAATTACAACAGAGATGTTCATTGAAAATTGAAGCTTAAGATCTATGCATATTTTTTTCAGTTGTTGGTTCCTCGTACAGGCTATTGCATATCTGGGCAACTTGTCTCTTCAGCAGGCAATGACAGATGGGAGAATCACTGAAAGGTGGACGGGATCGGCTGTTCATGTCTAACCTTATGATATAACAGGGATAAACGACTAAACTGCAAGGCACAGGAGTTGCAAAAGTTAGATCAAAGAACTTGACGGAGCCCCAAAAAGTATATACTATTAAATATATACTATAATCTCGTCCTGAGTAAGGTGATGAAACAAGCGAAGCTATTTAAGAACGGTCAGAGTCAGGCGGTGAGACTGCCGAAGGAATTTCGTTTTAAGGGGAATCGGGTATTTATTCGTCGGATTGGGAATGCTGTGGTACTTCTTCCTGAAGATCAGCCATGGCAACCACTGTTAGAAAGCCTGGAACACTTTTCAGATGATTTTATGCAGCAACGTCGTCAGCCTTCCTCGCAAGAGAGAGATCTCTCTTTTGACTGATGTATCTTCTTGATACCAACATTTGTATTTATATTATCCGAAAAAAACCGAAGAAAGTATTAAACCAACTGCAGTCTATATCTCCTACTGAGATTGGCATCTCTGCTGTGACCCTTGGCGAGTTGCAGTATGGTGTTGAAAATAGTAAACAGCCGACAAAAAATCAAGAGGCGCTGAATTATTTTTTGGCACCATTAGAAATCTATCTGTTCGGTGTGGAAGCAGCTCAGATGTATGGTAAGGTACGTGCTGATCTCGAGACCAGAGGCAAGACCATTGGGCCGTTTGATACGATGATTGGGGCACACGCTTTGGCATTAGGGGCGATTTTGGTTACAAATAATACTAGGGAGTTTTCGCGGATTAAGAGTCTATCTGTCGAAAACTGGACTCGGTAGACTCTTCAACCCTTGTGATGCACCGCATCTAGAGTCTGGGAATCTGCTGCAACGCCTACCGTAACATATCTTCGACCTGGGCATAGAGGTCATCGCCGCGCAGGTCCTTAGCTGCTATGGTGCCCTCTTTATCAATCACGAAAACCCGGGGGTAGGAGCGTACGCAGTAAAGGGTGCGGATATTATGTGTTGCATCGTGGAGCTGTGTCCAGTCCATAGTGAACCTGCCGGAGTCAAGAAAACGTTTAAGATCGGCCAAACTATTGTCAGTAGAAACTGAAACCAATGCAAACTCGTTTGAGTCGCCAAAAGCTTGGTGCAGTTTAATAAGGTTTGGTAACTCGTTGATGCAGGGAGGGCAGGTGGTGTACCAAAAATCAAGTACCACGACCTTGCCTTTGAGGTGTTCTAATTCAATTGGATTGTTGTCCAAATCTTTTATGTTGCCGCCAAAACCAAAGTCTGGCGCTGGTTTGCCTACTACCAAGTGGTCTAATTCCGTGAGCATTCTCTCACAGTAAGACAGGTCTCTACTGTTTGGAAAGTGCTCGATCATGAGGTTGCAGTATTCTCTTGCTGTATCGAGATGGCCGGTTTTCTCGGCATGGTATGCAAACGCGTAGAGGAGGAATGGACCGGTATAGGAGTTGGTGCGCACATCCATATTGTTGGTGGCTAGGGTTTGCTCGATGCTTGTACTCAGGGCGATGTCGATGGCCTCCAACCAGGTTTTATCGTCGTCTCGCTTAGAGATCTCTTCTTCACTATCGTCCATAATGCGGGCGAGGGATAGTGCTCGCCTTGCATCCATGCCAACCTCTGGTGCTGTGGGGTGGTTGGTGGCGAGATCTTCGAAGTGCTGTAACCATTTTAGGGTGGCCACCTCTGGGTCGATCCATTCTACGTCTGTTTCCGGGCCTCGATACGGTCTCCGTAATTTGAAAAGAATAGTGAGAAGATCGAAGTAAATCTGGGATTGAATGCGTGGTGCTCTGTGGGTCTCTAGCATTGCTTCAAAGTACGGTAGCCACTCTTCTTGCGCCTTCTGTCGATCCCGCTGGCTACGAAGATAGTCGCGTCTTTGGAGTGCATAGTGGATTGCTGAAGCACTCGACGTTGTCGGATGCCCATCTAGGCTAGCCCTTAATGCATCTACGAGTTTTTGCGACCTACCGCTGACTGCAGCCCACTTTAGTGCTGTTACAGCAAGGTTGCCGACCGCTTCGTCTTCGGGTCTTTGCTCGAGCATGGTGAGGTAGAGCTCTACTGCCTTGGCTAAATAGGCAGCAGGTTCTTGGGCTTGATGGGCTGCACGTTGGTAGGCAGCTAGCAGATCGTGCTGCATCTCAGGTATGCGTGCCTGGTTTTCTTCTGCTGCGAGGGCTTTTTCCAAGCGGCCGAGCCAGTCGGGATAAAAATCTGCGGGCTCTTCGGGCACATCCTTAACCGAACCTGTTTTGATGGCCGCTTCAAAGCGTTGCATGGCGATGGCATCGTCGCTGAGATCGATGGTTGCTGCTAGGCCATGGCGTTGGCGTTGTTCTAAGCGCCAGCGGATAAAAGCTTTTTGACGGTCCTTTTTTATCCTATGCCAAGTTGCTTCAGTAACGGTAAAAGTAGCGGAAAAATCTTGTTCGAACCTCTCATACCCCTGCTGAGCGTAACTATTAGAGATTATTAGGCTAGAGACAATGATGGCAAGGATGGTGCGGTGTAGAGACATGGGCTCTCCTTTTTCGATGCATTACTGAGCCCATAACTGATTTCTGCCAATTTAGCAATGGCGTCAAATGGCTTTGCGAGAGCTCTGATATTGTTCATACAAACACTCACTTATAGTATATTTCAGAGACTATGGTCTGCCGTTGGGTCTTGTTGGGAGTACTGTTTGCTAGCGTTTCTGGCTATGGCAACTCCTTAGAGTACCATCCGGTGACGCCGGGTAAGGTGTGGTGGATTGTGGCGCCGGATGAGAAGATACCCCGGTTTGATCCTTCGGGCTTGGTGAAATACCAAGGCCAGTGGCTGGTGGTGAGCGATCGGACGGCTTACAACGATATCTACAAACTTACTGAAGTGGGACGGTCTAAGCTGCAAGCAGAGACATTTTTACAACTACAGTTGCCAGCAAGCCAATCCAAAGGCCAACCCAAGCATCGTCAAGACTTTGAAGGCATTACCTATTGTCATGGGCGTTTCTATATCGTCGAAGAGATAACCAACTCACTGTTGACGGTGGAGCTGTCTGGAAAGACTACAGTACAACCCTTGGATCTGGTTTCTATCCATAAGGAGAGATCCCAGGCTCCAGCTACGGGTACTAGCCGTGGTGGCTTGGAAGGTGTTAGCTGCGATGCCCACAAGCAGCAACTCTATGTGGCCAACGAGCGGCAGTTCCGTATGATCTACGTGTTAAAACTTGGTATGGCTAAACCCTTTGACTTTTTTGATGTGCCAGCTGGTTGGGATTCACCAAGATGGGAGGGGCGGTTTGATGTCTTTCCTGACTATACGGGTCTGCACTTTGCGGATGGCTTTCTCTATGCGCTACAACGTAGCGACCATCAGATCTTAAAGATTGATCCAAAGAAGAAACGTCTGGTCGCTGTACTCAAGTACGATTTGGATGAGAGGACGATCTACCGCTGGAAAAAGCCCTTTGGCATGGCGGAAGGACTCTATGTGGATAAAGAGAAGATCTATCTGTTGCTGGATAACAATGGTGTCGGGCGAAGAAAGAAGCGCAGAGATATCTCAGCGAGCTTGGTCGAACTCGCACGTCCACAGGGATTTTAGCGATTTTAGTTTGCCAGCTGTTCTAGGGAAGCCTTAAGCTTTTTGTTGAGGCGATCGCCACGATACTGAATTCTGCCATGCTGATCAACCAGAATGATGGTTGGGGTGGCGTTTACTTTAAAGAGTTCTGCAAGCTCTATATTGGAGTCGATGAGGTTGGGGTAGGGGAGTGAGGTCTTATTAATAAATGCCTGTGCCTTGGCAACTTTAATGTCAACGCTGATGCCAACGATATCGACCTTGGTGTGGAGTTGCTCATAGAGCTTTAGAAGCTCAGCGATTTCATAGTGGCAGGACTGGCACCAACTGGCCCAAAAGAGCAACAGTGTTGGTTTTTGGCGGCTGGCTGGATCAAACTGCCACGGCTGACCACCCAGCGTTTGCGCGGTGAAGCTTGGGGCTAACGCTGTAGCAGGAGTAGGATTGGTTTTACCGAGAGCAAACGTGGCGACGACGCTGCTTAAGACAACCAACAACAGAATGGGCTTTGCTGTGTGCATGAGGAAAATGTAACCTACCGAGTTTGAGTTGACAAATGACCTTTATATAGTCATAGTATAGTCATGAAAAGGTCATCAGCACTACCCAAAAAATCTATTAATATCGCAAGCTTAAAGGCAGAGTTGGCGAAGTATCTGCGCTTGGTTAAAGCTGGAGAGGAGGTTGTGGTGTTGGAGCATAGGATGCCGATTGCCAAGATTATCCCGTTTGCGACCGATAGCACGCTCGAGTCTATTCAGCCTAAAGGGAACTTTGCCGCCAAGGTGGCTAAATTAAAGATTCCGCCGCTAAAGAGGAGAACTGGTGTTGATTCCCTCAAGCTTCTTTTGGCCGAACGTGGTCAGCGCTGATGTTAGCCTACGTGGATTCGTCTGTACTACTGCGCATTGTTCTTGCGGAACCTCACGCCCTAAAAGAGTTCAGAGAGATCAACTTTGCGGTCTCTAGTGAGTTGATTCGGGTTGAGTGTTTAAGAACGATGGATCGTTATAGAGTGCAAGCGTCTCTGTCGGAGGAGGAGTACCTATCTCGTGTTGGTCTTGTGCACGACCTTCTTGCTGAGTTTGAATTGATTAAAATTTCATCCATGGTTTTGAACCGAGCCTGTCATCCCTTTCCCGTCAGGCTAGGAACCTTGGATGCTATCCATCTTTCAAGCTGCCTATTGTATGGAGAGAGGGCCGAACAAGAGATCACCCTCTGCTCCCATGACGAAAGCTTAAAAAGAGCAGCGCGATCTCTTGGACTAGCTGTGCTTGGTTAGACCACATACCTTCAGGCCAAAAAACAAATAATTTCAAATAGTTATTTTATATTCTGGTTTAAACAGAGGTCAGCTTTCCATATTTGTATAAATTTAGAAACTATACTTGCCAAATTTGTACAAATACAGCGCACTGATGTGGTCACACTGTTGGAGTTTCTGACCTGATGGGTTAGCGCTCGAGCCAGGCGGCAACGATGCCCATGCAGGTGACGGCAATGGTGTCGAAAATGATCTGTTTGAAAACAAGCATGCCTGGTGTGGGCTGAACGGCGTAGTAGATGAGATAGACCGGAATGATGGCGATCAAGGCGACGGCGATGCCGTAGCGCAGACCCTGACCGAGCCACGGTTTGTTTGCTTTACCCTGACGGTAAATCCAGACAAAGCCAAAGCTGAAGAGGATGTGCGCGAGCAGCATAAAGTGGAAGTAGTTTTGTGAGTCTTCGGGAGTGCGAAAGAGCTCTGGCAGGGTGGCGTAGGTGCCTCCTAAGAGAGCGCCGTGGACGACAAAACCAAACACCATGGAGAGAACAAAAACAGCCAGTGCAGCTAGGAAGAACTTCTTATCCATGTCCATGATGGTAATGTGATTGAGGGGCTTAATCAATGCTTTTCAGCTGGGACATCGATGCCCCTGATATCCAAGCCTTGAAGCAGATTTATCGAGAGTGCCGGTTTGCTTTCGTGAAATAACCACTTGAAATCTATGAAATATCTGGCAGGATGCAGACAGAGCGGGTGGCATATTCGTTGCTTCACTAGGTCCTGATGAGAAGCCAAAGCCAAAGAGCTCAGCTAGGTATTGGTTCACAGACACTGCGGTCATGGTCGTTGCTTGTGGCCTGGATTTTTTTGGTGGCCATGGCTGTCTGCGAGCCACTCTTTGCCCAGATCCCAAGAGAAAAAGCTCCTCTAACGACACCGCAGCTGCACGGACAAGTCGATGAGGAAGACGCAGAGGCACTCTATGATCTGCTTGTCTTTCTGCATCATGGCGACATGGATGCTATTCTAAACTACCTCAAAGAAGAAAAGAACATTAAGACCAAGGAAGATGATGAGCCCCTTAGTAAGAAGCTCATCGTCTATCTCTACTTTTACTTTGGCCTGATGGATCCAGATTATGAAGGAACGATTTATTTACGTCCAGTGGAAGGGAGGAGTGGCGCTGAAAGACCAGACTTGGTTTTCAGAAGAGACCGTGCTGATGGGGCGCACCTGTTTTTCAGGCCTAATGCGGACGATCGGCTTTTTCTGACAGAGCTCGATGAGGCTTATGCTGAACAGAAGACAAACCCGCAGGTCTCTTTGGATTCACCTGCGCCGTCCTCTTCTCTAACAACCGAGAGCGCTCACCTGACTCGCCTAATTGTTAATTTTAATAACACCCTGTTCGAACAGTTAACCGAAGCCATCGCTGACGAAAGATCGATCCAGCGACTCATTGAACGTACTTACAATGTAAGGCTCACAGCACCCCCTAAAGATCGACACCATGATGTTGCCTACTCTTTTGCCAGAGACGAATTAGTAATTTTATTAAAGCTGCTTACGGATCTCTCCAAGCCGGTTGTGCGGGCGATGTCGTTGCGACAGATGGTTAGGCTAAGGCCGGGCTACGTCATTAAAAAAGACGAAATTAGCTTACCAGAGGAGGTCGTTGATCAGAGCGGTGTGGTGGCTGCATACTATGATGCGAATACAGAGACCATCTACTTTGCTGATGCGGCATTTAAGAATGGTCGTTTTCTAGGCGAGGGTACAGTTTTGCATGATCTTGGCCATGCTCTGTGGAAAGAGCTGGATTTGCGCTTAAAAGAAGAGTTCATTGGCTTGAGCTGGGAGTGGCCTGAGGAGTCGGGAGCGACACTCTGGGATATCTATCGAGGTACTGGACGGAAGGGTGGGCCGAAGTGGGAGTTGCGTGCGGGTATACGTCCAACCGATTTTGTTAGCATGGATCCACGACAGGAGGGTGAGCTAAGAGATGATCCCTATAGCATGACAAATCCCGCCGAAGACTTTGCAGAACACTTTGCTGCCTACGTGCGTCGACCTGAATTGCTCAAAACACAGACATCAGAGATAGAGGCAGAGACATCGAAGAAGTATGACTATTTTCGTCAGCGCATCTTTCCACGCACTCGCTATGAGACCGGAGGTTACCGTCATCACAGCACCCATCTCATGACAGACGAGGAGCCTGACGAGCGAGGGCCTTACTTAATGGGCAAAGTTGAAGATGCCGTGAACATAACGGTAGAGGTAAATGAAAAAGAGGATGCTTATTTAGACTTTGTATGCACGGTAAGCGGTATTTTTGATGATCTTTCTGGGGTGGCGTGGATCTGCTTGGAGCTGCGTAGTCCGATGGGTCTCCCAGGTAGACGGGGTTTAGAAAAATTTTCGCTGTCTAAAGATTCTGACTGCATGGATGAAGAGCAGGGAATCTACCGGTCGTGTCGCACAAAGTTGCGACGGGATTTTCGTGAAAGTGAATACGAGATAGTCACATTTTTTGCTGGAGATATGAGTGGTAAAAAGAGTTACTTTGATACTTCTGGCCTTCAAAATATCTTTGTGCCGGGAACCTATGAGCCCAAAATTGAGCCAATAGAGGAAGACCCTCGCGAACCTCGTCCAAAAGAGCACCCTCTGGACGCCATAGAACTACAGCAACAGATTGCTATTCAATCGCTTGGTGAGCTCCACGCCGATTTGGGTGAGGGCTTTGAGTTGTTTTTACCAGTAGCGCTAAGTGATGATTTGCGATTCCTTACTTTTTCGGTCTTGTTACCTGAGGACGATGGACAGGTTCTAATGTATGGAGTTTGGAACAAGCAAAGTCTGGAAAGGTCTATTCGTGCGGTTGATAGTGAGCACATGGCCATGAGATTTGTCTTGCCTAAAAAGGTGCGGTCAAGACAAGCTAAGCTCTTAAAAGTATGGCTAAGTTATAACAAGACAGAGGAACTTCGGGACGAATCATATGACATAGAACTTCCAAGTGATCTTGCAAACCTGACTTTCGATATTACCCGGCGGGAACCGGATACAACGCCGCCCGAACTTAACTGGGATTATATTCAGTATGGTTGGGAAAAGGTTGAAAGAAACAGGAATAACGGCACGAACAATCGTATCGTAGTTGTACCGATAGAAAACATTGAACCTCAGCACGTAAGCATCGTGAAAATGTCGATGGTAAGAGTTAAAGATGGAGCAATCTTAAACGGAAATTTAGTTAGTTCAAATGATTCTGGTAGGTTCAGAAACTTTGTATTCAGATTTCCACTGCCGCCGCATGCACAACTAGATTACCTCACTCACGAGATAGAGATTACTGAAAAGCCTGATCATGTGGAAATACCAAGGGAAGAGTGGCCAACGGGGGTTCTTGAATCGGGCGGTTTTTACAGTTGGAAAAAGACCTTTAGGGCTACTAGTATTGATGTTGAACGCGAAGTCTTTGTCGGCACTCAAGATCCAGAAGCTCCGCCAATCCCGGTTAATCGAGATCGGTAAATTTTATTCTATAACAGGCTTAGCTGATCATCACGGTTCTGTTTTCGCTTAGTGGCTGATGTGGAGCGGGAGTGCTGCAGTAGCTGTTGCTGGATGTCTTTGAGCAAGGGGGAGGGCTCGCGTGGTTGGAGTTGGTTGTGGAGGCGACGCTTTTGGGCCCAGGATAGAAAGAGGCGTTCTTTAGCACGAGTCATGCCGACGTAGAAGAGACGGCGCTCTTCGTCGAGATCTGTTGTATCCTTTTGGTTCCAGCGCAGGGGTAAGAGGCCATCTTCACAGCCGAGCATAAATACCACGGGAAACTCCATGCCCTTGGCAGCGTGCAAGGTGAGTAGCGAGATGCGATCGGCTTGGGGATCCCAGCTATCGATCTCACTGCCTAGAGCGAGTTCACTAAGAAAACGCGCCATATCGTCGCCACACGCTGTGGCGAGAGGTTTTAACAGCTCCAGGGCGCCCTCTATGGAGGCGGCAGTGAGAGAGCTTTTCTGTTTGTCTTGCTCGGAAAGTAGCTCTTTACTCATCTCTTGTAGCTGTTGCCACAAAGCCTTGGTTTGGTTTTGCTGCCGTAGTTTTTGCAAGAGCAGCTGCACGGTTGGTTGATCGCTAAGTTTGTTATGCGAGCGCTGTTGAAACGGCATACCCGAGCGTGCCAAGGCTTCGCACAGCGGCTCAGCCTGAGTATTGATGCGGTAGAGCAGGGCAAAGTCACTGAAGGAGAGGTTTGTCTGTTGCTCGCTTTGGGCACGACCGCTGTCTATAGAGAAGAAGCTGTGGCCACCCAAGATCTGCTCGATGGTGTGGACGACAAACTCGGCCTCGGCTTTTTCTGTAGTGGCTCTATGGATAGTGATGTGATGGCTAAGATCAGTGCGGGTGGCAAGGCTATCTTTCGAGTTGCCGCCAGCAGAGATCAATTGATCCGATGCCGCCACGATAGTTCGGCCACTGCGGTAGTTGCGGTTTAGACGAATGACCTTGGCTTTGGGGTAGTCTTGTTGAAAGCGCTGTAGGAAACTAACATCCGCCCCACGAAAGCCGTAGATGGCTTGGTCCACATCACCGACAACGCAGAGGTTGGCATCAGGCGGCGCTAGCAGTTGGACTAATTGGTACTGTTGCGCATCCATGTCTTGGTATTCATCAACGGAGACCCAGGCGAAGCGTTTACGGTAGTGGGCGACTAAGCCTGGATCTGCTTGCAGTGTTTTCAGGGTAATGCTGATGAGATCATCAAAGTCAATGAGGTTGTTTTGTTCCAACAGTTTCTGGTAGGGCACAAGTTTTTCTATTGTCGTTCCCGTTCGCTTGGCGGTTGAGATGCCGATTAACAGCTTTTGTGCCTGACGTTGGCTGAGCTTTCGGTGTTGCATCAACAGTGCACACCGCTCTGTCTCATCACTCACCCGAAAGCCACGCTGCAATCCTGCGGCGGTGTGCTGTTCGGTTAAGATTGCCAGACCCAATGAATGGAAGGTGTGGATGGGGATCTGCTGCCAGAGCTTGGGCAGCAGAGTTTGCAGGCGTTGTTGCATCTCTTCTGCGGCTCGCCGGGTAAAGGTGATGGCAAGGCAGCTTTGCGGGCTGACACCGTGCTCTTTGATGAGGTGGGCGGTACGGTGGGTGAGGGTGCGGGTTTTGCCTGAGCCTGGGCCGGCTAATATGAGCAAAGGACTGCTGATGGTTTGCACCGCTTGCAGCTGCTCAGGATCTAGATTCTGCACAACCTGATTGTCTGAAGCTACAGAGACTGTTGCAGAAGCTGTAGCGGTTTTTACCGCTGCCGTGGTCGGTGGCTTTGGCGGGTTGTCTGCCGTTTGCCTCGACGAGACTGCTGCTTTAGCCGACATATCAAACAGCAAACCGCCGCTCTGTTGTTTGAGCTCTTGCTTCTCAAACAGACGAATCACCCCATACTGACCATCAAAGCCTGGTTCACGAATCACCTCACCACGGCGCAGACGCGAGATGGCCTCAGCGAGCAGGGGTGAGTCTTGGCGAGCAATCTCATCCGTGGGTGCTTGCTCCAAAATAAAAAGCTCCGGTCCAAGTTTAGAGACAATACGCTCATAGCTGTTTGCCACCCGTTTGCTCTTGGGGCCGACGCCTTCGAGCTCGCTGAGAATCTCTGGCAAGGGCACCAGGCTGTGCACTTCACCCGCGGTAGCTGGAGGGGTTTCCTGCTCACGGTCGGCAAGGTCTTCTACACGGTGCATAACCCCGACGGTCACGGGTTGCTTGCACACCGGGCACAATCCGCCGCGTTGCCGTGTCTCTTTGGGTGAGAGTCGCACCGCGCAGTTGCGGTGGCCATCCATATGGTACTTGCCCTCTTCAGGGAAGAACTCGGTGGTGCCCACGTAACCCTCACCAGACTCTAAGGCGTTGCGGATGGCAAAGTAGTCGATCTCGGTATTAAACAGGCACGCTTCCCGACCTAGTTTTTGTGGTGAGTGGGCATCAGAGTTAGAGACCAAACGGTAGCGATCGAGTGAGGAGACGCGCCAGTTCATGGGTGGATCGGAAGAGAGGCCGGTCTCCACCGCAAAGATGTGATCAGCGAGATCCCCATAACAGTCGGCAATCGAATCGAAACCCGATTTGGATCCAAGCGCGGCAAACCACGGTGTCCAGATGTGTGCCGGCACTAAGTAGGAGTCCTCGCCTGATTCTAAGACCGCTTCTAAAAGGTGGCGTGAGTCCAAACCGAGGATGGGACGACCATCGGCGTTAAGGTTGCCAATGCGATCGAGGCGCTTTACCAGGCGATCGACAGCATCAAAGTCAGCGGCGTAGATAAGATGGTGGATCTTGCGGGTTTTGTCGCCCTTTTTATAAATGGTCGAGATCTCCACGGAGAGCATAAAGTGGGTGGTGCCGTGGCAGACGCTGGGTAGTTGTTTGGCAACCTGCGCCTCAATATCCTCCTTAAGACGAAAGAGGCCGGGTTGTGCGGGCACTAGCTTCTGTTTGAGTTCCTCTCGCCACTTAGGGTGGGTGAAGTCACCGGTGGCAACCACGGCAATGCCCTTTTTGCGGGCCCAATAGGCGAGGTTCTCTAAATCCAGATCTCTGCTGGTAGCGCGGGAGTACTTGGAGTGGACGTGCAAATCAGCGTAGAAGAGCATCAGTCAGCCATTCAATAGGCTTTGGCTCTATCACAGACAGTGCTAAAGGTCTACGTTTCCCGCTAGGCTGTGCCCACCAGGCAACAGAAGTTTAGCTGACTTCACAGCTGTCGGGGATGCTATTGTCGTTTTTATCTTCTAGGTTGCCGGACGCTATGTCTTCCAGGTCGCTTTTGCCGTTGCGGTTGCAGTCAGGAGTTGCCAGAAACGCATTCCGAGTACCATCAGGACTGAATCCGACGCCAGTGATGAAACGAGCATCGTTGATATCCTGTGCACTCAATAGGATCCAGCGAGATTCGGGGTCATCAAAAAGATTTAGATCATATAAGCGTTCTTGGTACCAGACAAAGGCGGTACCTTCACTGTCCTTTACAAAATCCATCTGCCCGACAATCATCGATTCATTGTTGATTCCTAACGCTCTCGCTGCAGTGGTTACGCCTTCTCCCAGCTGATTCATGGTATTGGATTTCCAGGTACAGGCCTGATTGTACCAGTTCTCTCTGCTGCCAGAACTTGGAAAGCATGAACCGGCAACAGTACCGTCGTTGTTGATAGCTTCGGCATAGCTGTGACCGACTAAATCATTGTCTCTTGCAAGGCTGGTAACCTTGTATGCTTGCGAACCCTCCTCCTGTTGCCACAAGACAGCAATATTCGATTTGCCGTCTGAAAGCATACCGACTATATCACCCTTGTCATTGATATCATTAGCCATGCCGAGAAAGGTATACGGTAGTGGTGGCAAGGCTATATCATTGGGTTCCTTCCACAGTACAGGCTGTTTTCGGCCGTCAATGATTCGGTAGCCGACGGCTACTGCCTGGTTATTCAGTCCAAGCGCACAAGCATCTCCTACCTTGGCCGCAGATCTCTGAGGCAGGGGATAAGTTACGATGTTGTTGCCCTCGCTATTCTCGAGAAACCACAGCGTTGCCCGTGAATTTTTTTCTCCAGCAATGACTCCATGGTCGTTGATGTCGTGGGCGATACTTTCCGTTGTTGTCAATTCGAGCTTCTCTGTAGCACCATAGGGAACAACAACGCCGACCCGCTTTGAATTGTAAAAGTCTTGCCATAAAGAGTGATAGCCAACCACATCCCCGCGGTTGTTTATGGCCTTTGGCTGCAAGCGACCTAGATCTTTAATGATGTAGTATAGGTCGTTCGTTATGGCAGGGGCGGCAGTCTCTTGGCCTTGTACCATGTGGGTTGTGAGGCAGAGGGGGAGCAGTAGGATGAGCCGTAGTCGCCTAAACAACAGATGTTTAGCTGACTTCACAGCTGTCGGGGATGTCATTGTCGTCCTCATCATCTAATTCGCCAGACGCTATGTCTTCCAGGTCGCTTTTGCCGTTGCGGTTGCAGTCGGGGATAGCCAGAAACGTACTCCGAATTTTTGCAGGACTGCGTCCGATGCCAATAATGAAACGAGCATCGTTGATATCATAGGCGGTCCATAGTTCCCACTTCGTTTCGTCGGTAAGGGCAACGAGTTCGTATAGGAAACCTTGGTAGGTAACAAAGGCTTGCCCTTGAGCAGGAGTTGTGGATTGGATCTCACCGACAACCATCATTTCATTGTTGATTCCGTGTGGGATTGTTCCAGGAGTCGTGTAGCTTGTCAGCGTTTTCATAGTGTTTTCTTGCCAGGTGCATCCTAGGAAGAATTCGTCCCACAAGCCGAAAGACTCTGGAAGACAATGGCCTATAATAGTACTGTTGTCGTTGATAGCTTTAGCGGCAATACTACCATTGTAAATATCTGGGGGAAGTCTGATGGCTTGGTATCTGTTGAAACGCTCATCTTGTTGCCACAAAACAGCGATGGTTAGGCCGTCTTTATCAACTAAGGTTCCGACTATATCTCCAGCTTCATTGATGTCTTCAGCCCTGCCGGTGGTGGTTTCTTCCGGTAGCCCTTCCGGCAGCGGCAGTCGTGTGTAGTTGGCATCCCTCCACAGTACAGGATGTTCGTTCCCTGCAATGCAATCGTAGCCGACCACGGCCTGCTCGTTATTCAAGGCCAAAGCCTCAGATTTTGTTCTTTCGTCCGAGAGTGGCAAAGGCAGATGGAAAGCGACGAAGTTTTCATCATCGCCGACCTGAGGAGACCATAGCGTAGCCCGAGAATTTTCTGCTCCAACAACCACTCCATCATCGTTGATGTCGTAGGCTACACTGGCGTTTCTGGTCAATCTGAGGGTTTCGGTTGAATCAGAGGGAAAAACAAACCCGGCCGGCCTGCCATCCCACCATTTGTGCTGAGCAGTGAAATTGCCAACCATGTCGCCACCACGGTTGATCGCCTCTGGCTGGAAGCGCCCTATCTCCTTTATGAAGTAATGAAGATGACTTTCTGCGGCTGGGGTAGGAGCGTCTTGGCCTTGTACGAGGTGTGCCGTGAGGCAGAGGGGTAACAGTAGGATGAGCCGTGGCTTTTTCATGGTAGCAGACAAGATATCACCTTTATATGCGTTGTGTCAAACAGCGTCTATACCAACGAAGCATGCTGGCTAATGCCACGGGGGTGATTTGCCTTGGACGCCTTTGAGCCAAGCGTGGTTGCCCACTACTTCCGGCGAGTAGCCGGTGCAGATGTAGAGGCGGTGAAAACCCTGTTGGTACAGCTGTTTGCCAATATCCACGCCGGTGATGGCTTCACCGAGGTCGTAATCAATATAGATGGGGACGTCTTTACTGAGTTCACTTGCCATGGCAAAGAAATCTGCGGGCTTAGCAAAGAGACGTATGCTCTTATGGTGAGTGCGTGCTGAAAGCTCCCAGGTTGCTCGGACGATGTCATCGTCGTCGATTAGTATGGCATCGATGTTGTCGGTCATCGACGGCACGGCTCTGTTACTGGAAGGGTGATGTGATAACGTCCGCCGGTTTTATTGCTGATGGCCTTGAAAGTGCCACCATGAAGAGCAACTATTTTCTCGCAAAGATAGTAGGCAAGGTTTTGGTTTGGCAGGCGTAGTTGGTTTTGATTGGGCTCTGTCTGGTTGCTAGCGGTGATCTCGAGGTTGACGGATTGACCGTCGGCTGCAGGTTTTGCCTGCACCAAAAAGGGTGTTAACGCCTCGAGGCTATGGTTGCCATCACGAAAGGCAAACTCGGAAAACTTAGTAAAGAAGAGCTGTAACAGCGCTCCCTCGCCATGGACAGTTAAGTCTGTGGGTTCGCTCCAGCAGTAGACTCTCTGTGGCGTGGATTCATTGATATTGTCTAGGAGTCGCGCCAGAGATACTTCGCTAGTCACTTTTAGTTCGGTTTGTGTCAGGATGCTAATCTCATTGAGTTTGTCTTCAAGGGCGTTGAAGGAGGCGATAAGGTTGTTTTTCCATAGGATGAGGTCCTGGGGATGTTTGGCGATCTCATCAAGGATGTCGACAAACATCTTTGCGGTGTTCTGGGGTTTGGCCACCTCGTGGCGGATGAGATGCACAAGGTCAGTGACCACTTGGTCCCGTTGTGTTGCTCTATTCATGGTTGTTCTCTCGTTTGCTAACATGGTTAAACGTAATCAATGCCCAACTCGACCATCTTGCGGTAGAGCTTGTTACGCTTGATGCCGATATCACGACAGGTTTTGCTCTTGTTCCACTTGTTTCTCTCCAAGCTGCGCAGAATGACCTCACGCTCTACCTTGTGCATGACTTCATCGTAGCTGCCGTTTAAGGTGAGTCGATCCGCGGTGTTTACGGACTCTGGGTGCCCTGGCGCGGATGGGCTTTTGGCTTCTACGACCGCAGTGGCCATAGGCTGACCATTTTTAAGGAAGGGGATGTCGCCAACCTGAATGGTGCTGCCTTTGGCGAAAATGATCATGTTCTCCACGGTATTCTTAAGCTCACGCACATTACCACGCCAATGGTGTTGGATGAGCAACTCCTTGACCTCTGGCGAGAGCTTCTTGGGTTCAGGAGTACGGCGGTATCGGTTCAAGAAGTACTCTACTAGGGGAATGATGTCCTGTTTGCGTTCGTTAAGCGCCGGCAGTTGTAAGGTAACAGTATTGAGACGGTAGAAGAGATCCTTACGAAACCTGCCGGCTGCTACCAACTCAATGATGTTGTCATTGGATGCGGAGATTACCCGGAAGTCAATGCGCTTAGTTGTGTTGCCGCCCACCCGTTCAATCTCTTTTTCTTCGAGCACGCGTAGCAGCTTTGCCTGCAGCTCCGGACTGAGGCAGCTAATCTCATCGAGGAAGAGATCGCCTCCATGGGCGAGCTCAAACTTACCAAGACGCCGTTCCGTGGCGCCGGTAAAGGCGCCGCGCTCATGTCCAAACAGCGTCGATTCAAGCAGGTTCTCTGGGATGGCGGCGCAGTTGATGGAGATGAACGGACGTGTGGGGTTATTCTCCTGGTCATGAATAAGGCGGGCAAACTTCTCTTTACCCGTGCCCGTATCGCCAACAATAAAGACGTTGACGTTTTGGTGTTTTAGCTCGGCGGCCATCTCTTTGAGCTGTGTAATCGCTGCAGAGTCACCAATAATTTCATCGGCAGCCTGTTTTTGCCGCAGTTCTTCACGCAGTCGAGTGTTGCTCGTCTGCAGGTGGCGCTGTTTGATAACACGATCGAGCGCAAGAAAGAGCGTCTCTTTCTCAATGGGTTTGTTGATATAATCGGCAGCGCCGAGTTGGATGGCTTGGACTACGGTTTGCACCATCTGCACGCCGCTGATAACAATGACATCAAGATCAGCCTGCTTCTGCCGCAGCTCCTTGAGCAGCTCGAGGCCGTTCTCACCACTGCCCAAAAGGATATCGAGCAGAACCATGTCGATCGGGTGGCGCTGCAGAAGCGCTAAAGCCTCCTGACGGTTGCGGGCGAGATGAACCTTGTAGTGGGGTTGCAACAACGTCTTCAGATAGAAGAGCGTCGTTTGTTCATCATCGATGAGGAGGATGGAGAGCTGTGTGGTGGTAGCTGCTGCACCTGGCGACTTCATGTGGAACCCCTTTCGTCCTAGGAACTAAAGCCTTTCAAGAATGATACCAGCCTCTGTTATGATGAGGCGCCATTGTATGGGGTGCTTGTCATGCATGCATATATCAGAGTGTTCAAAAAAGCAATAGACTGTCGGTTTTTGAAACAGACTGTTTGTAAACTAGACAGTTTAGGGAGGAAATTATTGAGGCTCATCGCCATCTTACCAGCCTCATAGCCTGTGGCATTGGTGAGCAGCAGGGCAGCAAGGCAGAGACAGCCCTGCACTCGGTGCATCGCTGGCTTATTGAGGATAGCCAGGCATTGCCGCTGCTGCGCCAGCATGGGCTTGATATCATGGCGCATGATCTCTTGCAGCAGGCTGGTTGTGAGCCAACACCAGAACCACTGCAAACGCGTTACCGCCTTGGCGTGGTGGCACGTCTTGCCAGCGAAAAGATCTATGGCGAGCTCATAGCTGCGTTGGTGGCCAAGGGTGTTGGCTTTGTGGTGCAAAAGGGCGTTTGGTTGTCCTGCCAAGTCTATCCCGTGCCACACTGGCGGCAGTATGCGGATATTGATCTGCTGGTGGCCGCGCAAGAGATGCGCAAAATCGATACGCTGCTCAGAGCTTCAGGGTTTAGAGTGATCTACTCAGCTCTACCAGGGAGAGAGGAGCTACCCACATGGGTAGATGGGCAGGTCATCGATGTTACCGAGTACAAGCAGGATCTCTACAGCGTGGATGTGCACTACAACCTAGTGCCGCACCAGCTGCCGCATCGGGTCTGCATGGCAGCGGTGTGGGGGGATCGTTGTCGAGGAACTCTTAAGTTGAGCGATGAGCCGAGGGAGTTTCCCATCTGGCTGCTCTCTCCAGAGGATACGGTTTTGCACCTACTGCAGCATGCTGCCTACCATCGCATGGAGGCAGGCTTTCGGGTTTTTTTGGATCTGCTCTACACGTTGCAGTACTTCCGCCAAGAGTGGGATTGGGATCGGTTTGCGGCCCGTTGCCAGCAGTTTGAAGTGGGTTACCTGGTGGTTGGTCCATTGGCGCTGATGTTAGATCTGCTCGACTTTGCTGCGGCTTGGGTACCACGGCAGCTCTTACGGCGTTTAGATCCAAGCGGCAGGGTGCTGGCGAGCTATGCTAGTAAAGAGTTTTTGCGTAAATTTGTCATGGCCCCAGCGAGCTTGGCAGCTGGGCAACGACATTTTTTTGCCGTGGTGCAAACGGCAGGCATGGGCAAACAGCTACGGGCTGCGTGGCACCATCTCTTCCCGGGACCGCGACGGATGGCTGCACGCTATAATCTTCACCCCTACGATCCACGCACTTACCTTATGTATTTAGCGCGGCCGCTGGCATTGGCCTACCGCTATCTACCGCGCCTGATAAAGGCTCCCTAGAAGGTACGGCCTTACTTTTAGGGAATAGACATTCCCTAAAAGTGAGGCCGTACCTTCTAGGGATTAGATGGAAGCGGGTTGCGGACGATCCGGGGCAGTGGCTTCGTCGTCAATGGAGGATTCGATTTCGTGGCAGAGGTGGTTGATTTTTTGGATGGCTGTCTGGTTGTCGATGCTGTCACGGATGGTTTTCAGCGCAGTAATTTCATCACGGTGGCGTTGGCGTATGGTGTGCAACACCTCGTTGATACCCTTGGCAACACCTTGAAAGTGATCTGAGCGACGCAGCTTGAGTTGGCCGCTGAGATCTCCGTTGGCTGCCCTTCGTAGAAACTTCTCCATCGCATAAACCGGGCCAACAAGACGGTGGCTAAAGAAGAGGCCAAAGATACCGACCAAAAACATATTGAGGATAAGATAGGCAAAGAGTTTCAGCAACAGGGCTTTCTGTTGCACGATGATAAACGACAGAGCAATGGGATTTTTATCCAGACCGTACTTGGCAGCCTCATCAACCACGTTGTTGTCGACAAGCAGCATATAGGCCAGCAGTTGGATAGCCGTGAGCATGGCAATAAATACCAGCAGAGCGGCAAAGCGAATCTGTATCTCTTTATTGATAAAGTAGCGCCGGCGGCGATTTTTACTAGCCATAGGCCCCCCTGGGTTAAACGAAGAAATTCGAATAGTTGTAGTTTATGGCCATGGTGGTGAATGTCAACGCAAAAGGTTTGTGCTCGCGACTTTTGGCTTGAGCCTCTAAGGTCATTCTGCCGATGTCGCTCCTCTACACGATTTTGACTCTTGCTCTGTTGGGCAACGACGCGCTGGCTGAAGCGCCGCAGGCGAACGCCGACGGGAATGAATCCGCTTGGTCTTGGACTTTACTGAAGATCATAAGTTAAACACCAGCGTTCCCTGTGCTCCGTGGATGTACGCAACTACCGAAGAGTTTTTCAACCGTGAAAGAGAGCGGCTCTACAACTTTGCCAAGCACTAATCAACCTGCATAGCGGTTGATAAAATTGCTGACAATGCGATAGGCGAGCTGCAGTTGCTCGACGCTGATGCGTTCATCTGCGCCGTGGATGCGGTTGAGGTCGTCCTGTTTGAAGAGAGCAGGGAAGATGCCAAAACAGGGGAGCTCATGCTGACGGAAAAAACCGAGGCTGGTGTGAACGGGTAGCAGACAGGGGCAGACCGTCGCCTGCGGACACTCCTCTTCAATAGCCAGACGTAGTTTGCGAAAGTTTTCATCGGTGAACGAGGTCTCGTTAGGAGGGGCACTGTGAGTGATGTCGATTTCAACCCGTTTGTCATCGATGTTCTTTTGCAGTTTGCGGACAAAGGCCTGAGTTTCTACTCCAGGTAGTAGACGACAGTCGAGTGTGGCCGAGGCATCTTGGGCAAGGACGTTTTCTGCTTCACCCGCAACCACTTGCGTGACGGCAATGCTGTTACGAAACATCGCGCGCAAAAAGGGTTGGTTGGCAAGCGGGCCGCGCAGTTGATTGGCAAAGATCGGCACCTGTAGGGCTTGGCTGACAATGCGGCTAAAGAGGCTGCTCTTCTGACGTATGGAGGCCAACAGCTGCTCGGTGACCGGTAGCACCACGAGTTCGCTCTCCATGGTGGTTATGCGCTGCAGGGCATTCATGAGAATCTGTAGCGGATACTCCTCAGGTGGGGTGGCGCTATGGGCACTGGTATCGAGTTTGACATGTAAGCGCAGCCAGAGGCTGCCCTTCTCGGCCGTATCAATAAGAAAGATCGGCTGCTCCGATCCAAGCAGGTCGGTAAAACCAAAACCACCGTGGCTAATGAGAACTTTAGCGCGTAGCTGATCCAGTTGACTCTGGGCGATGAAGTGACCACCCTCACGACCACCGCGTTCTTCATCAGCCACACAGATAAAGTGTAGCGGCACACTCTTGGGTGCGGTGAGAAAAGCCGTGAGGTAGACAACCAACAGCCCCTTCATATCGATGCTGCCACGACCCCAGATATAGCCATCTTGTTGGGCGCCGGAGAAAGGTGGTTTGTGCCAACCTGCAACTTCCGTGGCAACAACATCGCCGTGGCTTAACAGCACCACATAACAGTGCTGGTGGTCCAAGGTGTTGACCGAAGGCTTGCCTTTGGTGGCCACGAGGTTGGTGTGTCCAGCGGGGGAGAGGTGTAACTTGCTGGGAACATAGTTGGCATCCAGAACGTTGGTGAGGATCTGGCAGATCTGTCGCTCGCCAGCTGCGTTGGAAGAGTCAACCTGCAGCAGTAATGAGAGTAGCCGCGCCATGAAGTTACTCCGCTCGGTTTCATTGGCAGAGGGTTTGAGCCGGTAGTCTTGCCAGTCAACCGCGGCAAGACGGGCTGAGGCGCGCATGCCAAAGTGGATCAACATGGTGTTGATCACCTGCCAAGCGTCCTCAGCCATATCGACCGAATCTCTATAAGTCGAGCTGCCCATGAGCTCACCGATGTGGACGCGTACGTCCATGTGATCTCTCTGGCCTATTTTGTAGAGCGTCCGCACAAAGTTGCCGGACCAACTCATCAGTTCTGGATCTCCATAGTTTATCGCCACTGGCAGAACCGGTTTGTTGGCCTTGATCGCTAGATCAAAGGCGCCGTACCGAAACGGCAGTAGCGTATGCCCGTCGCTGGTTTTCCCCTCAGGAAAGAGAATGATGTTTTGGTTGAAATGGAGACGTTGTAGGATCTCATCGCGTACGCGTTGGCGTGACTCTTTTGAGGAGCGATCAACAAAAATTGTCCCGATCATCATGGCGCCAAGACCAACAACCGGCCAAAACCGCACCTGCGACATGGACAAAAAGATTCCCGGCATCACCGTGCCGATGACGATAATATCAATAAAGGTTGTATGGTTGGCGACCACCAAGTAACCAGGTTGGTAGGGAATAGGATGGCCTTCGTTACGGACGCGCAGCTGATAAACCAGGCAGAGCATGCGGCACCAGAACTGGCAGAGCAGCATGTTGGCTCGGCGCTTCTGTTGTTGTGGCAACAAAAAGACAAAGACGCCAAAACCCATGATCAGCGATGTATAGAAGACAAGACCGAACAGGCGGATGATGCTACGGGCCTTTAGGTAGCCATTATGGCAGCGCTTTTTCCAGGCAGCGCGATCAAACCAAGCAGAGTTCATTTCTAAGCAGCTCCATTCTGACAGAAACCAGCCAGTTGGCAACTACGTAGCATGGTTTGGTTCGTAAACAGATCCATATCCGTGCGGATTTCGCACTGCTGCAGCTCAGCTGCATGGGGGTTTGGTTCTCTTTTGCCGTAGTTGCGATTGGCCCCACTCTTGCTAACTCGGAGGCAGCATGTCCTCCTGCCTGATAGCAAAGGGAGTTGCTAGTCTGAGTGAGCAAGAGCTCTTGGCGCTGGTCATCGGCTCACCCCATGCCAAGCAGCTTGCTGCCGACCTCTTGCAGCGGGCTGGGTCGCTTGTCGCTCTAGAACGGTTAGGTCTACAGCAGCTGCGCCGATTTTACGGAATGGGTGTTGCCCGTAGTCTCCGGGTCAAGGCAGCGCTCGAACTTGGTCGCCGCCTGCTGGCTGGCGACGAGCGGCAACCCATCTGTTTTCACAGTAGCGACGCCGTCGTCGACCATCTTCGTCCGCAATTGGCTTGGCAGCAGCGTGAGCACTTCGTGGTGTTGCTGCTAGACAGCCGTCATCGCCTCCTGCGACAAGAGAGGCTCACTATGGGTACAACAAACTGTTTGCACGTGCACCCGCGTGATGTCTTTCACCTTGCAGCGCAGGAGATGGCAACAGCGGTCATCGTCGTTCACAACCATCCCGGCGGGGATCCGCAACCGAGTTCTGAGGATGTCGCGCTTACCGCACGGCTGCTAGAGGCGGGCCAGCTGCTTGGCATCGTGCTGCTCGATCATATTATTGTTGCCGACGCTGGTTGCTTCTATAGCTTTAGGGACAGCGGCACATTGACAGTGCTCGAGGCGCCGGCTACGCTATAGGCTTGACTATGCTCAAAGGCAACTATCGCTTCGTTGTTCTGACGGTTTTGGCACTGTTGCTAGGGCTGCTTATCCGTAGCGATACGGCTCCTATGGCTGCAGTCGAACGTGGTTGGGGTAGTGGCAGCAGCCACTTCATTGTGCACTACCCGCCTGATCCGGTGAACGTACAGAACGGCAACTTCTTTTTGCCAATCCAAGATCTCTTTTTACCCTGCTATGGCTTTCCTTTGGAAGTTTACCGCGCCTATAATAGCGTCTCACGCGATACAGGTTCGTTTGGATATGGTTGGAGCTTTAACTACAAGGTCCGTATTGCTGTGGCTCCAGGAGAAAAACTCACCGTAGTTGAGCCCGATGGTTTTATAAATGTCTATACGGCCGTTGGCAGTGACAAGGTGGATAGCAAACAGATCGACGCTATCCTTACTGCCAAACGCAAAGAGGATGAGCGTTACCTTGGGCAGCAACGTAATGACGCCCACTACGAGAAGATCCGTAAGAAGTTGGCCAGTGATGCAAAGTACTTTCGGCGTCAGAGTGCGCGCTATCTGCCGCGTACGGAGAAGAGCGTTGAAGTTGGCAAATTTGTCTCACGGCGCCGGGGCACGACCTATATCTATCGGCAAAAGAATGGCTACGAACGTCGTACTCAAGATGGCCGTGTTGAGCGCTATAGTTTAGATGGCCTGCTGCGTAACATTCAAGACCGCAATGGCAATGAAACGCGGCTTCGCTACGATCGCCAGTCGCGCCTAACCCAGGTGTTCGATGCCTGTGGTCAGTATCTCAAGTTTGGCTACAGCCGTCAGGGGCGCATCCAATCGGTCATCGACAACTACCTACGCACGCTCTCCTATACCTACGATGATGAGGGCCGTATGACCAGCTCGCGTGGTCTAGACGGCAAGATCGTCCGCTACGACTACGAGAAAAAGAGCGGCAAGATGAACAAGATTGTCTTTCCAGACGGCAAGCAGACGAAGATCTTCTATGACAAGAAGAGCGGCCGAGTTCGGCGCCAACAGGGTCCAGGAAAGAAAGTCACCAACTACAAGTACCGGAGCCGTGGGCGTAACTATCTAGCCGCTGAGGTCAGTGACAGCGATGGGGGTTATGGCAAGTACGAGTACTTTCCTAAGGAGAATAAGTCAATCCAAACGGATAAGAGTGGCCGCAAAACCGTTACCATTACCTCAGCTTGTTGCGGCAAACCAGTCAGCATAACCGACGATAAAGGTAAGGGAGAGTTTTATAAGTACGATGACAGCAGTAATCTTATAGAGAAGTACAGCAGTGATGGGCGGACAACGCTTTACACCTACGAACCACGCTACTATCAGATCAGCTCGGTAACGACCCCAGATGAGGTAACCACACGCTTCTTCTACGATGGCAAAGGCAACCTCAATCGAGTAAGCAACAGTAAGGAGGAGGAGTTGTCCCTGAGCTACAACAGCCGTGGTAAGATCGGCTCGGTCTCTGACAAGCAGGGTAACCTGGTGGTGTTTGAATACAACAAGACAGGCAAGACTACGCGGGTGGCCAAGAATCGCGTTAAAGATGGTAAGGAGAGACGTATTGGCGAGATTCGTGTTGCCTACCTTGCGCATGGCGATGTTGACCAGGTCACCTACAAGCCAGATGATGCCAAGGTTGTCGAAGATATCCGTGCGACCTTGGTAGACTTTATGCGGATACTGGGGCCGGCGGGGATCTCGTTTGGGATTTGAAATGAGTCAGATCAAAGAGCTATCTCCAAGGGAATACGTTGATTCATGTGCCTCAGGCTTCAAGGCGCAACTAGTAGATGTACGTGAGGGGTTTGAGCGTAACATCTGTAAGCTTGAAGATGACCTGCACATCCCCATGGGCGAGATACAGCAGCGGTTGCATGAGATGAATCGTGACAGCGCCATTGTCCTCTACTGCCGAAGTGGGTCACGCTCTCTAGCGGTAGGTCAGTTTTTGCTGAACCAGGGTTTTAGCGAGGTCTACAATCTAAAAGGAGGCATTCTTGCCTGGGCCGATGAGATCGATCCACAAATACAGCAGTACTAAGTATTTGTGGTTGTTAGCCGTGTTGTTAGTAACGCTAACCACCTGTACGTCGCGACAGGGTGGTGGTGGTTACTCCTTGACAGAGGCAGAACGTCAGGGAGAGAAGGGCGATGCCGAGCCCTTTAGTTGTACTGAACTGCTTCGCCTCTTTAATGAACAACTCGATGCCTCACAGGCGTGCACCAATGATGCCGAGTGTGCCTACTTTGATGTTTGCGCTGCAGGCTGTTGGCGACTTTACAATCGAAAGTTTCATGCACGGCTCCTGGAGTTGAGCAGGCCTTTAGAGCAGCCACGCTGCCGCGTTTTTCTGCCGATGTACAAGTGTGATCTCAAGCCAGGAGAGCCTGTGTGTGATCAGGGGCGTTGCCAGTGGCAAAAAAGAGCAGCACAATCCTAAGGAGTTGTTAGAGGTGCAACCAAACTCCAAAGAGTGGTGGGAAGCCAGGTATGCCGAGACGGAGTGGCTCTATGGTAAGCAGCCGTCGCAGTTTGTCGTTGACAACGTTGAGCAGATAAAACCGGGCAAGGTGCTCGATCTGGCCATGGGCGAGGGGCGCAATGCTGTCTATCTGGCGAGCAAGGGTTATGAGGTTGATGGGGTGGATTTTAGCGACACCGCTCTAAAGCGTGCGGAAAAGCTTGCAGCGGAAAGCGGAGTCAGCATCAAAGCGCAGAACAAAGATATCGATATGTTTTTGTTGCCGTTGATGACCTATGAGGCGGTGGTCATCACCGACTACAAGCCGAGTCTGCGTTTTTTTAAAGACATCAACCGCGGTCTCAAGCAGGGTGGGCTTATTCTCTTAGACGCCTTTACCGTAGAGCAGTTGCGCCGTGGTCAAGGGCCGAAGCCAGAGATGTTTGAGTGTTTCCAGCCCAACGAGGTGCTACACCATCTCAAAAACGTCCACGTGATCTTTTATCAAGAGCGGCCCTTGGAGAATGGTCAGATCCGCGTGCAGTGTTTGGCGAGAAAGACAACGCTAGTGGGTTGATTAACACCATTGCGCAGCGTTATTCCTCTCCATCCTTGTCGTTCTTGTTGCCGAAACCGAAGAAGTTCATGATGCTTTCCTGAATGCCCTGTTGCAGCTGCGGCAAGATCGATTCCGGCGATTGCCGCTGCTGGCCACGCTGTTGTCCTAATCCAACTCCTGGCCAACCGTTTAGCAATGAACTTGGTCCTTGGCCCGTTTGCACGCCGCCTGGCGTAGCCGGGTGTTGCGGTAGTCTGCCTTGATGACGTCGTTGGTAAGGGGGGCGGTTGCGTAGATCGTTTCGATCGATATCATCCCGTCTGTCGAATTCATCCTCTTGGTTTTCCCGTGATTCAATCCATGGCTCGGCACAGACTCTACATTCAAGCAGCTCACCGGGTGAATCGGGTCTTCTCTGTAGATCCTCAACGCTTTCACGAATTTTCGCGTAGATGGTGTAGCGGTAGCGCTCTTCATCATCAGGTAGTACTACATAATCCGTTGGCAGAGGCACATAGATCGCTTCGATTTCTAGTTGTCCACCATCTTCTTTGGCAGAAACATCGGTCATCATGGTTTGGCTGGAAGAATCTTCGGCTGCATAAAATCCTTGCAAGTAACGTAGGTCTTCATCGGCAAGATCAGCATTTGCACCCGCTCTGGAGATGAACTTAAGTGCTTTTTCCTCTTCATCGTTGATGTTATCAAGACACATCTCAAAGAGATCGCCATCCACATCTCGATATTGATCATTTAACGTAGCGGCTGCTTTTCTTTTGAGACGAAGATCCGGGGTATCGTTGTCACGAAAAGCCTTAAATTCATCGCGACAGAGGCTGCGCTCTTGTGCGAGTGCCTCAACCGTGAAGAGGGAGCAGACAAAGAGAGCACCACCTACCAGGCGTAGAACCAAGCGAGCTTTGTTCTCTATGGGTAGTGATCTCTTCATCGCGTCCTCTCTTTCTTGCCTTTCTTTACAGCAAACCCCGTGCCAAAAATTAACACAATAAAATCATATACTTATGAAGATAAAGGGTGTGACCCGCGGCGCCCATGGGCGAGGCAAAATTGTCGCAACCACCCGTAACCTGTTAATATGTCGGCTGGGTGACCTGATAGGCGTATTATTTTACCCGCTTTCTTTAATTTTTTTACGCATTGTGATAGAGAAGGGGGCAGTAGGGGACTTTTAAAGCCTGAGTTCGATTACCGCTGTTGTAGCGTCGAATGTAGAGGCTCTCTATTAAGTTGACGTTCATTTAGATCTGCTGCACACGCTGTCATAACCCATACAGTTCCATAGGCCCCGCAAGGCAGACGTTATGCATCGAGGCAAATGTATAGGGTGGCGGTTACAGATAATACTTTCATCCTGGTTTGTCGTCAGCGTTGTTTGTGTGACTATTTGTCAGGGGTTTGCAGGTTATGCTGAGACAGAATTTTATCCGCAGCTACCAGCCGACTTACTGCCCTTAACACCAACTTTTACCGTAGTGCCTGAACAGATAGATGACGACTTGGAGGCAAAAGAGCACTATGCTTTTCCTGTCGACTATCCACACTTAGAACACTACAGTCCTATTGAACACGGTTTTAGGGTTCCTATTCGTGTTAATCGTCTACCCACTGATCCACTCCTAGAGCATATCAAATGGCTTACGGTAATACCGCTAACAGAGCTCAACGACGAGACAGACGGCCCATTCTATGCAGACCTTTATCTATATGGAGAGTCGGGTGCTAGCATCGTCATTCGTGAGTTTGACTTTCGTAAGCTTATGCATCAGACGGTTCCTCAAGCCACCAACTGTATACAACAGCTGCATAGCTGGTTTGGTGAGTTTGAACGGCGTGAGCGCAGACTCCATGTAACATTGTCAAAAGGGAAGCATGGCAGTGGAGTGGGGAGTTGGATCTCTGGCATTGGTTCTTGGATGGGCAGTCTGTTTCGTGAAGAAGAAGGGATATCCAAACAGCAAAGAGAGCCTGCCATACCCTGGTATACCGTTGAGGTCACCGTTACCAATAACTGCCAGACAGCCGCAAATATTGAAATCGACATCGTTGCCTATCTCGAGAACTATGAGGGTGGCAGCAAAGAGTTGTCCGCGCATGCTGTTTTTCCGCCGATCTTTTTTGATCAGGTGATGCGGGGATACTGCAATGCTTCCATTGGTAGCGCTGGTAATGGACTTCGCTACCCTGTTCATCTTGAAAACGGTAGTGTCGTCTATTTGCCCTTCAAACAGCTTGCGGGTGAAGAGCTGCATCAGGCATTTCCCTCTTGCTCCGTGCACGAACTAACTGAAGGTTTTGGTATGGACCCGAAACCATGGAGCTATGCTATTACTGAGGTAAAGGTGTCACGTGACGAACCGATTACCCTCTTATATGGGTCTTTGAAGAAGCTGGCGATTTATCCGCCTCGCAGCAAATCTTTAGCATACTATTTTTGGGAGGATCTTGGCATCTCGCTACCGATTATTGAGCGGCCCGATTCTGAACACATTATTGTAAGAAGACCCAATTATAGCAGCTTGAACCATGGACCGCTTGAATCTCGATATACAGAAGTACGTCTAGATCTACCCCTGGATTCTTACTTCTCTCCTGAGGAGATGCCTTGGTTTAGCGACCTCTGGACAGCAGCAGACGATAACTTTCGCATTCGCTATAGCCGTTTTACAGAGGATGGTATTTATCCGGCCAGCAAAGAGGCGTTTCACCCGCGTGATATGGGTGATGAACAGAAGTGGCAGCTTGATATGGAGCAGGCTTACCTCAACCGTTGGGGTGACCCTGAAAACATACGTGTCAAGCAGACAGCATATGGTCGTCTACAACTCGAGCTCCTCGATCCTGATAGAGAAGTGAATTTGGTGGTTGGTAATCCCTATCCGCGTTATCGGTACATGATTCAACCAGATAGGTATCTAACCTTTGGTCCACGACACGGCGATGTAGCGGCTAAAGATCGTCTTTCCCACTCAAGCCATTTGCTTGGGCTGGCCACACAACAGCGTAGTATCACTTATTGGCACGATCCCTATCAGCCGCATCCCTTTTTCGCCGTTCTCTTTGATGCCGTAGGCAAGGTCCTAAACCATCATTCGCTTGGCGTGGAGACGGTCTCTATTACTGCTTATCCGCATCCAGAAAGATCTAAAGAGGTTGTTTTGGCAGTGAGGCTGCTCTCCTATGAAGATATCATTACTTTAAGATTGCATTTGACCCGTCGAGAAAGCGTATCATCCCTATTTCACAGCGAACCGCAAGCGACATAGTCGGCAGCCAATTGGCTCAGGGTGCTATTAGACGCAGGTAAGATGGCTGCGGACGACGGTGTTGGGTCTGCTCGATTTGAGTACGCAAATGAATATTGCAATGCACTATCTGTTAGGATAGTGCTACTACTCATGACTCGCTTTAGCCTGTTGTTGGGTTATGTCGTTATCAGCTGCACCATGGCAAATGCCTTGCGGGCCGAGCAGAGTACTGTTGAACGGCAAGCAAAAGCGCTTGAGAAAGAAGTTGTCGCTCCCTGCTGTTGGACCAACCCAATTAGCGAACACTACTCCGAGTCCGCTTATCAGCTGCGGCGCAAGATCCGCCATCTGCTGGGTGAAGGTAATAGCCCGGCGGTAGTCAAGCAGCTGCTTGTGGATGAGTATGGTGAGCGTATCTTGGCAAGGCCACGGGCTATCGGCTTTACCTTGCTCGTCTGGGTGGTCCCACCGCTTGGCTTGCTTGTTGCGGTTTTTCTGGTAGGTGGGTATTTACGTTCGCGACTGGAGAGAGGGGAGTCGTTACCGCGGGCACCTGAAGATAAGGAGCGCCAAGTGGTTGAAGCTGAGCTGAAGAAGTTTGACCGTATTGCCTGAATGAGGGTGGATGACGCATGATCATTGGTTTGGTGGGTAAGAACAGCGCTGGCAAAGGTGAGGTGGCAAAATTCTTACAAGACCTCGCTTATAGCTATTTGTCATTATCTGATGTGATCCGCGCTGAGCTTAAGAAGCGTAAGCTGGAGGTTACGCGTGATCAGCTGATTGCGATGGGGCGACAGTTGCGCAAGCAGGGTGGTGATGGCGTGCTTGCTGAGGAGGTACGTAACCAGCTTAAGAGCGATCAAAACTACGTCATTGATTCCATTCGCAATCCAGCCGAAGTAGCGTGTTTGCGCCAAGAGCCAGACTTTTTTCTAGTGGCGGTGGCAGCAGAATCGCAGCTACGATTTGAGAGGATGCGCGCTCGTGGGCGTGAGAACGATCCAGCGACTTTGGATCAATTTCTTGCGGTTGAAGCGCGCGAATCCGATGATGGCGATTCCTCAGCACAGCAAGTGGCGCAGACAGAGAAGCTAGCTGATTACACTCTAGACAACAACGGTAGCCTCGAGAAGTTGCACGAGCAGGTGCGTAAACTACTGCAAGAGGTTACAAAAAAAAACTCTAGACCAGACTGGGATCAATACTTCATGGATATTGCTCGTGCTGCAACTCGTCGCAGTAACTGCAGCAAGCGGCGGGTGGCAGCTGTACTAGTTAAAGATCGACGCATCATCTCTACAGGTTACAACGGTACACCGCGCGGTGTACGCAATTGCAATGAGGGTGGTTGTCCGCGTTGCTTTAGCTTCCAACCCTCGGGAAAAAATCTTTCGGAGTGTATCTGTTCGCACGCCGAAGAAAACGCCATCGTACAGGCAGCTTATCACGGTGTTTCTGTAGCCGCCGCAACCTTGTACACGACCTTTTCTCCCTGCCTACTCTGCACCAAGATGATTCTCAACAGTGGCATCGAGGAGGTAGTCTACTCTAAGGCATACACGCTGGATGAAACCTCGTTGGAGTTGCTACGCGAGGCTGGCGTCCATGTTCGCCAAATCGACGACTAAAACCCGTTTATTTCCAGTGAGGTTGTCAATAGGACAAGATCCAGTTGGCTAAGAGCTGATCTTGAGTTTTGCGTGCTCTTTTGATCCAAGCGGTTGCGTCTTGGTCTAAATCTTTTTTCTGAGCCATGGTACTCGCGTCATACCGTGTTCGTCGTTCGATATCCGTCATAAAGAGCACAAAGAGCAGCTCTCGATGCGATCCTGAGTAGAGACTTCCTGCAAGAGCCGATGCATAGTAGATCGTCCCCGTCTTTGCCCAGACATGAAAAGCAACCTCCGGCGTTTTCATCCTCCGTTTAAGCGAGCCCTTCCACCCTGCAATGGGCAGGAGGGAGAGATAAGAACGATCCAGCTTAAGATCTCGATCGGCAAATTTTAGTATCTCCAGCATCTGATTAGGAGAGATGCGGTTAGAAACGGTTAATCCCGAGCCGTTTTCTAAGTGAAATCCAGACCAGTCAACAGTGGGAATCTTTTTTGCCAACCAATGCCTCACAGTGTGCGCCGCTTCCGGTAAACCAGAAACGTCGTTGCGAAGTTTCTTAGCAGTGGCTAGCAAAACAAGCTCTGCCATTAGGTTGTTACTACTCTTAAGAATCTCTGCAACAATGTTTAACAGCGGCTTACTCTCAATGGTATATATCGGTAAGGTATTCCCCGCATCTGTTGTCGGTCGTGGTGAAGGCAGCGAGATGCCGCGCATGCGGCCAAAGTCGGCAAACAGCTCAGCAGTAAAACTCCCGGGCCGCTTCACCGGCAGGCGTTCCGATCCATCTTTTTGCACGGTAGGTAAGAGAAGCCAGCGGTCGAATGCTGCGTTTCTCTCATACAAGAAGTTGCCATGCTCTGGTTCAACGTCGGCGGCAAGTCCAAGACGCAAAGAGGGAAGCTGCGGAATGGAAAAGACTTCCATCGTTCCCCGCTTATCTGTTTTGCTCCACGCTATGTAAAAGCGGTTTGAGTCTAGGGATAGAGCGCCTAGCCCTGGGTTGTAGGCGGTGTCGTTACCAAACTGGGTGTCGATGGCTTCTTGGCCAGCAAATAGGCTGTCGTCGAAAAAGAGATTGCCAACCACCTTCTGGATGCCGTTCTCTTTTAGCTTCTCTACCATAACCATAAGGTCTGCGGCTGTAAGCGTGGGATCCCCTCCACCTCTCAAAAACAGATCTCCTAAGAGCAGACCATCCTTGATGCTGCCACTGTAAGCTAGAGAAGTCTTAAAGCGGTAGTCAGCTCCAAGCACTTTGAGTGCTGCCAACGTGATAATGATTTTAGTAACAGAGGCAGGAATAAAGAGTTGATCCGCATTGTGGACTTTAACAACTCTGTTGTGTTCCCTATCGTAAAGCACAAAACCCAAATGATGTGGGTCTATCTCATGTGTCGATAGAATCTCTTCTTCGCCAAGGATCTCTCCAGGAGTTTCATAAGTTTTTATGGCAATAATAGTCTGTGGACGGCGGTGACACGCGATCAGGAGCAAGAGAGAAACACTAAAGAGAGTGAGAAGAAAGACAAGCCGTCTCATCTACTGTCATTTCTCCTTCGGGTGCAGGTAGCGGTCGATGCCGCCAGCGGCCTTACGGCCATCAGCCATTGCCGTGACAATGAGATCAGCGCCGCGAACGTTGTCGCCACCGGCAAAGACCCCTGGCCATGAGGTCATAAAGTTTTCATCCACCTTGAGTCCTTGCCAACTGCTGGTCTCTAGCTGACGGTCGCCTTTGCCGGTAATCGAGGTGGGATCAAAGCCAAAGGCGATGATGGCAAAGTTGCTGCGGATGGTAAACTCGGAATTTGCCATCGGCAGTGGTCGTCTCCTGCCTTCGTCATCAGGTTCGCCCAGCTGCATCTTTTGACAGGTGATACTCTGCAGTTTTCCTTGGCTATCGGCTTGAAAGCGCAGTGGCTGTGTGTAAAAGAGGAACTTCACGCCTTCCTCTTTTGCCGCCTTAATCTCACGACGAGATCCTGGCATGTTTTCTTCGTCACGACGGTAGACGCAGGTCACAGACTTTGCCTGTAGGCGTGCGGAGGTGCGCACACAGTCCATGGCAGTGTCGCCACCACCGAGTACGACAACCTCTTTGCCTTGCAGGTTGAGGCGTGGTGTTTGCTGGCTATCAATGTAGGGTTCTCTGAGGTTGTTGCGGATGAGAAAGGGGATGGCCTCGTAGATGCCCTCGATGTCATCGCCAGGCAGGCCAGGGACTTTGGGTTGCATAGCACCGTGACCGAGGTAGATGGCGGCAAAACCTTGGTTGAAGAGGTCGGTTAGGGTGATGTCTTTACCAATGCGTCTGTTACAGACAAACTTGACCCCAAGGTTACGGATAAAGCCAATACGTCTCTCCACCACCTCTTTTTCGAGCTTAAAGCCAGGGATGCCGTAGATCAGTAGACCTCCTGGCTCTTTGTAGGCATCAAAGACCGTCACAGCGTAGCCCCGCTGGGCCAACTCTTCAGCACAGGCCAGTCCTGCGGGGCCGGCACCCACTACAGCAACCTTTTCGCTGTGTTGGGGTCGCTCGGGATTGAGCTCTGGTCGATAACCATTGGCAAAGGCCCATTCGTTGATGAAGGCCTCAATCGCACCGATCGGTACAGGATCACCCTTAATGCCGATGACACAGTCCTTTTCACAGAGACGGTCTTGGGGGCAGATACGTCCGCAAATCTCAGGAAGGTTACTGGTCTCATGGCTCAGCTTGGCAGCATCCATGAACTTGCCATCCGCACAGAGCTCCAACCACTGCGGGATGTGGTTCTCTGCTGGGCAGGCAACCACGCAAGGTTCGTGTTTGCAGAGGATGCAGCGGTTGGCCTGTTCAATGGCTCTCTCTGCATCCAAGAGAGCGTAGATCTCACGAAAGTCGCCAATCCGCTCCTTAGCAGGCCGAGTTACCGGGTCCTGGCGAGGCAGTTTGAGGCGATCGCGCTTAGGGATCATCGACGCCACCATAGCAGATTTGCCAAATAGGTCTATTTTATGGCTTGGCCCACAGCGCCTGTCATAGCCTGTAAACGGTGGGCCAGTTGATAACGCACCACATTAGTGCTATAAACTGTCTTCTTTGAAGGAGTTGACCATGCTATCTTTTCGCCACCTTTGCCGTCCTCTAGTTGTCTTTCTAGCCATCGCTTTACTCGCCACGACGCTAGCGGCCGACGACAAGAGTCGGCGTGAACGGATTGTCAAAGCGTGGGGCGATCGTGCCTCCCGATTCAGTGAACCACAGCTCAAAGCCCTAGAAGAGCTCGTTCTAATTACCGATTATGTCGACGCACAGCTGTATGCCGATTTAGAAGAGGTGCAACAGGAATTTCCCATCGAATATCCCTTTACCGAATACGAAGCCGGTCTAAAACCGACCGATCCTAGTCGCATTGCCATGGAGTGGCATATTAACGAAGATCATGCTCCTCCGGGGATGGACCTACCTGAATCCATGCAACAGAGGCTGTTACCAATCCTTGGACGCCGGCAGGTGAACCTGGCTCCTACAGCGCCGCATATGGAGTCTTTAGATAGCGAAGAGAGTGAGTTCATCAACCATCGCATGTTTGTTCACCATCACGTCATCGCCCTGCCTAAGGATAAAAAAATCGAGCGCTTCATCTATAAGAGACCAGATGATTATGACCCCGAGTTGGAAGAAGAACCACTGCCGCTTGAGTATGAAGTCTGGTCGATGCCTATTGGTACACGACTGATTCACCGTATTGATTTCAAGATGTTCAATGACGAGGGTGATAAAATCATCCCTGCCCCGTTAGGTGTTGTCGGTCGTACTGCCGATAGTGGTGATAATGTGGAATCCAAGCACGTTGAGCTTCCCGTGCTTGAAGTGTTCACACGCCGCGGCCTTTTTCCTTACGAGCTACGCATTTTGGAAAAGGTCAAGCAGCCAAACCAGGCGGAACGTTGGATCGCTTATACCTCACAGTTTGCAGCTGATGGATCGGCACGCTGGATACGCATCAAGGATCCCTCTGGTAGGCGCCGATTTGTGGATGGGCCGGCAATCGATGAATTGAGATCTGAGAGACGCTTTCAATTTAGCAGCTCGTATTTTGGTCGTGAAGGCGAGCGCTTTCAAGTCCATCAGCTTGCTATCCAATCACAATCCTGTCTTGGCTGCCACGGTGCGACAACCATAGCCACCCACCAGTTGCCATTGCTTATTGTTGAAGGTTTTGAATTTTTTTCTGCTGCCGCAGTTGAAAGGATACCCTTTCCTGCGCGTGGACAGGTGAATAGAGTGCGAGGCCGTATGCGTCGCGCTCTTATGGCGCTAAACAGTGGGCCCATTAGCTTTGCGCCGACCAACCCGACGATTTTAGCTGAGGGCTCTAAACTGCGCGTTCTCTTTAATGAAAAGCCAGAGGAAAAGGAGTGGCCGGAGCATCTCGAAGTTGACGATCCCTTTTCACCTGAAGAGGCGATCTATAGTAAGAAGCAGATTAAGAAATTTTTAGGCGAAAAGTGATAAGAGTTACTAATTCAGCATGGTAGACCGCCAAAAGGACTCCCGTGGCCATCTTACAGCTCGCCGACCCAAGGACAAGGGTAGGTTTGCATGTGCAGCCTAAGGTGTGTTAAAAACTACGCGTTTTGAAGGTGGTAATCTTAAGCGGTACCTTTCGCGAAAGGGCAGATGGCGTCGCGCGAACGCTCTATCGTCTGAGCGCCACTCTATCCATGCAGCAGATTCATCACTGGGTCTTTGCGCCGTTGGTGGATGAGGTTGAGGGCGACTACCTCAAGGTTCACAAGGTCAGCTCGGTGCCCTTGCCGCTCTATCGTGAGTATCGATTCTCTGTGCCAACTTCGCGGCTCGCGCACCAACTCGACAGCATCAATCCAGATGTTTTGCAGATTGCCACACCAGACTGTCTTGGCCTCTTTGGCTTGCGCTATGCCAAGAGGCGCCAGCTACCCGTGGTGAGCGTTTACCACACCAATTTCCCCTCCTATTTGCGTTACTACAAGCTGGGTTGGTTGGAGGCATCGGTGTGGCGTTACCTGCGTTATTTCTATCATCGTTGTGATGTGGTGCTGGCTCCTAGTGAGCGAATGCGTCTGCTACTTGCAGAAAAGGGTGTCTCTGGAGTACGGCTCTGGGGTCGTGGTATCGAGGCCAATCTCTTTCATCCTCGCAGGCGTGACAAGGGAGTGCGGCAGGGTTGGGGAGGTGACAACTGCCGCTACGTTGCTTTCCTGGGACGGTTGGTGTGGTACAAGGGTCTGGATATATTTCGTGAGGTTTATCGTCGGCTACAGCCAAAACACAAAGAGTTGCGGTTTGTTCTTATTGGTGATGGTCCGGCCGCCCCTGAATTAAAGAAAACCATGCCCAAGGCGATCTTTCTAGGTCATGTGGACAAGCAGGAGGTTGGCAGGGTTTTGGCAAGTTGCGATCTGCTACTCTTTCCATCCAGCACAGAGACCTTTGGGCAATCGGTGTTGGAGTCTATGGCAGTAGGTGTACCGATGGTTGTCTCTGATGTTGGTGGGCCTGGTGAACTTGTTTCCGAATCCCAGGCTGGGATAGTGGTAAAGGCGAACGATGTGGAAGCTTTCAGCGGTGCCATCGAGAAGCTACTAAACGACACTACGTTGCTAGAGAAGTGTCGACAACGCGGCTTTGACTTTACCAAGAACCGTGATTGGCACGCCATCAATGATGGTATCATCGACATCTATAACGAATTGCTCAATGGTCAAAAGGCTAAGGCCTTGTCGCGATAAGGCTCTCGGACGTAGTCGGCGTAGGTGGTTGGCTGGTAGCCTGCGGCAAGCGCACGTGCAATGATAGCAAGAGCTGTACGGCGTACCGTTGCGTGCTGGAAGTCAGGTGGATGTAGAGCCAGACGCAGTGGCTGCTGCTGTGACATGATCCGTTGACTCATGCGTGGTAAGAATAGGTTGGAGAGGCAACGCAGGTACTTTCGGTTCCACCAGACAATGGCCCGACTGGGAATGCGGCTGGGAGGATCGGTGGTGCAGATGTGGTAGAGGGTTGTGTAGTACTCTAAGCCATTATCGCTGATTGCCGCGACGCTGTCTTTGCTGTAGAGCCACGCCGGAGCAACAAAGCCGGTAGGAGAAAAGCCAAGACGGCGTAAGCACTCTAGTCCAGAGGCAATTCTTTTTCTCGCCTCTTCTCGGTGTAAACGCAAGAACTCTCCCTCACCTCGAGTGTGCAACCTCGCCAGTAGAAATTCACGAACCCCGCCACGATCAGGCTGGGCGTCCTCTAAATGGTAGAGAGCGTGCAGGACGATCTCATGTCCTTGATCTTGTAGGCGGCGTAGTTCGTAGATCAACGCTTGGTTAGCGGTGATGGGTTCGTGGCGATGAAAGTTGGGTATAACAAGGAGCGAGGTGCGAGAGATACCGATTTGAGCCAGTGTCGACATCATCTGTTGTATTTCAGGCAGCAGGCCAGGACGCACATCGTGAATCGAGACGATTAGACTCTTTTTATGCATGGGTAGCGTATTGGTGGTGAGAGATCGCATGTTTTTCGTAGACTTTGCAGAGTTGGGAAAATCTAGTGTTTTGATGAAAGTGCTTCACGACAAAATCTCTTACCTGTGGTCGCATCTGGTTTAGCTTTGTCTTTGATAGTTGTTTGAGAAAGGGAACGAACGCTGAGAGCTCCTCGCCGAGAAGAAAGCCAGTCTGAAGGTTGACAAAGGTCTCAATGCCACCGTGGCCGTTTAGGCTAGCGACTGGAGTACCGCAGGCCATAGCTTCAAGTGCACTCCTGCAGAAGGTCTCCCATGGGTTGGGAACAATGTAGAGGTCATGCATGGCATAGAGCCGAGCGAGCTCCTGATCGTTTTGAATTGCCGGACGCAACTTCAAGTAGGGAGCGCCATCCGCCTGTTTGTGTAGTTTCTCTTGCAGGTTGCCGCTACCGACCACGGTCAACGTGATATCCTTTCTTGTAGTGGCAACAGAGTGCATGAGTTGCACAAAGGGCAAGATGCCCTTTTCAGCAGAAAGCCTGCCAACGTAGAGCAGGCGTAAGATATCGTCGTCAATCCTCAGCTGTTCTTGCGGTTGAAAGGTGTCGACGTCAACGCCAAAGGGTAGGGCTGCGGTGTTGGTTACTCCCGTTGCCCGCAACCTCTGCTCTATTCTTGTTGAGGAGCAGAGACAGAGGTCGAGCCGGTTGTAGAGAGACTTGGCATACCGTTTTGCCAGCCATCGCAGTAAACGGGCCATGGCTGGTGAGATGGGTTGGAGTAGGCGGTAGATGTCCTGCTGCGGAAAGTCAGCATGGTAAAAGCCAAACATTTGCGGTCGTGGTCCATTTTTTTTGGCGTAGATACGTCGAACCATCCAGGGAAGATTGTAGGGGCAGCCAAACTCAATGATGTCTGGTTGAAATTCATCGATGGCCGCCTTTACTTTCGTTGCTGCGAGCAATAGACGGTAGTCTCGGTTCCAGGGGAGTCTTGGCGATTGGATGGCAAAGTGGTAGTCCCGCTCGTTATGACACTGTGTTGCTGACCTCTCTGCTGGAACGATGCTGGCATGGATATGGTCGGTGTGGCGTAGTAGATAGGCCTTCTTGGCTAGAATGTAGTTCTTGACGCCACTGGCTGTGGAGCTGGGATAGAACATGGTGATGTCACAGATACGCAGCGCCATGGTTTTCATGGCTATGGCATAGTTTAGAAGCAATGGCAAATTGGGTTGGGTTGTTCGTGACGGCAACGTGCAGATTTTCGCATCTCTGCGTTGGGCCCGCTCATCCGGGTCCTCACGTACGTTTTCAGTACGTCAGAGGATCATCGCTGCGCCGGCTCGCGATAGTCATTGAGCGACTTTCCCCTCGTCGCCTCCGGCTCCTCGGTCAGTCGCTGGTCCGTCTGAGCGTCCCCGCCTTGATCTGCAAAAATCTGCACGTTGCTGCTAGGTTGTAGCGTCTCGTGAGCAATGGTAGAGCCAGCCTAGCTGGACTTTTACAGGGGTTTCTGGAATAAGGGCGGCTATGTTGTTCACACGGCTCATTGGCTGGCTGATTCGAAAACGTTTTTGGGTACTTACAGCTTTGATCGGCGTGACGGCGGTCTCTGCCTGGCTTACCAGTCGACTGCAGCTGCGCAGTGGTTTTGAGGACCTCCTACCTCCTGAATTTCAAAGCGTGAAGATTCTCAAGGAGATTCCCAAACGGGTGGGCGGACCTGGATTTCTTATCCTCGGTGTTGTTGGTGAAGACCTTGCAGCATTGCAACGGTTTGCAGAAGCCTTAACACCGCGTCTCGAAGAGCTGAGCACGTTACGCTATGTTATCTACAAACGGGAGAATGACTTTATTTCTGATCACCGTATGCTCTATCTCGGTGTCGAGGATCTTGAGGACATACACACCGAGTTGGTTGAAGAGATAGATCGGCAAAAACTCGATAAGAACCCCTTTTACTTTTCCCTGGAGGAGGAAGAAGAGGCCAGCAATCTCAAGAGTCAGATTGAGAGTTATGAAGAGCAGCTCTTTGGGTCGGATCTCTACTTTGTGACGCCAGAGAACAAGCGACGTCAGCAGATCATGTTGGCGATGTTGCTCAAACCACGTGGTTTTCCTTCGGACATTCCCTTTTCACGTCGCCTGCTTGCAGAGGTCGACGACGCAATCAACGCCACGAAATCAGAGAGCTTTCACCCGTCGATCTATGTCTATCCATTGGGCGCATACCGCTTCAATGAGATGGAGTACACTCAGCTAAAAAGAGATATTGGTTCGAGCCTATTCCTGGCCCTGGTTTTGATCGCTATGATGTTGCTGCTCTATTTTAAGAGTTGGCGGCTGCTGGCCTGGATTGCCTTACCCCCGCTGACCGGTCTGATTTGGACCTTTGGTCTTACCTATCTGCTTATCGGCTACCTGACAACCCAGACGGCGTTTATGGCGGCCATACTACTCGGTCTCGTGGTCGATGCTTCGATTCACCTCTCCAATCACTACCTGCAGGCAAAGGATCGACTCAAAGGTGATAACGTTGCGGCGGTGAAGCAGGCCATGCAGTCAAGTTTCAGGCCCATTGCTGCAGCCATCTTTACTACCAGTGGCGCCTTTTTCACCCTAACACTGACAGACTTTCTCGCCTTCAAACACTTTGGTATTATTGGCGGGCTTGGTCTTATTCTCTGTGCTATCTCCACCTACTTTGTCTTTGGACTTTTAGCAGTGTTCTTCCCACTGCAGCGAGTTATCTTTCGTCGTAATCTCTGGGTGCGCTTTATCCGTTTTCTTAGCAGTGATCGGGTACCGCTGCGTGCGCCTATAACTCTGCTGGCCGTAGTAGCTATTGTTGTGGTGTGGTCCGTCGTCAATACAGCCAACATCCAATTCGAATACAATATCGACAATCTCAAGGCACGTAGCGTAGAGAACGAACGCCATCTAGATATGCTCAAAGAGGTATTTCCGCAGGGCCTAACACCAACGGTGATGATGCCAAAAAACCTTGAACAGGCCCGTGAAATTCAGCAGCTTCTCGATGCCAAGATAGAGCGTGGTGAGATTACTACGGTAGATCGTGTTGAGACCGTCTATTCCATCGTGCCAGACAACCAAGAGGAGAAATTGGCGGTTGTTGCCAAGATTCGTGCGCTCTTTAGCCGACATCGCAAGACTCTAGAGAAAGAGTACGGTGCTGAAGAGGTCAACCTCTGGGAGAGGTGGCTCAATGTCAGCAGCATTGGTCTTGAGGATTTGCCTGAATCGCTGCGTCGCCTCTTTGTTGGTGTGGATGGCTCCTTCGGCCTGTTTGTGAATATCTATCCCAATGTCAATACCAACGACGGCAAGAATCTCGCGCGTTATGCGGGTGAGGTCTATTCTGTAGAAACCAGTCAGGGTAGGGTCTACAGTGGTGGTGAGCAGATCATCTTTGCCGACATGCTGGATTTGATGAACCGCGATGGCAAGCGTGCGCTTATCTATTCGTTGCTCTTTATCGTCTTTATTCTCTTTGTCCTCTACCGGCGTGTAGTAGCTGTAGTCACGGTGCTGACGCCTCTCTTGGTCGGTACTATACTACTGTGTGGTTGTATGGCCTACTTTGATATCAAACTCAATTTTTTTAATTTTATTGTTTTTCCTTCGATCATTGGTATTGGCGTTGACAACGGCATTCACATTTACAACCGTTTTCAACGCTTCCCAAACGATAGGATACGGATTATCATGCAGACCACTGGTGGGGCCATTACCATGACCTCGCTGACCACCGTTATTGGTTTTGCCACACTGATGTTAGCGAAGAACCAGGCGCTTGTCTCTGTAGGCTTGTTGGCCGTTGTCGGTGTGGGGCTTTGCTGGATCTGCTCTATAACGGTGCTACCTGCTATTCTTAAGCTGCAGAGAAGACTAACACCGTGAGACAGTGGCTATTTACCTCACTGCTGACGCTGTTGACATTCGGACTGCTTATCCTCTGGCTAAAGCAGAGTTATGATTTTGATCTACGGGCTTTGTTGCAGGTGAGCCCCCTCTTCCTTGCCATGGGCGTTATGCTATCGTTACTAGATTTGGCGCTGCGCGGGGCACGCATTCAGCTGGTAACCAATCAGGTCGGTGGCGCCATTCGTTTTTGGCAGGGTGTGCGCATTGTCCTGGCAGTTGATTTCTTTGCAGCGATTTCACCCTCGCGCATAGCGGGTGAGCCGGCAAGAGTGGCCGGCCTCATGCGCTATGGCGTGGGTGGTAGCAAAGCTCTTGTCGTTGCAGGCGTTGAAGCGGTTCTAGACCTTGGCTATCTGTTTATTGCCTTGCCCTTTTTCTTTTGGTTGACCCGTGGTGAAGATTCCAACCTCTTGCAGATTGTGCGTTTTATTGCTGTGGCGGCGATCGGCGTTGTTTTTGTGTTCATCTTGGTTCTGTTTTTGCGCGACTCTGTGGTGGCACGGCTGGTAGGCCGATTAAAGCAGTGGGCGCCTGGACTCTATCGACTGCTCTCTAGGCGAGAGCGCTGGAATCTGGTGGAAGGCGTGCAGGAGTTGCGGGCCAATCTCTTTCGTCTGTTACGTGGTCCCTGGTGGTGTTTGCCACTCGGTGTTTTGCTTACCTGTGGTTGGTGGGTGGTGCGATTTGGCGCGCTCTTTTGGATTGCCATGGTACTAGGATTTCATCTCTCAGTAGTGGAGATCTTTTGGCCACAGTTTCTTATTCATAACTCTATCATTCTCACACCCATGCCTGTGAGCGGTGGTCTGTTTGAAGCGAGCTTTCTCTTTATCTACCAAGAGATGATTCCACGTTATCTACTGCCAAGTGCCATGGTGTTGTGGCGCTTTTTTACCTACTATGTTTTTGTCGTCTTTGGTGCGGTAACGACAACGCGGCTGATGTGGCGGGTTGTGACTGAGCGTTTAGCGATACAGCGGGTGCAGCGTCGACAGCGGTCTCAGGACGAAGATCTCACTGGCCTGTCTGTGCCGCAGCCGCCACTGAGTTAGATCGGCCAATAAGTCCAAACTCCTCGCCCACCTCGGCGAAGACCTGCAGCACCTTTTTAATGTCTTCTTCGCTATGCGATGCCATGTAGCTGGTGCGGATGGCGCTCTTACCCGGTGGAGTGGCTGGCGGTATGACCGGCGTGGAAAAGAGCCCTCTATCAAACAACGCCTGGGCCACAGTGAAGGTAAAGTCTCGTTCACAGTCGAGGTTAACTGGTACGATCGCAGCCTCTCCAGAGCCAACGTTATAGCCAAGCTCTTTCAATCCCTCTTTGGCCATATCGGTATTGCGGTGCAGTTTTTCTCGCAGCTCTGGTTCGCGTTCCATGATCTCCAAGCTCTTGAGTGCGACGGCAATCGATGCCGGTGGCGGGCTGGCGCTAAAGATGAGCGGCCGGGCGTGGTGTTTGACGTAAGAGATGACTTCGTAGGGTCCAGCAAGAAAACCGCCAATGGATGCAAGCGATTTACTAAAGGTACCCATGACTAGATCGACTTCCTGTTGCAGCTTGAAGTGCTCCCCAGTGCCGCGACCGTGATCCCCAAGCACACCCAAGGCATGCGCTTCATCAATCAGAAGTTTGGCGCCATACTGCTTGGCGAGGCGAACCATATCGGCAAGCCGGCAAACCTCACCGCTCATGCTGAAGACACCGTCTGAGACAATGAGTTTTTCTTTGACCTCTTGCTGTCTCTTTAGATGTGCCTCTAAAGCATCCATGTCACTGCTCTGGTAGCGGATAACCTTACCCAAGGAGAGTTGGCAACCCTCAGCAATGCTGGCGTGGTTTTCCCGATCGGACAAGATCACGGAATGGCGTGAGGTGATGGTAGGGATGGTGCCTGCGTTGACGAAAAAACCTGTACTGAAGACAATCGCAGCCTCCTTTTGGACAAAGCGGGCCAATCGCTCTTCGAGTTCATCGTGGATATCCATATTGCCGTTTAAGAAGCGCGATCCCGTACAGCCGGCGCCATAGCGATCCACGGCCTCTTTGGCTGCAGCCAACACCTCGGGGTGGTTTGCCAACCCAAGGTAGTTGTTGGAGCCGATCATAATCTTCTCTTTGCCATCGACAATGACATGGGGGCCGGCACAACCAGCAATCGGGCGGAAGTAGGGGTAGATGCCAGCGGCACGAGCCTCCTCAGGGTCGCGGTAGTCGTAACACTTTTTGAACAGTGACATAGGTGGCTTCCGGCTTAAGTTCCCGAGATATTAGGTAAATTTCCCTAGGATGTCAACTCTGCAGCAAAGTCCTAAACCCCGAAGATCCTGTAGGTTTTATAGGGCTGACCACCCATGGCGATCGTCTCGCGCAGCATAGGCTCATTGTCTTCAAGAATCCAGCCACACTCGCCATAGCGGTAGCCCACTTTACGTCCACACTTTAATGACTGCTGAAACAACAGGCTCTCGATTCCCCGCTTACGAAAATCCTCACGCACACCAAAAACAAAGGTTCTCCCGCGTGAAATCGTTCGCTTGCGCCATAACAGCATGATAAGACGTAGCCAATCCCAGTTCATGCGGCTACCAGGGCGAATGCGTAGGGCCCAGTTGAGGTCGGGAAAGCTACCAATCGTAGCAACCACTTCGCCCTCAACTTCTGCAAAGAGAAAGATTCGCGGATCCAGGGCAATTTTTAGGTTCTCGGCAATATGATCGGCTTCGGCCTCACTCACAGGCACAAAACCCCAGTTTTCCTTCCAGGTATCATTGTAGAGCGCCACGAAGATCTTTGTCTCTTCCTTTAAACGTTTTACATTAAAAGGCCGGATAGAGAGGTTGAGGCGTTTTTGGATCTTAGCACCGATTCTCTCCAAACGCTCGGCGCGCTTATTGTCGCGGCTGGACAGTATCTTAAAGGAGAGTAGGTCCTTGCGTTTTTTAAGGCCGAAGGCGGTCAAGAGGTTGGCGTAATAGGGCGGGTTGTAAGTCATCTCGATCATCGGCGGGTCATCAAAACCGTCGATGAGCAGACCACAGGTGTGGTTGCTAGTAAAATTAAAGGGTCCCATAAAGTCTTGGGCTCCCTCGTTTTGGCACCAGCTCTGTGCCGCATGCAGCAACTTCTGTGCAATGTTGTTATCGTCTATGCATTCAAAGAAGCCAAAAGTCCCGAGACGCTGTTTGTGAAACTTCTCATAATCCTCATCTATAGAAGCGGTGATGCGGCCAACGATCTCGCTATTTTCTTTGGCAATAAAAAAACGTGTTTTGGCATGGTCATGATAGGGGAATTCAGCTTGAAACATGCCGACCTGACCGAGCAGGCGATTGCCCAAATATTCCAAGTTGAGCCTGGGTATCCAGTTGCGATCGTGGCGATAGATTCTGTAAGGAAACTTTACAAACGTCTTGAGCGCCTTACGATCGTCTAAGCCAAAGTCTATTAATTGGATAGCCATTCTTCGTCTGTATCAGAACGTGTAGTTCAACCTTGAATCCGCCATCACAGTAAAGAGATTGTCATCCAAGAAGTTGAAGTCATCAATGTGCTGCAAACCAAATTCAAAGTCAAAGCGTAAGTGGCGCCACAGCTGATAGCGCATTCCACCTTTGACGAGATAACTCACCTCTTCAAGAGAGCTATCGGCAAAGTTACGCAGCCCAATGCGGGTTGCGACCGTGGTGGTTAGCAGAGTTCGGGGTAGAAAGAGCTTGTTGGCTTTGACAAGGAAGTTCAGCGTACGCGGACCATGATTGAAGCCCAGTATCTGCATCTCATTGGTTAGGCCAGATTTGAAGATACCGTGGTGGTAATTGACCCGTGGTGAGTAGCCAGCTTCAAACAGCAACTGCCAGTCGCCAGCGCGAGTGAGACGCGGTATCCAAAAACCAAGGTGGATGCCAAGGTTACGTCGCCAGCCATCGATGCCAAGGGGGTCTTCATCGTAGAACTCAACAAAGAGCTCCGAGCGGCGTAGCGATTCAATGGTCCAGCGGATGTCCCAGCCAAGGAAGTTGTTGTTAAAGCTCGAGCCTTCGCCTTTAAACCGAGTGATCGGTAGACTCCAGAACTTACCCTCGTCGACACGAATGCCGACAAATTCAGCCAGTGGCTCAAGAAAGAAAAAACTTGGCGCGCCATCACCACCAAATTCCATACTGCGGGTAATGCCCACCTCAACGTTTTTGGTCGGTTTAAACATCAACCTGCCGGTGGCCAGCAGTGGGTGTGGAAAAATCTGTTCACCATCGAGCTTTGCTAAGGAGAGGCGGTATTGCGCTGGGCCTAGGTATTTGAAGATCCACGGCAGTATAAAGAACTGGGGTGAGCCAATCTGGATAATATCGAGCGGCCGGGTATTGATGCCCAGGAGAATGCGGGCGTCACTCTGGGTCTGTCCCCAGTACATGTGCGCACGGCCAACCTTAAGCTCAAAGTTGTTCAGGGTGAACTTAATATTGCCGCTGTGGAGGTCCAATTCAGTGTCGCCCACTTCTCGCACCAGCAGCAGTGGTTCAATGTTAACAGAGAACCATCGAGCTGCAGAGAGTGCCCACTCACCAATGAACAGGCCATTGTGCCCAGGATTAAACTTAATACCCTCTTGGTAGGCCTTCCAGCTGCTGACGTTTGCAGTTATTTCAGGTTGATCTACCGGACGGATGTCGTCTTCAAAGTAGAAGTGCCTTGCCTGGAGCCATGGTTTTCTAAATAGGAGTTTATTTGGTCTGTCTGTAGCTTGCTGTGCTGGCTTCACAAACTGCTGCGACATATTGACAATCAGCTGGTGTAGGTGGTTGGGGAGCTCAGGGTTATCGATACATCGCGAGCTATGTCGTAGCAGACGCGCCAGTTGTTGCTCGGTTGTCAGGGTATCACCGCGGAGGACCTCAACATCAAAACAGTCAAACGCCACTAGCAGATCAAGCGCCTCTCTAACGTTCAGGGTGGATCCTATGACTGGAGTTTTTGGCGACACATCAGGGGATGCAACAGCTTGGTTGATACCAATGCAGAGCAGAATGGCGATGCGTATGAGCAGGGTCACAAGCCCGCTAGTCTAGTGGCCATCAGGCATTTTGGCAAAGTCTTTATGGGTAGCGGACGGGAAGCGGGTCCCTCCGGCGCGTCACCCACTACCCTGTTTGAGCTGCTGAACCCGTTACGAGTTTCATTAAAGTTATGAAATGAGTTCTAGGTTGTTTTGCGACGCTCCTACGTTTTTAGGACGATTTCTGTTATTATTTTGACCACATAAGACGAATTTGGTAGGAGTTAAGAGGTGGACCCACTGGGGTAAGGAGTCGTGCTATGAAGAAGATCGTGACATTCTTGTCGGTAATGTTGGTAGGTGTTTTTTTGTTGGCGCTTACGTCGGCAGCGACAGATCTCTTTGTCGTCACCAAACCTAATAAGGCAAACATCCGCTCTCTGCCTGCTCTGGGCGAATCTGTGTTGACCAAGGTAGATGCGGGTACCCGGTTGCGGGTTCTTGCTCGTAACAGTGCTACCGATATCAACAAGGTCTGGCTCAAGGTGGAGACCCCGCAAGGGCAGGTGGGGTGGATTGCTGCACGCATCACCCAATACGTCAAGCGTCGTCGGGCTCCGGAACCAGAACTGCCAGCGTCACTACAGGAGTATGAAGTTGGCACGCCGCTAACAACAGAGCCGGCGCCAGCGGCTGTTCCGGAACCGCCGGCAGCCCCTCCATCTGCAGTAGAACCGATTGAGACAACGCCCGAGTTCGACATCTTTGCCGATGACGAAGATCTACCTGAGATTAAGATTCTCGAAGAAGAGGATGAGGTAGAGAGCACGCCTTAAGCGGTTCTTCTTTATTATCTGAGGCAGCATGGGTAAAAAGGAAGAGTTTGAGCGCGAGCGTGAGCGTCTGAATCAGCTTGTGCTGAAACAAGACCATCTCGGCATCAAGCGGTTTTTTAATTTAGACAGCGCCGCCTACCAAGACGGCGAGCTCTCAGGCAAGAGCAAGGAGCTTCTGGGGCTTGTCGCCTCCACGGTGCTACGCTGTGATGACTGCATTCGCTACCACCTCATCCGTTGTGTGGAGGCGGGCTATACCCAGACCGAACTCAACGAGGCTCTCAACGTTGCTTTGGTGGTGGGGGGCTCGATCACCATTCCGCATCTGCGCCGCGCCTATGAGCTCCTCGACGAGTTAGCCTCCTAGAATGACGAGTTGGGTTGTTGGAGGAATTCATGCTCTTCCGCTGTTGATACCCGACCAAGAATGCTGTTGCGATGTGGGAAACGACCGAAACGTTCGATAATTTCGCAGTGACGTTTAACATGAACATAACTCTCTTCGAAGACGGGACGCATGACTTCTGGGCACTTCTCAAGCAACTCCTTTGCTAAGCGTACGGCCTCTCTCTGGGTCGCAAGCGCTTCGCTGTGTACAAACGGCAAATAGCAAAAGATGCGCTCAACAAAACTGAGCTGTTGATCCATGCCACTTTGAACGGCATTACGACTTATGGACAGGGCTTTGGTGTCGTTGCTGAAGGCGTTCGGCTGGTCGCGGTAGATGTGTCTTGGGAATTGGTCGAGCAGTAAGATGAGCGCTAAAGTGCCGGAGGCTGTTTCTTGCCAGTGCTCAAGTTCACCTGCGGCTGCTTGCTCAAGGTCAGCGAGAAAATTTTCGCGTAGGTAGGCATCTACTTTGGGATCCTTTCTCCTAAACCAAAAGTCCATTTGCTCTTCCGAAGGTGGCTCAGCAGCTTGCAGGCCCGCAAACCAGTAATCTAGAATAGTCTGTGCGCGCTTAGGTATCAAAAGGGAATGCATTCCCTAAAAGTAAGGCCGTACCTTTCAGGGAGTTGCGGCTTTGACCTCGAAGTTTAGTTGGTTCAAGAGGGCGCCGCCCTGGTCCTTGACTTCGACTCTCCAGTTGCCTGTAGCGCCTGGCCAGATGTTCTTGGAGCTGTAGGTGCGATAGGCAGAGCTTTTGACGTCGAGGTTGACCATGGCTACCTGTTCGTTGTTGTAGTACCACACATGCGTGATCTGCGTTGGTTCAGCGGCACCAAGCACTTTTGTAAAACAGTAGAGTGTGCCCACGCCATCATCAAAGGAACTGCCACTGTCGACAGGTGTGAGGTTTGCAACACTCTTGGCAATAGCAGCATCAGCAACGTTTAGCGGACTTGGTGTCGTGGTAGCACCAGTCTTTACCTCAGATTCTGCCTTGGCAGCGGTTGACTCTTGCTGCATCTCTTGCTTGGCTGGGTCGGTCTTTGCCGCCTTACTCTTGTGGCGTGGCGCGCATGCGGCTAGCGTAAATACCGCAGCAAAAACCACAATTAAAACAATTGAAGTAATATCTCTTTTCATTTTTCCTCCTATGCGGCGAGTTTCTTGCGCTCGTCGTCAAGGCCATCCCAAAACGCGGCAACACCGTCAAGCATTTCATTGCCATACTTGATGAAATTGTCTTCGTTGAGGCCATGATGTTCGAAGTAGTATTCCTCTAATTCCTCTTGCGTATGTGCGGCGTGTTGTGCCTCCAGACGATTATGAAAGGTCCAAAATCCTAGCGGCAGATCTGGCTGCTCGGTTTCTTTGAAGGCGGTCAAGCCATCCACAAGCTCCTGCCAGAAACCAGCATTGGCCCAGTTCTCCACAGCGTAGCTTGCTGCCTGAGAGGTTTGGTAGTTCTCACTACCGTAGAGTCGTGCCAATTCATCGCAGAAGAAGATGGTTGGCTTGCGTCCAAGACTGCGTTTGCCCATGTCGTTGAAGGTAAGCCCTAACTTTTCACCCATCTGCAGTAACCACTCAAAGTGACCAGCCTTAAAACGAAAGGTGCCGCCATCCACCGTTCCTTCTGTAGAAACAATTTCCGGATCGGTATCATCGCTCGCTGCCCGTTGCTTATCGCTCTTGAAGACCACACCGATTTCATTGGCGAGGATCTCTTTGGACGCCCGCATTCCCTCTAAAGAGTCGGCATGGATGGTCTTTAGAAGTTGCGCAATGAGAAAGAGGTTGGAAAAGACCGAGAACTGCACCACCAGATCTTTGACCTGATGACGGTTCATGCCGCCCTGCTGTACCCACTTGGTGTAGGTGTTGTTGCTGATTACCCGGTGGGTAAGGAGCTCGCGGTTGATGCGGTCTTGAAAGGTGAGAAACTTCTTGCCACGCTCGATGGTGTATCCTTCGTTGCCTGCCCGTACAGCCTTTAGAGAGGGTGCGGTCAGGCCGGTGAGGTCGTTTTTGGCAGCAAACTCCTTAAGATCCAAGGGTATTTCTCTGCTCATCGTGGTCTCTCCTTGTGAATGGGCAAAATGTCCCTCCTTTATTAATGAAACTGAGCAAGAAATCAATGATTCCGAGCCATACAAAGGGTTGGTGCTTGAGCGGCTTTTTTGGTAGGCAGAGAGCCGGATCCCATGGTAGTGCCCACTCCTAAACACCTGCTTGGTTTAAAGCCTTACAGACCGGGTAAACCCATCGAAGAGCTGGCTCGAGAGAAACAGCTCAAACGTATCGTCAAACTCGCCTCCAATGAAAATCCGCTTGGACCATCGCCCAAGGCAATGGCAGCTATGCGTGAGGCTATGGCCGGTATTCACCGTTATCCAGACGCCGGCGCCTACAACCTGGTGCAGGCTTTGGCAGACAGGTTTGGCCGGCCAGCGAGCGAGATCGTTTGCGGCAGTGGTACCGATGCCCTGCTGGAATACATTGTCATGGCCTTTAGTGAGCCGGGCGGACAGGTGCTCACCTCAGCTGGTAGCTTTATTGGTATGCAGGTCAACACTCAAAAGTTAGCGCGCCAGCTTGTCGAGGTACCACTGCGCGACTATCATTTTGACTTGGATGCGTTGACCGCAGCCATCCAACCACAAACGCGAATCCTCTATCTTGCCAACCCCAACAACCCGACGGGCTCGATGTTTTCAAAACAAGAGTTTGAGGCGTTGATGTGTAAGGTGCCGTCAGAGGTGTTGGTGGTTTTGGATGAGGCCTACTATGAGTACGCCAAGGAGCTTCCAGAATACCCCAACGGATTGGAGTACCGCTTTGACAACCTCATTGTCACGCGTACGCTCTCGAAAATCTACGGTCTTGCCGGTATTCGGGTTGGTTTTGCTCTCGGTCCAGAGAGTTTGATCCGTGAACTCTACAAGGTGAAGCTGCCGTTTGAACCGAATAACCTGGCCCAAGCAGCAGCCATCGGTGCGTTGGCTGATGACGAATTTTTAACAGAGACCATAACACTCAATCGTCGCATGCTTACAGAGATGGGCAAGAGGTTTGATGCGCTTGGCATTCCTTACGTCAAGAGTGCGGCGAACTTTTTGATGTTGATCTTTGCTGATGAGAACCGTGCCACAGCCTTTAGCAACGCCTGCCTCAACCGAGGTTTGATCGTCCGCCACGTCGGTGCTTTTGGAGTACCTAATGGGGTTCGCATCAATACCGGCACTGAAGATGAGACCCATTTTGCTCTGGAGGTGATTGAGCAGGTCCACCCCCTCTGTGGCAAAGTGCCCCATGGTTGACTCAGTGTATTATTGAGGTATTGAGCCTCGGCAGCTTTCTCGACGGTGTTCCCGCCAGTATTTACAGATTACCATTTGATTTTAAATAGTTACCATTAGAACCGGAGTTGGATTCTGTACTGCGGTGATCTCGTTATGGCATGCCAATTGCGTAAGCTAACAGGGAGCTATCATCTTTGGGAGTATCTTCATGGCACGGCTACCCCGCTGCTTGGTTATACTAGGAGTTTTCACGGCAACCTTGGGCCTCTTTGATTCGTTTTTGGCACAAGCAAACGACGTTCAGCTGGTGTTGTTAGAAATTCCCTTTGGAGACGATGCCGATGTGCCCGAATGGAACGGACAGGTTGCCGAGAGGCTCAAAGATGAGTTCGAAAGCTCCAAACTCTTCCCGGTGGTACCTCTCATCGGTTATCACAGCTATGATCCGAGCGACGGTGGACGAGGTTTTCTAGTTGTAATTGCAACCATGCAAACCGTTGATGCCGTTTTGGGTAAGATCGAAGCGACAAAACTACGCGCTGCTGGCCGTCTCGTCAATGTTACAACTCATAAGCACCGCATTCTTCCTTATAGAAGTGCAATAGCTTGCTTAGCGAACCTAGATCCGAGCGATGTCTCTTCGCCCGATTTAATACGTTTTGAAAATTCTGATGCATTTTTTACTACAAGCAGACCCACTCTTAACGGGGTTGAGTATGACGTCGTCAAACCCGAGCTTAATGTTGCAATCACTCTTGTGACAAATCCAATGCAGGTAGAAGAGATGTATGAAAAGGCATTTGATTCATTTGTCACCTATGACTCTATGGATGACTATTATGAATACTGGGACGATCTGGATGACAAGCTGTGGGATTTGAGCGATTCCGTAAGGTACTCGGAATATGAACCATCCATGTGTTTTGAGCCAGTACGAGTGCAGGGCGCCTTTGCCGCAGGCACTTTTGACAGTGCAGCATATGATGTGGTGCATATTTCTGCATACAGTGACAATGCCCAAATGCTCAAGTTTTTCAACGCAGACGATTCTGAGCTCAGCTATGAGTTTCCACGTGTTGTCCTACGGTCAGATGTAAGATTGCAAATGGCAGTAGACAGCAAAAGTGATCCGCAAAGGTATGTCGGTATTGCCCGGGAGGGCCGTTGTATCCCAATTACTAACCGTTTGAACACTCCAGCAGCAAATAATTTAGCGTGGCAGCTGGCGCTGCAACAGCCAGAAGCATCAAACAACCATCGTTAGTACCTAGATCCCCCGTGGAATCGTATGCAGGAGTCCAGCAATAAGGATGATAGTGATGCCCAGTGCAACCAGGCCAAGCATCCAGTGGCGGGCATGGGGTTGCATCCACGTTGGCATGCCCTGCTTTGCGGTTACAAGAATGGCAATGGCAAACAGCATCAACGAGAGAAGGAATTTGGCAGCAAAGAGCAGGTGGTAGACCGGTTCTGGATCACTCTGCATGGCGAGCCAGAGGTTGTAGAAGCCTGTGAGCAGCAGCAAAAAGATACAGCTGTGAATGACTATACGCCAGCGTCCAAGTAAATTCGTGCGTAAGGATTCATGCGCTTCAGCGCTTAAGCTCTTCTGTGCCATGGGTAGAAGTATAAGGCGGATAAAAAACGAACCACCCACAGCAATGACAACGGCGAGGATGTGAACCCAGCGACTCAAGATTCCTAAGAGTGAAACCTCTGCCATGGAAATCCTCCTATTCAAAAGCCGTCCTTTGTCTACATGAAATTTCCTGTTTTTGAAAGGGCTTGACGAGGGTGATCTTCTGTGGCGTGGATAGGCAGGGCCTACGTCGGCTAGGAAAGAAAAATGTCTGCACCACCTTTCACCAAACTCGATGCCCAGCTTATTTCTGAGTTAGAAAAGACCATCAGCCAAGCTGATGGAAACGGTTGTCTGACTTGCGAGCGAGACCAGCTGCATTTGGCTGCAAGTGATGAGAGCGAAGATCTATCTTTTTTACCAGAGGCTGTCGTCTTTGCTGACACGGCCGCGGAGGTGAGCGCCGTGTTAAAGTTTGCCAACCGTCACCGCGTTGCTGTAACGCCCCGGGGTGGTGGTACAGGACTGTCCGGTGGCGCTCTGCCCGTACACGGTGGCGTGGTACTCTCGCTTGCGAAGATGAACCGTATTGTCGAGATCGATGCCGAGAACTTCTTTGCCGTGGTGGAGCCCGGTGTAATCACCCAACAGTTTCAAGAAGAAGTGGAGCAAAGAGGGCTGTTTTATCCGCCTGATCCTGCCAGCCGTGGCTCTTGCACCCTTGGCGGTAATCTGGCCGAGTGTGCTGGCGGACCGCGGGCTTTAAAGTATGGGGTTACCAAAGACTATGTCTACGGTGTGGAGGCGGTTCTGCCCAGTGGTGAGATCATCCAAACGGGGGGCAAACGGCTCAAGGATGTTACCGGCTACAACCTCACGCAGCTTCTCATCGGCAGCGAGGGCACCCTTGGCGTGATTACCAAGGTTACTCTTAAGCTGCTGGCGCGACCGCGCTACCGGCAAACACTGATGGTTCCCTTTAACAGCATTGACGCCGCGGCAAAGACCGTTGCGCCGGTTTTTATGCAGGGATTTGTGCCAGCGGCCATGGAGATTATGGAGGGCGAAGTGGTCCGCTGTGCTGCCGCGCACCTCGGCAAGAGCTATCCACACCAAGAGGTGGCCGCACAACTGTTAGTCGAGGTAGACGGACATGAGGAAGAGCGGCTGCTGAAGGAGTGTGACGCCATAGGCGAGGTGATGCTTCAGGGTGGCGCCATCGATGTCTTGCTGGCGGATAGTAACGCCAAGCAAGAGGAGCTCTGGGCCGTACGACGCGCCTGTGGTGAGGCAATCAAGGCTTTGGCGCCTTACCGCGAGTTGGACACCGTGGTGCCGCGAGCCAATCTACCGCAGCACTTTCGCGGGGTAAAAGAGATCTGCGATCGTTACGACTTCTCCAGCTACTGTTATGGCCACGCCGGTGACGGCAATTTGCACGTCAATATTTTAAAATCGGGTAGGTCCGAGCAGCAGTGGCAACAGCAACTGCCCGAGTTGGTACACAAGGTCTTTGCCCTCACCATCAGCCTTGGCGGGACGATCAGTGGTGAGCACGGCATTGGCTGGGTACAGCGGGACTATTTGCCGATGGCGCTCAATCGGGCGACGGTCCGGGTGCAGCAGCAGATCAAGCAGAGCTTAGATCCGGCCAGCATCCTTAATCCTGGTAAGCTCTTTCCAGATTCAGTAAGTTGATCTTACTAAGGAGCAAGATGCTGCAGGTTTCATGGTATGCTCACATTGGCCGTAGGCTGTTACCGGTTTGTCTGCTGGTTATTGTCGGCAGTGTGTATGGCCCGTTCGTTATTGCTGGTTGGGATCAGATGAAACGTGAAATGATCGACAGGCAGATTGCCGCGCGTGGAGTCAAAGATCCACGCGTGCTGGCCGCCCTGCACAAGGTGGATCGCCATCTGTTTGTGCCCGAGCGGCATCGGCAGCAGTCTTATGTAGACCATCCACTGCCCATTGGCGAGGGGCAGACTATCTCGCAACCCTATATCGTTGCCTATATGACCGAGGCGCTGGGGCTGCAGGGGGGTGAGAAGGTGTTGGAGATCGGTACCGGCTCCGGTTACCAAGCCGCCATCCTTGCTGAGGTGGTTGGCCGGGAGGGAAAGCAGGCCGGCAAGGTCTACTCGATTGAGATCGTTCCGTCGCTTGCCAAATCTGCGACCAAACTCTTGCAAGAGCTACAATACACCAACGTCTTTGTGAAGGAGGGGGATGGTTACCTGGGTTGGCCAGAGCATGCGCCTTTTGATGCCATCATGGTGACCGCAGCGCCTGAGCAGATCCCCAAGCCCTTGATTGAACAGCTTAAGGTGGGTGGGCGCCTGATCATACCTGTAGGCCGGTTTATGCAGCAGCTCAAGCTCATTACGAAGAAGAAAAGCGGTGTAAGAGATGAGACGCTTCTCGACGTTCGCTTCGTACCCATGACGGGCAGAGCCATGCAGGATAAACCCTAGCCATTTCTATGAGCAGAGAGAGTGAGACCAAAGCGGTTACCGAGCTTTCAGCCAACGACCCACTAAGGAAGTTTGTTCTCGATCTTGCCAAGGCGCTGTTGCAAGCTGGCTACTACAGTGCCGACCATCCGCACGCCAAGAAGTTTCTCCATGTTTTGCATGAATCCTTTCAGCAGGTATTGGGTCAGCGTCAAGAGCTCACCTTTGTTAGGAAGACCATCGGCGAGCAGCATGAAATTCTTGTCGATGGCTTTGACCCGCAAGCCGACGTTAGCCTGAGTGAAATCCTGCCGGCAGATGTTGCTCAGCTTTTTCTGCCAAAGTTTGTCGACTTCTTTCTCCGTAAGCGTCTGCTCAGTTTCTCCATCAAATCTCATGTCAGCCTAAAAGATTTTATTCAGTTCATTACACTGATGACAGACAGCTACGTGCCACAAGAGGTTGTTCGACTGTTGCAGCAGCAAGGTATTACTTCTATCTCCATCGTAGTTGAGGAGGATTTGCTCTATGTCAGAGGCAAACTGCCATGGCGAGTTGAACTGGCCTTGGCAAGGCTACGCCGCGACATGAGCGTAATTCCTTACTTTCGTAGCAAGGACAGAGAGACCATCCGCAAGCTCAAGCATGAATTGGTAGAGGATATTATGCGACCAATTCGTGATCCCGACTTTGTGCGCGATATCCTCTTACACATTGACCTGGTGTATAAGGCAGGTGATCTCAGCTACGAAGAGAATCTCGAGGAGTATATTGTTACCGTTACTGAAGAGTCTATTGCTTATGAGGCCATTGCTAGCTTGATTGAGTTTTGTAACAGAAAGGGTGATGCAAAGCTTGTTTCAGAGATGACGTTACGGCAGCGTACAGAGGAGCTTATAAGCCTGATTTTCCCATCCCTTCAACAAAAACTCCAGACAACAGGACACAGCCTGCTACGCGATCTCTACTCTGCTAACCTGATTGACTATGAAAAACTACCTAAGAGTCTGCAGCGGGATGTGTTGCTCGATAAGATGGTCGATGAATTTGTGGCGGAGCCAGAACAGTTCCTGCAGCGTTTAGCGCGCTGTGATGATGAAAACGAATACAAACGTCTGATGAAACAGTCGGTCGCCATGTCGCAGATCATGGTGGCAAAGCGATACTTTGCCGCTCTACGCCAGTTGGTGGCAACCATCCATCTGCACGACGTCTCCGAAAGCACGACGTTGCCGCAACGACAACCTCTGGCGGCAAAGACCCTAGAGTATCTGTTTAAGAAAACACCAATTCTTGAGAATGCGTTTGCAGAGGGTGACAAGGAGAAACCTGAAGATGTTGAGGCCATTCTCTTGCTCTGCCAGCTTGCTGGTTCCGGGGCCATAGAACAGCTGCTCGGCATGCTGAGCGATGTACGCAGCGAAAAGCAGCGTGAACAGATATGTGAACTCTTGGGTGGTGTCGATCGACAGGGACAGATTCGTCTTATCTCTATATTGCTTAAAGATGATGTCACTGAGATTACGGCAAGGTATCTGCTGCGAGCCCTGGCACGCACAGGTGCCGTAGACGGCAAAGCTGCCGTGTTAAAACAGCTGCACAGCCGCCATTCCTCAGTACGTAGTGAGGCGGTGGAGGTCTTATTTCAACTAGGCGGCGGGCAGACCGACAGTGAAATCGCGCAGCTTTTCGCAGCAGACTTTGAGGATGTCACGCTTAAGGCAATAGAGGTTATTAGTCGCAGTAAGACGCTTTCACTCAAAGCCGTCTACCTAGTTGTGCGTAAACTGTTTGCTAGTCAGAATGCAAACATGCAGGCTGCTCTCATTCACCTGCTGTCTCACGCGGGCAATCCGGACGTCGGCAAGGGGCAACGATTAGAGGATGTCCTCATCGAGTGGTGGCAACTCAAGAGTTCTGGTTGGATACCGTTGGGTCAGCACCCATTGCCATCAACAACCAACCAGGCCATCTGTTTTTTACTAGGTAAGATTGGCACGCAAAAGTCAGTGCCGATTTTACAACAGATGGCTAAATCCAAAGATGAGCAGCTACGCAAACATGCGACAGCAGCTGCGAAGTTTCTGCAAAAACGTCTGCAGTAGGGTTTATTTATTTCGAGTCCACACAAACTTTTTTGGGTATGTGGTCATGCTGCTTTTTACAGAGATATTGCAATACCCTGCGCGCGGGAAGATAGTTTCTGTCAAGCTTGTATGCCCGCAGTAGAGCAGCAATGCTCTTTTCGTCCTCTCCTATTCCTTTCAGTGCCAGGGCATGGTTATAAAAGTAGCGCGGTTTTGAGTCATCAAGGACAATGAGCTTGTCTAACAACTGCCTTGCTGCCTCTGGCTTGCCAAGATCGAGCAGTGCTACAGCGAGGTTGTTCATCGCCATAAGGTGGTTTGGCTCTTTATTGAGGATGTGACGGTAGATGGTGATTGCCTCTTGTTTGCTTTTTTGGCGGTAAAGAGTGTTGGCAAGGTTGTACTCCGCCTCTGTGTAGCCAGGACGTTGCTCCAGGATGTTTTGATAAAATGAGACTTCCGTACGGTAAGCAGCGCCAACACGAATAGAGGTGATGGCATAAAAACAAAACAAGACAATGGTCAAAATGTTGCCAAAGATGCGCAGCTTCGGCATGTTGCTCAACTGCTTCAAAGCGATAGTCAAAATCAAAACCCCGCCGGCTACCGCGGCATAGCCATAACGTGGATTGAACACCTCATTCAACGTACTGCCAATGGCACTCGGTAGAAGTAGGAGCAATATCCACAGCCAGCCGTAACCTGCTGCCCAGCGTTTTTTTAGACAGCCAAAGAGGATGGCAGCGAAAGCACTGTATAGAAACACTGCCTTGATCCACGCACCCCAATCTGTGAGCGTGTGTACAGCAGCAAAGTGTTGCATCGGCATATTGTTGATTGGGATGAGAAAACAGGACAACCAGAGGAGAACATAGCTTGGGAAGTTTAGGATAAGCTCAAGTGCGTGACTTGAATCCTCCAGGCCCTTAGCGCCTCCCAGGGCTTGCAGTCGGAGAACAGCGTAGACCATGAGGCTTCCAGCCAGCCAGCACATAGGCTTAAACCAAGAGTCTGTAGTTGTCTGGTGTTCTCTGGTCAGGAACACCGCTAGCAAGAATATCGGCAGTAAGATGGCGGTCTCTTTAGTCAGCAGGGCGAGTAAAAAGGCGAGTGCCATCCATAAGTCACGCCATTTCAACTGCTGTTTAGACTGTAGGCCAAAGAAAAGAGAGAGAAACAGAAACAGCGCTGTTATCGATTCCGATCTCGCCGAGGCATAGTGAATCGGTTCGGCACAGAGCGGAAAGAGAGCAAACAGCGCACTCCCTAACCAGGCAAAACGAGATGGCAGTAGGTGCAAAAAGAGCAGATAGAGCAGCAGCGTGTTGGCGAGGTGGATAAGAAGGTTGGTGAGATGAAAGCCCGCGCTCTGTTTGCCCCAGATTTGGTAGTCGATAAAGAGCGAGAGGTTGAACAGCGGTCGGTAGATGTCCACTTGAGTGCCGGGCGCACGCTCCCCCATATCGACGTTGTACCAAACCTCATGCTGAAACATCTTGGGGATGGCATCGAGCTCATGCAAGAGCTTACCTTGCAGTATCTGTGGGCGGTCATCCCAATAGAACTCGTTTTTAAGCGTAGTTATGTGTATTGCCACTACCAGGATAGCTAACGTGGCTATATGCCGTCGTCGGCAGATCAGCGTCAAACCCTCTATGCCAGTTGTAACAGCTTGCTTAGAAAGGGCAACACTCTCAGATTGACGTATAAATGTGGATTTGCTATGAGCGCAGTGCAGTCGGATTGGAGGATTCTTATGGGATTGTTAAAGAAAGTCGATCATGTCACCTACGCCGTGGCCAAGGGAATGATAGAAAAATGGACCTGGTTTCACGTAGAAGTAGAGGGCGGTACCTTAATCAACCGTATCGATGATGTTAGGCCTGATGACCCTGACAGCAGCATGAAGATCTGGTGTATTGACTATGGTGACTTCGGGGTTGCTCTGGTAGAAGGCATTGATCGTAACAAGGTCTCTCAGGTAACCCGGTTTGTCGAAAAGCACGGTGACCATGCCTGCCAACACGTTGCCTACGACTGCCACAGTCTAGAAAAATTTCAGGATCATCTAAAAAAATTCAGCGCCAGACCACGTGGTGAGACCCTGGTGCGCAACGATGGTTTTGGTATTCTCAAGCAGATGTTTGCCAAAGGTTACTCTGAAGGCGACGCTGCCGAGGCCTCCTTTCCTGAGTATGTGGAACGTCCGCGTGGCAAAGCCCTAGAGGAGGTCAACATCACCTTTTCCAAGCAGGCAGGTAAGGGTTTTTACCAACAGATTGAAGATGCCCGTGAAAGTGGTGATACTGAGCCCTTTATCGATTTCTCGAAGATGCCAGCTGGCTGGCAAGTTCCGGAAGCAAAGCCCAAGGGCCAATAGATTAAGGAGCAGCCCATCATGAGTGATTTCAAGTTGGCACGTGGTATCTATGCCATGCTGGTCACCCCCTTCAACCAAGCTGAAGAGGTGGATCATGAGGCGTTGCGCGCCGAGATTGACTGGTGTGCCGAGCAAGGTGTTGATGGCGTAGTGGCAACGCCAAGCATTGGTGAGTTTGCCTGTCTTAGCAACTCAGAACGTTGGAAGTGTTTTGAGGTGGTGAGTGAACAAGTTAGCAAACACAGCGGCATGCAGAAAATCGGTACCATTGCCGGTCCCTGCAGCCGTGAGGTGGTAGAGCACGCCCGAGTTTGCAAGGAGCTTGGCTATGCTGCAGCCCAGTTAATACCTCCTTACTACTGGGTGCCGGACGAAGATGAGGTCTACCGCCACTATCAAATAGCTGCGGAGACGGGGCTGCCTATCGTTGTTTACCATAATCCAGCGCTTTCGAAGTTTTTCATGCAGCGTGAGTTTGTTGGCAGGCTGGCGGACATTCCCGGCATTGTTGGTATGAAAGAGGTCAAGACCGATCGCCAACGCGAACTGGAGCCGCTGTTTAACACTATAGCCGGTAGAATTCCGATCTTTACCACCTTTCGCGTCTTTACCACCGGGCTGATCCTTGGCTCCAGCGGCGGTTTTATCAACGCCTTTGCCGTGCCCGCCTGCATGAAGATGTGGCGGCTCTTTAACGAAGGCGGAGAGCGGGTGGATCGTCAGCGTTTGGAGGCGATTCAAAACATGGTCAACGAAGTCTTTCCCCGTGGCGGTGAAGACAACAAACGCCACATAGGTACCACCAAGATGGCTACCTCAGCCGTATCCGGCATTAACATGGGGCCACCCCGTGCGCCCTATCTGCTCCCTGAAGAGCGTTTTGTGGCGCAGTTGCAGGAAAACCTACCCAAACTCAACGAGTTGATCTCTGACTAAGGCGGAGTGTGATTGGTGGTCGATTTCAACATTACTCGTGCTGCGCATGTAGAGTTTGGGGTTACCGATTTGGCACGTGCACGCGCCTTCTATGTCGATGCACTTGGCTTCATCGAAGTCGACCGTGACAATGAAACGCTCTATCTCGGCGGTTTAGAAGAGCGGGATAAATACTCGTTGGTGTTACGCAAAGCAAAGAGCGGTGGTGCCAACCACATTGCCTTTCGCGTGGCAGCTGCCGAAGATCTAGAGAAAATCGCGCGTCTCTACAAACAGCATGATTTACCGACTCGTTGGATTGAAGCAAACAGTTTAGAGTCAGGACAGGGCAAGGCATTACGCACGCATGATCCCAGTGGTCTGGCAGTGGAGTTTTTTCATGAGATCGAGCAACGCGATCGGCTGCTACAGCAGTTTGATAAGTATCGTGGTGCCAATATCATGCGTATGGACCACTTCAACTGTCAGGTGCCGCACGTACAGTCCGCGTTTGATTGGTGGACACAAAAGATGGGCTTTATGCTCTCTGAGTCCATGGTTACCGATGTTGGCGAGCACATCTGGGCTGCCTGGATCCACCGCAAGCAGAACGTCCATGACCTTGCGCTGATGAACGGTATTGGTCCCCGTTTGCATCATGCTGGTTTTTGGGCGCAAGACACGCAGAGTATTCTGCGCGCCTGTGACATTCTTGCCTCTTTGGATATGCGGAACTGTTTAGAGCGTGGTCCAGGTAGGCATGGTTTGAGCAATGCCTTTTTTCTCTATCTGCGCGATCACGATCTCAACCGCATTGAGATCTATACCAGCGATTACATTATTGCCGACCCTGACTTCAAACCAGTCAAGTGGCCCATGAGCCATCCTGGTCGTGCCACCTTTTGGGGCCATCAGGCACCCAAGAGCTGGTTTGAAGAGGCGATGTTACTCCAAAATATCCACACTGGTGAGTTCTTGCCGACCCAAGATCCCATCGAACCCGGCCAACCCAATACCGCACACTAGGGCTTGCATCAGTTCAGGCGGCTTTCTTAAGTTTCTCAACAATCCACATCTTGATAAGCGACTGGTACGGTACATCCCTTTCGTCTGCAATTATTCGTATTTGATTGAGTACCTCTCGAGGTAGGCGGATGCTGATGGATTGAGTCGGAGATGGAAACTCTATATTGAGATCTAGAGGTTCAAGCTTGGCAAGCAAATCGCCAAAGTCCTGGTTCAAATACTTTTCACGCTCAGCTTTTTCTTTGTTTACTTTTTTCTTCATAGACTTGCCGCTCCTTTCGGCTTGCGGGACGTGCTGAAATAATGCGTACCTTGTCCCTTCGTAGTGTCCACGCTACAAAGAGAGTTCTTGGACGGTTACTGCTTCCTAGCGTAATATATCTCTTTTCTCTGCCTGAATGGGTTGGGTCTGAAAAATCCACACGTGATCTATCCTGAAACACGGACTCTGCCTCGAGCCGGGAGACTCCATGCTTGGAGTAACTCTTGAGATCATTGCCCTTATCCCATTCAAACGATACCCGCATAGTGTATATGAGACTCTATACAAAATTGTATATGCCGTTCTATACGATGTCAAGCCCCGAACAAGGCTAGCAAGATTCGACTGGGTAAGGTAGGCAGATCATCTTCGGCTGCGTGAAGAACTCCAAGCTGTAGCGACCGCCTTCAGAGCCAATTCCGCTCTCTTTTACCCCGCCAAAGGGGGCACGCAGATCACGGACAAAGTGGCTGTTGATCCACACCATGCCCGCCTCAATAGCATTGGCAACTGCCAGGGCGCGTTCCAAGTTGGTGGTCCAGACACTCGAGGAGAGTCCAAAGCGGCTGTCGTTGGCAAGGGCAATGGCCTCCTCGGTAGTGCCAAAGGGCATGACCACCAGTACCGGTCCAAAGACCTCTTCTTGCCATATATTCATCTCAGTGGTGACCTTTTCAAAAATAGTCGGCTCTAAGAAGTTTCCCTGAGACAGCTTGGGGTCATCCGGTCGCTTGCCGCCGGTTGTCAGCTTGGCGCCCGCATCGATTGCCGTAGCAATAAAGCCTTCGACTTTTTCTAGGTGTTGTTTCGTAATCAACGGGCCGATGTTGCTCTCAGGATCAAACTGGCTGCCGATCTTCATCGACTCAGTTTCTTTCAGTAGCCTTTGCATAAAAGCGTCGTAAACGGAGTCTTGCAGTAGTAGGCGCGAACCTGCGACACAGGACTGGCCTTGGCTGCGAAAGATACCGCGGGCAACGCCTTTGGCGGCAAAATCGAGATCGGCATCGGCAAAAACTACGGTTGGTGATTTACCACCCAGCTCCAAAGAGATCGGCGCGACTCTTGTGGCTGCATTCGCCTGGGCAATGGCCTTGCCCACAGGAACACTACCGGTGAACGAAATCCGATCCACCAGGGGATCTGTCACCAGTGCTTTGCCGCCTTCAGCATCTCCAGGAACGATGTTCAGCACGCCTGGCGGGATACCCGCTTCATTGGCAAGCTCACCCAACTGCAAGACGCTAAGCAGCGCCCAAGGTGAGGGTTTGAGCACGCAGCAGTTGCCAGTAGCCAGGCAGGGTCCAAGCTTCCAGGTTGAGAGCATCAACGGACTGTTCCACGGGGCGATAAGACCAGCCACACCAATGGGATACCGCTTGGTAACGCTGATGGTTTTTATCTTCTTACCAAGAAAGTTGGCATCGTTAAAAAAGGTCTCGTCACCTTGTTGTTGCACCGCACTGGCAAAGAAACGGATATTGGCAGAGGCCCGGGCGACATCGTGATCGATACACTCTTTTAGTAGCTTGCCAACGTTACACGCTTCAATCGTGCCCAACTGGGTGGCGTTGGCTTGGATGAGCTCGGCAAAGCGGTTTAAGATCTTTACCCGTTCTTTAGTAGCCATGCGTGGCCACGGTCCTGAGTCAAACGCCTGACGAGCTGCTTGCACCGCCCGTTGCATGTCTTTTGCTCCAGCAAGGGCAAAGGTGGCAATGGGTTCCTGATCTGCCGGGTTGAGGGAGGTGTGGGTTGCACTGGCAATTGCTTTGCAACGCTTGCCATCGATAAACGGGTCGGTTTTGATTTGCACCCGCAGCTCATCCAGCTTAGCCATGTTTATTTCTCCAATATAAACAGTAGGTTTTTAACAGTGGCCGTGGCGCTCCTATAACAAGATTTGCCACAACACTCAAGGCCAGTTGCAAATCTAGCTCGTGGGCGTATGATCGGCTGCAATTGGGCAGGCTGGGGGACCCTTCAACGAGTATGGCCGAACTCCTGCAGAAGCAGAGAAAAACCAAATCAAAACCAAGACGCGGCAATGGCTCGAAAAACAGCCGCAGTATCCAAGAGCTCGACAGTGTGACCGTCCGTTTTGCCGGTGACTCGGGCGACGGCATGCAGCTTGCCGGCAGCCAGTTCACCCAGACTGCTGCCATCATCGGTAACGACGTGGCGACGCTGCCCGACTTTCCCGCGGAGATACGCGCTCCAGCTGGCTCACTACCTGGAGTGAGTGCCTTTCAAGTGCACTTTTCCGATCATGACATCCACACCGCTGGAGACTGTGCCGATGTGCTTGTAGCCATGAATCCAGCGGCGCTCAAGATGCATATTGGCGATCTAGAGGGTGATGGTATTCTTATTGTCAATACCGATGGCTTTTCAGAAAACAACCTCAGAAAGGCGGGTTGTTCTACCAATCCACTTGAAGATGGCTCTTTAGAATCCTACCGTTGCTTTGAAGTGCCCGTAACCAAACTGACGCACGAGGCACTGCAAGATCTCTCTTTGACAAAAAAAGAGAAAGACCGCTGCAAAAACTTCTTTGCCTTGGGACTGACCTTGTGGATGTTTGACCGCACCTTGGACTCCACGCTGCGTTGGATTGATCAGAAGTTTACTGCCATGCCAGAGATGGCCGAAGCCAACCGTCGCGCTTTAAAAGCGGGCTACTTTTTTGGCGATACCACCGAGGCTTTTGCCTCGATCCACTACCGTGTTGCCGAAGCCACCCTGCCCAAAGGACTCTATCGGCAAGTAACAGGCAATCAGGCTATGGCCATGGGTTTAGCTGTTGGCGCCCACCTAGCCAAAAAGCAGTTGTTTTACGCCAGCTATCCCATCACCCCGGCGAGCGACATATTGCATGAGATGGCACGTTACAAAAACTATAACGTCGCTACCTTTCAAGCCGAGGACGAAATTGCTGCCATCGGTGCGGCGATCGGCGCATCTTTTGGCGGTCACCTAGGAGTCACAGCCAGTAGTGGGCCAGGCATTGCCCTCAAGACCGAAGCAATCAACCTTGCGGTCATGGTAGAGCTGCCCGTCGTCATTATCGACGTGCAGCGTGGTGGGCCAAGTACAGGGCTGCCAACCAAAACCGAGCAGGGCGATCTGCTCCAGGCCATCCATGGCCGTAACAGCGAATCTCCGGTGGCTGTGTTGGCGCCGGCAACCCCGGGCGAGTGTTTTGAATACGCCATCACCGCCCTACGCCTGGCGGTGAAGTACATGACCCCGGTTTTCTTGCTCTCCGATGGTAGCCTTGCCAACGGTGCAGAGCCGTGGCGCATTCCATCGTTTGATGACCTTCCCAAGTTTGACTGCCATCACCTAGTGGATGCCAAAGACTTTCAGCCATACCGGCGTGACAAAACCACCTTAGCCAGGCCCTGGGTACTTCCGGGCACTCCGGGATTGGAGCACACCATCGGCGGGTTGGAGAAAGAAGATGTTACCGGTGCAGTCAGTTATGATCCGCGCAATCATGAGGCCATGTGTCGGCTGCGTGCACAAAAGATCGCCGGCATGGTACAGGACATCCCTGATGTTGCTCTCTTTGGCGCAAACTCTGGCAAGGTTTTGGTGGTGGGGTGGGGAAGTACTTACGGAGCCATCACCACAGCCGTAGAAAAACAGCAGGCTGCAGGGAAATCTGTTTCCAGTATGCACCTACGCTACCTAAATCCACTACCGGCTAATACGGGATCGCTGCTCAAGAACTTCGAAAAAGTCCTGGTGCCAGAACTCAACCTTGGTCAGTTGCGATCGATCTTACGCGATCAATATCTGGTTGATGCCGTCGGATTAAATAAGGTACGCGGCCAGCCCTTAACGGTTGCGGAAGTCACCCAGGCAATTGAGGGGTTACTCTGATGGCAAGCACCACCCTAACGCGAAAAGACTTTGCCAGCGACCAAGAGGTGCGTTGGTGTCCTGGTTGTGGTGACTATGCCATCCTCGCTTCCATGCAGCGACTGGCACCCTCGCTTGGCATTGCCAAAGAGAAGTTTGTCTTTATCTCCGGCATTGGTTGTTCGAGCCGTTTTCCCTATTACATGAATACCTATGGTTTCCACACCATTCATGGTCGTGCCATGACCATTGCCACCGGCCTCAAGTGTACGCGGCCGGATCTCTCCGTATGGGTGATTACCGGTGATGGTGATGGCCTCTCCATTGGCGGCAACCACTTTATCCATACGCTGCGGCGCAACCTTGATATTAACATCTTGCTGTTCAACAATCGGATTTATGGTTTAACCAAGGGGCAGTACTCTCCCACCTCAGAACAGGGTAAGAAGACCAAGTCCACGCCCATGGGTTCGATTGATTATCCTGTCAACGCGCTCTCTCTGGCACTTGCCTCAGAAGCAACGTTTATTGCCCGTTCTATCGATGTCTACAGCAACCATCTGCAGGAGGTTATCCGGCAGGCGGCGGCTCATAGAGGTGTTTCGTTTGTGGAGATTTATCAGAATTGTAACATCTTTAACGATGGTGCATTTAGTGCGTTCAGCGAGCGTGACGTTCGGAATGAACGGCTGTTGGAGTTAGAGGACGGTAGGCCGATGCTGTTTGGCAAAGAGAAGCGCGAGGGTATTCGTATCCAGGGTGGCAAGCCAGAGGTGATCAAGGTTGGCCAAGCGGGTGTGCGTGAGCAAGATGTCTTGGTCCATGACGCCGCCACAGCGAACATGACCATTCCTTTCTTGCTCAGCCGCATGGATTACCCAGATTTTCCGGTACCCATTGGTGTGTTTCGTAGAGTAGAGCGGCCCACCTACGATGAGTTGCTACAGGGGCAGATCAACACCGTCAAAAAGCAGAAAGGCGCAGGCGACATCGTTAAGCTCCTCAAAGGCAGCCAAACCTGGGAAGTGCACTGATTCAATCAGTCAGACGCAGATACTTGGAGGCGATGTTCTCGAGCTCTTCCGATGAAAAGGGTTTGCAAAGGTAGTCAGCTGCGCCTGCGGCCAAGCCTTGCGCTTTGACCTCTTCGCTTCCCTCAACCGTAACCAAGATGATAGGCGTGTCCAAACGAATCTGCTCTTCTTGTCTCCGGCGCAGAAATTCCAGCCCGTTCATCACTGGCATGTTGACATCGAGAAAGACCATGGAGATATCGGGTTCAGAGACAAAGAGCGAGTAGCCCTCTCTGCCGTCATAAGCATGGATGATCTTACAGCCGGCAAACTTACCGCCTGAAAGCACGAGATCATAGAGCTGATGGTGCAGCTTGGAGTCTTCAACAATCAGGAAGGTGGGTGGGTTGTTAGGCAAGTAACCCCGTCACTCTGTAACCCTGAAGGAAAATAACGGGGAAGGTGAGATCGTTTATATCATGGTTTGTGGAGGAGTTGTACTCTTGGTTCTGAACCTCGGACCCCTTGCACCCCATAATAAAACCCACAAAAATAACGACGATAACTAGCTGATATTATGGGTTCTCAACACAGGGTGTCGTAAGGTATTGAGATGTTTTTGGCGCCATTTTGACACCGCTATTTAAAAGATGTTGACGCAGCGCATTTACCATGTTAGTCAGTGATTGAGCTTGGAATAAAAGAGGCTTCTGTTTAACTTGCTAGGGCAGAGCTCCGGTGAATATCAAAAAACTCATAGTGGTCGTTTCTTTTTTGGTTGGACTTTCTTTCTGTCCCTCCATGTCCACTGCCGATGATGCTGACTTTGATGGCCTCGCAGAAGAATTTGCTGAAGCGGAAGTTCCTTCGATAAAGGTTGTGTGGTCCGATGCGACGGTTTTTGCGAAGACTCGCAACCAAACGTGGCAAGGTGTTTGCTCAAGAATCTATCTTCCAGACCAATCCTTTCCAGCCTTACTTCACATTTTTACGGAAAGAAATACAAATGACTCGGCGTCAGACCGTCAAGCCCACACTTGGTTCATTCCTGTGTTTTATGAGGCTAAAGAGTTGCCAGAGATAGAACAAGAAATTGTAGCAGCTCGAAAGAGGATGGCCAAAGCAAAACCCTTGATAGCCCCAGTCACAGAAAGGGTCCCGAAACACGCTGACTCGGCCACAGAAAAAGAGGAATTTTCAGATGCTTTGTTCAGTAGCCTAGTGATTTATGATCCCGATGCGCATGATTTTAGGAGAGCTGGTTTTCGGTTTCGTGCGCAAAGCCAATCCCGTGCTTTAAGCGTGGTCGCTGGTTACAGTGAAAGTAGATCTCTCGGTGCTGCTATTGCCGACCCGCTTGAAAAGATCTATATGGAAGGATACTGCCCGCTTGATAGGGAAGAGGAATGTAAGTTTGATGACGACGTAACTGTAGAATTTTTACAAGCCGTTACTTATTGCCGGTTTGATAAATTATTGTATAGTGAAACCCAGATCGAGGCTGATGAAAACAAGGAATCGATATTCCAAGCCATTTTGCGTGGTCTCTCGGCGCCACTCTCAGCTCGTTAGGTGCTCAGGGTACCTGCTCAGGGTACCCGCTTCCTTTTGAAAATTGTACCTGCTCAGGGTACCCGCTTCCTTTTGAAAATTGGGCGACTGGATGTACGAAATCGCTGGCCGCGATTTCGTAATCCTAGGGTATTCGCGGGCCAACGGTCGTTGGCCCGTTGATTATACGGCGCCCCGACATCGACTTTGCTTCGCAAAGCCGGAGTCGGGGCGACTGGATTCGAACCAGCGACCCCTTGCACCCCATGCAAGTGCGCTACCAGGCTGCGCTACGCCCCGACTCTTAAATTGTTTAATGATTGTTACGTCTTATGTCCACACAAAATTTGTCCATGTCACGCTGCATCCATCAGGTCTCATATAGGTCTCAATGTACCGTCTCATTTTGCATCACACTCTCGGCAACCTCAGTCAAATCAGTAGGGAAATCAGCCATCTTTCTTTTAAGTTCTGATTCGACCGTATTGCTGTAATGCGCCTGATTCACTTCTCTGCTGTTCCTTAAAACTTTGCAGGCTTCATCCTGGGTCAGCCCACAGAAGGATTTCAGGTAGCTGTTTGCTGTTGAGCGTAGATCCTTGATTGTATATTGCCCCTGTAGACCAGCGTTCTTCAATAGTTTATTCCATGCTCTTTTTACAGTGTCCAGTCTCATGTAGGTGTCTCTTTTTTTTCGTGCAAATACAAAATCAGTAGCCATTATTTTTATGTCACCACCGTCCTTGTACCTACCAAAAACGGACTGACCCCTGGTGGGTAGAGATTCCAGTAATGATTTGGCTAAAGGACTCAATGGTATTTTGCCCTCAACACCGCTTTTGGGCTTCCAACCCAAGCCACTAGTTGTAGGGCAATCAGGTTTTGATTTGATATCAATTTGGTCTAGAGAAAAGTCAATATCCGACCACTGAAGGTGAAAAAGTTCACCTTTGCGTATTCCTGTAGCAGTTAAAAAGATGACAATCTTCTTAATATCAAATCCAAAACCCTCTGGCTCTGGGGCAGACAATATTCTTTTCCAATGCTCTGGTGGGATTACTTTAGCTCTAACTTTTTCTGATTTTGAAAGTTTTGGGATAGCTATATGCTTTAATGGATTTTCTTCAAGGTACTTCTGTCTCACAAACCAATTAAATGCAGTATTTATCCACTTTTGGTAGCGCACGAGCGTAATTTTCTTAACAGGGCGAAGAAAGCCTTTGTGTTTAAGGTGGGTTTTTAATTCCGTGAAATCCCGCTCTGTAATTTCATCAAGGTATGTCTTCTTGCAAACTTCTTGAAAATACCTAAATAGTCGTTCTATTGTAGGTCCAACGCTTTTCTTTCCATTAGCAGAGTAATGTTCCATTCCTATTTCGAGATAGCGTTCCACACCGTCGGCAATGGTAAGTCTAATATCTGGGGCAACGCCCATTTTTTTTCTATCCCAATCGTCAAATACGCCACGGACCAGTTGCGCTTCCTTAAGCTTACCTTGGCTTTCAGCAAGCCTCTTATCATTACCAATAGGACGCCAAAAGCGTATGTAAGCTTTACTAACTGGAAGATAGTACACCCACCAGTATTTCGTCTTCTTACCCTTGCGGAATTGTGTTTTTAAGCGTGGTCGATATGCCAAAAGATGTGAATTCATAACTCAACCCCACTTACTACCTTTTCTTCGTTTTTCCCATGCTCTATCTAGGTCCTTCTTTTTGAAGACTTTCCTGCCTTTACCGAAGGGCGCAAATGCAAGCTCTTTGATTCGTACTAAATACAAAATATTTTCAACATCTACTCGCAGGTACTTGGCAGCTTCTTCCTTAGTAAAGTAGAGCTGTTCTGTCCATAGACGGCGAAGGGTTAGTAGTTCAGCAATCAGTGAAGGTACTTGTTGCAGCCATTCTGGTGAATTGTGTCCATCAAGAGCAGATGAGAGTATTACAAAGCGCACGTCACTTGTTTCAGCGAATTTTGCATTATCAACACACACTTCAGCACCAACCCCTTCTTCAAGGGTTTCAGCCTTTGCCGCTAGGGCTATATTTTGCTGCTTCGTGCTCATGTGTGTGCTTACAATCCTATTCTTGGCTTTCTGGGTTTTTGGGGAAGTATTTCAACACTTCTGATGTCGTCAGACCTGTATCTCTAGCGATTATTATGACAAGATCTTCCAGTGCTTTTTTATACATCGGCAACAAATCGCGACGTATCGGAATATACTTGTACGACATGTCTCTTCCTGGTTCGTTGCTATGCCATTTATTTTGATTAGCCATCTTCTGATTCCCCATATCCTTAAGCTGCAATACTCATGTTGGGTTTTAGGGTGATGCCTATCCAACAGTAGCCAGCACTCTGACGCTTTTGATGGAAACCACGTTCTTTTAACATCGGTGCAAAGCGCTTACGCGAAAAAGGACGTTGATTGTTTTGCTCACACCATTGGCAATACCTACTGTATAAAACACTTGCTGGGCATGTGAGGTTGGCACCTACATCACATGCACAATTGATGAAGTCCCCTAGCACATCCATTTCCTCTTGGTACTCTTGAGTAGCTTTGAGGACTCTCGCAGGTGGATTCAGCCCTATACGTTGATATTCAAGACAGCCCTTTACAGCCCATGAAAGTATGCCTGGCAGCTCTTTCTTTAGCTTGGCTTCAAGATGTTTGTCCTGGTTGTCTTTTTGAAAAGTGACTAAAAACGGTACCAAGACAATTCGACGCCAGATCCCGTGATCGGCACCACGAATGATCGGCTTATGGTTGACAGCAAGATAGACCGTAAACACAGGACTAAATTCAAAGTATTCTTTATGAAGAAATCTGGCAGTGATGGGATCGCCACCAGTAATCTGCTTGATAAGAGCTTCATCCAAACGCTGACCAGCATTGGGTTCTGTAGCTGTAACTAGACGTACAGACGCTAGACGAGCTAGATCATTTCTAATCGTAGGATTACCTTTTTGCAAAAATGTGTTGATGTCCGTTGATCTGCTGTAATCGCCGAATACAGCTTGTAGGACGTTCAGGAAGGTGCTCTTGCCATTTGCGCCTGTACCGTAAAGCACAAAGAAGACCTGTTCTGGTATCGCACCAAGCAGCGTATAACCTATGGCGCGCTGTATGAAGGCTATAAGCTCTGCATCTTCGTCAAAAATGGAGTCGAGAAAGGCTTCCCATGTTGGGCATTGAGCATCTTGAATGTATTCAGTGCCAGACATTTTAGTGATTAGATCAGCTGGATTATGTGGTCTAAGTTTTGCTGTTTTCAGGTCGATGGTACCGTTGACACAGTTGTATAGGTACAGGTCTTCATCGAGCTGAGACGGCTCTACAATGACCCTGGGGTCGCTCTCTGCCAGTTTAATCATCGCATCGAGCTGACGCTTAGAGGCACTGATTCGACAGTGTTTCAGATACTGTTTGCGAATATCTTTATCTGAGATGGTCTTAGCGGCCTCTCGTAGAGCCTTTATTGTGTGTTTTGCTTTCTCTACAATGCGACGCCTGTTATTCATTGACCAATGGTCACCAACAAAATGAGACCACTTGCCAATATCTGTTACGTACATGGTCGTGCCGCCACAATGTTGAATTAGACGATTGGCATTCTCGGCTTCCGTTAAGGGGCCTTTGAGAATATCCGTACTACCTTCTTCATAGCGCATAACAGAATTGGCAATGGCAGCAATTTCATCTTGAGGTAGTGGTGGGTCGCAACGCGTGCTATTTTCAGCTTCTAGTGCTGCCAGAATAGCTGCTTCGGACATGCCTTTGTGACGCATAGTTCCCGCAAGGCTAAATAGGGCAGCGTTCCTATCACCTTCATAAATGATCCCTTGGTTATTAATCGGACGGGATAAGGTAATGGGTTGGGGTTCTGGCTCTGGTTCCCACAGCGCAAGAGCCGCATCGACGTCAATGGCATACCCATCACTATACTTAATAAACGCCGTGGCCTGTCTTTCTGGATGGCATATGGGCAGGAAGAAGAGACGAGCCAGATCTTTTGCTTTGTCATCGGGTAGACAGTCCAGATATTTGTAGATCACCTGCCAAACTTTTGGATACTCATCGGGGTTCAGTTCCCTTGTAATAGGCAAAACTAGGCGGGCACGTATGTCGTCCACACCGTCTAGCTGATGCCGAAAACTGGTGTAGACAACAGATGCAAAATCTGAAGTTCGTTCCTCAATCTTTGCAAAGTCAGGTCTACTGATATGATCTAGGTCAAAGACGAGTGCCGTGATAGCCCTTACGGCACTGTTACTTCTTATCGCCCCTTTCTTAAATAGAGCAGTTGAAAAGGCAGGGGTGCCTTTTTTCTCTGCTTTAACGAGTGGTGTGTCACCTAACAGCTTATGAAAAGTGCCAGCACAGGGTTTTGGTACATTATCACGCTCACTGTCATAACGGACGTAGGTTATAGGTGTCTGGCGGATCTCTAGCCGTTGACCGCCCCTAATCGTATCTACTAGTGAATTATTTTGATCTCGTCGTTTCATTGTCATTTCCTTTATGTTTTAAGTTAAACCTCAACATTAAGATCCATTCTACCATAATAAAAGTTCTAACTTCCTTGTATCATTGATGTTTTTAGATTTTATTAGCGTTTATTAAATTTAAAAATTCGCTAATATTAAAATATCTGTTAGTAAAAAAGATGAGTTATAAAGTTGAAAAAAAGTGAAAATAATTTGGTAAAAAAAAATAGAGGTGAGCTGTTTTCGAGGGCAAAAAACCTGTTTGCCCTGGCGAGCTTACTTTCATCAATAATTCCAAGAACTAAGGTAAGTGAAAAAATACAGCAAATAGCTGAAAGAATTCAAACCGCACAATATGGCAATCTCAGTTCTGAAATCGGTGAGCTAGATCAGATATTCATCAAGAAACCAGAATTTCTTACGTTGGCGCTTCTAGATTTGGAAACCGACATTATAGATAAGAATATCTGTTGGGACCTTCTAGCTTTGATTGCGAGAGTTGCACCAACAAGCGCATCACAACAAACAGCGAATGCCCGCAGCGTTCTTTTCTCTAGAAATGAAAGGAAGTCGTCTGCTCTCAGCAATGATGAAAAAACCTTGTCCTATATAAATGGCATCACGATTAGTACCTTGCACGATGGATACAAACTGGCGTTTAAGGGGAAGCGGTTTACATCTAGAAACGTTCTTAAACTATTTATTCAAGCAGTGTCTTGGTTTCAAAAGACCTGGAAAGAAGGCTATACCTTCTATTATGAGGGTACCGTCGAAGAGTTTGCTGACTTTTTGGACTGGGGGCATACCTACACAAAGAATCAACTAAGACTCTCTACAAGGGACAAGAAAGCTAATAAACGAGATGAGCTTTCGGATAGTGATTGGTTAATAAAAACTCAGACCCGATTTTTTGTGATCCTTAAGAAAAACGCCTCAAGAAGAGCCAGCATCTGGGATTTAACAATGGAATATCATCCGAGGCAACTAGATGGATTTCTAGCCATGCTTGCTCTTTCTAGTATCGGCGCTTCTATGAGGCGGATGCGGGCTTACGACGCTCTGCCTGAAGAAGGCGGCAAACTACGGATTGGTAGAAGAAAGAAAAGGATCTTTATACCGTGCATACGTTGCCAAAAGTGGATTATGTCTAAGTTTAAGGTCATTTGCTGCGATAACCCTGCTTGTCGAAGTAGGCTCAGATACATGAAAGACCCTATAAAGCAGCAGTGGTACAACATCAAAAAAGAGAAGCGACGAGAGGACAAAGAGGTATTCAAATCTAAGCGAATGGGTAGCGACGGCTTCTTTGGCTACTATGCTTTTGCTTATAAGGACGGCAAAGCTTTACCTGATGATGGGCCTAGAGCGATAAAGGTAAGGCATATTTCTTCACCCCCATAAAACAGCAGCAATAATCTATTAAATAAGGGTGGCAATAGCGCCCTTTGATAGCCCTCATGCTTTTTAGTTGAAGAAGCAGTTTTGAGAGCGGTGGATTCTTGTACCCTAAATTTGGTAATTTTCATGAGACAACGAAGATCACAGGTAGAAATAAGGCAAATCCTAGCTGATTATCAGGCGTCTGGATTATCAAAGCGGCAATTCTGTAAGGAATACTCGCTTAGCGAGCGTACTTTTAGATACTGGTCTAAGATGTATGGTTTAGAATCTACCTCTAATAGCCATGATGTACCCCATGTAGTTAAATCTAATACCTCTAACAAAAATGAAAAACGTAAGAGCCTAACAAATAAGGGTACAGTAACTACACGGGCACAGGCGGCAATAGCCAAAGATAAGCCTAAAAGCCCAAATAGCCCAAAGAATTGGGATGAAGTGGATATAGAGCTTAGACCTTCGCCTTCAAAGCCGCCAAAAAAGAATTGTCCGACTTGTGACAGCCTAGTACCTGCCCACGTTTTAGATGAGCATCGCCAGAAGGTACATAAGCGACATAGACCAGCACCCATGCTTTTCCCTACTTTTGAAGCTTTGGTACTTCAACATGCTGTAACCAAACCTACGGCCTCAAACCGCCCCAGCCAGCCAGTAGGAAAGCTACCGCCACTCATCTTTTAGGTGATCGCCATGAGAAAGTTATCCGATATCATCAAACAACACCTACCAGCCCATTCACGCCCTTACGCCACGCCCCCTAAACCGAAGAAGCTTTCGCAGCTCAAGAATCCCAAAAAGCCGCCAGTAATACCTAAGACCCCATTGGCACCTGCCCCAGAATCAAAGAAGACTTAACAGCCCCTAGAATAGGGCTTAGAGCTTTCATATTGCGTCTGTAGCGGCTTTATCTAGACAAAGCTATAGCTAGGGTCTAAGATTTTGTATAGAGCTTATATATGGCCAAAAAGAAAGACAAACCGCAATTACCCCATCCTGTCAAAGAGCCATCAATGATGACTGCCTACCGTTTGGGAGCCTCTACTGTAGCTTCTTTACGTACCATCTGCAAAATTTGTAAAACATCAACACAGACATCAGCTCTTCAGATAAGCGTTGAATATTACAAGAATAACCTTCCTGACCTCTATGCAATAATTGATGCTAAAACAGTTGAAAAGATCTACCAACAAGAGCTTGAAATCGTTAAGAATTTCATAGCTAAGCCGAAAAAGAAGAGGCTTAAAAAAACCAAAAAGCTCTAGGCATCTGCCATCAAGTGTATAGCGCTAATATAGCTTGAATTTATAGCCTTCCTTAGATAAGATAGGATTATCCTCTTCACTTCCATAGGTTATGCGTCTTGAAAGGAGGTTTCATGCACAACATCTTGCAGTCTCTACCAGAAGACGACCGCAATACTTTCCTCAGTGCTGTTGGTTACTTCCATTACAAAGCCTACACGGATTACCTTAAGGCGATTTCTGACAACCATGATCGGCTGTATAGCCATATAGCCCTGATACCTGAACTGGAGAGGATGCGAGCGTTTTGCCTTGTAGAGCTAGGTCAAATAGCTGACGGTCTTGATGCATATCAAGCCGCCCTTAGCTACAATCCTGACGATACGCACACGAGAAAATTGCTTGATGAAGCTAAAGGTATTGCTCTTGCTACCTTAGAAAAACTGTTTGACCAGAAGCAGTATCATACGCTCTATGTGTTAGCTAAGGCCTATCTGACCCTTGATAAAAACAACCCTAGAGTAGAGTTTCTATACGGTATCGCCGTAGATGAATATCTTGGTGATACTGAGTCCGCTGCTACTATTTTTGCTTCCCTAGCAGAACGATGTCCGCGTAATCCCCTTTACCACCGTAGCCTTGTATTGGCTCTTCATCACTCTAACAAAATAACCGAGGCTCTAGCTACATGCGACAGCAGCATAAAAACGCTCAGAGAGGCTGGTCGTGCATATGGACAGGTACAAGAGGTGAAGGACTGGTTGATTGATCTACAGAATGAGCAGGCTCAAGAAAGAGCCCAAGACCAGCAGCAGGAGAGCATTCACTAACAAAGAGTTAACTACTAATGAGACGTAAGCAACTGAGTATTGATGGCCAACAAGAACAGCTAGCCGAGTCACAACATACGGTAGCGAACGCCTCTGCGAAGTTGGAGAGTTTAGCCAAGTTGCTACAGTCTCAATCAGAGTCTGCTGGTGGAGACGACGAGCTACACGGCTTAGGCATGATTTTGGCGCAATTAAGTATTGAGCTACATGATGTGCAGCGAAATCTGGACATAGTGAATTTCAAATTTAGTGCAAAAGCCAAAAACTAAAACGGGTACCACGATGAAAGCAGCTTTGTACGCAAGGGTATCAACTTCTAACCAGGATACCGCCAGACAACTAGATGATCTACGATCCTATTGTAACCGTAGGGGTTTCACAGTTTATAAAGAATACATAGATGAAGGCATCTCTGGCTCTAAGGCTTCCAGACCTGCATTAAACGAGCTGTTTAAGGGCGCTAGAAAACGCCTCTTTGACTGTGTGGTTGTTACCGAGTTTTCAAGATTTGGCAGGTCTATGAAGCATCTGGTTACCTCGCTGGAAGAGTTTAGAGCACTCAAAATAGATTTCATATCAGTAGGCGATTCAGTAGACACTACCTTGCCCACGGGCGAGCTGATCTTCGGCGTGCTCGCGGCCTTGAGTCAGTATGAACGCAGGATTATCCAGGATCGCGTAAAATCGGGGCTCAGACTAGCAGTCAAAAACGGTAAAAAGTTAGGGCGGCCAAGTAAGCTCGTTAAAGCCGACGTGTTTCGACTACGTAGTCAAGGTTTGTCACTAAGAGAAATCGCCAATATGCTCGGCGTAAGTAAGTCTGCTGTCCATAAAACCCTTGTCAGAGCTGAAAGCTAACCCGCCAATATTACTAGCTCTGAATTCTGTGATTATTGCTGTGGACAAGACATTTGATTTGTACACGACTCCTTTTGCGATTCGCCAGCCGTGACAGAAAATATATATGCTAATTCATGAAAACGGCTAATAGTGGAACCATCTTCCGTCGCTGACCAGCTTTGACTCTAAACTCATTCAGTAGGGCTTCAGAGAAAAGAGAGATTGGTATCATCCCGTATCTGAAATAAGCCAAATTGAACTCCTGATGATCTGCAATCGTTAATTTTTCCTTACCTTTGATCCTACGGACTTCTTCAACCAACGTTTCAATTTTTCTGGCACCCAGATAGTAGCTACTTCGCTGACAAGGTAACCGATAGAATCCTGGCACTCGTGAGTTTGCCAACCAATCTGGTAAAAACACTTTCGTACGGAAGATTTCAGCACCCTGTGCTTCATCCATTTCGCCCATTTGGACAAGCGTTTCAATGTAGGCTCTGGCGGCACGCCAAGCACGGCTTTGTAACGCAAAAGTAGCCTCATCCCTAGAATACATTTCGGGCAGTATCGTGAATGGTAGGCTTTCTGCATACAGCCCCCAACCTTCTAAATTTTCATGAGCAAGGTAGTCGCCCATCAACACATCTGACGTTATATCCAAGAACCTTACTGGGTGAAGATCCTTTTTAATGCCCTGAAAGACAGCAAATTGCAGAGCATGCCCTGGCGCTACCTCATGCGCGGTGAAAAAGCCCTGTGCGAGTTGATGGTGCAATGCCAATCCAGCCTTAACCATGTTTTCATCTGGGTGACCATCTAGTGGATTATCGACGTAGAAGTAACCGCTCGAAGAACTATTTCCAAAAATGGGGGAAGGTTTGTATGCAGCTAAAAGTCCCTTCATCACAGGTGGGGATTCTTGAACTGTGATTTCTACGACATCGGGTAAGTCAAACAACGATCGTGCCATGCTTATGAAAGCATCCGTTTTTTCCTGATATTTGGCAATCGCTTCATCTATATCGGCAGGGGCACCATGTTCTTGAATAACCGCTAGCTTTCCCCGTGTCGTATCTTGTTTCGTGTCTCCTGGAAAAACACGAGAAAAAATTTTATCTACTCCAGCAGCAAAATCCATTGAAAGACTATCCAATTCTTTCTTTGCATCATTAGCGACTTGAATGGCATTGTCGGGTCTACCGTAGCCATATCTCCAACGTCTTAGAAATGCTCCCTTACCTATAACTCTTTCCTTGGTTAAGTCGTCTTTACTCCATTCCTCTAACCTGGCAGCGAAACCAGCTATCGACTCCTGCGCGGCGGCTTGAGCCTTTGCCAGCTTGGCTGAACCTTCTGGCGTGGATTCCTCAGATGCAAGCTCAGTGACCTTATCCAACTGTGCAATGGAACCTTTTGCGACATTTGCAGCAAAGGTTAAGAGCGAGCCATCCAATGATCTAAGTGTCTTACGGGCAGCTAATATTGATTCAATACAACCACCAAGAAAATCGGGTATCCCTTTAAGTCTTAAGACAACTTTTCCAGTCAGGTCGGGCTGGTCGTCATCCTTTTCAAGGGCTAACTGAGATGATTTCAGCACCACGCTAAGAGTAGAGGGGCAGACCATTGCTAGATGATTTCTAAAATCTTCATAGAACCAAAGATTATTCATGTTGGTTCGTGCGACCATCATGTTGTAGTTAACTTTTCTATTGTCATCTAAACTGGCGACATCGTCTCTCATGTTGTTGAGACGTTTGGCAAAAGCTTCATAGGTGGCTCTCTTTCTACTCAGACCTTCTCGGCTGAAATCTGCCCAGACAGTATCAAAGGCATTTCTGGTGTTGGCGTGCTCGCCAAAAAAATGTTCTTCTTGACCAGTGATCCCATGGTCTATGGCTGCGACTGGCTCAAATTTGAAGTAGGCTACTAGGTATTCGGCGACGAAATCATCAAATGTCTCGGGGGTTATCTGCGGTCTATCTTGGGAAATAGCTGGACTAGAAAATAGCAATCCTATTGCACAAATAACTGTTTGAAATAACGAAGATAGACGCATGGCTGTACTTCCCATAGATGACTCCATATTTAGATGTGAGATGTGCCATTTATCAAAAATTGCTGCTATAAGTCAACTGTTAAATGTTGAACTTCGTAATTGAATTTAGTGGGTTAAGTAAGATCTTCTACACTTGTTCTAAGATTATATTTGACTGATAGAGGTGATGTCGTTCCAGTGAACTATGGAAACCAGAGTTTAAGAATAAGATGCAAATGCTCTTGGTATGGCTCGATGGTGGTGCCGCTAAAGGACTAGCTAAGAAGTTTTGTAGATTGGGCAACCAGAGACATAGCCAACGGCTGGGGTAGATCCAATAATCTACGATCTACCCGACTTACCTCAGGTCTCAAATAGGTCTCACTTTGAACGCTTGAGCAACGTATTATCTACGTTAGCGCTGCGCTAGATTTGTGCTTTAGAAGTTTTGATTTTCAATAGATAGCTTCACGTAACTATTGGAAGTTCCTTTTTGTTTCAACGTAAGAACTTCATTTGCACTGATTCCGTATTTATTCACCCCATGCAAGTGCGCTACCAGGCTGCGCCACGCCCCGAATTTGAAAATTCTTAGTATTTTGTACCGGTTATGTCCAGTACAAATATCGCTTTGAGAGAGGGGCCTGTCCGGCACTAGGCCGGTAGCAGTTTTCTTAGTTTGCTCAGGAGTTTTCTTTTGTCGCGTTGGGCAAGCGATCCGAGCTTGCCGATAATAAAACGATTGTCGAGGGTAAACAGCTTCATCCGTACAACAGACTCGGTAGGAAGGCCGGCGGTCTGCAGACCTTCTATTTTGGTGTCAAGAGGCCAGGGTACGTTTTTGGCGCTCGTGATCATAGCGAGAACACTGTGTCCGATGTCGCGGTTAAAAGTCGCTGTCTTGGACAACACTAGCGCTGGGCGTTTTTTTTCTTTGGTAGAGTCCGTAAACGGGAAAGGTACTTTGACCACGTCAAATTCGTTATAGGTCACGATACGCTTCCTCATCGTTATCAGATTCCCACTCACTCAATGTACGCTGTAATGATTTGGCAAACTCAACATCCAGCGGTGAGATACGGCGGAGAACGACTTTGCCCTTCTTGATCTCAAAGGCAACATGATCACCCTTATCCAGACCGAGGTAGTCGCGAATCTCCTCTGGAATGGTTGCTTGGTGTTTGCTCGTCATTTTGGAAGCTGCGACCAGGGTCTTGTCGCTTTTAGCCTTCATCTTAGTAATACTGTAATACAGTATTACGTAGCAGTCAAGCGTTTTTTTGGCTACTTTAGGCAAAGTCACGATCGGCATGCTGGTTGCCAAAGACACTAAAGGTTATCGGCGTGACAGGTCACCGGCTTTGTGTTACGCAGCCTCAACATCACCATTTATTACGAGGTTATCCGTGGGTCGATCTAACAATAGGGCTTATTACCAAGGCAAACTTGCAGTGGTCACCGGCGGTTCGTTGGGTATTGGCTATGCTCTGGCAGCACAGCTCGTAGAGAAAGCGTGTGGTGTTGTTCTCTTGGCGCGTAATCAAGAGCGGTTGCAGGAGGCGGTGCAGTCGATTCGCAAGCGGCGGTCAACAGAGAACACAATCGTCAAGGGAATCTCCGTTGATCTAACCGACTATGCAAAGACCACAGAGATTCTCGAGCAAATTGTTGGCGACTTTGGTGTTCCCTATTTTCTTTTCAACAACGCGGGCTATTCCCATCCTGGTTATATTGATGAGCTTGACATTGAGGCCTACCGCCAACAGATGGAGGTCAATTACTTTGCTACCGTGCACACCTGCAAGGCGCTTATACCCCATCTGATCAAACAGGCTCAGGGTCACATCGTCAACGTTTCCTCTATGGCTGGCTTTCTTGGACTCTTTGGCTATACCGGATACTGTGGCAGTAAATGGGCGGTGGTAGGTTTTTCCGAGGCTCTCAAGTTTGAGCTCAAGGTTTATAAGATTGACGTCTCTGTGGTCTGCCCACCCAATACCAAGACGCCGGGTCTGGAGAGAGAGAATCAACTCAAGCCAGCTGAGGTGTTGGCAACGGAAGAGAAGGTTAAGGTGCTTGAGGCTGACGAGGTGGCTACCTCTATCCTAAGCAGACTACCACGCCGGCCCTTTATGATCCTACCTAACTTTGATGGCCGCCTGGCCTATACGCTTAAACGTTATGCGCCTAGTGTGGTAGCACAGTTTTGCAAGCGCCCAGAACTGACCGCTTAAAGAGTTTAGCAGCTATGCGGATTGTTGTGCTGACCTACGAAAGTCATCAGGCGAACGTGATGACCCAACACCTACTGAGGCAATTTCCCGGTCAAATTGTTGGTATTGTGTCCTCTGCCGTGATTGTCTCTGGAAAAAACCACTGGCAGAGCTTTTGGTTTTTACTGCGCAAGGCGGGTCTCAGCTTTGTAGTGCGCAAAGGCGTGGAGATCTTATTGGGCCGGGCGGCACCCTGTTTTTTACAACTTGCTGGCAAGAGACCACGCATACGCTCGCTCAAGCAGATGGCGCGCCAATTTTCGGTTCCATTAGTGAGCTCAAAAAATGTCAACTCGCGGGAGTGCATTAGTGTTCTGCGAGGTTGGCAACCTGATCTGATTGTCTCGGTCTATTTGAACCAGCTGATTCGGCCAAAGTTGATCAAGCTGCCCTCCAAGGGCGTGATCAATGTGCACGGCGCGCTCTTGCCCAAGAACCGTGGTCTGTTTCCCTACTTTTGGGCTCTAGCAAACGGCGACGGGCAGAGTGGGGTAACGGTACATTGGGTGGATAGCAAGTTTGATAACGGCGCGATTTTGCTGCAGCGGCCTCTGCCCATATCGCACCAAGAGACCGTGGTCTCGCTTGCCCGTAAAACTGCTGAGCTTGGGGCTGAGCTGCTCGTTGAAGCGGTCGAACTCATTGCAGCAGGTAACCCGCTGCGACAGAGGCAGGAGCCTGTGGGCGCTAGCTATTTCTCCTGGCCCACCCCAGAGGACTTTCGGCGTTTTAAAAGACAGGGTAGAAGGTATGGGTCGATCTTTGAGTTGTGGAAAGATCTCGTCAGCTAGCTAGCACTCTATGCTGTATTCAGTTGAGTTTGCTGGGCCGACTTGTTGATTCGGATGTCTTAAATAAATCTATTAAATTCAATAGGTTATTTTTCAAAAAATTTTTCAGCTGTATTCTTAAGAATACTCTTTGTTGTCTCAAGCGGTTGATATCGATCATTGTTGGCTTATAGTGATTGCAGTAAGGTGATTTTCTCGATACCTGAAGGATACATTGCATGGAGGATAGAAAGATGTCGTTTAAGAATTTTGCTTTAGTAATGGCTCTCTTTGCTTTTGGCCTTATGGCCTGCGGAGATGACGACAGTGAGACCAATGCCGCGATAAACCTGGTTGATGGCGACAGTGCCCAGGCAACGTTCGGTATGCAGTTGGTGAGCTCTGCGGCTGCAAACAGTAAATTATCGCCATTGCTTAAAGAAAATGACGACGGCAGTTTTACCATAAATGGAACCACTATTACGATTATCACCATGCTGTTACACCTGCGGCGCGTTGAGTTTGAGTTACCTGAAAACGTCACCTGTGCTGGCAGTGGTTTTGTGCCGCAGAGTCGGGTGAGTTGCGAAGAGGAGCTAGAGATCGACGACGATGGCTCAACAGAGCTCGAAGCCAAAATAAGGATTGAAGGGCCCTTTGTCGTGGATATGTTTACTGGAGTGTTTACCCCACCTCTGGGTACGTTCATTATTCCATCGGGTTTGTACCGAGAGATCGCATTTCGTATTGATGAGGCGGATTCTAGTGAAGGTCTGGTATCCGCGACCGACCCTCTCGATGGCCACAGCCTATTAGCAACCGGTAGCTTTGTCGACAGCAGCGGCAGCACCCATGATCTGGAGATGCGGCTAGACTTTAATGAGGAAGTTGAACTTGAGGATGACGATGGTATTTTCGTCACCGAGGCAGAAAACGTGACAACAGAGCTCTCAGCTAATCTGAATGTCGAGAAGATCACTACGGGCGTCAACGTAAGTCAGTGCTTCGATGATGGCGAACTGACGTTAAATGGGGACGGTGATTTGATTATCGATGACAACGCTGGCAGCGGCTCATGCAGTGACATTGAGAATACCATTAAGGATAACATCAAGAACGCCTTCGATTTTGAAGATGACGACGATGATGACGATGACTCAGATGATGACGACAGTGACGACGATGATGATTCAGATGACGATGATTAATTAGGCTGGATCTGGACCAATTTCTGGATTGCTGAACGGGATTCCTGGTTGAGGTTGGTAAACTCGACAGCCATGCCAATGTTTTCCATGTTGGCCTCAGTTTGCCCTTGAGCAACTTGGCGGATCACCTTGCCCTCTAAATCCAGGGTCTTCTCGCTCTCTGGCAGCTGCAGTTTGAGTTGTAGGGGAGTGCCAACGCTTAGCAAGTAGAGCGTGTTTATGAAAGCGCCACCGGTACCAATGTCGGTGGCGTTGGTGTAAATCTGAAAATCCTTACCCTCAAGCTGGACAAGAAATCGATTCTTTTTTCTTGGGTACTTACGTTTTTCCATCATCTCTCTCTTTTCAATAATGCAAAAATGCCTTTTGAGCAAGGGCCTGAGGGTTTCTTAAGCACACAGCGTGCCAATTAATATCTGTAATTATTCTAAATAGTTGGAATGCCATGGCAGGTTTGCAAGCGAGCTGCTTTGCGACATTCTCGGGTAGCTTGCTGGCATGAAGAAAAACTGCCTACGATCCTCATGCCTTAACAGGAGCGTTGATGTCGCAGTGATGTCCGCTGTATTTCTCGCAAGTTGACGCACGAAAAGCCAGCCTGGTATCATGTCAAATACTTGCTGGGAGCGGCCGTGCCTGACAACACCATTCGCGAAAACATCCAGAACCTACTCAATGATTTGGGAGCTCGCCAAGCCTCGTTTGTGGTCTTGGCTGGCAAGGATATCGGCAAGATCTATGAGCTGCGCGCCGAGCCTATGGTCATTGGCCGCGACCCTGAGTGTGCCGTTTTTGTGGATGATGACCAGGTATCGCGTGAACATGCCCGGGTGGTGCGTGAGGATGCCGGCTTTATTGTCTACGATCTCAACAGTACCAACGGTACGCTAGTCAACGGCAAGGCGGTCAAAGAGCATGTGTTGCAGGATGGAGATCGCCTACAGATTGGCTCCTCAACTGTGTTCAAATTCAACTTTCAGGATGAACTGGAATCGACCTTCAATGAAGAGCTCTACAACTCTGCGAACCGCGACTTTCTTACCCAGACTTACAACAAGAAGTATCTCATGGATCGATTGCGCATGGAGTTCAGCTTTGCCAAGCGCCACAACACCAAACTCGCATTAGTGATGTTCGATATCGATCATTTCAAAGAGGTCAACGATAAGTATGGCCACCTGATCGGCGATGAGGTGCTTAAAAGGGTCTGTCAGCGGATAAGTCAGGTAAAGCGAGAAGAAGATGTTTTCGCTCGTTTTGGTGGCGAGGAATTTGTCATCCTGGCCCGAGAGGGAGACAGCAACACCTCCTATCTTATGGCAGAGAAGATGCGCAAAGTGATTGCCGAAAAACCGTTTAAGATAGACGGTAAAAGCGTATCAACGACTATTAGCTTGGGAGTCTCGTCGCTTGATACTTGTAATGTCAATAACATCGATGAGTTTCTTGCCCACGTCGATAACCAGCTCTACCGCGCCAAACGCGAAGGACGTAACCGCACCTGCCGTTGATAGGTTGGCTATGGCACCCAATAGTGCTCCGGACAATATCCCTGACAATCAAATTGACCAGTTTCTCAACTATCTTAAAGTCGAACGGGGATTGGCACGCAACTCTTTAGAAGCGTATAGTCAAGATCTTAAAAAGTTTAGTCTCTTTCTCGACCAACGCAAGATCAACCACGTCGAAGAAATTGATCGAGCGATGGCCATCGACTTTCTATCTGAGCAGCAGCAGTTGGGTTTAGCGCACACCTCACAACGACGGCTTATGGTAACTCTGCGGCAGCTGTTTCGTTTTCTCATTATGGAAAAGGTGATGGAAGTTTCTCCTATGGAACGCATTCCTATGCCAAAGCTAAAAAAGACAATCCCCTATACTCTTACGGTAGAAGAGGTAGACGCTTTTCTTGCTGTCATCGATCGGCGCAGTCCACTGGGAAAACGAAATTTGGCTATCGTTGAGCTCATGTATGGTGCTGGCTTGCGTGTCTCCGAGTTGGTGCAGCTCAGTATGGATCAGCTCAAGCTTGAGCAGGGTTTTGTCTGGGTCACAGGTAAGGGCAACAAACAGCGGATGGTACCCATTGGCGAGCCGGCGGTAGCGGCTGTTGAGGGCTATATAAAAGAGGTGCGGCCGGCTTGGCTGCGCGGTAGGAGCAGCAATTGGCTCTTTCTCAACCGCAGTGGTAAGCGGCTCTCCCGTCAAGGCTGTTGGCAGATGATAAAGCAGTATGCGTTGGCTGCTGGTATTACCCAGGCGATCTCACCGCATAGCCTGCGCCATTCCTTTGCCACCCATCTTTTGGAGCGCGGCGCGGACCTGGCCGTACTGCAGACCATGCTCGGCCATGCAGATATTGCCACCACGCAAATCTATACCCATGTGACTCAGGCACGGCTGCGGCAAATCCATCGCAAATTTCATCCACGAGACTAAAAAGCCAAATATACTCAAATAGTTTGACCATGTCGCTTTTGACAGCCGCAGGCCCATCTGTTATAGCGCAGGCAGCAGGATCGCAATGGGCCAAGAGAAGATCTACCAGCTGTTGATTTTTATCGTGCCGCTGCTCTTTTCCCTATCATTTCATGAGGCTGCACATGCGTGGATGGCCAAGCGGAAAGGCGACCGCACGGCAGAACTACTCGGTCGTCTGACCCTCAACCCAATCGCCCACATCGACATATTTGGTACGGTTCTCTTTCCTGCCATCTTGATCCTCAGCGGTAGTGGTGTCCTCTTTGGCTGGGCCAAGCCAGTGCCGGTCAATCCACTCAACCTTAAACACTATCGCCAAGACAATCTGATGATCTCGCTTGCAGGACCGGTGAGCAACCTCATCTTGGCCGTGGCCTTTGCCCTAGCGCTCCACACCTTAGCCGGCATGGGTATTGTCGGTAGCGGCGGTTTTCTACGTCCGCTCACCCTCATGCTTTACTATGGTGTGGCTTTAAACCTAGCACTGGCCTTTTTTAATCTGCTACCCATTCCACCTCTGGATGGTAGCCATATCCTTGCGGGTTTATTACAGGAGCGGCACGCGCAGCTCATCGATCGCTATCAACAGATGGGTTTCTTGGTGCTCATTGTGTTGTTGATGAGCGGTGTGTTGCGCTATTTATGGTATCCAATCCAGTTCTGCATGAATCTACTGCTAGCAGGTGTGGTATGAGGATTCTCAGTGGCATGCGGCCTACCGGCAAGCTGCACCTTGGTAACTACTTTGGGGCGTTGGCTCACTGGGTGAAGTTGCAACAGCAGGGTGAGGAGTGTTTCTTTTCTATTGTTGACTGGCACGCTCTCTCCTCGGATTACGCTGACCCAACAGAGCTACAAAGCAACATCCGCGAGGTGTTGCTCGATTGGTTAGCCGTAGGCCTAGATCCACAACGCTCGACGATCTTCTTGCAATCCCAGGTTAAAGAACATGCTGAGATGTATCTGTTGCTCTCAATGATCACCCCCTTGGGTTGGCTGACAAGAGTGCCAACCTATAAAGAACAGCAGCAAGAGCTGCAGGGCAAAGATCTCTCAACCCATGGTTTTTTGGGTTATCCCGTGTTGCAGGCGGCGGATATCCTCCTGTATCAGAGCGATGCCGTGCCGGTTGGCGAGGACCAACTACCCCATCTGGAACTGACGCGAGAGATTATAAGACGCTTGAACGGGTTGTATAAGCTCAAATTACCCGAGCCCAAACCGCTGCTAACCAAGACGCCAAAAATCAATGGTACGGATGGCCGTAAGATGAGCAAGAGTTATAACAACGCCATCTACCTTGCCGACAGCAAAGCGCAGATTGATAAGGCGGTTATGGAGATGGTTACTGATCCGGCGCGAAAACGTCGCAGTGATCCGGGTGAGCCTGACAACTGTAATCTGTTTCCTCTACATCGGGTGATGACAGATAGCAACACAAGAGATGAAATCGTTAGCGGCTGTCGTTCAGCACAGCTTGGCTGTGTTGATTGCAAGAAGCTGCTCACCACTAGCATCCATAACTTTCTAGAACCTATTCAGAAGAAGCGCCAAACCACCGCCAAGGATGCTGGATATCTCGACAGAGTGCTTGCCGATGGCGCAGAAAAGGCACGTCGGGTGGCGGCTAGCACCATCGATCAGATCCGTAAGGCCATGAACTTAAAGTAAGGAGGAGGTATGGATCAGTCACCCCAGGAACAAGCAGCAACGATCCCAAGCGATACAAGCCGCTACACCATACGTCTTGATGAGTTTGAAGGCCCTCTGGATTTGCTGCTACACCTGATTAAGAAAAACGAGCTCGATATTCACAACGTGCCCATTGCGCTGATTACCGAGCAGTATCTTAGCTACATTGATATGATGAAAACCCTCAATCTTGAAGTGGCAGGCGAGTACCTGGTGATGGCAGCAACGCTTGCTCATATCAAATCGAAGAGCCTCTTGCCAGAAGACTCGGTGCAAGATCAAGAATTGGAAGAGGAAGAAGACCCTAAGGAAGCGCTGGTGCGTCGTTTGTTAGAGTATCAAAAGTTCAAGGATGCTGGCGAGTACTTTGGCAGTAGAGAATGGCTTGGCCGCGACGTCTTTACTCGGCATGAGAAACTACCACCGCAGACCTCGTCAGAGTTACATCCCGTGAGCCTGTTTAAGCTTGTTGAGCTCTTTCATGCCAAACTCAAGAGCCTACCGAAGATTCTTGAGCATGAGATCGTTTTAGAACGTATTAGCGTTGCAGAACGTATTCGTCAGGTTATTGATGATTTGAGTGGCCGGGAGCGTGAGAGTATGGAGTTTATGGAGCTGCTTGGCCAGGTGCATACACGCCATGAGCTTATCGTTACCTTCTTAGCCTTGCTTGAGATGGTACGCGTGAGTCTGGTGAGAGTAGCACAGCCAGATCTCTTTAGCCCCATTGTCATTACCAAAACCGCAAACCTCACGGAAAATACAGCACCAATGATAGGAGAAGAGAGCTATGGTGAAGGAACCTGAAAAATTAGCATCGATTGTTGAATCTCTACTCTTTGTAGCAGAAAAACCTCTCACTAAGAAAAAGCTGCGAGAGGTTCTGCAGCTGAAGGATGCTGAGTTGCTCAACCAAGCGTTCGAGCTGCTGCGCGCAAGCTATGAATCACCGCTGCGAGGTGTGGCCCTGGCAGAGGTTGGAGGTGGTTACCAGCTGCGTACGGTGAGTGATAATGCCCCTTGGGTGTTGAAGTTGAACGAGGCCAAGCCACAGCGGCTTAGTAGGGCGGCACTGGAGACTCTGGCCATCATTTCATACAAGCAACCGCTGACCCGTCCTGAGATTGAAGAGATTCGCGGTGTCGACTGTGGTGGGGTGCTGCGTACGTTGCTAGAGAGAGAGCTGATAAAGATTCTTGGCAAGAAAGAAGAGCCAGGAAATCCGCTCATCTACGGTACAACCGATTTCTTTCTTAGCTTCTTTGGCATCAAGTCACTGAAAGAACTACCGTCACTTAAAGAGTATAGTGAGCTGCAGGAAGCACAGCAGGATCTACCGCTTGAGGACTTTACCGAGTCAGCCACCGTAGCAGGCGTTGAGATCATTGAGGAAGGCGACGAACCCGATACCACACCGCCAAATATGTAGCGGCGATAAATTCGATTCCCGCACACTTCTGCCAAAATTTTTGAGTTCAGTTATTGGTTTCACACAGTTCGTATTTCAAACAACTCTATCGTACTGTCGGGGCTTGAGCGGCGTAGATACCTAAATAGCCTTCCATCATCGATGGCACGACAGTTGCTAATTGAAGCAAATTAGAGAGCGCTAGGCGAAAAATCACTGGCCTCGAATTAACCTAGTGGGTGCCCTTCATATATCATAATTATATTGATATATATCAAAATATATCATATACTATGGAAGTAAGTTGGCGAGTTGAGTTTGGCGGGAAAGCTGCAAAACAGTCTGGTAGAGATTATCTATGTCGGTAGCCGCGAAAAAGCACCATATTGAAATTAAGGTTGGAGCGAAGCGAGAAAGGCTTTACCGTGTGCCTAGAGCGAAAGCCAAGAGTGTCGAACAGTTACTGTCGGAGTATCTGGTAAAGAGCACAGAGCTGATTCCGGCCGACAAGGTCTTTGCCGAGCTTGATCAGAAATACTCTAAGGCAGGAAACATCCTAGTTGGCCTGCGACTCAGAGAGAAACTCACTCAATTGCAACTTGCTAAGAAGATAGGCACATCTCAACCGGTCATTGCGGCTATAGAAAACGGTCACAGAAAGATTGGTAAAACCTTGGCTGAGAAGCTGGCAAGAGTCTTCAAAACGGATTTTCGACTCTTTGTCGCAAGGTAGTAGAGTCTGCATTCTCCTCAGCAGTAAACTCTTCTTCATAAGATTTAGCAAAAGCATTTCGTAAAAATTGCGAGTCTACGATCGCCTTGAACGTCTGTATCTGCCAAGTAGACACAAAAATCCCGCCTTTAATCTCGACTGTTTCATAATTACAGGAAATCTTGCAGAAATTGTCATTTTCTGGTTATAACGTCGTCAGGAGACCCAACCATGTCGGACAGACTCTCGTTTCCCGTCGCTGTTCTATTCACCCTAACACTCAGCTTCAGTGTCTTTGCTGAAGATAGAGTTGCGACCCAAGATGAAGAAACAGAGGAAGAGGTCGATTTGGCAGAGAAGGTACTGAACGATTTTGATTCTCGGAAACTGACGGGTAGCCTGAAAGGAGCCTATAAGCCACAAAATGGTGAGAGTTCCTTCTTTAGGATCTACACCACGGGTAGGTACGATATTGAATCTATTAAAGGAAAAGAAATTGATGCGGCAGAAGAGAAAGCTCCTGAGCCTTTAGTTGTAAAGGAGGTCCGTTTTGTCAAGGCAGGGGAGAATCTAGCGCAATTAGATTCGCGAGCAGCTAGTTTGATGAGGAGGTACCAAAGGAGGTTTGGCGATTACGGTTTTGTTACCACGGTTTCCGGCAGAGTTTTTCGGCTTGATAGCTTTTCTGGAACCAAGAACTTTTTTGGTGTTGAAATCTTTACTTATCCGGAGACCAAATCTGAAGATGGAGAAGAAACACCTTTGTCTATGGGTGTTCAGTTAGATCAACTGCCATCACGTTCTTATGAGTCTAGTAAGGTGCGTGTTGGGTTTATTCGTCCAGAATGGTTGGAGGAAGCGCGTGAGGAATTTGCCGAGGAAGGCTTTGTCCTATTTTGTTACTTTGTATGTAATGTCTTTGACGACGGCGGTACCACCTATCGACCCCTCTATTATCATGACTGGGTTCATAACTATTCCGTTCAGCTAACTGAAAAAAAGTAAGTCCTAATGCCTTAAAAGGATAGCTCCAAGTTCGCGAAATGAAACAGCGTTTACACAAGGTTATGGCGGCGGCAGGGGTCGCCTCAAGGCGGCAGTGTGAGAAGCTCATCGCCCAAGGTCGCGTGGTGGTCAACGGCGAGGTGGTCAGCCGCATGGGCGTGCTCATTGAGCCGCAGCATGACCACATTAGGGTCGACGGCCAGCGACTGCAAATCCGCAAGGGAGGACACCATTACTTTGTTCTGCACAAACCCCGTAACGTCGTGACCACCATGAATGATCCAGAGGGCAGGCCTGCGGTCTCCGACTACCTGCCAGCACGTACAAAAGGTCAGCGTCTCTTCCCCGTGGGTCGGCTTGATTACGATGTCAGTGGTTGTCTGTTGCTCACCAACGATGGCAACTTAGCGCATCGTCTGATGCACCCCAGTGGCGAGGTGAAACGGGTCTACCGGGTGAAGGTGCAGGGTAAGCCATCACAGCGAGCACTGGCTCGTCTCAAGCGTCGGGTGCGACGTTGCGATATCCGCTTTCTGCGTGCTGTCGATAAAGCGAGTTGGTGGCAGCTTACCCTCTATGAAGGCAAGTACCATCAGGTCAAACGGCTGTGGCAGGCGGTAGGCCACCCCGTAGAGAAACTCAGCCGCGTTGCCTTTGGTGGAGTGACGGTACGGGGTCTAGCATCGGGAAAGCTGCGCCAGTTGACACCAGAAGAGATAGCCAAGTTACGTGGTGCTGTGAAAGCAACGGGACGTAAGCAGCGGTAGTGTGGCATAGACTGAGCTTTCAACTCAGGGTGGTAGCAATCCTTACCAGTCCTTGCTTCAGCAGCTCTTCACTGGCAGCAAAGCTGATGCGCAGGTGTCCCGCTTTTCCAAAGGCTTCACCAGGTACGGTAGCGACCAGAGCTTCTTCCAAAAGATGGGTTGCAAGAGCGTGTGTATTGGGCCAACGCCCGTGCAAGCATGCAGAGACATCAGGAAAGGCGTAAAAGGCGCCACCGATCTTAGAACAACGCACTCCTGGAATCTGTTCGAGTGCCTGCACGACTAAATTGCGGCGTTGCTCAAAGGCCAAGCGCATGGTTTCCACAGACTCTTGGCTGCCGGTGACTGCTTGCAGAGCCGCCCATTGAGAGGAAGTTGCCGCGTTTGACGTGGTATGACTCTGCAGACGAATCATCGCGTCTATCACCTCAGGTGGCCCGAGGGCCCAGCCAATGCGGAAGCCGGTCATGGCGTAGCTTTTCGAGACGCTACCAAATGCAACCGTGTACTCTGGATCCACACCTTCAAGAGAGAAGGGCGAAACCCACGTGCGATTGTCAAAGGTGAGGTGTTGGTAGATGTCGTCAAAGAGTAGGTAAATGCTTCTCCCTTTCACCATCGACACCACCGCTTGTAGGTTTTCTCGTGGTTGCAGCGCGCCCGTAGGGTTACTTGGGCTGTTGATGAGGATGGCTTTTGTTTTTGCGGTTAAAGCTTTTGACAACTCCTCAGGTTGTAGCAAAAAGTCATTGTTTGCGGACAGTTCAAGCAACACAGTACGACCGTTTGCGGCGGTAATCATATGCGGGTAGGAGGCCCAGTAGGGAGTAGGTACGATTACCTCATCGCCCTCCTCAAGAACGGTCTGCAAAAAGTTGCTCAGCGCCTGTTTAGCGCCATTGGTGATGATCACCTGATTTGGCGCAAAGGAACAGCCGTATTCTTTACTGCTGGCCTGCGCGACTGCTTGACGTAGCTCTGGTATGCCGGCGACCGGGGTGTAGCGCGTAGCCCCATCAGCAAGCGCTTTCTGCGTCGCGGTAATGATATTTGTTGGCGTTGGAAAGTCCGGCTCTCCCGCAGTGAGGTTGATGACATCCTTACCCTCTTGCTGCATTTTTTTTGCCAGCGCATTCAGCGCAAGTGTTGATGAGGGTGGAATATTGCGAGTTCGTCGGTTGATCATGATGGCTTGTTTTGCATTGCCTGCAGCTTTTTTTGTACATGGGTAGTAACCACGTCCGGTACCATGGCTTTAATGTTGCCGCCGAGCAGCGCTATCTCTTTAATAAGCGTTGAACTCAAGTGACCATAGATACCATCAGTCAACATGAACACCGTTTCGACATTTGGATCTAGCATCTTGTTGGCGTTGGTCATCTGGTATTCATACTCAAAGTCTTCAACCGTACGGATGCCGCGTAGAATGGTTGTAACCTTTTTATGTTTGAGGAAGTCCACGAGTAGCCCCTTAAACTGATCAATCTCAACTCGCGACTCTGCAGAGAAGAGAGTCTTTAACATCTGCAGACGTTCTTCTACCGTGAACAAAGGCTTCTTGTCTGCTTCATGGCTGATAGCAATGATAATACGGTCGAAAACGTGTAGGCCGCGCTGGACGATGTTCAAGTGTCCAAGGGTGATGGGATCAAACGTTCCTGGGTAGATGGCGGTATTCATAATTGATAGAAGATAATACGTGTCTCACCATAGGTCTTGTTTTTTTGTGCCTGCAGCCTACCATATTGACTAGACAAAGAGAGCTCTTTTTTTGCCGTCTGGGCGACGACGATAGCGCCTTCCTCGAGTACGCGAGAATCGCCGAGTACTATGAGGGTCTTATGCATGAGCTGCCGATCGTAAGGGGGGTCGCAGAAGACAATCCGTACTTTGCCGTCTAGCAACGTTAAAGCCTCCGGCAACGATTGCCGTAGCAAGGTAGCCTGATTGGTAAAGGCCGTTCGCTGCAGGTTTTCTTCTATGAGTTGGATCGCTGTCTTTGAAGAGTCAATGAAGGTACAGTGCTGGGCACCACGACTGAGACCCTCGATTCCCAGAGCGCCCGTGCCAGCATAGAGGTCAAGTAGGCGGGCGCCTTCTATCTCTGTTGCCAGCATAGAAAAGATAGCTTCGCGTACCCTGCCTAGAGTTGGCCGGATACCTCTACCTTTAGGGGTCTGCAGTCTCATGCCCTTGGCGCTGCCTGAGGTAATACGTATCATCCTAGAACTCATTTCATAAACTCATTGAAAGTCGAAACGAAATCAGCACGTCAAATGTAGCAGCGGGTGACGTACCGGAGGGGCCCGTCTCCCGCCCAGTGCAACGCGAGGACGGGAGGATGGGAGCAAGCGGCGCGTCAGGACCCGTTGCTGCATTTGCGCTTATGAAATGAGTTCTAACGCCATTCGTCTTGAGGTTGCAAGTTAGTGCAGACATGTTAAACACAGCCAACGTCTTATGGTTGATTTGGGCTTATTCCTTTCAGGTTTCTCTAGCGAAATTGTCTTGACGATTGTTTTTCTACTGTTGATTCTCTGTGGCCTTGGTCTGCCGTTTCCTGAAGAGCTGCTGTTGTTGACGGCGGGTTATTTGGCCTATCGCCGCATCATTGTTCTTGAGCATGCTATTATGGTGCCCTTTGTCGGTATCCTACTTGGCGACCTGCTGCTGTTTAATATAGGCTCGCGAATGGGGTTAACGATATTTCGAAACCGGTGGTTTCGGAGAATGGTTCATCGTGAGCGTTTGCGCTTGTCGCGCGACTACTTTGATCAGCACGGAACCCGTATTGTCTTTGTGGCGCGCTTTATCACCGGGCTACGTGCACCGATCTTTCTCTCTGCGGCCATTCTACGCATGCGGCTGAGCAAATTCTTTCTCATCGATTTTTTTGCCGCTATCATTAGCGTACCGCTTATCGTTTATGTGGCCTATAGGTTTGGCGACAAGATCGAGCTGTTTGCGCAACTACTAAAAAACACAAAGATCTCACTGTTTGCTATTGGCGTGCTCGCTCTGATTACTATTTTCGGCTACACTATCTACAGAAAAAGGCGGACCGTTAAAGACGCGCGTGAGTGATGTCGCCCTGTTTCTGATACTTCCCCTTACGGTCGGCATAAGAGACATCACAGACCTCAGTGCTCTCCAAAAAGAGCACCTGGGCAATGCCCTCGTTGGCGTAGATCTTTGCCGGCAGACGGCTGGTGTTGGCAATCATCATGGTAACAAACCCTTCCCACTCTGGCTCAAAAGGGGTGATATTACAGATGACGCCAATGCGGGCATAGGTGCTTTTGCCAAAGCATATGGTGATGATGTCGCGTGGGATACGAAAGTACTCAACGCTACGGCCGAGCACAAACTCTCCCGGTTTGAGGGTGAGCGTGGTGGTTTCAAAGGTTTGAAACAGCTCCTGTTGCTGAGACTTTGGATCGAGCGTGTCGTGATCTGTCTGGATGGGGCGGCGGAATTGGTTGGCGACACGAAAGTCGTAACCGTAGGAGGAGAGGCCATAGGAAATCACCTCACCGCCTTCCTGGTGATCGACAAAGGGCTCGATGAGCCCATGTTCTACGGCCATGCGACGAATCCAACGGTCTGGTTTGACTGCCATACTACCCCCTAAATTCAGCCCATGAATTCAAACAGATAACAGAGCTTGGCAGACAGGTCAACCGCTGCCCGTTGTTGCTGTCACGGACTTCTTTGAAGGCCAGTAAAAAATAGTGTATGGGAGGCGGGGTTAATTACAAGTAGTAAGGAGTACCAAATTATGGCAACACGTTTGGCGATTGTTCTTGGCAGTGCCAGTGACGAGGGTTTCTTTCGGGGGGCCATCGAATGCTTGCAAGAATTTCAGGTGGAGTTTGTGGTAAAGATCCTCTCAGCGCACCGCAGTCCAGATGAGCTCAGGGAGTATATTCAGCGCAGTGATCGCGAGGGGGTCGAGCTCTTTATTGCCGGAGCAGGCGGGGCGGCTCACTTAGCCGGTGCCATTGCCGCGCATACGATCAAGCCGGTTATTGGTGTGCCTTTGCCGAGTTCGGCGCTGCAAGGGTTTGACGCGCTCTTGTCCACGGCGCAGATGCCGAGCGGTGTGCCCGTGGCTACCATGGCGGTTGGTGAGTGGGGCGCTAAGAATGCGGCGCTATTAGCTGTGCAGATTTTTGCGCTCAACGACGCCACCTTGAAACAGCGGTTTCAAGAGTATCGTCAACAAATGCGGCAACGGGTACTTGCCGCAAACAAGGATCGTACCTAGCCACCTTTAACGGTGTCTCTCCATGACCACGACGCTGTCGTTACATGAAGCTGTAGACCGTTTGCGCCGTGGTGAGGTGGTTGCCTTGCCCACCGAGACCTTCTATGGTTTGGCAGTAGATCCTTACAACCGTGAAGCGTTGGCGAAACTCAGCGCGCTCAAGTCGCGAACGGTTGGCAAGGATTACCCCCTCTTGGTGTCATCAAGGCAACAGCTGCAGGAATTGGTGTTTATGGAGGAGGCTTTGGTGCAAAGGCTTATCGATAGGTTTTGGCCTGGCCCTTTGACTTTAGTCTTACCGCTACGCGACAGATCGCTGCCCTTTGCTGCGACCGATGGCACGGTGGCGGTGCGTATTAGCTCGCATCCATTGGCGCAGCAGTTTGTGCAGTTGGTCGGCAGGCCAATAACCTGCACCAGCGCGAATCAGAGCGGTAATCCTCCGTGTCAGTCTGCGGTTGAAGTGAGGCAAGTGTTTGCTGGCAGCGTTTACATTCTAGATGGTGGGACGACATGGGGAACCGAGCCATCAACGGTTGTGCGCTGTGCAAATGGCCTGCAGATATTACGACAGGGGGCTGTAAGCAGAGAGCAGTTGGAGCGGTTATGTTGACCTCACCCTCCCGAGCCTTGCAACGTGATGCCATTGTCTGGGACGATCTGCTTATCTACCAGTGGCAGGAGGGCTACCGTTTTTCACGAGACTCCGTGGTGTTGGCGCGGACGATTGGAGATCTACGAAAGCTCAAGGGTGTTGATCTGGGTACGGGTTGTGGTGTCGTCGCTATGGTGATTGTCAAAGAGCATCTTGAGAAACATACTGCAGCCGCAGACATGCCACGTCTGGTTGGTATTGAGGTACAGGAGAGTTTGGCAGAGCTCGCCACTACCAATGTCAAGGTAAACCAGATGTCACCCTATATCCAGATACTAAAGACAGACCTGCGTCAGTTGCAGCAACACATCGAACCAGAGAGTATAGATTTTGTCGTCTGTAATCCTCCCTATCATGGTATGCATGACGGTAGGATGAACCCCAGCTTTGAGAAAGCTGCGGCACGGCATGCGGTTTACGGCACGGTGGCAAATTTTCTTGCTGCCGCCGCGCACTGTTTGCGGCCAGGCGGTCGTCTACATTTAATCTTTCCCTTTGAACGGCTGAACCGGCTGCTGATTGCGCTGAAAGAGAGAGACTTTGGAGTAGAGTGGATTCGGCCGGTACAGTCGACGCCTGCATCAGAGCCAAAGCTTGCGCTTATCAGAGCGTGCAAACACCATTGTAATAAGCTTGAGTTTTTACCGGCGCTTATCTACCGAGATGCATCAGGCAGAGTGACCGCGGAGATGCAGAAGCTCTGTGGTGTTGAGGATCTATTTGAGGAGTTGCAAACGTGATGAGGCTGATGGTTTTTAGACTTATGGTAGTCTGTGTGGTTGTACAGTTTATGCATGTGGCGCCGCTTTGGGCGCAGACGCAGTTCAAACCACGTGTCCGCAACAACCTCTTTACCAAAGATAACTGGAGAGATGGAAAAGCTGAAATTCTCATCTATCATGGCAGAGAGATACTGGCCAGAAGTGTCTATGTTGGTAAGTTGACCATGATTACCGAGGGTGTCGCGGGACCAGCGGCTGAGAAGAAACGCCGGGAAAAAAGACCGGAAAAAGATTGGCTTGTACACATGCAGACTATCAAAGAGATCCCCACGGGTGTGTCGGTCATACACCAAAACCTAGCGCTCGTAGCAACAGCCGCGGAGATGTTGCCTGTATCTGTGGTTTGCAGCACCCAGCAGTGGGGCGATTTGAGTTGGAAGAGCCTTGACTATGGTTTTTTCGCTAGTAAGGCCCAGGGTCGTCTTTTCGGGTTTCCGCGCCAGCTAGAGAAAACGGCTGCTGAGTTCTTTGACCTTGGTGAACTACAACAAGCCATTCCCTATGAGGCGTTGCCTCTCTTCTTGCGTGCTCTGGACTTTAGTAAGCCTGGCTTTGACTTTGCCATGATGGAGCCGCTGACAGGCCCGTGGCTACGAAAGCCACGTCTGGGTGGCGCTAATGTGAAAGTGGGTGCGGTCGAAACCACGATGGTCACAGGTAAGGAGTATCAGGTCCGGCTGATTACTGTAGATCACTTTCTTGGCGAAGATCGCTTTTGGTTTCAAGTTGAGCCACCCAAGGTTTTGATGAAGTGGACCCGTTACAACGGTTCTGAGTATCTGTTTCGTAAGCGCCTGCGCACAGATTATTGGAATAAACGGCATCCGTTGGATGCCATGTTAATACATTAAGGTTAAGCTGGGGTTACTTACTCTTGCGTTGCTGCCACTTCGCTCGGATGCGACGAACGCCCCTCAAGAAAAAGACATGGCAGTCATCTTGTATGGCATGTAAGCAGGGAATGACGATTAGTATGATACTGGTAGCAAAAGCCAGCCCCCAGGACACCGCCAGCGCCGCTGGACGTAAAAAGGGATCGAGTCCACCAATCCCATAGGCGACCGGGATCAAACCGACCAGCGTCGTTATGGTAGTAAGGATGACGGGCCGCAGACGCAGTTGGCAGCCTTCGATGATGGATTGCATGGCGTTTGTGCCTTTCAGGCGTAGCTGACGAATAAAGTCGACGAGTATGATGGAGTCATTGACTACAACGCCACTCAGGCCAATGACACCCAACATACACATAAAGCTCAGTGGCAGGTTGTGAACCTGAAACGCAATGACAACGCCGATAAGACCAAAGGGGATGGCTGCCATAACGATAAATGGCCGTGCCAACGAACGAAACAGCGTTGTCAGGATGAAGAAGATCAGTAGAGCCGAGAGCATAAAGGCCTTACGCAGGCTGGCGAGAGACTCTGCGGTATCCTCGAACTCACCACCGAGTTGGACAATAACCTCCGGGTAGTCTTTTTCAACCTCTGGCAGGAGTTTCTCTAATTGGCGGTTGACCTTAATGGCAGTTGTTTGGTCTTCAAGGATTTCAGCGGTCACCGTCAGCACCCGCTTCCAGTCACGGTGTTTTATCGCGTTGACTCCTGGAACCTCTTTTACCGTGGCTACCTTTGAGAAGGGGATGAGGTTTCCTGTAGGGTTTCTAATCTGCAGTTTTGCCAGCGCGTTAGGATCATTACGGATGCTCTCTGGAAAACGCACAAGAACGTCGATTTCTTCGTCGGTATTACGAATCGTCGTTGCCACCTCTCCAGCAAAAACCCGACGTACCGCGCTTGCGATAGAAGCGACGCTGAGAGAGGCGCGTTTAGCAACCTCTTGGTAGATGATAATCTGTTTTTCCCTCTTGCCTGGCTCATAGTCATCGTCAACACCGACGATACCGTCGATGCTTTCAAGCTCAGCTCTAAATCTTGCAGCAACCTCTTCGAGTACAGCATAGTCCTCGCCCTTAACGAGCACGGCTACAGGTTTGCCAACCGGCGGACCAGGTCGGACACGCTCAAAGGTGATGGTTTCAAAGCCATCGATCTTGTCTGCCTTTTTCTTAAGCGCCGCGATAATATCATCAGCCTCGCGCTGCCTATCCTGCGGTGGTGTGAGATAGACTACTATCTGAGCGAGATGCGTACCACGCTTAGTAAAGGGATCCGTAGGGTCTCCCTGTTGGATACCAACCACAGTGACATAATTATCGAGCTCATGCTCTGGTAGTTCGTCGAGAAACGCCTCAATCGGTTCCATGGCTTTGGCGGTGGATTCCATAGGTGTACCGTTTGGCAATTTGGCACGTACAAAGAAAAACTCAATGCCTTCACCTGGGAAAAGGATAAAGCGCATTTTCGTAAAGGCAAAGGTTAAGGCCCCAGCTAAGATGAGTGTGGCAGCAATCACCACGACGTATCGAAGCCGTAGGGCGGTCTTTATGGTTCGCTCGTACAGGCGGGCAAACGGATCAAACCAATGGCTGCGGAGGCTGTCGTGTTTTGGACGGTCTGCTGCTTTGGCGAAGTCAGCGACATGGGACGGCAAGACAAAAAACGCCTCAAGAAGCGACGCCGTCAGTGCCAGAATAACCACCATGGGTATCTGCCAGACAAACTTACCGAATATGCCGGTCATAAACATGAGCGGTAGAAATGAGGCTATGGTAGTTAAGATAGTTACGGTTACGGGGCGTATGACTTCTCGGGTGCCTGCTACAGCTGCTTCTCGCGGGCCCATGCCCTTTTCTATGTAGCGGTAGCTGTTTTCTGCAATGATGATGGCATCATCGACAATCATGCCCAGAACGATGATGAGACCAAACATGGAGATGAGGTTGATCGATATGCCAAGAGCTTGCATAGCCAGAAAGGTAAGAAAGAAGGCTATGGGGATACCTACAGCTGTAAGCGAGGCGATTCGCCAGTGTAAAAAACCAATAAGACAGAGAAGCACCAGCCCGATGCCAAGCCAGCCGTTGTTGACAAGCACCTTCAACCGTCGCTGAATGTAGAAAGACTGATCATCAAAAGTAGTGATGAGAACGCGATCACCTGCTGACTGGCGGTACTCCTTGATAATCTGATTGATCTCATTAACGATGTTGATAGTGTCTCCAGAACGACTCTTAATCACGCGCAAAATGATTGCCGGTTTGCCTTTGACCTTGTAGAGCAACTCATCATCTAGAAATCCATCACGCGCTACACCAATATCGCGGATACGCACCATGTGGCCATCTGGATCTGAGCGCACGATGATATCGTTATACTGCTCGGCACGATCTAGCTCACCCACGGTGCGGACTAACCACTCTTGGTCGCTCGTTTTGGAGGTGCCAGCTGGTAAATTGAGACTGTGTTCACGTATTGCTTCTGCCACTTCCTGCATGGAGAGGTGGTAGCGTTGTAGTTTTTCCGGATCTGTTTCTATCCAGATCTCACGGTCACGCCAACCACTGCGATCGATCGAGCCGACACCGTCGACATCCAAAAAGCGATCTTCAAGCGCTTTGCTGTGTTCTTGCAGCTCCTGTTCGGAGAGGTCGCCACCCACGCCGACCTGAATAATTGCCTGTTCGCCGGTGAGGATCTCCGTGACAATGGGATTTTCAGCATCATCTGGCAGGTCATCGACACGATCGACGGCGCGCTGGATGTTATTAACCACACGATCACTGTCCTTGGCATCGGGGTCAATCTCAATAACGATGATGCTCAGCCCTTCAATCGAACTGGAATCAATCTGCTCAATATCGGAAACCCCACGCAGCTCATCTTCAATGGGTATGGTGACCAGCCTTTCGATCTCCTCAGGTGAAGATCCTGGAAAGGCTGTACGGATAACAACGATGTCGAACGAGAAGTCAGGAAATGCCTGCCGTTTCATCTGTACCACAACCATGGCACCCGCTACGACAATAAAAATCGACAGCAGGTTCACCAACAACGATTGGCGGATAAAGCTACGAATAAAGCTCATCAGAGACTTCCTGGCTCGGTGTAGTGTTCGAGGAGGTTATTTTGAATGCGTCGCAGACCATCGACGGCAACGTGATAATTGTAGGCAGCAACTAGGTAGGCCTGCTGTGCTTCGAGGAGATCGTCTTGGTTGTCCACCAGAAGTGGAGTGCTCGAGCGTCCCTGCCGCACGCGCCGTTCTTCCTCTGTGAGTTTACGCTCTTGGAGTGTAACCACCTTTTCTGTTTGTCTTAACAGATTGAGCTGTGTTTCAATTTCTAATAGGGCGCGCTCTACGTCGTAGACGATAGTAGCTTCAGCATCCTTCATCCGCAACAGACGCTGCGCCTTTTCGATCTTGTTACGTTGCAGTTCGCTGCGCTGCTCTCGATTCGTCCAGTTATAGGTAAATAGTCCGCCGATAAAGAAAGTTGTATTGTCTTCGGTAAAGAACTCCTCTTGAGCACCGCCAAAGCCACCATCAAGCCCGTTGAGGGTAAAAGAGAGTGACAGATCAAGACTCGGCCACAGTTGGTTTTTGGAAATACTGACGAGCGTATTAGAATTTTGCAGTTGTTTACGGAGGATCTGCAAATCACGTCTGGATAGCATTGCTGCACTCAGAGTGTTGCTCCGGTCTGGCAACGGCATGGTTTGTGCCAGGGGCTCAGCAGCGATGTAGTCGAGCCGTTTTGGCACGTTGGCTAACTGGGCCAGTTCCAAAGAGGCTCGTTGGTAGGTAAGGCGCGCCTCGAGTAGATTTTGCTGTCTGACGCTTACGTTGGCTTCAGCTGCTAAGGCATCGCTCTTCTCTGCTAACCCGAGCTGACGGTTCTTGCGGTTGAAGGCGAGAACCTGTTGCGCAAAACTCAACGCATCTTCGGTGTACTTGAGTCGTTGTTGTTGCCAGGCGAGCAGCCAGTAGGCGTTGATGAGTCGGGAGATGGTAGTTTCAATCTGATCCTCAATCTGCAGTTGCAGTATTTCGTCCTCAAGCTTGGCTACATCGATCGTCAGACGCGGATTACGTCCAAGAAAGTTCTGTAACAGGGGTTGTGTTAGCGATGCCTGCAAGCTCGATTCAAAGGTTGGGTTGGTCGTGCTAAAGGTGGAGTTGGTCTCCAAACGTTGGGTTGCCCACTTCAATGCCGCTGCCGTACCGTAGGGGAATACCTTTTCGATACTGAGTTCAAGGTTGGTGGTGTCATTCTCGGTGCCAAAAACAGGTACGGGCGGCTCTTGGCGATCGATGGTGTGATTCGCCATGGCGTTGGTAATGGTGTCATAGAGCGCACGTTTGGCATCGACGTTCAATCGACCCAGCTGTTTTTCTAAATCGGCAATCTGAATATCGAAGTTCTGTTTAAGAGCGTGGTCGATCAGCGGCCGCAGCTGTAGGTTGTTGTCGCTGGCGCCAACACGGACTGCGGCCAGCAAAAATGACAACAGGGCAAGAGTGGTCCGGATGTAGTAGGTGTTGCGATGCATCTTCCCCTATTCCAAATGGCCGTTTGCATACACCCTTTTAGGGGAAATGGCTAGAACGCATTGCATAATCTCCAACAGCGCAGCAGGAGCCGTTGCGCTGTTGGAGGTACTACATCCGTAAGTTAATCTTGGTCTGGGACTGGCTGACGGTCGCGCTCCTCTTGCTGTCGGCGATCACGGATGTGTAGGCTGCCGTTGACCGGTAGGCCATCAAGGCGTACGTTAAGCGAGCCATCGCGATTTACAAAGGCGACACCAAGACGGATCCAGTAGTTTTTATTGCCGTTTTCCTGGATGGTAAAGACCTCTTTATACTCGACCATAATCACACTCCTACTGTCCTGAGAAATACGAAAACTACGATTTCACGATCTGTGCCAAGTTGTGCAGTTATTAAGATAGCGGATTCGCTGCATCCTTGTTTTGTTTTCAGCGGATCAAGTTGGAAAGCCGTACTCTTAGGGTTCACGAACTGGTCGTTTATTGACACTACTAGACAAATCCACTAACTAGATTGGCGATGCAACCCTATCAGAGTCGCCTGGCGGATCTCTTAAGCCGTTATGAGGCCTTCCGCACTGGCGACTTCACGCTAAAGAGCGGGGCAGCTTCGCCTTACTTTATCAACTTTGGCCGCATTGACGATGGTCGTGGTCTGTTGGCGCTTGGTGAGGTGTTTGCCGATTTATTACAGCAAAATCCTGGCTTTGACGCTTTTGATGTCGTTGCCGGTCCAGCCTATAAAGGTATTCCCCTGGCAACTGCAATTGCTGTGGCACTGGCACACAAGTACGGTGCCAACAAAGGCGTCGTCTACAATCGTAAAGAGAAAAAAGCGCATAGTGAAGATGCCCAGACAGTCTATATTGGTAGCGTTCCAACCGGCTGCCGTATCATGCTGGTGGATGACGTCTTTACCAGTGGCGAGACCAAAGAGGCGATGATCGGACAGTTACAGCAGCTGGGTGACGGCGTCAAGGTCGTCGGCTTGGTGGTTGGTGTGGATCGCCAGCAGCATCCAAGTCAAGGTGGGCAAGATATGCAACAGTTCTGTCAGCGCCTTGGCATTGCAAGTTATGCCGTGCTGTCGGTAACCGAGCTACTGCAAGAGCTGCTGCAACGACAGGCTTGTTCTAACGATGTTGCTACACGTGTACAACGCTATCTAAAGGGAGAGACATACAAATGAGTGGGGCAGGCGAGCGTCCGGTAACCTCTGCACTCATCGAAGGCAAACACCGTCTCATTCCTGCATGTGACTGCGACAGCGAAAGTTTCCGTAAGCTGCTCAAAGCAACTGGCAAGTTGGCGGGAATAGGTGGCTATAAGGTTGGTTTTCGTCTGGCGCTTGAGTTGGGGCTTGGCAAATGTGTTGAGATGGTTCGCCGCTCCTCGGACAAACCGGTGATCTACGATCATCAAAAGGCAGCTACAGACATACCCGATACCGGTGATCTGTTTGCCGAGCTCTGCGCAGGTGCAGGAGTGGATGGTGTGATCCTCTTTCCTCTCACAGGTCCGCAGGTGTTGAAGAAGTGGATTGCGGCGTGTCAGCGACAAAGTCTTGGCGTGATTGTTGGTGGACTCATGACTCATCCTGGTTTTCTCGGCTCGGAGGGGGGATTTATCGCTGATGACGCCAGCCATCTTATTTATTGCATGGCAGCCGATTGCGGTGTGACCGAGTTTGTGGTGCCGGGGACGCGGCCGGAGTTTTCTTGGGGCGTTTATGAGCTGTTAAGTAATCGTGGTATCCAACCCAGCTTCTACTCGCCTGGTATTGGTCAGCAAGGGGGGCAGTGGCAGAGTTTTGTCCGTGCTAATGGGCCAGCTTGGCATGCCATTGTTGGCCGTTCTCTCTACAGAGAAGGGGACATTGCCAACAACGCTACGGCGATTCTTGAGACTCTAGTGGCGTGAGATAGAACTGGCCGGCAATAGCGATCTCCGCGTCTTCTTCACTGCTGCAATCAAAGCTGCCTCTAAAAGACCGCTCGCTGTTGTCAGCCTGCAAACGACAGTGTTCAAAAGTCTCCAAGCTACCATTGGGCCACTCCATCGCCACTGCGACCTTTTCGCTTGTTGAAGGATCAAACTGCAAACGCAAGTTTAGTGGTATTTCATTATTATTGTCGCGCTCGTAAAGAGCTTCGGCATAAACCTCTTGAGTTGTGCCGCTGTTTCTTAGAGTAAGCTCGTCATCGATAAAAAGAGCAGTTTGCTGCTGCTCTTCATCTTTAAAGACAACAAACAGACCGTTGACATTTGCCGTTGCTTTTTCAGCTTTGACTGGAATGAGAATCTCTGCATACTGTTTGCTCTCTTCACCCTTCTTTGCTGTAACGCCAATGGTAATCTGCGCTTCGAGGGGGCTTCCAGGGTCCTTTGCTGTGGAACCACGCGCATAGAGGTGGGCCGTGCTCTCAGCTCCTTCAATAGGTAAGTCCAATTCACCATGAAAGCAGAAGTGAATCCTATCTTTACTATCGGGTTCAGAGATTGAGCCGGAGAACTGTTGTGTCTGCTCCCCAATGGTGAGGGTAGCGGTAAGCTTACTCTCTTGGTGGTCGATCTCCAGTGTTGGTTTCAGGGTCGTGGTCTCCTCCCAGGCAAGCGTATCTTGTACAATATTCTCTCGCCGTGGGTAGGGGAACCAGACTGGCTTTTTTTGCGTTAGTTGGTAGCTGCCAGAAAAACTGTCTTCTTGTTGATAGTCACCCTCAACACAGAGGGCGCTTAACTTGGTGGCCACGTGTTCAGCACCGACTCCAGCAAAGTTTGTCTCAACCGTGTCCTTTTCATTGCAGGCTACCAATAAGAGCAGGCAGATAGGCAGTCCGATGATGCTTGATCGGTTCATGGCTGCTGGTAATAACACAACGCACCATCAACGTCAAGCCACAAATTTAAAATATTTAGTGATTACTAGAAGTTATCGCTATGCCGAGACTCTTCGATGTACTCTTCAATGCGCTTGAGGTCTTTGCGATCAATGTGATCGAAGTGGATGCCGACGCCAACCGGCAGCAAGGCATTGCCACGAGAGGCCGCCGGGCTTACCCAGACCACGGATCCGGTGGCATGAACCGGCTCTTGCCCAGCAGGTAGACGAAACTCTATCTGCAGCGGCATGTCCCGCGGCGGAGGTTTACGGGTCTTCACGTAGAGACCGCCTTTGCTGATGTTCATGATCTTACTGGAGACAAAGACATCGACGTCGCGGCAGTCTACCTGCACCTTGAGTGGCGCGCGGACGGCTTTACGACGATCTCGGGCAACGGTTTTGCTACTCTTGGATGACGTTTTTGTCTGCATTTTCTTAGCCTTAGTTACTGTTTTTTGAACGGTTTTGCGCTTTGATGCCATTTCCTCTAATCTCATGTGCAGTGGCATTCTAGTGGGTTTGGGCAAAAAGGGTAGTAAAAAACGCCCTTATTAGACAGAGGTGGATATCGTTAACAACCACACGCAATACGAACCCTCTGCAGCCATCCTGCTCAAGACCGCCATGCGTGAGGGTAGACCGTGCTGGCTGAGGGTGGCGACAAACAGCATGGCACCGCTGCTCAAAATAGGCGATTTTGTCCAGGTGCAGCCCTTGGCTGGCAATCCACCAAAACCGGGAGAGATTCTCGCCTATCAGCGCGATGGGCAGACGGTCGTGCACCGTTTGCTAGCCCACTATCCCGGTTGGTTGCTTACAAAAGGTGACCGCAGCGCCTGTGCCGATCCACCAGTGTCACCGGAGGGGGTTATCGGCAAGGTCGTATGGGTAAAACGGCGTGACACCTTGAAGCCTGTGGCTGTGACACCAACTCTACCACAGCGTCTGCGCAGCCGCGCGGATAGATGGCGCGCCCAGTTGGGTTCGGCGCCACACTCCTATCGCTGGCGTCGCAAGCTCTCCATCTCTCTGCGGCTCTGTGATCTACCGATCATGCTGCTGCTGCCAACAGAGCTACGCTCTCTAGACTTCTTAGAAGCCTGTCAACCATGGCGCGAGGAGGGCAGTCCCTTTAACCCGTGGATCGTCGAGGTAAGCCGCCAGCCTCTGTTCATGGCACCACGGATGGATGGTTCACCAGCCACAGCAGCTCACTATCAACTAGAGATTCAGGCAGATGCGCGGCAGTTACGTATGCAGGGCAAGCAGTTTGCAGCTTACATCCAATGGCGTCGCAAGATGGGGCGGTTGCTTTTAGGTAGGCGCGACCATTCTGGTTCGATGCAAAATGCTCTACGCGTGCTCTTGGCCTATCTGCTTAGTGAGAGCAACGGCATGTTGCTGCACGCCAGTGGTGTGGTCGTCAACGGTGAGGCGTATGTTTTTTTTGGTCGCAGTGGTAGTGGTAAGTCAACCGTGGCTGCGCTCTCTAAATCTCTGGGATATCAAGTTCTCAGCGACGATCTCATCGCCCTGCGCAAACTGCCGAACGGTTACTTTGTCTACGGTCTGCCCTTTAAGGGTAGCCACCCAGAGGCAGTGGTTTCGCCAGGTCGCTATCCGCTTGCGGGTATCTTTCATCTGCAAAAGAGCGATGAGGTTACCCTGAGTCCGCTGCAACCTGGCAGGGCCGTAGGCCAACTGCTAAGCTGTCTGCCCTTTTTTCATCAAGATTCGCATGCTATGACTAGGATGCTGCCCTTAGTCAGTGATTTGATTCTAGGTTGCGGTGGCTACGAGCTCAGTTTTCGTGCCGACGCCAGTTTTTGGGAGCTCTTATGAGTGCTCGAGCTAAATCAATAAAGTCGCACTCCCTAAGGCGGGGTCAACGCTTTGGTAAGTATGTGTTGCGCAAAAAGCTTGGTCAGGGAGCTTTTAGTGCGGTGTGGAGGGCAGAGGACACGGTAGAGGGCGTTGCCGTAGCGCTGAAGATACCGCGTGCAGATCTATTGACCCCAGACATGTTGCGCGAGTTTCAAGAGGAGGCGCGGGTTGTTGCCACACTCGATCACCCAAATATCCTTAAGATCAAGAATGCCGACTACGTGGATGGCCAGTTTTTCATTGCCTACGATGTGGGTAAGAAGTCGCTCTTTCAAGATATGCGGCGGGTTTTGCCACTAAAACGCGCACTGCACATTGTTCACGAAGTACTCAAAGCACTTGCTTATGCACACTCCAAAGGTGTGGTGCACCGCGATCTAAAACCAGAAAACATTATTCTTTTTGATCACGATCAAGTGCGACTGGCTGACTTTGGCATCTCCAAGCTAGCAACGAAAACCATCATGACGGAAAACCCCATGGGCACCCTGGGCTACATGGCACCGGAGCAAGCTTATGGAAAAGCGCGCTACAGCTCAGACACCTTTTCCGTCGGCATTCTCTTATATGAACTACTCACCGGCCATCTTCCCGACTGGCCTTTTGAGTGGCCCTTCAAACAGCATGAACGCCTCCTGCGACGGGGTGGTCCTCTGATCACTAACTGGGTGCGCAAGGCCACCAGCTTTAAGCAACGTGGACGTTATCAAGACGCCACCGAGATGCTGCAAGATCTGCAACGTATTGAGAGGCGACTGGGAAAGTTGGAGCATCAGCGCAAGAGTAAACGGCTACAACGGCGTAAAAAACCGCTGCTGGCAAAAACAGCTGATGCAGATCGCAGCCAGAGCTTTAGCAAAAAGTTTGGCAAGCTACTGGAGTTAGACTTTCTCTGTAGCCGTTGCAAACGCCCGATCGCAGAGAGCATGATCTGCTGTCCCTGGTGTGGTTACGACAAAAACGACTTTAGTCGTTATAGCCGTTTTCCCTACACCTGTGGAGATTGCAATCGCGGTGTACATGGCGACTGGGCTTTTTGTCCCTGGTGCTACACCGACAAGTTTACCTTGGTCGAAGAGAAGCCCTCAAAAGATAGACGCTACACCGGACGTTGTGCCAACCCACGCTGCGGCGGCAAGCTCATGCCCTTTATGCACTACTGTCCTTGGTGTCACCGCAAGCGGCGCAAACCATGGCGTCTTGCACGTCTGTCGCAAGGCTGTCCCAGGTGCCACTGGTCGGTCAGCCGTAGCCACTGGAACTACTGCCCCTGGTGCGGCCACTGGCCTTTGGTGTGACAGGCCTAATTTCCTATAAATTGGCTCTAGAAAAGAAAGAGCATCTTAGATGCGGAATTTCATCTAATTTACGCAATATAGTTGCGAAAATTACGCCTCTCGTGTATACGTAGAAGATGCACATCCCGCGAATTTTACCGATTAAGAAGGAGCTAGAACGCAAGAGCCTACTTCTGCTCGGCCCTAGGCAGACTGGGAAAAGCACCCTGATTCGACATCAAGTTCGTGCCGATCATGTCTACAATCTATTGCACGCCGATGTATTCCAGCGGTTGTCAGCCCGGCCGTCCTTGATTCGGGAGAGCCTTACGCCAAAGACAAAACTCTTTGTGATCGATGAAATTCAAAAACTCCCTAGTCTAATGGACGAGGTTCATAGCATGATCGAAGAGCACCGCATTCGCTTTCTTTTAACAGGGAGTAGTGCCCGAAAAATAAAACGAAGCCATACCTCATTGTTAGGGGGACGGGCTGCAATAAGACGCCTCTTTCCATTCGTTTTTCCAGAACTCAATGATTTCAACCTAACTCGAGTGCTCCACTTTGGCTCAATTCCATCGATTTATCTCTCTCGTCATCCTTGGCAGGATCTAAAGGATTATGTCGGGACCTATTTAAAGGAAGAGATTCTCGCTGAAGCGTTAACCCGGAAGATCGAGAGTTTTTCGCGATTTCTGGTGACCGCGGCTGTATCCAACACACGAATCTTGAATTTTGAAGAGATTGGCAGAGATGCTCAGGTCCCCTCTCGAACGGTCCGAGAGTATTTCAAGCTTCTGGAAGATACGCTAATGGGTTCTCTTCTGGAGCCCTTTCGAAAAGGGAAGAGCCGCAAAACCGTAGCGAAAGCAAAATTTTACTTCTTTGATATCGGTGTGGCCAACGCACTGACAGATCAAAAAGAATTCTCTGAACATTCTGATGTCTTTGGAAGAGCGTTTGAACATTTGATTTTCAATGAATTGAATGCGTTTCGACATTACTACGATAAATCTTTCCCCCTTACCTTTTGGCAGAACTACTCCAGACAGGAAGTCGATTTCATCCTCGGAGATTCCATCGCCATCGAAGTCAAATCGACGCAGCTCGCTCACGAAAAGCACCTGAAGGGTCTAAGAGCAATTGCCGATACGATGAAGCTAAAACGAGCGATTCTCGTGACGCGCGATCCACAAAAACGGAAAGTTGGCAACGTCCAGATTATCCCGTGGCACATGTTTCTTGAAGATCTTTGGGCAGGTCGAATGGTTCCATAAGTGCCACTGGTCGGTCAGCCGCAGCCACTGGCCTTTGGTTTGATGAGCACCATGGCAGAAAAGAGGTTTGTAATATGAGGTAGTTATATGATAGTATTTTTACTATCAAAAATATGGTGCATGTGTTAGGTGATGCGAAGGATTGTTCAGTCTTTCACAAAAAGAGCCAAGCGTTTTTAGTGAAGGACAAGGAAGTCATCCGTAAGCGTATTCGGAGGATTAAGCTATGAGAAAAAACAGGTGACTCTCAAACCCCAGACTCTTAAAGGGGTGGCTGAAGAATGGGGTATTGACTATCAAACCTTTCAGATCAAGGTGAAGCTTATCAATACGATTGAAGCCTACTGCAAAGAGCACAAGATTAGTCAACGGCAGTTGGCTCGGCTTGTGCCAGGGCTCAGCCAAGACCGAGTTTCTAAAATCTTCTCAGGCCAAGTCGGCCATATGACCATTGATAAACTAGTAGCTATTCTCTCTGCACTTAAAATAAAAGTTATGGTTTCAGCCAAAGCAGCTTAGTCGGTCAGTCGTGGCATGCAGCCATAGAGGAGACTCGAACTGGGATCCTCGCTCTTATGAACGATCAGCGTAAGACAGCGGAAGTTGTTGTTTTGGTCTGCGGAAGAGGTTGTGAAGGAGTTTACCAGACGCCTCGGCCTGCACGAGAATCCTGAAGAGGAGCCATAGGCGTCCCGCGGTGGGTTGGACGCATCTGCCAGTCTTGACCGCTAAGCCTATTTCTATAGAGTGAACGCTAATATGGCTGAGCGTAGACGAGAGCGGCTCTTAATTATGGGGGCTGCGGGCAGAGACTTTCATAACTTTAACGTGCTGCTACGCGACGATGCGAACTACGAGGTTGTCGCTTTTACCGCCGCGCAGATTCCCGACATTGAAGGGAGGCGCTACCCCAAGGAATTTTCAGGCTCCCTCTATCCCGAGGGTATTCCCATCTTTGCCGAGACTGAACTAACACGCCTTATCCGCGAAGAACAAATCGATAAAGTCATCTTCTCCTATAGCGACGTCTCGCATAGCTATGTCATGCAGCGTGGAGCAGAGGTGTTAGCCGCAGGTGCCCACTTCTCAACTGTGGCTGCAGAAAAGACCATGCTCAAGTCAAAGCGGCCGGTTGTCAGTGTTTGTGCTGTGCGCACCGGTTGTGGCAAGAGCCAAACCACGCGCAAGGCGCGCAAAATCCTGCATGCCGCTGGCAAAAAAACCGTGGTGGTGCGTCACCCCATGCCTTACGGAGATCTTGTGCGCCAAAAGCTGCAGCGCTTTGCCACGCTGGAGGACCTGGACAAACACAACTGCACTATTGAAGAGCGCGAAGAGTACGAGCATCACATTGTTGGCGGCAGTGTGGTTTATGCGGGTGTCGATTACGCGGCGATTTTGCAGCAAGTGGAAGAGGAAGCGGACATTATCTTGTGGGATGGAGGCAACAACGACACACCTTTCTTTAAGTCGTCTCTGGAGATCGTCGTCGTCGATCCGCACCGTGTCGGTCATGAGCTCTCCTACTTTCCCGGTATGGTCAACTTTCTCAGGGCCAATGTTCTTGTGATGAACAAACTCGACAGTGCTGACGGTGCAGATGTGGCCCAACTTGAGAAAAACATCCAACAGTACAATCCTGGTGCGACACTGATCAAGGCCAACAGCGAAATTAAAGTAGACCATCCGGAACTCATCAGCGGCAAGAGAGTATTGGTGGTGGAAGATGGCCCAACGCTGACCCACGGCGAGATGAAGTTCGGTGCTGGTGTGGTGGCAGCCAAACGCCATAATGCCGCAGAGATTATTGACCCGCGACCCTACACCACCGGTAAAATCCATGAAACCTTTGAGACCTATCCTGAGATCGGCACGCTGCTGCCGGCCATGGGATACTCCAAAGAACAGCTCGACGATTTGCAAACAACTATCAACAACACCCCTTGTGATGCGGTGATCATTGCCACGCCGATTGATCTCAGTCGCAATATGGAGATAAACAAGCCCACAACACGTGTCTACTACTCGTTGGATGAAGTTGGCACGCCTAATCTAGAGAGTGTGCTACAGGAGTTTCTTGCGAGGTTGTCTTGAAACACCTCTTAACCCTGCAAGATATTACCGCAGCTGACTTTGCGGCGATTCTTGATCGCGCCGCGCAGATGAAGGCAAAGCGTAGCGGCTATGAGCACTCTCTCAAAGGCAAGAGTGTTGGATTGATCTTCTTCAAGCCCTCCACACGCACACGGGTGTCGTTTTCCGCAGGTGTTGCCAGCATGGGTGGGGTGGCCTACTACCTTGGTGTGAACGATCTGCAGCTGGGTCGCGGTGAGCCCATTAAAGATACCGCGCGCGTGCTTTCCCGTTACCTCTCTGCCGTGGTTATCCGCACCTTTGCGCAGCAGGATCTCGAAGAGGTTGTTCAGTACAGCACGATTCCAATAATCAATGGGCTGACCGATCTATACCACCCTTGCCAGGCGCTGGCAGACTTTCTTACCATTCGCGAGGTCTTTGGCGCCAAGCAGGGTGTGAAGGTTACCTACATTGGTGATGGCAATAATATTGCGCATTCACTGCTCTTAGGTGCAGCGCTGAGCGGCAACCACCTCATTTGTTGTTCACCGCAAGGTTATCAACCGAAACCAGAGATCGTCGCAGCCGCAGAAAAGCTGGCGCGGGATTCAGGAGCCAAGCTTCGGGTTGTGGACGATGTTAATGCAGCGGCTGAGGGCGCACAAGTGATCTACACCGATATTTGGGCGAGTATGGGTCAGGAAGCTGAGGCAGAGAAGCGTCGCAGAGTTTTTAAAGATTATCAGGTTGACGGTGCCGTTATGGCAAAGGCTGCCAAGGATGCCATTTTTATGCACCTGCTACCAGCGCACCGGGGTGAAGAGGTCACTGATGAGGTGATCGAATCCCCCCAGTCCAAGGTGTGGGATCAAGCTGAGAACCGTCTTTGGGCGCAGATGGCACTTCTGGAAAAGCTCGTCGCGAACTAGATGGCAACGGCAAAAAAAGCGACAAAGGGATTGATCCTGGCACTTGGTGGTAACGCACTTATCCGCGAAGACGAAGAGGGGGACATCCCACAACAGTATGAGCACACGCGTACGACTTTTGCGCCTATCCTGCCGCTTCTAGAGGAATACGACCGCGTTTTGATTGTGCATGGCAACGGTCCGCAAGTGGGAAATGAGCTGCTGCGCAATGAGATCGCCTCATTCACTGTGGTGCCCATGCCCCTGGATACCTGTGTGGCAAACTCCCAGGGTAGCATGGGTTATATGATCCAGCAGGTGCTTGAGAACCTACTGGCGAAGCAAAAGATTGCTAAAAAGGTTGTTACCATTGTCACGCAAACGCGGGTGGATCCCGAAGATGTTGCCTTTCATGAACCCACAAAGCCGATTGGTGTGTTTTATAAGGAGAGCGAAGCGCAGCGGCATCAAAAGCTGCACGGCTGGATTATGCGTGAGGATGCCGGCCGTGGTTTTCGGCGGCTGGTGCCTTCACCCTTGCCGTTAGAGATTTTAGAACTGGATGCCATTCGCACGCTCTATAAGAGCGGTAAAATTGTCATTGCGGGCGGCGGTGGGGGTATACCTGTTGTGCGCGGCAGTGATGGCAGGCTCAAAGGCATTGAAGCGGTTGTAGACAAAGATCACGTTACCGCTCTCTTTGCCAAGACTCTTAAGCCAGATCTACTGGTGATGCTCACTGCCGTGGATCAGGTTTACCTGCACCACAACCGGCAAGGGCAGCAGGCGTTGGTGAATGTTAAGGCAGCGGAACTTGCTACCTATCATAAACAGGGTGAGTTTGGTGTTGGTTCAATGGAGCCAAAGATCCGCTGTGCCCTAGACTATCTTAAAAAAGTGCCAGGCCGAGTCTTGATCACCTCACCGGAAAATCTCGCCAAGGCGCTGACCGGCGATGGCGGCACTTGGGTGCAAACTTGAAACAGAAGCTCTTTTGATTCCGACATGATTTGTGCAAGCAGCAGGTCCTGCCGCGCCGTTTGCTCCCATCCTCCCGTCCTCGCCATGGGCAGCGGACGGGAGGCGGGCCCCTCCGGCGCGTCACCCGCTGCTTGCATCAACCCAAGGCGCCTTGAAAAGCGCCACAGGTAGGATGGTGTTTAATTTTGGGGCGTCTCGCAGGCGTCAGCAATTAAACACCATCCTACCTATTGAGGTTTTTCGAAAGGCTCGTAGAATGATGTCATGACTAAGACGGACGAGATCATTGCCTTGAACGAGCAGTATGGAGCGCACAACTACCATCCTCTGCCGGTGGTTTTGGCCAAAGGGGAGGGAGTATGGGTTGAAGATGTCGATGGTAAGAAGTATTTAGACTTTCTCTCGGCCTACTCCGCTGTGAACCAAGGTCATCGTCACCCAAAGATCATCCAGGCACTGACCGATCAGGCACAGCGTCTCACCCTGACCTCGCGCGCCTTTCACAACGACCGGTTGGGTGAGTTTCTTAAGCGATTGTGTGATTATTCCGGTTTTGACATGGCGCTACCCATGAACACCGGTGCTGAGGCGGTAGAGACTGCCATTAAGATGGCGCGTCGTTGGGGGCACCAAGTCAAGGGTATTGCCGATGGCAGCCAAGAGATTATCGTCTGTGAGAACAACTTTCACGGCCGCACGGTGACGATCATCTCTTTCTCCACGGACGAAGAGTGCCGCCTTGGTTATGGACCTTTTAACCAAGGCTTTAACATCATTCCTTATAACGATGTCAAAGCACTAGAGGCAGCTATCACTGCAAACAGCTGTGCCTTTTTAGTGGAGCCAGTGCAGGGCGAAGCTGGAGTGATTGTGCCGGATGCGGGATATCTGCAGGAAGCACGGCGAATCTGTAGTGAGCACAATGTGCTGTTTATTGCCGATGAGATTCAAACCGGTTTTGGCCGTTGCGGAGCGCGTTTTGCCTGTGATCTTGAGGGAGTTAAACCTGATGCCATCTGCCTGGGTAAGGCGTTGGGTGGCGGCGTCTTTCCCGTCTCTGCGGTGGTTGCCAACAAAGAGGTCATGGAGGTGTTCACACCAGGATCGCACGGTTCTACCTTTGGGGGTAATCCACTTGCGTGCGCCGTGGCCATAGCAGCAATCGATGTATTGGAGGAAGAAAACCTTGCAGCACACGCAACCGAATTGGGTGAGTATCTTCGGGCTCAACTGGATAAGATTGAGTGCGCCAAGATCGTTGAGATTCGTGGTCGAGGCCTTCTTGCTGCCGTGGAGTTTGAAGCAGGCTTTGAGGCGTGGGATACTTGTGTCGCTCTCAAAGACAAGGGCCTGTTGGCGAAGCAGACCCATGGCAACATCATCCGCTTTGCGCCCCCCTTGGTGATTAACAAGCAGGAGCTCGATCACGGCCTAAGAATCATCCGAGAGGTCTTCGAGACGATCGGATAGAATATATAACTATTTGAAATATTAAAATTAAATAAACTCCTTGACGCGTCGTATAAATAATTGCTATAGACGTAATGCATAAGCCCCACTACATCATTGAGGACTTGGTAACATGAACCGCAAAACAGCATCCATACGAAGTGATTTTATCACCAGTTTCTGCGCCTCGGTTTTACTGATTCTGGTATTCGTCGGTGAAGCGTCGGCAGGAGACGAGGAAGAAAAACTGCTACCGGTAAACCATAACAAGGTGCAAGTCATCCGTGTGAACCAAAAGCTGGAGTTGTCGTTAAATTTTGACGTAGAATCTCCGATCAACGCACTTGACTATTTAAACCAACAACAATTTGAAGCTGTTAGTATTGCAGAGACATGCGCAGGTGAGGAAGACGGCTTTTATATATTCTTTCGTCTAGGGACAGGCACTGTTTACAAGTACCAACGAAAGATTCTGACCCGGGGCCAGTTAGATGATGAAAATGCATTGGAGGAATTAAAGGTTCTCGTGAATGAAGGTTGGCAGTATGTTGATATGGCAGGAATAGATGAAAACAATGATGTGTCACCCCTTGCCGGCGATGATCTTCTCCTACTGCTGTTCAAACGGGATACATCCTTGCCGAATAATCCAATGATTGCTCCAGAAATACTCGGGTTTGAATTCGGCAAAATAGCCGAGGTTTTCGATCTCTACGAGCATACACAAGTTAACATTGACACATATGGGGAGGATGCACCTGGCGACGGTGAAATCGATACACAGGAAGAGTTTGATTATTACTTTCAGCAATCATGGGGCTGGGGCCTATTACTAGGCTTTGCAGAGTATAGGAATGGTTACATTCTCCACAGATCTAATAATCCTATGGCCTATCAAGAACAGGGTTTGCCCACCAGCCCAGTAAACGCTAGGCGTCGGCAGTTGAATTGGTATCCTCATGTGAAGATTATTGAGGATGGTGGCGACAACATGGAACAATCACTTGAATTTTACATCAATGACCGAGAAAACAACCTAGAGTCACGATCTCGTTTTCTTGCTGCTGCCCGTTTAGACCACGCTTGGGGTTCGGGAGGAGATGACGATGGAATCGTGCTAGTATTCACAACTAATCAGCGACCCTAAAGCAGATGAGTAGGTAAAATACCGATTCCACGCCGTCTTAATAAGCGTAATCCAAGAGGTCTTTGAGGCGATCTAGCGGGCGTAGCGGCCTCTCAAAGCGCAGTTCCGCTATGGCATCCATTGATGAGGGAAGGGGCACATAACAGCCGTTGTTACCTGGGTGCTTACTGGTGCCCGGCTCTCCTCCGAAGGGTGGAGCCTCTGTGCGAACCGCACCACTTTCCAAGCTGCGCCGAAACGCCGAGAGTATGTAGTGCTCTTCAACCCAAAACCTGGCTACTACATAATAGAGTTGGGTTAAGAACGAATTAAGCTTTACTTAATTTTCTGTAAGATTAGCGCGAGTTCTCTTTCTTCTCTTTATGCAGCCGTTTTCTCTTCATTTTCTTCTTTTTTTCTTTCCACTTCTTTTTCTTGTGCTGCATCTCTTTCCATTCCTTGCGCAACTCCGCAAGCTCCTGCTTGGTTTTGGCTCTATCGGCCTCACTGAGATTTTCATCTTTTAATTTAGTGCGTAATTCTTGCCGTTTTGCCTTTAGCTGCTCTCTCTTCTCTCTGTGTTTCTGTCGTCTAGCCTGCTTTGCCTCTTGCCGGCGCTCACGCCACTTCTTTCTGATGGCTTGGCGGTCTTCTTGGCTAAGGTCTTCATTGGCGAGCTTCTGATGATCGGCTTGCCATTCACTACGCCACTTTTCTGGTAGATATTTTGGAAATCCCTTGTGCATCTTCTTGTGATGCTCACCGCGTTTGCGCACCTCTTTACGTTTTTTTCTAGTTCTCTCTTTTACCTCGGTTGATTGATCGGTGGCTTCTTCTTGAACGGTCGTTTCAGCCGTAGTTGCTTTATTGCGGACCTGTTTGATGGTTTTCTGATCTAGCGTCTGTGCCTCGGCGTAGGTGGCAAAGCCGATCACCAGTGCCAGAAATGATAAAGTAGTGTGTTTCATAGTACCTCCAATTCGTTAGTTACCCTATCGGGGCGACTGGATTTAGCAAAATCGCTAGCCGCGATTTTGTGATCCTAGGGTAGTTGCGACCCAACATTTGTTGGCCCGTTCATTGTAGGGCGCCCCGACATCGGCTTCGCTTTGCAAAGCCGGAGTCGGGGCGACTGGATTTGAACCAGCGACCTCTGCGTCCCGAACGCAGCGCCCTACCAGGCTGGGCCACGCCCCGAAGTCCACTTCTTGGGTCAGGCAGGTTAGTTAGCTGAAAAGGCCATTGAACGCGAGAAGTTTTTAGAACCCTATGGAAAAGCAGGATATTTCCAGGTCATTTATTGACAATATATATATTGTTATGTAGGGTAACTGGTTGAGGAGAGCCGTGTATGCCAAGAAAGAAGATCTCAACCACCATTTATATTACCGAAGAACAGAACGAACGACTTAAAATGCTCAACCGTAAGACCAAGGTTCCGGTTGCCGAGTACATCCGGCAGGGCATTGATCTCATCTTAGAAGAAAACAAGACACTGTTGCCGGGACAGATGAGCTTTTGATCTACAGCGGACGTTGTAACGACTACCCATGAAAAAAATTATTGTTGCTGGCGGGTGTGGTTTTATCGGCTCCCATCTCTGTGAACAACTCATAGAGCAGGGAGATGAGGTCTACTGTGTCGACAACGTGTTGACAGGATCACGGCAAAATGTCGAAGCGCTAACAGAAAGTAAACGTTTTAAAGTCATTGAAGAGGATATCAGCAGACCCATTAAGTTCTCCAGTGACGTCGATGAGGTCTATCATCTCGCCTCACCTGCAAGCCCAAAGGACTTTGCGCGGCTAAGCTTGGAGATCATGTCAGCTAATGCCCTGGGTGCTCACAACCTCTTGAATCTGTGTCGGGAGAAGCAGGCTCGTTTCCTGCTTGCCTCCACTTCAGAGGTGTATGGTGATCCCGAGGTCCATCCACAACCTGAAGATTATTGGGGTAGGGTGAATCCCATTGGTCCGCGAAGCCCCTACGATGTATCGAAGCGATACGCTGAGGCGTTGACCGTGGCATTCTGTCGCACTCATAAATTGCGGTTTGGTATCAGTCGTATATTCAATACCTATGGACCGCGCATGGGAGATGATGGTCGGGTGATAAGCAACTTTATTCGCCAGGCATTGGCTGGACAACCCTTGACCGTATACGGCGACGGTAAGCAGACACGCAGTTTTTGTTATGTCTCTGATTTGGTGCGAGGGCTAATTCTGTGTATGCAAAAGGCTGCGGGTGTGCCGATTAATCTTGGCTCTTCTGAAGAGATGACGATCTTAGATTTGGCCAAAACCATCATTCGTCTTAGCAGTTCCCAAAGCACGATAACGTTTGCATCCCTACCGGAGGACGATCCACAGGTGCGACGTCCTGACACTGAGCGTGCCAAGCAGTTGCTTGGTTGGCAACCAACCATAACTCTGGAGAGCGGCATCCAAAAAACCTTGCATCAGTTCCGATGAGCTCGCACATTCGCAACTTTTCCATCATTGCCCATATCGACCATGGCAAATCGACCTTGGCCGACCGTATGATGGAGCAAACCCGTACGTTACGACTTCATAAGGTCGTCGACCGTTACCTGGACAAGATGGAGCTAGAGAAGGAAAAGGGCATTACTATCAAGGCCCAGACCGTACGCATGCGTTATAGCCAGGCTGGCCAGGACTACATCTTTAACCTTATCGACACCCCTGGCCATGTCGACTTCAACTATGAAGTGAGTCGCAGTCTCGCCGCCTGTGAGGGAGTGCTCCTTGTTGTTGATGCCAGTCAAGGGGTGCAGGCGCAGACCCTAGCCAATGCCTATCTGGCACTGGAGAATGATCTTGTCATCATTCCCGTGTTGAACAAGGTGGATCTTCCAAATGCCGACCTGGAGGCGACCAAGCTTGAGATTGGTGAAGTGATCGGTCTTGATGCAGGAGATGCCATTGCCATCAGTGCCAAAGAGGGCCGTGGTGTCGAGGCAGTATTTGACGCTCTTGTCACAAAAGTACCACCTCCTGGCGGCAAGCGTGATGCACCACTGCGGGCGCTCATCTTTGACAGCTGGTTTGACAACTATCTCGGCGTGGTGAGTCTTTTGCGCGTTGTTGATGGCGAGATTCGTTGTGGTCAAAAGATACGCCTTATGTCTACGGAGCGCGAATTTCAGGTGGATAAGCTTGGCTTTTTTACACCAGAGAAAGAGTTAGTCACTTCACTCGCCGTGGGTGAGGTCGGCTTTATGGCTGCGACCATCAAGGACCTGCGCGAAGTACGTATTGGCGACACCATAACTCAGGCAGACGGTCCAGCCAAACAGCCGTTGCCTGGCTTTGTCGAAGCCAAACCGATGGTCTTTTGCGGTATCTTTCCGGTGCTTCCGGCTGAGTATCCTAATTTGCGCGAGGCTCTCGCCAAATTAAGCCTAAACGACTGTTCATTTACCTTTGAGCCGGAGAATTCCCCGGCTCTGGGTTTTGGCTATCGCTGTGGCTTTCTGGGCAGCCTGCATATGGAGATTACGCAGGAACGGCTAGAACGTGAATTTCAGCTTGATTTGATATCTACAGCCCCGAGTGTGCGCTATCGCATTAAAAGGAAGACCGGCGAAGAGATAGAGATTGACAATCCCTCCAACTACCCTCCAAGTCAGGAGATCGACGCTGTTTTCGAGCCACGTGTAATAACAACTATTCATGTGCCTGCTGATTACATCGGTGCAGTGCTCGAACTCTGTGAGTCGAAGCGTGGTGTACAAAAGGATTTTGAGCAACGTGGTAGTAAGGCGATCATCCGCTATAATCTGCCCCTTGGCGAAATGGTGTTTGATTTCTACGATCGTTTGAAATCTGTCACACGTGGTTATGCTTCTATGGATTACGAAATAGTGGGTTACGAAAAAAGCAGCCTAGTGAAGCTCGATATCCTTGTGAATGGCGAGCGCGTTGATGCCCTTTCGGTTATTACGCACAAAGACAAGTCCTACCGTCAAGGCAAGGACCTTGTTGAGAAGATGCGTCAACTCATTCCTCGGCAGCTTTTTGATGTGGCCATACAGGCGGCCATTGGCTCTAAAGTGATATCGCGTGAGACGGTCAAGGCGCTGCGTAAAAATGTCACCGCCAAATGTTATGGGGGCGATATCACCCGCAAACGCAAGCTGTTAGAAAAGCAAAAGGAAGGCAAAAAGCGTATGAAACGGGTCGGTTCTGTAGATATACCGCAGGAGGCCTTTCTTGCAATCCTCAAGGTTGATGGCTAGACTAGGTTGCTAGCATGGTCGCATGGCAGGGTAGGCAAACCCGCAAACGCATATTCTTTGACTATCTGCAGATATTTGTTGTTGCCGTACTGCTGGCATTGCTCATACGTCACTTCGTTATCGAGGCCTACCGCATTCCCGCCGATGCCATGGTACCCACGCTCTATCCAGGCGACTATATTTTTGTCAACAAGCTGAGTTACTTTTCAACCATTCCATTTACGGATAAACGACTAACCAATGTTACACCACCCAAACGTGGCGATGTGATAGTTTTTGTCTCGCCGGTTGAGAGAGGCAAGAAATACATCAAGCGGGTTATTGGTTTGGCGGGCGATACCATCTCAATGAAGGACAAGCAGTGGTTGCTTAATGGAACGTCACTCGACGGTAAGCTTCTAGGAAGATTCCAGTATGTCGAGCCTCTTAGCCAGACAGAGGTTCGCGGGGAACTGCAACAGCGTCAACTCGACGGACGCAAGTTCCAGGTATTTGAGAGTTTTCAGATGCTTGCGGCAACCAATGAGGCGCTGCTTAAAGAGCCTTTGGTGGTGCCTTCGGATGCTGTGTTTGTGTTAGGAGACAACATCCATGTAAGCATAGATAGTAGACACTTTGGTGTTGTGCCGATTATGAATATCAAAGGTAAAGCGATGTTTGTCGGGTTGTCGTGGGAGGAGGGGCATAAACTGCCACGCTGGAGCAGATTTGCTCAGCCTATTAGGTAGAGTGTAGGGATGCGCAGGCAAGAACCGAGTTCTTTCAACCTGGTTAGCCTGTTGATGCTGCTGTTTGTAGTGGGGGTAGCCTATCTCGGATGGAAGTATGTGCCAGTCTATTGGCAAAAACAGCAGATCCAAGAGATGATGATGTCTGAGGTAATGCTGGCAAACCGTCGTGACGATGATAAGCTGAGGGAACAGATTCTTCGCAAAATGGCTATGGACTTTGGCTACGAGGAGCTTCTACCCGAGGATGTAGAGATCTCGAGAACAGAGGGTTGGATTGAGGCAACTGTCTATTATCAGGTTAATGTCGAGCATTACTATGATAAGGTTCATTCTTTTGTTTTAACTGCCCATATCAGACGGCGGGTTATTAACTTGTGACCTACTCATGAAACACACGGATGTCGAAAAAAAGTTTGTAGAGCTAGTTGACGCCGTTATAGAAGGTGGGGTTGGCAACCTGTTGATTGTTGGCATCCGTACCGGCGGGGAGATGCTCGCAAAGCGTTTGCAAGAGCAACTGGCTAAAAAAACAGGTAAAAGACCGGAAATCGGCATGCTTGACATTACTCTGTATCGCGATGATCTAGATCTTAAAGATGGTTTGCAACAGCCCGAGATTCGTGCTACAGAGGTGCCGGTTTCGATTGATGGAAAACGTTTGCTACTAGTAGACGACGTACTATTTACCGGGCGGACAGTGCGAGCAGCGCTTGATGCCCTCTGTGATCTTGGCAGGCCTGCCAAGATTGATCTGCTTGTTCTCATTGATAGGGGATACCGCGAGCTGCCAATTTGCCCAGATTTTGTTGGCGCTCATCTGGAGACGAAACGCAGCGATCGGGTGAACGTGCGGTTTGATGACAAGAGAGGGTGGTCTGTCAAGATCAACCATGGGAATCCACAGTAAAGATCTTCTCAGTATTGCGGACCTTTCCGCAAAAGACATTCATCAAATTCTCAATACTGCCTCTGCTTTTAAAGAGGTGCTGAAACGACCAATCCGCAAAGTGCCAACGCTGAGAGGAAAGACAGTCATCAACTTCTTTGTTGAGGCAAGTACTCGCACACGAACCTCCTTTGAGCTAGCGGCTAAGTACTTGAGTGCTGATGTTGTCAACATGTCCGCCAGTTCGAGCTCGTTGGTCAAGGGGGAGACGTTGGTGGACACAGCTCAGACCCTGCAGGCCATGAATCCAAGGGTGCTGATCATCCGCCACAGTAGTGTAGGCGCTGCCCATCTTATGGCTACCAGCATGCAGTGCTCCGTCATCAACGCTGGAGACGGGCCGCGGGAGCATCCTACGCAGGCTTTGCTCGATCTCTACACCATTCGGGAAGCCAAGGGGAGTATCCAAGGCCTGCACGTGGCCATCGTTGGTGACGTGCTGCACAGTCGGGTTGCCCGTTCTAACCTCCTAGCCCTACAGAAGATGGGCGCTAAGGTGACTTTGGTCGGTCCCAAGACGCTGATTCCTCCCCATATTGAAGGCTCTGGCGTGCAAGTCTGTCACTCTCTTCTCGAGGTCGTGCCAACGGCGGACATTATTATGGCGCTACGAATCCAGTGGGAGCGGATCAAAGAGAACCTCCTGCCCAGTATCCGCGAGTACTCAGAGAACTACAGTATAACGCCAGCTGTACTTAAAAAGGCAAAGAAGAAGGCGCTCATCATGCATCCTGGTCCCATCAATCGCGGCGTAGAGATCGCTCCGGAAATTGCCGATGGGCCGAGGTCTTTGATTACCCATCAAGTAGAAAACGGTCTGGTGATACGTATGGCGCTGCTCTTTCTTCTATGTGGTGGAAGGTCTGGTGAACTTGCGCATTGAAAACGGTCGGATCATAGATCCGGCAAACAACATCGATAAAACCGGCACCCTGGTAATTCGCAATGGTAAGATTGCTGGTATTGAAAAGGCCAAAACCGCGAGGCGCGCCAAAGGTAGTTTTGATGCAACCGGCATGGTCATCTGTCCGGGGTTAGTCGATATGCACGTACATTTGCGGGATCCTGGCCAGGAGTACAAGGAAGACATTGAATCTGGGTCGTTGGCTGCGGTCAAGGGCGGTTTTACAACGCTTGCCTGTATGCCAAACACCGACCCGATCAACGACAACCCGTCCGTTACTGAGTATATGATAAAAAAGACTAGGCGGGTGGGTTTAATCCATCTCTATCCCATAGCGGCTATTAGCAAGGGATCACAAGGCAAGGAGTTAACGGAGTTTGGCGTGCTCAAGCGTGCGGGTGCCGTGGCCTTTTCAGATGACGGACAACCCACCAGAGCGGGTCTCATGCGTCGAGCACTAGAGTATGCCAGCCAGTTTGACATGCCAATACTCGACCACTGTGAAGAGCGCGATCTATCGCGCGATGGTGTCATGCACGAGGGAGAGGTATCTGCCCTGCTTGGACTCAAGGGTTGGCCCGGCGAAGCCGAGAGTACCATTGTCTATCGCAATATTCAGTTAGCAGCGATGACCCAAGCGCGAATACACATGTGCCATCTCTCTACGAGTGAGTCCGTAGCCCAAGTGCGCGCGGGTAAGCGCGCTGGCGTGCGGGTGACCGCTGAGGTGGCGCCACACCATCTCTTCCTTGAAGACCGCGCCTTAGAGTCATTTAGTACCAACCTAAAGGTAAATCCGCCATTACGTTCGCGGCCCCATATTCGTTCGCTGCGACAGGGGTTGAAGCAGGATGTTATTGATGCCATTGCCACAGATCACGCTCCGCATGCTGATTTTGAAAAGCAGACGGTGTTTGAGAGCGCTCCATTCGGGTTGTTAGGGTTGCAGACAGCGTTACCCCTAGGTTTGCAGCTATGCCACGAAAAGGTGCTAACGCTTAAGCAGCTCATCTCTAAGCTGACGATTTTGCCAGCCCGTATTCTCAATATACCGCATGGCACTTTAACTGTCGGCAGTAGGGCTGATGTGACGATTTTTGCTCCCAGCAGAGTTTGGCAGTTTAGGGCAGAAGACATTGTATCCAAGTCACACAACTCACCCTTTATCGGTCGCGAGATGCGGGGAGAGGTGATTCGTACCATCCACAACGGTCGAGTCGTCTACTCTGTCTAACGTAACAAACCATGGTATACCGAGATCTTCTTGAAAAGGTAGTTGCCTATTTTAGCGATGAGAAAAGAAATCTCAATGAACTGATGCTCGCTAAGGAGTACTTCTTTGCCCATAGCGGTAAGGTTTTTGCGGACGACGTCTTTTACGAAACTCGTATGGCTGCTTTTGTTGAGTGGTTTGCTCTTGATCGGTTGATGTTGCGTGTTGGCCTTACGCCCATTCGCTACTACTATGAGATGTTCTCAGAAACGATGAATGAACCAGATCGTCAAGCTATCCGCTGCCTAATAAAAAGTTTACACTCTCTATTTCAGTATCAAGGCAGGAGTGGGGACACCTTCTATCTTACAGATTTGTATGACGACAAATCTTATACAGTGTTGGAAAAACGAAGTTCGGTTGGATTTAACAAAGGCGTCCTATTTGAAAGTCGTTTGGTACAGAAGGATGACCACTTGCATTTGTCGAGCACTGCCTGCGTTCATCCTGTGGAGGTAACCGACCGTATCAAGCAGCAAGTCCTGCAGGTTAGAAAGCAGAGCCGTGAAGAGTTTTTTGACTTTCTCTTGCAGCTAGCCGCTTTTCGTATCCGCTGCGATCGCTACAACAAGGTCGATCCCCTAGAGATCTATGTGTTCTAGACAGTATTTCAGCAGGAGAGATGCAAATTTAGGATAAAAATCAAATGCATAAATTTAATATTGAAAATAAGTAATTTTAATGTAAAAATAATATGAAATTTACTTATGACCTGAAAAAGAGCCAGAGTAACAAGGAAAAACATGGAGTCGATTTTGAGGAGGCCCAGAAGATCTGGGTGAGCGGTCCGGTTATTATGCCGACAAAGAGCGTTGATGAGCCTCGCTGGGTTGCCATCGGTAGTATAGACATTCGAGTCTACACTGCAGTGTTTACGATGCGTGGAGATACAGTGCGCATTATTAGCTGCCGGCCGGCACGCACCAAAGAGAAGGAGGCTTACCATGGCTGAGAAGAGAAAGAATATTACTGCTAAGGAGTTCGAAGCCAAGTTCGACGCCGGCGAAGATGTCGATGAATATCTCGATTATGAAGCGGCCATTCGTCGTATTACACTCGATCTTCCCGTTTGGATGACCAAGGCCCTTGATAGAGAGGCCAAACGCATGGGCGTCAGCCGTCAGGCTGTTATTAAGACCTGGCTGACAGAGCGGCTTGATAACCTAAAAGTCTCCCGCAAGAAGCACGCTGCTGGTTAAGAGTCATTTGCCCTATCGTTATTAGTAGAGGGTTTATAGAAATAGTTGCAACCTAGGGGGTCAATAGAGACAGCACCATCTGCTCTGGTTGTAGGAAGTCCACGACTGTCTGGCAGACAGCTGAAGTGGTAACGTTAAGGATGGCCTGACTGTAGACACCTAAATCTGCACCCAGTCCGAACTGATGGTTAATGGCCATATGCATGGCTTGCGTGGCGCTCTTTTGCAGCTCAATGTCGTAGGAACCGATCAAGTAGTTTTTGGCTCGCTGCAATTCACTGGCAACCCAAGTCTCTTTGCTTGCGGTTGCTAGTATTGCCTCTGTTTCAGCTATCACCGCTTCAACGTGATCTGGGGTCGTGTTAACCTGAATGGCAAAGTAACCCGCTTCAGAGCCATGGTAGGCTACCGTGTGAACCGTATAAGCGAGGCCAAGCTCTTCGCGCAGTCGATGGTAGAGCTTACCACCGCCAAAACCGGTGAGGATACCGGTAAGCACCTCAAGCGCGGGCCACAAACCCTGGCTGACCGCTGGTGTGCGCCAGCCAAAGTAGAGATAGGCTTTCTTGCCAGGGATCGTTGCCACAACTCTCTTATTGTCTTGGTGCTCAGTAAATGTGGTTTTTGCTGCAGCTGCTATCGGTAAAGATTGTCCGGGTAACTTAGATTCCAAATTTCTGCGAACTTGCTCTGGTTTTTGTGAGCTAACAACAGCCAAGGTCCATGGTTGCGATAAGATATTATTCCAATAGTGTTTACTCACATCATCGAGAGTAAGTCTGTCAACGCTCTCAGTGGCGCCGATAGGATTTAGACCATATGGATGATCAACAAAGAGTTGAGACAGCAGGTTGTTAAGACAGATGGTTTCAAACGAATCTTGCTGTGAGCGGATTTCTTGCAACTGGAAGACCTTTTCGCGTGCAAAGGCAGGCTGTTGGAACACGGCAGCAGCAACTACTTCAAGGAAGAGATCCACGCCAGATTCGACATAGCGACTTGGCAGATCCATTCGTAGACCAATCGAGCTGCGACCAAGAGAGGCTTCAAATTCAGCGCCCAACAACGTCATGCTCTTGGCAAGCTGCAGGGCACTCTGTGTCGAGGTAGCCGTGGCCAGCATGGCAAGGGCAAGTTGGCCAATGCCGTTGTTGTGTTGATTTTCACAGAGCAGCCCGCCAGGCATGGTAAGAAAGATCGTTGCTATGGGCGACGCTGTCGAGCGTATCAAAATGTTGGCCTGTTGCTGCAAACGGCGACCGGCAGTTGATTTTTGCGGTGGATCGACAACACAGGGCTTTGGGCTTACCGGTTTGCTGTTAAAAGCAGAGACCAGCAGTTTTTCTAGCTCATCCGCTTTAAAGGGGGGTTTTAGTGCCGTAGGTGATAGACCAACAGTGGCGATGTTATCGGGCCTTAGGTAGGCCTGGCATACTTTTCCGACTTCTTTGGCTTTAGCGGCCATGACACTTTTGAGATAGAAACGCTCCCACATACAGTCGTCAACTGTTGTTTCATAGAATGCAAGGTTGTTGGCAATACCTTCATAGGTTTCCGTTTCAAACATGAGATCCTTTTCAACAGTGACTTTTGCGAGCTGCATCTCTTCTGGTGATGGCGCGCTATCTCTCATTTCTTGGCAGATGCGAGCGATTTTGTTGTAGACTTGAGAGAAGTCACCATCTGTGAGTAGGGCACGAATAAGAAGTAGGCTGTGCCGTCTTTGTGAAAAATAGGTGGCATCGATTGAGCGGACGAGTCCATCCTTCTCACACAGCTGTTGGTAGAGCCGCGAGCACTCACCGCCACCGAGAATATTGGCAGCCAGGTCTAGATAGGCTGTGTGCTGGTGTGCCATGGCTGGTAAGCGAAAGGCAATCTCAATGGCACTCTCTTCGCTGCCTTTACAAAGCCAATCCCAACGAAAGCCAGGTTTCAGTGGCTGAACCTCGCGATCGATTGCTGCAAGATCTCTGTTTGGGGATGCGTGCAGCTGTTTAGACACTTTTGTTTTTACAGTTTGGATATCGAAATCGCCAGCTACAGCAAGGACCATACGTGGTGGCGTGTAATATGCTTTAAAGAACGCTTTGATTCGCGGCAGGGTCAGAGCGGTTACGGTATGCTTGTAACCGATGACAGGATTTGCATAGGGGTCATCCTGGAAGGCGCTGTTAAACAGTCGCTGACCAAGCGTGATCTCGTTGTTGTCCTCCTCCTCGGCGAGTTCTTCAAGAATCACCTGTTTTTCCCGATCAAACTCATTGTCTGGAAAGGTTGGCACCTGTACGAGTTCGATAAGAATCTTGAGAGCTAGGTCAATATGTTGTTTTGGTAGAACAACGTGATAACCTGTGACATCCATAGAGGTAAAAGCGTTGATAGAGCCGCCGGCGCTTTCAACTTCTCTATTCAGAGCCTCTGCCGAAAATGAACGCGTGCCTTTAAATACAAGGTGTTCGATAAAGTGAGAGATGCCGACTTCATGAGAGGGTTCGTAACCACTGCCTACCTTCACCCACAGTTGGCAAGCGACTACAGGCAGAGAGTCGTCAGAAAGTAGTAATAATGTCATCCCAGAGGGCAGAACAACCTTCTCGACATCTTGCATACGGCGCTGCATCGTTGTTGTTTTTGACGAAAGCACAGATAAGTTTTGACCTCTTATCCAAATGTGTCAGAATTGTCTACCATGGATCCCTTTGCCAACCTTTGGGCGGTTATTCTTGCTGGTGGTCAGGGGAGTCGCTTTTGGCCTTGGAGTCAGCCACAAACACCGAAACAGTTCCTAAAGATTGATGGTGTCTCCTCACCCCGCACCCTTATTCAGCAGACCGTTGCCCGTATCACGCAAATCCTGCCAGCGGAGAGGATCCTCGTAGTCGGGTTGGCAGCACACGCTGCTAAGTTACAAGAACAACTTCAACATATCCCCCCAAGTCATTTTTTGTTGGAGCCTTGTGGTTGTAACACCGCAGCACCGATTTTACTTGCTGCCATGTGGCTTACTGCCAACGCTGGTGATAACGCTATGCAGTTGGTGTTGCCCTCGGACCATCACATTGCCGAGGAAAAACCGTTTGCCACAGCTATCCGTGCGGCTCTACAAACCGTGGAGCAACAGGACTCTCTGGTCACCTTTGGCATTAAGCCAACACGAGCGGAGACAGGCTATGGTTATATTGAGGCTGGTAAAGCCATTGGCACGGTTGCCGGTGTTGCTGTACACCAGGTCGCACGTTTTCACGAAAAGCCTGAGCTTAAGCAGGCAGAGACCTACCTCGCTAGCGGTAACCACTTTTGGAATTCAGGGATGTTTTTGTGGCGAGCGCAGACGATCCAACAGGAGTTTGCGCGCTATTTACCGGAGCTCACAGAGCTCTGTGGTCAACAGAAAGTAGTTACGGCTGACAATCAGCCTCTCTTGTTGGATGCAAAGCTGTATGAAAAAATGACCTCAGTCTCTGTCGATCATGGCGTGATGGAACACTCTGAAAAGGTAGCGGTAGTTAAGAGTGACATGCCGTGGAGTGATGTAGGTGGCTGGCAGAGCCTGTTCGAAATGTTGTCTAAGGATGCAGCTGGAAACGTCTTGCGTGCAAAGAATGCCCTGTTGCAGCACTGTAGCAACTCGCTGATTCATTGCCCTGAGTTGGAGGTGATTGTCGCCGGTGTTGAAGATTGCATCATCGCCTACCATGAAGGTCGTCTGCTTGTCTGCCATCGCGACCAGCTCACGGAATTTCGCCAGATGGTGGAGAAGTTGACTTTTATGAATTAAATATATTTATATACAATTAGTTACTATTTACAAATCATAACTAATTGACATTAAATTATTAATAAATTATACTTACTAAGTATGAGGTCAAATTTGTATCTTAAGCCACAGGATATTGTTATCCTACTAAAATTATTAGATTCCAGGGCGAGGAAGAAGAAAAACTGGCAGGTGGCGCAGGAACTTGGAGTCAGTCCCGCAGAGTATGCCAATGCCCTGTCACGTGTGAAGTTCAATCGTATGATCTGGCTCTCTACTCGCATGCCCAACCGCAAGGCGCTAAAGGAGCTGCTTTTTTTTGGGGTACCGTATATCTTTGGTGCCGCTCCAGGCCATTTGACGCGAGGCATCCCAACGGCTCACAGCGCTGAACCATTGGCAAGCAAGATTCTCTCTGACGAGTTTTATGTATGGCCATCGGAAGAAGGCAAGGTAAGGGGTGCAGCAATACAGCCACTCTATAAGTCTGTACCAGAAGCTATTGCAAGAGATGAAAAATTATATGAACTGCTGTCCCTTGTTGATGCCATCCGGGTTGGGCGTTCTCGAGAAATACTGTTAGCTCGTGTACATCTTGAGAAGAGAATCGATGAGGCTGCTTGATGGATACACACAGCCATCGAAGTATTATTATGATAGCAACAGTTGCTAATGCTCTCGCTGATCTATGTGATCAGTTTACTTTCGTTGGTGGAGCTGTTGTACCGCTCTATCTTCCTCCTACTTTGTCGAAATTGATCCGACCTACGGAAGACATTGACTGTGTAATCGAAGTTACAACTCGAAGTGCCTTTTATGAGATGGAGAAAAAACTACGATCGTTAGGATTCAAGCACGACATGTCGTTAATCTGCCGTTGGAAGTTACAAGAGATTAATGTAGATGTTATGCCAACGGAAGGAAACATTCTAGGCTTCTCCAACCGATGGTATAAAGCGGGCGTCAAAACTAGAATACCATATCAGCTGCCATCGGGAAAAACCATCTGGATTTTCTCAATACCGTACTTTATTGCAGCTAAACTAGAAGCTCTCTTTACCCGAGGAAAGGAAGACCTTCGTCTTAGTCCTGATTTGGAAGATGTTATTTCTATATTAGAAGGAAGATCAGAAGTCCTTGAAGAAATTCAGACATCAACAAAAGAACTTCGTAGATACCTCTCCTGCGCATTCTCTAAACTTGCCGATCGACGTGACTACTTGGAAAGCATCGCGGCTCATATAAGTGTCGATCCCGATGAAAAACGTACAAAGAAAGTTCTTGGCCGGATAGAGAAAATCATTTCATCTTGAAAAGAACGCTAGGCGTTCATGAAGAACCGCAGTAGGGCAACTGTTAGAACTCCAGTAACCACCGTCACAAAGAGATTTTTTTGCCAAATTGCCATGACAAACGTTGGCATGCAGGCCCACAAATAGAGATTGGTTGTCTGTTGCGCGTCGCTGTCTCCTGGGCGTAAAACCTGTAGCGCCAAAATTGCTGACAAGGCAGCCACCGGGACATAGCGCAGCCAGATTAGCAACGGTCGTGGAAGGTTTCTCCCTCCAAGGAAACCAAGCGGCATGGTTCTGGGAGCAAGTGTTACAAGAGACATTAAGATAATAGTTAAGATGACCGTCTTTGCTTCCATAGTTCACCTCCGAGCCCCACAGTGGCTGCACATACTATTGCTAGAATGATCTCCCAGTTCTGTAGACCGAAACTGCTAGCAACGACCGCAATCGTTGCCGCCCGACAGCCGATAAAAAGTGTCCAGCGGCTGTTTATCTGTTTAAGGGCTAGAAACACGCAAACCGCGGGTAGAGCAAAGTCAATGCCCAACGCATGGACATTGGAGATTAAGCCAATTGCCAGATAACCCAAGATGGGTCCGAGACTCCAAGCCATATGTACGGTTAGGTTGACACCAAAGAGATGGCTGAGGGCAGGCACCTCTTTAGTAAACTGAGCGCTGTGTAGAGCAAAGGTCGAATCTGACAGCTCTACACCAAAGAGGAACCTCTTAAGTAGGGGTAGGTGTCGCAGATAGGTTGACATGGCTGCTGAATAGAGCAGATGGCGGAGATTGACGATGAAGGTGACCGCGACAATTGCTAAGATTGGTTGGGCTGATCCCAACATACTGACGGCTATAAATTGGGCGGCTCCGGCAAAGACCAACAGCGACATCAAAACCGTTTGAAAAAGATTTAGGCCGACCTCTCGGGCGATAATCCCAAAGGTAAAGGAGACGGGGATATAACCGATGACTACAGGTAGTGCCATCTTTATGCCGGTCGAGAAGCTGTAGTTGCCTGCCTGCTGCATTAGAGGGGGAGTCTTGGAATCCAGCGGGGTACACGATGTGTATAATTGTTAAAACCTTCTGGGAAGCTGCTACGCAATTTAGGTTCTTCATAGAAGATTATGAAGAGATGGAAGCCGAGGGCGACAAAAAGGAGGTAAACGAACAATAACACGGATTCGTATAAAAGAACTTCACCAATCAAAATGGTGATGGCAGCAATGTACATGGGATTGCGGACAAAACGGTAGGGGCCGGTTATCACCAGTTCTCGTGGTGGGTCGATTGGGGCAGGTGTGCCTCGTCCCACGGCGATAAAGTTCCACACACACCAGAGCATGCCCATTATACCGACAATGCACAGACCCATGCCGACATAGCGAAACGGGCCTAAGGGTATCAGGAGAACATTGTAATCTGAGGTGATCAACAGATAGGGAATCACGCCCAACGTTGTGCCTGGAACGATGAGCAGAAACAGCACGCTTTTTAACCAGAGCCACAAAGCAATACCATTTCTTCGGATGGTACAGAAATGTCAAGCGAAGAGTATTCGAGATTTCTAGGTTGGTTATTCACGAGTGTTTTGCTAAACTTGGCGACGATAAGGAGGGGCTAGACATGGTGGACCAAAGCAGCCGCCTGATCTCACTCGATGCCTTCCGTGGACTCACTATTGCTTTTATGATTCTGGTCAACATGCCTGGGAGCTGGTCGCATGTCTATGTACCACTCAACCATGCTAAATGGTTTGGTTGCACTCCAACAGACTTAGTCTTTCCCTTTTTCCTCTTCATCGTTGGCGTTGCCATGGTCTTTTCTCTTGCCAAACAGACAGCGCACAACAAAACGCGCAGTCAAATCTATAAACGTATTGTAATTCGTGGCGCCGTGATTTTTGCATTGGGTTTATTTATCAATTTCTATCCTTCGTTTAGTTTCGAGGGACTGCGGGTTACCGGCGTGCTGCAACGTATTGGCATTGCCTACGTGGCCACGGCTTTTCTTGTTGTCCATACAGGGCTACGAGCCCAAGTTTGGCTTACGGCTGCGTTGCTTATCCTGTATTGGGCTATGATGCTGCTCCTTCCCGTACCTGGGCACGGCATTGGCAATCTTACTGCTGAGGGTAATCTTGCTGCTTGGTTTGATAAACTTATCCTTGGTGCTCATGCTTATGCAAGTAGTCCAACGGATCCTGAGGGTATTCTAAGTACGATGCCATCCATTGCCACCGTACTTACAGGCGTTCTTACAGGTCACCTTCTTCGTTCAGGAAAGGAGAGGTATGAGATTTTAGGCTGGATGTATTTTGCAGGTTGGGTGGCAATTGTTGTCGGACTTTTTTGGAGTATTTGGTTTCCGCTCAGCAAAAAGCTGTGGACGAGTTCCTATGTGCTGTTCACCAGTGGTGCGGCCCTGCAGCTCTTTGCCGTGTGCTACTGGCTGATTGAGATCAAGCGTTGGACAAAGTGGGCTAAGCCAGCCATAGTTTACGGTACCAACGCGATTGCCGCTTACGTTCTCCACATCTTGGCCATTAGAACGCTATTTAAGGTAATAAAGTACACCAAAGCAGATGGCTCCACGGCAACAGGTTACGCGTGGATATATGAAAATCTATTTGCATCCTGGGCGGGTGCTTGGCCTGGCTCACTGGCATTTGCGATGGCTAACGTTCTTTTTTGGCTTGGGGTTATGGCTATATTCTATCGCAAGCGGATTTTTATTAAGGTGTAACAAGCTTATACCTTAATTCGATTAGGCTTGAGTTCTTGACCCTGTGTACCTATCGTGTTAACGACACTGGAATGGTTAAATTCTACATAGTTTCAATATCCTTGTTAGTGGGGCTATTGAGTTCTGCAAATTTGTGGGCTGTGAGTAACTGTGGATGGCACAACAGAAATACATGGAACCGAGTGATCATTGAAAAATTTGAAAATGGAGGCTTTTCTTTCGCAAGCCCCATTGAAGAGATAGGCAGCATATCAAGTGATGGCTGTGTGGAGAAAATAGGCATTAACGTCCAACTCCCTATTGGGATAGGAAGTCTAACCGTTGGTAGCAACCTATATTTTGGTCTATTAGCTGGGTCAGTCGGAGTATGTCTTTATAGCCAAGTGATGAGTAAAAATACTATTCGTTCTTTTTTGGGATTGAACGATCCAAATTCCTATGATTGGCCGCTTGAGGTAGTGATTGCGTGCGATCCGTAGAAAGAAGAGCAGTTAGTCAATCTTTACTATAAGGTTGCAGCAACGGCATGGACCGGTCTCTGGCGAAAAGCAAGCTTTTCGCCTGCAACATCGAGTAGCAGGGCTTTACCCGCCTCAACCTCTCCCTGCAGCAGCTGTATGGCCAATGGATCTTCCACGAGCGTTTGGATAGCGCGTTTGATGGGACGGGCACCAAAGGTTGGGTCATATTGATAGGCAGCGATAAAATCGAGCGCCTTATCGGTAACCGTAAGCTCGACCTCCCTTTCAGCTAAGCGGTCGATAAGATGTTGTATTTGTATGCGCGCGACTTGGCGCAGCTCCTCTTTACCGAGGCGGTTGAAGACAACAATATCATCAATGCGATTGAGAAACTCAGGTCTAAAATTGCCTCGCAGTAGCTCCATAATCTGATTTTGAATCATGTCATCATTTAAATCTGCAGCAGCTGAGATAATGTCACTGCCAAGATTAGAGGTCATAATCAGCACGGTATTACGAAAGTTGACCGTACGTCCCTGACCATCGGTAAGCCTGCCATCATCGAGTACCTGTAGAAGTGCGTTAAGAACCTCAGGGTGAGCTTTCTCGATTTCATCAAAGAGTACGACGCTGTAGGGCTGTTTGCGTATGGCTTCGGTAAGATAGCCGCCTTCCTCGTAACCCACATAACCTGGAGGGGCACCGATCATCCGTGCCACCGAGTGCTTCTCCATAAACTCGGACATGTCGAGGCGGATCATCATGGACTCATCATTAAAAAGAAAATTTGCCAAACTCTTAGCGGTTTCTGTTTTGCCGACACCTGTAGGGCCAAGGAAGATAAAGGAGCCTAGGGGCCGGTCTGGGTTTTGCAGGCCAGCGCGGGCTCGCCTTACGGCATTGGCTACCTTGGTGATGGCGAGATCTTGGCCAACGACACGTGCCTTGAGCCGTGCTTCAATGTTGACCAGCTTCTCCTTTTCACTCTCTAACATCTTGGTTACGGGAATACCGGTCCAATGCGATACGATAGCGGCGATGTCCTCTACATCGACCTCTTCCTTGAGCATGACTTTATCTTTTTGTAGTTCCTTAAGCCGGGTCTGCTCGGCCTCAAGGCTTTTGCTCAGCTCGCTCAGCTTGCCATACTTGAGCTCAGCTGCCTTGCCGAGATCACCGGACTTTTCTGCCTGTTCCGTGAGTGTTTTTGTCTTTTCAATCTCTTCTTTTGTTTGGCGAATCTTCGTGATCGCCTCTTTTTCGTTTTGCCAATGCGCCTTCAAAGCGGCAATCTTCTCCTTGAGTGCGGCAGTTTCTTGCTGGATAGCGGCAATACGAGCTTTGCTCTGTTTGTCGCGTTCTTTTTTTAGCGCCTGCCTTTCAACCTCGAGTTGGATGACCTTTCTCTCTGGTTCATCGATCTCAGCCGGCAGTGAGTCGATCTCAATGCGTAGTTTTGAGGCGGCCTCGTCCATGAGGTCAATGGCTTTATCTGGAAGGTGACGATCGGCAATAAAGCGGTCAGACAACTTCACTGCAGCAATGAGTGCCGCATCTTGAATTCTCACACCATGATGAACCTCATACTTTTCTTTGAGGCCGCGTAAAATGGCGATACTGTCTTCGACCGTTGGTTCGGTAACAAGCAGAGGCTGGAAGCGTCTCTCAAGAGCGGCATCTTTCTCAACATACTTACGGTACTCGCGCAAGGTTGTCGCGCCAATGCAGCGCAGTTCGCCACGCGCTAGCGGCGGTTTAAGCATGTTGGCCGCATCCACCGCACCTTCGGCCGATCCGGCACCGACCATGGTGTGTAGCTCGTCAATGAAGAGGATGATTTTGCCGTCCGCTGCACTGATCTCTTTGAGCACGGCCTTGAGACGCTCTTCGAACTCGCCACGGTACTTGGTACCAGCGATCAGGGCGGCGAGATCAAGGGCTACGAGGCGCTTGTTCTTGAGCGTTTCAGGTACGTCACCACTGACAATGCGTTGGGCAAGGCCTTCCGAGATTGCAGTCTTACCAACACCAGGCTCGCCAATGAGAACAGGATTGTTTTTCGTGCGACGGCTCAACACCTGAACCACTCGGCGTACCTCTTGATCGCGACCAATAATAGGATCGAGCTTAGCAGCGCGGGCGCGCTCGGTGAGGTCCATACAGTAGCGTTCGAGCGCACGGTATTTGCCTTCAGGGTTTTGGTCGGTCACACTTTGATGCCCACGAATTTCCTGCATTGCCTTAAGCAGGTTGTCACGGCTGACACCTTGTTGTTTCATCAGCTGTGAGATTTTGCTATCAGAATCGGCAAACATGCCTAGTAATAGATGTTCGCTACTGACGTACTGATCCTTCATCTTGGTCGCCTCGTCAAAGGCGGCTTGCAGGAGTCGTTGTAAGCGTGGAGCGAGCGCTGGCGATGCCAGTTGGCTGCCGGAGACCCGTGGTAGTGAATCTAGATGCTGACGAACCTCAGATTGCAGTGGAGCAGCCTGCACCCCGAGCTTCTGCAGCAGCGGCAAAATGACACCCTCATCTTGCTCAAGCAGCGTTAGCAGGAGATGTTCTGGATAGATCTCGGCGTGGCCCTGCTCTTGCGCGAGAGACTGAGCATTAGCCAATGATTCTTGGGCCTTAAGAGTTAATCGGTCGAGTCGCATTATGCTTGCTCCTTAGCCATTGTAAATTTAAGTTGTTATCGTTAAAGAAAAGACCTCAAAAGAGTCCTGTCAAGGCAGCAGGGTAGATGAAAAGAGGGTGAGATTAGGGACAGTCGATGCTTAGCGGTAACTAATATTACGGTTGACGCCAGTAGGTAAGATTTTCTACAATAATATGACGGGCTTATTTTGTCTGAAAAAAGGATAATATCGCGTTGAGCCTAAATCGCAACAAGGTTTTAAACAAGGCGCAGAAGTACGTCCAACAGGGTAAACTCGCCAAGGCGATTACCGAGTATGAACGCCTGGTGGCGGATGACCCGAATGACGTGCGCACGTTGCTCAAGATGGGTGATCTCTACGCCAAGATGGGCAATGTTGAAGCTGCCTTAGAGACCTACCGCAGTGTAGCCGAGCATTATGCGAAAGACGGTTTTTTTCTAAAGGCTGTTGCCGTCTATAAACAAATGCTCAAGCTCGATCCAAGTTCCATACACATTTATACCCGTCTTGCAGAACTCTATCATCAGCTCGGTCTCAGTAACGAGGCGATGAAGCAGTATCAAATCGTCGCCAAACACTACGAGACCAAAGGTATGAAAAAAGACTCCCTGGACATCTTTAAAAAGATGGCCGAGTTGGACCCTGACAATATTGCCAGCCGAGTCAAACTAGCAGAACTCTATGCTAGAGAAGGTCACAGTGATCAGGCGTTGAAAGACTTTCTCAACATTGCCGCGGAACTAAAGGAAAAGGGTAATAAAGAAGACCTGATCAAGGTCTACGAGAAGATTGTTAAGTTGGATCCTGAAAACATCGATCGTGTACGAGACCTGGCAACTCTCTATCTCGACGTGTCCGAGCCAAAACGCGCCCTGGCAAAACTGCAGCTTTGTTTTAAATACGATCCAAAGAACGAGAAGACTCTTGCTCTACTTGCAAAGTCTTTTGATATTCTGCAACAGCCGGAAAAAACCAAGGCCGTCTATATGGAACTCTTGGCGGTTTATGAAGAAAAGGGAATGAAAGAAAAAGCAGAAGCCATTCGAGAGAGCTTGGTCGGCCACCCAAGCGCGGTTTCTGAAGTTGTCGAAGTCTCTTCCTTTAGTGTGCCCATCCCCGAGAGTAATGAATCTGATGTGGTTTCATCAAACGTCGACGCCAGCAGTGAACACCCTGTTGAAGAATCAAGTGTAAGTGGACCTCCGGGAGTTGTCGAAAGTGAAGCAGAAAAGCTTATAAGCGATGTTGATGTCTATCTACGCTATGGTTTGGCAGATAAAGCAACCCAAGCACTTACACAGTTCTTGGAAAAACATCCGACACAGAAAGCCGTTCGCGACAAGCTTGCTGATATCTATGTGAGCAACGGTGATCAGGTCCGTGCTGCCAAGGCTTTGATGAAGATTTGCGACGTGGCGCGTAGCAAGGGCGACGATCGTCTCGAAGAGGCCATTGTGGCAGAGGTTCTGGCTTTTGCCCCTGACCACGCCGCAGCTCTAGAACGACAGCAGGAGCTACAGGCTGGCTCACAGCAGACGGCACAGCCCGCTTTGGAGGAGGCTGTGGTTGTAGAAGAAGCTGTGGAGGTGGCAGAAGAGGATCCTATTGAGGATCTCGAAGCCGCGGTTGCCGAGGATAGTGTCGAGCCTGCAGGTAGTAATAGTAACGATGATGAAGTGGCGCTCATGGATATAGAAGCTGAGATGGTACGGCAGCCAGACTCGGTGGATGTCGAGGCAGCTGTCGACAGTCAGATCGACTTCAAGGATTCTGTCGAGATTGAACAGGAGTTGGCATTAGATATTGATGACACATTAGAAGGCGATGCATCTGAATCAGAGGAGATGCATTTTTCTGTTGAACCTGTCGAGTCCGTGTCCGAGCCGGCAGTGGCAGAAGCTACGCAGGTGGTGCAGCAATCGGAATTGGAAATGGAACTACCGGCGGATGCTTTCGTTGACGCGCTTGATATCGATGCAGCAGCAGGGGAATTGGACACCAGTGAGCCGGAGGCTGCTCCAGCAGGGGATGACCCTTTTGCCGAAGGGATGGACGAGGCCCGTTTTTTCTTGCAGCAGGGCCTTACCGAAGAAGCCGCTGATATCCTTACCGATATTCTGAAACGTGCGCCGGACTACGTTCCGGCTCAGGAGCTGCTGGCTGGGATCCGTCCAGCTTCTCCAGCTGAACCTGAGGCCGAGGTTGCGGCCGAAGAGTTTTCGTTCTCGGATCAGATGGAGCGGGAACCTCAAGCTGCAGAGAGCAGCAATGACTTTTTCGATCTAGCCGTCGAACTTAGCGAAGAGATCCAAGCAATCAACACGGCATCAACCAGTTCCGAGGAGGAAGAGCCGCCAACCTTTGATGAGGTGTTTGCGGCGTTTAAACAAGGAGTCAAAGAGACCCTTTCTGAAGAAGATAGCGATGCTCACTATGACCTAGGCATAGCCTACAAAGAGATGGGGTTGCTTGACGACGCTATCCGAGAGTTCCAAATTGCCGCAAAGAACGCCCGCCTAAGAGTGGATGCCTTTTCTGGTATGGGGTTGTGTTTTAGTGCCAGCGCTCGTTTTGATGATGCTGAGAAGTGCTTCATTAATGTCATCGATAGTCTTGAAGAGAGTGATGAGCGTATGTTAGGTGTAAAGTATGAGCTCGCCGAAATTTACGCTCGTGCTGGCAAGCTCAAAGAGGCGCTAGAGACCTTTAAGTCTGTCTATAAGCTTAACCGTTCTTTTCGTAATGTATCCCATCGTATCAAGGCATTAGCGGAACAAGTGGAAGGCGCTGTTAGTAGTGAAGATGCAGAAGTGGATGAGGCTTCTTTACGACTGGTAGAGAATGCCGACAATCATAAAAAGAGCAAGATTTCATTCTTGTAAGTGTTATGAGCTATCTTGAATTTTTCGGATTAAGCCAAGAGCCGTTTTCTAATGCTCCTGTAGCAAAGTTTTTCTATAACAGCGAGCAACATGCGCAGGCGTTAACGCGACTTCGTTACGCGGCTGATCATATGAAGGGCCTCGCCCTTTTGGTTGGTCGTATCGGTACCGGAAAGACCACGCTTGCCAGACGTATGCTCGATAGCCTGCCAGAAGACCACTTCGAGGCAGCGCTCTTGGTAATCATCCACTCCGGTATCAGTGCTACCTGGTTGCTCAAGCGTATCGCCTTGCAGCTGGGTGTAAAGAAGCCTGCCAACGATAAGCTTACGTTGCTCAGTCAGCTCTACCAACGCCTATTGCAGATCCATCAACAGGGTCGCAAGGCTGTGGTGCTGATAGACGAAGCTCAGATGCTTAAGACCCGCGAGATCATGGAAGAGTTTCGCGGTCTGCTCAATCTGGAGATTCCTGGTAACAAATTGATTAGCTTTGTCTTCTTTGGCCTTCCAGAACTTGAAAAGGGGTTGCAACTGGACCCACCGCTCTTGCAACGGGTGGCATTAAAGTGCCGGTTGGAGTCATTCAGTCCAAAATCCACGAGCCGATACGTTGAGCACCGGCTCAAGATGGCTGGTGCAACCCAGTCTGTTTTTACAGACAAAGCTCTCTCTTTGATTCACCAACACTCTCGTGGCATTCCCCGGGTGATTAATACGCTGTGTGACAACAGCATGTTTGAAGGTTTTATGCGCAAGCTACGTATAATTGATGAAAGTCTTATCCACACTGTGGCTGTGGATCTATCTCTTGTGCATGAATCGACTGTGGCTCTGAAAACGCCACCTCAGCCAGCGGCTGAAAGCGTGCCGCAGCAGACCTCCAACGTAGTCATACCGATTACAGAGAGTCCGGATGTCAGCAGTCAACTGCCGGAGGCTCCTGAACAAACTGCGCCCACCAGTAAAGAGGATGAATACGAAGAGGTCTTTGAGCGTTTCCCTGCAGAGGAAACCGTTGGCGCGAATGAGCATTCTGATATCGATGCCATTTTGGAAGGCATTGTCGAAAAGAACTGATCTCACTCCCTTTTACCTTGACCCTCAGCAAATTTCGCTTTAAGAGCTAACGCGAACGTGTCTACATTGGGCCCGTAGCTCAATTGGTAGAGCAGCGGACTCTTAATCCGCGTGTTGAAGGTTCGATTCCTTCCGGGCTCATGCCATTCGCTCGCAAAGCGAGCAAATGGCATGAACGATTATAGTCGGGGGCCAGCAAATGCCTTAAGGTTGCTATTCGCATTTATTATAGTTCTTAAGGCATTTGCTATGCCCCCGAACCCCGCGCTCACCGCGAAGTGAATTCGCGGTTCGCTTTATTCGCCCTTCGGGAATCGAACCTTCAACATAGAATCCTTCCGGGCTCACTCGACTCCAATATGCGTCGCAATTCATCGTCAGACTGCGCTCAAGCTTCGGTCACGTACGTTGAGTACGCTTCCTCAGCTTTTCGCTTGTCTCCCTCGACTTGCTCGCATCTTGGAGTCGAGGCCTTGAATGAGCCCGCCGTATCATTGCCGACCAACAGCTATTATTTGTTTCTGTATACCTTTGTATACAGAAACTGTGTTCCTACCAGCTAATTCCTCGTACACAATGATAGGTTTTTTACCAGCCACTTCGTTACGAGGAGAATACCTGTGTATACTAATAATTTGGTTTTTATAGAAATAGATAAGCATCTACGTAAGATAAAAAAAAAATTCAAAAAGAACCTAGTTGAACTGATTCAGGCAAGCTATGTAAAGTACAACAAAGTGCTTGGTAAAGATTTAATAAAAAAGAAACAAATACCGCTGGGCCTTGCCTTAGAGCTGGATATTTCTAGAAAGTTACAGTTTCTTCAATGGAAGAAAAAAATATACGAGCCACACATTTTCTGCCTTGCCCAAAAAGTCTTGAAAAAAGGCGATACAGTTATTGATGCTGGGGCGCATATCGGCTATTGGGCATTAATTTTTTCAAGGTTGGTAGGGGCATCGGGGAAAGTATTTGCTTTTGAGCCTGAATTACAAAACTGGCAGGGGTTGTTGAAATCAATCGAGCTAAATGCGGCCAAAAATATTCACGCTGAACAATGTGGGTTGTCAAATGTAACAGAAGAGAGATGCTTGTTAAAATGTGAACATAATGATGGCGGACATTCTATCGTGTTTGATAGTGATCTTCAGGGGACTGAAAAAATAAGCACTAAAAGGTTAGACGACTTTCTGGCTAAAGAAGCTGATCTCCCCATAAAATTAGTAAAAATGGACGTTGAAGGCCATGAGCAGTACTGTCTTGAAGGAATGACAAAGATGCTGAGTGGCGTCAATAAACCCCAGCATTTGATCATCGAGGTATCCAGGCGGGAACCCGAGAGGCGTCAAATGATTTATGAGATCGTCAGTAGCTATGGTTATGTCAGTTTGGACATTCATAAACTCCACCAGCGAAAACCAGTTGGACCGCTTGATGGGGGTGAAGATATGTATTTCTGTGCTTAGCCTCGGAGAACGCCATGAGTGTAAACTGATTTACTTGAGAGTAATGTTCCATTCATCTATTTCCGGGGAACCAGGTAGCCTGAGTGTAAATTAAAACCCCCTACAGTATACTTCGTTAGCCTAGCTTGATTCGACGCCAATGTCTTTAATGCCGTAAATTAAGGCGAAGCCGACCCTAGGAAGACCAAGCAGGCGACAGCCTGCGCCGGAAATTCCTTAATTACACAAAGTTAAGCGAAAATAGCCCCTTGACAGCGTATGCTGCATCACATATTAACGCGACAAAAAAATAGGACATTGAGCATGCTCAAGGTAGTTCATTGTAGAAATACAGCACTGAGTAGTTTAACTCTTGCTTGCCACCTGTTTCTCTCTATTTGTGTGGGTGGAGAGGCGCTCTTTGCGCAGGATCTTTCTGCTCCTTTGCCAGTAGAGATTAGTGAGCCATGGGGTATCTGGAGCGATGGTAACCCTTGGAATGTGCGTGGTTCATCGGTGGGTGCTGAATGCTTTGATGGCTTTTCGCTACCTGATAATGACTGGATCGCTGAGAAAATTGCCAGCCAGCGTTTAGTTGCCCATGCTACAGACCGCCAAGTTATTGATTTGGCGCTTGATGAGTGGATTCAGCCCCATAGCCAAAGTCACAGCCATTGTTCGTACTTGAAACAATTCCATCAGGGAAAAGATTGGACATTTGATGTTACTCATGTCGATGTAACAACCCCTCAGTATATTCTGGTTACGTTTCCTAATCTCAGCCGAGCAGACACCCCTCCGCTTCAGTTTATACTTATGCGTCCCCCCAATTGGTCATTGTCCATGAGTGAACTTAGGGAGCGTAAGCTCCAAGCTGTAGCAAGTTTTCAAAGTGCGGACATCCCATACGGTCAGCAACTGTATGATAACTATGTAGCCAAGGCAATCAGGCTTGATGCGCGCAAGCAACAAGTCGAGGTTCATGGAACCGAACCGTGGAATTTCATGACATGGATTGTTGCAGGCAACAGCGCAGTTGAATGGACTCACATTCCAAAACGCATGCAGTGGGATCAAGAGGCCTTGAATGCTTTTTATGGTTACGCGTTTGCGCCTTTTCAATTGTCTAAATGGCAGGCTCTGCCCTACAAAATGCAAGCATTCATGGTGGAACATGGTCCAGAAACAGGCTCAGTTACTGTCACCGACAACGAATCATTGGTTCAAACGCTAAACCTAATGCTTGCACTTGCTGAAACGCAAGAGATCGACCAGCCGTTGGTATGGAAACTTCCCGATGAATCTGAGGTCATCGTGACGCTTTTGCAGGCAGGCGAGGAGTTGGTAGCCATTTACGATGAACTTGAAGAGAGAAAGCGCCGAGAGCAAAGCACTGTTGCAGGTCTTCAGGATGCTGCCCACGATCTCGTGTTTACGGAAAAAGGACGTGGTGGTCTAGCTAGGTCCGCAGTTTTTGGTGGCATGCTCGTTTTGACGTCTAAAGCCGGTATGTTTACCGGCGTGGCTACATCAGTCGGCTCCATTCCAATTATTGGTACGGCCGTGGTCAGCGCTGCTGGAATATGGACAATCGGCCTGCTCGTAGTGGGTGCGACATACTATTTCGTCGTCGTTGAACCAAGCGATTCTCCCTATGACATGGCCTATGGCACGTTTACATTTGGGGCTCATACAGCCACTTCTATAGGAACTGGCTTTGGGATGAGCCGACTACTTCTTAGGCCGCCCGTCATAATTCCAGGCCGTAATGGCAGTTTTCCAGCAAATGTAGAGCCAATGCCGCGGTTGCCCACCTCATCAAATCTGTGGCCACCCCGTCAGACGAGTTTACCTGTTTTGTCCGATGATTTTGCAAATGCTACGTGGATTCCAAGAGCAGATGGTGTTCCTGCTAGCGGTCTTACCTCGCGTGGTCCTAGCTCAGTGGCATCACGGGGCGCCTTAGCCAGCGAGGAAGGAGGGGCACTAGCCCTCCAAGTAAGACCACCTAGAGCACCGCAGTCAACGCAGGCAAAACCTGCGACACAAGCTAAGGGTCAAAAACCTCCAGGAGATTCAAAGGTCAAACAAGTATCTGGGTCAGAAGAAAGTGCTGAGGAACTGTCGATGGTTGCCTCACTCTATGGCCCTGCGCTTAAACATCCAGATGTGTCTGTTGCGGAAGCAGTCGAGTCAGAAGACTTCGCTCTTCCCGAATACGAGAGGCGTCACAGAAGGCAAAAAGAACTTGAGGAGAGACTCAGGAATTTATCTCAGGAAGAGAAGGAACGCCTTTTTTGGCAGCATTTCGCTCGTAGAGGGGTTGATCGGAATCACTTTTTTTTGAATGCCGTCTGGTACCTTCTGGCCATATTTTCAACGAAGTCCAATGATCCCTTTGCCGTTAGCAATCAAGGTGACGGTGGTTCCGCATCTGGACCTTCTGCTCCGTCCGGAGAGGTAAAGGATGAGCCAATATCAACTTCCGACTCTAAGAACCGACGCCGTCGCGATTACGACTTCCTTTACCCTGCGTATCCCGGATGGCAGCCGTTGACAGATTTTGCTCAAGCGCAAGTTGCCGGTGGTTATTCAGCATCCCTTGATAACATTGATGCCAGTCGCTGGGTCGTTCCTAGTGATGAAATAGACCGTTTACACTCTATACTTGTCGAATCAAAAAATCCTGATCCACAAGATTTGTGGGTTTCAACTGTAGAAGCGGCCAAACATAATCTTCAGTTCTTGGAGCTCTTTGTCCACTATGGAATTACCGCCCGTATTTTACGAAGCAAGCCTCATGCTCGCACTACAAATTTCCTCCTCGTTTACGAAGATGCTGCGACAGGTGCAAAGTACGTGAGACCTGTTGAAGCAAAAACCATGGAGCCATTCCCCAAGAGGAGAGGAAACAGAAGGAACAAAGGAAGCAAGTGGTTAAGCAGGGTTAAAGAGAAGCTGTTACAAGCCGCCAGACAGATTCACACGACCTCTATAGACCTTGACGAAGGTCGAATCTCTATAGGGCAGGAGGGCGTAACTCGACAAGATGGAGCCGTTGTCATACTGTTTTCCATTCCCGTTGGCAGGCAATATGACCCTGAAGATATGCGTCGTAAACTCAAGGCCGAGCTTGCAAAAGAGGTAGAAAGGTATTCGAGTGGAGAGTGGTCATTGATGGACAGTGTAGCGGATATTGTCGTATTTGTTCAAGAGGTAGAGATGTCGCCATACAGAAAAGAAATACAGCACATAGAAGCATTTTACCCTTTGTTGGTGCTTCGACGTTCGGATACCTATGGTGAACCTGAACCCTGGTATGACAACTTTGAACCCTGGCACGAAGGCAGTCCATTTGTCGACTACCTACTTGGAAACCGAGAGGACTACTTACCGTGGATGGAAGGGCTGGATAATTTTGTTTATGATCCTGAGGCCCCGAAGGATGAAGAATAAGACCCCAGCAGAGGTCGTCATTTCGATTGAGGTCACGACTACCTCTGAACACGTTTCAATCAATAACTTCTTTAATTACAAATAGTTGTATCGGTTAGAGATAGAAACGGCGTATTAAAAAAGATGGTATAATAGTAAAGACTGCATCTGCCCCGCATCTCCGCCTCCAGATTGCCCTTTAAGAACGATATGAGTCTATTGCAGCTCAATAACGAGCCGTTATGGAGGCCTAGAGTGACACGCAAAGGCATTAGGAATGCCATTCTATGGCTGTTACCGTTCTTTCCCCTTTTCTTCTGTCCGCTTGGTTTCTCAAATCCCTTTGTTTTTAACCAAGACGGTGACCCCAACGGCACCACGTCGTTCAATGAGCGCGGTCGTTTTCTCTTTGAAAACGGCTCCGGCAACACCATTGAAAACCATGCCAACCACCACGTCTGTTCTAACCCAGCTTACTCAGCGGCTAATTGGCAGGAGATGGATGGTACACGCGGCGGTGACACCGGTACACCCAGTTGGGTAGTAGGCAGTAGTACAGAGATTCCCAGTCTTGACTTCACCCGTGCCAACAAACACTACGTTAAATTTGATGACAACGACACCACAAACTGTACCAGTGGCAACGATCCCTGGGACCACGCCGACAATACTATGGATTTCGCCATGGAAGCTTGGGTCAAACCTGAGCTCAGCCTCACTTGCTCTGAGCTTGGTGATAAGTACATGATTATCTCCAAATGGGATGGCTCTTCACAGTGTTCGTATCAGGTTTGGTTGGAAGCCGTCGATAAGGACGGTCCGAGCTGTAGTGACGGTGACATGGTTTACCGTCTACGGGCGCAGTTTGACGATTCAGGCGGCAGCTTTAGTTGCGCTAGCCCCTGTGAAGTTGAGTATGCAGACAGCACCGATATTTCTGCCGATGAATGGACGCATATTACAGCGTTATTCAGGCCGGATGCGACTTCTTCACTTGCACTGCTTCTTATCAATGGAAAATATGGTCAGCCAGAGGCGGCAGCAGCAACCTGCGAAGACAGCAGTGCTATCGCAGACCCCTTTCTAATCAAGAACAGTACGCAGGACCTTTTTATTGGCATTGATAAAGCAAGCGGCACGCATGCCTTTGAGGGCAAGATTGGTGGGGTCAGCATTGTTGAGGCCGATCAAAAGATCCAAGTTGAACGTACCATTATAGCGAACCATTTCGACAGTGCCACTAATTCTCTCGTCTCTCCTGGCAATTGGTTCAAAAACTACCTCTATTTGGAGAACGGTGCGACCATTGATACCGTTAAAAAACGGTTTGGTGGCGGTTCTATTGAATTAGATGGCGTTAACGACTACGTCCAAAATATTACGCCAAAGGCCTTTTCGGAATTGGACACTTCACTGTCCATGGAGGGTTTGACGGTAGAGGCGTGGATCCGACCGGTGGATGCCGATGGTGGTGGCTCTAGAGAGCAAACCATCCTCTCGCGTTGGTTGCTTCAAGACGATGTTGGCTGCACAAGAGATGACGCCAATAGCAGTTTTATCTTAAAACTCACCAACGCTGGCAAGCTCGAGTTTACGGTCCTGGATGATACCAACACCCCGGTCACGGAAACGGGATCCACAACACTGGCTGACAATACCTGGTATCATGTGGCCGCCTCAGTGGTTCATTTTGGCCAGTTCCTGACTCCGGACAAGCTTTATGTCTTTGTTGATGGGAAAAGCGATTCAGCGTCTCCAGCCAGTTTCAATAACGGTATTAACGTTAGCCAAGACAACTTCTACATCGGTAACACCAAGAATTCCGGTACCAACAGCTGCAGCCCTCCCAATGATCACTTTGAGGGTAATATTGATGAGGTCATGGTTCAAACTTGGCGAAATGGCACTGTCGGCCAAAAGGAGTCCTTCAATCCCGGCGTCGTCATCAATGAGGTCAATTACAAGGCCAGCGAGGAGAAGATAGAGCTCTACGTGTTTGCCGACCTTGGCCATACACTTAACCTTGATGACTATGAGATCGCTGCCTGCACAGGAGGTCTTGAGACCATCCTGCTGGATGACGCTTGTGGGGCACAGTGTTCATCGAAGATCGTTGATCCTGGGGATATTATTACCATTGTTTTAGATACGACATCGCCGCCTGCAGATACCAGTTGTAATGATGGCAGTGCCGGAACTTGCACCTGGTATTCGGGTAACTCTGCGTCGGCAGATGACCTTGATGCCGGTGATCTGGCCGACGTCGAAGGCCTGCGTTTGTTTAATCGCAATATCAGCACGGCCAATCAGCTCTTTACATCTTTGATCGACTACGTCGCCTGGGGAGGGCTTAAGAGTGGGTGTAATGATAACGCCACCAAACTCGGGCGCAGCACTTGGCAGGATGAAGATTTTATCGATGTTGACGTTATTACCGATAACACACGAACGATTGGTCTCAGAGTTGATGGCGACAACGCCCGAGGCATATTAGATTGGGTGGTTAAAGAGGACAGCATCGGAGCCCTAAATAGCAGTGCAACTACAGCGGTCGAGCTACTGAGCTTTGAGGCAACCATACAACCGGCCGGCTCAACCCTGTTGGAATGGCAAACGGGCGCTGAGTTCGATACCCTTGGTTTTAATCTCTTACGTGCTGCAAACGCAGGTGAGCCTAAGCAGCAGATTAATACGACGTTGATTCAAAGCCGTGGCAGCGCGGGAAGCGGTGCTTTCTACACCTTTGATGATTTTACAACTCATGGGACAGCTTATCTCTATTGGTTGGAAGAGGTGGTGCACAGTGGCAGCAAACTCCTATATGGGCCCTATCAATCTAAGATCGTGTCGCAGAGCAAGGCTGAGCAAGTGCAACAAGGTACTGATCAAGGACCCGTAGCAGGCGGGCCTTCGGCCGAAGGCGATGATCTGGCAGGTGCAGGGTCCACTCCTAGCACTTCGCCGGGTTGTGGTCGCATAGTTGCCTCGGAATCACTAGCTGGCCTCAGCTTAACTATGATCATGCTTCTAGCGCTTTTCTTGAGCACTAGAACCTTCCTCATTGGTAGGTGGTTTGGTTCGTAACACCTTCACCTAATACCTAGTGATGAAAATCTACTTATATATTTCAGCTTTTCTCTTGCAAACTGGTTTTGGGTGGGTTAAATTCTACCCAGCTTGTGTTTGTATTGCATTAAGTAAGTAAGTACAAGTTACTAAAAACAGGGGGAAAGGGGTAATGGGCCGAGCCATCAGGCACAGTCCGCAACTTGCAATTCTGCTCTCTCTGTTCTGTCTCTCCAGTCAAGTTCAATCCGATTCGACTTATCCAACGATTTATGAGCTGTCCAACCTCTATGGCATCCACAGCGCCTTTTCTAAAAGTCGTTTCGGCGCCTATATAGCCGCTCTTAAGGTTGATAACGGCGATATTCGTTTAGCTGTGAGTGCCCCGGGCGAGGATCAAGGCACAGGGGCTGTCTACGTTTATACGCTCGGACAAGAGTCAAAAAAATTTGAGTTTGTTGTTAGGGGTCTCACAACATTGAGTCTTTTTGGTGAGCCGCTTCGTGCCATTGGAGATGTGAATCAGGATGGCTATGAAGACTTTTTGGTAGGTACTCAGAATGGAGTATCCCCTCCCGGCCTCACCCTCTTTGTTTTCTCTGGTGCCGACGGTAGCCTCATTTATAAAATTCCTGGTGTGTGGAACGGCAACAGAGCCGGTGACGTTAATAACGATGGCGTTGAAGATATTGTCGCTAGCGATCATGGTGTTGCCTTGCCTTCTGTGCAGGTGTTTTCAGGCGCAGACGGCATGCCGCTCCACCCAGCCGTTTCTAGCATTAGCGGTAGCTCGGGTTTTGGTGTCTCTCTAGGTGGTGTGGGTGATGTGAACAACGATGGCTTTAATGAGATCATCGTTGGTGACGACAGAGTAGATGGTGCAAAGGGTGCCGCTTATGTACTATCTGGTGCAGATATGAGCGTGCTTAAAACCTTTAAGGGTGCCGATCCAGATGGCCACTTTGGTATCAATGTTGCCGTAATTGACCGCAAGGTCATCATAGCCAGTTTTGATCCTGCAGACAACACTGCAGCGGGTACAGTTGACTTTTTTGATATACAGGGAAAGAGCTCTGCACCTCTGTTTACACTCACGGGCTCAGGGAGCGGGCACCTTGGCAGAACGATTACCGATATTGGTACCATCGGTGGCAAGCATTTAGTCCTGCTTGGCGAACCAGGGGCTTGGCATACAGTCATTGATGGTGTGACTTCAGGAGGTCTTGGGGGTGGAGGTATCCATACCTATGGTCTTGATGATATCTTGCAGGGACCACCTGGACGACTACATTTTGTTTCAACGGCTAACGGCGCAATCCTGCACACCCATGTAGACACAACAAAGGGGGGACATTATGCCCAAGCGGCTGTGCCGCTTAAAGACTTAGATTCCGATGGCAGTATGGAATTTGCTGTAGGTGCTCCGTTAGCAGGAGAGGAAGTGTTTGATGGTGAGGTCACTATCGAATCGTTGTTGAATGCGTCGTTGGTTGCTGCCCTTGGCATGCGAGATTCCAGTGCCTATGGAGAGGATAGTCCTGGCTGTTTAGGAAAGACGACGGTCAGTTTTAAATCCGTAGCAAAGATCGGCAGTGACCTTCAGCTTGAGGTGGCCAACTCTAACATGACTTCCGGCTTTGTGCTTGCTGGTGTCGGCAAACTTGATGAGGGAATCACAATCTCTGGGGTCAAGGTGTTGATCGACCTGCAGCAGTTTTTTAGCACTTATCCACTCACGGTTAGCGGCGGACTTGGTCGTACGAGTGTGCCCGTTCCCGACAACCCCGAGTTGGTTGGCTCCGCCTTTTTTATTCAAGGGGTTGTCATGGGTGCATGCAACCCCACAGATGGCAGGCAGCTGTCGCTAGAGGTCTCCATGCCGCAGCTCAGCGCCTCCACAGGGTTTGTCGTTCCCATTTTGCCGTAGGAGCTCGGCAGGATACATTTGAAACCAAGGTACATCAGGAAGAATAAAATCAAGCCCGGAATTTTGTGCTGGTGCTGATTGATGACGACCTACAACCATATAGGGTGGGGTGCTCTTGCGTTTCATTTCGTGCAATCCCAAAACTCATGTCCAGTCTGTCACCTTAGGCGGCGATAACGTCCTTGTACACCTGCAGACTGTTGCGGCCGAGTTTCTTTGCATGGTACATGGCGAGATCAGCCTTTTTAAGCAGGATGTCACGATCATTGCCGTCATCTGGGTATACAGCAACACCCATACTGGTCGTTACTGGTAGTCGATGTTGATCCAGGATGTAGTCTGCAGCCATGGTTTTAAATATCTTCGCAGAGATCGTATGCATTGCGTTTAGGGACGAGAGGTTGTTGATAATGACAGTGAACTCATCACCACCAATACGTGCAACCGTATCGCTCTGACGGATGTTAGCCGAGAGCCGCTTGGCAACACTACGAAGAAGACGATCACCAACGTCATGGCCGAGTGAGTCGTTGATCTGTTTGAAATTGTCGAGATCGAGAAACATAATTGCCATCTTGCAGGAGCAGCGACGGGCATTGGCTAGTGCCTGGTCAAAGCGATCGTAAAAGAGCTGACGATTTGGCAGTCCAGTTAACATATCATGGGTAGCAAGGTGCTGCTCGCGTTTTTTCGATATGCGCAAATTGGCGACCACGCGGTTACGACAGATGGCGAACTTCAGTCGGTTCATGAGCCAAACACTCTCGAGGTGGTCTTTAATCAGATAGTCCTGGGCGCCAAGGCGAATGGCTTCAAGAGCAAACTGATCGTCAAACTCATCGGTCATGACGATGATGGGGATATGGGGTAGAGCGGCAATGGTGCTAGCCAGCAGTTGGGTGCCAGCATCATCGGCATGATTTATTTTGAGCAGAACAATATCGATGCCACCTTGGCTAGCGCGGGCAACGCCATCCTTGATAGAAGCCGTGCAGTCCAACATAAAATCCGGAAAGACCTCTAATTGCCGGCGTAGTACGGTCTGGTCAGCGGCATCGTCGCCAATCAACAAAACTGCAAATATCCGCTCCAACAGTCTCTCTCACAGCAGCTAACTAAGGAAAAATAGTAAGCAGAGAAGCAGCAGCTTGACCATAGAGGTAAAGCTGACTCCCCTTTCTCCCCCTGTGACAATATGATAGTATTGACTAATATACATAAAATAAAATATATATATTCAAATATAAGAATATAGTCAACAAAATTTAATGCGCGAACGAATGCTGTCAATACCGACTGAGGCATACGTCTTGGTTGCTGAGCGTTTCAAGACCCTTGGCAAGCCACTACGCCTACAGATACTGCAGATCCTACGCCACCGGCGTTTGAGTGTGGCGCAGATCACGGCAGCGGTGCGCTCTACACAACCCAACGTCAGCAAGCACCTCAAGGCACTTCAAGATGAGGGCATCCTTGGCCGTAGCCAGGACGGTACCACGGTGCATTACTGGGTTATAGACAAACAGGTGTTGCAGGTGATGGACAGCGTGTGGAAGAACCTACGACAGCATGTGCAAACGCGCGCCAAGACCTTGGACGGCTGGAAACAGCGTTAATCGATTATCATACTAATTTTAGACCAAACTTTTTAAAGTGGCGGTAGTCCGTATCGGCTACAATCAGTGGAACATCATGATCCAAACAGTTTTGAGCAATCAGACAGTCCATGGAACGAGCTTTTAGCCCCTTTTGCAGCAACTTACGTCGCATTGCCGCCGCTCTCAGCCAAAAACCCGATGTAATTTTTAACTGTGGCAGCTGTTGAATAGCTTGCTCAGCCTCTGTGATAAGGCCAGGGCTGCTGAAAATTTCAAACACGACTGGCATAGGCATGACCAAAGTCCCATTGGACAGTGCCATCTCTAGCCGCTTTGCACCTGGAGAGTGAATACCTTTAGAATAATCAATCCACGCGCTCGTATCAGCGCCGATCATCGGTCTCTATCTTCGCGCAAATCATCCAGATTTAGCTTAAGATCAAACTTGCCTTTCAACGTCAGAAGCCGTTTATACGCTTCTTTTGCCGCGACTAATTCAAGGCCCTGGCGCAGAGTGTGTGTGAGCCCTCGTCCACTTGCATGAGTAGCCCGTTCCACAAGCTCTTCTGGCAGCATGACGGTGACCTTTCTTTCTTTCAAAGGCTGTTTAGCCATACTTTCCTTTATACCAGCAACCATACCGTATGTCAATACGGTATTACCTTTTATCCATGCGAGAGAAGGGACTCGAACCCCCACGGGCTATGCCCACTGGATCCTAAATCCAGCGCGTCTACCAGTTCCGCCACTCTCGCATGCGGTTATAGAGAATTTGGCTGAATTATACTGGATATCAACCTCTGTTTTTGATTCAAGGCGTCATTTGCGATGCGCAACGACAGTCATCAGATTCATGGGAAAATTCAACTCTGGTGTGGCTCTGTAAATCGGGGCACATCACGGCGCCATTTTCTACCAAACGCTCGCCATACTCTCCTGCGTCCCAGTTACCGTCGCCACATGTTGGTTTTGGTGGGGAGGATGCACCAGAGACGGGAGTGGGGGATCTCGACGCTCGAAACTGGTGTACCCCATAATTTTCGTTTCTTAGTTCAGGTGCACCGCATATGGTCGAGCTTATTCGCAGCAGCTGCTCTGGATTGAAATCCTTTCCGCCGCGCATGATATTCTTTTTTCCGTAGCGATGGGAAAAACCAAATAGATGGCCGAGTTCGTGGAGGATATATTTCGCTATGTCGTCGACGCTCAGAAACGACCCATCTTTGGCGGTGTAACTTGCGATGAACCAACCATTGTATCCATACGCGTAACCTCCAGCCTTGTTCGTAACCTTTGCAGTTTTTATACCGTAAGGATGACGATCTACTGTGGTCACATCTGCAAAAAACCAGGTAATGATATCATCAAACGGTTTCTCGCCAGCCCAACTGTTTAGAGCTGTTTGCTTGTGATCTTGATCAACGTCTCTAGTATCTATCCCAATACCAGATAAATATTGACCATTGAAGGAATAGAAAGGTTCGGAAGGGTCGTTAATCGCAAAAGGGATCAGCATAGGAACGTATTCAACCGTTTTGGGTTGATGGTCGATGACTTCAAGTGGCTGTAAACCATTTTTGGAGAGTATCTCGTTAAGCTTCCTGATAGCTATATCAAAGGCATCTTCAAAATCATTTCCCTTCGCGCCGTTTTCGAATTCATGAGCTTGATTAATAGGCACCGCTACCCGAATGTGTTTTGGAATAGTACAACGACTACTGTTCAGCACGTCTATTCGATAGTCGGTTGCCAGCGGGAGTTTTCCATTGTCATAGCCGTACACAGTGACTTCAACGTAAAGTCCTTCAAAAAGCTCAAGCTCATAACGCCCTTTTTGTAAACGGTAAAGAAAGTCTGCTGGTAACTCAAAGTTACTGTTTAAACGATAAAGAACCCAATCGTCAGGCTCTAATTTATAGAAGTTGCCTTGTTGTAGTAAATAGATTGGCGCAGCAGTATCTGGCTGTTCTAGTACCCGCACAACCCCCTTGCCTTGCCACAGCGGCGTTCGAGCTTGGTCACCTGCTATGGCAGCTTGTGCCAGGCTAAAAACAGAGAGCAACAGAGTTGCCAGCCGTATACGTTTTATCGCCAGATGCGCAATCCTTGGTGTATTCATAGTCACTGAAGTTTTATATCGAGCAAAGGTTATGCCAGTTCAAACAATTAAAACCTTTTTAATTACAAATAGTTGGTTGTAATGTCGGTTCTGTATGCGACAAAGTTGGTCCTTTGGCTCTTCAGTTCACTGTATACAGGTGTATACAGAAACCGCCCAGACACTCGACGGCAGCGCGATTCTTATGGTTAGAATACTCCTGAGGCCTTTCTTTAGGAGAATAAAGATGAACTCGAAAATTAATCAGATAGGCTTGACACTATGTCTGGCGATTGCTGGGTTCGGATGCTCTCAAAACGACAGTGATAGCAGCAGCATCAGCGAGCAACCACCGTCGTGGAAACATCCCACCAGCTTAACAGACAACATAAGTCCCGATACGACAGATGCTAGAGACCCACGACCTGCTCAGGATGAGAGCTCTAACGCTCTCATTGCCTGGGTGCAGGACGATGAGACAGGAAAGTTTCCAAACATCTACCTTAGCGAGCGTCGCCAAGGCAGTTGGCAACATCCAGCAGATTTAGGAAGTTTCATCAGCCCGCAAGTGTCTGCTTCATCTTCCTTTAATTCAATACCATCTTTGAGACCCGTTGATGTGGCCATGGATAACAATGGTGATGCGATTGTTGCCTGGAGCCAACGAGCGGCTTCAACCAGACAAGGTCTCTTTGTCAGTGAGTACAGAAACGGTGCATGGGCCCATCCGACCCTCAATGACTACTTCTTTGAATACTCAGGAATTCTCAATGTCGATGTTGACATGGCGGACAATGGTGAGGCGTTGGTTACCTATTATGATGATTCTTCAGCAAGGCATACGATTCGCTACCACGAGTATCGGAATGGTGTTTGGACCGGTAGCAATGCCAGCCTAATACACAGAGAGAGAAATAGGCCGCAGTCGTCCAGCATGAATAACAACGGTGAGGCAGTCATTGCCTACCGCCATCATACGGATACAGATGTGTCAGAGATAACAATCTTTGAGTATCGAGACGGACAGTGGCCCGAACCTGGTGGTGGACTCGTGGTTCCGCATGGAGCGGTAACCAATACCAAGCCAAGTACTGCCATGATTGATGATGGTACTACCATTGTGGTTTGGGCAGGTGAAGAGGACATTGGCAGTGGCAACCTGACTCCGCGTCTTTATAAGAGCGAGTACCGTAACGGCGCTTGGAGTCACCCAAGCGGATCTACAGATTTCTTTAGTCCTGCCGACAGCGATGATGCCGGTCAACCCGATGTTGCCATGGATCAACTGGGTAACGCCGTCGTTGTCTGGCCGCAGAGTGATGGTACAAACCAACAGATCTTCATGAGCGAATATCGGAATGGTGTGTGGACCCATCCGCAGAGCCTCGCAGATAACATAAGCCCTGATGGAGAAAATGCCTCAGAACCACGTGTAGCGATGAATGCCCAAGGCGATGCCATCATTGTGTGGTCACAGAGTAACGGAGCAGATATGCAGATTTACATGTCTGAATTCCGTGCCGGCGTTTGGCAGCACCCAACCGATATTCAGGACAAGATTAGTGTCAGTGGTTCTTCAGCTTCTCAACCGCAAGTGATCATCAATGATAATGGTGAGGTTATTATTGTCTGGGAACAGGGTGATGGTGCAAACACCCAGATATTCATAAGCGAGTATCGCTAGGCCAGTACCTTTGTTGGGGCAAACCCGGCTATTTTTTGTGATTGGTCTATCCAAAACTGTTAACATAGAGGAATGCAGGTTGTCGTTGAGCCCATCATTACCGGTTGGTTGACCATACCCAAAGAGCTTTTTCTAAAGGACACACCAGGTAAGATCCGTGTTCCCGTGCCCTGTTACCTTATCCGCCATCCTAAGGGGCTGGTGCTGCTTGATAGTGGCATGCATCCACAGATGGCAGATGACCCAGCCTCACGGCTTGGACCTAATATACCTTTCGAGTACTCGATTGATAGTGTGTGCGATGTCAGCATTCAACTTCGGGAAAGGGGGTTGGAACCTGCAGACATTCTCTATTTGATCAACTCGCATCTTCACTTTGACCACGCCGGCGGCAATGCGCTGATTCCTAAGGCAACCGTAATCGTCCAGGAGCGTGATTGGGCCGTAGCCAAGGATCCAGCACAGAGAAAAGTCTTGGGTTATTTCCCGCACGATTATGAAACAGGGCAAAAGGTGCAGGTGGTTGACGGTTATTTTGATCTCTTCAACGATGGTGCGATTGAGTGTTTTCCAACCAATGGCCATACACCAGGTCATCAATCTCTAAAAGCCGCGACAAAAGCAGGAGATGTGATCCTTGCGGTTGACGCTTGTGATCTAAGAGAGAATTTAGAGGATCTCCACCTGCCTGGTATGGTTTGGAACGAGGAGCAGGCTCTTGCCTCCCTCAAACTCTTGCGTCAGTTAAGGCAGCAAGGGGCAACCATTGTTGCGGGTCATGATGAGCGTGATCTTAAGGACTATTAATCGTTGTCTTGAGATGGGCAGCAGAATAGTGTTTACGGTAGAGTGTGAATTTAGGGCCCAGACGGCGCGGGCCCACGCCTTACATACTCGGCGAAGCTCTCAAAATCTTGGTACAGGTCTTGATTAAAACTATCGGGATACGATAGACACAGTTTATCATAGAGCTCTCTGAGGTACTCCTGAGGCAGGGAATCTCTGCAAAAATATATAAAGCGCACTGCCAGCTCCAACGCTTCTCGAGCATTACTGGGTCCCAAATCAAGAAGTTCGTTATGAAAAGAATTATCGGCCGAACTCCACCAGGCCCAAAATTCTAATGAATCTGGATCAATTCTATCGTCCGATACCCCGCGCAAATATTTAAACCAACCCGTCCACAAGGAATAACCCCACTCTTGAAGCTCTTTCTGCCAGTCCTTATTACCGCGCCATTGTCTTGGTAGGAATGGCACATCAGGACCCGTTAAATTATCGCTGGCCAAAGCGTTTTCAATCAAAGATTCATAATCTTGAGGTCTACCCAATTCGACCCAGCGGCGAGGATCGCCGCCACAAGCATCTTGCACGTCTGGTGGCAAATTAACAAAGGTCGAGTCATCTGCAGGCTTATAGGGAGAGGGGTCGGATTCCGCTGGTTCATCTGATGATGCTGCTCCAGGTACAATCGGAGCATTACCAGGAGTTGTTTTGAAGTAATTCTGCAAATTTTGAGGTGATCCAGGCGGATTTGTCGGAGGCGTTAAATTCATTAGACCTGGCCCGGTTGGATTTGCTGTTGTCCCAAAAGGTATTAGTAAGTTACCTGGGCTTGCGGATCCGTCGTTTAGACCATCAGCGAAGGTGCCTTCATCTATAAAAAGCGAATGATTGCCGCCCGTTTCTTCCCTTCGTACTTTCCTATCAAATCTATTCAAAAACGTTATAATGATTCTGTGTATAAGCTCGGGGAATGTCTCGTCTGCAAATCTCTCTTGGAGTCTGTTAAGCGCTTCCACAGTTGTCTTGTCGAGAGTAAGTGTCGTGACTCTCTCACCTCTTCGGGAGAACCTCCTACGTTCTAGCGGCGACCAGAATAATGGATGTTCTAGCAAATTTACTCCCACTTCACCACGGACACCTGCATCAGCTAACTGTATAAGAGCTGTTATCAATTGCAGATGTTTAACGCCAAGCACTTCTGCAATACGCTTAAGAATATCGATAATATTCTCTCCGAATCTAATACTTCGGTTTTCTTCCTTTTTTCCGCTATGAACACTTGCCAAATATTCTGCTACGATACGTTTAGCAGTGATATTGATCGTTTCAGGAAGTCTCATCCACTCTCGTAACGTTAACGTATCTTCGACATTTTCAACCTGACTTCTTATTTCCTCGTAAGCATGAAATAATGCATTTATTAATGTTGAACGGTAGTCTGACTCACCTGTAAATCGATCTCTTATAGAATAGCCACTGTATGAGAAATCTAACATGCCACTGACAGTGGCAACTAACCAAACTTGTACCATAACTAGCTCTTTAAAACCTGGGGTTGTATTACAAAGGTGTCTATATGTTTCCAATGATTTCGCCACGTCATCGATGTTGACGTTTAATAACGGATTTCTTTCACCGCCACTTTCAGCGTCACCAGACACATAATCTCCGTGAGCGATCCATTCCTCCATCGACATGTATTCACCAAAACCTTGCACCGTTGCACAGAGGTATCTGTACAACTCTATCCATCTTACTAACTTTGCTGGTTCAACCCAACTGGGCAAACCCCGCTCTGATTCATCTGCAGCATCGACTTCTTCAGGCTGGTCCTCCTCTTCATGGACAGCATCGTTGTCTTCTACGCTCTCCTCTGCTGCAGACGCCTGAATTTGAGGTATTTCCAAAATAAATCGCATAGGATCATTTAAGAAATCTGTGTCAGAAAGATCTGGATTTTCCTGTCGATAAAGACGGTAAGCTTCCCAGACCTCTTCATTAATGGCTTCTCGGACTTCTTGCTCGTCAGGTAAAAATCTCAACGGTAAATTTGTTTCAAAAGGAGCATCCGCGTCTGGTTCAACTATTACTATGGGAGCCATGACATCCCCATCTGGATGCTGTGGCACAGTAATCGCTGGTTCCTGGTCAGCCTCCTCGTCCAAAACTTCATCATCCACTGTTTCAGGGAGTACTCCTGGCACCAGGGTTGGTACTACTAGGGAAGGAACCAAGTTTGGCATTTCTGGTACAGTAGTCGTTGTTGGAGCATTTTCCGTAGTTGTTTGCAGGTTATTCTGTGGACTCCGCGTTCTTCCTGAGGTGTTAGGTTGTGCGGTGGTTGTTGTTCTTTGTGTTGTTGCCACACTGCTATTGTTTGCCGGTGATGGAGCGCTGGGTCTTGTTCCCGAGGATCCAGGAAGGTTTCTTACAACATTTTGATAATTCCCTGCCTCTCCCCATGATGAGGTTCTAGGAACGACGGGATTGGAGCTGCTAGGGGGCCTAGAGGGCGTTTCCAAGGCTGCCCACAGTTGCGCATCACTCATCTGTGTTGGACGGGCAGAGCTGCCACCCCTGGCAGGGGTTCCCCCAGCAGGGGTTTCTAGAAGTAGTGGCCTGGCGCTACCCACGAAGACGCCTGGAGTGACCTGCCTTGGAGTTAGCATCAACGCTTGGGGTTGTTCTACACCTATACGGGGAGGAGATTTGTACAGAGCTCTGCCAAGCGCAAAGGCGTAAACCGCATGGGTGAGGCTATCGATGGCCTGCGCCCCACCTTGGTGTCGCCAATAATCTTGCTCATAAGGATTCGTAGCATCCCTAGCTCGCTGCCAACTGCCGCGAGCATCGTGCCAACTATGGATAGCACCACCAGCCGAGTGACCTACAAACAGATAACTCAAACCTTTGATAATATCTTGGGTCACCATGACTCCAGCTTCCCCTGCCTGCGCCCCAGCTACCAAGGTGGTACCACCTCCCACAGCCATGGGCGCTAGCGAGATGCCAGCAAGCACCGGCATCATTCTAAACGTTCCCGTACTGTTCTCGATGAGATGCTCAAACAACGCCTCACCAAAGGAAACTTGCGTATGCTCAGCACTAGCATCATTCACGGCTTGGCCTACAGCAGCGGCACTACCAACAGACAAAAATAAAACCGTGCCCTTAAAGAAGATCTTGCCAGCTAACGCACCGCCAGCAGCTACGGCGGGTATAGAGACTGGGGCTGTTACCACCACCACGCCTATCATCCCTGTGGTCACTGCAGTAGCCACTGAAGACCAAAAAAGATACTGCCACTTCTTCTCCTCACCCTCGCTCTCTAAATGCTTTTGTTCTGCCTTGAGCTCCTTCCAAGCCTTGATAACAGAGACCTCTTGGCCCTTTACCTTGATGGCGTGCTGCTTAGGATCTAAACCAAGCTCCTGTAAAGTAACCATCTGCTCGATGAGCTGCCAGTCCGTCTTTCGCTCTATACGCTTGAGCAGCTGTACATAGTCGCTGTTGAAATGGCTAAACCCCCGACCTTGTTTAACAGCTGTCTTATTCTGACGCTGCAACTCCGTGATGATTTTAGCGGTGGTCGCCTCAATCTTTCCTTGCCACGCTTCCTTCGTATACACCCGTGTCGAGTTTTGGGTGCGGATACGCTTTGGCATCACCATGTAATCGGTGTTTAAGGGCAGATACGCCTTGCTGAGCTGGATAGGACCACGTGCTGAGGCATCCTTAAACATGTCAATATAGAGCTGTGGGAAGATAAGCAATAGCGCTGCCTGGAGCTCGGGGTTGTCCTTAAGATCCTTAGGCCACAAACGTGCCCAAGGAGCTAAGTGCCAACCATCAGAGTAGAGATAGAAACCCTTGGTGTTTAAATAGTCGATGGCTGGCTTGAGTAGAGACAAGGAGGCAAACACCTCCTTAGCATCCACACCGAACATCTCTTGGAGAATCTTGGTATCCTTGGGCTTGGGTTCCGCACCATAAGTCGCACGTTCAGCAAGATAGAGTTCGAAACGTTTGTAGCGAATCGCAAAGAGAGATGCTGCACGCTCCTCTAACTTCTCATACTCTGCCTCAGGTAAATCATCGTAACGCTCAAGCAAAGTACGCATACCTTGCTGGTAACCCTGAGCATCTAAATCCCTGTTGAAATAGCTATCACTTAAACGAGTCGCCTCATCCATAAAGGGCTGTAGGGTGGTTGGAGCGGCGAAAACGGGATGGAAGAATATGGTAAAGGCGACGAGGCAAGACGCGCCCATGCCCAATAGTGAGCCTAGGGGATTTGTTCGGTTGGTAATGTAATCTCTTGTAATCATGCCTTTTACAGTGCATCGCTTCTCTAAAACAGTGTAATACGTTGTACTAGACATGATGCGTAGTGTCAAGTAAAATCCAAGTGATACTCAGTAAAATGTCTTTAAGAGAGGAACAATTGGAAAAAACCGAATATAAAGGAGAGGTTACACGGCAAAGGCTGCTTGCGGAGGCTATTGAGCTATTTGCCAAGCATGGCTTTGCAGAGACCAGCTTTCAGATGATTGCCGATCGCTGTGGCTTGAGCCAGTCTGCTGTGCTCTACCACTTTCGCTCGAAACGAGTTTTGATTGAAGAGGTCATTGGCGCCGTTACCGCTCATAACCACCACTACGTTGATAGACACATGCAGCCAACTGATACCGGGGTACAGCGACTGAATAAATTTGCCCTCTACAACGTTGCTTGGGGTGCTGACCATCGCAGTCATATTCAGGTGCTCTTACTGCTCTATTACTACGCTTACATAGATGAGCACTTTGAAACACTACACTTCAAATTCTTGGACATTGCCAAGAATCGCATACTGGGTCATGTGCTTGCAGCTCAGCGAGAGGGAGATATACGAAAGGATCTCGATGCAAAGCGCATAACCGACATTTTGTTTGATATTAAATTGGCAGTCCTTACCGAGGCTATTGAAGCGCATGATCGAAAATCAGCAGTTCGAGAATACTCAAAAAAATGGCATACGTTGCTCGGCCAATTCCTTACCTCTGCTGATATCATTAAGACATTAAAAATTGACGATAAATAACCGCTTGGGTATGCTCGGCTGCCCTAAAAGAGGATGAAGATGCAAACCGATATCCGTGACCTTTCCGCAGTAAAGAAGCGCATTGAGGTGCGTCTGGCGCCCGAGTTCGTGAAGCAGGAGATGGACAGTGGCTTTGTTAAGCTACAGAGGGGCGTCACCCTCAAGGGCTTTCGCAAGGGACACGCACCCATGGCCATGGTACGGCAAAAATACCAGCAGGCTGTAGAGGATGAGGTGGTTAGCGATTTGATCCAGCGCTCGCTCAGAGAAGTTTTGCAGAAGCAAGAGGTGCATCCAGTTGCCTACCCAGTTTTAGAAGAAAAAGACCTTGCTGATGGGCTTAAATTTGCCGTAACCATCGAGGTAAAACCCAAACTTGAGATTCGCGGCTATCAAGATCTCAAGCTGAAAAGAGAAAAGGTCGAACCGAAAAAGGCGGAGATCGATAAGGTGCTACAACAGCTGCGAGAGCAGCAAGCAGTGCTTAAAGACAAAAAAGTAACGCAACCACAAAAAGGCGACTACGCCGCCATCTCCGTAGAGCTGCAAGTCGGTGGTAAGCCGTATAAAGAGGCAGCGATCAAAGAGCGTATGGTACCTGTGGGTGAAGATTATCTGTTGCCCGAGTTAGACAAGACGTTGGTGGAGATGGAAGTGGGAGAAAAACGCCAGGTCTCCGTAGACTTTCCCAAAGAACATGCGGACAAAAAGCTGGCGGGCAAAAAGGTGCTATGTGAGCTCACCCTGCACGCCATCAAAGAGAAGCTGCTGCCAGCTTTGGATGATGCTCTGGCTAAGGCGAGTGGCCGAGCAGCAACGCTCAAAGAGCTCAAGGAGAAGGTCGCTACCGATCTGCGCACAGAGGGTAGTAGGATGCAGCAGCAACAGATTGAGCAACAGGCTCTTGATGCGATTCTTAGCGCCAACCCGTTTGAGGTGCCGCCAACCTTAGTCAAACACCGTATGCAGTATCTCATGCAACAGCTGATACGCGCCGGAGTGCAGCCGCAGAATGAGGCTGAGTTCAAAAAGATGGAAGAGCAGGGCTATGAGCGGGCTGTCAGCGAAGTACGTAGTGATCTTGCCATTGAGGCCATCGCACGGCAGGAAAAGATTAGCGTTGCCGAGAGTGAGGTGGAGGCGCACATCGAAGCGCTCATTAATAATAGTGGGCGTGGTGGGCAGAGTGGTAAGCAGAATGACAAGCTCAAGCAGGTCCTCTCCACAGAGCATCAACGCGCAGCGATCCACGAGCAGCTGCTACGGCGTAAGGTGCTTGCTTTTATCCTCAGCAGCGCTACCATCAAAGAAACGGCAAACAAGTAAGGGGAACCCGATGAACTTAATACCTATGGTCGTCGAACAGACCCATCGTGGCGAGCGCTCTTATGATATCTATTCACGTCTGCTCAAGGACCGCATCATCTTTCTCGGCTCCTCTATCAACGATGAGATCGCCAACCTCATCATTGCGCAGCTGCTCTTCTTAGAGTCTGACGACCCAGATAAAGACATCAGCTTCTATATCAACTCGCCTGGAGGGTCGGTCTATAGCGGCCTGGCCGTCTACGATACCCTGCAGCATGTTAAGTGTGCGGTGTCTACCGTCTGTCTTGGGCTTGCCGCGAGCATGTCAGCGTTGTTGCTGGCAGCAGGTACCAAGGGCAAGCGCTTTTGTCTGCCGCACTCGCGCATCCTTATCCACCAACCTTTAGGGGGGTTTGAGGGTCAAGCCACAGACATTGATATCCAGGCACGTGAGATTCTCAAGCTGCGTGAGGAGCTCAACCGCATGCTTTCCCAACATACAAAGCAAGATATTGAAAAGATTAAGAAAGATACGGATAGGGACTACTACATGAATGCCAACGAAGCGCTGGAGTATGGTATAATTGATGAAGTTCTGAACCGAGATGCCTAGTTTTCTTGATCTGGGCCCTTGAATTCTCGCTTTGCCTGCCTATTTTATTGTATATACTAAAGATATAGGTGATTTTTATAAGGGGGCTTGGTGACACGCAAACAGGATAACGATGCGACCAACCTGAGCTGTTCGTTCTGCGGCAAAACCCAGAAAGAGGTTAAAAAGCTCATTGCTGGGCCGACGGTCTACATCTGTGATGAGTGTATTGAGCTCTGTAACGACATCATTGCCGAAGAGGTCGATCGTGACCAGAGTTCTACCACCAAGGAGCAAATCCCAAAGCCCCATGAAATCAAGGAAATCCTTGATCAATACGTTGTCGGCCAAGAACGCGCCAAGAAGATCCTCTCAGTCGCCGTCTACAACCACTACAAACGGATTCAAGAGGGTAAAAGTGCACCCGATGATGTCGAGCTGCAAAAGTCCAATATCCTGCTGCTGGGTCCGACCGGTTGTGGCAAGACCCTGCTCGCACAGACCATGGCAAAGATACTCAACGTTCCCTTTGCGATTCAGGATGCCACCACGTTGACTGAGGCCGGCTACGTTGGTGAGGATGTTGAGAACATCATCCTGAATTTGTTGCAGGCAGCGGACTACGATGTCGAACGGGCTCAACGCGGCATCATCTATATAGACGAGATCGACAAGATTTCGCGTAAGTCGGAAAACCCCTCCATAACTCGCGATGTCTCTGGAGAGGGAGTACAGCAAGCGCTGTTAAAGATTATCGAAGGTACGGTTGCCAATGTGCCGCCAAAAGGAGGCCGTAAGCATCCGCAACAAGAGTTTCTCCACATTGACACCACCAATATCCTGTTTATCTGTGGGGGTGCGTTTTGCGGCTTGGAAGACATCATCCGCAAGCGGCTACATGACAAGAGCATGGGCTTCAATGCCGACATCCGCAGCGTGCTGGAGCGAGACCTCGGCCAAACCCTTGCCGAGGTTCAGCCAGAGGATCTGTTGCAGTTTGGTCTCATTCCAGAGTTCATTGGTCGATTGCCGGTATTAGCAACGTTACATGAACTTAATGAGTCGGCCCTCATTGATATTCTTACCAAACCACGCAACGCTTTGGTTAAGCAGTATCACAAGCTCTTTGAGTTTGAAAACGTCAAGCTGAAGTTCACTAAGGGCTGTTTGCATGCCATTGCCAAAGAGGCGTTGAAGCGCAAATCAGGGGCTCGGGGACTGCGCTCAATTTTAGAACACGCCATGCTTGAAATCATGTATGAAATACCGAACCAGGATAACATTGAAGAGTGCGTAATCAGTGAGGACGTTGTCGTCAAAGATGAAAAGCCCATTCTCGTTTATAAAAAAGAAGCTGAGAGCGCCTGAGATCAAGGAGTTGTGAATGTCTACTGAGAATCCACAAAATCCATCCCTGCCGGCCCGTAAGCAGACGCGGACGATTCCCCTATTGCCACTACGTGACATCATTGTCTTTCCGCATATGGTTGTGCCGCTTTTTGTCGGTAGACAGAAGTCTATAGCCGCGCTCGAGCAGGCGATGAACAGCGATAAAGACCTACTGCTGGCGGCACAGAAAAAAGCCAAGACCAACGATCCCAATGAGGCTGATATCTATCGTGTCGGTACCCTGAGTACCATTATTCAGCTCCTGCGGCTTCCTGACGGCACGGTGAAGGTGTTGGTAGAAGGTAAACGGCGGGCTCTGGTCAATAAGTTTGTGCCGCATGAAAAGTACTTTCTTGTTGAAGTTGAGGAAGTCGAAGAGACAAAGGATGACTCGGTTGTCTTAGAAGCGCTCATGCGATCCGTACACTCTACCTTTGAGACCTATGTCAAGCTCAACAAGAAGATTCCGCCAGAGATGCTGATGAGCGTGGCGAGCATAGATGATCCCGCACGTTTAGCCGATACCATTGTCGCGCACCTCTCACTTAAGCTGAAAGACAAACAGGAGATTCTTGAACTGGTTGATGTTAGGAAGCGTTTAGAGATGCTTTACTCATTAATGGAGTCCGAGATTGAGATTCTCCAGGTTGAGAAGCGTATCCGCAACCGTATCAAGAAGCAGATGGAGAAGACCCAGAAGGAGTATTACCTCAACGAGCAGATGCAGGCTATTCAGAAAGAGCTTGGTGAAAAGGATGAATTTAAGAACGAACTCCAAGAGTTAGAAGAGGCCATCAAGAAGAAAAAGATGAGCAAGGAAGCGACCTCAAAGGTTACCAAGGAGCTCAAAAAGCTGAAGATGATGTCGCCCATGAGCGCTGAGGCAACGGTAGTAAGGAATTACATTGATTGGGCGCTATCCCTTCCTTGGTCTGAGGTTACAGAAGACAAGATCGACCTTGAGGCGTCTGAGCGCATCTTGCAGCGTGATCACTATGGCTTGGAAAAGGTCAAAGAGCGGATTCTCGAATACCTTGCTGTGCAGGCATTGGTGAAGAAGATTCGCGGACCGATTCTCTGCTTTGTGGGCCCGCCTGGAGTTGGTAAGACCTCCCTGGCGCACTCTATTGCCAATGCCATGGGGCGTAAGTTTGTGCGCATCTCGCTTGGCGGCGTGCGGGATGAAGCGGAGATTCGTGGCCATCGGCGTACTTATATCGGCGCGCTTCCAGGCAAGATTATCCAATCGATGAAGAAAGCTGGCTCCAACAATCCGGTGTTCCTCTTAGACGAAGTGGACAAGATGAGCATGGATTTTCGCGGCGACCCTTCCTCGGCGTTGCTCGAAGTTCTTGATCCAGAACAGAACTCAACTTTTAACGATCACTACCTCGACCTCGATTACGATCTTAGTAAGGTCATGTTTATCACCACGGCTAATAGCCTCTTCGGTATTCCCATGCCACTGCAAGATCGTATGGAGATTATCCGCATTGAGGGCTACACTGAACTTGAAAAACTCCACATTGCCAAGCGCCACCTGTTGGAAAAGCAGATGATGGCAAATGGTCTATCAAAGGACAACATTGAATTTAGTGACAACTCTATACGTACCATAATCCGGCGTTACACACGGGAGGCAGGTGTTCGTAATCTGGAACGTGAGATTGCTTCTGTATGTCGAAAGGTTGCCAAGGAAGTGGTTAACCATAGCAAGGACTACAAAGTACGAGTAAACTCCAAAACCGTCATAAAGTACCTTGGCGTACCAAAGTTTCGCTATAGCAAAAAAGAGGAGGAGAGCCAGATCGGTCTTACCACTGGGTTGGCTTGGACCGAGGTGGGTGGTGATATCCTTATGACTGAGGTGACCGTGGTGCCAGGGAAGGGTAAACTGACCATCACTGGCAAGCTTGGAGATGTCATGCAGGAGTCGGCGCAGGCGGCGTTGAGCTACGTGCGTTCGCGTGCCAGCGCTCTTGGGCTAAAGCAGGATTTCTATCAAAACGTCGATATTCACGTGCATGTGCCTGAAGGAGCAATTCCTAAGGATGGACCCAGTGCCGGTATTACTTTGGCTACCTCTATCGTCAGCGCCTTGTTACGTATTCCCGTAAAAAACAGCGTTGCCATGACTGGTGAGATCACCTTAAGAGGCAGAGTACTGCCAATAGGTGGTCTTAAAGAGAAGATTCTTGCCGCGCATCGGGGTGGTATTGAATTGGTGCTGATTCCCAAGGAAAATGAGAAAGATCTTAAAGAGATTCCGGAACGTATCCGGCGCGAGGTGAAGATTCATCTTGTAGATCACATGGATGAGGTGCTTCTAAAGGCGTTGATTTTGGAGGACCCGAAGGACTTCTTACGCAAAGACAAGGACATCACAGAGCTCGTCATAGATACAACTGCGGTTGGCTCTGATACTACGGAAGACGATAGACCGGCTCCCCACTGAGAAGTTACTGTCGATTTAGAATGATAGAGGAAAATGCCGCCATTTAAGGGGATTGATTTCTGTTTGCTCGATGAGTTGTTGAGTGAAGATGAACGTCTCGTGCGTGACAGCGTGCGTGACTTTGTTGACCGTGAAGTCCTGCCGATCATCGAATCCTGCAATCGTCAGGGGAAGTTTCCTGAAGACCTAATCCAACCGATGGCCGCACTCGGTCTTTTGGGTGCTAACTTGGAAGGCTACGGTTGTGCCGGCATGAATCCAGTAGCCTACGGTTTAGCCATGCAGGAGTTGGAGCGTGGTGATTCGGGTGTGCGCAGCTTTGCCTCAGTACAGGGAGCACTTTGCATGTATCCGATCCTCGCCTTTGGTAGCGAGGAACAGCGACAGCATTACCTTGCAAAGATGGCCAAGGGTGAGATCGTTGGCTGCTTTGCACTGACAGAACCAGATTTTGGCTCTAACCCAGCTGGCATGCTTACCAAGGCGCAGCGGCGTGGTGATCGTTGGCTGCTTAACGGCACAAAGCTTTGGATTACCAACGGCGGTATTGCCGATGTTGCCGTTGTCTGGGCCAAAACCGATGATGGTATTCGCGGTTTTCTAGTGGATCGCGACAAGCCAGGCTTTAGCACAAAAGATATAGCAGGTAAGTTTTCCTTACGCGCTTCTGTAACCTCGGAACTCAGCTTTCAAAACGTCGAGCTTAGTGAGAGCGATCGGTTGCCACAGGCCGAAGGGCTTACGGCCGCGCTTCGCTGTCTTAACCAGGCACGCTACGGTATCGCCTGGGGTGTGATCGGTTCTGCCATGGCTGTGTACGATGAGGCGCTTGAGTATAGCAAATCAAGGGTGCAGTTTAGCCGCCCGATTGCCGGCTTTCAGCTAGTGCAGGAAAAGTTAGTGTGGATGGCTACTGAGATTACCAAGGCACAGTTGCTTGCCCTGCGTGTAGGTCGTCTCAAAGAGGCCAAAAAGGTTCATCATAGCCACATCTCCATGGCTAAAATGAACAATACCTGGATGGCGCGCGAGTGTGCACGAAAGGCAAGGGACATACTCGGTGCCAACGGTGTTCATGACGAGTACCAAGTGGGACGGCATTTGTGTAATATTGAGTCAGTTTATACCTATGAAGGTACACATGACATCCACACGTTGATTCTCGGAGAACAGCTTACCGGACTTAGCGCTTTTGAGTAATCCTACTTGACTCGCTCTTATCATCGCGGTTAGTGTGCGGGTTCATGGCCGCGATACTTGACTACCTCATTCTTCACCATCTTCCAGGTCTGAGTTTTGTTAACAAGAAGCGGATGCTTGCAGAGATGGACTTCTCGGTCGAGAAGGTCTTACGCCATCCATCCTTACTGTCTTGCTATCAGCAGTGGGGATTCAGCAGCAACAAAGCTTGTCGCAGCTGGGCAGAAACAGAATGGCAGCGAGTCAAAGCGGCTGGTATGCAACTTATCTCAATTGCCGACTCTGCATATCCACAACTGCTGCGTGAGATTGCTGATCCTCCGCTTGTACTCTATGCCAAAGGACGGCTTGAGTTGCTACAACACCCGCTGCCGTTGGCGGTCGTCGGTGCGAGAAAGGTTTCTGTCTATGGCCAACAGGTTGCGCGCTACTTAGGTACAGAGCTTGCCGCTGCAGGGTGTTGTTTGGTCAGCGGTTTGGCCTTGGGAGTGGATGGTATTATTCATGAAGCCGCGCTAGAGGTAGCAGCCGAGCCAGCTGCTACCATAGGTGTGTTGGGCTGTGGACTTGAGCAAATCTATCCGCGCCAACATCAGCGCCTGTTTGCAAGCATGCAGCAGCACGGCCTAATTATCAGTGAGTTTGCCCTGGGTGCGGCACCCGAGAAGTACCACTTTCCACGGCGTAACCGTATCATCAGTGGCTTGGCACTCGGCACGGTTGTTGTGGAGGCCGCTCAGCGCAGCGGTGCTCTGATCACCGCGCGTTATGCCATGGAGCAGGGTAGAAGTGTCTTTGCAGCGCCGCAACCGATCCTGTCGCCAGCGGGCGCAGGAAACAACGCTCTACTGCGCCAGGGGGCGACGCTAGTGTCACAGGCTACTGATATTATGGAAGAAATCATGCCACAGGCGAGGGCGGATTTGCAAAAGCCAAAAAAACCGATTAAAAGGTCTCGCGACATGGAGCCAGCGTTTGGCTCGTTAGCCGATGCCAAGGTTTTTGCCTTAGTACAACAACAGTCAACGGCTGACACAGAAATGCTGACCCGGTTAAGCGGTCTGCCGGCGGCTGAGGTGGTGGTTGCTTTGAGCCAGCTGCAGTTGCAAGGAATGATTCAGTGTGGTGATGATGGCCGTTATTCTGTTTGTCGATAGGAGTCCTGAGATCTTATGACAGCGAAGAGTTCAGAAACAGCACAGTCGTTGATTATCGTTGAATCTCCAGCCAAGGCCAAAACGATTGGCAAATACGTTGGGAAAAACTTTAATGTTTGCGCTTCAGTCGGACACGTTTTGGATTTGCCAAAGAGTGAACTTGGTGTCGATATTGAAAATGACTTTGAACCAAAGTATGAAATCATCAAAGGTAAACAAAAGTACATCACTGCCTTGAAAAAGGCCTGCAAGGACGCGACCACCATATATCTCGCCCCCGACCCAGATCGTGAAGGCGAGGCCATTGCATGGCATATCCAGCAAAGTCTTAACTCACTTGCAAAGAAAAAAAAGTTCTACCGTGTGCTGTTTAATGAGATTACCAAGACAGCGATAGAGACCGCGCTAAAGGTTCCAGGGGCTTTAGATCAGGCGAAATATGAAGCGCAGCAGACTCGGCGCATTCTTGACCGCTTGGTCGGGTACAAGTTGAGTCCTCTGTTGTGGGAGAAGATCCGCCGTGGGCTGAGTGCTGGACGAGTGCAGTCGGTGGCATTGCGGCTTGTTTGTGACCGAGAAAGAGAGATCGAGGCATTTACACCTGAAGAGTACTGGAGCATTGAGGTAACGCTAGCGGAGAAAGGGCAAGAGCAGACCTTTGTCGCCAAGTTAGTGGAGATTAATGGCGAAAAAGCAAAGATTGCCAATGAGACAGAAGCGTCCGCCATCAAAAGTGAATTGCAGCAACAGCGGTTCACGGTATCGAAGATCGAAGAGAAGAGTCGTTCTCGCAACCCATTTCCACCGTTTATTACCAGCCGTATGCAACAGGAGGCCTTTCGTAAGTATCGTTTTAGCGCTAAAAAAACCATGATGTTGGCGCAGCATCTCTACGAAGGCGTGGAGCTCGGTGAGGAAGGTCCTGTAGGGTTGATTACCTATATGCGTACCGATTCGGTCCGAGTAGCACCGACAGCGTTACAGGAGGCACAGGAATTTATTCTCAAGAAGCATGGCAAAGCGTACACGCTTGAAAAGCCTCGATTGTTCAAAGTAAAAAAAGGCGCGCAAGATGCCCATGAGGCCATTCGTCCAACCTCTCTTAAGCACACGCCAGAAAGAGTTAAAACTTATTTAGATCGCGACCACTTTCGTCTTTATGAATTAATTTGGAACCGTTTTGTTGCGTCACAGATGACCTCAGCACGGTATAAACAAAAGAGCATCCACATCACGGCAGGTGACTATCTCTTAAGGGTGAGTGGCTCGACGCTCGTTTTTGATGGTTTCTTGCTGCTCTATGATGAGAGCAAGGATGATGGCAACGGGGAAGATAAGAACGGATCGACCCTTCCCAATATCAGCGAAGGTGCCGAACTTGACCTGCACGAGGTTGAGCCGAAACAGCATTTCACCATGCCACCTCCGCGTTATTCTGAGAGCACCTTGATTCGCGAGCTGGAAGATAAAGGTGTAGGCCGACCTTCGACCTATGCCTCTATTCTCAGCAACATTCAAGGCAAAGACTATACGACCAAAGAGGGGCTCTATCTCAAGCCGTCCCAGCTAGGGCGACTCGTTACCGAACTGCTGGTGGAGAACTTTCCACACATTATTGATGTCTCTTTTACTGCTAACATGGAAGATCAGCTAGATAGCGTTGAGGCCGGCAAAGTGAATTGGAAGTCTCTTTTGCGCGAGTTCTATTCTACTTTTGCAGTGGATCTCGATAAAGCCAAGAAGGAGATGCGTAATATTAAGCGTGAGGAAGAACCCACAGACATAAGTTGTGAAAAATGCGGACAGGGCATGGTAATCAAATGGGGTAAGAACGGTTACTTTCTTGCCTGCTCTGGCTATCCCGATTGTAAGAACACCAAAGAGTTTCGTCGTAACAGCGAGGGTGGGATTGAGATTGTCGCTGACGAAAAGACGGATGTCAGGTGTGACGACTGTAGTAGCCCGATGGTGATCAAACAGGGAAGGTTCGGTCGGTTTTTGGCCTGCAGTCGTTATCCCGAGTGTCGGGGAACGAAGTCGTTGCCCACGGGTGTTGCCTGCCCGCAGAAAGAGTGTAGCGGTGAGTTGGTCGAAAAACGGTCTCGCAATGGTAGAACGTTTTATGGGTGCAGTCGTTATCCAGATTGTACTTTTGCCCTATGGAACCGTCCGGTAGACAAACCCTGTCCTCTGTGTGAAGCACCTTTTCTCATTGAGAAGATCCTTAAAGCCGGCCACTTTATCCAGTGCCACACCAAGGGTTGTGACCATCAGGAAACCGTAGAGTCTTGAACCGTACGTTGGCGACTTAGCCGGACTTCGCTTAGACGATAGAAATTGAGATTATGAAGAAGGTATATAGTTCCTTCAGTGCTGTAGAAGCCCACATGATAGTGGATGCGCTTTCATCTGCAGGCATAGAGTCCTCTGTGCGAGATGAGCATAGCCAGGGTATGGCGTGTGGAGTCGCTGTTTGGGTCGCGCACGAGCGCGATGAGAAAAAGGCAAATGAAGTTATTGCGGAAATCAATGCTCAGGATGCCAACCTTCACAAAAAGAAAAAGGGCGAGAAGGAAATAGGTCTTTTCTGGCTAGGATTAGTGATTGGGATAATCCTGACGCTACTTGTTGGCATGGTCAAGTTCGCTTATCAACAGAGAGGTATAAACAGTAAATTGCAAAGCGAGTGGGATACAAACGAAGACGGGAAGGTGGATGTTTGGGATCAGTATTCAAATGGTGAAATGATAGAGCGTTTGTGGGACGAAAATTTTGACGGTAAGGTAGACAGATGGACCTACTATAAAGAAGGGGAACTACAAAGAGAAGAGATTGATAGGGACCGAGACGGACAGATTGACAGCTGGCTGCAATATACGGACGGTAGTCTCGTCATGAAATCTTTTGACTCTAACTTTGACGGCAAACCAAATAGTTGGGTGTACGTAAAAAACGGACAAACCGAAAAGGAAGAAATGGATACCAATTTTGATGGCAATGTCGACACGCGGTACTATTATGAAAACAATGTTCTTGTTCGCGTAGAGTACGACGCAGATTTCGATGGAAATACTGATTCATGGGAGTTTTACAAGAATCGGCAAATGGCCAAGGCTCATTATGACAATGACCGAGACGGAAGAGTAGACGAAATCTCCACATTTAAATCCGGCAGACTTGTTGAGAGGAAATGGTCCTACAGAAACGATGACATCTTTGATAAGCGGGCGAAGTATAAACATGGTCGGAAGTTAAGAGAATCCTATGACTACAACCGCGATGGTATCTTTGAAAAAGAAGTTGATTTGGATGAATTTGAACGACCAATTAAAAGCGATTAAGTTTGACAGCTGCCCATACCCTACATTACTATAGGCGCGAGTTGGCAAAATCTGTAATTTTGTCAATAATTTCAATGAGTTCTGAGAGTGGAAGCGGCTGTTATCGTTAGTGCCCAGCGCACCCCAATTGGCTCCTTTCTAGGCTCGCTCGCCAGTTTGACCGCGCCGCAACTCGGCAGTGTGGCGATTAGAGCAGCGATTGAGCGTAGCAAGTTCAAACCAGAACAGGTGGATCAAGTCTTCATGGGCCATGTGCTCACTGCTGGAGTGGGGCAGGCGCCTGCGAGGCAAGCCTCTCTGGGTGCGGGATTGCCGGTAAGCGTTGGGGCAACGACGGTCAACAAGGTGTGTGGGTCAGGTCTTATGGCCGTGCATTTGGCCAGCCAGGCGATTCGTTTAGGGGAGATGCAAGTGGTGGTGGCTGGCGGGATGGAGAGCATGAGTCATGCGCCTTATCTGTTGCAAGGTGCACGCGCCGGTCTAAAGTTTGGCCATGGCAAGCTTGTCGATGCGATGATTCACGATGGGCTTTGGGATGTCTACAATGATTTTCACATGGGCTGTGCCGCAGAGCTCTGTGCTCGCGAGCACAAGGTCTCTAGAGAAGATCAGGACAACTTTGCCAAAGAGAGCTATAGCCGCGCATTGCATGCCAGCAAAGAAGGCCTGTTTAACGATGAGCTAGTGCCGGTTGAGGTGAAAAGCAAAAAAGCGGTTGTTACGGTAGTAGAAGACGAAGAACCAACACGTTTCAAACCGGAGAAGGTCGCCGCATTGAAACCTGCCTTTGAGAAGTCAGGCACGGTGACTGCGGCAAACGCCTCCTCGATCAACGATGGCGCTGCTGCCGTTGTAGTTACCTCTGAAAAAGCTGCAGCTGCTAGCGGTTGTGAAATTCTAGGACGAATCCGCGGATTTGCCAACACGCCTATGGAGCCAGAGTGGTTTACCATTGCACCTGTAGAGGCGATCCGCAAGCTTTTGCAGCAAGCGGACCTCAAGACTGGAGATATCGATCTATTTGAGATCAACGAAGCCTTTGCTGTAGTGGCGTTGGCAATATCGCGGCAACTTGACCTCGATGCCACGAAGGTCAACGTGCGTGGTGGAGCTGTAGCATTAGGCCATCCCATTGGTGCGAGTGGCACACGTATTCTCGTAACCCTGCTCCATGCCATGAAGCAGATGCAAAGCCGGTTTGGTGTGGCGGCAATCTGTTTGGGTGGTGGTGAGGCAGTGGCTATGTTAGTGGAAAGGTAGAACAGGCTGTGGTTCAGGTTGCAGTAGTCGGCAGTGGTCAAATGGGCAGTGGTATTGCCCAGGTATTGGCAACCAACACCGACAAGGAAGTTTTTCTTTACGACATTTCTGCAGCGGCAGTGAGCCAGGCAAGAGATAGTATTACGGCTAGCCTGCGTAAGTTGACTGATAAAGGCAAGCTTCCCAAGGAGCGTGTTGATCGGGCCATGGGGCAGTTGCAGTTTGTCACAGACTTGCCAGCACTACAACGCTCTGTCTTTTTTATTGAGGCAATCGTTGAAAATGCTGCGGCAAAAACGGAGTTGTTTCAAGAGCTAGATCGTATTGCAGAACCTCAGGCAATTTTTGCCTCCAACACCTCTTCCATTCCCATCTCCACATTAGCGAAAGCCACTAAACGGCCAGAGAAAGTCATTGGCATGCACTTTATGAATCCCGTACCGCTTATGAGTTTGGTCGAGGTTATTCGCAGCCCACAAACCTCAGATGATACCTACAACACGACCTGTACGCTTGCAAAGGAGATGGGTAAAGAGACGGTCTGCAGCAAAGATGTAGCTGGATTCATTGTTAACCGTATTCTGATGCCGATGATCAACGAGGCTTTCTTTGTTTTGCATGACGGCATTGCCACAGCTGCCGACATTGACCAAGCAATGAAGCTTGGTACCAACCAACCCATGGGGCCCTTAGCCCTCGCGGACCTCGTGGGTCTTGATACCTGTCTTTTCATTTTGGAGGTGCTGTACCGTGACCTGAAGGATCCCAAGTTTCGTCCCTGCCCACTCTTACAACAGTTGGTGAATGACGGATTTTACGGTCGTAAGAGTGGCCGAGGTGTTTTTCACTATGAGCGCTGAATATACAGAATTTCAATATCCACGTACGACGGTGGACAATGGCATTGCTACGGTGACCTTCACTGATCCAAACAGCCTGAATGCGATCACCCCGACGGCCATAGGAGAGTTATCAGCACTCCTGCAAAAGATTCGTCGAGATCGCTCTATTGAAGTCGTGGTTTTTACAGGTGCAGGAGAAAAGGCATTTATTGCCGGTGCGGATATTAAGAGTATGTTGACTATGTCTACGGCAGACGCACAACGATTTTGTCGGGCAGGCCAAGAGCTGTTAAATGCCATTGAAGACCTACCGCAACCAACCGTTGCCGCTGTCAATGGTTTTGCCCTTGGTGGCGGTTGTGAGGTGGTCCTTGCCTGTGACCTTGCCTATGCGGCAGAGAGTGCCAGATTAGGCTTGCTTGAGGTGACTCTAGGGGTCACCCCTGGTTTTGGTGGGACGGTGCGGCTTTTTCGCCGGGTTGGTGTGGGTCGTGCGCGTGAGCTGATCATGACCGGTAAGATGGTTGCTGCACCGTTGGCGCTGGAAATGGGGTTGGTAGAGGCAGTTTTTCCACAATCCCAACTTATGGCAGAAGTGATGAAACTTGCAAAGGCTTTGCAAAAACCGAGTCCCCATGCCGTGCAACTTGCAAAACAGAGCATGCGTTTTGCCTTGGATCATAACAGGGAGCAGGCCCTAAAGAGAGAAGGAGAGCTATTCGTTCAGTGTTTTAACCACGCAGACCAAAAGGAAGGTATGGCTGCTTTTGTTGAAAAACGGATTCCAAACTGGAGCAGATGATGAAGTACGATCTAGCTGAAGAACAGAGGTTGTTGCGAGAGTCGATTCGTGAGTTTGTGGAGCATGAGATTATTCCACATGCAGGGGAATGGGATAAGCAGCATAGATTCCCGAGTGAGGTTATTCAAAAGTGTGCCGAGATGGGACTTGCGGGTGTCATGGTTCCCAAGGAGCTCGGTGGTGCTGGCTTGACGACATTAGACTACGTCATAGCGACGGAGGAAATCTCTCGAGGTTGTGCCAGTACGGGTGTCATTCTTTCGGTGAACAACTCGCTTGTTTTAGATCCGCTGATGCGTTTTGGCAACGAAGCCCAAAAACAGAAATATATACCCCCGTTAGCTTCCGGTGAGCAACTTGGTTGTTTCGGCCTCACCGAACCCGCAGCAGGTTCCGATGCAGGAAGTCAAAAGACGGTTTATCGGGAAGAAGACGATTGTTTTTTGATTAATGGAACGAAAAACTTCATTACCAACGGACCACAGGCAGATGTCTGCATACTGTTTGCCAGCAAAGATCCCTCTTTGGGGAATAAAGGTCTAACGGCATTTATTACCGAGAGCGGGTTTGCTGGTTTTAACCGAGGTAAAGCCGAGAACAAGATGGGCATCTGCGCTTCTGGGACTAGCACGATCACTGTCGATAATCTGCGGGTGCCGAAGGAGAATCGGCTCGGTGCCGAGGGCGAAGGCTTTAAGATTGCGATGTCGACTCTCGATGGCGGGCGTATTGGTATTGCTGCTCAAGCCGTGGGTATTGCTCAGGCTGCCTTAGAAGCAGCGCAGAGCTATGCTGGTGAGAGGGTGCAGTTTGGCCGGCCCATCGCTTCGTTTCAAGGGCTACGCTGGATGCTTGCTGACATGGCAGTCACTGTAGACGCAGCCCGGCTATTAACCTGGAAAGCCGCTGTGGTTAGGGATCGCGGTGAGCGCTATACCTTTGAAGCGTCACAGGCCAAGCTTTTTGCCAGCGAGACCGCCAACCGGGTTGCTGATAGGGCGGTGCAAATTCATGGTGGCTACGGATACATCAAGGAGTATCCCGTAGAACGCTTTTTTCGTGATGCCAAGATAACTGGAATCTATGAGGGTACAAGCGAGATTCAGCGACTGGTTGTTGCGCAGAAGATTCTCAAGGATCATTCGTTAGTTTGTAACGCGTAGACTAAGCCTAGTTTTCTTTTTTAGATTTTTGATCGTCGCTCTCGTCTTTGGGCAGAAGCTCCTTGAGTGATTTTTTGCTACACTTGCCTAGAGTCTCCAGCCAGTGATAACCACATTTTTCGCAGATATCAGCCAATTTCACATCAGCACAGCTATCTAAATCAGCACTAAAGCCGCAGATTGTCCGGCCACTACGACCAATGGGTTTGGACTTTTTGCCCTTTTCACAGGTCTTCACGTTCATGGGTTCGGCAAAGACGCTCTTGATCTGTTCACCTTCCATTTCAACGCCAAAACAACAGACATCACCACTCAGTGGCGGGTTCTGAGCCTCCGCACCGAGGCTGGCAAAGAAGCAAAGCATAACCAATATGCCGCGTGTAAGTTTCATAGCTGTCTCCTCATATAGTGAATTCATTACTAGTGTCCTGTCCCACGAATATTCTGTCAATTCTTTCCACGTTTCCTCTATAGGCGTGTCCAACCAAGCCTTCGGCGAATGGCTCGGCTCGCTCCCCTCGCCTGCGCTTGATTTCGCCTCAGGCTGGTTAGACACGCCTGCAGAGCTGTCGGTGAATGGGTTGCGTAGATATAGCGTACTGGTGGAGCGCCGGAGCGTAGCAAAACAACCCAGTTGCCTCTATAGACCTAAAGACTTTGACAAAATATTTACGTGGGACAAGACAGTGGCTGGTATCTTGCCTCTGGAAGGGAAGCATTATAAGCTGCTCAACCATGATTCGCTATAAGCTTGGTGAGACGTTGCCCCAGGTTGAGGGTCTGGCACACGGTTCGGTGGTAACGGTTGGCAATTTCGATGGCCTGCACTTAGGTCACCGCATGATTCTAGAGAAGACAGTTGCCATGGCCCAATCCCAGGGCAAGGCGGCGGTGGCAGTGGTTTTTGATCCGCATCCAGCCGTTGTGTTGCGACCAGCAACCGTATTACCGCTGCTGTCTACGGTGGCGGAACGCTATCAAACCATGACCTGTTGGGGAGTGGCATCAGTCGTTTGCTTAGAGTTTACGCGCGAACTATCGTTGCTTACAGCTAGAGAGTTTTGTCAAAAGATCCTCAAGCAGTGGCTCAAAATGGAGCTGTTGTGTGTGGGGCAGGGTTTCCGACTCGGGCATAAGCGTCAAGGAGATGAAACAGAGTTGCGCGGTATTGGCAGCGAGATCGGATTTCAGACGCACTTTTTGCCGCCCTATGTGGTTGCTGGTGCTGTGGTTTCTAGCTCGCGCATTCGCGATGTCCTGCTCCAAGGTGCGGTCGAAGAGGCGGCCACCCTATTGGGTCATCCCTATGTGATTCGAGGTCAGGTGGTGCAGGGGGAGCAGCGTGGTAGGAGCCTTGGTTTTCCGACCGCCAACCTGCAGATCGAAGCCAATCGGCTGTTGCCGGCGCGAGGGGTTTATGCGACGACCGTCACCTGCCAAGGCCAGAGCTTTAATGCCGTAACCAATGTAGGCCACCGACCTACCTTTGACAAACCAGAGCAGCTGCATGTTGAATCTTATCTGCTTGATTTTCAGGGAGATCTCTATGGTGAGCAATGTGCGCTGGCCTTTGCGGCGCGGCTGCGCGATGAACAGACCTTTCAAGACCCACAGGCACTGCAACAGGCTATCTCCACTGATATTGCCTCTGCCAGAGCGTTCTTTGCGCAGGTGGGCTCTACTCGGGGCCTGTAGCCCCATTGCCGTTCCTCGGTTGACAAAAATTGTCAACGCTGTTATTGTAAATATATTGCATTATCCGGTGGTTACCTCATCTTCACCGTGTTCAACAACTTTCATTACGAGTTCGTCAAAATCCGAAAGTCCTGTTTGCTGGGATCCTGAATAAAGGGGGAATCGATATATGGCCAGATGGGGCGAACTATTGGTGCGAGAGAAGCTGATCTCGCCCCAACAGCTACAGAAGGCACTTGAGGAACAGAAAGCCAGCGGTGGTCGGCTTGGCCTCAACTTGACCAAGCTCGGTTTCATCAAGGAGCAGGAACTAACCAACTTTCTCAGCAAGCACTACGGCGTGCCCTCGATCAACCTCTCCGAGTTTGAGATAGACCCAGACATTATTAATTTGATTCCAAAAGAGGTGGCGGAAAAACATCAAGTTATCCCAGTAAACAAGGCAGGAGCCAATCTCATTGTGGCGATGGCAGACCCCTCCAATATCTATGCTCTTGATGATCTCAAATTTCTTACGGGTTACAACATTGAGGTTGTCGTTGCTTCAGAAGTTGCCATCAAAGAGTCCTTTGAAAAGTTCTACGATGACAGCGCCAAGTTCGACGATGTTCTGGCCGACTTTGATGATGATGTTGAATACATTGCTGACGAAGATGCTCCAGATATTCAAGAGCTTGCTAAATCGAGTGAAGAGGCTCCGGTTGTAAAGCTTGTAAATCTGATTCTCGTGGATGCTGTCAAGAAACAGGCTAGTGACATTCATATTGAACCATACGAAAGAAGTTTTCGCGTACGCTATCGAATTGATGGTGTTCTCTACGAAGTGATGAAACCTCCGATCAAATTAAAGAACGCCATAACCTCTCGTGTAAAGATCATGGCTGACCTTGACATTGCCGAACGGCGGCTGCCGCAGGATGGCCGTATCAAAATTAAGATGGGCAAAGGTAAAGAGATGGACTTCCGCGTCTCTGTTTTGCCAACCCTCTTTGGTGAAAAGGTCGTGTTACGATTACTCGACAAGAGCAACCTGCAGTTGGATATGACCAAACTTGGTTTTGAAGAGAAAGCACTGCAGGACTTTAAAGTGAGCATACACAAACCCTTTGGTATGGTGCTGGTTACTGGGCCAACTGGGAGTGGCAAGACCACCACGCTCTATTCAGCACTTTCCGAGCTAAACAAGGTGAGCGAAAATATTTCCACGGCCGAAGACCCGGTTGAGTTTAACCTGCCGGGTATCAATCAGGTGCAGATGCATGAGAGCATCGGTCTTAACTTTGCTGCATCGCTACGTTCGTTTTTGCGGCAGGATCCAGATATTATCATGGTGGGTGAGATTCGTGATTTTGAGACCGCGGAGATAGCCATTAAGGCTGCGCTTACCGGTCATATGGTGCTTAGTACTCTGCATACCAACGACGCTCCCAGTACGGTTAATCGACTGCTCAACATGGGAATCGAGCCCTTTCTTGTCGCCTCTTCAGTGAACTGTGTTGTTGCGCAGAGGCTAGCACGAAAAATCTGTGAGGAGTGTAAAGAGCCCGTAACGATTCCAGTACAGACGCTCATTGATGCGGGCATGAATCCTGACGTTGCCAGTACTATCAAATGCAATAAGGGTAAAGGCTGTTCCGTGTGCAGTGATACGGGTTATAAAGGCCGTATCGCTATATACGAGGTGATGCCGATTAGTGAAGAGGTCAAAGAGTTTATTCTTAATGGCGCATCTACTGCTGAACTAAAACGAGAGGCCATTCGTCTTGGTATGAAAACCATGCGTATGAGTGCCCTGACTAAACTCGAAGAGGGGACCACGACACTCGAAGAGGTGATGCGGGTCTCGATAACCGACAATTAATCTTCTGTCTAAGTGGGAGTAATCTATGCCAAACTTACATCAGCTGCTCAAGGCGATGGTCGAGAAGGGTGCTTCAGACTTGCATATCACTACAGGCACGGCACCGCAGTTACGCATAGACGGCCGTCTAACGCCGCTGAAGACTCCGCCCCTGGTACCCGCGGAGACCAAGCAGCTCTGTTACAGTATTCTTACAGAGCAGCAGAAACACCAGTTTGAAGAACACAACGAGCTTGACCTGTCGTTCGGTGTCAAAGGCCTGGCGCGTTTTCGTGGTAATGTCTACATGCAGCGTGGTGCCGTTGCGGGTGCCTTTCGGACGATACCATTCAAGATTCAAACCTTTCAAGAGTTGGGCCTGCCTCCGGTCGTGAATGAACTGATTAAGAAGCCACGCGGATTGATTTTGGTTACTGGCCCTACTGGCAGCGGTAAGTCAACCAGCCTAGCGTCCATGCTTGATAAAATAAATAACGACCGACATGAGCACATTATTACCATTGAAGACCCTATTGAGTTTTTACATCCTCATAAAGGTTGCGTCGTAAATCAGCGGGAGGTTGGTACGGATACCTTGGGTTTTAAGAACGCTCTCAAGTACGTACTCAGACAGGATCCAGATGTGGTGTTGGTGGGTGAGTTACGCGATCTTGAGACCATCGAAGCCGCCTTAACGCTGGCTGAAACCGGCCACTTAGCGCTGGCTACCTTACACACAAATTCCTGTGTACAGACCATCAACCGTATTATTGATGTCTTTCCACCGCATCAACAACACCAAGTGCGTGCCCAACTGTCGTTCGTTTTGGAAGGAGTGTTTTCGCAGACTCTGCTGAATAAGGGATCTGGGAAAGGACGCGTTCTTGCAGTAGAGGTCATGATTCCCACGCCTGCCATCAGAAATCTCATTCGTGAAGACAAGATCCACATGATCTACTCACAGATGCAGGTGGGACAGACAAAGTATGGCATGCAGACAATGAATCAATCGCTTTTCTCCCTCTACATGCGCCGGCTTGTTACTCTGGACGCGGCTATGCAACGCTCACCAGATCTTGAAGAATTTCGCAATATGTTGGCAGAGGGTGGCGATGTTCGCGGGACGGGAACAGAAGGCAAGTGAAAGCTACCATTGACAACTAACTAGGAAGAGTTTGGAGGATTTTTTATGGCAACCTATCAGTGGGAAGGCGTAACTCGTAGTGGCGATGTTCGCAAGGGTGAACGTGAGGCTCCGAGTCAAGCTGCCGTTATCAGCTGGATGCGTGAGCAGCAGCTGCGACCACGCCGCATTCAGGTAAAGCGTCGGGCCATGCGAAGTCGCGCCCGTGGTGGCGGTCGTTACCGGGGTGGCGTGCCAGCGAAAGAGATTGTCATTTTTTCGCGACAGTTTGCAACCATGATCGATGCTGGTCTGCCGTTGGTGCAGTGTTTGGATATTCTTGCTGGACAGCAGGCACATAAGGGCTTTCAAAAGGTACTCTATGAGGTTAAGGCAGATGTCGAGGGGGGCTCAACTTTTGCCGATGCCTTGAAAAAACACCCAAAGGCTTTTGATGACCTCTTTGTCAGCTTGGTTCAGGCTGGAGAGATTGGCGGTATTCTAGATACGATTTTTTTACGTATCGCTAACTATCTGGAGAAGGTGGAAAAGTTAAAAAAGAAGATCAAGGGAGCTATGACCTACCCAGCTATTGTTATGGTCGTGGCAGCCTTAGTGGTTATGGTTCTATTGGTTTTCGTCATTCCTGTCTTTGAAAACATGTTTAAGGAGTTTGGTGGTGACTTGCCGGCTTTGACTCAGACTGTTATTAACATCAGCAAGAACTCAAAGACCGTATTACCCGTTGCCATTGTCGCGTTGATCGTCTTCGCCATCATTTTTAAACTAGTCTACAGCAACCCAAAGGGACGTCTCTTTCTCGATGCAACCTTCTTAAAGATGCCGGTGCTGGGTCCGTTACTGCGAAAGGTAGCAGTAGCGCGTTTTACCAGAACCCTTGGTACCATGATCAGCAGTGGTGTACCGATATTGGATGGTCTTGATATTGTTTCAAAGACAGCCGGTAACAAGGTTATTGAAAATGCTATCTTGTTGACTAAACAGCGCATCAGCGAAGGAAAGACCATAGCCGAGCCATTGATGCAGACTAAAGTCTTTCCCAACATGGTTTGCCAGATGATTGCCGTGGGTGAGGCTACCGGTGCCATGGATGCGATGTTAAGTAAAGTCGCTGATTTCTACGATGAAGAGGTCGACACAGCAGTCGATGCACTAACTTCGCTGCTGGAGCCAATGCTCATGGTCTTTCTCGGCGTGGTTATCGGTGGTCTAGTTATTGCTATGTACCTACCTGTATTTAAGTTGGCGGGTAGTATCTCCAACGTGAAGTAACACATGTTTCGCAAGGCTGAGTCAGCGTTGTTAACTGTGGCCGATCCCATGCGGTCGCAGCTCCGCTGGCTTGTCGCTCTACGTCTAACCATTATCACCGTTTTATTCGGCTCGGCTCTTTATATTCAGGTCGGCGGCGAGAGTAGTCTGTTTGGCCATAGTATTCGCGTGCTTTGGTGGTTGATTGCCATTTCCTATCTTTTTTCCGTGACTTCACTTTGGCTGTTGAAGCGTTGTGGCGCAGGAGGTTTGCAGTGGCTGAGTCGTAGCCAAATCTTCTACGATATTTTTCTATCGACAGGTTTGGTTTACATTACCGGCAGTGTTGCCAGCATATTTACGCCTCTCTATTATGTAAACATTTTCTTCGCAACCTTTGTTTTTGGAAGACACTTTGGCTATCTCGTTGCTGGCTTGTGTACGGTATCGTACGCACTGTTGCTAGTACTCGAATTCTACAATATCTTGCCACCAAGCCTTGGAGTTTTGGTCGGCAGCAGTAGTTATGACCCGCTTAAAGTGGTTTTGTCGATTTTGATCAATATGGGTCTGTTCAGTATTGCCGCTATGATCTTCGGTTATCTCACCGACAGACTGAGGTCTACCGAAAATCGTCTTCTCGTGGATAAACAGAGACTTGCACAACTCGAGAATCTTCATGAAGCTATTCTCGAGAATATATCTAGTGGTGTTATCGCGATTTCAAAGAGCGCTAAGATTATTAGCATCAATCGCGCTGCACAACGTATTTTTCAACTGCATGCGAGAGAGGTTCTAGGGATGGACCTTGGCGAGATCCTGCCTGATGTCAAGGAGAAGATCTTTGGCAGACGCAGTGAGGCTGTAGAAAGCTCTCTCAAGGTCATGGAGTGGGAGTTTCCCTATAGTATAGAAGAGGCAGAGAGCCTCTATCTCAGTGTAGCGGTCTCCAATCTAGGTGAACGTGGTTTTATTATCGCGGTTCAGGACCTGACGAGTTATCACCAGATGGAGGAGAAGGTAAAACATAGCGATCGCTTAGCGGCGGTGGGTAAACTCGCTGCCGCCATAGCGCACGAAATCCGCAACCCTTTAGCCTCTATTAGTGGTTCGATAGAGATGCTGCAAGCTGAAAGCGGACTCGACGCCAACAAGCGTTTGATGGGTATCGTGCTAAAGGAGACACAGAGGCTAAATAAGATGATTAGTGACTTTCTCTGTTTTGCAAAACCGAATCCAGCGACGCTGGCAACCATCGATCTAACCAAGCTCATCGATGAGACCATCATGCTATTTCAGAACAGCGAAGGCTGTCATAAAATCAAAGTGTCGCATGGAGGGCATTACAGTGTAGATGCCGATGGTAGTCAGATTCGCCAGGTTTTGTGGAACCTACTGCAAAACGCCAAAGAGGCTTCTGATTCGGAGGGAGACATTGGCATTTCTACAACTTACTTGCCACAGAGAGAGCGTGTCTGTATTGACATCGAGGACAATGGTGGTGGCGTTGCTGGACCGCTGCGAGATCAGATCTTTGATCCCTTTTTTACCACCAAACAGCATGGATCGGGCTTAGGGCTGCCAACGGTGGCAAGAATCCTTGAAGCGAATCGTGGTTATATTGAACTGCTTTCAACCCAAGAAGGGCAAGGCACCGTGTTTCGGGTCTACTTGCAAGGCGGTTAATTATGGCAAGCATTTTGGTTGTCGACGACGAACAGAGCATCCGTGAGTTTTTTCAGATACTGCTACAGAAACAAGGCTGGGACGTAACCTGCGTTGCTTCTGGTGAAGAGGCTCTCGACGCTCTAGAGCGCGGGATCTTTGATCTGGTGATTACCGATATTGCCATGCCTGGCATTTCTGGCACAGAACTGCTCAACAGGATAAACGAAATGAGGTTGGAGACCGGAGTCATTCTGATTACGGCCTATGGGGACACCGAATCCGCCGTTACGGCTATGAAGCAGGGCGCTGTGGACTATCTACTTAAGCCATTCAAAGTTGACGAGATTAAGATCGTTATTCAGCAAGCGCTTGAACGGTCAGCGCTGTATCGGGAAAATCGTCTTCTTAGACGAGAACTCAGAGATCGACTTGGTTTTGGTCAGCTCGTAGGCAAAAGTCCAACCATGCTTAAGGTTTTTAAGACGATCCAACAGCTGGCGAAGAACCGCTCTAATGTTTTGATAAGCGGGGATAGCGGTACCGGCAAAGAGCTAGTCGCACGTGCGATTCACGAGCAGAGTCCCCAGAGCCAGCAGCCGTTTATTTCGGTTAACTGTGGTGCAATACCAGAAACCCTTATCGAGAGTGAACTGTTTGGTTATATGAAGGGCGCGTTTACAGGTGCTACGCTGAACAAGCGTGGCCTCATGGAGGTGGCAGGTGAGGGCAGCTTTTTCTTTGATGAAATCGGTGAGCTGCCATTGCAAACCCAAGTCAAACTGCTACGCGTGTTGCAGGATCGTGTTATTCGGCGAATTGGCGGCACAAATGATATTCCTCTTGGCTGCCGTATTATTGCTGCGACCAACAAAGACCTGCAGCAACAGGTTAAGCGGGGTAAGTTCCGTGAAGATCTCTACTATCGTCTCAACGTCTTTTCAGTGAGTATGCAGCCGCTGCGGGAGCGCCAAGAGGATATTCCACTGTTGGTGCAGCACTTCGTCGATAAGTACGTTCTTGAGCATGACAAGAAAGTCAAGGGGTTTACGGCTGCGGCCATGGAACGCTTTGTGGCTTATCTCTATCCGGGCAACGTGCGTGAGTTGGGCAATCTTGTCGAGCAGGCCATTGCCATGTGTAGTCAGGATATACCCTGGATTGGTGTGGAGGAGCTACCACCGGTGTTGCAACAGCAAGAGCTGGTCAAACCCGTGGCGACGAAGAGCCACGATTATAATAAGCGCCTAAACAGACGGTTGCGCAACGGCGGTGTTGCCCTCGATGAAGAGCTTGCCGAGCTGGAGCGCCGCCTGATTTTGGAGGCTTTAGAAGTATCTGGTGGTGTTAAGAAAAAAGCAGCCAAGCTGCTAGATATCAGCTTCCGTTCCATGCGTTACCGTCTACTGAAGCTTGGCATCTACCCGCGGGAAGATCCCTAAATAGTGACAATTTTTGACCATAAGAGTGACATTTTTTGTCTGTATCCAGCCATATTTTGCTAGAGTAGCGGTTGGTCTGCAGCGGCCATATTTTTCAACCTTACGAATTTCTTGACAAATCCACATTACCCGTCAAAATCAACACACGGCATGAGAATTGCTATCTGTTGTGTAGTCTAATTTAATTAAGGAGGAGACATGTTGATTAAAATTAACCGTAAGCTCAAGGGTAAAGGTTTTACCCTGGTAGAGTTGATGATCGTTGTCGCGATCATCGGTATTTTGGCAGCTGTGGCCATACCCGCGTTCTTGAAGTATATCAAGCGCAGCAAAACCTCAGAGGCAATAACGAACCTTCGCAAGATGGTCGATGGTGAGTCCACCTACTTTCAACAAGAGCACATCACCCGTGCTGGCAGTATTCTGGCGTCACAGTTTGTTAGTGCTGGACCGACTCCTACCCAACCAGGTGCCGGCCAAAAGGTGGATGCAGTGGCAGCTTTTAGCACCGACGCAGCGTGGACAGCGCTTAGATTTGGTCCTGATAGTCCAGTCTACTATTCGTATCAAACCACCGCCTCGGGTACGGGTTCTACTGCAGCGTTTTCGGCTCAAGCGTTTGGAGATCTTGATGGTGATAGTACTACCTCAACTTTTGAGCGTAACGGTAGTATAGACGCCAATGGAGATATTGTACTTAATGCCGGTATCTATTCATTGAATGAACTAGAGTAGTAAAGGCTCGATAGTTTGTTGAATCAGCATGGGAAGAGGGGCAGTTGTACGATGTTCCTCTTCCCATTATTACTTTACTAACAAGTCTTCAACGAAACATGTTTACACGCAGTAGCCGTGGGTTTACGCTCGTCGAGCTGATGATAGTTGTCATGATTATTGGCATTCTTGCAGCTACCGCCTTGCCCACTTTTCAAAAATACATCATGCGTACGAAGACCACGGAGGCTTTTACTAACCTGCGGCTGATTTACGATGGTGAGGTATCCTACTATTACACGGAACATTCCACTCGTTCCGGAAGTGTGGTGCCAACCCAGTTTGTTAGTGCTGGACCAACTCCATCCCTTCCACCCGGCAGAAATAAAGTCTTTGCTGACTGGGAGAGCTCAAATTGGTCAGCTATCCAGTTTATTCCAGATTCTGCAACGATCTTTCGCTATCAAGTGATCACATCGGGTATCGGCTCTGCAGCCGCCTTTACCGCCAGTGCTGAAGCCGATCTTAATGAAAATAACATCTACTCGCTCTATGAGCGTTCTGGTAACATTGAGCAAGGTGAGTTTGTTGGTAGTCCAGGTATCTATGAGGCCCGTTCCCTAGAATAACGTCGGATGAGACCCCTTATCCTGCTGCTCGTCATTACTCTCTCTGTTTTGCAGCTTGGTATGCGCTCAAGCGATCTGGAGGCAGAGCGAGATCATCTCGATAGAGTGCCGGACATTTACTATCTACCCTCAGGAGCCATCCTAAAATTTGCCGCGCTTGACTACGAGGAGCTGCTTGCAGATCTTGTCTGGGTGAAATCCGTGCTCTATTTTGCCGAACAGTTGGTGGATAAGGGAGATTATAGACACTTGGAGAGCATCCTCAATACAGTCATTGATCTTGATCCACGTTTTGCTGAGGCCTACATTTGGGCGGGTAGTGCGTTTATATACAACGGCCGTCTCATTACTACCGAGAGCATTCGCAAGAGCAACGCCATACTCAAGAGGGGGTGGGATTTCTACCAGGAGAGCTTGATCAAGTGGAAGGTGCCATCCAACTTTTGGCGAGTTCCCTTTATGATTGGTTTTAACTACGAGGTGGAGCTGCGGGAGCGGGGCAAGGGGCTTGACTATCTGCGCGAAGCAGCACGCTTTGACAACGTACCCAAACACATCCGTACCTGGGCTGCGACGATGTACCGTCGGCGTGGTAAGGAGGCGGAGGCGCTGGACGTGCTCTACGATCAGTTGACACTGGAGGCGCTCTATGGCCACCTCAAGCTGGTGTATAGTGAGCAACAGCGAGAAGAGATCCTGGCACGTATCAAACGTATCTACGCGTTGGACGAACAACGTCGCTTTGATGCCAAGACGATTGAAGAGCTGCAGCAGCGGCGGAGTTTGGCCTATGAGATCTATCTGCGAGATTTCGACTACCTACCATTTACCTTCTTTGAGCTGATCTACGAAGATGGAAGTAGCTACAACCCCCTCAAGAGAGACCACTCTTAGCTCTATCATCCTGCTCAGTGGACTCTTGTTTTTCATCCTGCCGCTACCACAGTGGCTCGACAGCGCCGGGCTCACTATAGCCACAACCCATCTTGGTATCAGCCATCCACCAGGACAGGCTCTGTATGCGATGCTGCTGCACGGTTGTCGATTTCTGCCTCTCAGTACACCAGCCTGGCGAATTGCCTTGATTGCTGCACTGTTTTTAATTCTGGGTTTCTCGTTGCTCAGGAGGGTGGTTGGGGCTCGTTACACCTGGTGGTTGAGCGGCTTGATTTTATGGTGCTTTGCTGCCTGGGTGCAGGGGATTCGGCAAGAGGTCTACTCGCTAAACTTTTTGCTCTTTGCCACCGGTCTGTGGCTCTTTGCTCATGCGGCTTGGTCGCCGCGGCCAGCTCCGCGCTCTCTCTATACGCTCGCTTTTGTTGCCGGGCTTGCCTTTGGTAATCATACGCTGCTTGCCATCTGCGGTTTTCTGCCGCTGTTTTCGTTGGCATTTTTCAGCTGTACGGAGCGAAGCGAGAGAGTGGCTATTCTCCTCTGGAGTCTATTCTTTGCTACTGTTGGTTTGGCGGTTCTACTCTATCTGCCAATCCGGGCAAATCAATCGCCGCTGTTCAACTTTGGTGATCCAGAGAGACTAGCTTCATTTTTGTGGGTAGTCGGTGCCAAGCTATACAGCAGCTATGACTCGCCGACACTGTCAATAGTTTATGACAATCTCACCTCGGTTTTAGCGATCTATTTGGCGCAACTTCACATTGGCGGTTTTTTTCTCACGACCTACGGCTGGTATGAGGCTTATAAGAGAAATAAGCAGCACACTAGGATATTTGGGCTACTGGTATTAGCTGCCATTGTCGTTGTACTACCGCAGAAAAACTTTCAGAGTGATAACCCCGATGTCTGTGGTTATCTACTTCCAGGCATCGTACTCTTTTTTGCTGTTGGTCTTTATGGCCTCTTACAGCGGGCACTTAAGTTTTGGCTGCCGCACAGCGCTACAGGTAAGGTCTGGTTGTTGCCTGTAGTGTTGCTTCTCTCCACTTTCTGGCAAGGGGCTAGAAACTGGCCGCTGATTCAACCTTACACGCTACCGGAGTCCGACCGTTTCAGCTATTCGTTGCTTGGTGAGCTGCCCTATGGTGCGCAGCTTTTCGTGGGTAGTTTCCAAACCTACACTCAGCTACTCTGTTTCCAACAGCTTGAGAGACTGCGTCCGGATATCGATCTGATCGCTCGTGGTATTCCAGGTGATGCTAGGTCACGGCGAACTACAAAGAGGGTTTTTGTCGAGCTGGCTATTAGGGAGAGAGAGGGAGTATACGATACTCGGCTTCTGACAGAGCAGCTTAGATATTTGCTGCCCCATCAGTGGTTTTTTGAGCTAATGCGTGAGCCGGTCAAACTCACCGTTGTTAAGCAGAACTTTGCACAGCAACAGCGTTTCTGGCAAGCAACGTTTCCACAGCGAGTTGTCGTTCATCATGAGTTTAGGAGACGCTTAGCCCTAGCGCACTATCTGCATGGACTCTACTACCGTAAGCTTGGCTATGAAGAGGCTGCTAATTGGGAAATGGCTGCTGCCAAGGTTTTGCCAGCGGCGGTTTCCTTGACAACTTACTAGAATCATTTATTTTATTGGTAGGCGGCAGAGAACTGGCAAAGAGATGGCAACTCCAGTTATCGTTGTAGACAAGTTGGTTAAAGAGTTCCGTAGCGACTTTTGGAAGCCAAAGGTACGCGTGCTCGACTGTGTCGATCTTGTGGTTGAGCAAGGCGATGTCTTCGGTTTTGTCGGTCCCAATGGTTCTGGCAAGACCACCACGCTGAAGATCCTCATGAGTTTAAACCATCCTACTTCGGGTGAGGTGCATATATTTGGTAAGCCTTATGACGATGTGTCGATCAAAGCGGATATCGGTTTCTTACCGGAAAACCCTTATTTTTATGAGTACCTCAAGACTGAGGAGTTTCTGAGCTTTTATGCCGGTCTCTTCAAGCTGCACGGTAAGGAAAAGCAGCGTCGGATCGACTATCTCCTTGAGCTAGTAGGTATGGAGAGTTTTCGCGGTTTGCAGCTACGCAAATACTCCAGAGGGATGCTACAGCGGATTGGCATTGCCCAGGCGCTCATCAACAACCCAAAGCTGGTCATTCTCGATGAACCGCAGTCTGGTTTGGATCCCATTGGCCGACGCGAAATTCGCGATATTCTCCTGCGTTTGAAAGGGGAGGGCAAAACCGTCTTTTTCTCATCGCACATCATGCATGATGTTGAGCTTGTATGTGAAAAGATCGGCATCATTATCCAGGGACGTATTCGTGAGGTTGGGCGAATAGAGGAGCTCCTTGACCCTAAGATACTATCCTATGAGATTGTCTTTCGGCATGATCTTCAAGAACCTCGTCTTGACAATCTTACTCTACGACGGATTGGCAATGACTTTGTTGTTGAAGTAAAGGACGAACCTCAACTACATAAGGCCGTACGGTCTATCTTTGAGCAGGGCGGGCGGGTAAGCTCAATCCTTCCACATCGCGAGACGCTAGAAGAGCTCTTTGTGCAACAAGTGGCTGAAAGCAAACAGGAAGCGAACCCGTGACGCTATTAGTCATTGCCCATAACACCTTTCGTGAGGGAATACGCGCCAAGGTTCTCTATAATCTTGTGTTTTTTGCCGTCTTGCTCATTCTCTTCTCCTACTTTTTAGGGCAACTGTCCATAGGAGCAAACGTAAAGGTGATGATGGATGTTGGTCTATTCAGCATATCCTTTATGGGTGTGTTGATTGCGATCTTCGTCGGCATCGGTCTTGTATATAAGGAGCTGGAGAAGAGAACCATATTTACCATTGTTTCAAAACCGATTCATCGCAGCCAGTTTATTGTTGGCAAGTACTTAGGTCTCTGCCTGACTCTGTTTGTACAGCTTTTGGTAATGTGGCTATTTTTTATGCTGCTGCTTTATGTGTACTCTGGCAAGTTTCATTGGCAGCTCACGCCAGCAGGGTTGTTTATCTATCTTGAGCTGATGGTCATTACCGCCTTTGCAATTCTGTTTTCAAGCTTCTCCACACCCTTTTTGAGTGCGCTGTTTACGCTTTCTTTTTACTTGGTGGGTCACACGACCACGGAGCTTTTTGAGGTCGGCAAGAAGACAGAAAACGTTATTGTTATCAATTTGTTAGATACTCTGCACCGATTTCTTAACCTTGATCATTTCAATCTCATGACTGAGGTTGTGCATGGATTGCCAGTTACGGCCAGTCGTATGGCTAATGGTATTGCCTACGGGCTCTCTGCTGTAATACTAATTCTCATCCTCAGCTGTCTAATCTTTCAGAAAAGAGATTTTAAGTGAGCGCTCTCTATTGTAAGAGGGTGGCTTGGGTGGTCTTGCCTCTCCTCTTTCTAGTTCTCATACGAATCCTTGTGGGCTCGGCAATGGAGTGGCGTCGCGCAGAGGATAAGTTGTCAGCTGGAGAATTGCGCAATGCAACTTTACACTATGGCCGCACCATACGGTGGTATTTCCCTGGTAATCCCTATGTAAGACGGGCTGCAAACAAGCTGCTTCATCTGTCACAAGAATCTTGGCAGCAACAGGACTATAGGCTCGCTCTACACGTCAATCGGGTCCTCAGCGGTAGTTTGTCCGCTACCCGTAGTTTTTATCAGCCCTATGCAGAGATGCTGCAGCAGGGGCGTGAGAATATCGCGAAGCTTACACCTCTTGTCGAGAGCGAGCGAAACATTGATCCGCAGCAGGTGTTGGCAAAGCTTGAGGAGGATCGCGACCCTGATCTATGGTGGTCCTTTGTATCCAGTTTGGCGTTTCTCGCATGGATCGGCCTGGTCGTTGGCTTTATCTATAGCGGTTTTTCTGAGAGCGGTCAGTTTATCGGTGGGCGCAAGGCGTCTCTTTGCGGTTTTGGTGCTCTTACCTCACTTATACTCTGGCTCTTTGGTCTCTGGTTAGCTTGATGAGCCGTCTAATCACTAGCATGATGACGTTGGCTGGAGTCGCCGCTTTGGTCTTTGCCATGAGCCTGGCGAAGAAAAAACCAAAAGCTCTGTTACCGCCCTTGTTGGTACTGCTGGCGTGGTTAACTATTGTGTTAGGCCTATTGCTTTTATTTGTTCCTAATTTTTTTGCATGAGAGGGGGTGCTAGTGCGGAATACAGCCATCGTTGGTAGGAACGTTGTGATTGGCAATCACTGTCAGTTGGGGCATCATGTGATTATCTATGACGATACAATAGTCGGCGATCATGTATGTATTGGTGACTTTTCTGTTGTTGGTCGTCTTCCCTACCGAGCCAAACGTAGCGCTACTGCAGTTGCTGGCGATTTACCTGCGTTAAAAATAGCGGACAATGTTATCATGGGTTCTGGAGTCATTCTCTATCGCGGGTCTCAGGTTGGTCAGGATGTGTTGCTCGCAGATAGTTGTCAACTTCGTGAGAATAGCCGGGTAGATGATGAAACCATCGTTGGCCGTAATGTTACCATTGAAAACCAATGTGTTATTGGCAGGCGTTGTAAGATCGAAACCAATGCTTATATTACCGCCTTTAGCACCATTGCCGATGACTGTTTTATTGGACCGATGGTAACCTTCACGAACGACGCTTTTCTTGGTCGTACCCAGGAGAGACATGCAAAAATGGCAGGGCCTCGTCTAGAGCGGGGTGCAAGGATAGGTGCGAATGCAACGATCCTTCCGGGTGTGACCCTGCACGCAGACTGTCTGGTAGGGGCTGGTGCCGTAGTCACCAGGGATGTACCGGAAAAGACCGTGGTTATGGGGTGTCCAGCGCGGGTGGTAGGGCCGGTAACGGCCGCTCAGCTTCTTGAGAATCAAGCGAAATGCTAAGTGATTTAGAAAAAGACTTTTGGAGCCCCTTCGTCTTTGTTTTTGGCGCTATCTGTGGCAGCTTTCTCAACGTCTGTATCTATCGTCTGCCGCGACGCCAGTCCATCATACTGCCGCCATCACGCTGCATGTCTTGCCGGACAAAAATCCGTTTCTATGACAACATTCCGATTATTGGCTACTTGCTTTGTCAGGGACGATGTCGCTACTGTGGAAAACCCTTTTCCATACGCTATGCGTTTGTTGAGCTCTTAACCGCAGTGCTTGTGACCTCTTTGTTTTGCGCTTATGGGATTACCACTCAGTCTGTTTTCTTTTTTCTGTTTTTTTCTGTTTTGATCGTGGTCTCATTTATTGATATCGATCACCGTATAATACCCAACAGCATCTCTATTCCCGGAATATTCCTTGGCTTTTTGGCTGCAGTGATTATGCCTCTATTTGTTGATGATTGGTTTGTGACACCAAAGGAGTCCCTATTGGGCCTTGTTCTAGGCGGAGGCTCGTTGTTCTTTGTCAACTACGCCTACAGTTGGTTCACAGGTCGTGACGGTATAGGTTTTGGTGACGTTAAACTCCTGGCTATGATGGGTGCCTTCTTTGGCGCCGCGGTTGTTTTATGGACGATTTTTTTAGGCTCGCTTATGGGTTCTATCTACGGTGTTGGCATGATAGTCCTGCAACGTCGTTCGTCGAAGTACCCAATGCCTTTTGGTCCCTTTATTGTCCTCGGTTGTGTGGTTAGTCTGTTGTTTGCAGAGCAGCTGGCTCAATGGTTTGCGACCTTTTCGCTCTCTTCCCTTTTTTAAATAATATTACGCAGCAAGTAATAATTTTGTCTTTGACTGTAAATCGGCATGTAGCAGCGTTGAGTCCTATCTCTTGAACGATGCTTGCCATCTTGGCATAGAGCACAAAGGTATTACCTTTGAGTGCTATTTGTCGGTAAGGAACGGAGTGTCCGGCGGCCTTGATAAAGGCCTCCTTGGCGCAGAAGTGACGTTGTAGCTTTTCTACAGTGATTTTGCCGCTGTTGGCAGACAGCTCGGTTTGACTGAGGACTTTATTTGTGAATCGCGTTCCGTAATTGCGGCAGATGGATTGGAAACGACGGTTTTCCGTAATGTCGAAACCAGTGCCATAGAGCCGAGCTCCAGCTGGTATCTGTTCGAACAGCGGAATCTCCAGAGTCATGGAGGTCAATAAAACAGCTGAATCCGAGTTTGGCAACCAGAGTAAGAGCAGAGTAGACAGCGGCTAGCGAACTATCTAGAATATCCATGGGTTTGGGTGGCAAGCGTGCAAATACCGATTAGATACAAGATATTAGGAACTTATGCCTTGGTGTTTGTGCTGTTTGTCGTCTTGGTAGCCAGCAGCATTATTAGGATGCGTGACATTGGTCGGCGCCTAGAGCTTGTGGAATACGGTTATCTACCGATGTTGGCCCTTGGTACCAACATTGCCAACCTGTTTCACCTGCAAGAAGACTTTGATCTGCAAAAGATCCGCGATAATCGCGACAACAAACTCTTTCTTAATACCCTGCGTTTTTCATATCCTAAGTTGGTCAATCAAAACCTCAACGATATGGAGAGGCTCTTTACCGAGGCTGTTGTTCCTCTGGTCTTAGGAAAAGGTCGTCGGTCTGAGCTTCCCGATGGCAAGACCGCCGAGCTTCTAGTAGCCCTGCGTCAGGTACAGAACAGCCAGAGTAGGTACCAGAGTGTTTTGGACAGAGCGCTAACTGCTTTACCAGCCAATAACGGCACTGCGCGTGCAAAACTTTCACAGCAGCTTATTAGCTCGCGGGAGGAGTCGCGGGATGCTATTCAGGTGTTAAACTCTCGGCTGAACTCCAGTATTCAGATGGACATCACAAAAATTGGCCTGTTGGAACGACGCGGAACTTGGATGACCGTTGGCCTTAGTATTCTCGGCATCATCCTAGTGTTCGGTATTGCTATTGTGGCACTTTTTATCCTCAACCCCATTCGCAAGCTCACGCACGGCGCGAAGGTTATCTCTCAGGGCGATTACTCTCATCGGGTGGATATCCGTGCAAGAGACGAGGTTGGTATTTTAGCAACTGAATTCAACAGTATGGCACAGTCCATTGCGCAACGTAACAAGGAGCTTGAAAACCTGTCGCATTACAATCAAAATATTATCCAGAGTATCCGCTCCGGACTACTAGTAACGGATGCCAATGGCAGTATCACAACTTGCAACCATGCTCTCCTAGAAATGCTCAACCTTGAGGTTACAGATCTGTTAGGGAAAAGAATTATTAAAACAGAGCTGCCAGAGGCAGAGAGGATGGCTGCCAAGGTCAGCAAGGTTGTCTCGGCGGGTAGTATGGAAGAGGCCTATGTTGTACATACGCAAACTATTCGGCAAGAAGAAGCAAAAAAGAGTGTGCAGGCGATATACGAAGTACGGCATATGCCGCTTTCTGATACTATGAGGCGAGCCATTGGTGTGATTACGCTTTTAGATGATATTACTGAGGAAACATTGATGAAAGAGAGGCTTCTGCGCAATGAAAAGCTTGCTGTTGTCGGCCAGCTTTCCGCGCAAGTTACCCACGAGATTCGCAATCCGCTAAATTCCATTGGCTTAAATCTAGAAATGTTACAAGAAGATATCAAAGCCCAACTGTCGCAAAATACCAGAGAGCTGTTTGATACCATTGGCCGAGAAGTAAAGCGGCTCGACAGGGTAGCAGAACACTATCTGCAATTTGCACGCCCGAAGAGAAAACAACAGAAACCTGTAGCCTTAAATCACCTGGTCGAAGAAGTTCTCTTTTTGTTGCGGGAAGAAATGCAACGTCGAGATGTCAAAGTACACGAAAAGTTGAGTAGAGAGGTCAAAACAGTCTACGCAGACCCAGATCAGTTAAAACAGGCGATATTGAACCTGGTCAAGAATGCCAGTGAAGCGCTTATGGAGCGAGGAGGAAATATTTGGATCTCCACGCTCTGTCGTAACAGAAGTGTTGTCCTGGAAGTTGCTGATGATGGACCGGGAATCGATGCGGTTAATCTGGCTAAAATATTTGATCCATTTTATTCGACAAAGTCAGGTGGTACAGGGCTAGGTCTAGCAGTGACCCAAAAAATCGTTCAAGAGCAGCGTGGCGAGATTGATTGCAAATTACGCGATGATGGCGGTACTTTATTTACCCTGACCTTTCCAGTTTATGAGGATGCCAAACCGGCCGAGGTTTAGTTTGTGGCTGAAAGCAAGACTTTGACAAAGATTCTGATTATTGATGACGATTCTGCCAATTTGGAGGCGTTGGCCAAGATCGTTGAGAGGGAAGGTTTTGCCGCAACCTGTGCCAAGAGTGGTAGTGAAGGTATGCGTCTCTTTCAAACGGATGGTATCCGCTTGGTCATCACCGATCTGCTCATGGCTGAGATAGATGGATTTGAGGTGCTAAAACGTGTTAAACAGCAACGTCCTGAGGTAGAGGTGATTGTCATCACCGCTCACGGTACTATTGAGAAGGCCGTGACTGCCATAAAACAAGGTGCCTATGATTTTATCACTAAGCCTTTTGATCGCATATCCATTATCAAATTGATTCACAAAGCTCTTGAGAAACAGCAGCTCTTAAAGGAAAACTTTTTGCTGCGGGAGGAACTTGAAATCTTTCGTTCGCAGAATTCAATTATTGGCAAGAGTGGCGCGATACAAGCTGTGCAAAAAACTATCGAGCAAGCAGCGGTAAGCGACGCTACCGTGCTGGTGTTGGGAGAGAGTGGTACAGGTAAGGAGTTGGCTGCTCGCGCCCTACATCGGCAGGGTCGACGATCAACCAAACCGTTTATCAAGATAAGCTGCACAACACTGCCAGAGAACCTTCTAGAAGCAGAGCTCTTTGGTTTTGAACGAGGCGCGTTCACCGGGGCAGTGGCAAGAAAAAAGGGCAGGTTTGAGATTGCCGATGGTGGCACCCTTTTCCTGGATGAAATTGGCGATCTGCCCATGGCTTTGCAAGGCAAACTTCTACGTGTTTTGCAGGAGGGGGCATTTGAACGCCTCGGCAGCAATAAGACGATAAAGGTAGATGTCAGAATCATTGCTGCAACCAATCGTGATCTTGCTGAGGAAGTCGAGCAAGGGCGGTTTCGTGAGGATCTCTATTACCGTTTGAACGTCGTTCAGGTACGGCTGCCACCACTGCGACAACGCAAGGAGGACATACCCTTACTTGCAGAGCACTTTCTTAAACTCTACAGCGTTAGAAACAACAAGAGCCTCCGTGGTCTTGAAGCCAAGGCTATCGATCGACTTGAGGCGTGTGCTTGGCCTGGCAACGTTCGTCAACTCGAACACGCAATTGAACGTGCCGTTGTATTTGCGACAACCGAGCTGCTTCGGGAAGATGACCTACCTGACCTCGGGGACGACTCAAGAAGAGATCTTGAATCAGCTGCCGATGTGCTCCAGATACCGGTGGGCACAAAGATGAAAGAGATTGAGCAGCAGGTGATTCGTGAGACTCTACGCCGCACCTCTGGTGACAAGGTCAAGGCAGCAAACCTTCTCGGTATTGCCTCACGGACGATCTATCGTAAACTGCAAGACGGCTAGAAGCGGACAGCGTAGAGACCTTTAATTTTTTGACAAAATGTCAATTTTTTGACAATTTGTCAAGCTATGCAGAAACTTTCTTGCTGCGACCTGAGTTGGACAGCGCAATAACCCTCAAATACTATACATATTAGCAACTTAGTAATTTTACTCTATTCTTTGTTCTCTCCTGACATGGCACATATCTTGCTGTTATTGAAGGTAATTATTGGAGTCGGAGAGCAGGGACTTGGTAGATGATAAAGCTTATCTTACCCATATCGATCGACCCAGAGAAGGTGCGTGGCTATTTCAACTGGGCGGCGATGCTACTAGCAGTTTGGTTGCTGGCAGGGATTGTTGGTGAGGCCGTGGCGAGTTTTATCCCGCAACCTGTGGAGTCTGAGGGTGGCAGAGCTACAGCGTCTCGCCGTGGGGAAGATGTGCAGTTTGCACGGCGAGTCTCTCGTTACGCCTATGACGTTGTTGTTGAACGCAATATTTTCGATTCTGCTAATCGTATTGCCAAGAAGAAACTCGAAAAACCCGCGGAGCAGACAACCACAACACAGTGGCGTAGCGACGGTCCACCCCAGCGGAGTAATCTTCCTGTAACCTTGGTTGGCACCATTGTTTCATCCAATCCTAATTTTTCTATGGCGACCATCAAGAGCTCTTCACGCGGAGAGGCCGAGCAATTCTTTATTGGCGATAAACTGCTGAAGCAAGCAACCATAACCACCATTGAGAGAAACAGGGTTTATTTTGTTCGCGACGGCAGAAAAGAGTATATTGAGACTACGGAGTCGGTAAAATCTGCGTTACCGCGCACACCTGCTTCTCCTCGTACGTCTCGCGGTGGCGAATCCAGAGGTAGCGGTGTTCGTGAGGTGGCTCCTGGTAAGTACACTGTGGATCGTGGTCGGGTTGAGAGCGTCGTGTCGAACTTGAGTGAGGTGATGACACAGGCAAGAGTGGTGCCTCACTTTGAAAATGGTAAGTCTGCCGGCTGGAAGATCTTTGCTATCAAACCTAACAGTATTTACGCTGAGTTGAGCTTGAAAAATGGTGATATCATACAGCGAATCAACGGCGTCGATATTGATAGCCCTGCCAAGGCGTTAGAGATGTATCAGCAGCTTGCCTCAGAAACCAACATCTCGATCGATCTCATTCGCCGCGGCAAAAAACAAACCTTCGACTATGAGATCAGGTGAGACGATGATGAAAATGCGAAAGTGGTTACAAGGAGCGCTGTTTACAGTTTTGCTAAGCCTACTGGCCGGATCGGTAGTGGCGCAGACTCAGGAACAGCCGGCTGCGAAGGCGTTGTTGAACGAAAAGGGGCTGGTACACCTCGATTTTACTGATGTGGAGATTCGTGACGTCGTCAAAGCGGTTAGCAAGATTACCGGCAAGAACTTTGTTCTGGATGATCGTGTGCGCGGCAAGATCACCATTATCTCTCCAGAGCCTGTTACCGTAAAAGAGGCCTATGAAGCCTTTGTCTCAGCGCTCGAAGTTAAGAACTTTACCGTGGTCACGGAAGGTAAAGTAACAAAGCTTATTCCTATCCGGGAGGCAAAGTCTTCGCCGATTCCCTCCGAGCCAACCGCGGAAGTCCCATTTGGTGCAGGCTTCATAACTAGACTGATTCCGATCAAATACATCAGTGCCAATGAGATTGCCTTGTCGCTCAAGTCGCTGGTTTCTGCCAACGGTAGCATTACTGCCTATGGTCCCACGAACAGCCTCATCGTCACGGATTCCGCCTCCAACATTCGTCGCTTGATGAAGATCATCAGCAAGCTGGACCGCCGCGGCTTTCAGGAAGGCATTGAGGTTATTCCGCTGAGCTACGCCTCGGCAACAGACATAGCCAAGATTCTCTTACAGCTCTTTCAGCTTGATAAGGCCAAGCCTAAGGCGACACCAAAGCGGCGTTCCCGTGGCAGTGTTGATATTGAAGGCGGTCAGGTCATCAGCAAAATCATTCCGGACGAACGCACCAATTCGCTGGTGGTCATTGCCAATCGTGAAGGCATTGAAAAGGTTCTCAATGTAGTGCGACGGCTCGATCATGAGATTGAAGTGGAGGAGGGTAAGGGCCGTATTCACGTGCACTATCTCAAGCACGCCGATGCCGAGGAGATGGCCAAGACGCTCTCCGGTCTGACAGCCGACAGTGCTCGCAGCAGTGCGAGAAGGACCCCCACAACTCAGCGGCGTACGGGCACCACCTCTCGTAACACGGCAAGGCCTGCAGCGGCAGCACCGAGCGCACTCTCGCTGTTTGAAGGTCAGGTTAAGATTGCACCCGATTTGGCGACCAACTCGCTGGTGATAAGCGCCTCACCGCAGGACTATGAATCGCTCAAGCCCATCATCAAAAAACTCGATATCCGCCGCCGTCAGGTCTTTGTTGAAGCCCTTATCCTTGAAGTCAATCTCGATAGAGCGTTGGAGGTTGGCCTTGAGGGTACAGGAGGAGAGGCCTTTGGTAGTAGTGCTGATAATCTGCTCTTTGGCGGCACCCTGCTCGGCGGTCTCAATCCCCTTACCTTCACGCAGGAAGGCTTAGCAGCTCAGGCAGCGAGCCAGGGGGCCACGGGTGTAGGTGGTGTGTTTGGTGTTCGTGGTCGTACGGTCGATGTGCCTGGTTTTGGCGAGATTCCGCTCTTTGGCGCGGTCTTTAGGGCGCTGCAGGCAAACACGGTTCTCAGTGTGTTGAGTACACCCAACATATTAACCACCGACAACAAACCAGCCAAGATACACGTGGGTCGTAACGTCCCCATCAAACTTCAGGATACCTTGGATCAGTCCGGTCAACCCATCCAGTCCTTTGACCGTCGTGATGTTGGTATAAACCTTCAGGTAACCCCACAGATCAACGAGAGTGACTTTGTCACTATGGAGATTGAGCAGACCATCGAAGACATTATTCCTGCTGAGTCAGAGACAGGCCTGCCGGTATTTAACAAAAGAGAGGCTAACACAACCGTCGTTGTTGAAGATGGGCAAACCGTGGTTATTGGTGGCCTTATCAGCGAGACCGAGACAGATATCAAGAGGAAGGTGCCTCTGCTTGGTGACATCCCATTGTTAGGTTGGCTCTTCCAAAGCAAGAGCAAGAGCAATGATAAGACGAACCTGATGATTTTCATCACCCCTAGTATCGTCAAAGACTCCATGGATATTGCCAACGTCACCAGAGAGAAAGAGATCCAGAGACAACGGTTCAATCGACGTAATCGTATTGATGACCCAAGTGGTTATCGTGGATATGGAATCAAACAGCGTATGCAGATTGATCGCAAGGGAAGTGGACGCCCGCAAAGTCGTAGAATAGATCGAGGAGGGGATCGTCGTTATGGACAAGGCGATGACAATGAAGAGAATACTGCAGCCTACGTTGAGAGCTATGTTGTTGGTTCCGATGCCGAGGAAGAGCTTGCCACCGAGGCCGGTGGTGAGGACTCTGCAGCCACTCCTTTTGGTGAGATCGTGCCGCCCTCTTCAGAGTGATCTTTATGCAACGTGATCCAAGTAGCGATAAAGACCGGCTCACTGTCCGTATTCAAAACGACGAGCTAACGGAGTCCATTGATATTGACGAGTTACAGGGACTCAGTGGAGAGGCCGCTAGCAAGAAAAAGCCGCCGCTCCATTCACAAAAAGGTAAGTCTTTGCCTGATATTCTGTTGGCAACAACCACAATCACTCAAGCGCAATTGGACGAAGCCATAGCCCAGCAGCAGGAAGAGGGTAGCGGCGAGAGACTGCTAGGTGAAATCCTTATAAAGAAGAAACTCATTCGTGAAGATGAACTTATGGCCGCGGTTGGTATGCAGCTTGGTATACCGATTTTAGACAAGATTAGCGCCGATGAACTTGATAGCGAACTTGTACGTAAGATACCAATCAACTTCGCAAAAAAACATAACATGATCCCTGTAAAGCGTCAGGGTGATTTGGTAACTGTTGCCATTAGTAACACCCAAGACTTTGATCCACTCGACGACGTAAGAATTCTACTGGAGTGCGACGTTCGTCCGGTTTTAGCAAAAAAGACCGACATTTTGGATGCCATCAACCGTATTTACGAGAGGTCAACAGAACAGGATAGCGAATTGATCGAAGGCTTAGATGAAGTCAACGTTGACAGTCTGGCGCTTGAAGAGCCTCAGGACCTACTTGATGCCGCAGACGAGGCGCCCATTATTCGTCTGGTCAATTCACTGCTCTTTCGGGCAGTTAAGGAGCGAGCTAGTGATGTGCATATTGAGCCATTCGAAACCGAGCTTGCCGTGCGCTATCGTATCGATGGCGTTCTCTATGACATTATGAAGTTGCCAAAAAAGGCACAAGCAAGCATTTCATCACGTATCAAGATCATGGGAAAGCTAGATATTGCTGAGAGGAGGGTGCCTCAAGATGGACGTATCAAGATAAAGATTGCTGGCAAGGATATAGACATTCGTTTATCCACACTTCCTACTTCGCATGGTGAGCGTATCGTCATGCGTCTATTGGATAAGAGCAATGTCTTGCTGGATCTTACCGATATAGGCTTTTCAAAGCGACAGCTTGCTCTTATCGATAAGATCATTCGTAAACCCAATGGAATCTTTCTTGTTACCGGTCCTACGGGTAGTGGTAAGACGACGACTCTCTATGGAGCGCTATCCAAGATTAATACCAGTGAGAAGAACATCATTACGGTAGAAGACCCGGTAGAGTACCAGCTCACCGGAATCGGCCAGATTCAGGTGAACCCAAAGGTGGATCTGACGTTTGCTAGTGGCCTGCGTTCTATTCTGCGTCAGGATCCAGATGTTATTATGGTTGGTGAGATTCGTGACCTCGAGACAGCCGAGATAGCCATTCAAGCCTCGCTTACCGGCCACCTTGTGCTCTCAACCATCCATACGAATGATGCCGCCTCGTCGATTACCAGGCTCGTGGATATGGGCGTGGAGCCTTTTTTGGTCTCCTCATCTCTGGTGGCTATCCTAGCACAGCGTCTGGTAAGAGTGCTGTGTAAGGAGTGTCGTAGCGTGGTGAAACCTTCAGCGGCCGAGCTTGCGGAAATCGGTTTAAAACCAGAGCAGGCAGCGAGAAAGACAGTTTATCGGGCGCGTGGTTGTGAGAAGTGTTGGCAGACCGGATACTCAGGGAGAACCGGCATCTATGAACTCTTAACGATATCTGAACAGATCCGATCGCTAATCCTAAAGCAAGCTGAAGCCAATGTGATCAAAAAGGTGGCACTGAAAGAGGGTTTTCAAACACTCAGAGAAGATGGCGCAAAGAAGGTTCTTGATGGTATCACTACGATGGAAGAGGTTTTGAGAGTTACGCAGGAAGATACGCTGAACTCTTAGCTGTAGCCCTATGCCGATCTTTGAATACAGAGGTGTTAATGCTACTGGGAAGAATATCCGTGGTGTTGTTGATGCAGAGAGCCCACAATTAGCACGTGCCAAACTTCGTAGTGATGGTATCTATCTTACGGATCTATCCGAGGGTAGTAGCCAAAGAGTCAAGAGCAGTAAGGCTAGTGGTTTCGGCGCTGTTGTCAGGTCTCGAGACATTGCCATTATGACGCGACAGCTCTCTACGCTGATAAGCGCCGGTATTCCACTGGTAGAAAGCCTGTCGGCACTTGTGGAACAGACAGAACATCTCAAACTCAAACGTGTTGTCTCTGACGTACGTGAAAAGGTTAACGAGGGTTCTTCCTTGGCCGATGCCATGCGTACCCACAGGCGTGTCTTTAATAATCTCTACGCCAATATGGTGATGGCTGGAGAGTCAAGCGGAACCTTAGGTGTAGTGTTAGACAGATTGGCAGACTTTACTGAGGGCCAAATGAAACTGCGCAATCGGATCCTGCAGATTATGGCATATCCCTCCTTCATGCTGCTGATCGGTGTTACAGTTATGTTGTTTCTCTTTACCTTTGTTATTCCAAAAGTAACTACCATCTATGATAGTATTGATGCCGTATTACCGACCCCGACATTGGTACTGATTACTGCTAGCAGTTTTTTAACCAACTATTGGTATTTCTTGCCGATTTTTGCCGCCCTGTTTATTTACACTTTGCGTGCCTATGTAGCACGTGAGGAGGGGCGTCTTAAGGTTGATGCCTTGTTGTTGAAGATTCCGCTGCTCGGCAGCCTGATAAGAATGATTTCCATATCAAGGTTCACGCGCACCCTAGGGACTTTACTTTCTAGTGGTGTGCCACTGCTCTCTTCCATGGACATTGTCAAGAACGTGGTCAATAACCGGGTCATCAGCGGCGTCATAGACAGAGCGAGACAGGACATAAGTGAGGGAGATTCTGTCAACGCCCCTTTAAGAAGGAGTGGAGAGTTTCCACCCATGGTCACCCACATGATAGCAGTAGGTGAACGGACAGGTGCGCTTGATAAGATGCTGATCAAGGTGAGCGATGTTTACGATGATCAAGTCGATAGTCAAATTGTCACCTTTACTTCGCTTCTAGAGCCGGTGATGATTGTCGCCATGGCTGTGACGGTTGGTTTCATTGTTCTTGCTGTTCTATTGCCACTTTTGGAACTGACGTCTAAATTAGGGATTTGATAACGATACACTTTGATGGAGGAAAGCATGCTGTTAAGAAGAATGAAATGTAGAGCTAATGGTTTTACACTGATCGAGGTAATGGTTGTGATGGTTATTATTGGCCTACTTACAGGACTTGTTGGTGTTAACGTCTTCAATCGACTAAAAAAGGCGAAAATCCAAACAGCCCGAACACAGATTTACAACCTAAGTCAGTCGTTAGACAGTTTCAAGCTCGATAATGGCTTTTATCCACTGACAGAACAGGGCATCGAAGCTCTGCTACAGAAACCCGTTGTTGGCAGGGTTCCTAAGTCTTATCCCAGTGGTGGCTATCTCAAACAAAAGACCGTTCCGACGGATCCCTGGGATGAGCCCTTTACCTACTTTAGCCCCGGTATCAACAATCCTGATTCCTATGATATTTCATCGAAAGGGCCTGATAGAGAGGACGGCACAGCAGATGATGTAACCAACTGGAACAGCGGTAGTGAAAACGATCAGTTCTAAATTTTCTTCGAGTGGCTTCACTTTAATAGAGTTACTCGCAGTTATCGTTCTCATCGCACTCATAATAGGTGTTGGAATTCCAAGGCTCAACCAAATCACTACGGTCAATCTAAGATCAGCAGCTAGAAGCGTGGCTGGCTTAATCAAGATTACCTATAACCGTGCGGCCATGGCAGGGGAGGAATACCGTCTGGCATTTGACTTGGACACTCAGGCTTACTGGCTTGAAGTGCTTGTCGTGCAAGAGAGTGAAGAAAAGGAAAGTGAGGAAGAGAGAAAAAAGATTCCAAAGAGGGTCTTTGTAAGGACCAAGCGCTATCTCGCTGAACCAGCTGAGCTACCAGCGGGTGTGGCGATAACCCGGTACTTTTACCCAGAAAAAGCTCGAGATCAGAGTAATGGCACTGTTTACCTGCACTTCTACCCAAATGGCGAAATGAGCGGTGGTTACCTCTTTTTTAACTCAAGTGAAGATACAGCAGTCACCTTACAGATAAATCCACTTACAGGTCGAGTCAAAAGTCACAGAGGTGTTCTTGATGTTGCTAATACGACCTAGTTTACCTAGTAGATGCTCGTGCAGCTGTGGTTTTAGCTTTGTAGAAATCATGGCGGCCCTGGCTATTCTTGCGATAACTTTGGTAACCGTTATTATCGCACAGTCGCAGTCAATGGCGTTGGTTGAAAAAGCTCGAGATATATCTTTTGTAACTGAGGTTGCTAGAACAAAAATGGCTGAACTAGAACTCGAGTTTCATAGTAAGGGTTTTGGCGAGATCGATGAGAATATGAGTGGTGAGTTTGAAGAAGAAGAGCTTGCAGACTTGCGTTGGTCTTATGAACTCACAAAGATTGAAATTCCTGGAGTGGCTGGTTCTGAGAAGGCTGCAGCGTCAGGTGGTCCGGTCGGACTGGGGATGATAAGCGATGCACTATCGAAGTCAATCCGGCAGCTGCAACTAAGAGTCTACTGGGGTAGTGAAGAAAAGGGTGAGTATCTTGAAATCGTCTCCTTACTAACAAATTCAAAGGAATTGCCAAGGATTAATGTTCCGAGTAAATCATGAGCAGACGAATTGGATTTACATTTTTAGAGGTACTAATTGCGATTGTCATTCTGTCTAATGTGACCATAATGATATGGACAACCCTTTCTAACTCTTTTCGTATGCGCGATAAACTTGAAGAGGTAGAAGACAGAACCCATGTAGTGCGAATGCTGTTTACAAGGCTAGACCGTGACCTGTCTATGGCCTACTTGGTAAAAGAGAAGAAATACCACACGGTTTTTATTGGTAAGGATGAAGGTGATAGCGACGCTTTGACCTTCACAACCTTTAGCAACCGTGTCTACGGCGATGAAGAGGTGCCGCAGGCCGATCAGAATATAGTCTTTTACTATACAGAGACCAACCAAGAGAAGCCAGACCTCGTTGATGTTTATCGTTGGAGTTATCCCTTTATCGAGGACGATCAGTATTGGGGTGAGAAACGGGGTACGATAATCTTAGAGCGGGTGCGACAATTCGATATGCAGTATTATGATGGCAGTCAATACAAAGATGATTGGGATACACAACTTGCCGAGTTTGTTGGTAAGATGCCAAGAGGTGTGAAAGTATTGGTTGAGCTTGAAGAGCAGCGTCGCCTGACTGATCTTTTCACCATTCCTCTGAACAAGCCGCTGGCAGCCAAGGAGATCAAGGCACCAGCGAAACAAGAGACAAAATCATCTAACCCGTCGACAACAGATAAGGAATCAACGCCTACGACGTCTGAGCCAAAAGAGAGCGGGGCAGATAGTGTTAAGAGCCCAGGCGCCGTACCGGCAGGAGACGAAGATTGATTACCAAAGATTATAAGAAACAGGGTCGGCAGGAAGGCTTTGCGCTTTTGCTCAGTCTTGTCGTGGTTGTCATTCTAACAACTCTAGTAGTGGAAGTAAGTTACTCCTCTAGAGTTGCAGCGACTGTAGCTGGCAACCACCGTGATGGCTTGAAAGCCTACTATCTTGCTAAGTCAGGTGTTGATATCTCTTTGCTGCGACTAGAGGTAGACAAGATCGTCGATCAACTTTCTGGAAAGAAGGATGACTTTGGTGAGCTGCATTGGTCGCTGCCATTGGCCTATCCTGAGGGCCTGGCATTGCTTACGGGTGCCCTTGAGAGCACCGGTATTACCCAAGAGGTGTCCGATCAGTTTCAGCAACAGTATGATATAGGCGGCAGCCTGCAATCGGAAATCAGTGATGAAACAGCAAAAATCAATATCAATAGCATGAAGATCAATGGTACGACCCCAAATGGTACTTTTTTACTCTTCCAAAACCTACTTTTTTTAGAGGAGTTCAAGGATTTTTTTAAAGAGCGGAAACAACTAGATGTTATCTACAATCTTATTGATTGGATGGACAAAGATGGCCAGGCACGAGGTATCCAAGGGGGTCTAGAGGACTACTACTATCAATCTCTACCACAGCCCTATCATGCAAAAAATGGCCCTTTCTTTTCAGTGGGCGAGTTGCGGTTGGTAAAAGAGATGGACTCTGTGCTCCTTGAAGCGCTGCTTCCCTATGTCTCGGTGTTTCCCTACTCAACAACGGCCTACCTAGGGGCTAACTACGGCAAGGTTAATATCAATACCGCTCCAGCAACTGTTATTGCCGCTCTGTTTGATAGACAACAGGTGTATTCTCCTGAAGAACTGGCAGGGAAAATCACAGAACGACGCGAAGAGCGACCTTTTGGTTCTACTGAGGATTTCTATAAGACTTTAGAGTCTCTGTGGGGCGTACCTAAGGACTATATACTTAAGGATATTCAGTCGATGTTAACCGTACGCAGCGATACCTTTCATGTAAAGAGTGTTGGACTGGTTAATGACTCTTCGATCACAATAGAAGTCGTTGTTGACCGGGCTGCAACGACTCCAGAATTTTTTTATTGGCGAGTAATTTGAAATGGCACACAGAGTTCTCGGTCTCGATATTGGTAGTTATTCGATCAAAGCAGCAGTATTTGAAACGACCTTTAGATCTTTTCAAATTACTGATCTCTATGAGTCGAGGCCTCTACACATTGATGAGCTGTCAAAGGAGGAGAGCCACAAGGCTCAGTCGAAAGCGTTAGCCCGTTTCATAACCGATAATGCTATCCCGATCGAGATGGTCATTGGCAGCCTATCTGGATCGAAGGTGAGTCACCGTAAGATGACCCTGCCTTTTAAAGATCGTAAACAGATTGAGAAAGTTCTTCCTTTTGAGCTCGAAAATTTTCTGCCTTTTGAAATTGAAGACTTGGTTGTCGATTTCGACATTACAAAAAGGCAGAAAAACCAAACTACGTTGCAGGCGTACGCAGTAAAGAAAGAATTCTTGCGTCAGTATCTCGATCTCTATGAATCGGTTGGATGCGATCCCAAAATAATTGATGTGGATGTGTTAGCGTTAGGTAATGTGGCACACGTAAGCAACCTACCTATTGAAGGCGAGTGTGTCATACTGGATATCGGACATCAAAAGACCTCTCTTTCGATTCTAAGTGACGGCAAGGCAGTGGCGGTGCGTACTTTTTTCAACGGTGGGCACGCCATTACGGATGCACTGCGCCGAGAGTTTGATCTGACTTACCAACAGGCCGAAGAGGTGAAGCACAAGTACGCAGCAGTAGATCCAGGAGAAGTGACGGGTAGTGAGAATCGGCAAGAAAAAATCGTCAAGTGTATTAGCGAGGTGCTTCAACCACTGATTGTGGACATTGGGCAAACAATTCAGAATTACGAGTCAAGCTCTGAGAGTGATACAAAGATAGAGACCATTTTCTTGTGCGGTGGGAGTTCTTTAGTGCGTGGTATTGACCGTCTCATTACGGAGACGACGGGCAGAAACGTAGATTGGGTACACTGTATTCAAGATGAAAGTCGGCTTGAAACAAAAATTGGTAAAAAAGAAGCTGTTATGATTCAGGCGATCAGTCTCGGCCTAAGGACAGGTATTCGTGGCGTAGCTTTAGACCGGCTGTCCGCAACGAATTTTCGTAAGGGCGAGTTTGCCGTCGTGAAAAGCTATACAGCATTGAAGGAGAAAACGCGTTTCTATGGCATCTGGGCCGCAGTCTTTGTTGGCCTGCTGATTCTACAGTTTGTCGTTAGTTATGGGCTGCGTTCGAAACAAGTAGATACGGTTCGTCGAGGAATTATTCAAAATATTGAAAAGACAGTGCCAGATTTTCCGAAGGGTAGAGTAAAAACGCCGAAGCAGGCGCTTAACATCATGCAGACACGCATACGAGATTTTCAGGACAAGGTAGATTTACTTACCAGTGGACTAAAGAGCATTACTGCTCTCGATATTTTGCGAGAAGTAAGCTCACGTATTCCAAAATCCATTGTGATAGACGTGACAGAGATCAGTATCGATCGTAATAAGGTGTTTATTAAGGGTGATACGGACAGCTTCACTTCGGTAGATAAGATTGTTTCGTTTTTAAGCAAGTATGAAAAATTTCAGAAGGTTGATAAAGGAGCAATTTCTGACGCTCCCAACTCAGCAAAAAAACGCTTTACGATAAATATAGTCGTTGGCGATAAGGAGGAAGCTGGGTGATGGACTTCAACCTCGACTTTGTTAAACAAATTCGTCTTGATCACGTCAAAGACTACTACCTGCGCCTTTCAGAGAGAGAGCGTTATATTGTGTTGGGGGTGACTAGTTTTGTGGTTCTAATCTTGGTTGTTGTAACAATTACCACGGCAATGGGATCTCTAGCAAAACTAAAACGACAAATACGTGCCGACCGTGAAATTGCCCTGCAGATGGAGAGGCTAAAGGAAGACTACGCAAAGTCGCGAAGAGAAGTCGAGAGGCTCGAAGCTCTGATCGATCGAACGCCGTCCTCGTTTTCTCTTACCACCTATCTTGAGAGTCTTGCGCAGCGTTTTGATGTCTCTCCTGATTCTATGAACCCAAAACCAGCGCCACCAAATGACCTCTATAATGAGACCCAGGTTGAAGTTCGTCTGCTCAAAGTGACTCTGCCGGCACTCACAGATTACCTCTTTAACATTGAGAACTCTAAAGGTGTTATTCGGATCAACAGCCTAAATGTGAAGCCAAACTATACAGATCCAGCCTTTTTAAATGTTAGTTTTTCTGTTAGCGCATTTACTCCGAAAAAGTAGTCAACGATGTTACGCTTTGTTAAAGACAACTCACGTTATTTTATATTAGGATTGGTGGTATTTCTAATTTTTGTTTATCTACGATTTCCAGTAGAAGTTTTTCGACCAAACTTTGAGCGTAGATTAGAACAGATACTGCCAAACAGCCAAATCAGTATAGGTGAGCTTTCTACGACCCTTTTTCCCGGAGTTCATCTGGAAGACATTCATCTGCAGTCGGCCTTAGCTACGTCTACCTATCAAATAGAGTCGGTGAAGTTGCGTTTTCGACTACTACCCCTGTTTTTGCGCAAACTGGCTATTGGTTTTCGAGTGACGGCACCAGCGGGGAAGATAGGTGGCACAGTTACGCGTGGGGTGTTTGGCCGAGACCTCGTGGAGATCGACCTTTCCTTAAAGAAGTTGAAGTTAAAACAGCTGTTTACGTCGGAGTATCTGCAGCAAGCGATCATTGTTGCTAGTAAAGAGAGGCTCGCAAAGACAATGCCCGTTGTCGGCGGTCTTGTTGGTGGTATTAAGCTGGGTGGCGAACTCTCCGCAGTTCTTGGGGTCCGTGGAACGGTAAGCGACTTGCAAACCATGAATCTCGAAGTTTTAGAAGGTGGAATCGAGCTTACAGGAGAAAACTTAGCGTTGGAAGGTCTAGTACCTGGAGTGCTAAGTTTGGGTAGCCTTCAGGGAGATTTTGAATTGATGAAGGGTCGGGGGAAGATCAATCAGTTTAAAATCAATGGCAAGGACCTGAGTGTTGAGTCAAAAGGAGTCCTCAATCTCAAAAATGCACCAAACTCAAGTAACGTAAATATAGAAGTGCGTATGAACATACCGGAATCAGCACCCAACAATCTTAAAGGTTCCATCAATGTCGCCCTACTACCCTTAGGTGTAGAGCTAAAGGACAGTGGTGCGGCTTTTCGTGTTACTGGTTCTCTCGGCGGTCGTTTGCCACCTCGAGTTGTAAATATTCCATGATACCATCAAACAGAAGCTTTGGTGGTGAGAAGCGCATTTCTCGTCGGCAAGAGCGCATTAGTTTCAAAACCGAAGTCAGTCTCGAGTTCGAACGTTTTAGTGGTTTTATTGCTGAGTATTCTGAAAACATTAGTACTGGCGGAATGTTTATTAAGACAGAATCTCCTAAATCTAAAGGCACGGTTTTCAGTTTTGAATTTCGCCTAAAACCTGACGTGTGTCTGATTCAAGGTTGGGGAGAAGTGGTGTGGGCTCGTGGGCCGGAGCAGGCAACTGCCACGCAGCCACCTGGCATGGGGATTAAGTTTATTGATCTAGATGAAGAGAGTCGCACTGTTATCAGAAAAATTACTAAACACAGAGACAAGGAGTCACAAGATCTCTCGTCACTTGAAGAGATTATTCAAAGTGAAGATGCAAGGGCAGTAGCAAACGCACCCAGAGCCGCGGTGCTTGCAGTGGAAGAAGAGCTAGAGGTGAAACGACCTGGCAGGAGGGCGGCGACGATAGGTGGTCTGAGCCTATTGATACTGCTGGTTGCTTTTTACTTTTATGGTGAGACCCTAGTCAAGACGATCAGAGAACTTCCAGCGAAATTTGAGTCAGCAGCCCCCATAAAACCAGTGTCTCAGGTAAATGCTAGACAAGCCACAAAACTTGTTGACGTTATACAAGAAAACACAGGTGAGAGATCCTCACGGTTCTCCTTGGTTTTTGATGGGAGTGTCAATAACTCCGATGTCAATTTTTTTAAGATAGAATCACGACCTGTAAAATATGTATTGGATGTTGCGGATATAGGGCAGTCGTTTTCAAAAAGTAAAGTTGAGTTTAGCGATACACGGCTCTTACAGGTTCGATTTGGATTGCATAACAACCCAAAAAAGATACGTGTAGTGTTTGACATGCGGCCTGATTTTGACGGGCGTGCTGATCTGACGTTTGATCATGACAGTGTCCGTCTGAAGCTCTATGATTGAGACTTTGAACGTCGTTTTTTTTTGGCGGGTTTTTTAGCGATCTTGTCCAAGGCTAGTTTTGCAGCTCTCTGTTCTGCTTCCTTTTTATTCTTGCCCTTGCCTCGGCCCATAACTTTACCGTTGATGATAACGCTTATTTCAAACACTCTTTCGTGATCTTTTCCCGACTGATTGAGCAGTTTGTAGTTGGGGATAACACGATGTGCCTGCTGGGCAATTTCCTGAAGTTGAGTCTTGTAATCGATAAACTGGATGTTACCGTCAATCAAAGGTAAGAATTGCTTCTTGATGACTTTGAAGGCAGGTTTGAGACCACCATCGAGATATATAGCGCCTATTATTGCCTCAAACGCGTCTGCGAGGATGGAGTCTTTGTTTCTCCCGCCTGTGAGTAACTCTCCCTTCCCAAGAATGAGTGTTTCGCCCAACTGCATGGAGCGAGCCATCTTTGCTAAAGTTTTTTCGTTGATTAATGATGCCAGGCACTTAGAGAGGAATCCTTCGCTGTTGTTTGGATATCTTTCCATCAGCAAGTGGCTGATAACAAGATCAAGCACAGAGTCGCCAAGGAATTCCAGGCGCTCATTATTTTCCATATTATCCTGACTACTCTCGTGAGCGTAGGAGCGATGGGTAAGGCTCATACGGAGAAGCGACTTTCTCTTAAAGTGATACATCAATTTTTTCTCTAAAGCCGCGATGTTTTCTTTTTCAACTGACAAGGCTTGTCTCCAAGAATCCATTACGCACCTGTTGGCCTATAACGCTAACAAAAGTACCGGGTTCTACTTTTGCTGGCACACAACAGGGAACATAGTTGCTGGAGTATCCGATAACATAGTCGATTGCGCTATCACGACGGGTTTCAATTAGAACCTCAAGTTTCTTGCCAATTTGGCTCTCCATGAAAGCTCTTTTTTTGTCCTCGCCAATCTTCCGTAAAACTTGGCATCGTCTTTTAGCCACTTCTATTGACGGTCGTTGCGGGAAGTCGGCTGCTTTGGTTCCTCTCTTTGGCGAGAAGGGAAATACATGTAGATAAGTAAACGGCAAGGACTGTATGATATCGCAAGTGTTATTAAAGTGAGTGTCTGTTTCTCCTGGAAATCCTGTTATGAGATCAGTTCCCAAACCACAGTTTGGTAGGTTTTTACGTAGGAGAGCGACTGCAGCGAAGAATTTTTCAATAGTATAGGAACGACGCATACTTTGCAGAATTTCATTGTCACCGCTCTGTAGCGGTAGGTGAAGGTGGTTAGCAAAGCTTGGTTTTTTGGAAATGAGTTGAACCAACTCGGGCGTAAAGTCCTCTGGATCTAAACTACTAAGACGGATGCGCATTGGTAATGCCAGTTCCGCAATGTACTTAAGGAGTGCAAAGAGGCTAGAGCGAGGTTTCAGATCACGTCCATAGCTGCCCAGATCGATTCCGGTTATGACAACTTCTGGATAATTAGCTTCACTAAGTTGACGTAGCTGTTTGGCAATATCCTTTAACGGAACCGAACGGCTAACTCCTCGTGTCGACGGAATAATACAAAAAGTACAAAAGTTATTACAACCATCTTGAACTTTGAGAAAAGCACGAGTACGGTTGCTAAAAGAGTTAATATGCTCATAGAAGATGGTTCTATGCTTGCGAATGGGTGAGACTTGAATTTTTGGCGAGGCACTATCTAAACCCTTTAACAGTTCGGCAATGTGGTGCTTTTCTGCATTACCCCAGACATGATCTACCTCGGCAAGGTTCGCCAATGATTCTGGGTTCGATTGGGCGTAACAGCCTGTGACGATGATCTTTGTATGAGGATGTTGTCGTCGTAGTCGATAGATGAGTTGTCTTGCTTCACGCTCGCTCTTCTCTGTAACGCTGCAGGTGTTAACAATGTAAATGGTGGCCTCTTGGTTGCCTTTTGCCGGGCGTAGCTCTAAGCTGTTGTTGAGTTGATGCTGCATGGCCACGGAGTCATAGGCGTTTGCCTTACATCCCAGCGTCAAAATGTTTACAGCCGCAGTTCGAACCATTTTCTTAGATATAACTTCCTGATAAGACTATAGTATTTTTTAATCTGCGAGGTAGGCCGATGACCAGATTGGTTCCGCCCGGACACCCCGTTCGGGGTGGAAATATACTTGTAAATATCAGATATGTCATGGTTTAATAGTTGCCATTGATGCGACGAATTATCCGCATAGGGGTTCTTGTCATAGTTGGTGTGTGGATGGCGCTTGCTACGACACCCATAGCTGAAGCGGGTGGTTGGTATCTGCGGCCCCGTCTCGGTGTTACCGTAAACGTCGATGACAACGATGCCTTCTTTGCTGCTGGCGGTGGTCTCGGCTACCGTTGGTCCACCTTTTTCTCTGGCGAGCTCGCTTATACCCATCTGTTTGGCGATGACGATGCCGAGCAGATCGATTTTTCTTTTCGTGGTGGTTTGCCGCTTGGGTTTCTCTATCCATACGGCATTATTGGTGGCGGCATTTTCAGTCCAGACCTCTTTGATGGCAACGATATTGACGGAATGTTTCGAGTAGGTGCTGGAGCAACACTTGAATTCCTTTATCAAACCTTTTTTGGCTTGGAAGTAAGTTATATCAACGTAGGTGGTGATAGCTCTTTAATCGAAACCGTCGTCGTTTTTGGCGTGGGATTTTAGTCGTTGAAGGTCATTGCAGTTTTTGGTGGTAGTTTTGATCCACCGCATATGGGGCATGTCTTTGCTACGCAACATGCGCTTTCTGTTTTTTGGATTGATGCAATCTGGTGGATGCCCTGTTATCAACACCGTTTTGAAAAGAACCTGAGCTCTTTTCGCCATCGTTTGCGCATGTGTCATCTGGCAACTCAAACCTTTGCAAAAAAGTATGTCAAAGTGTCGAATTTTGAGCGGCTTATTCAAAGTGATGGTCGGACGCTTATCACCTTGAGGCGGTTACGGAAGGAGCATCCAGGCCATCGTTTTCAGTTGATGATCGGTTCGGATGTTCTGCGACAAAGACAACGTTGGTATGGGTTCAAGACCATCGAGCGAGAGTTTGGTGTGATGGTGGTGCCGCGTGGTGGCAACACCGGCATTCCACCAATCAGCAGTAGTGCTGTGCGCCAACGTCTGCGGCGAGGTCTGAGCTGTAGGGGCCTACTTCCACGCGCGGTCGCGCAGTATGGTTGTGAACATAGACTCTACGCGTAGATGGGTGTTGCTCTAGGAGAGGAGTAGGCAATGAATCACCAAGGCCGAGAACAGTGGAAGACAAAGATTGGTTTTATCATTGCCGCAAGCGGTAGCGCCATTGGCTTGGGCAACATCTGGCGCTTTCCCTACATGACTGGCATGAACGGTGGCGGCGCCTTTGTTGTCGTCTATCTACTCTGTATTGTCTTTATTGGTCTACCGTTGCTGATTACAGAACTCAAAATTGGCAGGATGACTCAACGGTCTCCTATTGCGGCATTTCGTGCCCTTAAAGGAAAAAAATCACCGTCTCAACTTATGGGTTGGCTGGTGCTTGTTTCGGGTTTTATGATGTTGTCGTTTTACAGTGTTGTTGGCGGGTGGTCGCTTGAGTATATTCTTAAATCTTTCTTGAGTGTCTTCGTCAGTAAAAGCCCACAGACAATCTATGACATGTTTGGTGAGCTCTATAGTAATCCGGCGAAAAATCTTTTGTGGCACACCTGCTTTATGTTGACCTGTATGGCGGTTGTTGTTGCCGGAGTACAGCGAGGTATTGAGCGATGGACGGAAATCCTCATGGGTATCCTCCTTGTGTTGATTTTGGTCATGGTTGGTCGTGGGTTGACCTCGCCTGGGGCTGCCGAGGGCATCCGTTTTGTTTTCTCGCCAGATTTCAGTAAGTTGACGCCTGGAGCGATATTGGAGGCGCTTGGCCACGCCTTTTTTACCTTGAGTCTGGCTATGGGGATTATGATTACCTATGGCAGCTATCTCGATGACAAAGCTGATATTCCAAGGTTCTCTTTTTGGGTGGCAACTGTCGACACAGGTGTGGCGCTACTTGCCTGTTTGATGATTTTTCCTATTGTCTTTTCCTATGGTTTTGAAGCTCAAGCTGGACCTGGATTGGTCTTTAAAACTTTGCCGGTGGTCTTCTCACAAATGCCGATGGGCATGTTTTTCTCCACGGTCTTTTTCTTCTTGCTCTTTTTTGCAGCCGTCACTTCAGGCATCAGCATCCTAGAACCGGTGGTACGTGCTGCTATGGATGGGCTTGGTTGGCAGCGCAAAACAGCAACCTTGATTTTAGGCTTTAGTGTGTTGTTGGTTGGCGTGCCTTCGGCACTGTCTGGTAGCACCCTAGCCTCACTAAAGTTGCTTGGCGAGCGTAATTTTTTTGATAGTGTCGACTATCTGGTAACCAACTGGTTCTTCCCCTTAGGCTCTTTGGCTGTTGCTATTTTTATTGGCTGGTTTATGAGTGAGAAGCTTCTTCAGTCTGAGTTTGTCAAGGGATCGAAAGTTGGCAAGTATTTTCCAGTGTGGCTGTTTGTCGTGCGCTACGTCTCGCCTGTAGGCATGATGCTCATATTCTTGAACATTGTCGGGTTTTTCAAACTCTTTTAGACAAAGAAATGGCACCAGTATCTGCTCTGTTGTGGGTCTCTATCGATGATGCAACAGATAACCGTTTTGAATCGCGTGAGGCAATGTTGGCCATGCTGCATCGGCAGCGTTCCTTGATCAACCCGGTTGTGGAGGCCTGTGGCGGTTGTTTGATCAATAGGCTTGGTAGCGCATTTGTTTTTGGTTTTGCAGATGATTTGAACGCACTCAAAGGCGCGAGGAAGCTGAGAGATCAACTCTGTTCTTTCAATGCCAGTCAACAGGACGAAGATAGAAAAGTAAACTTTAAGATGGTTTTATTAGAGGCAACGGATGAAGCGTCACGACGAGCCGCAGACATCGAAGCGGTCATGCCTGGCCAGACTATCGCTTTTACCGACTGGTTCTTACGAAGTGTGGAAGCAAACAGTTGGCAGCATAGTAGTGCCATTGCGCTGACGACAGCAACAGCTACGCCGCAGACTGCGACCTATTATCTCTTAGAAGCGGCCTCAGAGGATCAAGCCTTTTCTGAGGATGTCTTTTCTGGCCTACCGGAGCAGCAAGATGACGAACTACCAGAATTTGATTGGCAGCCTAACCAGGAGCCAGATAGAGATTTACCGCAGCCGGTCTCGCCACAACAGCCTGCAGAAGAAGACAAGCCGCTAGAGCTGGATGAGAGGCCGGAGGTGCAATCGCCCTCCATGGTTGCTCGCCAATACAGCGGTCATCATCAACGCTTGCAGGAAAAACAGCAACGTCAGCAGATGAACCGTAGGCTTTTCCAAGCTCTTTCTGTTGTGATTGTTCTGTCTATCTCGGTTATTCTCTATTTTGCCTATTTCAAACCAAAGAGTGGTGATCGGGATTTGCCAACGGAAGCCACTGGCAAAACAAGCCTTATTAAAGAGATAGAGAAGTGGCAGCAGCCAAATAAGAGCAGCCGCCAGAAAGACGAGAGGCTAAGGCGTGGCACGATTAGGGTTATTGTTGAGCCTGCAGAGGCTACGGTGATCTTTGGTGGCCGAGTTATTGGCAACAAAACACCGCTAAAGATCTCTAAGGTTCCTTTTGATAGCTACAACATGGTGGTTCATAAGCCAGGTTTTCGTACCTATGAGACGCTGTTTAATCTTGATGAGAGCTACAAAGAAATTCGTGTCATCCTGCGTCCGGATTCTAAGTAGCCAATATTTCTGGTAAATAGATTGACATTGTGGCGGACTGGCTAATTTGCACTTGTCTATTCTGTAGGGATGTGTTTGATGGTTTTGGTTTTATTCAGGGCTCGTCTAATGGCAGGACACCGGGTTCTGGCCCCGGCAATCGAGGTTCGAATCCTCGGCCCTGAGGTTACCTATGCCGTGGTTGTGCAGAAGGCTGATTAGTTAAGATTGCCGTGGTAGTGTGAGCCGAGGATCGGCGAATCCATAATGACTAGCATGCCCGAGCCCATCCTCGGCCCTGAGGTTACCTATGCCGTGGTTGTGCAGAAGGCTGGTTAAACGATGCGAGTAGCCTCATTGAAGTCTTTGCGGGCTCTCGAAAATAATAAGCGCAGGTGCGATTTATTCGCGCCTGCGCGCGGGGTTTGGGGGCATAGCGACGGTCTGAAGAGGCTATAATTAATGCGGGTAGCCACCGTCAGACCGTCGCTGGCCCCCAGTTATAAATGGTCCCATCGTCTAGCGGTTAGGACACGGCCCTCTCAAGGCTGAAACGCGGGTTCGATTCCCGCTGGGACCGTTAAATTGATCAGGCGGCCTCTTGGCGGAACTGGTAGACGCGGTAGACTCAAAATCTACTGGGGGTAACCCCATCCGAGTTCGAGTCTCGGAGAGGCCATCTGTAAAAATGCGTATTGTCTTAGGAGACAGGCCGTAGATTTAATCGTTTCAACCAACGCGCAACCCAAATGAAAAAGATCAATTCAAGACAGAGATCCAGTAAAAAATAACTCATTTGAACAGGAAGTCCGGAAAAGCTGGGTTTCAGGATTGCACATATTGGAATTGCCAAAAGTGTTCCGACAACCAAGGAAGCCACTGACAGGCGAATAGCAATTGGGACGCTTAACACTAAAAATCGTTTAATAAAATCTTTACCATCTCTATTCAGATTTGATTTAAAACAATAATTCAGTCCGAGGACTTTGACTGCAATTGCTGCGATGAACCAAAAAATAGCGAGTGCTGGTATAATCATAGCATAGCCACCAAGCCACATTCCAATCTCGCCGAAAATAATAATGACTAATAGATACTTTTTAAGATCCAAATCCGACAAACTATCCTGTTCGATTGTCTCTGCTGCTGCTTTTATGTCCCATAACTTGACAGATTTCATGATCCACAAGAAATAATTCTAAAATTTTTCAATGTCAAATTTTTGTTGTCTGTCAGAAAGCTTGGGTAAAGGCGAGGTAGTAGATAGGATCAAAGGCGAGATCAGGGTTGAGGCGGTTGGCGACATCAAAGCGGAGTAGGGAGTTGCGGATACCCAGGGCATCGTAGTAGATACGCAGGCCGTAACCACTGTTGACAAAGTAGTCGCCAAGGTCAAACAATCCACCAATATCATAGCCACTGAAACCGCTGGGATCTTGCTGCTGCTCTACAACCGAGCCGGTGACTCGACCGGCATCGAAAAAGAGTACGCCCTGCACCTTACGAAAACGCGCCAGGTGGAAGAGGTTGATATCTAGATCGTTGATGTAGGTGTGGCGGTATTCCGTATTGAACTGTAGTCGACTGCGACCAACAAGCCGCGGATCCCCAAAGGCAAAGCCACGCAGGCTATCCACTCCTCCTAGAGCAAACTGCTCCTGCGGTGGAATTGAGTCATCACCGGAAATACCAAAGGCAATACGGGTGGCAAGCAAATGCTGTGGATCAAAGGGAATGATATGGGCATAGGCGAAACCCGTGCGAAAGAAGTCAAAGTCGCCTCCTAATGCTTCGAGGCCAGCAGTAAAGAAGGCGCTAAATCCAATCCCCTCCATAGGATTGAAGAGGCTTAAGCGGTTACCAAAGCCGTAACCGACGCTGATTTTTGTACTGTTTCCCGAAGGACTGACTTGGGTACCAAAGCTGCTACTAAGAAAGTCGGCATTGAGTGAACTCAAAGTATAACTGATGCCAAGTCCATGGCTTAACCTCAGCCGATCGATCAGCCTGCCAAAGAGGCGACTGTAGCCGAGGGAGAAGTCGACAAGCGAGTCATCAACACTGAATGCAGCGTTGTAACGGTTTTTACCGCCGTAGATGCGCCGTAACTGTGTGGCAATCAGCAGGTTGCTATCTAAATTGCTAAAATCAAGACCAAAGACAAAGGCGGTCATTACTAGCTTATACTGAGGTGGTACGCGGTTGTCAGCACGGCTTGTCTCAGATAGGCGTTTTTGCGGATCTAGGTGCACATAAGCGATCTTATCCGTAGTGGTGAACTCAAGGGTGTAAAGGTCGTTATGCCCATCCCAGCGGTAGAGCTGGGTTTTGCCTTGCCTGTCTTTAACCAGAACCGAGACGGGTTCTGGCAGTTCGATCTTGCCACTACGAGCAATAACAATGCTATAGATCTTTCTATCGGGTTTGATGATCTTGCGGATACTACGGATGCTGTAGTTTACTCGCGGCTGTTCGTAGAGCCATTGTCGGAAAAAGATTTCGCTTTCTGAACCAAAGCGTTTTTGTGCTAGTCGTCGTAGCGGCAGGTGATTTTCCGACGCAAGGTAGTCATGCATGAGTTGGTTGGTGTCTGCTTTGCCATACTGATTGCCAAGCTTTTCCAAGACAAAACGGCCACTACTGACCTTGCGGTTGTACCTGAGAAAACCTTGACGATAGAATGGGGTTGCGAGGTTGAGGTTGTAGTAGGCGCTGGTAAAGGGAAACTGAGGCGTATAGATCACCTGGTCAATGGAAGGTAAGAAGCTGAGCATGCGTATGAGCGGCAGCTGCCTGGCATCGCGTTGGCCGATAAAAGTCGATTGTAATAGTTGCTCGGTATGAAACCACGAGACTGCTTCTTGGACCCAGAGTTGATCACCATGCTGTTCCATCTGATTAACTCGATTTTTCTCCATGGCAGTAAAGAGTGCCTGAAATAGATGAGCGCGGTGGTATTTTCTCAGACCGGGATAGATCTTTAAGGCCCTATCAGAGAGCAAAACCAGAGATCCGCCGACGCCAACGGTAATCTCCGTACGCAAGGGCACTTCGACGACAGTTACGACATCGGTTCTGTCTGGATAGACCTGCTCGAAATAGTGCAGGGCCTGACGGATGCTGGTTTGCAAGTCTCTTTCGCGGGAGCGACGGTGGCGGCCGCTTAGAAACAGCGTAGCACGGGAACGGCTACTGTGGATCTCTAAACGGCGCAGTTTGGGAGTTTGGATAAGCGTGAGTTGGCGTGCCTTGAGTCCGCGCACGCTTGCTACCTGCCGCGTATCGGCATAGTAATGCCGCTCGTTCACAAACAGGTGGCCTTGGTAGTTTAAGTCGCAGTCGAATCGAGCCTGTGGCGGCGGCAGGTGTAGCTGCCAATGGCCGTTACTATCCATGCTCGGGATATAGGGATGCCAACCCCCACCTAAGGTATAGCTTCCTTTGCTATGGCCAAACTCGCCAAATCTCTCTGGAATGTGCGTGGAGAAGTTGAGCTCCATAGTTATAGAGCTCTTTGGCGCCAGTGGCGACGCAAGGCTGATCAACCAGACAAAGGGTTTTTTCTTGATAAGTTTATGTTTGCTAACCTTGAGGAGTTCGGCTTCCATCCATCCAGCGTTAAAACGTTGTGGGTAGACCCACTCAAAGTTGACATCATTAAGATAGGCGGGCGGTTGTTTATAAACATTGGGATAAACGATAATTGGAACTTGTTCGATCGTTTGGGTGGAGTGGTTGCGAAAGGAGATCTTTACGGTTCCTTGGATTATATGGGCGTCCCGGTCTATCTCTGCTTTGATTATGTAAGCGGGCAGTGTTGCGTTGTCACCACGTGCGACCATCGGTACAAGCGCCAGCACGCAGCCAAACAGGCAGTAGCCTTGGTTGACACGAACTCGGAATTTCATTAACTTAAGCATAGGACGTTGGTGCTTACGGTTATGTATTGTAGTGGATCTTTGCAGCGGGTGGAAGGGTTGTAGCGGAGCAATGAGTATGCGTACTCTTGCTTATCTACTATTGTGTCTACCGTTTTCGCTGGCGTTTGCTGCAACTGCCGAGCTGTCAAAGTCAGATTCTTCCTGTCCTGCCACACACCTCTATTCTGAAACCAGCCTGTTGACGATATCTCGGGCTCTCGATTCACGAGAGAGGGATAACAGGTTTGCACACTGTCATGCGGATCGTTACGCACGAGAGTTTGAAGTTGCGACCTATGACATTCCGGTGGTCATCAACGACAAAGTCATATCCTGGATGGATTACTTCCAAGGTCGGGGTCGGCGACACTTTGTGCGTTGGCTGAGTCGTTACAACCGTTATGCCCCGATGATCAGTGAGGTATTGCGGCAACACGATCTACCGGAAGATCTGGTGTTTCTGGCGATGATTGAGAGCGGCTTTTCACCCTTTGCCTACTCGCATGCTAAAGCCGTTGGATTGTGGCAGTTTGTCCGCCGCACCGGTATGCAGTATGGCCTGCAAGTCGACTGGTGGGTTGATGAGCGGCGCGACCCGGCTAAGGCGACGCTTGCTGCGGCACAGCATATACGTGATCTGTTTGAGCAGTTTGGTAGTTGGTATTTGGTGGCCGCAAGTTATAACGCTGGCGCCGGCAAGATATCACGCGCCATCCGTCGCTATAAGACACGGGATTTCTGGGAGTTGAGTCGGTACCGCTACCTCAAAAAAGAGACCCGCGACTATGTTCCCAAACTCTTAGCTGCAGCAATTATCGCCAAAAATCCAGAGGCTTATGGCTTTCGTGGGATCCACCAGGAGGCTGCGGTTGAGTTTGATGTTGTGTCGATTACCCAGTTTACCGACCTGCGTAAGGTGGCAAAGGCAGCAGGTTGTTCACTCAAAACGCTCAAGGCGTTAAACCCAGAGCTGCGTCGTGATTTTACCCCGCCCCAGCGTTCTACTTATCTGTTACGTGTGCCTGTGGGTAAGGGGACGCTTATCGCTACCGATGCCGATAGGTTCAAGGCGGATGTCAGGGGGCAGTTCATCAGACACCGAGTGCGACGTGGGGAGTCGCTCTGGTCTATTGCCAGCAAGTATGGATCAACCACCAGAGCGTTGGCGAGTATCAATGCGATTAAGCGGCCACGTTCGATAAGAGCGGGGCGTCTGCTGATGGTGCCCTTACCGCGGACCGATCGCTCCCCATCGATTCAGCGGGTCGCTTACCACCGCTATAGTAAAGGCGTTGGTGAGGGATTTGTGCCTTACCGAGTAAGGCGTGGAGACACTTTGTGGGCTATTGCCAGGCGTTTTAACGTCTCGGTCGCGGCTCTACGGCGCTGGAACCAGCTTCGATCTGGTAATAAAATTTACGCTGGTGCCACACTGCAGATCAAGAAAAGCTCCTGATCTTTCTGCTCATCTAAATTTGCCTTCCCATTCTCTGGGTTTTAAGGTAACTTTTATTCCATGCTTAATGTAGATTGGGAACGGATCAAGGCGCTGCGCGTTACCAAGACCTTGGTAGAGGCGCTGAAGAACCTTGAGTTGAGTGCCATCTATCTTACCCGCTCGAATCGACGTAAGTCGGATACCCGTTCCAAGTATCTCGGCTATGCCGATGCCAAGGCCATGAGCGAGGCAGAAGCGCCGTTTATTCTCAGTCAGTCAAATGATCTGGTGAAGGCTATAAAAGCCAATACCAGCGGCATGGAACGTCTGCGTCAGGACAACCTTGAGGTTGTCTGCGCTGCCGTCGAGAGCGGTAGAACCGTTACCAAGACTTTTGATACCGGTCTCACGGTTACCGCCTATCCCATCAAGGCGGGCAACAAGCTGCTCGGCGTCTTTCGCAGCGGTGAGTTTGTCGCCGGTGCGCCCGATACCTCGACGTTGGAACGTATGAAAGACAACTGTCGCAAGCTTGGCGTAGGCGAGTCCGATCTCAACAAAATGGAACAGAGCGTTCCTTTCTTTTCGAGCGACAAGATGGCGATCATCCATAACCTCATGGAGATGATGGCAGGCGAAATCGGCACTTACATCCATGAGCTCGAGAAAGAGCAGGGGGTGTCCGAGAGTATCGATCAATACAACCACGATGGCATTATTACCAACGATCCAACGATGCTTAATATCATTCGCCAGCTGAAGATGGTGGCGACCAGTGATAGCTCGATCATCATCTACGGTGAGAGTGGTACGGGTAAAGAGCTTATTGCTAGACAGATTCAAAAGTATAGTACCCGTGGCAATCGACCATTTGTAACGATTAACTGTGCGGCACTTACGGAAACGATCTTAGAGGCAGAGCTCTTTGGCTATAAGAAGGGCGCCTTTACTGGTGCGGTGACAGACAAAAAGGGACTGTTCGAAGTTGCCGATAGTGGCACGGTATTCCTCGATGAAGTCGGTGAGATGAGCCTTGGCTTGCAGGTTAAGCTACTGCGTTTGATCCAGGAAGGCACCTTTATGAAGGTTGGCGATACCAAGGGTCAAAGTGTCGATGTTCGTATCATCTCTGCTACACATCAGGACCTGCGACAGTTGATTGAAGAGGGACGTTTTCGTGAAGACCTCTACTATCGACTTGCTGTGGTTGAGTTGACCATGGCGCCATTGCGAGAACGTAGTGGAGATATTCCTCTTCTCGTCAATCACTTTCTCGATTATTACCAAAAGAAGATCAATAAAGAAGGCATCCGTCTTGCAGAAGAGGTGCTAGAGATTTTAAGTGACTACTATTGGCCTGGTAATGTGCGGGAGTTAAGCAACGAGATTGAGCGTATTGTTGCCCTGATGCCAAGCCACTCTCTGATACACTCAAAAGACATGTCAAAAAAGTTCTTCTATGAGACCAAGCCTGACATTACCAAAGAATTAGAGTTAGAGGATGAAGGCGCCATTAAGGTTATGGTTGAAGATTTTGAGAAGAGCTTGCTCGTCAAGTATCTGAGAAAGTACCGCTGGAACAAATCAAAAGTAGCCCGCCTCTGTGGGATTACCCGACAGGGCTTGAACAAAAAGATTGCCAAATACCACCTTGATCGGAGAAGGTAGTTGCTGGCATGAGTTCTGGTGAGCCGACCTTAAAGGACGAAAAAATGAGTGCCAAGGTGATCTTTGCGCGTGGCATGGACTTTTTTGAATCCGGAGATTTTCTTGCCGCCCGTGCCGACTTTAAAGCGGTGTTAGAGGTAGAGGCCAATCCCGAGCTCAAGAAAAAAGCGCGCGATATGTTAAAGAAGATGAAGGCTGACCCGGTCGAGATCATCGCCGGCGTGCTGGTTTTTCTGTTGTTGGTGTTCCTGTTTGTCTACTTTGGTCTTCGGTCTTAACCAAAATGTAGACTAGAAACTATCTTGAGGCCCAGTAAAGTCTATATACTTGGCTACGCAGGTGAGGCATTCGGTGCTGCTTTTTTTACTGCTGGCTACCCTCTGTTTCTCTGGCACTTTCTCGCTGATCAGAACGTCCTCTCTCTGGGACTGATCTCAGTAGCTCTCAGCTGTGCGTTTGTCTTTGAAGGCGTTGCTGAAATCCTCTCTAGTTTTGCTGCTGACCGTTGGGGGTTATCAAGGCGACGCGTGTTCCTCATCGGGTTTTTTTTACGCTTTGCTGCTTTTCCTATCCTTGCCACCTTTCAACTGTGGGTTGGTAGCACAGGTACTACGATGGTAGCTTTGCTTGTGGCAATGGCGTGCAACTCTGCCGGCTATGCTTTTTTTTCAGGCACCTTTGATGGCTGGGCGGTTACAGCTGAAATAGCAGAGGATCGCCATTTCTCTAAGTCAAAGTTTTTTGTTAGAGCTCAGCTGTTTGAACGGCTGCTCTATTTCTGTGGCGTTTCTATTTTAATTGCCGCTGTCTTTTTCATGGAAACCGTAGCTGATATTGCGGCTAAAGAGTGGCTCTGGACCTCTATATGGATCTTTGCAGCAGTCAGTCAGGTGACCCTGTGGACTACCGTTTTCCTTGTCTCGAAAGGTTATGACTCGGTGCAGACCGGGCCCAAACTGCCACCTATGAAGGTGATGGTAAAAAACGCCTTTCAGCCGGCATCGCTAGTTGGTCTGACGTTGCTCGTCTGTCTCTATGCAGTTACTATGCTGGTCACGTTCTCCTGGCCGCTCATTGCCGAATTTGCGGGACCGCGGCCGCAATCCTATCTCATGCTTCCGGGTCTTATCCTTTTCGGATTTTTTGGCACGCTCTTCGCCAGAAGGTGTGCACGCAATTCTGCAAAGCAGAGTAGTAAACGGCATGCGATCTATGGTTCTGCTGCCGCTTCTGGAATCTTAATACTTGCGGGTCTCCTCCTTGTATTGATGCAGCCATTCGAGCTAAGCGTGGGTGTGCTAGTAGTCTGCCTAGTTGTTGTTATGCGCTTTTTTTTCTTTTATGGCTATGGCTTTGTCGTTAGCCTAATTCACGAGGACATTGGTGCAGATGAGAACGTTCGTGCCTGTATCGTCTCAATACGCATGGCTTTGGCCAATCTGGTCGTAGGCGCGATCTTTTTACTGCACCGCTACTTTTACGACAGTGTTCATGTGGGTTCAGAAAGGCTGCTTGGATGGACTATTCTTGTGGTATCCCTCATGGCCTTCCTGGCTTCGTTGACCATGAAGTTTCGCAAGTAGAAGGGACTACAAGGTACGGCCTTACTTTTAGGGACTCTGTCCCTAAAAGTAAGGCCGTACCTTTTGAAGAATCACTTATCGCTGGGTACAAACATCGGGCGTAGGGTGTTGGCGCGTCTCTCTGAGGCATCACGTTGGCGTTCCTCCCAGATGTGCGGTACCTCAAGGTTATCAAAGTCGTCGAGGAGGAGATCCTTTTTAAAGATGAGGTCGGCGAGGTTGCCGGAGACCAGTTCATAGCGGTTCGACATGCGGATGGCGTCCACCGGGCAGGCCTCTTCGCAATAGCCACAGACAATACAGCGTCCCATATCAATGTTGAACTCCACGGGAAAGCGATCTTTAACGTTCGGATCTGGGTATTCGCCTGGTTTGATGTAGATCGCATAAGCGGGACAGGCAATCTCACAGAGACCACAGGCAACACAGCGCTCGACACCGTTGTCATCTTGTACTAATTCTGGAAAACCACGATATCCCTGTGGTAGCTGCCAACGTTCTTCGGGGTATTGTTCGGTAACCTTTCGTGCCAGCAAATGCCGCAGCGTAATCGCCATGCCGCGAAAGATGGCTGGAAGATAGATGGCTTGGAGGAAGCGTGACCACCAAGAGCGATGCGGGATGGCTGTGGAGCTCATCGGTCACACTCTCCCATCACCGGATCAAGACTGGCAATAATAGCCACGGCATCGGCGATCTTTATACCCTCTAAACCCTTTTGCAGGATACCGAGGTTGTTGAAAGAGGGGGCACGAATGCGCAGGCGATAGGGGTGTTTGCTGCCATCGCTGACTAAGTAAAATCCCAGCTCGCCCTTCGGGCTTTCAATACCTTGATAGACTTCTCCTTGCGGTGGCTTGATACCTTCGCTAAACAGCATGAAGTGATGGATCATCGACTCCATTTCGTTATAGACGTTATCCTTTTCCGGTAGGATGACCTTTGCATTATCAATGTTGATCGGACCCTCGGGGAGACCCTCTAGAGCCTGGGTAATAATCTTGATCGACTCACGGATCTCATCGATACGGATCATGTAGCGGTCGTAACAGTCGCCGTTTTCGCGTGTACAAACGTTAAAATCAAACTCGTTGTAATTCAGGTAGGGCGCGGCTTGGCGCAGATCAAGCGGCACACCCGAAGCTCTCAGTATCGGTCCAGTTATGGCAAAGTCCATGAGTATTTCCTTAGAGAAGACGCCAACTCCCTGGGTGCGCTCCACCCAAATACGGTTGTGTGCTAGAAGGTTTTCTAGATCATCGAGCACAGGTGGAAGTTTTTTAAGAAATGCTCGTAACTCAGAGACAAAGTTAGGTGGTAGATCACGCATCATACCGCCGATGCGGGTATAGCTCGAGGTCAGCCGTGAACCACAGAGTTTCTCAATGAGGTTGTAGATGTATTCTCGCTGTTGGAAGGTATAAAAGAAGGTGGAGTAGGCGCCGATGTCCATGCCATAGGTGCCCAAGTTTAACAGGTGTGAGCTGATGCGGGCTAGCTCGCAGCAGATAACGCGTACATACTGACAGCGCCTGGTGACGTCGATGTCGAGCAGCTTTTCAACAGCCAGTACGTAAGCGACGTTGTTTGACAGCGGCGCAAGGTAGTCTAAGCGATCGGTGTAGGGGATGTACTGATGGTAGGTGCGGTGCTCACCGAGTTTTTCATAGCCACGGTGGAGATAGCCTATATGCGGATAGGCACGTACTATGGTCTCATCCTCCAGCTCTAAGACGATACGTAGTACGCCATGGGTGCTGGGGTGTTGTGGGCCCATGTTGAGCATGCGTGTACCCGCGCGTGTTGGCTGTTCTGTGGTCTTTACCGGCTCCAGGGGTATGGTTGCTTGGTGTACCTCTTCGTTGATGGAGCCAAATATTGGCGACGGCTTCTTACGCACCTTCCGTTGTATTTCCATGAGCGCGAGCAAGAGGTTCTCTGGCCTTGGTGGACAACCGGCAACGTAGGCGTCGATGGGCAAAACCTTACCGAGCCCTTGCACCACAGAGTAGGCATCAAACATACCACCGGTGGCGAGGCAGGCGCCCATGGCAATGACCCACTTGGGTTCGGGCATCTGGTCGTATATTCTCCGTACCACGGGTGCCATCTTGTGTGTGAGGGTGCCAGCAACAATCATCAGATCAGACTGTCGCGGTGAGAAGCGCAGTACCTCAGAGCCAAAACGAGAGACGTCGTAGCGCGAGCCAACAATGGCCATCATCTCAATGGCACAGCAGGAGATGCCCATAGGCATCGGCCACAACGAGTTGCTGCGCGCCCAACCAATGGCTCGATCCATGGTCGTGGTAATGATATTAAACTTGTCGCTCTCTGCAGCTACCACCACAATCCCCCAATTAGCAAAGTTCTATCACAGATTCGCAAGAGTTGTCTGCGTTAAGCTGAGAAACTCTTGCCGGCTAGCCTGGTTGGTTTGAAAGCTGCCGAGCATGGCGCTGGTGACCGCACGCGAACGCTGTTTCTCTACACCGCGCATCATCATGCAGAGGTGGTGTGCCTCCATGACTACGGCAACACCCAGGGGTTGCAGATGGGTTTGGATGGTTTCAGCAATCTGTTGCGTCAGTCGCTCTTGCAGCTGCAGTCGGCGGGCAAACACTTCAACCACGCGTGCCATGCGGCTGAGGCCGATGATCTTTTTGTCCGGTATGTAGGCGAGATGGCAACGTCCATAAAAGGGCAGCAGGTGGTGTTCACAGAGGCTAAAAAAGTCTATGTCTTTAACCAAAACCATCTCTTGGCTATGGCTGGCGTAGACGGCGCCGTTGATGATTTTAGCAGGGTCTTCCTGGTAACCCTTGGTCAGGAAGCGCAGCGACTTGCTCACCCGTGTGGCTGTTTGGCGCAGACCATCGCGCTCTGGGTCTTCGCCTAATTCGCTGAGCAGTTTGCGGATGAGCGCTTCCATATCTATCTATTTGAAATCATTTGATATTTTTAGAATGTCAAAATTTCGCGTAGTATGAAGAAAAGCCCTTACACTGTCAAGTCGTGCCATTTAGCTGGGAGAGGAACATAAGTTCTGTATACCGCTGCGTTGACTGAACCAAACGATTTCCCTATACTTAAATAAGTTCCCGAACATCATTGAAGTTTCCAAACAGCTAGAGGGGTAACTATCCGTCCCATTGAGATCGTGTCAGGGCTGGAGGATAACTCTATGAAACAGATCGGCTTGGTTGTTTGCACCACACTGCTGCTAATTGTGATTGGCTGTGCTACGGGTGAAGATGACACCAGCAGCGATCCCACACCAGCACCCACCTCCACCACCGCGCCAGAACCTCCTGGTGCCTCAGGTACCCAGGTGATTGGTCTGCCCGGTCTCTGTGAGACGGGTGATGTCGCCACACTCAATCCCGATTCCAGCGGTAAGATCCGTTTCTCTCTACCACCAGCAGACTTTCAAGAGGTTTCGGATTGCAGCAACGGTGATGACCGTGATGCCACCACAGACGAGTATGGTTTTATCTTTTTTAACCCCACTGCAGCCGACTACAGCTTCGATATCGCCGAGCCCGACGATCTGGATGAGCCCTCCGCCAAGTTTGGTGGGGAGTTTGATCCCAAAGCATGGGACGCTGCCATCCAAGGTACCATCAACCCCTGGGATGAACTCGCCTATGATATCTACCAAAAACAGAAAGCAGAGTCCGGCTCCTCCATTTGGCCGCCGCTCTTTTCCACAAAAGAGGAACCTCCAGAGGTGGGCGATGAGGTAGAGTTTCGTTTTCCCAGCGAGGTCGATGTTGTTGGTGTCTGTGATGCCGTCACCTCAGCGATTTTGCGCAAAAAGAATAGCGTTGTCCGTATCTTTGTTGACCGCGATGTGCCCTACTCAACCTCAGATGCAACTACAGACTGCAGTGTGAGCAATACTCTCTGCGATGGCGCACTCACCCGCATTGCTGGTGTCATTGAAAGCAATTTTGTCCCACTGCTGATTGATCTCTTTGCTGCGATTCCCGATGTTAATGGCGATGGCACCTTTAGTTTTGTGATTACGCCGCTTGTGAACCAAATCAGCGAGACCGACGGCTCAGCCGAGGATATTCCCATTGGTGTGGTGCCGCACGGATTCTCCATGACCACCGATCTGCTGCCTTTTGACGAAGACACCAACCCCTGTTCCAATGAACAGGAAGTTATCTATGCCCACGCTCCTGATCCAGATGGCATTTTTAACTTTCTCGATCCCATTCCTTTGAATACCTATATCTCTACGGATCTGTTGTCTATCGTACCGTTTCACGGGCAGAGGCTTGGTTCTTTCGACAAACATGTATTTGTGAATGAGGGTCAGCCAGAAGAGGAGTGGTTGCAAAACGTCCTCAGTCTTATGGCGGTTGATCTCAGTGGCTTTTTTGCCTATTCGCCATCTTTTATGTTTGATGTCTTTGCCTACTTGGATCTGCCATCGTACGTGTCGCTGACATCGTCGGATCGTTGGTTTGCCGATATCTCTCTAGGCATGCAGTATCTCTTTGCCAAGTTTCTCTTAGATAGCCAGACCGACGACACCGTCAACTTAGATAGCAAAAACTATGATACCGATCTCGCCTTTATCAGCACGCTCTATGGTGAATCTACCGGTACGCAGAATTTAGAAGAGAACCTCGAGTTTACCTTTGATCCAGCCATTGAGACCGAGTTTATTGCCATGTTCAAATTCTTCTCTATTGCCATGGCCGTAGCGCAAACAGCTATGGAAAAATCTAATGTTGATTTTCCCTATTACCTAGATCCAAACAGCACCCTTTATGGTACCGCCATTGCCAATGCCTCTGGTAGCACGCGTGCTGGCGCAGATGGCGGTTCACTAGATGACGACTCGTCTGCCAACCCCGTGGGTATTAATCTCAATGGTGAAAACCCCATTGTTGTTTTTGGCAGTACCAATCGTACCTTTCTCTTTGAAAACCCAGACCAGTTTACCTACGCACCAGGAAACAGTTTCAAGGGATTTACTGAGGGACTTGCTTTTAACTTTGTGCGTGTGGGTGGACTGTTTGAGGAGATCAGCAACTTTCAAATCGAGGCGAACTCAGCCAACTGGAAGGGGTTTGTCGTGCGCCGGCCCGATATCGATCCAGCCTCGCCTGTTGTTTATAGTGAGAGCGTCTTTGGCACGCTCGACTCCACTACCGAGGTGATCGGGCCGAGCACCGTGGACTACGCCAGCCACATCTCTGGCAGCCGTGGTACGACGCTGGTCATCCGTGGCAACATTGAGGAGAAGAAGAACTTTACGGCGATGTTTGATCCCGACACTGGGGTGACCACCTTTGTCAACGTGGATGATATCGATACCTATACGATTACCATTCCCACCACTCCTACAGACGCGAAAAACCTTGCGGTTTGGGTAGAGGCTCAGGTTAACGACGATAACGGCAGTACAGGACTGCGGCCGATGTTGGCTGTGGTCTCCGCCGATGATGTGCCTAATCTTGGCACGCTCACCAATGCCATTGACAACGGCGACAACCTGCCGCAGTGGCGTTATGTGATTCCGTTTGTAGATGGCGAGAATACCTTTATTGTTGAAGATTTAGAGAACTTTGATAGTGGCGGCTCGCTGCCCTGTGACGGTGCAGAGACCGATACCTCGCCTGATCCCATTGCCTTTTCCACAGTTGGCGTGAACTGGGGTAGTTTGATCTACAAGCCTTTCTTTGAGCTGTTTGTGCTCAAATCCATTCCAGATGATCCTGTCTACAACCCTCTCGATGACGAGTTCTATGAGCCACGTTTCCAAAAACAGCTAGACAGCGACTGTTTTGCTGACGCCGATGAAGACAATGACAACGCCTTGGGCACCATTGCCATTGAAGAGTTCAGATCACCGAGTAATTTCCAGGAGCAGATCTTAACCTATATGGCGCGCGAAGAGACCAATGCGGTCTATACCAGCACCCATCCTCTCGCCAATACCGGCACGGAAGACACTCTTGCTGTGGATGTCGATAGCCGTGACGACGACGACGATGTGTTCGCAGATTTGGGCAATAACATCGGTGGCTACTCGGTAAAAAATGTTGAGAACAGCACGTTACAGGTCTGCCAGAGTACGATCAACGCCCACATCTCTGGCGAGATCCCAGTGGCCTCCCAAGATGGCTTTAACGCCACAACAGGGGATCTGGTTGGCCCTATGGGTTTCAACCCACCAAGCGGGCATGCAGATTGTTCCTCATCCGCCTTTTACCAGCTCACCGCAGGTCAAAGCTATACCATCGTGGTTGCCGGCGTGAATGGCACCACCGGGCCTTACGAGCTGAAGCTGCGGAAGTTTGACATTACCAAGGAGCAGGGCCTGTTCTTTCTCGTAGTCACTTCGGAGTAGCGGGGCGTGGGGTTGCATCTCGATCACATTGCCATTGCGGTAAGGGATTTACAGAGAGCGAGCCAACTCTACGAACAGCTGCTGGATGTAGATGCAGGTTCAACTGAAGAGGTGGCCAGTGAAGGGGTACGCGTACGTTTTTTCTCCTGCGGTGAAACAACCATCGAGCTGATGGAGCCTTTGGGAGAGGCCTCACCGATCGCACGCTTTCTTGAGAAACGTGGCGAGGGGTTGCACCACATTGCCTTTGCCGTTGAAGATTTGTCGGCAACGCTTAAGCGGTTAGAGAAGCAGGGGATCAAACCGCACGGCCCGGTTCGCCAGGGTTCGCAGGGCAAACAGATCTGCTTTATCCACCCGCGTGATATGGCGGGAGTGCTTGTCGAACTGGTCGAGAACAACAACATAGGTTAAGCCATTGACTCGGTTTCGTCGCATTAGCCTTATCTTGCTGCTTATCGTCTGCGCTGCCTGCAGTAGCGCCGATGTTGACACCTCTACCGTGGATGTGGTTGGCACGGTGGTCAACACCTTTAACATTCTCTCCACCTCACCGATCAACATTACCTTGGTTGGCTTAGGTCTAACTACCCAGGCGGGTATCCAAGGCAGTGCCGGGGTTACCGCCTTTACCTTAGAGAATGTACCGGCTGGCGAGCCAATTATTCTCAAGATCGCGAGCGGCGGCGACTCCTTTAGCTTCCCATTCCTTCCGGACAGTGGCTTGCAAGTCAGACTCGGCTTTATTGATACTGCCAACTTGGAAAATCTAAAGACCTTGTTGCCAGGCCAGGGTGGCAATCCCATTGACGATAGCAAGGGCATTATCATTGGCGCCATATCCGATGGCCAGCGTTCCAACATTACCTCGGTCTTGCTCTTAGATGACAGCGCTGCGCCAGTGAGCGACGTTGATGGGCCTTTCTTTTTCGAACAAAAGGAGGTCACTAGCTCTCCGTTTCTGAACTTTGAACTGAGCACAAATGCGAGCTTGCTTGCGGTCAATGGCTTCTATGTTTTTTTTAACGTGCCTGAGAACAACTACATCATCTCTTTCATAGCTGCCAACGGTGATGATGACTCTCGTTCTATCAGCGTGCTTGGCGGTAACGTTATCATTGGGCAGGACATCCCATGAGAGCAACCTGTTGCCACTGTCAAAGCCAGTACGATATTGATGACAGTAAGGTTCCGGGCAAACGCGCAGCCATCCGCTGTAGTCAATGCCAGCAGGTGTTTGAATACGTGAAGCCCCAAGAAACTGAGAGCTTTTGGCAACCACCAGACTTAACCGATCAACCCTCTGAATCAGAGCCCGAGAATGCAGCAGAACCAGCCGCGTTGCCAAGCGCTTTTGAGCAGATGCAGACGTTACAGACTGAGACTGCGGAAGAGAGTGTAGAACCAGTAGAGGCTGAGAGCCATGACGATGCTGACCTGCTTGCCAGCCTTGAGGCTGAAAAGGCAAAGGTTACACAAGAGAGCCAGAGGTTGGAGCAGGTAAACGCCCGTATGGATGCCCTTACAGATAGTGGCTCTCCGGCTGCAGTACCGCCTGCTAAAGCCGTTGATACGGCCTACTCGGTCATCGGTGGCGACGATAGCAACAATGAGCTCAAAGTCGCAGAGCAACCTCTGGATTTGGGTGAACCCATGGAGGTTGATGCGCCTGAGCCGCATAAGCGAGAGCTGCCTGCACAAGACAAGCCAGCGCCTGTGAGTCCAGGTCCTCAGCGGGTTGCTACGCCGACACAACAGATCGAAAAAAAATTAAGCTATGCCCCCTGGATGGCGCTCATGCTCAGCTCTTCGCTATTTTTTGTCACCGTGGGCATCCTCGCTCTGTTTTATATCTACAAGCGTAGCCAGGCAGTACAGCCAGCCTTTGACACTCCGGTGGTTGCAGCAGCAGCACAGACCGCAACAACTTTGACACAACCAGAGGTAAACGCCGTGGACAGGGTTCCGATAGCGACCCCCGTAGACTCCCCAAGCGAACCGGTAACCGGCAAGTCCGCTTTTGAGCTTGGCATGGCAGCCTATCACCAGCACTCTCTGGCTGCCTATCGTCGTGCTGAGAGTCATCTTTTAGAGGCGTATAAGCAGGAGGAGCGTTCGCCAAGAACAGTAACAGCACTCTCGCAACTGTACGCAGTGCTCGGTCACCACCTTGATAGAGAGAAACTCCTGAAGAGATCTTTGAATCTAGCACAGAGGGTATTGCAACACCATGCCGAGCAAGGGTTTGCCCATCGTGCCATGGCCCAGGCCTACTTTTATGCAGGCAAGCATTCGCAGGCATTCGAGCATGTTCAGAAGGCCCTCGCACTTGCTGATGATGACAAAGAGGCCTACCTGTTGCGTGGCATGATCTTATGGAAACTGGGAAAGGGCGGCGGCGGCCTACAACAGGCCTACAAGATGGCTCCACAGAGCTTTTTGCCGCTAGATCGACTGACCGCCTACTACTTAGAGAGCAAGAAGTTTAAAAACGCCTATAAGCACGCCGCCAAACTGATGGCTCGTTTTCCGGCACGATACGAAGGCTATTACTACGGGATGCAAGCGGCCGAGGCGCTGGGCAAGCGACAACGGGCCGAGAGTTTTGGCGAACAGGCGCTACTGCTGAACCCGACCGACAGCTTGCTGAACCAGGCCGTAGCAAAACTCTATCTCGATCATAGCAAAGATGAGAAGGCAGCAGAGCTGCTCGAGGAATTTCTTGCACAGGTTGAAAAGCTGAAACGGGATGAACTGATCAAGATATATATCCTTGTCGGTAAAGCGCTTTTAAAGTCCAAACCCAGAAAAGCACAGTTTTACTTTGATAAAGTGGTTGGCTGGGAAAAGGAGCATGCAACCGCACTGAACTATCTAGGGCTGGCACACTTCAATCAGAAGAACTACAAAGATAGTATCAGGTACTTTAGTGCCGCCCACAAACAACATCCCGACAATACGCAGATTACATACAATCTTGCCCTGTCTTACTTCCACGCTAGCCAGTTTCGTCAGGCAGAAGAGTTGTTTTCACAAGTTGTTCGCAGCAATCCTCGGCATGAAGAGGCCAACCTCTTTCTCGCATCGGTCTTTGAGAAGCAGGGCAACCGTATCAAGGCTATTGCTGGCTTGCAGCGCGTGCTGCAGATAAATCCTCGCAATCAGGTGGCGCGACAAAAGGTCAAGCGCCTCAAAGCTGGCTACTAGCTCTCGTACTCGTCCCACAAGTAGCTTGTACATTCTTTCCGCATCTAACGTCTACTCTATAGGCGTGTTCAACTCAGCCTTCGGCGAAATCAAGCGCAGGAGGCCGGAGGCCGACGAGCCATTTCTCGAAGGTTGTCGCACCATCGCTAACGTAGGCGTACGTAGCGAAAGAAAAGAGTTGTCTCAGTTCAACGACTCTTGTTCGTCGTCCATGAGCTCGACAGGAGGGTCGGTGGTCTCCGCAGTAGAGACAAACTGCTTGTCACCAATCATGATGTCTGCTGCGTTCATGGAGGCGTCACGAATCTTTGCCTGGCAGTGTGGACAGGTTGTCGTGTCCGTGGTGATCTCTTTGCTGCAATAGGGGCAGGCGGTGACACGTAAGTGTACCTTGTCATCGACATCGCGGTAGCGCGGATCAGTATCGTGCAACCTGCGAAACTCCTGCACGGCCGACTCTAACAGGCCTTGCTTAAGATAGGCGTTGCCAAGACGGTAGCGTGCCTCTTTGACGGCTTCAGAGGACTCGTCTGGCGCCAATTTCAGGAACTTCTCGAGACACTCGGCAGCCTGGGCGAAGTTCTCACGGCTGTAATAGGCATGTCCGAGCAGCCGCATGGCCTCGTTCATTCCCTGACCTTCCTGGATGAGCGCGCTACAGTCTTCAATACAACCGACATAGTCACCGGTTTGCAATTTTAGTGCGGCTATCCGCAGACGGGTTGCTGGGGTGGGTGGTTTCTTATCCAGCTTAGCGAGTTCTTCATCGAGTTTTTGTTGGGCGCGCTTATGCTGCAGCGACTGAATTTTATTCTCTAGCTGTTCGGAGTAGGCGATCTTGCATGCATGGGTGAAGTGTTGCAATGCGGTTTTGTCCTCTCCCTGGTTTTCGTAGTAGTTGCCGAGCTCAATGTGGGCAAACGGCTCTTCTGGATAGGCCTTTTCATAGCGATCGAGTATCTTCTTGAGACTGTCATTTTCCTTTTGTCGCTTGGCAATCTCAATCAGCTGCTTATAGGTATAGCGTAGGTCCTCATTTTTGTGGTGGGTAATCACCTGCGTGAAGATGTACTTTGCCCGCTCAATGTCTTTAGTGAGGAGGTAGAGCGAGCCAATGATCTCTTGCAGGCTCTTTTGATCATCACCTTTCTCCATGAGGTTGAAACAGTGATCAATGAGGCTACTGCAGTCTTCCTCAAGGTGGTTGCTACGCTGTAGGCAAGACTGCAAGAGCGGGACGCGACCCTGACGTATGTAGATCTTTGCCTCATCTAAATAGCAGGGGGATTGGGGAAAGAGATAGGCGATCTTTCTATAAACTGCCAAGGCGGAATCAAAGTCTTCAAGCTTAACATAGCTCTCTGCCAGTGCCTGGTAGACGGGAAACTGCACTGCAGTTCGAGACCGTTTGACATAGCGGGCCAAATGTTGCACAGCCATATCCCACTGTTGCTGTTTGTAGGCTTGCCAGCCCTGCTTGCGGTCTTGGCGAATCTCGCGTTTTTGCGCCAACCGCTGTGTCGTCATTCTCGTCAGCATTAGCAGTGACAACAAACCGCCTAGCAGTAATAGTGTCAGCAGGTAGTGCTGTTGCCAGAACTGTTGGAGTCGTAGGCCCCCGAGTTTGAGGTGAAGCCATGGGCCACCACGTCCACTACGGATGGCTTCGTTATAGCTATTGATGGAAGCTGGCAGATCGCCTTGCTTTTGGTAGGTTTCAGCGAGTGTCACATGCACTTGGCTGCGTAACTCTTTGACCTTATCGTTTTCTGGGGCAATCTTCCACGCCTTTTCGATAACCGCCTTTGCCGGATTAAGCTCTTTTTGGCGGAGCAGGCTTTCAGCCTGTGTTGTGTAGACATCGGCGAGAAGCAGGGTTGCGTTGTCGGTTGTTGCCGCTTTTTGATAGCGTTGAGCAACGCGGACTAGATCTTCAACGTGGATCTGTCGATTTTCATTGTTAAGGATTGTTTGCAGGGTCTTTTCAATCTGCTTGGCAACGGGCAGCTGACCATTATCCTTTTCAAAGGCAGTCACGAGGAAGGCGAGTTTGCGCCAACCTTCAAGCTCAGCAGCCAGTTCAAGGTTGAGCTTGCTAAGAGTGGTGGTGATCTTCTTTGCCTGCGGATAGATGGTTTTCAGGTGTCCAAGCAGTGCTAGTGCTTGTTGTTTGCGGCCAGCATCGTTATGACGTTTGACCTGTTCAAGCCAGATCTCAAGCTCCTTGGGCTTGCGCTTTTTGGTTTTTGTTGTTGGGCTGTAAACTGCGTAGTGGCGGTAGGTTTCCAACAAACCGCTTTTCTGTGGCAAGAGTTGCATAGCCAGCTCTAGCTGGCGTAGCGCCCCTTTTTGATCGCCTTTCTCATAGAGCCTGTCCGCTTGTCGGCCGTATGCGAGCACCAGGTTTTGGGCGATGAGCTCCTTACGGTCGGAGAGATCATAGAGGAAAGCCTTGTAGTCACGGCTGTTTGAAAAATGCTCAGGGACTCGCAGTTTTTTGTCTTCTAAGGCGCCATCGCTAGGTAACATCTTTTTAACAGCAGTAAGAGCCTGGCGAAAACCCTTGATGGCGGCAGGAAAGTTGCCAGCATAAAAATGCAAGATGCTCAACTCAGAGCGGCTTTCAATGTCGGTAGTAAAACTCTTCAAGGCCTGTTCAAATGCCTGCATGGCGGCGTTGCGGTCTCCGCCTTCGGCATGGCTGCGTCCCAGCAGGTAATAGGTGTAGGGGCTGTTGGGAAAGAGCTCAAGCAGTCTCTCTAGGCCTTGGATGGCAGCAAGGTGATCACCAATGGTCTGTAGGTGATGCGTTTTCTTGTAGAGCCGCTCTAGTTCGCGCGGCAAAATCTTGGCGTATACCTCTTTGATTTGCTCTCTCTGGGCAACCCAGAGGGTGTTGCCAGCAGGATCGCTGATAGTGATGGTGTTGCCAACAGCAGCGCTGTAGGTAAGCAGCAGCTTATCGCGGTAGAAAATAGACCGCTCCTCTTTGGTATTTTTAGCTCCCTTTACCGGTGCTGCGAACAGACCGTTGGCAACAAATTGAGCGACCACGAGCAGAGCCATAGAGGCAACCAACCTCAGGAACATAGGCGCACGACTTAACAACATGGCTGTAGGTTTGTTTCCTTATGTTTTTGGGTTTAGGCGATAAGTGGTGTGGTGATCGCGGCAGATTTTCCTATTTATTAAAGATATCAGATATTTGAGGCGGTGTAAAGGCTCTTGCCAGATACCCTAGAGCTTGACAGTGAGTGGCAATTCTTGTAGTAAATAAAAGACGTTACCTGATTTTGACAAGGAGAGGACGATGAACAAATCGGGACTCATTGAGGTATTAGCGGAACAGGTTGATATTACTAAGAAACAGTCCGAGCAGATCGTCAATATTGTCTTCGACTCGATGAAAAACGCCTTGATTCAGGGCGATCGCATAGAGATCCGTGGCTATGGCAGCTTTGTCGTCAAACACTACGAGGCCTACACCGGCCGCAACCCCAAGACCGGCGACAAGGTCTACGTCCCCCCCAAGAAACTGCCCTTCTTTAAAGTGGGTAAAGAGCTGCGCGAGCGGGTGGATAACGTTTAGCCGGGTCTTGTTCTACACCTCTACCGTAACAATAAGAGAACAGCTCACAAGCAAGTTGGTTTCAGGTTGAACTACCGTCGCCCTTGCCACTCTCTAAAACGTTTCAGATCGGTAACCTGTTGACCTTCGCCCGAGAGTACGATGTAGGGGTCAAAAAGTCGCAGCTCTCCTGTGCTCGTCATGCCGAAAGCCGCATCACCCAAAAATTTCCTAAAGTATCTACTACTATCCATCAAATGAAATCCGTGTTGCTCCATCGCTTGAATTAATTCATCGAGACCACTGCTAATGGGGCAGCTCCCAAATAGTGTGCGCATTAAATCATCCTCGTGTGCTAGAACCTCCTTAATTGTACCGTCAAATTGTAACCTCGGAGCTTCTATCTTTTCATGCTCATAATGAATTTTTGCCGTTTTTGTCCAGGAGGCAGTTTCTCCCTCTCCTTGATAGATAGTAAATCTTACATTCTCCCCGAGTATCAACAAGTACTTAAATTCAATTGCATTACGCAGAAACGCCGGCCCGTTTTCGGTCATGACCACCCTACGTTCTGGAGGAAGGCCTGTCAGTCCAAATAGTTCCAGGGTATCGTAGATCAGTTTCCTTTCAAGCGCGAGGAGATATTGCAGGTAGGTTGCCTCTAATTCACCTAGATCCGAGTCCTCGGGAACTGCATAAACCTCTAGTACAACTCCGTCACGATCCTCTGCCTTAAAAGTCGTGCTATGGTTGGCTTCGTGAAAGATAAGTTCCCCTATTTCAACATCTGGTAACTCGCGTAGTCTTCGCTCTGCTTCTTCTACTGAGAAAGATCCTTTGCGAAGAAACCTATATGGATCAGCGCGTTTTCCAGTGACTTTTCCTCTAGCTTTTGGATCAAGGTCCCCTGTATAGACACCCAGCCCATCGAGTTCCATGACCAAAAGCGTTCGCCGGATAAAGTATTCAAGACCCTCTACACTCTGCGCAACAAAACTGTGTTCTAACTCACGATCGCCTAAAAGGTGATGCCTTTCCATCTGGCCTGCAAACTGAGTACGAATAGTTCCGGGATAGCGGCCGTCTTGTTTGAAACCAGTCAAAATTTCGAGCGCTTGCTTCAACAGTTGCTTTATCTGTTGGGGATCTTTACTTTTTAGAAATTCAATGACCTGTTGAAGTTTAAGTTCAAAATTAGTTTCTCCAGCCAAGGATCGAGCAGTTAGAGCTGTCTCCATCGCCTCTACAGTTTTTGGGCGACCAAGTTCATGCCATTTCAAGGCATCACCGTTGAGTCGTGAGGGCACAGCCGGATCCACCTCTGAGGCATACAATGCTTCAAGAGTCTCTTTGAAGTCCGCGGCAGGCCCATCTACAGATGGCTCCTCCGGAGTCATGTTACGCATTGCCCGTTGCATCTCTCGGAGGTTACCTGGACGACCGAGTCTGTTCCAAAAATCAGTATCGTTGTTCAGGTAATCCATAACCGCATCCAGCCCACCTTCTTTCGCTGCCTCTAGATCAGCCAAGTCTTCTTCTCCTGGTGCGTCTGAATCTGTTGTAGGCGGCTCATCATCGTCTGTCCAATCGTCTGCCCAGGGTTCATCCTCTGAGTCCTCATCTGACGCTTTGATGGTACTGTCGAGGTGTTCGTTTGGATCTTCATCTTGGTTTGGCAAAGGCTCCATGGCGGGAAAAGGTGGCACACTCTCTGGCACATCAATGACTATGGGGGGCATTACAGAGCCATCTGGATACTCTGGCACAATAATCGCTGGCTCCTGGTCAACCGTTTCGTCCGATGGTGTGGCATCTATGTGTGGCAGCACCGGCATCTCATCAAGACTTGGCTGGAATGGTGGTCCTATTGGCGCCTCTTGATCGGGTGCTGCAAGTGCGGTTAGGGGAGTTATAGATGGCAGCATAGGTTGTACATCAGATGCTGCAGGAATCATCTCTGGCACCAGGGTTGGTATCAAGAGAGGTGTTAGGGTGGGCATCTCAGGCGTTGATGTCGTGGGAACATTTTCTGGGTTGGTTTGCAGGTTACTTTGTGTGCTTTGGTTTCTTGCTGAGGTATTGGTTTGATGGGAGGATGTTTGTCTTTGACGATTCGCTGCTGGCGAAGATTGTTGTTGTTCTAGCGTTGCGGTACCACTCCCACCTGGGTTTGGTCTATGACCAGGCGTTCCTCTTGAAGAACCCCAGGATGGGGCTTCAGGTTGGTAGGTGCTCACATAGCTACCATCGGCATTACGGTCTCCATAGACTGAGTTTGCGTTTGTTCTTCTTGCATTAGCAGCCCGAACCTGCAGACCTGAGCGTATGGTAGTAGGTTTATCGCCAAACAGTGCTGCTGCTGTTGCTTCTAACTCTAGGGCTTGCAGATCAAACCGGCGTGCCAGTTCCTTAGGGCTGCTGGTGGGGCGAGTTGAGGTGTTGCTGCGAGCACGCGGTATTGCCAACCTTGCGCCCACAGCATTAATAGGAGCAAGGGTAGCCATGCTCATAGCTCCAGCATGAGAGGCAGAGCTATGGGTAAAGCCCAGCATATCCACATAACCCCCAGGTACGAGCTTGTGTTCTGCGGCATGCCAAGCGCCACTGATGGCACTCTCTAGACCAAAAACGGTGGCTGTTGCCAAGCGTGGACTATGGATGAGCGGACCTACCGACCAAGCCGCTTGATAACCAGCAACCGCAAGACCCAGTAGAATCGATTGGATGGCAGCTACTGCCGGTTCACTACCCAGGGAGACAGAGACACCAAAGTTGGCTGTAGCCAGACCCAAGGTATGGCCCAAGCGCTCACCCATGAGTGGGGATAGACCCTTACTTAGACCTGCTCCTAAGCCAAAGGTCAGGCCCGAGGCAGCTGAGACTAACAGCCACTGTGCTTGGTTAGGCAAAACGAGTTGCCCTTGGTGCATGGAGCGAATGAGCGAGGTTGTCATCAGGGCTGTTTGGCCGATGACCAGACCTCCTAGAAAACGTAGAGCTATCTTCTCAGCTAAGGCGAGTTCTGTTGCAGGGAAGAAAAAACTTCTGCCTAATTTAAAGGCCATGCCCCAACTACCAAACGAGGCAAGCGTCAGTAGTTCGGTGCCTACATTTAAAATCTGTTGGGTTGCTTCATGACCGCGCTCTAAGATATTGCCAATCTGTTGTAGTTGAGCAGGGGTGTAGTAGTTTACCGTCTCAAAGAGATTATCGAACTCATCGGCATCTTCACGCGAGGGCGCAAGAGGCTCATCCACGCCTGCCAAAGCTTTATCTGGAGCTCGCAAGAACTCAAATATAGGAACCGCCTGCATATCGAGAACTTTGTAATGCAAGAAGGGCTTCAACTTATGTTCCGCCTCAGCTCTTACTCTGAGCATAGCACCCCGGTAGGAGGGATCTGGGGCTGCCCAAAAACGGCTGTTACGACCCATAGGATGGCCATGGCGAAGATAGCCCCATATCTGCCGGTAGTGTTGTAAACGCTTGGATGTGGCCCAAGCTTCCACATCTACTTGATGCTCTGGGTAGACCTCTTGGAGAATGGCTAAACTCTCGGGAAGTTGCTCGGATAACCTCTGCAGGCCTTGCGCATCACTCTTTGCTTCGGCAACATCACGGATCATCTCCCAAACATCTTTGGAGAGTTGCTGCAATCGCTTGCTCTTGCGCTCTAAGTCACGCTCGAGCTGCTCCGCTCCACTGGGAAAGGCTTGGGAGACTAAATAACGATAGTGCCTATCCGTGATATAGCGCTGGGTATCGATGAGAAAGGTATCTGGCTGTTCAGGATTAGGTGCTAACGCTAACCTGGCTAAGGCGTAAAGCTTTGGATAGTGATGACGATACCTAGCCACATCTCGAAGTGCTTGTGCGTAACGAACGCGTAGTAGGGGAGTGGCATCCCATCGCAGCGAGGATGCCCTAGCATCGGCTCCACGCGGCTGAGCCAAAGCATCAAACCGTGCAAACATCGGTGGCTCTGCAGCTGGCTCCAGGGCAAGAGACCATGGCAAACTAGACTTGGCCGGGGGGATCTCCAAACTGTCTTGAGTTGCTAGCCACAACGCCTCAGAGCGAACTTCGATGGTAAGATCTATAGCCTCACGCAGGGTATCGATATGAAAATCAACAAACCCCTCTATCCCTTGATAACGCTTGGTATGCTGCCTATCCCCACGCTCCCACCGCTTGTATAACGTAACGGTCGTGGCATCTGCCCTGGCTAAGACCTCATTGATGGCATAGCGAACCTTGAAAAAAAGATCGTTGATTATGGTAGATTCCATGGCCAACCAAAAACGCAGCGAGTAGCCACTGCCTGGCCAATAAGCAGCCATCTCACTAAAACCGTGCACCTGCAGGGCTTGATAGGCTAAGAAGAGCTCCTCTAGAGTGATGGCATGACCATCAGGATGATAAAAACCAACTCCCAAAGAGCGGTTAGATGGATCTGTTACATAACGTAAACGCGGGATGTAGCTCTCCTCAACCTTACGAATAGGCCGCTGAAACTCACGCCAAAACCAAAAGTCAAACTCTAATTGTTTGGCTGTTGCGGTGCGGGGATCAACGATAAAGGCTACACGAGGATCCATGAGCCTCTCTGAAGGTAACTTATGGATAACCTCCTCTAGGTTCGAACCATCTGTGAAACGAGCTAAACGGTAAAAACCAGCAACAATCTCCGGATCAAAATTAGCTAAGGCTTTGTCGAGATCATCCGATCCATGAGCTGCGGGGGCACTTGCTAGAGCTGTGTTGGCAAAGAGCAATACAAACCAACACAGCAAACCAAAAGACCTGAACAGAACTGAGAGGGTGAAAATCTTACGCTGAAACTCGGCCATACTATATCCTGATAACTAAATCTTGTATGCGATGCGTTAGGGGGTGTCAAGGGGGGATGGGAAAGACTAAGGTGTTGAAAGTCAAGAGAACATTGGTTTAAAACCAAAGCCAATGAGTTTGTAGATGAGGTTGGCGGTGAGCATGGTTGGAGCGAGCATGTTTGGCTGCGGGCAGAGCTCCACAACATCGGCACCCACGACTTGGTGTTGCTGAAACAGCTGCTGCAGGAATGCGATGGTTTCTTCCCAACCTAGCCCTCCAGGTAGCGGTGTTCCCACTGTCGGTACGATGCTTGGATCAAAACCATCCATATCAATCGATAGATAGACTGCTTCGGTGTTAATGCTGTCCAATACCCGCTGCATCCAGTCCTTATGCTTGCGGATGTTATCTATACTAAAGGTATGGATGGTACTGCGACTCTCAGCCAACTCTCTTTCACCGCTCTCCATGGTGCGTAGACCAACCTGTGTTAATGGGTAAAGAGAAGATGCATGGTAAAAGACAGAAGCGTGACCAACTGTATGGTTTTGGTAGTGCGGGCGTAGATCTGCGTGAGCGTCGATCTGTACAATGGTAAGCTTGGTATCAGTAAACCTACGAAAACCCCGCAGCACTCCTAGAGTCACGGTGTGTTCGCCACCCACAAAGCAGGGGATCTGTTTGGCAGCGAGACACTGTTGAGTTTTGCTAGTAATTTGTGCAACTGCCTCTTCTATAGAACCGCTCTCATTGAGTTTTTGGAGTGGTTCTACCAATTCACGGTCCGTGAGGAGACGATAACGCTTGCAAGGGCTATAGCCGAGCTGCAGATCAAAATCCTCGAGCTCACCACTAACAGCAATGATCTCCTCAGGCGCGGCTGCCGTATCTTGTATGAACGAGGTGGTTATCTCCAACGGTGCCAAGATGATGTTGATCGTAGCCTCGGCAGCTTCTGGCAGCTCCTCGGGTTTGAGGTCGAGAAAATTTTTCGCGCGATAGCGAAGCATGGCTTTGGCTTAAAGGATCAAAATATTTGCGGCAATAACGGTCGTCCAAAAACCGTCTTTATGTCCCACGGCAGTTTGCGTGAGGTTTTTGGTGGTAACGATTTCATCGCTAATGCGCCAAATCTCACGTTGCTCGTCGTAACTCTTGTTTGGATCAAAATCCACTCCTAAGGTGGTGGCGAGCATCTCTGCAGCCAGGTCTTCAGCATACTCGCCGGCAACCTTTTCGTTTTCACCAAAACTGTGGTGCTCGGAGAGATAGCCAAAGTGATTTGGATCACGCGGAATGGCAAGACCAATGGAGGCAGCAATAAGACGGTGTGGTTCGTTGGTGGCGTTTTCGCTCATGACTGTGAAGACAATCTGTCCTGGTCGTAGGCTTGGTTTACCCTCTTGCAGGGAAATGAGTTTGCAGTAGGGCGGAAAGATACTCGAGACCTTGACCAAATTGTACTCACCAATCTTGGCGTGGCGCAGGGCGACCTCAAAGCTTGCCAGCTTTTCGCGATGAACCCCGACCCCTTTGGTGAGAAAACAGCGTTTGGGTTGCAAATCCATCTCGTCTGAATGGCGCGGCGCGCCCCAGTTGTCAACTGGTTTATAAGGGCTTAATTTTATTTAATATCTAAGCGATCTATGATAGGTCTCAAGGGTTATGGCAAGCAAAGCAGAGCTGAATAGCCAAGCGAGCCAGCTTGCCGAGCGTATTGTCGCCTTGATGCGCAGCCTGGATATCGATGCCATGCGCTCGCAGCTGCAGAAGCTACTTGCCCAGAGCCAAGAACCCGGCTTTTGGGACGATCGTGCGCACGCGCAGGCGACTCTCAAAAAGCAGGACCGTCTGCAGAAGAGCGTGCAGAGCCTCGAGCAGGCTGAGAGGGACTGCCAGGATATCCAGGAGTTTCTTGAAGTGGTTGAAGGGGAGGCAGATCCCCTACTTGCGGAGCTAGCCGACAAACTGGCGCAGCTTGAGAGCCGTGTCTCTCAACTGGAGTTTCACAGGATGTTTCGGCATGAGGCTGATCCCAACAATGCGATTTTGAGTATCAACAGCGGTGCTGGAGGAACCGAGGCACAGGATTGGGTGGCCATGTTGTTGCGCCTCTATCTGCGCTGGTGCGATCGCTACCGGATGAAGCCCCAGGTTGTGGATGCGCTTGCGGGCGAAGAAGCCGGCTATAAGAGTGTGGTTGTCAGCGTTGAGGGCGATTATGCCTATGGCTATCTGAAAGCAGAGAACGGGATCCACCGTCTCGTGCGTATTTCACCCTTTGATGCCAACGCCAGACGACACACTTCGTTTGCCTCGGTCTTTGTGATACCCGAGGTGAGCCAAGACATAGAAATTGACGTACGGGATAGTGATCTACGTATTGACACCTATCGCGCTAGCGGGGCTGGTGGTCAACATGTCAATAAGACTGACTCTGCTGTACGTATTACTCATCTGCCTACCGGTATTGTGGTGCAGTGTCAAAACGAACGCAGTCAGCATAAAAACAAAGCGATGTGCATGAAGATACTAAAAGCTAAGCTCTATGAGCGTGAGCTAAAAGAACGAGAAGCGGCGCTCGATAAGATGCATGGTGAGAAGAAAGAGATTGCCTGGGGCAGCCAGATCCGTTCCTATACGCTACATCCATACCGTTTAGTCAAGGACCATCGTACCAAGCTTGAAATCGGCAACGTCGATGCTGTGCTTGACGGAGATATTATGCCGTTTATAGAAGCCTTTCTTCTGCAGCAGGATAAAGTAGAGACGAAAGATGTCGACCATGGCAACAGCAACAACAAGTAAAGTAGCCCAGTTTTGGTCGGATGAGCTTGCCGCACGTCTAGTACGCGAACGGGATCGCTTTGTTATTAGTACAGGCATTACCCCTTCAGGAGAGATCCACATAGGCCATTTGCGTGAGGTGGTCACCGCACATGCGGTCTGGCTCTCCCTAAAAGAGTTGGGCCAGGAGGCTGATTTTCATTACTTTGCTGATAGTCTCGATCCATTGCGCAAGATCTATCCTTTTTTAGACGCCAAGACCTATGCCGAACACGTTGGCAAACCTATTGGCAAAATCCCCTGTCCCTGCGGCAAACATAGCAGTTATGCAAGCCACTTTGTCGAACCCTTTCTTGCTTCGCTAAAAGAACTTGGTATGTCACCGCGAGTGATTTATGCCGACGAAGCCTACCGCACCGATGGCTTTGTTGAGGTTATAACCATTGCGCTGCAACAGCGGCAGCGCATAGCAGAAATTCTTCAAAAGCAAACGGGTAAAGAGATCAAAGCAGATTGGTCTCCGTTCAATCCGATCTGTAATCACTGTCAACGAATTAGCACAGCCGTGGTTACCGGCTTTGATAGCGATAGGAAGGTTGTTTCCTATCGCTGTGAATGTGGCGACGAGGGTGAGGTTTCCATGCGCGGCGGCGGCAAGTTGACCTGGCGGGTGGACTGGCCAGCACGGTGGCGGGTGTTGGGCGTAACCATGGAGCCGTTTGGCAAGGATCACAGCACTCGTGGTGGTTCTTATGACACCGGCACCCTCATTAGCGAACAGGTCTTTCAGTATCCACCGCCCTTGCCCATGCCGTATGAGTGGATCAGCTTAAAGGGCATGGGGGATATGTCATCAAGCAAGGGTAATGTGATCAGTATCCATACGATACTCCAAGCCGTGCCTCCGGAGGTTCTGCGCTATTTTATTTTGCGTAGCCATCCTAGTAAGCGCCTTACCTTTGATCCAACGCTACCGTTGCTCAACTTGATTGACGAGTTCGATCGTAGCATAAAAGATGCTACCGATCGTCCCTCACATTTGGCTAACATTAGTAATGCGCCATCCATAGGTATTCCATTTCGACATTTGGTTACGATTCTGCAGATCGTTGGTATGGATGAGCGCAAGGTAGGAGCGCGTCTGCAACAGGCTGGCTATCAGGTGACAGATCCAGAAGTGCTTAAGCGGTATTTAAGCTGCGTCAAGAACTGGTTGGAGCGATACGCACCCGAAGAGGTCAAGTTCTCTCTACAGGAGAAGCTGCCAGAGGTTGCTGACGAGCTGACTGTGGCGCAGCGACAAGCGTTAAAACGCCTGGCGGAGAGGCTGCAAACGGGAATGACCGGCGATGCGATTCACAAGCTTGTTTACAGCATCCGCGAGGAATGTGAGCTTTCGCCGCAAGAAATTTTTGCCGCTATCTATATGGTGCTACTGGGGAAAAGACGCGGACCACGAGTCGGGATGTTTCTCTCAGCCCTGGACCGCACATGGGTGCAACGCCGCTTTCGTGAGGTCTAGACCATGTCGTACGAGCTCAAGGTTGGCATACGCTATCTATTTTCACGTAAAGGAGATTTCCTTATATCCATGATAACGGCTATTTCGGTTATTGGTGTGGCCGTAGGGGTGACTGCGCTGTTGGTGGTTCTATCGGTAGTGACCGGATTTGAGAAAGAGTTTCGTGACAAGATTCTTGGCAACCACTCGCATCTGCTGGTTTTTGAATCAGGACGCCGCCGTATGCAAGGGTATGCAAAGCTACTCAAGCCGATTGGCGATGTTCCTGGAGTGAAAGCCGTAAGTCCTTATGCTTATGAAGAAGTGTTGCTGCGTGGAAAGTCTGGACGGACAACAGGTGTTGTTCTCTACGGAATTGAACCAGATGGTATTGGCAAGGTTACTTCACTTGGAGAAGACATGCTTGTTGGCGAACCTGCAGCCCTGCGAACAAGTGATGATATTCCCGGAATCATCGTTGGAGCAGAAATTGCCAACCACTCGCTCTTTTTGTTGCCAGGCGATAGCGTTGATGTTGTGGCGCCGCAAGGCGAGCTGTCACCATTTGGCATGGGTCCGAAAATTCGCAGGTTTAGGGTGGTTGGCATTTTTAAGAGTGGACTTTACGAGTATGACTCGAGGACAGCCTATGTTGATTTAAAACAGGCTCAGCGCTTCTTTGCTTTGGGTGATAGTGTTTCTGGACTGCAAGTCAGCCTGCACAATCCTAATGACGCCTTTGAAATCGCTGATAATGCAAAGAGCAAACTTGGCAGCCAGTACGTGGTCCGAACTTGGATGGAAATCAATAGAGATTTGTTCTCGGCGTTTAAACTGGAAAAGACGGTATTCTTTATCGTTATGACAATGATCATTCTAGTAGCCGCTTTTAATATCATCGGCACCTTGGTTGTGGTGGTCACGGAAAAGAATCGTGAAATTGCCATTCTCAAGGCTATAGGAGCACGACGCCGTTCGATTAGTAGAATCTTTATGGTGACTGGACTAACGATCGGTACTGTGGGCACGTGTATTGGTCTAGCATTAGCCTATCTGCTTATCGTCTTGCTACGAGATTATATTCAGTTTCCGCTGAACTCTAATGTCTACCAGCTGGATAAAGTGCCAGCCACCCTCAATCCACTCGACTTTGCCGTGGTTGCCTTGGCAGCTATTACCATTAGTTTCTTATCAACGCTCTATCCATCGCTTAAGGCGTCACGCCTACAGCCATCTGAGGGGCTACGCTATGAGTGAGGCTGGACTGTCCTTTAGATTGCGAGGCGTTTATAAGTGTTTTAAAAAGGGCTCAAACCCTGTTGAGGTGTTAACGGGTGTTGATTTAGAGATAGGCGCCGGAGAGTCGTTGACGATTCTTGGCGCTTCTGGGGTTGGCAAGTCAACACTGCTACACGTTATTGGCGGACTGGAACGGCCGGATCAAGGAGAGGTTTTGCTCGATGGTAAAAGTGTTTGGCAGCAGAATGAAGCCGCCTTGGCTGATTTTCGTAACCAATTCATGGGTTTTGTGTTCCAGTTCCACCATTTACTCAAGGATTTTAGCGCTGCAGAAAATGTGGCAATGCCGTTAGCTATTCGCGGCATCTCTCATAGAAAGGCTCTGCTCAAGGCAAGACAGTTGCTTGAAGAGGTGGGATTAGGAGAGCGGCTCAATCATAGGCCAGGGGAGCTTAGCGGCGGCGAACAACAGCGCGTGGCCATTGCGCGGGCGATGGCGGGCGACCCACGTGTTCTACTGGCGGATGAGCCTACTGGTAATCTTGATGGCAGTACAGCGGAACAGATTCATGATCTCATATTGAATTTAAACCGAGAACGCGGTTGTACGTTGATCATAGTTACACATAATGCTTCTATTGCAAAGATGACGACAAACAAGGTTTGGTTGCATGAAGGTAAAATTTTTAGCAGCGCTCCTACTGTTTAAGCTCTGCTCTTTCTCCATAGCTTTTGCCGAAGAGCCGTTTGTTAAAGAGATAGCGGTCCGTGGTAATCGTAAGATAGGCGCTGCAGCCGTTCTTAAAAATATTCTGACTCCTACAGGGACCTCCCTGGATGCGGAGCTTCTCAGTGCCGATTTAAAGCGTATCTATATGATGGGATACTTCGACGACGTCCGTGTGGAATACGATGAAGAGACCATGCTGCTGACGTTTTACGTTGTCGAGAAGCCTATTGTGACCAGCATTGTCTTTTCGGGTAACAAGAAACACAAACAAGAAGATCTTAAGGCCGAAATTCGTACCAAAGAGCTTGCCTATATAGACTACCGACTTCTTAAAGAGGATATCACCCGCTTAGAGGAGTTTTATGACAGCAAGGGATTTTTTCTCGCCGACATTGACTACAGTGTCGAAGAACAGCAACCAGGTGAAGTAAAGGTCGAGTTCAAACTCCATGAAGGTAAAGAGGTGTTGATTCGCAGAATCAACATTACGGGCAATAAGGTGTTTACTGACCAAGAGATAAAGAAGGCCATGCGTATCACCAAGGAGAAGAATTGGCTGTCTTTTCTAACCGATGCCGGCACCTATCAAGCCGAAGCATTTCAAACAGACCGTGCTATCATCGCCACCCAGCTGTACGGGCAGCAGGGCTACATTGCCGTCAAAGTCGGGGAGCCGCGCGTGACCCTGTCAGCCGATAAAAAGCACCTGTATCTGTCATTTCATATAGATGAGGGATTGCAGTACCGTGTTGGCGAGCTTGATGTGAGTGGTGATCTGATACGCGCCAGGGATGAGCTGATGGATCTCGTCAGCATTAAGGAGGGAGAGATCGCAGATCTCATCAAGATTCGACAGGACGTTGAAAAGATTGCTCAACTCTATGGTGACGATGGCTATTTCTATGTGAACGTCGTTCCCCGTACACGAACCCAGCAATCCGATAGGGTTGTTGATATAGACTTCTTTATCCAAAAGGGTGAAAAGGTTTACATAGAGAAAATAGAGATTAGCGGAAACGCAAGCACGCGAGATAAAGTCATCCGTCGAGAGATGGAGCTTGACGAGGGTGATCTGTACAGTAACAAGAAACTGCTCCTGTCCCGTTTTAATCTGGAACGGACCGGTTACTTTGAGGAAGTCAGGATCACCACTCCTCGAGGCAGCGCAGATAACAAAATCGATCTCAAGATAGAGGTGGTTGAGAGGTCTACCGGCGCCTTCAGCGTAGGTGCAGGTTTTAACTCGATCGAGAGTTTCCAGTTTATCGGACAGGTACAGAAACGTAACCTCTTTGGCCTTGGCTATGACATTGCTCTGCAGACCCAGCTGGGTGGACGAACCCAGAGATTTAATTTGCGATTTGTCGATCCGTTTTTCTTGAACACACGGGTTGGATTTAATTTTTCTGCCTTCATTACGGAAAGACAGTTTGTTAACTTTCAGCAGGCATCTACAGGTAGCTCGGTAGGTTTTGTCTTTCCATTACGACGTGAAGGCCGCAAGCGTTTTAACCTTGGGGTTAACTACAACTTTATTGACGAAAATATCGAAGACATTCGTTTGAGTATCGCCAGTCTCTTTGATGAGGGCATTACTTCAAGCATGACATTGAGCCTTATCAGAGATACGCGGAATCGTGTCTTTGAGCCTACACAGGGTTCTCTATTACGCGGCAGCGCTGAATTTGCCGACGGCGAGATTACGGGAGACAACACCTTTGGTAAGTTTGTTTTTGATGGTAGCGTCTTCTTTCCGGTGATTCCAAGAGAGTCGTGGTTTTTACCCGGATCGGTCCTGCAATTTCATTTAAATGTCAGTTATATTACCGGATTGGGAGGAGATATCCCGTTGTTTGAACGGTTCTTTCCAGGCGGCATTTTGTCGATACGCGGTTTTGAGCTACGGACCTTGGGACCACAGATAGAGATAGCCTCCGATGCCACTCCTAGCACCTTGATAACGGAAGACTTCCCCATTGGCGGTAACAAACAGCTGATCTTTAACACGGAGTATATCTTTCCTATTTTTACTCAAGCTGGTATCAAAGGAGTGCTCTTCTTTGATGTGGGCAACGCCTTTGCAGAGGGAGATTCCTTTAATATCAAAGACTTGCGCCTAGCAACCGGCTTTGGTATAAGGTGGTTTTCGCCGATTGGGCCGCTGCGCTTTGAATGGGGCTTCCCTCTCGACAAGACCGAAGATGAGAGCTCAGTGGTTTTTGATTTTACAATCGGCTCACTGTTTTAATGGAGGAAGCGTGATGAAACCAATCCATATGCTATCTGTTGCCCTAGGCTTGTTTGTTGCTACCCAAGCCTTTGCAGTTGCGAAGGATGGACTTAAGGTTGCTGTGGTGGACGTTCAGACAATTGTGGACAACACCTCAGAAGGCAAGAGAGCTAAAGACTTGCTTAAAAAGGAGAGGGAAGAAAAACAGGCCATACTTGAAAAAAAGAAGTCCTCATTGAAGACACTCGAGGACAATTATAATAAGAAAAAGTTGGTCTGGAAGGGTGATGTATTGCAAGAAAAGCAGCGCGAGTTGCAGGAGAAAACGCTAGAGCTGCAAAAACTGGTGTTTGATTGGGAGACACAGTTCCGTAAAAAGCAAGATCAGCTGTCTCAAGGTATCATGAAAAACGTGAATGCTGTTATCCATAAGATCGGTCTAGAACGTGGTTTTGATTTCGTATTAGAAAAGAACTCTGTATTTTATTTCAAACCGACCTATGAAATCACCAAAGATGTCATACGACTCTATGATAAAACCTATAAATAGATGTTGATGGCGGCATTGAATTCCAAGCAGCTGCTAGAGTGGCTGCCCCATCGTCCGCCATTTCTCTTTATTGATGCGGTTACAGACTTGCAGCCCGGTAAGATGGCGACCGGCATCAAGCGTGTCGATGTGGCAGAGCCAGTATTTGCCGGCCATTTCCCAGGCAATCCGGTAATGCCGGGCGTTTTGGTGGTGGAAGCGCTAGCACAACTCAGCTGCATTCTTGCCTTTAAAACTCTGGGCAACTACAGCGGTCAGGCGGTCTATCTTATGGGTGTGGACCACGCTCGCTTCCGTAAAGTCATACAACCCGGCGATGAGATCAACCTGCATACAGTAATTAAGAAAAGGCGTCGGAATATCTGGGTTTTCCAGTGTCAAGCCACCGTTGCTGACGAGCTTGCGGTTGAAGCAGAAGTCCTTGCCGGGATTGATGTTTAAGCCTATGAATTGACAGAGGATTGTTAAACTGTTAGGCAGACGGGTGATGTTTTTCTATAACGTGCGGCCGGTACAGGCGCGTAGCTCAGTGGGAGAGCGCTTCTCTGACGCGGAAGAGGTCGGCGGTTCGATACCGCCCGCGCCTATTTTTGTTTCATTGCAGCTTTGCTAATGGCCGAACCGGGAGCGCGTTCCATTAAAGTCAAGCTAAACGGCAAGGTTTGCCAGGTTACTGCAGGTACTGCAGTAAACGAGCTTCTTGACTCCAGCCACAATTATATTGCTGTAAAGATCAACGGTGTTCCAAGAGATCTCATCACCACAGTAAGCAACAACGATGAGATAGAGTGTATTAGCCGTGAGGACAGTGATGGTGTGGATATCCTGCGCCACTCCACAGCCCACCTGATGGCGCAAGCCGTCCAAGAACTCTATCCAGATACCAAGGTAACCATCGGGCCCGTTATCGAGGATGGCTTCTACTACGACTTTGACCGCCCAGAGCCTTTTACAAATGAAGAGCTACCACAGATTGAGAAACGCATGCGGCAGATTGCCAAGCGTAAACAGCCGATCGTTCGTGATGAGCTGAAGCGTCAGGAGGCGGTACGTCTGTTCGAAGAGATACAGGAACCTTACAAAGTCGAGATCATTGCGGATCGTGATGATAAAATCTTTTCGCTCTACCGTCAGGGCGAGTGGCTGGATTTGTGCCGTGGCCCGCACATGCCAAATACCGGTGAGCTTAAACACTTTAAGCTACTAAAGGTGGCTGGTGCCTATTGGAAGGGTGATGAGAACAACAAAATGCTCTCGCGCATCTATGGAACGGCCTTTTATCAGCAGGATGAACTGGATGATCATCTCGAACGTCTTAAGGAAGCGGAAAAGCGTGACCATCGTCGGCTGGGTAGAGAGCTTGATCTGTTCTCAACTAGTCAGGAGGTTGGTGCTGGTCTGATTCTCTGGCATCCCAAGGGGGCAAAGTGCCGGGTGCTCATTGAGGACTATTGGCGTCAGGCACACTTTGAGGCCGGCTATGATCTGGTCTACTCGCCTCACCTCGCGCATATAGGTCTATGGCAGAAGAGTGGCCACACCGGGTTTTATAAGGATTACATGTATCCACCGATGGCAGGTGAGGGAGAGGGCTATCTGGTTAAACCCATGAACTGTCCTTTTCACGTGCACATCTACAAGTCAAGCCTACGTAGTTACCGTGATCTACCATTGCGTTGGGCCGAGTTAGGAACGGTCTATCGCTATGAACGTAGCGGCGTGTTGCATGGTTTAATGCGGGTGCGAGGCTTCACTCAAGATGATGCGCATTTGTTTATGACAGCAGAGCAACTGCAAGCAGAGGTAGTAGGTGTTATCAACTTTACCTTAAAGGTGCTGCGCAAGTTTGACTTTAAGGAGTTTGATGTTTTTCTCAGTACTCGTCCGGAAAAGTTTGTTGGTAGTGTAGAAAACTGGCAGCTGGCAACTACCGAACTAGAAAGGGCGCTCAAAGCTGTAGGTCTCTCTTATACAGTTGATCCGGGCGAAGGCGTTTTTTACGGACCGAAGATTGATATCAAGATTCGTGATAGCCTGAAGCGATCTTGGCAGTGCTCAACGATTCAAGTCGATTTCAATCTACCGGAGCGTTTTGAACTGGAATACGTCGACCGAGATGGTAGCCGTAGGCGTCCGATTATGGTGCATCGCGCGTTGCTGGGCTCTATGGAACGGTTCTTTGGCGTGCTATTGGAACACCACGCTGGGGCACTGCCCTTTTGGTTAGCGCCGGAACAGCTACGTATTCTCACCTTAACTGAGCAACAGGTTGCATACGCTGAGGGCATCAAGGAGAAGTTGCGTCAACTAAGCTACCGTGTTGCCGTAGATTTACGCAATGAGAAGTTAGGTTATAAGATTAGTGCAGCCCAGCGACAGAAGATTCCGGTCATGGTAATCTTAGGCGCTAAAGAGCAGGCAGGTGAAAAGGTGTCTGTCAGGTTACGTGACGGTTCGTCGCATAACGAACTTGACTGGCAGGATTTTATACAAATTCTAAATAGACAGGAGAAAAATTGAGGTTCTCAAGGCAAGACCGTTTTTTTAAAGACCGAACAAGAGTTAATGATCATATCCGCGTGCCTAGAGTACGTGTCATCGATCCAGATGGGGAGCAGTTGGGTATCCTACCTACTGCGGAAGCCCTACAGCTAGCCAGAGAGCGCTATGGGTTAGACCTGGTTGAGGTTTCTCCTAATGCTACGCCACCTGTTTGTAAGATACTCGACTATGGCAAACATAAGTATCAAGAGAAGAAGAAGGCCCAGGAGGCTAAAAAACATCATATGACTGTGCAGGTGAAAGAGGTCAAATTTCGTCCAAAGACCGATGTGCATGACTTCAACTTTAAGGTGAAGCATGTGCGGCGTTTCCTGCAAGAGGGCAATAAAGCCAAGGTCACCATTTTTTTCCGTGGTCGGGAGATGGCGTATACCAACCGAGGTGTGGAGGTCTTGCAAAAAGTCAGTAGTCTGGTAGAGGATATCGGCCAGACTGAGCAAGAGCCTACTATGGAAGGGCGGTTTATGAGTATGGTGATCGCCCCAAAGTCGGCTCGAGGACAGCAAAAGCATGCCCAAGATGAAAACAAATAGGGGAGCGGCTAAGCGTTTTCGGCTGACCGCAACCGGTAAGGTTAAGCGCTTTCGTGCCGGTAAGCGGCACTTTCTTACCAAAAAGAACTCTATGCGCAAGATGCGCCTGCGCCAGGCTACCACTATTGACAAGTGTAATGCCAAGCAGATAAAGAGCCTTTTGGCCGGTTAGTCTGGGTCATTCAAATCAGGAGATTGCATGGCTCGTGTGAAACGAGGATATAGGGCGCGGCGGCGCAGGAATCGGGTTTTTAACGCGGTTGAGGGTTTTCGTGGTCGTCGCAAAGCGACCTTTGCCGTGGCACGCGAAGCTCTGGACAGAGCATGGGCCTTTGCCTACCGTGACAGAAGGGCGCGTAAGCGAGACTTTCGTCGTTTGTGGATAGCCCGTATCAATGCCGCGGTTCGACCGCATGATCTTAGCTACAGCCGCTTTATTGCCGGTCTTAGCAAGACAGGTATTGGCCTTGACCGTAAGAGCTTAGCGGAGATTGCCATTCAGGATCCTGAGGCCTTCGCGCAGATCGTTGCGCTCGCCAAGGGTAAAGCCGCCTAACCTAGCAACCCATCCTGCAAATGTCCTGACAAACTCCTTAGGTCTAGAGAGGCAACTGGGTTATTTTGCGACGCTCCAGCGCTCCACCAGTTCGATTTGTTGACGGTCGCTCTGACGGCGTCCTCGGAAGAGAACCTGACACAGGACCTGCAAAACCTGGGAAGAATTTACGAGACACGCTTGGAATATAGCGCTGGCTTTCCAAGACAACGGCATAATGCTATAAAAACAGCAGGGTTGGCTAGGGACGATGCTTACCAAGCTGAAAAAGCTCGAAGCGGCGGCGCAGCAGGCCTTAGACTCCTGTGCTGACGCAGATGCGCTTGAGGCTCTGCGAGTTCAATACCTTGGCAAGAAGGGGGAGTTGACCGCACTGCTCAAAGAGCTGCAGAGCGTGGACGCAGATCAACGGCCGGTGGTTGGAGCCGAGGCCAACCGTATCAAGGTTGAGCTGGGCGAAGCCATACGCGCCAAAACAGAGAGTATGGATCGCCAGCGGCGCCAGCAGCAGTTAGAAAGCGACAGCATCGAAGATGTCACGTTACCCTCTGGGCTCATCATGCCAGGAGCTATCCACCCGCTGACCCAGGTAACTCATCGCATTGTTGAGATCTTTCATGGTCTTGGCTACGCGGTTGCGGATGGTCCGCAGATTGAGACGGATTACTACAACTTTTCCGCGTTGAACTTTCCAGACAATCACCCAGCCCGCGACATGCAGGACACCTTCTTTGTTGAGAACGGTTTGCTGCTAAGAACGCACACCTCACCCGTACAGATTCATGTGATGGAGCGGCGACGACCACCATTGAAGATTATTGTACCAGGAGCTGTGTACCGTCACGATGATGATATCACCCACTCACCCATTTTTTATCAAGTAGAAGGGCTCGCTGTGGACGAGAGTATTACCATGGCCGACCTCAAAGGAACACTGCGCCGTTTTGTGGTGGAGATGTTTGGTGACAACACTCCTATGCGACTGCGACCGAGTTTCTTTCCTTTTACAGAACCGAGTGCCGAGGTCGATATGGGCTGCCCCAACTGCTGTGGGAAAGCAAAGGCCAAAGGTTGCCGTCTCTGCGGTGATAGTGGCTGGTTGGAGATTCTCGGAGCTGGCATGGTAGATCCGGCGGTGCTGGAAAACGTGGACTATGATCCCGAACGCTATCAGGGTTTTGCCTTTGGTATAGGTGTTGAGCGTATTGCCATGATTCTTTACGGTATCGACGATATCCGACTTTTCTACGATGGCGCCTTACCCTTTTTGGAGCAATTCGCATGAAGCTATCGTTTGCATGGTTACAAGAGCTGGTTGAGCTAACGGTCGTCGATCCAGAGGAGATCGCAAACCGATTGACCATGGCTGGTGTTGAGGTTAGTGGCATTGTCTGTAGACAAGACATGGGTGACAGCGTTGTTGTCGCTAGCATTCTCGAGATAGCGCCACACCCTAACGCCGATCGACTCTCTCTATGTAAGGTTAGCGACGGCAAGCAGATTTATGAAATAGTCTGCGGGGCAACCAACATGCAGGTGGGAGATCGTGTTGCGTTTGCCAAAATCGGCAGTCGGCTAGCCAACGGTATTAAGATCAAGAAATCTAAGATTCGCGGGGTTGTGAGTGAAGGCATGCTCTGCTCTGAAACGGAACTCGCAATTGGAGAGGAGAGCAGCGGTATCATCGTGTTAGACTCTGCGGCACCTCTGGGACAGCCCGTGCGTGACTGTCTTGCCTTGAACGATACGGTCTTTGATATCGACGTCACACCAAATCGCGGTGACTGTCTCTCAGTTTTAGGGATTGCCAGAGAGTTGGTGGCCCTTGGTTGTGGGAGGCCCAAGTATAACGACGTTGAGGCGAGGCTTCGTCGCGATTATGCCAAGGTGGTTTTTGCTGCTTCAACAACGGGTGAAGTCCCGGTCACGGTAAAAGAGCCGCAACTCTGTCCGCGCTATATGCTACTGCGTTTTGATATTACCGACATGCCGGCGACGCCGATGTGGATGGTGCAAAGGCTGGTTCAATGTGGTCTACGTCCGATCAATTTGGTGGTGGATGTGACCAACTACGTACTCCTAGAACTAGGACAGCCGTTGCACGCTTTTGACTTTGAAAAAGTTGCCGGTGGCGAGGTCGTTGTTCGCCGTGGGCAGAAACGCGGCGAAAAGATAACAGCTCTAGATGAGGTGGAGTATGTGCTCGGTCCAGAACACCTGTTGATCTGTGATAAGTCGAAGCCCCTGTGTATTGCTGGCGTCATGGGCGGGCTAGACTCCGCAGTTCAGCAGACAACCCGTAAGGTGCTGCTGGAGTCGGCTCATTTTGATCCAGCTACCATACGCCACAGTTCCAGGCAGCTCGGTTTGAGTAGCGAATCCAGCTATCGCTTTGAGCGTCGTGTTGATCCCCAAGCGCCGCCACTGGCCTTGGCACGTGCGGTGTCGTTACTAGCTGCTTGTGCCTCTGTTGAAGTTGTCGGCCGTGCCGTGGATTACCATCAGGCTGGCTCGACCAAGCCGGTGTCGCTTAACCTGCGGCTCGGTCGTTATGAAAAGCTTATCGGCCATAAGGTCGCTGCGGCGACAGCAAGGCAGATCCTTACATCATTGGGGTTTGCCGTTGTCGGCAAACACAAGGATCCACTCAAACTTGAGGTTCCGAGTTGGCGTGGTGATGTCTCAAGAGAGATCGACCTGATTGAAGAGATAGCCCGGATTGAAGGTTATGGCGACATGGCTGCAACCCTACCGACAACGCCTCCCGATGATGAGGTTGAAACCAGCCGAGATCGTCTCATGCCGCAAATACGCAGCTACCTAAGCGGCCAAGGCTTCTATGAACTGTATGGCTTTAGCTTTCTCTCTGCGAAAGAGCTTGAAATGTTAGGTAGGAAAGAGGCCATGCAAATTCTTAATCCATTAGGTCAGGATTTTGCCCTACTGCGCCCTTCGCTTGTGCCCAACCTGCTTAAGGCCTTTACCCATAATTTCAACCATTACCGACAGTATCGCGCCCAGCGACTTTTTGAAGTCGGCCGTACATTTGCTAAAGCAGCCACAGGTAGCCCTATAGAGCGTCGTTGTTTGGCGGCACTGGCATGGCAGGCTAACGAGCCCGCCTGGCAGGGGGCGATAAAGCCAGCGGCAGACTTCTTTTGGATGAAAGGGGTGTTGACCGGGCTGTTGCAGCAGTTGACGCATCATACTATAGATTTTGTCCGTAATGATGAGGAGTTATATCCGTTTTTACATCCAGGCGGGGGTGCGGAAATCCGCTTAGATGGCAAGCCTCTCGGCTGTCTTGGGCGTATGCATCCAGAGTACTTGCCTGAGGGATGCGAAGAGCCGGTAACCCTGTTTGAAATTGATTTGGAAAGGTTGTACAGTCTGCGTCAACAGGTAAGTCGCTGGCGGCCATTTTCAAGGTATCCGGTGGTGGAGAGGGACTTAGCCGTGGTTGTGGATAGGCAAGTTTCAGCAACCCAGCTGGCAGGTGAAATTCGCAAGGTTGGTGGAGCTTTGCTCGGCAATGGCAATGCCGTGCGGCTTGTGGACCAGTACATGGGCAAACCCATCCCTAATGGCAAGAAGAGCCTTGCTTTTCGTATTCTCTACCAGGCAGCCGATCGGACGTTGAGAGACTCCGAAGTTGACCGTCTATTCAGCCGGACGCTAAAACAGCTTGAAACCCGTTTTGGTGCCACATTAAGGAGTTAACAGCTATGGGACGTAAAAAATCGCAACGCGAACTCTACCGTATAGGCCAGGTAGCCAAGATGACCGGGGTGCAGGCGTTTGTTCTGCGTTTTTGGGAGAAGGAATTCAATCTCAAGTTACCCAAGGCCAAATCTGGTCACCGTTTTTATCGCCAAGAGGACATCCAGAAGATCTTGACCATAAAGCGGCTGCTTTACACCGAGGGGTATACCATCAAGGGAGCCATGCAAAAGCTCCATTGGGGTGAAGAAGACATGAACCCATCTGCGTCGAGCAGTCTTAGCCCGAGAGAGGCCAACTACCGGAGAGCCCTACACCATATCCGTGGAGATATGGAGCAGCTGCTTAAAGAGCTCAAGCGTCCCTCGTAAATTTTATTGGCCAGTGATGCCTCAGCAAACTCCGGTGCAATCCTTTTACCTTGACAGTGATTTTTGCGTCAGCGTAGACTATAACGCCTTATTATCATGGCGTAAGCTGGCGTAGCTCAATAGGTAGAGCAGCTGATTTGTAATCAGCAGGTTGCGGGTTCGAGTCCCATCGCCAGCTCTTATGCAGGATCTCGAGATGTAAAGCGAACGATCGATTTACTCGACCGTGAGCGCGGGGTCTGGGCAGGACCCCCAATTATAAAAGCACCGTCGGAATTCATTTCCGACGGTGCGCAGAGCTCGAGAGCATCGCAAAGGCGTTGAGGGCTATAGTTGATGCGAGTAGCCACCTTTGCGGGCTCTCGATAATAATGACGGAGAGGTGCCCGAGCGGCCAAAGGGAGCAGACTGTAAATCTGCCGGCGTTAGCCTTCGAAGGTTCGAATCCTTCCCTCTCCATTCAAGGCTCTCGTAGAGAGTCTTGAATGGAGAGGTAGATAAACGTAACGCTCCTGCCTGAGGCAGGAGCGATAACCCTAGGATTCCGCAGCCGTAGGCAAGGCATCCTTCCCGATGATGAAAGTGAGTTACGGATGCAAGGAAGTTCTGGTTGGAAGTTTAGTAACGTAACGCTCCTGCCTGAGGCAGGAGCGATAACCCTAGGATTCCGCAGCCGTAGGCAAGGCATCCTTCCCGATGATGCAAGTGGCTGGAACCATGGTGATTAATGCGGGAGTAGCTCAGTTGGCTAGAGCATCAGCCTTCCAAGCTGAGGGTCGCGGGTTCGAGTCCCGTTTCCCGCTTTTGCTTTTGCCTACAACACGGTGCGTAGAGGAAAAAAAGTATTGACAGATCAGGGCTTTTCTTGTTTTAGATCGCCCACGTAGCTCAGGTGGTAGAGCACTTCCTTGGTAAGGAAGAGGTCACCGGTTCAAGTCCGGTCGTGGGCTTTGGCGAAAACTAAACTATAGGTTTTTTGTGATGCACTAAAAGGAAGGTGGTCATCTGGGCCGCCTTCTTTAATGCTGAGGTAAACAAACAGAGAACTTTTTTGTCTAAAAAGGAGCGATATATATGGGCAAGGAGAAGTTTGACAGGTCGAAGCCTCACATCAACGTAGGTACGATAGGTCATGTTGATCATGGTAAGACGACGTTAA
>JANQFH010000081.1 GCA_028277945.1 Oligoflexia bacterium
GGTAGTGGCTCAGTTTGAAATTTCCTGATCCCGTTTTTTGTACGGCCCGCGTTTCTTCGGCGGCTCCTCCGGGACCAGGGCAAGCACATCTTCCATCGACCACACATGATCTGAAACGCCTGCCTCCATAGCCGGCGTTACACGTAACGTCTGGTGGATGCGGCAGAAATTGTAGTACATAAAGTGCAGGCTGATGGCGTGCATGTGGTTCTCGACTTTCTTGCTGAACGCATTGGTCAGCCGGGTGAACCGCTTGATGTTGGTCCGCATGGTGAGATTCTGACGCTCCACGTAGCTAGTTGAAATGTGGTCCGCGTCGGGATCGCCAGAAACAACCTGTACTTTGGTGCCCGTGCATTCAGCGGGGCTGTACCGAATCTCGTCATCCTTCGCTTTGGATTTACCGTAAATCTTAATCAGCATGGCATAGTCCACGTCAGCGCCGAAGGCTTCTTCTACGGCTTCCAGATACGCCTTGTGGCCGTCCGTGGTGAGCTGCACGCGGGAGGTCAGGCGTTCGGCCAGGTCAGTGATAAACTCCCGCGCAGATTCTGCCCCACGGGTCCCAACGTGCCAGCAGGGGATGAGCTTGGTGTCGGCATCAATGGCGGTCCAAGTATAAACATCACCATACCCGAACGTTCCTCTCAGTTCCTCGGGCACATTCTTCTGCTTCATCCCAACGAACGACCAAATCTCATCGCACTGGATGCGGCGACAGGCCAAGCCACGCAGATGGGCGTCCTGATATTCCGCACAAGCCGTGCCGACATCCTGAAGCAGCTTGTCTACGGTGTTCCTTGAGACATCGGCCATGCGAGCCGTAGCGCGAAGGCTGTTGCCTTCTACCAACATGCTGAGGATTTGCGCTCTCTGCTTGGGGGATAGTCTGTTCATACTGAACATTATACTTGAGACTAAGTTTAAGTCAAGCATAAATGTTCAGTTTGCAAAAAAACGCAAACTCTACTATGGTCGCAAATATGCAAACTAACTACAGAACGCCAGGACAACTTCTAAGCGCCCTCCTGGAAGAGCGAGGGTGGAGTAAACGTGTGTTAGCTACGGTTCTGGACGTGAAGGAATACACAGTAAGTAAACTTTGCTCGGACAGACAAAAATTCACTGTAGAAACGTGCATCCGCTTAGAGGAGGTCTTTGGGGAGCCAGCCGAATCATTCCTTGATCTGCAAAAAGCATATGATTTGGCACTAGCCAGAATAAAAGCAATTCCGAATCCACAGCAATCAATTAGGGTCGACTTGTTTAATGCGCTGCCTATAGCGGAAATGATTAAACGAGGGTGGATTGATGCTGAAAACGTGAGAGACATAAAAAATATTGAGGCTGGTCTCTGTCACTTTTTTTCCGTTGAAGACATCAATGATGTCGAAGTCCTACCTCACGCCGCCAAGAAAACCGAAGTAGCGGAAGGAACCACGTCTATACAGTTAGCGTGGCTTTATCGGGTTAAGAAGATCGCTTCTGAAATGATAGCTCCGCGTTATACCAAGGCGTCTGGACGAAAGGCTCTCGCAGCGTTGGCCCCATTAAGGATCTCAGCAGAAGCTACGAGAAAAGTACCGAAGATATTGGCAGAGGCCGGTATACGGTTCGTTATCGTAGAGGCGTTACCTTCATCAAAGGTTGATGGGGTTTGTATGTGGCTCAACGAGTCGGCCCCGGTGATTGCCATGTCTCTTCGTTATGATCGAATTGACAATTTTTGGTTCGTATTGAGGCATGAGCTTGAGCATGTCCTGCAGGAGCATGGCAAAACGGCTATCTCCGTAGATTCCGATCTTGTTGGCTGTGCCGGACGGCAAGCCGATCTACCAAAAGAAGAAAGAATCGCCAACGAAGCGGCAGCAAATTTCGCTGTGCCAAAGGAAAAAATGGATGCCTTTATCGCCAGGAAGGCCCCGGTTTTTCCAGAAAGGGACTTGATAGGGTTTGCCAAAACACTTCAAGTCCATCCGGGACTGGTGGCTGGACAACTGCAGTTTAGAATGAACCGCTACAACCTGTTTAGGGACCATTTGGTTAAGGTTCGCTCTCTAGTTCGCCCCAGTGCTGTAGTTGATGGATGGGGTGATATTGCTCCCACAGACTTTTAGAGGCAATGATGAACAAAACGAAACAGATGCAGAATCTTATTCATCGCTTTCGAGATGAAACTGGTAAGCAGTCATATGAAATGCGAGAGGTAGTAGAGTTTGCTGTCAAAATGGGTTGGCCGGTTCCAGAGCCAAAAGACCCGATGGAACAGCTAGCGAATGAGTTTTCTAAAGCCGCAAGAGAGGAAACGCGAATCGACGATAAGACGGGGCGTGCACACCGCGCAAATCTTGCCGTAAAAACGTGGCATGGCGGTAAGCAGCTAACCTTATGGTCGGATATAGACGATGCACCGAGACCGTTTGCCCATAAATCTTTCCAGCAGCGCAGGGAGCAGATGGTAGGTGACGCCGTGCAGCTTACTGTGGACGTTGAGCACTGGAATGCGAGAAATAAAAACGAGGAACAGATCGAGATGCCTCTGGATTTTGGGCCTGACGTACAATACAGACTGAACGCGGACGATGATGCAGAGGCAGCTTAGCCTTTGTTATTTTCTATAACCCCCTTAACCTGCGTTTCGGCGGGAGACTACTGAGGGCCATCCCTCAGATAAGCAGGCCCCGATACGGCGGCAACCGTACCGGGACCCTAACCACAACCCAACCTGTACTGGAGGTTCGGCTATGGCTGAGTGCAATTCTACTCTCACCCTCAACGGCGAGACCATCGCCCATATCCGCGAGGCCCTGCTGATCGGGCTGGCGTCCTACGGCGAGATCGAGCGGTTGCTCGCTATACGGTTTCCCGGTTCGCGGATGCCCTACGGATGTTGGGCTAAGCTATTGGCAAAGACGGCGGCAGGCTGTGGCTCGCCGTCGCAAAATGTATTGTACCGTATCGTAATTGTTACATTACAGTCGTTCGCTAGTCAGGTTATAAGTCCCCCTTTTTCCATCTGGCGGTGGCCGCGATCCTTGCGATCTCCGCTCGCTCTTCCGGGGATAGTTTTTCCGCTCTTGCCTTCCCTCCCCTTTTCCCGCCTTTGCGACCGCGCTCAACTGCCGCAGGGTCTCTCCCTTCTTCCAGGGCAGGCTCTTCAGGTTCGTCCTTGACTTCGCCGGTCGCAATATCGACGATAGCTTTCGCCAGGAGGTTCGTGTCGCGTGGTCGTTTATGCTTGCTCATGCCTTGAGTTTAGCATGGGTGCTCGCGCATCCGGGCGGGGTAGGATTTCAAACTGAGCCACTACCT
>JANQFH010000016.1 GCA_028277945.1 Oligoflexia bacterium
TAACGAAAAAACAGGTGAGATTCCTGTTCGCCGAAAACCTAAGGATTCCGTGAGAAAGGTTTATCCGCTCAGGGTTAGTCGATACCTAAGCCGAGGCCGAAAGGAGTAGGCGATGGAAAGCAGGCTAAATATTCCTGCACCGTTTTTAGCGTTTGAGTGAAGGGGTGACGCAGTAAGATAAGCTGACTTGGACTTTGGTTTGCCAAGCAAAGCGCAAAGAGGGGTTTTGTTGGAAAATCCGCAAAACCGCTACCCTTGAAGCGTTATAGGCATGTCAATCATAGTGAGAGACATGTTTGGCTGATTCTACACTGACTAGAAAAACCTCTAGCGAGCGAAAAAGCGATCGTACCGTAAACCGACACAGGTAGGTGGGTTGAGTATACTAAGGCGTTGAGATAACTCTCATTAAGGAACTCGGCAAAATGGCCCCGTAACTTCGGGAGAAGGGGTGCCGGTGCTGTTATTTTGGATTAAACCTCTATAGCGGAGGCCGGTTGCAACAAAGAGGCCCAAGCGACTGTTTAACAAAAACACAGGGCCATGCAAACTCGTAAGAGGAAGTATATGGTCTGACGCCTGCCCAGTGCTGGAAGGTTAACAGGAGGTGTTAGCTCTTTTAGAGCGAAGCGCTGAATCGAAGCCCCAGTAAACGGCGGCCGTAACTCTGACGGTCCTAAGGTAGCGAAGTCCCTTGTCGGGTAAGTTCCGACCCGCATGAATGGCGTAACGACTTGGGCGCTGTCTTGATGAGAGACTCAGTGAATTTGTAGTCCCGGTGAAAATGCCGGGTACCCGCGATAGGACGGAAAGACCCTGTGCACCTTTACTATAGCTTGACATTGATTTTTGGATTGACTTGTGTAGGATAGGCGGGAGACTTTGAAGCTGCGGCGCTAGCTGCGGTGGAGTCATCCTTGAAATACCGCCCTTGTGAGTTTGGAAATCTAACTTCTCTCCGTAATCCGGATGAAGGACAGTGTCTGGTGGGTAGTTTGACTGGGGTGGTCGCCTCCTAAAGAGTAACGGAGGCGTTCAAAGGTTCCCTCACGGCGCATAGAAATCGCCGTAGCGAGTGTAAAAGCAAAAGGGAGCTTGACTGCGAGACATACAGGTCGAGCAGGTGCGAAAGCAGGATTTAGTGATCCAGTGGT
>JANQFH010000028.1 GCA_028277945.1 Oligoflexia bacterium
TGTAGTAATTCAGACCCGACCTAACAATTACCGGTTTTTCAGAAAGTGTCTGTCAGGTTAAATTCAGTTTATGAATTTTTCCTGCCAGATGCTTTTCCCATCAGTCAGTGTTTCCATCGGTGTACGACCACAACACATTTTTCCCTGATGGGTTCGCTCATTATTGTAATAAACGAGCCAGTCGTCCAGATCTTTTTGGAGTTCTTCCAGAGTTGAGTAAATTTTCCGTCTCAACCCAGGTTGGTAAAACTCCTGCAAGATCGTTTTATGGAACCGTTCGCAGATGCCATTCGTCTGAGGATGTCTCGCTTTGGCTTTAGTGTGTTCAATTTCGTTGAGAGCCAGGTAAAGCTGGTAGTCATGTCGTTCAACCGTGCCGCAATACTCTGTGCCCCGGTCTGTCAAGATTCTCAGCACGGGCAGTGCCTGGGCTGCGTAGAACGGTAGCACGCGATCATTGAGGAGGTCTGCTGCTGTGATCGGCGTTTTGGTCGTATACAGTTTGCAGTGCGCCACCTTTGAGTAAGTGTCGACATAGGTTTGCTGGTATACCCGCCCAACGCCTTTGAAGGTGCCCACATAAAACGTATCCTGTGAACCCAAGTAACCGGGGTGGATCGTCTCAATCTCGCCACAAGCCTCATCGTCTTGCTTCTTACGCTCCAGAGCCTGTACCTGGGACTCTGTCAGGATAATACCTTCCTCGGCTACTTTGGCTTCCAGGGCCTTTAAACGCTGCTTGAAGTTGGCCAGGTCGTTACGTAGCCAGATGCTGCGTACACCGCTCGGAGAGACGAAAACGCCTCGCTTGCGCAGCTCATTGGAAACCCGCACTTGTCCATGGGCGGGCTGCTCAATGGCATAATCAACGACAGCGCTCTCTACAGCTGGGTCCACGCGATTTTTAGGGTTGGGAACCCGCCGGCTCTTGTCCAGTAGTGCCTTGACACCACCGCCATTGACGGCCTCTTTGTAGCGATAGAATGTGTCTCGGGACACACCCATTACCTTGCAGGCCTTGGAGATATTGCCTAATTCGTCGGCCAAATTCAGCAATCCGACCTTGTGTTTGATAATACGTTCGTTACTATGGAGCATGAGGGTTACCTCTTATGTGTTTTGATTTCAGGTTTAGGCACCTTCTATCAAAACCGGTAACCCTCTCTTTTTCAAGGGGAAATGTACGATCTGGTCTGACTTACTTCA
>JANQFH010000010.1 GCA_028277945.1 Oligoflexia bacterium
CGTTATGTGATCAATGTTGCGGCGATAGTACTCCCCCTCCGTTTCATCCGGCAACCAGGACGCGTGGACATCTTTGGGGTCGAAACTATAGCGTTCGGCTACGTAGCCTGATCCAGTGGTCTGTTCGATAATAGGGGCACCGGTCTTGAAGTAGTTGCGCGTTACCCAGGGCGCCACGGCCAAGACGACGCCCATGAGCAGAAGCGCACTGCGCTCGAAGATACGTTTGGGATGCCGAGGAGAGGTCAGGAACGCAATGATGAGGAAGACGGGTATCAGTGTCAGGTTTTGGGAACGCAACAAGATCAACAGGCCGAGCACGCCGCCGACCACAAGAGGTAAGTGACGGCGGGTCTCCCCCGCCCACAGCCAGTAGAGAACAAGCAGCGTCAGAACAACCATCAAGAGCGCAGCCGGCAGACCCGCCATCAGCATCTTGGCGTGCGAAACGTTGATGACCTCCGTGAGGGCCAGAGAGTTAGCCTCGCGAAGGATTACCACTCCGGCAAGCAATAAGCCTGTCAAGCGGTGATGGAGCTGAGTCCCAAGCAAGTAGAGCAGGGCTGGTAGCAAGGCCAGGGTGATGACCTGCAGAGGAACGATCAGGCCGTAGCCAGGACCAGAGATAGTGTGAAGCACACCTAGAAACAGCGTGTAGATTGGTTTGCGGATGGCAAATAGGCCGCTGAACCTGAAGCCTTTACCAATGGCGACATTCTGAGCAATGACATCGTGGTTGAAAGCATCGGAACGCGGATAGTGTTCATAGTTCGGTGGGACCGGTGTAGCGGCATAATAGCTGGCCAATTGCGGCTGTGTTGACCAGAGCAAGGCAGCAGCAAGCCAGATAAGGACATATACGCCGGCATCAACCCATGAAACTCTCACTCTAAGGCGCGCCAAGACCAACAAAAGGCCAACCGACAATACAAACACAGCGAACACTTGGCTGGCGAGGAACGGCGTACCAGGTGCATTCCATCCGCTGCGATCAAAACCCAAGCCAAAGCCGGTGGCAGCCACAAGCAGCCAAACGATCAAGAACAGGCCGAAAATCAGCGCGCCAAGACGGAAAACTGCTCGATCAGCGACAAGCTGTGGGATATCCAACCCGTAGCGCACTACCAACATAACAGGCAGCGTAAGCGCGCCAAGCAAAATCAAATTCAGCAGGAGCGGCTTAAGGCGCAGGTAGTAGAAATAATAGTTTGTGAGAAGCTCAACGGCGCGCATTTCTGGCAGGAAAAACAAGAACCAGGCGACGGCCACGGCGCCCAAAACGAGCACGAATGCAACCAGAAAGCGCCGAGAATCGTTGAAAAAAAAGGAAATCCTGAGGGACAAGTGTTCTCCCCATGACGGACTTCTCAAGGCTTTTACTACCATAGCTATAAAAGCCGCTATTTCAAACGAGAGGAAAAGAAGCAGAATCAAACGCGCTCTTGAAAAGCCAAAAAGCCAAGCATTCTCAGGATCGGTGGGGGCCGTCAAAGAGAGCAACAATGCAACACTTCCGGATAGCGCCCCCAGAAGGAAATAAAGGCGCCAGATCCATCGTTTGTCGGAGGGTGCTTGGATAGCTTTCACTTTTGTTTCACGATGGCTCGATGAGGGGGCAGGAGGGAGT
>JANQFH010000014.1 GCA_028277945.1 Oligoflexia bacterium
ATTTGAGTAGGTGGCCCCAATATGGTTTAATGGAAGTTGCGACACTAACCATGAACCAGGGAAGGAGGCCACCATGTCCGACAGTTTACCGCAAAAGCTTAATAAAGTCATCCAGATTGACGAAGATCAGATCCAACAGCATTTAGGAGAGCTTGTTCGAGGTACAGTTGAAGAGACCTTAAACAAGCTGTTAGACGCCGAAGCCGATCAGCTATGCAACGCAACACGGTATGAAAGAACCGATGCCAGACGTGATATGCGTGCTGGCCATTATAAAAGAAAGCTTCACACCAAAGCCGGTGAAGTTACATTAAACGTGCCAAAACTACGCCAACAAAAGTTTGAGACCGCCATCATCGAGAGATACAAACGCAGAGAGTCTTCGGTTGAAGAAGCTCTGATCGAGATGTATTTGGCAGGTGTATCAGTGCGTCGCGTTGAGGATATTACCCAAGCACTATGGGGTACCAGGGTAAGTCCAGGGACGGTCAGCAATCTCAATAAAAAGATCTACGAGCGTATTGATAAATGGCGCAACAGACCCATTGATGAAGCCTTTCCCTATCTATACCTTGATGGCATTGTGTTAAAACGCACCTGGGCCGACCAGGTTGCCAATGTGTCTGTTCTTGTTGCCATTGGTGTAACCGACGATGGCTATCGTCAAGTCCTTGGCGTTGTAGAAGGCGCCAAGGAAGATAAATCCGGCTGGAGCGGTTTTTTGCGGCATCTCAAAAAGCGTGGTCTCTCGGGCGTAAAGCTGATTATTAGCGACGCATGTTTAGGATTAAAAGAATCTGTTGGCGATTTTTATCCGGATGCCAAATGGCAACGGTGTATCGTCCACTTTTATCGCAATGTATTCAGTGTGGTTCCTCGTCGCAAAGTAAAGCATGTCGCCATGATGCTAAAAGCCATTCATGCTTCTGAGGATCGTGCAGCGGCTGTGGATAAGTCCAAGGCCGTGATCAAGAAGCTCAACACCCAGAAGCTGCGCCAGGCTGCACAGAAAGTTAAGGATAGCATTGAGGAGACACTGACCTATTATCATTTCCCCAGTGCGCATTGGCTGCGTATTCGTACCAATAATCCGCTGGAGCGCATCCTCCGGGAAGTTCGGAGAAGGACGCGCGTTGTAGGTGCGTTTCCTGATGGCAACTCTGCTTTAATGTTGGTCGCGGCTCGGCTACGCCATATCGCTGGTACTAAGTGGGGAACCAGGCGCTATCTGAATATGAAATTATTAAAGACTATGGAGAGTGAAGAGAATCTCGCTGCTTGAACCGCAGGGCCACCGCACACAAAAGTGCGAAAGATTCTTGACGCTACG
>JANQFH010000072.1 GCA_028277945.1 Oligoflexia bacterium
CAAGTACGATGCGGACGGCAATACCAAAACCCGCACCCCAGGGGCCGACAACCCGGTGCCGGCCATCACGGATCCGGCGGACTATGTTTACAACAGCGGCGGTCAGCGGCAGATGAAGCAGAATAGTTCAGACCGGATCTTTCATTATGATCTGGCTGGTAAGCTCATCGCCGAGACCGACGGGCTGGGCACTCTGGTCAAAGCCTATGTGTGGCTTCATGGGCAGCCGCTGGCGCAGTTTGACGCAAGCGGTAACGTCAGCTATTATCACAACGACCATTTGGGCACGCCGCAGCGGATGACCGATGGGGTTGGCAGCGTGGTCTGGGCGGCGGATTATCTGCCGTTTGGGCTGGCGGATGTGACCGTTGAGATCGTTGAAAACAATCTTCGATTGCCCGGACAGTTCTTTGATAAAGAAACAGGGTATCACCAAAATTACTTTCGCTACTACGATCCTAAGTTAGGTAGATATCTTCGGGCTGATCCTATTGGGTTGGCTGGAGGGGTGAATCTCTACACTTACGTCCAAAATAATCCGGTGAACATGATTGACCCTGAGGGGTTGCATGGTATTTTATTCTCTAGGCCGCCCATCTTTCGTCCACCACCATCGTGGCGGCCACCAATTAATGCAAGACCAACTGGGCCTAAGCCGAGAGTTACACCTAATCCAAGACCACGACCAGTAATTGAACCACCTCCAGAAGTAATAAAGCCGCAACCGAAACCTTGGTACTGGTGGGTCCTAAGGCTGATTTTGAGAAACGACCTGTCAGATGACATCAGCCCAGGGTGTGGTACGCCGATTAATGATAAACCGATTCGCGTAATAAATGATCCATATGGAGATATGGCGTAACCGGTGTTCTTCGTATCCATATAATAAAATCCGAAGGAGGACCTTTTATGCATAATAATCAGACTTTCGGTTTTGAGGGAGAAATACTACTTTTATATTTAGTCAATTCATCTGACGCATTTGCCGGAGGTATCGCATTAAAGAACCCTGAAATAAGAGAATTAAGTGGACGTCTTTTTATTCTTGGAATAATTCCTGAAAGCACTAATGATTGGTCTTCAGGACAAAAAACCGGCATAGCGTTTGATCAAGTTGCTCATTTTATAGAGTTTAGTTCAGAGCAGGAATTTGTCGAAAAAGCATCTTTTGCCGTAAACGTATCTACTCATTAAAGGACGACAATAGGGAGGTCACTAGGGACGCACTAGGGACGTCCATCAACATATAAGTAGCCCATAAAGTATTGACAGACGGTGGTTTATGAAGATTAATTGTTCTTCATAAATTGCCGTTTTGCATTTAGAGCTTTGAAAGCAGTATTGAGAAGATGAGGGAGGGGGGAAAGGGTTTTATCGATGCAGAAAGGATGGGATCTATTGTATGGACCTGCCTCGATAAAACTCAAAAAACCTTGCGCCTTTAAAGGATGGATGGGCCGATTGTATGCACAAGATTTTTTGACTTTAGCGCCCGTTGCCCGCTAAAGCCTCTCCCCATCGTTGCGGCCCGCCATGGGCTATAGAGTGCGGATGCGGTCGGCAGTGGGTGTTTACCCGGCCGTCACATCCCGTGCAGCAGATGGAACGGCACGGTCTGCGCCGGCCTCTGCCGAGGGATTGCCACCATCTTACGTATTTATCCGCCCCCCCGCAACGAGAAGGAGCGCACCCATATGCGCACCATATAGCTCCCTCCGCCCCAGCCACTCCCCCCCACCTTTGTTTACACACCTTTTGCAAATCCTTATTACTTCTTTTTGTGCTCCGCCCGGCTTGGCCGGGCTGTCCACCTGTCATTTTTTAGCCGCTGTTTGCAAAAGCTGCGCAAACAAAGGCGTTGCCAAAGAGACATCCCCCTGCTGCCTGCGCATTGACCAACCGCAACAGAAGATCTCTTGCCGTTAAAAGAAAAAAGGAATCTTGCCCGATTGGATAGGAGCATCCGGCCGCGGCAGCGGCCGGATATCAAAAAGGAACCGATCCTTTGGGTTGGTGGACGGACATTTTCTATCAAAACGCTGCTGCGAGCGGCAGTTGCTATATTTAGTCCTCATTGAAATGTGATCGAACATCAATGAAAAAATCTTCAAGGGTGACGCCTTTTTCGATCTGGTCTAAAATATAGCCGCAACCAAATCCTCCTACTTGTGTCTCACCATTTGGACGACTAAGCTCAATTTTTACCCTGCACCGTTCAATAAAATCTTGAATCGTCTTCATTGCTTAGCTCCTGCGCCTTTAAGAAACATATCTATGTTTTTTAGAAGTGCTTTTTGTTGGGACGGTGGAAGCGCTTCGATTTGCTTCATTCTGCGGGTAAACCTCAGGCTTGGCTTGATACCATCACTCTTGATTGGTTTGATCCCTAAAAGTTCATCAGCGGAAACGTTCAATGCCTTTGACAACAGCACCACAAGATTGCTTGGAGGGTTATCTGACTCAACCTCATAGTACGCAATAACTCGTCTGCTTACATTTACCTTGTCGGCTAATTGCTGTTGAGAAAGGCCTCTTTTTTTCCTCAGGTTGGATAGCCTTGCACTAAAATTTGTTATGCTTTTTTCTTTTTTCATTGGCATTCTTATAGCATGGGATTTTAATAATCAGAATTTTTGCTTGACACAATTGAACGCTACACGTACAAAAAGATATCGCTAAATGTCATGTTAAAAAAACATTTTTTTTACTTGACTGTTTTCAATTGGGAGTTTGCAAAACAAAAAAGCCATCAGCCCTTGACTGGCAAGTCTTCACGGCTGATGGCTTAAGAAGAGAGCAAAGGGCTGCAACCCTTTGAACTTCTCACCTGTTTAGCGCATCTCTCCAAAAAAATCAAGTATTTGAAAGGAGGTGAAGCCTTTATGCAAGGTACCGTCGAAGTCACCGATCTGTTCAAGGGGGCATTTTTGCTGTGCATGGGTGGCCGGTTGGATCAGGTCAAGATCCGCAACAACGGCCGACGCATCGCAACCTTTTTGATCACCGGCCCGGACCTGGACCGTTTGGACAGCGATTACCGTTGCGGCCGAGCCCTGGTCAATCCGGTTGAGCTTAGAGAGAGCCTGAACCACCTGCGAGATGTGATGTTTGAAAAACTACGAAAGACAGAGGGGAGATACAAACATGCCAATCGACCAAGAGGTTATCGAGCAAGCCAAGCGCACTGACCTTGTGGCCCTGGTTCAAGCCAAGGGCATCCAACTTAAAAAAAACGGCAAAAGCTATATGGGCCTTTGCCCCTTCCATGCCGACAAAACCCCTTCACTGTCCATCACCCCATCGAAAAACCTATGGCAATGCTTTGGCTGCGGTGCAGCCGGTGACCCCATCCGTTTTGTCGAGATGTTCGACCAGGTGGACTTTAAAGAGGCGGTCAAACGCTTGAATGACAACGGTTTTAAGCGCACCCAACCGGCCAAACCGGATCCATCCAAGACGCTATCGGTCAAACAGCGCAAGCTGCTGGCCCGTGTGGTGGGCCACTACCAACACGCCATTGGCGGCAAGGACACAAAGGGGCTGGACTATCTGCAATCGGGCCGGGGCATCAGCGACACTCAATCGCTAAAGGACTTTGGCGCAGGATACGCCAACGGCACCTTGCTTGAGATCCTGCCCGAGGACCGCCAAGTGATCGAAGAACTTAAAACCATCGGCATCTTAAACGCCAAGGGCAACGAAGTGTTCTACAATTGCGTGGTGTTCCCCCTTTACAACGCAAGAGGCTCGATTGTGAACCTGTACGGTCGCAACATCGATGACGAGGCAGGCACCACGCACTTGTATCTTCCCGGTCCCAGGACCGGGCTTGTGAACCGGCAGGCGGTCAAGCGATCCCAAACGATTATTTTAACCGAATCCATCATCGATGCCCTAACGCTCTACGATGCGGGCTTTAAGAATGTGATCCCGATTTACGGCGTCAACGGCCTTGTTGACGACCACCTGCAGCTCATACACCGCAAGATCAAAAGCGCCTATCTCGTGTTCGATGCCGACGAGCCTGGAAAACGGGCTGTTGACGCCGTATCGCAACGCTTGGAAGAAAAAGGGATCACCCCTTACCCTGTGACCTTGCCGGTCAAAGATGTGAACATCTACTTCAAACGCCACACCCCGGAACAGTTCGAATCTTTACTCAAAGCCGCCAACCCCAAGTCTTTAGAGCAATCGGAAAAGGTCAGCAAAAGAGAGCAAACCCTGTACAAAGAAACCGACCATGGCTTCATGGTGGGCTTTGGAGATCGCCAATACGAAATCAAAGGCATCCAGAAAAATCAGACCCAACTTAAAGTCACCGTCAAAGCCTCAACCGATGTGACCGGCAACCGGCCTTTTGAGCTGACCACCATAGACCTGTACTCCTCCCGCTCACGGATCTGGTTCGGCAAGCTGTGCGCCGATCTGTTTGAAGCCGATGAAGCCTTAATCAAAGAGGACATAGGCCGTCTTTTAGCGCTGGTAGAAGACTTTAAGCCCAAGCAAAAGCAAGAATCCATAGCCGAGCCTACAAGGGCAGAAAAAGAGGCGGCCATGGCCTTGTTAAAAAGCCCCAAGTTGTTCGATGAAATATTGGCCGACCTTGAGACGTTAGGAGTTGTTGGCGAAAAAACCAACAAGATCGTTTGTTATTTAGCCGCCATATCCCGCAAGCTGAACAAACCATTGTCGGTACTGATCCAGAGCCGCAGCAGCGCCGGAAAGTCCACGCTTCAAAACGCTATTTTAAAACTGGTCCCGGATGAAGACTATGAAAGCTACACCCGGGTGACCGACCAAGCCCTGTTCTACAAGAAAGAAGACTCTTTGGTTCACAAGATATTGGCGATAGAAGAAGACGCCGGCGTAGGCGGTGCTGCTTACAGTATCCGCAATATCCAATCGGCGGGCAAGATCACCGTGGCGGTGACCGGCAAAGATCCGGGCACCGGCAAGATGGAAACCGAGGACCACACCGTCTACGGTCCTGTAGGGATCATGCTGACCACCACCACATCGGAACTGGACCAGGAGACCGCATCTCGCTTTATGGTGCTGACCATCGACGAGTCGGCCAAGATGACCCAGGCCATCCATCAAAAACAAAGACAGGCCCGAACTCTGGCCGGTCTGATCCGCAACAGCAAGACTGCTGCCGTTATCAAAAAGCACCACACGGCCCAACGGCAGCTTGTGCCCGTGGCCGTGGTCAACAACTTTGATCAGTATTTAAGTTATCCGACCGGCAACCTTGTCACCAGAAGGGACCACGACAAGTACTTGGGGCTGATTGACGCCATAGCCTTTTTGCGTCAACACCAGCGCAAAACCAAGACCGTAAACGTTGACGGCCAGCCCATTGAGTATATCGAAGTCACACTTGAAGATATCGATCTTGCCAACCGTTTAGCCAATGAGGTCCTGGGTCGCAGCCTGGACGAGCTGGCCGCACCGTCGGCGACCTTGCTGGATGCCATCTACAACATGGTCAAAGAGATCTCCGAGCAAAGAAACATCTGTCTTGAAGAAGTGCACTTCAACCGGCGTCAGATCCGTGAGTACATCAGTTGGACCGACTGGCAGATCCGCACCCACATCAAACAGCTTGAAGATCTTGAGTATGTCTACGTGCGCATGGGAGCCAGGGGCAAAGAGTACAGCTACGCCATGAACTACAACGGCCAGGGTCAGCAAGGAAAACGCTTTTACCTGAACTTGACGCCGGTTGAAGAGATCAAAAAGCTTCTGAAAAAAGACAAAAAGTAATCCACTACGAGGCCCAAATCACCTACTACGAGGGTCAAGCAAGGCACTACGAGGGTACTTCGAGGGCCGTCAAAATCAGCCTAAGCAACTGTAATCGATAAGCAAGTCTCACAACTACGAGATTGTGACAGGAGAACAAGGGGCAGGCAGAGAGGGGGCAGCCTATGGACGTTGTCGTAGTCATAACTCAGTTCAAGCAGCAACTTAAAGCTCACGGCTATGCGCCTTCAACCGTGCGCTGCTACAGCGACTATCTGCGCAGCTTTAAACGCTACCTGCTTGAACGCAAGATCACCGACATCAAGGCGGTCACCGCCAATGTGGTCACCGATTACCAGGCCCTTGTCATGTCCAAACCCTACGCCCCTGAAACCAAGGCCCTGCACATCCGACCGGTCAAGCGCCTGTTTGAATACCTGGTCGAAGAAAACCGCCTGTTGATCGATCCCACCGAAGGCATTGTCGAGACCCGGCGCAAGGGCCGCAAGCTTGCGCCGGTGCTCACGGTAGAGCAGATGCAAAAGCTTCTTGAGCAACCCAACTTGTCATTGCGCACCGGCATCCGTGACAGGGCCATCATGGAAGTGCTCTACAGTACGGCTATCCGCCTGGATGAACTGGTGCACCTTGAGGTCTATCACGTAGACTTTGCAGACAAGGTACTGTTTATCCGCAAAGGTAAAGGCCGCCGGCAGCGGGTGGTGCCTCTGGGCAAGCAAGCGATCAGTTTTTTAAAAGAGTACCTGACCCATATCCGGCCCAGGTGGGTTAAAAAACAGCCTCGCCAAAGGCGGCTGTTTTTAACCTACTCGGGCAACACCTTGACCGGCAACGCTATGCGCAGCCTGGTCCGAACGTACCGGATATCGGCCAAGATCACCACGCCGGTGTCGCCGCACACGTTCAGACGAACGTGCGCAACGCACCTTGTCCAGCAAGGCGCTGATATCCGCTACGTGCAAAAGCTGCTCGGCCATGCCGATCTAAAGACCACCCAAATCTACACCCGCACAGCGCCCATGGATGTGAAGCAAACCCACAACCAAACGCATCCGAACAGAGACAAGTCATGAAGGTTAAAGCCCTTATCCCGGCCTACATAAGGCATCTTAAGACCTTGGGCCGTTCGCCCTGGACCATCCGGATCACCCGGTTCAACTTAAATGATTTTATCCGTTTTTTGGAAAGTGAAAAGAGCGAGCACATCGAACAGCTCACCCATGAAGTCATGTGCGAATACCAGCAAGAACAAGCGTTCCGCCTGACCGCCAAAGGATCACTGCTGAGCCTTCGCACCCAGGCAAAGCGCCTGTCCACGGCCAAAGGCTTTACCCGCTTTTTAAAAGAGCAAGATTACCTGGTATCGGATCCGGGCGAGCGCATCCGGCTGCCCAGACGCCCCAAACGGCTGCCCAGGGTGATCTTAAGCCCCAATGAAGTCAAAAAGCTGTTTAAGGCCTGCGACATGCGCACCAACAACGGCTACCGCAACCGGATCGCGATAGAAATCCTGTACGACACGGCCATACGCAGGCTTGAGCTGGCCAATCTCAAGGTGGCCGACTTAGACCTTGCCCACGGCTATGCATTGATCAAAAGCGGCAAAGGCGACAAGGACCGCGTGGTGCCGGTCAGCAAAAAGGTGTGCAAACTGACCCAAACCTACCTTGTCGGCATTAGGCCGCACTATGTCAGCGGCGATGATCCGGGCCACCTGATCCTCAATCGGTGGGGTGGCCAAATGGACCCCAATGGCATCTGGCAAATCGTCAAACGTTGCGCAAAGCTGGCCAAGATCAAAAAGAACGTGACCACCCACACGCTACGCCACACGTGCGCAACCCACATGCTTAAAAACGGCGCACCCTTGCGCCATCTGCAAGAGATGCTCGGCCACGAATCGTTAGAATCCACCCAAATCTACACCCGTGTGACCATCAACGATCTGAAGCAGATCCACGCCAAGTACCACCCTTCCGAACAATAAAAGCAACATCAAATCGGCAATACCGCGGTCAAGCGTTGTATCCCCGGAATCAACGGTCATCATATAATGATTATTATATATTTAAATGCTTGTAATTAAGGCATATACGTAAAATTTATATTATGATTATATAATTTATTGCTATGGATGATAGTATTAATGTTATCAGGATGTTACCAATTGTTTAGCAGGCAACCACACGTTGCGTAACGTGCCCGGAAAATTTGCGTGATTTTTTACGTTCTTTTAGCCTCTAATCTCCGGCCGAAGGCCGCGTAAAACGACCCGCGTTTTTATCTCAAAAACCCCCGATAAAAATCAAAACCCGGTTCAAAAAGCAACTGCACGCCCCAAATTATAGTCTCCAAAATGTTTACAATGTATCACGTTTGCCATGCGGCAATTTTGCCTTTAACGATCTAAAACACAACCCCGCCAACTACCATCCATCCGAACAAACCAATCCCTAAAACCTGGCACCGTAAACCATAAGTCAATCTTAAAACCGACGCACCTTTGCGCCCAAACCAAGGAGGTATACGCCATGAAGGACCCTATCAAGCTGATCTACGGCATGACCGAATCCACGGCACAACGTTATATCGTTGTCAGAAAAGAACTCGACATTGTGATCCAACGCATCCACAAAGCCGGGTATTGGCTCAGCGAATTTGACAAGGCCGACCCGGCGGGCATGTGCAATACCCTATCGCTGATGGGCGTGTCGATCATGCACAACATGGCGTTGATCCACCATTATCTTGAAGACGAATTTGTCTCTTTAGAAAGGGTCTATGATGCCCTGGCCGACCGTAAAAAGTAGGCGGCGACAATCTTGCAGTTGAATAAAAAACCATTTTATTTTAACTGCAAGATTTTGTTGCGTTATCAGTGGTATCGGTCTAAACTGCGCCGTAGCTCTTTGACACAAACCGGAGAACTAGACGGGGCAAAAAACAGCTCTATGGGGCGTAAAAATCTATCGGAATATCTTATTGGCGCTACTACGATCCCA
>JANQFH010000027.1 GCA_028277945.1 Oligoflexia bacterium
CCATAGTACAGAGGATGAACATATAAAAGCGAGAGCTCCAGGGCCGGCCCACCACCAGGCCGGTCCGGGCTCTCCTTTTAAAGACACCCGTAAGCTACAGTATACCGAAAGTAAGTGCATTGCAACATGAAGGGGCATGATATGTGTGCGTGGCAGAATGTAGGGGAAATGAAGATTTGCGGGGAAAGGTGTATTCAAGAGTACTGCAAGGTCCATCTAGCAAGGATTCGTAAGGGGCGCAAGATACCAGTCCCATGCAGGTCATGTGGGTGTGGTGTTCAAAGCGAAATCCAACTTTGTCGAAACTGTGGTAGAGATAGGATTCGGTCTAAACATATAACTCTGGAGAAAAGGGCTAAAGAGCACTACGTGCTTGTGATGCAACAGCTTCTAGCACTTCGAACACCCATTTAGAGTAAAGTTATGCAAGGTATATACCCATAAACAGTACGGCAACTATGGACGAGTACATTGAGCAACTACTGGCAGAGATGACAGACAACCGGACCCTCAAGACTGTGGTGCAAAATATTCTGGATGAGCCTATTCCAGAAGCAGTGAAGAAACGCCTGCTCAAGCCGCTACTTCCCGCACCAATTCCTCCAACACGCAAACGAAAACTAGAAAAGCGCAAGTTGGTGTTGCAAGAATTTGATCCGCTGCATGATAAAACCAACCCCAAACTAGGGGTGAAGCCAATAGAGCTCATATCTCTAGTGACCAACCAGAATATAGCCGAACCACCACAATACGTTCTACTACAGGAGGTTGATGCCGGCGCACTGAGGGACTACGGGGCTGACTTATCAGTAGGACATCACCTCGAGGCTGACGCATTAGCCTTCTTAAACGCTATGACACCAAACACTACGGCAGTGATAGAAAAAGAACTCAATAGACTTGGGGGATTAAAGTTCACACTGGTTCTGACGGTTGTACTACAGAAACTACTCTCAAGCGCAGGTGATACTGCAGAGTCAGACAGGATAACAACTATCGCCTACTTCCGAAGCAATTCCGCGCCCGTTCTCAATCCTAGTGAGATTATACAGAAGCTCGCTGAATCTAGAGCCAAAATCATGGAGAGTCTAGAAGCATTCACGAATGAGGGCTCGGGCTGGCATCTTAAGCGATGTGAAGATCTACTCCTTGGAATTGTACGGTACAAACCGTTTCGAGGACGGAGTTATATCAAGACGCCAGCTTATGTTCCCCCGCGAACAGTCATCAACGTGAAAAACCAGGATAACCGTTGCTTCGAGTGGGCCATTCTCTCAGCACTATTTCCTGTGGCTCATGGAGAACATCCAGACCGGCCGGCTAGCTACCAGACCGAACGAGGTGTGCTCAACTTCACAGGCATCAGCTTTCCAGTGAAGGTGACCGACATCACAAAGTTCGAGCGTCAAAATCCACGTCTGTCAGTCAGCGTCTTTGGCTGGAAGAGCGGTTTATATCCGCTTCATGTGTCGAAGCAGGAGGGTCAAGCAATAGACCTCCTGCTGATAATCGACAACGAAGATCCAGGAAAGACTCATTACGTATGGATTAAGGATCTGACCCGAATGCTATTCAAAAACAGTAACTGTAAAATGCGTAAACACCCATGCCGCCGATGCCTGCACGTGTTCTCAAGCGAAGCCTTACTGGAAACCCACAAAAATGATTGCCAAGGCATCGGAGAGAAGCCGCAGCGAACAGTTATGCCAGAAAATGGTAAGAACATCCTAAAGTTCACTAACCACCACAAACAAATGCGGGTGCCATTCATCATCTACGCCGACTTCGAATCGCTGAAAATCCCAGTGGAATGATCCGCAGATGAGCCACACTCACCAAATTGCAAAGCAGGTTCCGTGCAGCTACTGCTACATAGTAGTACGCAGTGATGGTGTGGCCAAGGATCCTGTCCTATACCGCGGTGAGAACGCAGTGGAACACTTCCTTAATAACCTTCAAGTTGAGCTGTCGGAAATTAATGGGATCTTCAGAAAACCTGTAGATATGATAATGGCTGCAAAGGACTGCAGAGCTTTCACCGATGCGACAGATTGTTACATTTGTCACGAGGCACTCAATGACGACAGGGTGCGTGATCACTGTCACATCACGGGAAAGTATCGTGGGGCAGCCCACAATGCATGTAACCTAAAGCTACGCATTTACGCCTACAAAACAAAGGTGCCAGTAGTCTTCCACAACCTCCGAGGTTATGACGGCCATCTGATTATGTCAGCATTGGGAACATCAGTCGCAACCAAGAACCAGAAAATCAGCTGCATTCCAAACAACATGGAAAAGTACATGACTTTCGGCGTCGGACAACTACAGTTCATTGATAGTTTACAGTTCATGAATAGCTCGCTCGAGAAGCTCGCGGCAAACCTGGAGGCACAAGATTTAACTATAACAAGCCGAGGTCTTTCAGACAATGAGTTCGCCATACTGCGGCGAAAAGGGGTCTATCCTTACGAGTATGTCAGTGGTTTCGACCGCTTTGACGAGACACTGCTACCACCCAAGGAAACTTTCTACAGCCATCTTTACAGGGAAGACATCAGCGACACAGACTACCAGCACGCACAGACAGTCTGGGAGACATTCAAGTGTAAAACACTCGGCGACTACCACGACATTTACTTGAGAACGGATGTGCTGCTGCTCGCAGACGTCTTCGAGACATTCCGCAATACTTCTATAGAGTACTACGGCTTAGACCCAGCAAACTATTTAAGTGCGCCAGGAATGTCCTGGGATGCCTTACTGAAAAAGACAAATGTGCAACTCGAGTTGTTGACAGACATCAACATGCATCTATTCGCAGAGAAGGGGCTTCGTGGTGGGGTGTGCATGGTGTCAAAGAGATTTGCCAAGGCCAACAACTCAATGTGTCCAGATTATGATAGCAGCAAACCTAACAGCTGGATAATGTACCTGGATGCCAACAACTTATATGGTTGGGCCATGAAGCAGCTGCTACCGATCGGAAAGTTCCAGTGGTTCAACGCGGAGCTAGATGAAGTATTGGCCACAGCAGACGATGCAGCCGAAGGATATATCCTAGAAGTCGACATGGAGTATCCTGAACAACTACACGACAACCATAACGACTACCCACTTGCCCCAGAAACCTTAAGCGTTCGAGAGGCGTGGATGAGTGACTACCAGCGTGCCTTGATGAATGAGTTGGGGGCAAGTTCACCGAGTGCACAAAGCTAGTCCCAAACTTACGCAAAAAGGAGCGGTACATTCTTCACTACCGCAATCTCAAGTTGTACCACTCGCTGGGCATGAAGGTGACAACGATCCACCGGGCACTCAAGTTCAGCCAAGAACCCTGGATGGCTCCATATATTCAGCTGAACACTGATCTAAGGGCAAAAGCTAAATCCGAGTTTGAAAAGGACTTCTTCAAGCTCATGAACAACTCAGTCTTCGGCAAGACAATGGAGAACCTGCGCAAGCGGATCAGGGTTGACCTCGTCAGAGCATCAGAGAGGGACAGGATGCGCCGGCTGGTCGCTGACCCAGCATACCTGTCACACAAGATCTTTAACGAGAATCTGGTGGCAATACACAGCGCCAAGAGCAGGCTGAAGCTGAATCGACCGATATACGTCGGACAGCCGGTACTAGACCTCAGCAAGCACTTAATGTACGACTTCTGGTACAAACAGATTAAGCCAATATACGGCGAAAAAGCACAGCTGTGTTACACCGACACAGATAGCCTGTTGTTTGAGGTAGAAACTGAAGACGTTTACAAGGACATGAAGAACAATGCAACTGTGTACGACTTCAGTGACTATCCAAAAGACCATCCATGCTGCAGCACAGAAAACAAGAAGGTTGTTGGAAAGTTCAAAGATGAATGCTGCGGCCGGCCTATAGCTGAGTTTGTAAGCCTTCGGCCAAAGATGTACTCAATTCTTGAGGCTTGTGGAAGCAATATCAAGAAAGCCAAGGGAGTCCAAAGAACAGTAGTGAAAAAGGACCTTCGACATGAGTTATACACGCAATGCTTGGACGAGCACAGGGAGATGAAACATAAACAAGTGGCCATCCGCAGCCATGAACATCAAATGGGTGTATACGAGCAAAATAAAGTGAGTCTCAGCCCCCTGGACACGAAAAAGTGGATCGCAGCAGATGGTATAACAACACGAGCGTTTGGTCATTATCTCACAACCCGTGAGCATGCCGCAGCAATAGAGGAATAGCTCAGCGAGCTCCTCAACGCCTGAGAACACCATCAGGTGGCAGCTCAGTGTCAGCAGGCGAAATGAGCAACTCTTCACGAACGAACCCTCGGGGTGGACCATCGTTGAGGTAGTACAAAGCTGGCTGTCCAGTTTGCCGGACCACATCATGAACAGTGTGTGTAGTCAACGACCACACAGGATCAGTGGCGCGCCGCCGCCCACCCTCAAGCTCACCAGGCTGATATAAGTAGCGAACGAGCGCTGATGACGAAAGCAAAGGCTCTTGGAGCCCAACGGTACGACCAGCTGGAGCAGAGGGTTTTTGGGCCACAGAACGTGCTTTGATGGCCTCAAAAGGCTTCTTGCCTGTCAAACTAGTCCGTTCACCATTCAGCGCAGCCACAACGGCAGGTAAGCGAGCCACCCACTCAGCAGACCTTTCGGAAGACCCGCGGGCAGCGAACAGCATTTCCTGGGCATACTGATGCCCAAACAGTCGCTCAGCCAGGGTCCGGTTGAACCTCTCCACAATACCTTGGTCCCGATGGAGGTCCACACGACCGCGTCTGACCTCGACGTTATGCCTTGCGAGCAGCTGGCTGACTGCGCCCATGAACTCACGCCCAGGATCAACTTGCAGCAGCTTTGGCCACTTCAGCGGACCTCGCCGGTAGATACGAGACACAGCGTCAGCAACCTCTTTGGCCTCTTTTGTGGTAAGAGGCTCAGCTTCTTTATAGCGACTGGCGATGTCGACCACGGTGAGGGCATACTTGTATGTTTTCCTGCCCACCTTATCGTGAGGGAGAAATAGCAGGTCGGCTTGGTGGACCTCATTTGGAACACTGACATCAAATGTTGGCCTTGGGATGTGTCGTGAGGCCGGTAAATAGATCTGCCATATAGCCTG
>JANQFH010000061.1 GCA_028277945.1 Oligoflexia bacterium
TTTAGCCGTGGAACCGACGGCGGCGCCGAGCCTGACCAAGGGCAAATACACCTTCGACTTCGGCGACACGGCACGCATGGCACCCATCGTGAAGATGCATACCCTGGGGCACGGCTTCGTGCCCCCGCCGATCCACGCCGGGGGCCTGCGCTATCATGGCATGGCGCCCAGCCTGTGCGCCCTGTTTGACGCGGGGCACATCGAGGCGGCGGCTACGCCGCAGAGAGCGACTTTCGAGGCGGCTGTTCAGTTTGCGAACACAGAGGGCATCATCCCCGCTCCGGAGACGGCCCACGCGGTGCGCGCGGCGATTGACGAGGCCTTAGACGCCAAGGAAAAGGACGAAAAGCGCGTCATTCTATTCAACCTTTCCGGCCACGGACACTTCGACCTGGCGGCCTATGAAGCCTACCTGAGCAGCGATCTGCAAGACTACGCATACCCAGAAGAAGACATAGAAGCAGCATTAGAAGCACTGCCGGAGGTACAAGTAGCGGCCTAAGTGAGGCTTTCACGTCTTCCCCTCCTTTGCAAAGCCGCCCTCAACTTTGAGGGCGGCTTGATTTAAGGAGTTTGCAAGGCTCGACCTTTAGTCGTTCCCTAACGATGATAAAATCAACGACAGATCTTCAATATCTGCGGAAGCTAGCACCCCCCGAATTCTCCAAGTCAAGAATAGCAAAAGTCATGACTAAAAGAAGCAATGCAAATAACTTCGCTATCGTGCTGCTGCTGAGTGCGCACGTAATCCTTATCCTCGTCCCTTTGTCACCTTTCTTCTCACCCGCTCCCGGAAGAGATTCATCGGTTTTTGCCTACATTGGCCAGCAGGTTTTAGCCGGGCAAACCCCGTATACAGATGTTTGGGACCATAAAGGACCGTTCATCTACTACATTGATGCGTTAGGTTTGTATCTGGCCGATGGCTCACTTTGGGGAATCTGGGTGATGGAGGCAATCTCTTTATTGGCTGCGGCATTGTTCGGTTTCTTTGCCATGCGCCAAGTATTTGGTGGGAAGGCAGCTTTTTTGGGGACGATCGTTTGGGTAAGCCAGTTGCCAAAGGTCGTGCACGGCGGCAATATGACCGAAGAGTTCAGCCTGCCTTTCCAGTTCGCCGCGATCTATTTCTTTGTGCGCTACCAAAAGAACAGTAAATCGTGGCAGTTAGTGCTTATTGGAATCACTCTTGCGCTCTCATTTTTGCTTCGGCCGAATAATATTGGCACTCATGTGGCCATTGTCCTTTTTTTGCTGGCAGCAGGCCTACGGGCGAGGCAATGGAGACAGACGCTCCAAAATTTGGGGCTGATCGGTGTTGGCGTGCTCCTGATCCTTGCTGTTTCCGTGTTGTATTTTTTAAGCCGGGGAAGTCTGTCAGATTACTTCGACGGGATGATCTACTACAACCTTATCTACGTAAACCGAGAGAAAAGCTTCGTCGAAACTCTCTTCAGCGGTTTGGGATTTTTTGACCTGCTCTCATTCTTCTTCGTGATGGCATGGATCTTGACAGCTGCTAACTCCTGGCGGCAGCGCAATAGCCCCGACATGACCACCAAAATAACACTGTTCATTGCCATTCTTTTCCCTATAGAGGTCTTTTTTACCTATATCTCAGGAAGAGCCTTTGACCACTATTTCGTCGCGTGGCTCCCTGCGATAGGCCTGCTATCGAGTTATGTGGTCTACGCTTTGTTTCGCGGCCTGCCCATATTCAAATTTAGTAGAAATGACATCAAAATCAAAGCCTCATCTGTT
>JANQFH010000085.1 GCA_028277945.1 Oligoflexia bacterium
AGTGTGCTCCTACGCACCCAACAACTCACATGCAACCAGTTCAGTGCTGTGCCCTGCGTGCCATACGCTCCCCACGATTTGCCCAGGTATTGTAGCGAGGCAGTTGAAACTCCTCCTTAAGTGCCTCCTGTACTGTTGAGTCCCGTACCAAGTCCATTTCACCCTGCTCTACATCTGCATCGTCGTCACTGCTGTCAGACCATTCAGGCTACTCAAGATAACCCATACCAGCTTCCAAAATGCAGAAATTGTGCAACACCGCCGTGGCATTAATAACAGACACGCAATTTTGTTTTGAGAGCCGCATATCCTCCCGCAAATATGGGAACCTGGACTTCCAAGTGCCAAAACTTTACTCCACCAACACTCTGGCTCCAGACACAACTTTGTTGTATCGTCAACGCTTGGCCTGCTCCTCCATGCTGTGATTTAGACTTATCTTGTACACAGTTAGGGTCTTCGCCGTCTGGGTGTAGGCAGAGTCCGCGATAATCATCTGCGGGGGTGGTGATGTACCCCTCACAGTTATCCACACAACCAGCAAGTGCAACCATAGTTCCAAAAGCATACCAGCAATTGATTAGCAGATTCGTACCTGTGGAACTTAGACGCCAGCAAATGGCACACTAGGCCCGTTGAGCCACTAGCCACCTTGAATACATCGACAAGCGCGACTGAGCCTAAACATCCGGCTGTCATGTAAACTCCCCGCAAATCCAGCTTCAAAGTCAAGAAAAGTTCGCTTGATGCCCACTATGCCCTAGTTATTAAATGCAATCCGCCCTTTACGATTGGCATAAGCTTCCTCATGTTCGCCTACCCGCCAGATCGGTATCTAAGTCCCATCAATTGCACCCAGCACATTTGGAATACCATACTACCCTTCGAACTCTTGCGCTAGCTGTACTGCCTCTTGGCCAGTTGGAAAGTTCATAACCCGCGGACGAAGCCGATCGTCAACTGCTCTGAGAAACTAATAAAAGCAATCATGAGAGGTACTCTTCCCTCTATTCCAACTTTATCCACAGTGTCCAAATCTCATCGAACCGGCCAACAGATGCAAACTAAGCGCAATCCGTTCATCGCCCTTGATTGACGGGCGAAACCTGGTATCCTCCTTATCCAGATCCCCAGCAAGAACCGCGCAAAGTAAATTAAAAGCTGATGCAGGCATATGCATGTGCATATTAAACTGTCTGTCAAACGACTGCGATTTAAAGGCATGCCACTTAGGCTTCTCATAGAAGTACGTCCACAGCTTTTTGGCAGGATCCCGAACCTCTTCCCCATCAGCGGCACTAAAACTGGCAACCGCCCCCGTCAAAACCATCATAGTTAAATTGTTTACACGTCGTCTTCCCATCCATTGCACAACAGCCGCAACTGCAGCTAACAGCACGACAGCAAGAGTTTGGCGATCCATATCGTTACGACCAACAGCAATACAACAGTTACGATAAAAGCCCACAACCAAACCACTTACTTGCTTTGGTGCATCACTCTTGTCTTGGATGGTCCTAGCGTCTTTCCTCTCCTGCTCCCTGACTCCTTCGGCACTTTCTTTGCATCCTACCTTGCCTCTGAGGCTTCAGACGCTGACTCTCCGCTCTCATGGCACGCCTCGTGCTTGCGTTTCCCTTTACTACCCTCCCTCATACCCTTACCTACCACACCAACCAAACTCTCCAAAACCGCAATCAACTTATCACCTTGCTCCCTTTGCAGCTCATTCGACTCTTTTTGTAGCTGCGTCAACTCTGCAGCCTTGCGTGTAAACATGTCAACACGCTCAGCGATGGTTGTCT
>JANQFH010000092.1 GCA_028277945.1 Oligoflexia bacterium
TCTGCGCTGCATGAGCAGCAATAGGTGCAAACCCTAGACCAGGAGCAATCAAAAAATGACACGCCAAACAGCAACAACACTGAAGTAGAGCAGTTTAAAAGCAGATCAAACTGCTCTATTTTCCTGTTGGATGAATAAGGAATGTGCTGGGAGCAGCGTCTCTCTCCTTTAGAGTACGCAGTCCGGCTCGATTACGCTCTCGCCGGCTGCTCGGCGCTCGATGCCGCCGGTGATGTAGGCATGGATGGCGGCATCTGCGCGACGCCTCTTCATGAGAGAGCCGCTACTCCCAGCCCAAGAGATTCATCAACAAGCTAATGAGCAGCAGAGGCAGTCAGTACCTGATTATGGTAGAGGGCATAGATCGCCAGGTGGTCGGCAAGCGCTTGTGGTTTTTTGGTAGTACACCAGGTACGTCGGAAAAGGCGGTTGATATTGGCCCGTAGCATGGCACAGGTGTGATTAAGACTAAACAGAGGATCGAAGCCGATCTTTTTGAGTTCCCCCTGCCCAGTAACACACCCACGGCGGCTCTTAACCTGTGTATGAAAGGCTTTGGGCAAGATGCCTTGCACGGCTTGGCAGTAATAGGGAGCTTGGTCAGAAGTCACCAGACAGTCTTTCTCTAGAATGGGTTTGAGGCGTTTAAGGAGCTTAATCAGGTTGCGTTTGCGATGGTCAGCTCGATGCCCGTACTTTCTACGGGCTAATTTGGCCAAGGGTCCCTTAGCTGGCATAGAACTCACTTCAAAAGCCAGGATTTTTCGTTCGTCAAGGCTGACCGCCAAGGTAACCGAGAGAGGCTTGCATTTGGTGTGTTCAAAGGTTTCCAGGTCGTCAAATTGAAAGGCTTTGAGCCCTTTTTTATTCTTTAGATCGTTGTCGAGTAGCTTGCTTGCCTGCTGTGATAGAAAGCGCAGCTTGCGAGCCACGGTTATGTAATGGATATGGAGGAGTCTGGCAACGCGCCGCATGGAGATGCCTGAGGCCAGGAGCCGCTGTAGGGGTTCATTAACCCGCCGCTTGTTTTGCCCAAAGCATGGCGTGTTGGTAGCTGTTGAGAAAGTATGGCCGCAGTGGTTGCAGCGAAAGCGCTGAATGGTGCGACTATCTGAGGTACGGAAAAAGGAGCCAAAGCGTACAGTTTTTGGACTCCGTAGCTTTTTACAGCTTTTTCTTGGGCATCTGCGCTGCATGAGCAGCAATAGGTGCAAACCCTAGACCAGGAGC
>JANQFH010000029.1 GCA_028277945.1 Oligoflexia bacterium
GATAACGTATAATATTTTTCGCACATTTTGAAAGAGTAGCCCTCAATCTGGTAAGGTTTGGGTCGACGAAAACTCAAATTTTACCTTCAGGAGGGCTACAGATGCACAATAGCAAACCCGCGCGTTCAAGCAAAGAGGCAAACACTGGTCAGATCATCCGTATCGAGCAAGAGCAGCTTAACAAGCACCTGGACAAAGTGGTACGAGGCACTGTGGAACGAACATTAAACGAGCTTTTAGACGCCGAAGCCGATAGACTGTGCGGTGCTGGTCGCTATGAACGTACCGAAGCTCGCAAAGACACCCGTGCCGGGCACTATACCCGCAAGCTTGAGACCAAGGCTGGTCAGGTAAAACTCAAAGTGCCCAAGCTGCGCACCATGACCTTTGAGACCGCTATTATCGAGCGCTACCGCCGCAGAGAAAGCTCGGTGGAAGAGGCACTGATCGAGATGTACCTGGCTGGTATATCGGTTCGACGCGTTGAGGATATCACCGAGACGCTGTGGGGCACGCGGGTCAGCCCATCGACGGTAAGCAATCTGAACAAAAAGGTCTATGGCCGCATCGACAAATGGCTCAAAGCGCCCATCGAAGACAAGTTCGTCTACGTATTCTTAGACGGTATCTGGCTAAAGCGCTGCTGGGCCGGTGAAGTTAAAAACGTCAGTGTGCTGGTGGCCATCGGCGTTGACCAGTACGGCTACCGCCAGGTGCTGGGCATCAAAGAGGGCGCAAAAGAAGATAAAGAGAGCTGGATTGCCTTCATGCGCTATTTAAAAGAGCGAGGCCTATCTGGCGTTGAAATGTTTGTCAGCGACAAGTGTCTGGGCCTTGTCGAGTCGCTGGCCGACTTTTATCCAGAGGCTAAATGGCAACGCTGCGTGGTTCATTTTTATCGCAACGTCTTTACTGTGGTGCCCAAAACCAAAGTTAAAATTGTTGCGGCCATGCTCAAAGCGATCCATGCCCAGGAAGATCGAGCGGCAGCTGAAGATAAAGTTCAGGCTGTCGTTCAGAAGCTCAAGAAATTGAAGCTGGTGGAAGCCTCCAAATTAGTCCATAAAGGCGCAGCCGAGACCTTGAGCTATTACGCTTTTCCAAGTCAGCACTGGCGGTCGCTTCGCACCAACAACCCACTTGAGCGGCTCATGCGTGAGATCCGGCGCAGAACGCGCGTAGTAGGTGCTTTCCCTGACGGCAAGTCGGCACTAATGTTGGTGGCTGCTCGTCTTCGTCACGTTGCCGGTACCAAGTGGGGCTCTCGGCGTTACATGAACATGGATCGTCTCAAAGAACAGCAGTTGGAGATAGCTTAGTAGTACGAGCCCCTGGGGGCTATATGGCCCCCAGGCTCTCTTAGAGTTCCAAACCAGCAGATTGAGGAACTGCTAAAAACAAAAGTGCGAAAAATTCTGG
>JANQFH010000031.1 GCA_028277945.1 Oligoflexia bacterium
TGGCCCGACCTCTATGGTGAAGTTGGTTAGCCTCTCTGAGCACCCTATAGAAGCTCGACTCCGAGGCGACATACACGCCCTCGTCGGCGAGCCTCGGCACGATCTGTGACGGTGGCAAACTCCGATATTCCTCCTGGTTGCAAATCTTGACAATCCGCGCTTTTTCCTCCCCTGTCAGCCTGTTGGCCGGCACACGCCCACCAGCGGCCTGTTTACGCCAGTCCTTCAATTCATGACCGGCTTGCTGCTGCTTCTTCCAGCGACGCACCGTGCGCTCGTCAATCTCCAAAACCTCACACGCTTTCCTCTGAGCCGCTCCCGCATCAACGGCTTCCCTGACCAGTTCGAGCGCCACCCGACGGTCTTCGCCCTTAATCATCCTTCCTCTCCTTCCCCCCAGATGGCCTGGGCTTTTTTTTCCAGCACCAGCAGCGCCGCTACCTCCGCCAACGCTTTCTCCTTGCGCCTAAGCTCCTTCTCAAGCTCACAGAGCTTCTTCCTATCCCTCTGCCATTCCTGCCTTTGTCCCTTGGTGAGCAACGACCCGGATTCCGTCCCCGCAATGGCAAATTCTCTCCAACGCTCTATCTGTTCAATATACAAACCATTTTCGCGACAGTATTCCGACATCTCCTGTTTATTCAAACCCCCTGTCTCAGTCAACACCAACAGCTTCCTCTCTCCGTCCCAGTTCTCCGGTCTCGGCTGTTCTCCTTCATCCTCTTCCCCTCCATACCTCTTCTTCCAGCTATAAAGCGTATTCTCTGATATACCTGTAGCACGATGTATTTCCAACACGCTCCGGCCACCGGGCAACATCATTTCACGGACCAGCTTTTCTTTGTACTCCTCACTGTAATGGGGCATTTTCTCCTCTCTTGCCGCCCCCTGTTTACCAAATTTGCTTTCTCAATCTACCGGACAACTATCCTGACACAGGGGGCAACCCTCCTAAGGAGATCCGGGCCAAAGCCCAAAAATTTGGTAATCAGCGTTGAACTATAGCGGACAACTTTCTTGACAAACACCGCTTGCCATTGTGTCGGTACTTGAAGCGCCACAGCTTGCTACCGTT
>JANQFH010000039.1 GCA_028277945.1 Oligoflexia bacterium
CCGATAACGCCGCACCCCCATGGGGGTGCCAGCAGGACAAACCATGACCAGACCAGGGACCATCATAATCAGAAGTGCGAAACAGTATTGACACTACCCAACACCCGTCGCCCGGCCGAGAGCGCCGAACCGGAACTCAGTGGCAAGGGCCAAGCTCGCAAGCGGTTGTCAGAAAAGCGATCAGGAAAGAGACCAAGAAGAAGCGGGAACGCTTCACATAGACGAGGTCAGCCCGTGTTTCCCGTCTTGTACAGACTGCACAATTGTTGTTTGCATCTAGAAAACCCAGGAGCCTAGCATGTCAAATGCTCGGGGCAATCAATACACGCATACCGTCTTTCTGTGCCACAGCGACAAAGACAAGAGATTCGTACGCAGACTCGCGCGGGATCTGCGAGATTTTGACATTGATGCTTGGTTCGATGAGTGGGAACTTGCGCCAGCTGACTCACTCCACCAGACTGTAGGCAAAGCTCTCGAAAGTTCAGCATTTGTCGCCATTGTGCTAAGCCCTGATTCCCTCATGTCAAATTGGTGCAAGAAAGAACTGTACCAAGCCCTTACTCGTGAGAGCCGTACGGGTAGCAAAGTCGTTATCCCGCTGAGATATCGCAGATGTACCATGCCAGCGTTCCTTGAGGATAAGCTCTATATCGACTTCAGCAGGTCTTACCTATCTGCGTTGGCACAACTCATCTGCTTTCTCAATGGGTTCAAGCAGAAGGATCTCGCAAGAAGCCTTGAGTCTTCTCAACTTAGATCTCGTGACGACCTGCGGGAATTGATAGGAGATGTCTCAAACATCCATCCGTACCAAGTTGATGCAAGGACAACACTCGAAGAGCTTGCCAAATTGGCCCACCCAGGCATAGGGCCAATATCACTTTCCTGCTATCTGCCTACTACCGGTCGAATTGACTGGCTCGCATCTGCTGAATTGAGCAAGCGCTACATGGACGAGGCAAAGAAGACATTCGCAGAAGATGTGAAGAAAGATAATGAGGAGATAGGCGAGGCAGATGATTCTGGTGAGACGTAAATAGGCGACTGTCGCCATTCCACGCGTAGTCATTGTCAGCAGCAAAGGCATCCAGATGATAGAGATAGTGAAGCAAGTCAAAGACGTATGGTCACTTGTTGTGCAAGCACCTTGGACCTTCCTGATACTTGCATTGTCGTTACTTGCCCTAGGTTGTCTTGCTGCCAAGTTGTACTATGCAAGAATCATTGCCATAACAGAATCAAGCCGGGATCTTCTGAAGGGTAGTGTCAATACTGTTTCGCACTTCTGATTATGATGGTCCCTGGTCTGGTCATGGTTTGTCCTGCTGGCACCCCCATGGGGGTGCGGCGTTATC
>JANQFH010000066.1 GCA_028277945.1 Oligoflexia bacterium
TACCACAGACCCCATGGAGGACTTCATGGACAAACACCCTACGAACGATTAAAAGAAAAAACTCAGACCGCTATGTAATCCATCTGTTTAAAGAGTACAGGTTCGCAAGTTCAGCCTCAAGGATTCATCATTAAGACTTGGCCTTATTCCTAACCTCTTGATTCTCAAAGACCAAGCCACCCCTAAAGAGCATTTGCCTTGAGAGCATTTATTTGATATTCATAACGCGATGTATTATTTAGATAGAACCCCTTGGAATACTTGATGAAAACCTCAAAAATCCAAAAATGGTGGCTCTTTGGTTTTTTAGCCTTGCTGCCATTTGCCTATTCTGTCGCCGAATCCCAAACATCTGTTATGGATGATCTGCGCGAACGAGCCAGTGACGCCATGTCCAGGGGAGAGTGGGGTCAGGCCAGCGAACTGCTAAGCCAGATTTTAAAAGACTCGCCTGAAGATACGACCACGCTTATAGACCTTGCCCGCTGCCGCTATATGCAAGACGATTTCGTCGGAGCAATCGATTGTCGTGAACAGGTGCGTGCCCTAGAATCTGAAAACGCCCTTAACCTTTGTTGGCTTGCAAGTTATTACACAGAAATCGAAGATTGGCAGAAAGCGCTAGATATTGGCTATGAGGGATTAGAGGTTCATGGGTCAAAACCGGATCAACGGATTGGTCTTGACCATTACTGGTATTTGATTGGTCGATGCTTGAGTCGTTTGGGACGAATCGAAGAAGGCTTTCAAGCAACTCGGCGTTCGTTAGGCCTAAATCCAAAAAACCTAGGGGCCGCATATACTTTAGATGAGTTACTGTTTAGAAAATGGTTTACCAACCACCCCGTACCTGCTGAGGAACGGCAGCGTTTTGCAACCTACCAAGCTTCAATGGTCTACTTAGAATTTCACTATCCTGACAATGAGCGCTTTTCACAGAGCGGCTTTCTGTTTGATGGCTTTAAAATGTTTACAACGTGGCATGATTTTACCGTCGTATCGGAAGGCGCCGATCTTACTGTTTTGCTTCCGGATGGAAAGAAGTATCCGCTCTATCAGCACGTCCAAAATGCAAAGGCTAAAAACGGGTACAATTTTTTCGCTTATGGCGATCGGTTTGGTGACTTTGCCGCTTTCGATATTGCTGTTGACCCTGAGGGACTCTATCAGCTTGAGAGCACAACCATCCGACCGGATGTTGGAGATACTGTGTTCATTCCATTGAATAACACATGGTCCTCAAGATTAGATCAAAGTGTCATAAAGGGCAGGATTTTATCCTTGGAACAAAGAGGTCCTGCCGAGGTTTTCTATATTGAGGGGCCAGGATCCTCCGGGCTTAGTGGGAGTCCTGTCTTAAACAGCGACGGGAAGCTTGTGGGTATCTTAACCGGTGGGGACCGGGTGAGCCACCATTGTTTGGAACAGCGGATTCCCGCTCGCGCAACCCTCTTGGTCGATGATCCGGGGAAAAACGAAAAAACACAGAGTCGTGAGCTTCCCAAGTGGTTACTCGCCTATCAACCTGCTGCGATTGACGAATTAAAGAAAAGTATACAAGAATTAGAAGAAGGAGAGGTTGAGGGGGCGATAACAAGGTTAAGGAACTACACGGATCTTTGGCCCAAGGATTATTCTGGTTGGCTAGCGTTAGCGCTTGCGCAGTCAAAAGCGGGTAGGTCTGATGAGGTAGAGGAGAGCCTAGAGGAGGTGTTTGCCATCCAAACGGAGTTTCCAGAGGCTCGAACCTATGAGTGGCTAGGCGAGATCATGATGGCCCAGGGAGAATATGCGGCAGCGATTGGTTATTTTCGTGATCTCCTTGCTATCGTTGGCTGTGCACCCGAGATTCGTTTGGAAATTATTGCCAGCTATGTCGCTTCCGAGCAGCGGGACGAGGCCATTGACGAGGCCCATGCTCTTGTAGCCGAAAGACCTGAATTCGCTCCTGGCTACTTAAAACTCGGGCAGCTCTACTTTGAGAAGGGTGATTTTGCCAAGGCAAAAATCCACCTAGAAAGTGGATTGACGCAGGCACTTAAACCTCCCGACGATCCAGAGATCTTGAATGCTCGTAGACTCCTTGCAAGCTTAACCGAGGTAACGTCGGAGTGAGGTAAGAGCCGTTGTTGCCGTTTTAACAGCGGCGGCAAAGAGGCATGTTTATACGATGCGTTAATTGCTTTCATCAAATTACACCAAAGAGCCTAATCTGACTGATTTTCTCAATAACGCGAAAAGTCAATAAAGCTTTTCAGTTCCAATTCTTTGTGAAAAACATTGTCAAAACCCTTCGGGTAGATTAGTACCTGTTTTCACGGGTAAAATATTACCCTGGTTTAGATGGTTATGAAACAGGCATCATCCCTGCTGTTCATCATCCCGCTTCTGGGACTACTTTTGTCCAACGGCGTAAGCTCCCAAAATTCCGCTACTAAGAATAATAAGAACAATACAACCAGTGTTATCGATGTTTCGCTCGCTGGCAAGCGAGTGCCCTTTGTACCTAACCTGGGCCAGTGGGAGGACGATAGTTTTGATTATCTAGCTAAGTTTGGACCGTTTAGTGAGATAGCCTTTGATCCCAAAGGTTGGCGTCTTGCGCTGCTCAATCGTCACCTTCGGCAAGACTCAAGTGGTACAGATCCTGAGATCATACCACCGGATGGTGTGTTACTTAGGTTTCAAATTGTTGGACAAAAGTCGGCAAGGTTGCAACCTGGCAATCAGCTGCCTGGAGCGTACAACTACTTTGTTGGCGAGCCCAAGCGCTGGCGTACTCAGGTACCGCTCTATGCCTATGTAGAATACGTTAGTGATAATAATGTTACCGTACGCCTAACCAGTCAAGACCGCCGGCTGTTCTACATGCTCGATGCTAAACCAGGCGCTTCGCTATCGCAACTCAAACTTCGCGTCGACGGCGTTAACGCAATGGAAGTGGCGAAGAACGGTGCGCTGCTCATGCACACCCCGGTTGGTACCATTGTGCATTCGCCACCGGTTGCTATTAATAATGATGGCAGTAAGGCCGATACACAAGCGTGGCACTATGTTGTGGATAACCTGAGTTCAAGTTTTAGTGTGCGGCCACGCAGTGGCGGCAGTGGTGCATCGATTGCGGCATCCGCTTCTGGTACTCAGGTAGCCTTCTCCACTCTTTTTGGTGGTGGTGATCTAGACCAGATTAACGCTTCAGCCGAGCATGTACCTGGGGTGGTTACTAGCGTCGGCATTACCTTTGCGACGCTCTTTGGGCTGGACGCTTTTCCAACAACGCCAGGAGCTTTTTTAGCTACGCACAAACCGTGGACAAAAGCCTCGGGGCTTAACAACTGGCCAATTACTCATGATCAGGCGGTAGCCCTGGATGGTAGCAGCAAGAAAGCGGTTGATGGCTTTATTACGCAGATCCGTTTCGACAACAAAGAGCCATTAGGCTATGGGTTGGGTGATGATTCAGGATACGGAGGACCAGGAGTTCCATTCTTTGGCAACCCCCACTCACCATTCGGGACAGCCTCGCTTCCTGAACCGCCTGTTGCTGAAATGCTCTTTTCAACCTTTGTGGGTAGTAAGGCTAACGACTATCTTGAGGCGGTGGATGTCCAAGATGATGGCTTAATCACGGTGGCTGGTTATATTGAACACAATCCATTTGATCCTGGTGCGCCGGACAATGATTACCCACTGACCTCAAACGCTGCTCAAAAAGTCTTTAATAAGACTTATGGCGACTCTGTGCTAAAATTTGCGTTTCGAGAGGGGATTGTTAGCCAGTTCGATCCTACTAAATTCGGCAATGACCAACTGCTCTACTCTACCTACTATGGTGGCACCTACCATGACGATATACGTAGCGTTGTTGCTCATGGTAAAGCTCATATGACGATCAGTGGACTGACCTCGAGCCACGACCTTCCAGGCATTGGTAGCTATTCATTCGATACAACCTTGGGAATCACCGGTGCTCCTAAGGTTACCGCCTTTCCCCAGGTCATCTCTAACGAATATGATGGCTTTATTGCCCGTATTAAGCCGATTGAACAAGAGAAGGGTGGTAGTGCGTTTACCTACACTGGTTTTGATGTAGGCACTGAACCACCTACCAAGGTCGCATGGGCAACCTATCTCGGCGGTGGCGATAACCCCTTTCCTGGCACCTTTGATATGATTACCGATATGCATATCGCCAACAACTCTCCAACCGGCAAAATTACCGTGGTTGGCCGTACAGACTCTAAAGACTTTCCCGTTAAAAACCCGATACAAGCTCAGCTGCAGTTTGAATCGGATGCATCCCTCAACTGGGATGCATTCATTGCGCAAATCCGGCTAGATGATGACAAAATGGTTTTAGAGTTTTCAACCTACCTGGGTGGGGATCACTTTGACATTGTCGAGGGGGTAGCCGTCGATGCGAAAACAGGTTGGATCTACATCGTTGGTAATACTCTGAGTGCCCATGTAGGACCATCATTCATTCCTGGCTTTTATCCATCGACGAAACCATTTCCAACCACCCCTAATGCGTTTGATAAATATATTAACGACTTTTCAGCGGATGACTTTTACATCCCCTCTTGTTTCCCCACATCACCGCCTTTCTTTGATAGCTTTGTCTCTATTATTGATCCGGAAACGCCAGCGCTTGTGGCTTCAACCTACTTTGGTGGTGTTAGGGACGAGATTGGTACAGACATTGCGGTGTCGCAAACCGGTTTAGTGACCATTACCGGTTGGACCCACTCACCGGGTAAATTTTCTGTAGCCGGCGCCTCCATACCCAATGGATCTTTGCCAGTAACTATGAACGCTTATGACAGCAGCTTCAACGACGGTGGCCCGGTTCTCTTTGATATATGTGGTGTGGGTACGAGTACCGAAGCAGCTGACATTTTTGTTGCCCGCTTCAACAAAGATCTAAGCCGACTCCTCTATTCAACCTATTTAGGCGCTAAACAGGGTGATTTTGTGCGCGATCTGCACATGTCGGATCGGGGCACTGCTGTAATCGCGGGTCACACCTATTCTAATGACTCAGGCATCGATGGATTCCCATTCGTCGGTAGCCCTTGGAGTTACGAATCGTTTCCAACCACCCCAGATGCTTATAACACCAATTACACCAATGCAAACGAGGCTTGGGGCATGCATGTCAATACTTACATTGGTAACGAGCGCTTCAACCTAGGCGAAGCCTATGTCGCTGCTATTGAGGCCCCCACACAGGGAATTGTAAGATACGGCCAACCTTCGAAAAACTGTGGTGAGCAACTGGTAACTATTGATGTTATGGATCAACCTCTAGCAGGTAGCAGCGACTTCGAGCTCTCCGTGGTCAATGCGCCAGAGCTTGAGAGTGGTTTTTTCTGGGTCTCTACGCAAGGCCCACAAATTCCACCCTTATCTTGGAATGATGTCAAACAGTGGGTTAAGAACCCCATCACCGTTCCAGCCGTGACCGATGCCAACGGCATCCATATCAGCGCTTTCGATCTTTCTACCTACCTTCCTGATGATCAAATCTGGGTGCAGTTTGTATCTCCCAACCCAGGTTGCCAAGCCTATGCGGGAAATTTTGTATCCAGCGGAGCCCTTGAGATCACTTTACAATAACAATGATTTCAATAGGTTATTTTTGTACCTAGCATTTGACGCAATTTGACATAGATAAGGGCGATATAGTAAGGAACAATCTAGTGATGAAGTCATTTCAGAGAACAAGGGGCTTAGCACGCTTTACGCCCATCCTGATTGCAGTGCTTCTGCTTTGTATTACTACCAATGCCAGGGGTTATGTTGACGAAAAATGGGATCAAGTAGACACACAAGTAGAAAAAGCAGCCGAGCTGATACCAGGATCCGATGGTACGCATAGGTTCTTTCTGTCTGATACTGAAGGGCGAAACGTGCGCAGAGCGCGCAAGAAGCTTAACCAAATACTTGCTGATCACCCAGACTATCCGGACGAATTGAAGGTCCTTTGGCATCTACAACGATGTCCGCTGCTGCTTGCTGAGAATCTTAAAAACCGTGGAAAGGTTGAGGATTCGCGCCCACTATACGAGGAAAATGCGCAGATATTAAACAGGGCCATTGATATTGATCCTGACTACTTTTGGAACTTTTATAAACGGGGTGTTGCAAGCTATAACCTCGGGCACTATCAGGCTGCATTAGAGGATCTAAGTCAAGCCAAGCAAATGGCAGAAAATGACGAGGCAAAAAAAGCGGAGGCTGATGCACTCCTAATGAACATACGATACTATCTTGCCGCCTCTCAGATGCGTGTTTATGCGACGGATGCAGCCATAGCTAGCCTTGCGAGTTATCACAGCGACTACCCATGGGAAGGTGGTGGCGAGAAATGGGTTGACTGGAACCAACTTGATGCCAAAGCAAACGTCTTTCTGCACGCAAGAGACTTTGCTGCTGCTGCCAGTGCCTATCAAGAAATCACCGAGCACGACGATTATCGGAGAGACAATTTTGTTCATAGGGCACATGCAAATCGTGGTTATGCTCGCGGTTTTGTAAATGATACCGCTAAGGCCATAGAGAGCCTGGATGCCGCTTTAAAGTTCCGATTCGATCATAACGATGCCCTCTACCCACTGCTGTGGAAGTCAATAATTGCACCAGATGCGGCTACAAAGTCTGCGGCAGAAGATGAGCTGATAGAGCTTCTGCAAAAGGTCGACGGCATATCTAGCTGGGAGCGTACGTTGATAACCTTTGTCCTCTGGCCACAGCTCGAGAAAAAAGCACGCCCATTAAAAACGCGGGCTCGCGGACTGAGGTTGGGTAGTGATGACGAGTTTATTAAAGAGGCCGAAGCGACGATAAAACGCGAAAGAGAGGAAGGCAGGCCAGCATACTACCTTATGAGTGAGGTGTGGTTTTACATTGGTCTGCGCCATGAACGCGTTGCTGAAGAGTTAGTAGCTGAACCTCGGCAGGATGAGCTAGAGCGTGCCTTAGAAGCTTATGAAAATGCCCTGGGCATCTGGCTGCAGAATTTTTCCTGGGAATGGGAGTATGCCCGTAAACACCTCAACCGCGTCGCTAAAAAGCTTGGGCGCGCGGCCGATCTTGGCTTTACGACTGCAGGAAACGAAATCACCAAGGTTAGTAAAGCGAGTATTGCAGACCGCCTCGGTCTTAAACCCGGAACCATAAAAAGCCTACGGCTACACCGTATACCAGATCAGCAGGTTGTAACCAATGACCTTGAACTCACGGAGCTTGCCTTTGAGCCTGGCGATCTCTTACAGCTGGAGGTTGCGAACGAAGCTGGCATAAGCCGCTACTTCAATATTGTCGTGGGTACTAAAAAAGGTGCATGACGTCGATCTTCCTTAATACATGAGCCTTTGCATCAATCAAAAAGTCGGGCTCAGAGGGAAGCTAAAAAGGCGATAGGGCGGACTCTCCTGCATGTGCGGCAATAGCCTCTTCAATAGAGCAGGCAGTGACAGTGACCCATTTTTGGGTCGATTTAGCTTTCGTACAGCTCAATCTCCACCTTCAGGGTGAGCAATATCAAGCAGTTGCTTCTGGTACGTATTTTGCGTCGACCTAGGTGAAGGTGAGTCCTTAGTAGAGAGAGACATGAGGCCTTTTGAATCATCGAGGGGATTAACGTCAATGAAAAAACTACCTCTGGCACTGCCAACCTTCCTGCTGTTGGTGCTAGTGCTGTTCATTTCCAGCGCTTTTGCCCAGGAGGCCGAAGAGAAAGAGATAGGGGCTGAGGAACTTGCTGCGCAAAAGCTCGAGGAATTTCATGAAGCGCTTAAAGATGCTGTGAGAGATAGCCAACCTAGTTGGCGTCCTTATCTGTATGTGGATATCGAGGAGCCGGATAAAATTTACAATAATTTAAATGGGTACTTCGATCTTATGAAAGCGTTCGATGCTTACCATGAGGCGACCGTAGGAATAGAAATTATAGGCGGTGATAGAAAATACTCTAACTGTAGCCCACTTGCCACTCAACTCCTCTTGAAGCTCTTTGCAAATGACGATCCGATTGTTCGTTTTGCCGCCAATATCTTACTGAACCACCGCGACTCTCATTTTATATCCGATGATCATATCCGTCTTATCAATGACCCACACGACGAAGTGCGTGTTGGTGCCTTGCTTCTACTTTCCTATGACCTGGGTGCTTTTTTTATGCAGTATAACATACCGTTTGCGCATATAGGTAACGATGAAGTTAAGTACTTAAAAGACGAGGAATACACCGAGCCTTTCGAAGAGACAATTAACGGGATTGAATATTTGAACTTTACAACGAGCGTCGCCATACACACAAAAAAACTACAAAGAAACATGGACGCGGTAATCGAACGGTTAGAAGAAGATAGGTCAGCACGCGTACGTTTAGCAGCTGTTACGACCCTACCACGGATCATGGATGCTGAAAGTAGAGAAAAACCACAGAAGAAAACTGATACTGTAGGTGTAAGACGTCGCCAGCCGTCCATCGTATACTATCAGGCCGGCATTGAGGCTTTACGTGGGGTGGCTGAGAATGCGGCGGAGGAGGAATCGATTCGCTTTATAGCCATTGCTGCCCTGGGTTCTTTCTTGGCGCCAACGAGAGAAGAAGAAAAAATGATGAGAGACAATGTTGCATTTCTCATTTCATTGCAGAATGATCGATCTGCGCAGATCCGTGAGGCAGCTGCCCTAGCTTTGGGCAATGCCACAGCTGTGATTAAGTCCGGCAATCTGTTTGAGATGCCGGTTACAGAGACGCTCGTTGCGATGTTGGGGACCGATTCAAGCCCTCAGGTGCGTGCTGCGGCGGCCCGAGCCATGGGAAGATTTATGGGACACCATTTTACTATGCCTGTTGAAGCTCTAGAAAAGAGAGTGCGTCTTAGTGAGGGTAGGGATGCCTTAGTCAAGGCGCTCGACGATAAAGATGATACCGTGGTTTTGGGGGCACTTGCCGGTCTTAGAGCATTAGCGAGACTGGATAGGACTGAAGAGGAAGAATCAGCAGTAGCGGGGATCATCAAAGATCGACAGAGTTCGCCAGATGTTGTAAAGGCTGCGCTTCGCGTCCTAGCAACAGGAAGTATTTTAGATCCTCAATTTATTCCCACGCTAAAAGAAGCTGCTGCATTTCATTCTGATTTTGAAATGACACAGTTGGCGACGGCCGCTATGGGTGCGGCCGGGGACGAAGAATTTGGCCGGATTTTTCGACACGCCTATTTTGCAAACCAAGCAGCGGTGGAAAAGATACATAGGGACCCACAGAGAACGGCAGATCTTAAAGAGGCTGCGCTTAGCGCCATTGCAGATGGCAATGTCCTAGATCCTCGATTTATTCCCACGCTAGAAGAAGCCGGCGTGTTTTATTCTGACTCTGAGATTGTACGCTTGACCATTGCTGCCTTGGGCGCCACCCGGGACGAGCGAGCCATTGCACCGATGTTTCGACTGAGAAAGAGATTTCCTGGACTTGGTTCTGTCAACAAAGCGGTAGTTTCTGGCCTGGGAGGTATTGCTGTTGGAAGGGACGAGGAAGCAAGAGACATTTTTAACTATCTTGATTTATTGGCGTTTGATCAGACGCTTCAGGATCTTAGCAGCTATAATAGCCGTTTTGTACGCTTCTCATTAGGGCGGCGAGAGGAGAGCAGGACCGGTCTTCCTTCGTTGATTGATGTGATGAATCAGGCTGCAGTACATAGCATACCGGAAGTGAGACTGAGTGCGGCGCGGATCTTGTTGGATCTTGAGGACGAAAATAACCGTGAGTTCTTCGTTAGCATGGTGACAAACGGCATGGCAGAAACTCCTGAGCAGGATCCAAAAAAAGATATAAATGCGCAGATCGATACCTTGATGTCAGGCAAGAAGCCGGAGCTGCGCACCATACTGGAAGAACTCAGCAAGGACGCCGATTCATCTGTGAGGCGTGCAGCCGAGCAAATGCTACAGGTACTATCAGAAGATGCAACAGAAGGTCAGAGCGCTGCGAAGAATTGATGCTGGTTTTTCCCTTGTGATTTAGCAGCATACATCGCCTTATCAGCCAGAGCGATGAGTTTTTTCGGGTTGGTTTCATCCGTTGGATAGAGGCTAATGCCAATGCTCGCGCTTAACTTGAACTCATGTCCAGCAAACTCAAAGGGTTCTCTGCAGGCATCGGCGATGGTTGAAGCTACCTTGGCGGCATGATCTTGGTTGGTGATGTCTACGAGAATGACGACGAACTCATCACCACCCAGACGGGTTACGGTGTCTTCTTCGCGCACCAAATTCTGCAGGCGATTGGCAACTTTTTGTAGCAGCCTATCTCCCGTGGCATGACCCAAGGAGTCGTTTATCTCCTTAAAGCCATCGAGATCAACATAGAGTACGGCTACCAAGTACTCTTTGCGCTTAGCATGAGCCACTGCCTGTTTCAGTCGATCCATACAGAGCAGTCGGTTTGGTAGTCCCGTCAAACTGTCGTGATAGGCGAGGTGGAGCAGTTGGTCTTCAGAGATTTTTTTGACGGTAATATCTGTAAACACACCCAGGTAGTTTGTTATCTGTCCATGTGGGTCTTTTATAGCCGTAATCGTTAGGAGTTCTGGATAGAGTTCGCCGTTCTTACGTCGATTCCAAATCTCACCGTGCCAGAGGCCCTTATGTTGAATAGAGGCCCACATCTCTTGGTAAAATTTCTTATCGTGGCGGCCTGATTGCAGCAGGCTGGGAGTCTTGCCGATGACCTCTTGTTTGCGATAACCGGTAACAGCAGAAAATGCTCGGTTTACGCTGATAATCTCCGTACGCACATTGGTGATGACCACTCCCTCGACCATGTTGTCAATGATTGTTTGTGATGAGAGCGTTGACGCATGTTTTTGCTGGGCGCAAGAGTCGTCGTGGGCAAAGGGATGGAGGATTTTGCCAAACCGACCTAGGTTGCGAGAGTCCGTGGTTTTGTCAATCATTGGCCTAATAAAGCTAGACCATCCTACGATACTTTGGCTTTTGCCGTCAACAACCCCTTCTAACTGTATGAGAATAGCGACAAAGCAGCAGTAGGCTCATAGCGATGAGAAGCAACAGTGTTGTTGCAGCTGGTCTGCCTGCAGCTACACCACAGCCGCCACCGCCTTCAAAGCCGATATCAAAGGTAGGGTTGGTGGCTGCTGCCGTTGTAGTTTCGCTCTCCTCTTCTGTTGCAGCAAGGCAGCTTGAGGAGTCGAAATCCACGTGGTCGGCTTGGCCGTCGCCATCGCAATCAAGAGGTGGCTTGGTTGGGTCACACGTCTCTGAATTTGCAGCCGCTGCCGAGTCGTCAACGCCATCGTTGTTGCTGTCGCGATCACGGTAATCAGGCACGCCGTCCAAGTCGGAATCTTGCGCCGGTGTCTCTAAGTTTGCATCGCCAGCCTCATGGACATCGCAGATACGATCCCCATCGCTATCATTATCAAGGGCATCGATCGTGCCATCGCCATCAGTGTCGCGAGGCTCATCAAAAACCTCCCCCACTTCCTCACCATCGAGAATGGTGTCGTCATCGCTATCGCGGCCTTCAGGGTCTGTGCCGATACTGAGTTCAACGTTTTCTGGCAAGCCATCGCCTTTAAAATCAAAAAACCCTTCGTCTGGAACATCTGCATCCAAAGAGATCTGCTCAAAGTCATCAAAGATCGTGCCGTTGGTAAATACGGGCGGACCATCGCCACAATCGGGCAGCTCTCCTGGACCAGGTGGTACGGGACAACTGCCAAGCCCAAAAGCCCATAGTCCCACCTTGCCGGTGAGAATGGGATCGGGATCAATCACCTGAGCCACTACCGTGCCATTCACAAAGGCGACAATGGTGGTCTGATCATCCAAACTACCGTGGGTGATAACATCCACCCGCAGCTCATTCCAATAGTCTTTATTGTACGAGAAGGTGTCTTCATCAATAAGCTTGGCAACACCATCCTTGACCCGGATCAACACCGAGCGCGGCAGGCCAGAGACGATAATCCCAGGTGTGATGCCAGGACCAGCATCAAGCGTCACATAAAAGAGAAAGAAATTGTCCTTATCTTTTTGACGAAAGACAATGCCGGCAGCATCGTCATCCCAGGTAATAAAGTTAAAACGTACGCTGTAGTCTTGCAGGGTTGGTTCGCCATTGGTGATCCAGCAATCAAAGGGATCATCTAGGCCACCGAGATCGCCGGCCTCTGTTTGCACGTTGTTGATGGGCTGCACCCCTTGGAAGAGTCCAATGCCGAGATCGTCATCTAAATCCGTACGCCAACCATCATCGCTGCAACCAGCCATCCAGCCATCCTTGTTGGGGGCAAAGGGTGCGGCATCGCTGAGATTAAAATCTGCAAAGATGGTTTCAATGATACTCACCTTAGCCTGCAATTGTGGTAAAGGCAGAGCATCGGCGCTTGTCTGCTCATGGGCTTGCTCCTGCGAGCTACAGCCAACAAACAGCACCATCATGCAGTTTATGACGAAAAACTTAGCCGTTCTTTGTTCTTTCCTTGCTGAGTTCATGATGCCTCCTCCTTATCGGCGTTCGGTCTCCAAGACGACAATCTCAACGCGACGGTTTTTCTGGCGTCCCGACGGTGTTGTGTTTTCAGCCACGGGTTTAGACTCGCCATAGCCTTTGGTTTGGATACGGCTAGATTCAACACCCTTTGTCACAAGGTAGCGCTTTATAGAGGCTGCCCGCCGTAGTGACAAACCGAGGTTGTACTCCTCTGGACCCGTGGCGTCAGCATGGCCTTCGAGTTGCACCAAACGTATTGCCGGATGCTCCACCAGGTATTTGGCAATGGAGTCTAAGTTCGCATGATAGCCAGGTGGCACCACATCCGAGTCAAAGTCAAAGCGCGAGGTGAGCTTGTGATGCACAAAGGTGATCAACGGATCGATTTTGTCTTTATCCTCTGCTGGAACCATGATGACATCGAGCGTGACGAGATAGTCTGTGGGTTGCACCACCACCTGCAAGCTACGACTACGATAGTTCTCTGCAGTCACATCAAAGCGGTACTTTCCAGGACGCGGTACTTCAAAGAGCGTCTCCGCTGCCACGGACTCTGCTAATGCAGCGATGCTCGATTTGGTCGTGAGCTGTGCCGGCAACGGTTTGCGGTTTTCGTCAAAGGTGCGGATCCGAATCCAGTAGTCTTCTGGGCAGCCGTCTTGGTCGAGAACGCCATCCTTATCTTCAGCCTCTTGCGGACAGGCATCAAGCCGGTCAACAATGCCATCTCCATCACTGTCTTTATCTGGAGGGTATTCAGGGCGCTGGCGCTTTGCCTTGGGGCTATACTGAATACCGGCAAAGAAACGTACATCAGAGATACCAAAGCCGTTAATCAGACCAAAGCTGCTACCCAACGTGGCGATAATGCCGCTAACAGAGAAGAGTTTGCCCGCAACCAGGACCTCTAGTGGTGACTGCTCTGTAGTCTCAAAGAGGTCCTCGGCGGTGGTTCGACCACGCGCTTCAGTTAAGAGCACGACATCGTCATTGAGATCAAAGCTCAAACCCGCTCCGTAGACCAGTTGATCGTCTATATTAAGGTTAAAGTGTTGCAGGCTTCTCAAGGTCTCATAACCAAAGTTACCGGTGAGGTGAAACCGTCCCCAGGAACGTCCCAGCAACAGAAAGCCACCGCCTTGGACATTTTCATCACCAAGAAAGAGCGCTTCATCACCTGTAGGGAGGATGACGATTCCGAGCACGCCAACATTAAGCGCGTGGTGTTGTTGATCCATGAGCATAATGCGTATGGTGCCGTTGATATTGCCCATGATCCAGTCCTCCCGCTCGCCGAGCAGAGAGAAGCCCGTGGTCTGATCAAAGCCAAAGTCAAAGCCGAGCGGATGGAAAGCAACATCAAGACCAAAGGCGAGCCAGTCGGTCGCCTCTATGGATGCAAGGAAATTGCCCGAGAGCAGATCGGTGTTGTTGGGCGAATCCCCCAAAGTGTTGGTACCGGTGCTGCTGATAAAGGCGTCGTTTTGGTAGTTGAAGATGAGGCCTAGTTGCCAATCCCAAGTGAGCTCATGGTTGGAACGGTAGAGCGAGCGTTCGCCTGTAGGGTAGAGAAAGAGGGTTTTGCCGTAGAAGGGTGAGGGTCTAAATAGCTGAACATTAAAGCCGTCTTGGGAAAAGCCCGGTTGCTCTAGCAACAGCGAGCTTGAGAGAAACAACAGCAGGCTCTGGAACCAAAATAACCACCTGATTTTTATCGTGTTATTCTGGAACGTCGCTGTCGGTGCCGCTGTCAACATCTGCTCTACCACGTTGAAGCCCGAAACTGCTATAGCACTATCGCGAGAATTTCACCAGCTTTAGAGCGGTCTTAGCTATCTTCTCCTTCCGCCAGTACCAGATCGTCATCGATCTCGCTATCGTTTAAGAGGCTGTCACCGTCAAGGTCCTTTAGCAGATTTGCTGAGAACTTGATGTTGTCAACGATCTTGGCATGCAACGCTTCGTTGTTGTCTTCGTCAATGAGGATAACCCCCTGACCCTCCGAGACGTTGTCGAAATCGACATTGGCGAACCAGAGATCGAGATCAAAGACAATAAAGAACTGGTCCAAGTTGGTGTTGCCGCCAATGGCAAAGCCGTTCTGCTTATTTTCCAAACGAAACTCATCGTTGTCTTCAATAAAGACATGGAAAGGTCTGCCGCCCTGAGTGGTGCCGCGCAGAATCACTGCTTGATCAACAATGGCATCGCTAGCATCAATACCGTTTGGGATCACATCGTCATCAAGATCATCGAGTTTAAGCTCGACTCGGCAATAGCTTCCTGCGGGAAGCTGTACGTTATCCGTAGTGGGAATCGAAGTGTTGCTAAGAAGATCGACCACAAAAGGCCCATCGAAATCAAAGTCATCCTCCTCTACTTCACTCTCGCCAGCTTGACAAAACGCCAGCGGGCGGAAGCGAATACTGCTGATAACCACCCTGGCTTCGGTCAAATCAATACCATTAGCAAGCAACTTACTGTCAACTTTTGCCGTTGTTGTGTTGTTGCTCGTGCCGATAATTTTTACCGCAACTTCAGGAGAAAAGGGATTGCCTGTGTTGGTACCGGCAACAGAACCTGTACCGTCTGTTTGCCCACAACTGCTAAGGCTCAACGCTAACAACACAAACGATAGAGCAGCCAAATTTGTTCGCCACATTACCGACGACCCTTCCTCTTGGTTAACGGAAACAGTTGAATGTTCAACTGATAGATACGTTCCGATGGTTTGTCCGCAGCCTCAATGGTTTTTAAGAGCTCCTCGCGAAAACGCTCGATCCTCTTCTTCACTCCAGGAAGCTGTCTTTGGGACACTCCAACAGTTACTGATGTGACATCACGCTCTGATCTTGGTACGGTCATCAGTGAAAGTGCTGCAATGTTCATCATCTCTTTGTGAAAGTTGCTTACGGCAAGGGATTGGACATCTGCGGCCGTAGAGACGATGGGGTTTACCTGATGCAGGCGTTTTGCGCCGTCACGTTCCAACATTTTTAGCTTCATCAGTACCTTGAGCGCTTGGGCTGCCTGTTGCGGTGAGATGGTTGGTTGCAGGTTGTCGGCAATCCAGCGTGGATCTTCTTGAAAGTCTGTTAGGTTCACCATTTCCCGAATGGCAACATAGTACCAGTTAGAATAGTATTTAAAAATCTCTTTTTCAAGCTGCCGCACTTCGCGATAACGACGACAGCGAGTCATCTTTTGATAGCATTCATTCTTCTCTACCGTTGAAGTCGCCTGATTAAAGAGAACTAGGCACTCAAAGAACTCGCTCTCTTGATTGTTAAGGTCCAAGGCATGGGCAAACTGTTTGATGCTCTTGAGCGTGAGGTTGCGCTTGCCATCAATGACGAGCTTGAGAAAGTTGGGTGCACGAAAGCCCGCCTTACGGGCAAAGAAGCGATAGGAGAAAGAGGGTTTGTTGGCCTTGAGGTAGGCATAGAGTTCCCGCAGGTAGATGCGGTAATTCTCATAGGCAAAGATGTTGGGCTTCATGATAAGCGTCCTTGATTCTACTGTATTCTCTGGTGCGGCACGCGGTCAATGGTTGAATACAAAAAGGGTATTCTATGGAATACATATTAGTTTCTATATACACTATAACTACATGTATTTAAAATAATTTTGTTTTTAACGCACGACTACTCAAGTAAAATTAGCTTAGTTTATGAATACAGCACGGTCATGATAAGCTAACAAGCTGTGAGCCGGGGCCCTGAGTCGAAGATCTGTCTTGAAGCAGAGATGCAGGCAGCAGAGGTGCACGATCTGCTGTTTGGCGAGTTAGTCCTCTTTTCTACCCGCGCTCCAGATAAAACAGCTCCAAATGAAGACGCCGCCACTTTCATTACCGTAGATGAAGGACAAGCCGTGCTTGCCGTTGCCGATGGTATGGGCGGTAGTCCGGCTGGTCGGCGCGCATCTAAGTTGGCCCTGGAAGAACTGTTGGCTGCTATTGTTGCGGGACGGAAAGAAAACAAAAAATTACGCAATGCAATTCTCAATGGTTTTGAAAACGCCAATCGGGCGGTGCAGGGGCTTGGAGTAGGAGCAGCCACAACGATCGCAGTGGCAGAGATCGACGGTAACAAACTGCGTACCTACCATGCTGGTGATTCCAAGGTGCTGTTGGTAGGGCAGCGAGGTAAATTAAAGTGGCAGACGATCGGCCACTCGCAGATCGACTATGCGGTGGAATCCGGCATGTTGGCGGCAGCCGAGGCGATGCATCACGAGGATCGACACCTGGTCCTGAGTGCGGTTGGCTCTACAGAGATGCGTGTGGAGATCAGCTCCGTGATCAAGTTGGCCAGTCGGGATACCTTGATTTTGGCGACAGATGGCCTCTTTGATAACCTCCATCTCAATGAAATTGTCGATGCCGTTCGTAAGGGCAAACTCAACGATGTTGCTGCTGACCTAGTCTCCCAGACGCTCGCACGTATGCAGGGGGTGGATGAGGCTGCCCCGAGCAAACCCGATGATCTTACCTTTATCGTCTATCGGCCCACGGCGTAGATATTAACGCAGCTGCGGCGCTAACCCCTTTTATCCTCAACCTATTTCCTTGACTCGACGCAATAGCCTAGGGTATAACGCATTTAGTCAATCGAGCGGTAGCGACAAGAGGGAGACAGACAGTGCAGGTAAAAATAAACCCCCTACAGGCAGTTAAAATTTTCAGTGTTCTCCTATTAGTTCTTTTGCTCTTTTTGTATCCTAAGTCGTACGCCAACCCCTCTATGCAGCAGAGTCAAACCGACAAATCCAAAGACGGTAGGGTTCGTTCCGTGGTTAAGGTGATTGCTCATGCTGGCGAAGCTGGCGTATCGCCTTCGGTAGGTAGAGGCTTTATTCTTACGCATGCTGTGGCTGAGAGGGAACTGGGTGTCAGACTGAATACAGCTGAAGCTGAAGACGAAGGGGTTCTCATCACAGCGGGCAGTGTAATTGGTCATCGCCATTCTCTGGAAATCGAATTTTCCAATGGCCACAAGATGATCCAAAAAAACCCCGTGCGCTACGCAGAGCACTTGGAGGCCACCCTGGTTGCTATTGTTGTTCCGCTGAAAGGAGTTCCACCTATAGAAGAAACTTACCCATGGGCTGAGTCGCCAGCGAACTTGTTAACTAATAAAGACGAAGTCAACGAGATTTATTTTGTTGACATAGGAGTAACTGGTGGCGAGTACGAAGTTACCGCTGAACGAACCAAGTTTTTTGGCGAGGGGCCTACAGAAGTACTGTATCTGGAGTGTGATGATCAACCCCGGCGGTTTTCTGGGATTGCTGAGCATTTTGGTGCGCCCGTCCTAATATACAGACAAAATTCACATGCTCCGAATGCAGCACCAGAGAAGGAGTTGGTGGGCTTTTTAGTGGCACGTGACCCTGATTCTCCTTCTCTCTATGCAGTGGGCAAAGAATCGGTTCGACAGATGCTGTTGCAGCCTGACTTGCAACCGCTTGCAGAGCGTGCAGCTGGATCTATAGGTGCCTACTATCGTCAATGGGAGGAAGAGCAAGAGCTACTCGAGCAGATGCGCGCTCACTGTTGCAGAGATCAGTGTCCGCAAGCCGTTGCCCTCTTTGAAGAGAGGACCGGCGAAGAGGAGGTGTCTTTTACCAATGCGGCACTGCAGTTTCAGTACGCATCATGTTGTCGGGAATCAATTAGTTTCGATTCTATGCAACCCGAGAAAATTGCTGCGGCGCTAGAACTTCTTGAGGGAGCTGAGGCAGCGTTTTTTCAAGCAGCTGTCCACCAACCAACTACTGTTGCGGAGTTGTCTGATGTCCCACTCTGGGCACTATGCGCTCTGGCAGATAACTTTCTTTTGCAATTACGGACACAGAGATATGTAGTAGATAGGCTTATTGCTGCCTCTTCAGGCAAACCGCGACCCGAGACGCTTAACATAGGTGGTAGCAGCCAGAGTATTGCTAAGGCCGAGCAATTCAATCAGCTGATTCAAACAGCGCAAACACTACTAGCAGAAGACCCATCTGAAGATGATGAAGACCTCTTGCGGGCAGCCTTAGGTATTTTTGCTGCTCTGTCAGCAAATACCGATTTAGTTGCAGATCAAATGAATTATTTTTGGGACAGATTGCACGCGATACTGATAACTCAACTGGATAGCGCTGGTATTGCTTATAATGAACCTACTTTTGGAATCTTCTCATCAGAGGAGTTAGACAGACTACAAGGAACCCTTGTTAAAGAGTTGCCGTATTCTGCCCAAAACACTGATAAAGACGCACATCGTCGTCTTGCTCTCATTATTGTCTACTTTCTCCTTGATCAAGATCAATTGGCTCGTAACGATTTGGTTCGATTTAAAGATCCCCGGTATGCAAGTTCGAACGAGGTGATGGCAACTCGTAACCGAATATGGTCACAATTACCACGCGCTTTTGTCGCCTATGTCGACTTGCTAAGCCTAAATGCCAGTCAATGATTGACAGACATTTTCATCGACGCAGGCGGTGCCCATCAAAGCGGTAGGTTGGCCATTTCCGTGAGCTTGGCGGTGTTTAGTAAGGTAATCTGGCGACGATCAACCTGGATAGTACCCTCCTGCTTAAACTCGCTGAGCAGACGTACAACAGATTCTTGTGTGGTACCGATCATATTTGCCAGTTCTTGACGGCTTAACGACAGATCTAGTTTGATACCTTGCGGGTCTTGTTGGCCAAATTTCCCTTTAAGCAACAGTAGAACCTCGGCGAGCCGCTCGCGCGTGTTCTTATGGGCCAGGTTGATCACCTGGTCTCCTGATTGGCGCAGCTCCTTGCCCAAAGATGAGGTGACGCGAAAGGCGGTTTTTGGATGTCTTTCAAAGATGTGCAGAAAGGTGGCTTTGTCGATAAAGCAGATCTTTGCCTCTTCCATGGTCTCTGCAGTGACGGAGTGGGGCTCTTGTGCGACCACACTGCGGTAACCAATGACGTCACCATTTCCTGCCAGCCTAAGAATCTGTTGGTGGCCTTCAACGTCTGTCTTGTAGAGCTTTACTTTGCCTCGGGCAACACAGTAGACCCCGAGCGGATCATTGCCTTCATAGAAAATGATCTGTCGTGGTTTGTACTGGTTGGTAGACTTGGCCTGGTCGAGCTCTTCAACAAACTCGGCACATAGATCGCAAAAAAGGCTGCTGCTACGCACCGTACAATTCTGGCAGTGTTGCGGAGCTAAACGTCTCATCTTGGTTTATTTGCGGCTGAGGCAAGCTAAGAGATTTAAACCTTTCTGTCAACGGTGACCGAAACTTGTCGTATTTCATCTCTGTTTTTGATCACCGTCATACCTCTTTGTGAGCATTTCCGCTATATCGGAATTAAAGAGATAGCCAAATAAAAATAGGAGGTTAGCTGATGAAAAGAGAAGCGCTGAGCAAGGGGCCAACCCTAACCCCTTGGACAAGCCCGTTTATGGGGTTGCGTGAATCCATGGACCGTCTGTTTGACGAATGGCTAGACGATTGGCAGCCGTTTCGACCTCTTAAGCTAGGCAGCAATGGCGTACGTTTTGTACCGCGTATCGATCTCAGCGAGACTGACAAAGCGTTGGTGGTTACTGCCGAACTGCCAGGTATGGAAGAGAAAGACATCGAAGTGAGCCTGACTGAAAATCGTCTGACGCTGAAAGGTGAGAAGACCACGGAGAAAGATACGACAGAAAAGGACTTTCACCGTCGTGAACGCTATTACGGCTCGTTCCAAAGGTCTATTCTGTTGCCCTGCGAAGTGGACAAGACGGCGATCGCAGCAAACTTTAAAAACGGTGTGTTGACCGTACGTCTACCAAAGACGGAGCGGGTCCAGGCCGAGACACATAGGATTCCCATTAAGCACATCTAGTGCCTGTTTCCCCGGGCAGTGGGGCGCGGCCTTATGGGTTTGTCGTGAAGGAAGTTCAGCAAAGCCTCACTGCCCACCCCCTCCTCCTTGCCAGCAACGTGGAGCGGCCTTTTCTGCCAAGCGCTGGTAATCTGTTTGCTATTTTTTCGTAGCACGCTAGGGTTGCATGGTGAAAAAACGGCAGTTGCGCATACCTCCTAAGCCTCTAGGAGAGTGGTCGGCCACCGCCATCTGCGGCAACGACATCATGTCCTCCTGCCTCTATGTCTCGGCACTGGCTATCATCCAAGCGGGTAAGTGGGCACCCTTCATTCTATTGATGATTGCGGCAGTTCTCTATCTCTTCCGCAGTATTTATGCTGAGGTGGTGGGTGCCTTGCCGCTTAACGGCGGTGCTTACAACGCGTTGCTCAATACCACCAGTAAGGCAAAGGCGTCGCTGGCGGCTTGTCTTACCATTCTCTCCTATATGGCGACCGCTGTGATCTCTGCTAACGAGGCGATCCACTATCTTCACTCTCTTTGGCAGGGCATTCCAGTCAAAGAGGTCACTGTGGGTTTGCTCGCTATCTTTATGGTGCTGACCATCGTTGGCATTACCGAGTCCGCAATAGTTGCCATTGCTATCTTTGTCTTGCATCTTTTCTCGCTGACCTTGCTCTTATGTGTGGGGGGCATCTTTCTCATGCAGAGTGGCTGGACCCTGTTGAGTGAGAACTTTCTCTCTGTGGTGCCCGTAAACCTGGGACAAGCGCTGTTCTATGGTTTTGCAGCAGCGATGCTGGGAATCTCTGGTTTTGAGAGCAGTGCCAACTTTGTTGAAGAACAGGGACGTGGTGTCTTTCCAAAGACTTTGCGTAACATGTGGCTCGGGGTGACGGTTTTCAATCCGGCCATTGCGCTGTTGGTACTAGCCACGGTGCCCGTGGATAGCGTTAGCGGACACAAAGAGGCGTTGCTATCCTATGTGGGTGGCGTTGTTGGTGGTAATTGGTTGGCAACATTGATCTCCATCGATGCTGCGATTGTCTTGAGTGGTGCTGTACTCACCGCCTTTGTTGGCGTCAACGGTTTGGTTCGGCGTATGACCTTAGATCGCTGTCTGCCGCAGCAGCTGTTGCAGACAAACCGTCGTGGTACCACGCATCGAATCATCGTCGGTTTTTTTATTCTCTGCGCGTCCATTCTCTATTTGACCGAGGGTGAGCTGACAGCCCTTGCCGGGGTTTATACGATTTCGTTTTTAGCGGTGATGGCACTGTTTGCATGGGGCAACATGCTGCTCAAGGTACGGCGGGCACGGCTGCCGCGTCCCAGCTATGCGAGCTGGCCGGTTGTGACTGTGGGTTTGGTTGCGGTTTCAGTGGGCCTGCTTGGTAACATCTTTCGGGAACCAGCCTATTTGCGTGTATTCCTTATCTACTTTGTGCCGACGGTTTTGGTAGTTGCTATCATGCTCAATCGCACCGCTATTCTCAAGGGCATCCTCTTTGTCATTCGTTCGATCAATCGGACCATTGCCGGTATCAGCCGTGACTCCTCCAAGAAGATCCAAAAGTGGCTTGACGATATCAACTCGTTGCAGGTGGTCTTCTTCACCCGAGGTGATAACATTGCCAACCTCAATGAGGCGATGCTCTATGTCAAACGCAATGAACACACCAATCGCATTAAGATTGTTACCGTCGTGAAAAACAAGCAAGAAGTACCGCCGCGGCTTAAAAAGGATCTGCAGTTTTTGGATGAAGCCTATCCGCAAATTGATATTGAGTTCTTAATCCTCTACGACAATTTCGGTCCTGAGCTGATTGAGCGTCTCTCTAGGGAGTGGAAGGTGCCAACGAATTATATGTTTATTGGCTCTCCTGGAGACCACTTCCCCTATCAGATTGCCGATTTGGGTGGCGTGCGCTTGATTATTTAGGTTCCTCTGGTAATTCAGGTGGTTCTGTTATAAGCAGAACCCAGCTCCATTTTTGTGAGGCGAGTCATGCAGATACAACCTATCAACCCCAATGATGGTAAAGCCCTCGATCCCATCACCTCCACACCTACAGAGAGAATCGGTGAGTTTGTCGCCAAGGCAGCAGAAGCTGGGAAAGCCTGGGCAGAGCTGGCCTATGGGGATAAGCGCGAGATATTTCGTCGCATAGCTGCTGACTTTGAGGCACGCTGTGAATCCATAGCCAAGCTCATGCACGCAGAGATGGGCAAGCCACTCTCTCAGGCAAAGTCCGAGCTGTTGCACACTACTGCGAACATCTCTCAAGTAATCGACACCATGGAGAAAGCGCTGCAGCCAGATCTGTTGGACTTTGAGGGTGGTCGCACCACAGTCCACTATGTACCCTTGGGTGTTGCTGCAGTCATCACCCCATGGAACTTTCCCTTTGCCATGCCGCTCTCTTTGCTGTTGCCGGCTCTACTTGCTGGCAATACCGTTGTCTTTAAGCCATCGGAGATCACCACCTATACAGGTTTGGCACTTGCAGAGATCATGATGCAGCATCTACCTGCGGATGTTTTACAGGTTGTTGTTGGCGATGGCGTTCAAGGTAGGGCCATGGTGACAAGCGATGTGGATCTTATTGCCTTTGTCGGTAGCCGTGCTGTTGGCAAAGAGATTATGCAACAGGCGAGTCGACGCACCTGCCGTATTATCTTAGAGCTCGGCGGCAAGGATCCGATGATCGTGGGTAAAGATGCTGATCTCGATAAAGCGGCACAGTTTGCTGTAGTAGGATCTCTACGTAATAGCGGCCAGGTCTGTTGTGCGGTAGAGCGCATTTATGTAGAGAAAGAGGCTTGCCAACCCTTCTTGGAGAAGGTTACCGAAAAGGTGCAAGAGGTCTCTGTTGGCGATGAAGTTGAAAACCGGCTCTGCATTGGGCCGATGGCGAGCAAAAAGCAGCTAGAGCATGTGCTAAAGCAAATAGAGGCAGCCGTAGGTTCAGGGGCTACGCTGCACGCAGGGGGTAAACAAATATCGCGGGATGGCTATTTTATCGAGCCAACGGTCTTAAGTGGGTTGACTCCGGAGATGGCGATTATGCGTGAGGAGACTTTTGGGCCGGTTGTCTGTATTCAGACAGTGGACTCGGTAGACGAGGGTATTGAATTGGCCAACAACACGCGCTACGGCTTGGCGGCATCGATCTGGATGGGCAATCAAGCTGAGGCTGAAAAACAGGCATTGCGCCTGCAGGCCGGTTTGGTCGGCGTCAACCGTTCTTTTGGCGGCGCACCTGGCACTCCATGGGCAGGCGCCAAGGAGAGTGGTTTTGGTCATACCGGTGGCGTCTCTGGTATGCGCTCTTTTTTGCAGCCGCGCTCGATCACGCGCACAACCTAGAGCAGAGCACAGTTTTTTCGGAGAGCTTCTTTGTTAGCCACAGCAGTTGGAACGCCTGTTTCCATGAATCCCGTTCGAATTAAGCAGACGTTTCTTACCATTAATTTTGGTTGGATGTTTCTGATGGCCTTTTACAACAATACCATGTTGTATTCGCTCTCTAAAACGCCTCAGGGATTAAGTCTGGCGATTTGGGCATTTATTCTCCATCACCTCTCCGATGCCGTTGGCGAAATATCCACCGGTCATTTTGCCGACCGCTACGGACACCGCCGCTCTATCCTGCTTGGTTTATTTGTTATGGCATTTGGAGGAGGAACCTTATTTTTTGTCGCATTTACTGCAGCTAGTCTCTCCTACGTCTCCAGTCTCGCGCTGGTTGCTCTTGGCGAGATTACCTTTCTCCTTGGTAATGGTTTTGTTTCCGGCGCGCTAGAAGCGTGGGCAGTTGAGTCCTTGAAGCAAGCACAAGATGGTGACGTAAACCTAGAATCACTGTTTGCATCGCAAAACATTATCTTCAATGTTGCATTTCTGGTTGGCGGGACAGCTGCCCTCATTACCATACTGTTGATCGAGCAGTACTGGGTGTGTTGGGCCATTCTCGCGTGGGGATTTTTGTTAACTGGAGGTTATGCCACCTATACTGTGCATAAGCTGGTTTTACCGCAAAGAAGAAAGATAGGGTTTGGCAAACAAATGAGGGAATTGTTTAACAGTTCTATAGGGGTCTTAAAGATCAGGGAGATTTTGTTAGCCAATGGTCTTCACTATGTCCTGACCATGACCCTCTCTCTATTTTGGGTGAAAATATTTGTGGACCTAATCAGCGATGCCAAACTGGCGGCTGAGAGAGTTGCCATCTATGTCTGTGCGGGATGGATTCTATTCTCTATATTGAGAGTAGCAGCGGCTTATCTTGCTAAACTCATCATCCATCGTTTTCCTGAGAACACAAACCGTGCCCTGGTAGTGACCTCGCTAGTCATTCCTGTACCGATATTGGTATTTTCTTTTAGGTATCTCAATCAACCGAGCAGCCTGCTTGTTACAGGTGTTACTTTTCTCCTGGCTTTCTTTCTCACCCGTGCTACGGAAATAGTGGCCGTTCCCATCCGTATGGCTCGTCTAAATGAAGCAATCAAAGACTCGCACCATCGTGCCGCGTGTATTTCCATGTTAAACGCTATAGGCGGCATTCTAATTGTCCTTCTCTTTTTTGTATACCGCCTTTTGTTTGGTTCATTCCCCACAAACACTTACGAGATGATGCGCTTTGTTTGTTTTAGTGGAGTTATTGCGCTTGCTGCACCTTATCTTTATGCAAAGGCACTTAAGTAAAGTTTACTGACAGAGTTTGGCCCATCTTGACAATTTCCTCCGATAAGATAACAAGTTGGCTGAATAGATTAGGAGGAATGCGACGATGAAACACCTCACTATTTCCATTCTTTTCTTGTTAGTCATGTCAGGTAGTTACGTTAATGCAGAGCCCCATCGGGTCTATTGTGGGAGCGTGTCGGAGGTTATCTCATTGAATGGTCCGCGATTTTTAGGTTGTCCTTTATTGGACAGTTGTGAGGATAAAGTAAGACAGTATATGGTCGACCGAATTGGCTGGACAGCAACCGACGACCTTTTCCAGGCAGAGGACAATCTTGATGGTGGAGTCTTTATTAGCTCGGCCTATACGCCCACGACTTTGGATGCCGGAGATACTATTACCGAAGCGTGTGTCGTAATTGGTTTTGATCCGTCTATCATAGACGCCATCAAACGAATCAGAGCCCTGGAGGCCGCGATGCAAGATGGCTATTTTGGGTCCCAACGGCGGCGGGCAGACGAGATAAAAATGGATCTACGGAACGAGGTAAACGCCAAGTTTCTTGAGCTTGCCCGCGAGTCATTGAACGCTGAAGAGCGTTAAGTCTAGCTGGCAACTATACTGTTCATTTAGCGCCTCCTAGTTGCATTAACGCTTGCGGTAGACTTCAACGCCGGTGGCCAATTTTCACAACCAAGATCACTAATCGGCGATCCTGTATCTGATAATTGTGGCGTCTGTGTCCCAGGCTCTCGACTCTTCTGGAAAAAACAGTTTATATTACGACAAGTTATGCGTTCTAGGAGTATGGTATGGGGTTTGCGTTCTTAGCCGGGATGGATACTTTGAAGAGGAGCGACATGCGACACATCCATCTTACTGGCGTGGCCTTGGCCTGCATGGTCGTTTGCGGCTGCACCGAATCCCAAGAGATCGTTCGTCCCCTCTTAAGGGATCAGGTTCCGCTCGTCTTGAGTTCCGAGGATTTTCTTCCAGAAGAGAGCGACCATTACCTCGAGGCAGACTTTGATGGCGATGGTGATTTGGATTATGTTGTTGGCGTTGTTGAAAAGGTGCCTCCGACAGAGCCGGAAAAAGAATTTCCCAGTTCATTCACGGGCATGCTTTTTAAACTAAAGCTCTATCGCAATGTTGGTACTAATAAAGGTTATATAGCAGAGGCCATAGAGGACATTTCCTATTCTGTATTGGAAGAGGAAATGCCCGCCATAAGTCTCACAAAGCGCAATTCCAATGGTGATAACCGCGCCGATTTCGTCGTTGAAATTGGTGAATCCGCGGGGACACTTCATGTTTTTGAAAATGATCCAAGAGGCAAGCTTTCCTATTTTGGTGAGTATCTAAAGGCTAAACGTGTCATGCGGGATGTCTTTTGTAGCACAGCAAATGTTAAAGACGCGGGTATTAGCGTTACGATTACCTCCCCCTTTACCTTTGCAGACGAAGACGGAAAATCTATAAGATCAGCAGGTCTGTATGACGCTGATCTTGGTAGGATAACCTTTAGTGGTACGGTACCCATGGGCACAATTCGTGTCCAAAGCCGGGTAAATCGGCGCAGCTTAGAGCTTCTATTTGAACAGGTTACTGCAGACGAAAGCCTTTCTGAGATTAGGCTTACCATTCGGATTAAGGGGGTAGGAGCAGGTTCTTCTCATTTTGGTGCTTTGAGCGGCATGGTTGATGATGAGTCCATTGGTGGAGATGGATTTCGTTTGGCGTGCGACGTCCGTGCACGCTTGCTTGCCGATCTTAACCTCAGATAGCGTTTGCAAGTCGTTACTTTGACGTTAGCTCAGTAACGGCGGTGACGATGTCCTTGATGGGTTTGTTAAGGCTGTCAAAGTGCTTGACGACAACACCTTGCGAATTAACGAGGTTGATGATGGTGGAGTGGCTGTACTCGCCATCCTCAAGCTTCTTGTACTTGATACCTAATACCGCGGCAATCTCACGCACATTCTCCTTTGCAGCGCTGGTGAAGCGCCAGCGTTTGGCATCGGCTTTGTAGCGTCTCGCCACCTCGTTAAGCACCTTGGGCGTATCCTCCTTGGGATTAAAGCTGATGAGCAGAAAACGCAGCTTGTTACGACTCTTTTTGGGCAGGTCTCTCTCAACACTTTTCAACTTGCCAAGCAGCATGGGGCAGGCGTAAGGGCAGGAGGCATAGAACATGCTGACAACCACGGGATGGCCGCGGTAGAGATCTAGCTTGGTGGTTTTTCCACGCTGATCGGTCAACTGAGTGTCCAGTTGATAGATAGAGTCACCGGGCACCTTTTTGTTGTTTTTGCCTTGGACTGTCACGCTCCAGAAGAGGGCGACCGTGACAGAGAGAACTACGGAGATGCCAAGAGTTTTAACGGTTTTCATATTTTGCTCCTACATAGTCTTTGGCACAACGGAAACCGAGGTTGGCGGTAGTGTAGTTGGCTTCCAGCGAACTGCGAAAGGCAATACGCATAAAGCTAGCGTAGTCCTCTTTTTCAGAAGCGCTTAACGAACCAGAACCACAAAAGCCAATCTTGTTGGCATCGCCTTCACTACGATTATCCACACTAAACATGGTGCTGTTGAACTCAAGCACCCACTCCCAAATGAGGCCGTGTAGATTATACACGCCCCAAAAGTTCGCTGGGCTTTTGCCAACGTGTGCGAGCTCCTTGGGATTGGGGCGGGCATACCAATCGAGGATGCGCTTTCTCCATATTGGGTCCTTGCTTCCATCCACAGTAGTCTCGGTTGCTAGGGCAGCAAACTCCCACTCCTCTTCTGTGGGTAGGCGTTTGCCACGAGCTTTGCAGTACGCCTTAGCAGCAAACCAGCTAATGAAGACTACGGGTTGCTTGGGATAGCTGTTGGGTCCGAGTTTAAGAGGCTGCTGCCAGTGTGAGAGGTAGTTTTTATCTGCAAACAGTGAGGTGAGGCGGCCACGCTGCCATTTTGGCTCGCTTTTGACAAAGGCGAGAAAGTCACCGTTGGTTACCGGTAGTCGATCGAGCGAAAATGCGGCTACCGCAACCTCTTTTTGTTTTGGCGTGGCAGGATAGAAGGGTCGTAACGTGCCTGGACCGACCTTGACCATGCCATTGTCAATCTTGCTTTGTGCCAGAACCGATTGTATTGTGGTGCTACCAACGACCAAGAGAGCAATCAGCTTACAAGCGTAAATCACTCAGCTGCACCAGGAGGTCTTTTGGTGCCAAGACGAATTCCTCGTACCTCGTCGGCACTGACAACTTGTCCCTTGTTACCCCAGGCGGTGTTTACGTAAGTGAGGATGTTGGCAATCTCATCATCATTGAGCTGACTCATGGGCGGCATAACGGAGTTGTACTGCTCATTGTTGACAGTTATCGGTCCAGTAAGGCCGTTTAGGATCACCTCAATGGCGCGCCGTTTGTCAGCAAGCAGGTAGTCGGCTTTTGCTAGTGGTGGGAAGACACCTTTCAGACCTTCACCGTTGAGTTGATGGCAGGTCGAACAGGTTCCCTTGTAGAGGTTTTCGCCGGCAGCGATCTGCGCCTCTTTGGTGAGTTTACCAGCCTGTAGTTTTTTTGCCGCCGCTGCCACAGCAGCCGTCTCTTCAGCCTTATCTGCTAGGTAGACAGAGTCCACCTCCTTGCCAGAGTAAACCGCTAGGTTGTCATCCCCCACAGACTTGAGCATACCGAGCGCACCCTTGTTAAAGGCACGAAAGATCGAGTGGTCCACGAGAATGTAGGTACCGGGTACCTCAAGAAGAAATTCAACAATCGCCGCACCACCCGCTGGAATGAGCGTTGTCTGGACGTTTTCTTGAAATCTCGTGCCGCCTTCGTAGTAGACCTTGTCGAAGATTTCCCCAATCACATGAAAGCTGCTCACTAGGTTGGGCCCGCCATTGCCAACAAAGAGACGGATTGTCTCTCCTACTTTCGCGGGCAGGGCATTGTCACCCACCAGGGCCCCTTCAGAGCCGTTAAAGACAACGTAAGTGGCATTCTCTTCAATGGCCTTTTGCATGTCAAAGGGTTGCAGACCCTTTTCACGGTACTTACCAACCGTGTAGAAGTCTCCCTGCATGACGTAGTACTCGCGATCGACCGGTTCAAGCCCCTCTGGCGGTTCGACGAGAATCAAGCCATACATGCCGTTGGCAACGTGCATGCCAACCGGCGCTGTGGCACAGTGGTAGACGTACAGTCCCTGGTTAAGCGCCTTGAAGGTGAATTGCGATTCATGCCCAGGCGCAGTAAAGGAGCTGGTGGCACCGCCACCAGGTCCAGTCACAGCGTGCAGGTCAATGTTATGAGGCATCTTGCTGTCAGGGTGGTTGCGTAGATGAAACTCTACCGTATCTCCTTGACGCACACGGATAAACTTTCCCGGCACCTTGCCGCCAAAGGTCCAAAAGGTGTAGTCGACACCGTCGGAGATGGGCATCACCACTTCGCGCACTTCTAGTTCAACCACGACTTTAGCTGGAGCTTGACGGTTTATCGGTGGCGGCACCTCTGGTGCATACGTTAGCTTGGCGGTGATAGGTTTGCCCTGTGGTGGCCCCAACTCGCCCTTTGCTGATCCGCCGGTTTCCTGCGGTTGTTGCACACAGGTTACCAAGGTCGTAAGAAAAATTACCATCATGGACAGGCTAGTTAACCTCATACCACCTCCTCTTTTGACGGCTCCTCTTACTTTAGTGTGAGCACAGGGCAGGGTGCCGTACGAAGTACACGTTCGGCAATGCTGCCAAGAAACAGCCGTTTCACTCCGGTACGGCCATGAGTTGACATGACAATCCAATCGGCTTTGTTCTCTTCAGCAAACTCACATATCTTGGCGGCGGCGTTCCCATGGCAGAGCTCAAGAGTGGACTTTACGGGATAGTCCTGCCTTATCTTTTCTACGTACTCGTCGAGGTCCTTGATGGCACGTTCACGAATCTTTTCATGGAGGGGTTCATCCTGAACTATGGGATGAGTATAGAGTAGGGCAACGTGGGTATCATCAATTACGTGCAGGACATCCAGCTTGGCATCGAGTTTACCGCAAAGCTTTATGGCCATCTTAGCCGCCTTTTCCGCCTCGGTTGAGAAGTCGGTCGGATGCAGCAGCAGATCGACTTTCGCCTTGGACGTGGATTTTAGGAAGGTTTTTCCCAGGGTGAGCACCGGGCAGGATGCCTGTCTTACCACCTGCTCCGCCACGCTACCCATCAACACACGGTTGACGCCAGTACGACCGTGTGTTGACATGACAATCAAATCAGCCTTTTGTTCTGAGGCTGTCTCACAAATCGTATCCGCAACAGAGTCTGTAGTGACGACGTTGTGGCCGGTTATCGGTGCTTTGTTACCGAATTCGCGAATCAAAGCGTCCATCTGCTTTTCAGCGCTTGTTTTGATTTCATCGGCAACGTTCATGCGTTGCCAGCCGGTGTATTCACCATACATAGCATAAGGGTTGGCATCGATAGCATGAACAAGGTAGGCACTGGCATCAAAAACCTTACATAAGCCCATGGCGTATTGAGTAGCCTGCTTGGCGGGGTCGGAAAAATCTGTAGGTAATAGTATATTTTTAATGTTCATATCTATGGACCTCCTTAATCATTTGTTTGCAGGCAGCTGGAAATTTTCATCGAGTTGTTCCCAGACCAATTTAAGGAAATCTGCTTCTGTGATGATACCGACAAGGCGATGGTCTTTCACTACCGGAAGGCAGCCAATCTTCTCCTCGATCATCTTTGCAGCTGCGCGACGTAGCGTTGTTTCAGGCGTTACCGTGACTACGTCGGTGGTCATGACCTCACTTACGGGGATGCCGCGGTAGATGTCACGCTGCTCGCTCTCTGAAATTTCTGCCAGCGATGAGATCGTCGCTTTCAGAAGGTCGCGGTGGGTTACCAGGCCGACCAAGCGCTCATTCTCGTCGACGATAGGAATGTGGCGAATTGCCTGGAAGTTCATGATATCGTCTACCAGATCTAGCCTGTGGTCTGACCGCAGCGAAAAGACATTTTCGGTCATGATATCTTGGACACGCATGGGTTAGTCTCCTCTTTGGATCCGTTCTATACTCTTTATATAGGCAAAGGACAATGGATAAGAAACTGATATACATCATGTATTGAGCTAAGATCGATCATTTTTTTGCTACCCCATCTCCTATAAATTGCATGCTAGGACCATGGCACCTGAAGACCCCTGCTGCCAAATAAGTTCCTATGAGAAAAGAGTTTTTGCTAAAATTCAGGGTCGTATGTCAAGCTTAGCCGCGGCTGGACAAAGACTCTGCTATCAACAGAGCCAGGTGCTCTTTTATGAGGGTCACGATCCCTGTGGCCTCCACCTGCTTGAGCGCGGTAGTATCCTCCTATGCAGCCATCGTCCGCTGGTCGGTGAGATCTGCCAGAGTGTATCCTCGAGCTCCCAACCACTAGGGCTGTTTCACCTTATCGCGGGAACGCCCTACTGTGCCACGGCTACAGCCGCAACCGAAGTCGAGGTCATCTTCATTCCCAAAGCGGTCGTTGTACAACTCCTTGCCGAGCCAGACAAAGGCCGCCAAGCAAGCTATTTCTGAGCGTTCGCAACATATTTACGAGGTTCCTTTTCGTACGGTGGATCCAGGGCGATTTCGCCAAGTCCTAGATGAAGGATTGTGGCAAGAGTTGAGCGCAAATTTCGCTAACGCTAGAAGCCTACTGCGGGGACGGACAATCTGGCATGTCAACTCGACTCCAGCTGGCGGTGGGGTGGCCGAGGTCTTTCGTGCCATGTTACCTTACTGTCGCGGTGCGGGGTTGGATGTACGCTGGGTAGTTATATCGGCGGATCCCGAGTTCTTTGTGCTTACCAAGAGGCTGCACCACTTCTTGCATGGAAGTTGTGGTGATGCGGGCCCTTTAGGCGTCCAGGAACGGCGAAGATACGATACCCACCTGGCTCTTAACGCCGCTGAACTCACAGCGCTCGTACGCGCGGATGATATTGTGGTTCTGCATGATCCACAGACAGCTGGGCTGCTGCCTTGGATCAAGAAACGCGGCGCACGTACGGTCTGGCGCAGCCATATTGGCACGGATAAAACCAATGACTATGTCAAAGCAGCATGGAAGTTTCTCTTGTCTTACATTGATGGAGCCGACGCTTTTATCTTTAGTCGCAAGCAGTTTGTACCTGGATCGATAAGACAGCAGCCTGTTAAAATCATTCCGCCTTCTATCGATCCTTTTTCAGTGAAAAACCAGTCCATACCTCGAGAAATTGTTCAAGCCATACTTCACCGCGTCGGCATCTGCCACGGTAGCGTGAAATCCAACCTCTCTCCTACCTTTAAATACAACGATGGAACTTTAGGCCATGTCACCCATTTAAGCGACATAGTTCAGTCAGGTCCGTCTCCTGACTTTGACACACCCCTTTGTGTTCAGATCTCTCGCTGGGACAGTTTAAAGGATCCACAAGGAGTTATGTGCGGTTTTGCTCAGCATGTTGTGCCCAACTGTGCCGCCCATCTTGTTCTGGCAGGACCAACGGTCCATTCCGTAGTCGATGATCGCGAGGCAGCTGGAGAGCTTGATGCCTGTGTTCGGGTGTGGCGGAGCCTGTCGCATACTCAGCGAAATAGAATCCACCTTGCCTGTCTGCCGATGCACAATTTTGAAGAAAACGCCGCGATTGTAAACGCCCTACAGAGACATGCTACGGTAATTATCCAGAAGAGTTTGCAGGAAGGCTTTGGGCTAACGGTTACGGAAGCCATGTGGAAGCAACGAGCTGTCGTTGCTAGTGCCGTGGGCGGCATTCGTGATCAAATCGATACTGGCAAGAATGGCATACTGCTTGAAGATCCCAAGGATCTCGAAAGTTTTGGCAAGACCTTGGTGGCGATGCTCGCAGACTCTAAGGAGGCTCTCCGCCTAGGAAACGAGGCACAAGAGAAGGTGCGACAATGCTTTCTGATGAATCGACATCTCAATCAGTACCTTCAATTGTTTACTGAGCTCAGTCACAGATAAGGTGAGAATAACTTGGCCGAAGCATCTCGTAGTTTGACGAGAAAGTGTCGACTGCTTAACGTCTCTGACGTCACTCGGGTTGATCTTTTACGTTTGTCATCGACGATGGTTCGAAGTTTTGCTGCTAGCTCTGTATCGTAACATTCGAGGTTGAATTCAAAGTTGAGCCGCAAACTCCTTGCATCCCAATTGCTTGAGCCAATGAAAGACCAGTAGTCATCGACAATAAAAATCTTGGTATGGTCAAAGGGAGGTGACGAAAGATAGACTTTGCATCCGTGCTCTATAAGTGAATTGAGGTTTGCAGTTGCTGCCCACTGAACGAGTTTCAGGTTGTTGACTTTTGGCAGAATGATCTCAACGTGAACGCGAGACATCGCAGCAACGGTAAGCAAAGTCATCAGGCCGAAGTCCGGAAGAAAGTAAGGTGTGACAATGTGAATGGAGCGGCGGGCGCTGGTAATGGCGCCGCAGATAGTCCAGCGTATGGTTTCAAAGTCTGCATCAGGGCCATCGGCAATACCACGTGCCCAAGCTTCTCCTACTGTGGCTATTTCTTGGAACCACCGTTCGGTTGTCAATCGTTCGTTGGTTGTAAAGGCCCAATCCTTGGCAAACACACGCTGTATTTGCTCTACCACCGGCCCTTCAACACGAAAGTGAAGGTCTTCAATGGCATGTTTGGGGCCCTCTTTTATCATATGACCCTGGCGGATGTTCATGCCGCCAACAAAACCGATCTTACCATCCACGACCATGATTTTTCGATGGTTACGCAGGTTCATGTAAGCCAGTCGCCAAGGAAGTCTTGTCGGTAGGAACCGAGCTGTAGCAATGCCTTGACGTCTTAATAGCGAATCTATGGACGGCCAAGAGTAGCGGGCACCCACGTCGTCAACGAGAACTCTTATCGCGACACCACGAGCCTTAGCACGACTGAGCGCGGCAAAAAAGCGTTGGCCGGCGGCATCGTTATCAAAGATGTAAGTCATCAGACAGATCGACTGAGTTGCCGTGTCGATGGCGGCAAGCATCTTGGCGTAGGCTACCTCCCCATTCTGTAATGGGGTGATTTGGTTGCCTCCGGCGATGGGATTCGGAACAATATGGTTGACGTAGTTGACGAGGTTCGTGCGTTTCTTCACCACTGCAGGAACGGGGGTTGCGAATGCCTCAGTTTCTGTCGTCGACGCCTGCATGGAAGTCAGGCGTCGATCGATACGGTTGACTCCGAAAATGCAGTAGAGCAAGGTGCCAACAAAGGGAGAGAGCCAAATGAGCGCCACCCAGCCAAAGGCGGCACGCGGATTGCGCTTATGCAAAATGGCGTGAGCAGAGGCGATGGTGGCGGTGCCGACGATCGCTACGATCGTCAAGTAGGGCCATAAATTCATTAGTTTTTCAGGCATCATCGATTATGCTGATGTATATCATATTTTCAATTGATCAAGGTTGTCGATAGATGATTCAGCTCCTGGAATTTTGTATAGGTAGGATGCGTAAAGAACAGTTGTACGGATTTTTACTCTTTGTCGCCTTTGTTGCTATAGGTTGTTCTGGTAAGATCAGACAGTTCACCTATCCCCTTGACTTTAACTATATCGAAAGACAACAGCTCTCTGCTGCCATGTATCGTCTGGCCTTTGGCGCAAACCGTTTGGAACGCCTAGTCAGTGGTCAGGAGGCGGGTATGTGGAACCGCCAGAAGGAGATTGTTAACGAACTAAAAGCTATGGAAGCGGCTGTCCGTTCTCTCGGCGCTGCAGGTACTCACGCCAATCATCCGCTCTTAGGAGAGAATCGCGACGCCTTTATTCTTGACTTAAACCAAGCTCAACGTGAGGCCGAAAGGGATCCGCCTAACTACTTTTGGGCTGGTCAAATTCGCGGAAGCTGTATGAGTTGTCACCAGCAACGCTGAAGTCAACGGCGCTTCACCAAGGAAGTTCTTGACCGTTGTAGTTGAAAAACTTGCCACGATCACTCTCTTGCAAGTTGCAGATCAACTCTATCATCGAGCGGATACTAGTTTCTGGGCCGATCAAGGCATTTGGGCCACCCATATCGGTTTTTACCCAGCCGGGATGGAGCGAGACTACGGTTATACCCTTAGGAGCCAAGTCGATAGAGAGGCTTTTCATCGCCATGTTGACGGCAGTTTTACTCGATCGGTAGAGGTAGCGGCCACCACTGCTATTATCGGCAATGCTGCCAACCTTGCTGGAGATGATTACAATCAATCGTTTGTCGCTATGAGCAACATGATCGACAAAGGCTTCGATGAGTTTGACAGGCCCAAGGACGTTGATACGCAACGTCTTCTCCCAGGCTTTATAGTCCAGTTCGCCAAACTTCATGTGGCGATCGATATAGATGCCAGCGTTGTTTAATAGGAGATCGATCTTCTCTTGACGTAGCTCTTCGGCTAACGCCTCGATTTGGCTATGGTCGTCCACATCCAGCTTGTGCGGGGTGACATGACCATGGGCCGCTGTAGCGACTTGGTTGAGTTCAGCGGCTCTCTGTGGCTCGCGACAGCAGGCAAAGACCCGCCAACCAGCGGCGGCAAACTGTTTAGTGAACTCTAAACCGAGGCCGCGATTGGTACCAGTGATCAGAACTGTTGGCATGGATAGACTCCTTGGCTCATTCTATTCATTTTGTTGCTGCAGCAAAGCAGCGTTTAGAGCCGCCTCAAGCTGCGGCAGCTGAAAACGAAAACCACTCTGTAATGCCTTGCTCGGGATAATCCTCTGACTGGCAAGCATAGCAGGAGCAATTCTGCCATACAATAGTTTGAGCACAATCTTTGGAATGGTGAAAGGGGCCCTACGCTTTAGCGCGGTTGCCAGCATTCTTGTAAAATCTCGATTACGGACGGGGTTAGGAGTGACAACATTCACAGGGCCCTGGATGCTAGGGGTGTCGACTAGATGCAAGATCAGCTGAATGAGATCGTCTATGTGGATCCAACTCATCCACTGCCTACCGTCTCCTAGCTTAGCGCCGAGACCAGCACGAAAAACAGGGATAAGCTTAGCGAGCATGCCGCCGTGCGCTCCAACCACAACACCCATACGCAGCAACACAAGGCGATCGACCATCTCGCTTGCCTCTTCAGCTGCGGCCTCCCAATCTTGACAGAGACGCGCGAGAAAGTCGCTGCCTGCCTTGGCGTCTTCATCGACTGGATGGTTACGGTCACCGTAGAAACCAACGGCAGAGGCAGAGACAAAGAGTCTCGGTTTTGCAGAACGACTGGCTGCCAAAGCACGAACGAGGTTGCGGGTGCTGAGTATTCGCGAGTTGTAGAGGATCTGTGCCTGAGCTTTGCTCCATACGGGCTTACCGATGTTCTCTCCAGCGAGGTGAACTACGACGTCGACATCGGTAAACGCTTGCAGAGGTGGTGTGGCGTCACTGGGGCGCCAAGGATAGACGTCACAGGCAAAAGGGAAGCGCTTCTCAAAGCCGTGCAGCTGCCGAGTTAACACGGTGAGCTGGTAGTTTTGCTCGAGGACAGACTGGGCCAACCGCTTACCGATAAAACCCGTTGCCCCCGTGAGGAGAAACCTTCGAGAACGCATGCATGGGTAGACTCGCTTCCGCAGCCATTGAGGGCAAATAAAATCTGCTCCAGGCAGTCATTTGACTTACGGATAACTTACGGTTAGACTGAGTTTATGTCACTTACGCCAAAACAAAGTCAAGTATTTAATTTTATTGATAATTTTATCGAAAGAGAAGGTTTTGCGCCTACCCAGCGACAGATTGCCGACCATTTTGGCTTCCGCTCGCTTGGTACGGTGCAAGACTATTTAGGACGACTTGAGCAACAGGGTTACCTAACCCGAGTTTGGAACGGTAAACGATCGTTGAAAATCAAGCCAGCAAAACGACGTGTACCCCTGCGGGGACGGCTACGGACAGGTCAGCCACTTGAGCGGCTGACGCATCCATCAACAATAGAGGTGCCGTCATCCATGAACCGAGAGAGTAGCGGATTCTTTGCGCTTGAGGTGGCTGATGAAACCCTGCGTGAAGAGGGAATTTGCAAGGGAGACTATATGGTCGTGCGCGAACAGCAGATCGCTCAAAATGGCGATAGGGTGATTGCCTGCATCGATGATGCTATCTTAGTTAGACGTCACTTCCAGCATGGCCGGCGTATCGAATTGCGCCCTACCAATTCTACACAGACACCAATTTTTATCGGTACGGCCCAGCACATCAACATACTCGGCGTCTTGTATGGCGTCATCCGTTATCTACAATAGCTATTGAAAGTGTCTCATGCTTATGACGTTTTCGTATTGGTGTGTCAGCACCTCATTGGTAACAGGGTCTCTTGCGTCTGTTGCCACGGTTAACATCACACGTGCCATGCGAATATCTTTCAGTTGCTTAGGCGCAGTAATCTCTTGACCTCTTACCAGGAGATAGCTCAAGCGAAAATCGTAGACGTTAGTGATGTACGTCACATCCCCAGTTGACGTTGTACGACGTATGGTATCCTTTCCTGGAATCGTTGGGTCTGTGTCGACGTATTCATAGGTTATGTCTTCATCGACATCATCAATATCACGATCGGCATTTAGATCAGCAAAAATACGAATACGTTGAGACTCTGCAACACCAAAGGGAATGGGCACACCCATATCGTAGCCATGTACTCCTACAGGATTGGCGCCAGCACGTCGGATATCGCGTCCAATGACAAAAAACCCAATCGACCCGACAGTTTCTTTGTCGGCAGCAAGGCGCTGCGGCCCTACCGTGTCCTGCATGCGGCGATACAGAAATACCATGGTTGACATCATCATGGTTGCCATAACTAGAGCTACCAGGATTTCTGTTAAGGAAATGCCTTGATGGTTTGTTTGGCGTTGTTTTACAAGCAACTTCATGGTTAGACCGTTCCGTTGAAATTGCCGAGAGGTGCAGGTTCGCTATCTCTTCTAAAGATACTACTGGATCACGAAGATAGCTAGCTTCTGAGTTAACAAACATCGGACGGGTTCACGGGATGACAAAGGTAGAGATTATCGCCGCTTGCCATCGTAGTCAGCTCTACCCGTTAATTTTAACCCGTGCTTCAGATTGAGATGACAACGCCCACCGGCTTCGACATCAAGAAAACGGTGGGCGTTGCAGATACTTACATGCTGATAAAGTCGTGAGCGCGTACGGTCTTACGGCCGTTGGCTTTAGCACGGCTCGCGGATTGGTCCACTAACCAGTGTAGCCACATGTTGAGTCCGCTGATAGCATCACCGCCCGTGTTACAGCCGCGCTTTTTGAGTAGCGCCTTCACTTTGGAACCGACTACCAGCACTTCGCCAGTTTTCTTCGAACCACGAGTTGTTTTTCTCCTTGCTGCTGTCTTCTTTTTTGCCTTTCTTGCCATGACTCCTCCATGGAAATATTTAGGGTTTAAAGTAATTTTCTTCGCCAATGGCGGTCGCAATATAGCAAGATTGCTGAGTAAAGGAAACAGTTCTTGCCAGCCATGACGGGGTATACAGAGAGGAAAAGACACTCTAAGATGAGCAGATGACGGCGGAGCACCGCTTCGGCACCTTTAAGGGTGTCTACATTCCCAGTGTCCTGACGATCTTAGGCGTCATCATGTACCTGCGGCTTGGCTGGGTAGTTGGTAATGTCGGGCTCATTGGCAGTATCCTTATTATTACGCTCGCTTCCGCCATCACCTTTGTCACTGGTCTCTCCATTGCAGCCACGGCTACCAACATGCAGGTTCGTGGCGGCGGTGCCTATTATATGATTTCCCGCTCATTTGGTGTGGAGACCGGGGCTGCTATAGGCCTGCCACTCTACCTGGCGCAAGCGATTGGGGTCTCATTCTATATCGCCGGTTTTGCCGAATCCGTGCACTCGCTACTGCCTGGGGTGCCAACACCCTGGATTGGTGTGGTCAGCCTCTGTGGTTTGGGAATTTTAGCCTATATTTCCGCAAACCTGGCGCTGAAGACGCAACTGCTCATCTTTGTCGTTATTCTCAGCTCACTGGTCTCGTTCTTCCTAGGATCGGCGCCACAGCCTGATCCTATGGTAAGCCCAACAGGGTTACCGAGAGAGTCTTTCTGGGTGGTTTTTGCTGTCTTCTTTCCAGCGGTGACCGGCATTGAGGCCGGCATCTCCATGTCTGGCGATCTCAAAAACCCAGCTCGCTCGCTACCGTTGGGGACGATTCTTGCGGTGATCAGTGGCTATGGCGTGTATATCGCCATTGCAATTTTTCTCTACGTTGTGGTTCCCCAAAACCTATTGCTTGAAGACAGTATGATCATGCGCCGGGTGGCTGTCATTGGCGAGCTCATCTTACTAGGTGTTTGGGGAGCATCGCTTTCCAGTGCGTTAGGAGCGCTCTTGGGAGCGCCGCGCACCCTGCAGGCGCTTGCGCGGGATCATGTGGTGCCGAATTTTTTCGGCAAGGGTCATGGTGCCAGCGATATGCCACGTCTAGCGACAATGCTATCATTTTTGATCGCCTTGACCGGGATTATCCTTGGTGATCTCAATGCCATCGCCGCGATTCTGTCGATGTTCTTTCTTACCAGCTACGGTTTTCTCAATCTTGCTGCAGGCATAGAAGGCTTGATCGGCAACCCATCGTGGCGTCCGAAATTCCGCACACCATGGCCTCTCTCTTTACTAGGAGCGCTCTCCTGTCTTCTAGTCATGCTGATGATCAATGCCGGCGCGACCATCATCGCCACTATCTTTGTGGTTGGCGTATTTCTTATCATGAGGAAACGGCGGTTGAACGTCGGCTGGTCTGATATGCGCCGTAGCATGCTCATGGCGCTGGCACGCTACTCCATCTATCAATTATCTCAGGCGGAGTCTGATCCAAGATCGTGGCAGCCTAATATTTTGGTACTCAGTGGTTCACCGAAAACAAGATGGTATCTGATTGAACTTGCCGACGCCATGACCCATGGCAAGGGTTTTTTAACCGTAGCAACGATTTTGACCGAAGATGATGTTGATGTGGATAGAAGAATGCAAATGCAAAAGTCGATCAGGGACTTTCTCAAAAAGCGTGCCGTACCAGCGCTGGTTGAAGTAGAGGTGTCCGCTACAAAGATCGAAGGTATGCAACATCTGGTCAACAACTACGGCCTTGGGCCAATTGCGCCCAATACCGTTATTCTAGGAGAGACAGAACAACAGGAGAACTATACCGACTATGTCAAACTGCTGATGACGATCTACCGTGCCAAGAAAAATCTTATCATTGTACGCGAGGGGTTTGAACCGGCAGCGCAGCAGGAGGCGAGCATCCATCGTCGCGATGGCAACATTGATATCTGGTGGGGCCGACAACGCCAGAATGCCGGCCTGATGTTGGCTGTTGCCTATATGGTGCAGACGAGTTCCGAGTGGCAGGGTGCCGAGCTAACCTTAAATACCACCGTAGCCGTAGAAGATGAGCGTGACAATGCTACTCGCTATCTAAACGACTACATTGCCAAAGGCCGGGTGCCAGCAAAGGTCAACGTCGTCGTTTCAAAAGAAGATGAAGACATCTTTCATACTATTCGTGCGCATTCAAGTGATGCCTCGCTGCTGTTCATAGGGATGCGGCCTCCAGAGGAAGAGGAGTCTGTAGACGATTACTGTCGTTATTACCAAAGTATTCTGGCGCGCACCCAAGAGATGCCGCTAACAGCCATAGTGGTGGTAGCAGAGGACATCAAGTTTAACGAGATTTTTGTCTAGCTTTTGCACAATAGTTTTGTCTTGCTATTCACGTCTGCGTTAGTGATGGTGTGACAACCTTCGAGAAATGGCTCGTCGGCCTCCGGCCTCCTGCGCTTTATTTTCTCTCAGGTTGCCTCACCATCACTATAGCGGAACGCACAACAACACCCGAAAATCATTTTAAATACTGACACACCAAATAGAGGAGACGTTAGAAGAAAAAAGTGTCTATAAAAATTCTTGTGTAGTGCATTACTTGCTGAGGCGGCGGGTGGGGCCGAAGCTTTCGGTACGCAGCTGATCTTTGGGTATACCAAGTTGCAAAAAACCTTGCTTGAACGCATCGATCATCGGCCTTGGGCCGCAGATGTGTATGCGGCAGGAGTTGACAGTGGGCACGCTCTTGACGGTCTCTTCAACACTCAAGCGGCCACGTCTACCTTGCCAGGAAGAGCCAGGTTCCCGTGTCAGTGTCGTGAGCAGGTGAAGCCCCTCATGCTCTTTGTCAAGCGTCTCAAGCTCTTGTTGGTAGAGGTATTCGGATACATTGCGAAAGGAGCAGAAGAGATAGATGGCTCCCTGCCAATCCATAGCGGTCAGATGCCGTGTAATGCCCATCAGCGGTGAGACTCCCACGCCTCCGCCAATAAGGACAATAGATTCAGCTTCGCTGCCGGTGAAGGTAAAGAATCCATAGGGTGCGGTGACAGGCCAGAGATCACCTACTCTTGTTTGGCCGAAGGCAAAGTGTGATAGAATGCCTCCCTCCTCCAACTTCATGGTTATGTCGACATGGTCTTTTTGCAGTGGCGACGAAGCAAGCGAAAAGGACCGTCTTACAGATTTGCCGTCCACCTGCACAGTAAGCGTAAGAAACTGCCCAGGTAGAAAGGTAAAGGGCAGCTCTTTATTTTGTGGATGTACCAAGCGAAAGGTTTTTACCGTAGGTGTTTCATCGACGATGTGGTCAACTCGTAATTTACCACTCCAACGTTGCACAGGTTTGGAATTTTCATGTTTTAGCATCGACATATTCCCATAGAGGTAACAGACAGGATTAAAAAAGGCAATTATGACCAGCGGTCGTTTCTGCCATACTTGGGTTTTAATCTAGTGGTTTGGTTAGACTCAGTTTCGGACTGTACTCGCGTATAAAACGTCGTTGCCACCACTGGCCGAGGCTGTAGCGCTCGGCAAATTCGCTAAAGTCATAGCGGTACAGCTGTGCCCGAATGAAGCGGGGTGGTTGATCAGCAAATGGGTTGTACTGCAGCAGTGCAAGCACTTCCTGTTCTCCTTTTAGCAAACGATAGAGAAAGTTTTGTATCCACGGCGCTGTAGAAAAGGAGCGCAGCGCTGCAAACCACATTTGCCAGTCAAGGCGTGGCTGATGTGGCGCTACAAAGGCAGGAGCACGCGTGATGTCACCTGGCTTCCATTTGAACTCATACGCCTGCCAGTTTTTGCCATCATGGCTGCCCTCAACAATGATCTCATTGCGAACCGTGGTCATCACTGCAAAAAGGCCGTAGTTACCAACAAGATAAAACTGTCTACCGAGGCCCGCTAACTGGCGTAGGGACAGGGGTGGTTGGGCAGAGCGGTTCAGGGTCAGCCAGAATAGCGTGCTGCTGCTGATAAATAAAAACAGTGCCACAGCTGCATAAGCTGCTTGGCTTCCCCATCTCTTATTGCAGCTCTGGCTTGCTGATACCGCACTTTTTTGCCGTAGAGCGTGTGGTACCCATCGGTTTAGCTGGCCATCGTCTAGAAGAAAGAGACAGAGCGCTATGGTCAGCAGGTTAAAGAAACAGTAGTTGCCCGTGAGCAAGATAAGCAGCTGCAAAAGTAACAAGATGATGCAGCCGATGTAACGCAACCGTCTCGGCGCAAAGATTAGAAAAGGCATCACCAACTCCAAAAATAACACGGTAAAGGTGCTGACCGTATGAAATGAGGCTGGGGCGTGATGGAAATACCAGGAAACCACGTTTGGTAGTGGCTGCGTTTCATAGTGGTAACGTAAGGCTGTGAGTCCTTTCCACGTGGGATCCCCGCTTAATAGCTTGACCATACCCGATGAAAACATCAGACGAAAGAGCAGCCACTTTGCCAGCCAGACAAAGAGCTTGGCTGGCGGCTGCGACGTATAAAAACCAGACAGCGCCTTGGCGGGCGTAAGAAAAATAGCGAGAAAACCCGCCTCGAGCAGAAGAATGTCCCACTGGTAACTTAGGAAGACATCGCCAGCCACGGTCAACGATAGATAAAGCAGCCAAGTTGCACCTGCCGCTACTCTTGGCAAAATATTGAAAAGCAGCAGCAGGGCAAAAAGTGTACCGCCAATACAAAAGAGATTCAGCGCAATATCGGTAGGGTTGAGCCACAGCAGCGTTGGTAGCTTCCACAAGGCACGGCTTCCCAGAGAGGCCTCGGCGGTTTTTAAGAGGTTTTGCAGTGGTAAAATACCATTTTCACCAACAAGCCCAGTGATCTGAGTGCCTAGCGACACAAAGGCGATGAGATAGACGGCAGCGAGCAGACGCAAAAAGAGCCAGGTTGCTAGTTGATAGTTTGGTACTGTTGTCTCTCTGCCAACAAACCAACGTGTGAGTATGGAGAAAGCCCGCCGGTGTCTGGCAACAAAACCATAGAGTCTTTCGCTAAGCCAGGCAAAGCCAGGAAGTTTTTTGTAAGCACGAATCCACCAGCGATGATACTTCACCTTGGCGAGCGAACGAAAAACGGCTTCTGCTCCGCGATAGGTTTGGCCGTCGGCGTCCACAAAGTGAATGAGCCGGGCAAGCTCTTCTCTAGTGATGTGCGGATACTGCTCAGCGACCTCTTGATAGGGTAGGTACTTGACGGTCTCACCAGTTAACCGTTGCCAACGCGCAACCCAGTGTTTGCAGAAGGTGCAATCACCGTCGTAGAGTAGCCTCGCCCGATTACTGTCTGACACGACCTGATAGTAACCAATAATCCCGCTCAGAGCCAGAGGTCGAGAGCTTAGTTGGCAACCAGGGGATATCTTAAGCGGCGCCAGCGTGATTTGAGAATTTCTATAAAAATCCTCACGATCCTGTTGATATTTGCAACCCGACTGCTACCAAATGCGCGCATAAAGGGTGTGATCCACACTCGTTCAAAGCCAAGACCTTGACAATAGAATTCCTGTAGCATTTCAAAGGGAAGCACAAAGGTGTTTGCAGCAATGCGCTCTGGGTTTATCCGCGCATAGCGCTCACGTGGAAAAATATAGACGCCGTCCAACTTTACTTTGAAGCCACCAAAGAGACGCAAGCAAAAGCGAAAACCATAAGAGAGCCATTGGCGTTTTAGCCCAGAAGGCGGTTTGTTGTAGTCGATGACGATCACTTTCTTAGGTTGGATGCGAGGCAGTGCCGTGATGAGCGATTGCGCGCGTATTTGCCGGTCAGCCGGCAGATGTACGACATGCTCTTTGGTGGCGGCGTTGTAGCCGGTGCGCATGGCTGCTCCCATGCCAAGGTTTTGCTGATGGCGTAGCAGTTTCAGGTCGCCTTGATGGTGCTTTTGTGCGATTGCTGTAGTGGCATCGCTGCTGCCATCATCGACGACAATGATTTCGTAATTCGGTACGTAATGCTGACAGAAGGCGCGTGTCTCCGAGATTGCCTCTGCGATGGTTGCCGCTTCATTGTAAGCGAGCAGTACAATAGAGAGCGATGATTGAATCGGTTCAGTGAGGACAAAGTCTGCGGCTTCGTTGAGATCAACAGCCAGATAGGCTGCCCCTTCCTTTTCCATAGCGCGGTCATTTTCATGAGTACTGCGTAGGCCAATGGAGACAACCTTGCATCGTTCGTCTCTTGCAGCTGTTTTCTCAATAGACCTCTGAGTTGAGGTTGCAGCACGAATATCATAGGGCTGATCGCCGATCATGAAGAGTCGTTTGGGAGGGTGCTCACAGGCGGCAAGTATTTTTAATAGCGGTTCTGCCGCTGGTTTCAGCGATGCAGCGGCTTCTCTTGCTTGGATGGAAAAAAACCGTTCCGTTCCAATATCCGTATGTTGCAGTGCCTTGACCACCGCGGCTCGGCTGTTGTTAGAGTAGAGGGCTAGCGGTATGCCCGCACACCGTTCTAGAAAGCTCTCCACGCCATCACACCGTGTTGCTGTTGTTGCCCGTTTTAGCTCGGCTGCATCGATGAGCTGCCAGGCGTGGGCTCTTAACCTCTGCGCAGCCTCCTGGTTCCTCTCAGCCAGCTCGGCACAGGCGGCCTCGACCTGTTTAAACAGCGGGATGAAGTTACGATCGACACCGACCTTAAGAAACTCATCACGAATTCGCTGCCGCAGCTCTGGTCTGTTGAGGTTGAGGCGCAAAAGCGTGCTATCCATATCGACAACGATGACTTTTTCTCCAGTCATGATACCTCTTTGCTGTTGATACCTGAGAAGGGTGCAAGGATCAAAGTTAAGCGCATAGCTTTATGGATAGTCTAGCCAAGCTAGAGAAAAGCATCATTCGCTGTCGTCGCTGTCCGCGTCTGGTCCAGTGGCGACGCCAGGTAAGCCAGCAGAAACGCGCGGCGTTTCTTGAGCAAGCCTATTGGGGTCGTCCACTGCCAGGCTTTGGCGATCCACAGGCCCGTCTGCTCATCGTTGGCTTAGCGCCTGCTGCCCACGGCGCTAACCGTACCGGCCGCATGTTTACGGGTGACCGCTCTGGAGATTGGCTTTACCGTGCTCTCTTTAAAGCCGGCTTTGCCAACCAGTCGACCTCGACAAGTCGCGACGATGGTTTGCAGCTCAAGCGCGTTTACATCAGCGCTGTGGTTCGCTGTGCACCCCCAGCCAATAAGCCCCTGCCCACAGAGCGTGACAACTGCCTGCCTTTCTTATGGCAGGAGCTACAACGACTCCATCGTTGCCAACTGATTGTCGCGCTTGGTGGTTTTGCCTGGGATGGCGTGCTACGTATGCTCCATAGAGTAGGGCACACAAAAAAACCCAAACCGCGTTTTGCCCATGGCCACCTCGTCAGCATAGGCCCCTACCAACTTATTGGTTCCTACCATCCAAGCCAACAAAACACCTTTACCGGTAAGTTGACGCAGCCGATGTTTGATGCGATTTTCGTACAGGCTAAGATCGCGCTTAGATAACGCACGATGACGACAGCAACACCAACTCGTGAACAGGCGTGGGAGCTACTCTGCGAGTACACCAAGAATCCCTCTTTACGCAAACACGCTCTTGCAGTTGAGGCGGCCATGCGCGCTTACGCGCGTAAGTATCATGAAGACGAAGAGCTCTGGGGGTTGACCGGCCTGCTGCACGACTTTGACTATGAGGCCTATCCAACGCTTACGGAGCATACCGTGGTCGGTGGCAACATCCTGCGTGAGCAGGGCTATCCTGAAGCTCTCATTCACGCCATCCAGGCGCACAATCAAGGCAACGGTCTTGGTTGTCAGCGAGAGTCATTGCTCGATAAGGCGCTGTTTGCTTGCGACGAGCTTGCCGGCTTTATTACGGCAGTGGCACTGATTCGACCGAGCAAGAGCATCTTGGATGTCAAACCCAAGAGCGTGAAGAAGAAGTTCAAGGAGAAGGCCTTTGCCGCCGCAGTCAAGCGCGAGGATATCTTTCAGGGGGTTGCTGAACTCGGCGTGGAGATGGATGCGCATTTACAAGTGATGCTTGAGGCCATGGGCTCCATTGCTAAAGAACTCGACCTTGCGGGTCCCAGTTAGGTACTCCCAGTTAGGTACGGCCTTACTTTTAGGGAATGGACATTCCCTAAAAGTAAGGCCGTACCTTCTGGGGAACGAAAAGTAAGGATCAAAACAGTGGCTTTTGCCCTTTTCCTGGTAGCTCACACGGGCCACAGCTTACTCTCACGGCGACACGATCAAGTAGACAGTTGACCGCGGTAATCGTCATCTCATTACCTGAGCCATCGAGCTGTTTACCCTTGCCGGCAACTTCACACTGTGCAGTCGAAAGCAGGCTAGCGAAGGAATCGAGAACCGCCGGCTCTTGTGCGAAGCAGGAAAATTCTGGATAGCCAATGCACTGCTCGCAGTCACACTTAAAACGAGAGAGCAACTCTAGCTTATTGGGTTGCAAGCACTGGGCAACGGCGTCACCATAGCTATCCCCATAGGTCCAATTACTCAGAGCATAGCACTTAGCTGCGGTTTCAATGGTTTCGCTTTCGCCACAGGGGATGACAGTTTCAGGCAGACACTGATCCACGTTATAGGAGTAACTGTAGATGAACTGGGCTCTGGCCTCGGTGATGAAAACGCTACTGATTAAAACAGCTGCCAAATAGAGAAATGTTTTGGTGTTGCACAGGTTCATGGGTGGCTCTCCTATGTTTGTTGCAGGCTCTCTAGCCATGCCCCTACAGAGCAAGTCGTGTACCAAATACAGAAACTGAAAATATCAAAATAATAGAAGGGTTAGCCTAGATGGCCGATCGGCACGGAACCTTTGTTGGCGCAAACTTTTCACGACATAACCGAGATTCAAATAGGCCCTAGTTGAGGAGGGCTTTACTTTCCAATAAATCAACAGGTTAACAAGCCTAAGTTCTATGTCGTGCAAAATTTAACGTTTTGCATTAAAAACTGACTTTTGTTAAAACAGCTGTCCATGACATCACCTCGGATTCTCACCCATGGCCCTCTGGTTAGGCTCCTAGTCTGCTGCTTAATGGGTCTAGTTGCCGCACCACCGCAGCTGTTCTCTGTCGACCGTGATCAGCGAGATGAATCAGTGGCAGCAAGTGGTTATGAGCCCTTGGCGCCCTTTTTGCCGCTAGATTGGGATGAGTTGGCTACCCTGCCTGCAGAAGAGGCGCAAGAGCGGCTTATTTCGTTTTGCACCGGTATAAAGAGTCATGGTGAAGGCCTTCTTGTGAAGGCAAGCATGGAACCAGACTTTAAAAGGCGTGGCCGCATCGGGGAGATGGGGCTGCAGAATTTTCTTAACGGCACCGCCATATGTAATGCCTATGCTCCTACCCGTGAAATAGCGGAGAGTATGTTCGAGCAGATCGATCCAGCTCGAACTTTTGTTGCGGAGAGCTACGGTATGCTGGCTGATGCGGTTGAGAGTGACTTTTTTACTGCCCGCACCACCCTGCTTGGTTTGAATCCAGATCATACCTTTGAAGAGGCTCTTCATACCTTGCAGGAAATTCGCGACCAGACAGATTATAAGTACGAAGAATTGCAACAGAGAAGCATCCAACTCTTAGATGTCTTTAACCTTGAGGAAAACCGTATAGCAGTGTCGCTGAATCTACTTGGTTATTGGTTCCAGCTTTTGCGACGAGAGGTGTTTGAGCACGAAACAATCTGGGTAACAGAAAGGGACAAAGAAGAACGTATTCCCCCTGTTGTGGGTCTGATCTTTCAGTTGTCTTGGTACATCCTCACTGGTCAGGCAGACAGTATTCGGTCGGCTTTTTACTATCTTATGCAGCGCTATGAAGAGATACAAAACAACCCTGATTTTTCTATCGCCGACCTGCCCGGTCAGCCGGTTCTCAACGGCCACATTGTGCGCTTTGATGCGGAGGAACAAAAGAGAGAACAGACCGTGCACGTCCGATCGGGTGGTGGCACGGTGATCATGGAGGAGGTTAAAGTCACGCATGGTCTGTATACGATGACAAAACATTCAGAAGAGTCGTTTGAATTTTCTGGTGATGAGGTAGGCGAGGTAGTCTTTAAGGATCGTAAAATTATTTCCAAAAAATTGGTGCCGTACAAGATTCCAGCAGAGTTGGAACTGCCTGGGGGTGTGATACATCTAACGCGAACCAAAGAGTATGAAACTGCGGTAACCATAACCCCGGGCGGTGGTGATGTCTGTGTCGGCCCATATGGCGACAGCAAGGAAGACCCATGGCTTGCTGCCGCGACCAAAGGGTCTGTGCGATACACCGCGCAGAAGCCGCAGGTGTGCCACCACTATTCTGGTGAAGAGGTTGGCAGGGTGGTCTTTAAAAACGGTGAGATTGTCTCGTCTGACCTACAGTCTCATACAGACGAATCCTACGGTATCTTTTACACCGCCATGAGTCCGAGTGCTTATCGAGAGAAGTGGCTCGGCACTCTATTTCATGAGGTGTTTTGGAGCTCAAATAGCGATGCGACCTTTCGGCCTGCACTGGTTACCTTCAACACGCTTATCCAACTAGAGGAGCTGGGAGAGGAGCAGCATAGCGAAAGAGCCGAACTCCTTCTCAGCTTGGCGGAGAATCTACTCGAAAAACGTCTCTTTGGGTCAGCCGCCTTTATTTTAGAAGACCAACAGCTTGGCGCCATGGGGGCGCAAGCCACAGCCCTGTTAGCAGAAATTCCAGAAGATGTACGGCTCGCTGCCATCTACGATTTTGCATTAACAGAATTACTAGGCATCTTCATTCCTTTTGGCATAACGCGTTCTTTGTTGGGGCGGCTTTCTACTTACCTAATTGCAGGAAAGTGGATCGCTGAGCCAACCAAACGCGCGGCAATTCTCTTCTCCTTTCTTTCCAGAGCAGCAATCACCGCTTTTCCAGTGACGTTTAGCTATCGAGAGGTCAACAAGATGGCTGGCAAATCCGTAGCAGAGAGCTTTTGGGAAGACTACATGTTTATAGGATCTGCCATGCTTTTGATGGAGGGTGTCTACATACTACACGGAAATGGATTTGCCCGCATGGTCACACAAAACCGATGGGGCTTTGGCCGATTTAAGCATTCACTAGGCGGCACCTATCCAGGAATGAGTTTTGCTGGATATACCGTCGACCTCCCTAATTTGAGTATTGCTGGCTCCATGCTTAGTAGTAGCTCACTGCTGATGTCACAGGGGCTGCTGTTCGCGGTAGCGGATATAGACGATGCCATGAAAAGTGAAAAGGGCCTGCCCGATGAGGTCGGTGGCTGGTTCAGCATTTGGATACAGGGCATTCTTAGGGCCATAGCTTTTTCGACGCGGCCGAGAATGGGGTTGGCATCGAGACCGCAGACGCCTCGCGCCGTGCCTCGTGGCGGCATACCTCGCGATATTCGCAGACAGTGGGCTCGAGCGTTGTCTCCAGAGGGTTTGCGAGCAATCGGTCAAAGTGTGCAGGCGCATGCGCTGCGGAGAGATTTTGGTGAGCTCCTCATGTATCTTATAGCGTTTTCTATCGTAGCTAAGAGCATCCCGGAACATCTCCCTGGTGGTCCACAGCTAATAGAAACTCGATCCTCGGGAAGACGTACGGGAGCATCCCGAGCGCGTCAAAGACAACAAGACCCAACCGCCACTCTTCCTGATGCGGAGTTTTTAGCTAGATACTTTCAACAGCTCCGTTGGGGGAAGGACATGGATGCGTTAAAAAGCCAATTGCATGATTCAATCTTTGTTGAGCGTCCATGGCAGATTAATGATGAACAAATTCAAGCAGACCAGTTTGTTCGCTTCGTCTGGGAGGGACAAAACGATTCGTTGGTTACAGAATTTACCGCTAACGGCAAGTTCAAGGGGTTTTTGCAGCTAGCCAGTGGTAAGAGCTACCTGGTTTTTGAAATCCCGGAAAACAAGTGGCACGCACGATTTTGGCAAGATGAAATATACGTAACTCGTCCGCCACAGAATTTCACTCGACAACACTTTGCTATACCTGAGGCTGGCATTAGCCTATTCGAGTGAGCCAGCTAACAGCTGCTTGCTAGTAGGACCCCTCTCTACCGATTCTCCCTGTAGTCTGGTCGGAAGAACGGAAGTTGGCGCTGGCGGCTGGGATCGTCTTTAAAGCGGGCGTCCCAGACCACAAGGGAGTAGTGACGAAAACCAAGGCGCACCGCCTGTCGTAGCCCACGCTGCGCCGTGGTTTGATTGATACCACCGCCTCCTTCGTACATAAGCCCTAAGTAGAGATTGGCAAAGGGGTTGCGTGGATCGGCATTCAGGGCATTTTTTATCGCCCTTCTTGCCTCGTTTTGTCGCGACCGAGCGAGATGGACGGCACCCATACCGGCGTAAGCGTTGCTTACCTCATCGCGCAATTCAATGGCCTTTTGAAAGTGTCGTTGTGCATCGTTGAAGTTGTCCAAACAGACTAACGTCCAGCCGAGGTTTGTATGTGCCGATGCATTGTAGGGGTGGTTTTCCAAAACCCGGTAAAAATGAGTTTGGGCTTCGCGCAGATTTCCCACAATGGCATCGAGCCGCCCTAATTCATAGTGTGCAGCTGGGTCGCTCGGATTTTTTAGTAGTGCAGCTTGCAGCTCAGATCGCGCCAGCTTGTAATAACCAAGCTGTGTCTGTGTAGAGCCAATACGTACGTGGTCGGTGGTTTTTGTTTGATAAGTAGTGGGTGCACAGCCAGCTGCTAAGACTGATCCTAGCAAGACCAAAATGTGACTTAACACTCGATACTTCATAAATGTCACCTCACTTCAAGCCTTTTTCTTTAAAGTACTTTACGGCACCCCGATGCCAGGGTACGGGCAAAGCTCTTGTCATGCTCTCCGCAGTCAGCCCTTCGTAAATGGGGTGAAGGTCTTTAAACTCCTGCAGATTATCGAAGATCGACTTCACGAGATGATAGACAACTTGTTCTGGAACCGCTTTTGAAGCTAGCAGGGTCGCCCTGGTACTGATGGTCTCGACTTCGTTATCAACGCCACGATAAGTGCCTGCTGGAATCGTTGCCTTAACGTAAAAAGGTCTCTCTGCAACCAGTTTATCAATGCAAGACCCACTAATATCGACGAGGTCGATATCCGTGAATGTTGCGGCAGATTCGATGTTGGGAGATGGGTGACCAACAAAATGGAAGTATGCGTCCAGTCGATTATCTAGCAGGGCGTTGGTGACCTCATCGGCGTGCAAGGAGCCGGCTTTGGCAAGCTGGCGTTGCTTTAAACCGCAAGCCTTTAAGAGATGTAATACCGACTGCCGTGGTCCAGAACCAGGGTTGCCTAAGTTGACCCGCTTGCCTTTAATGTCTGCTAGCTTTTGAATTCCTGCGCTCTTAAGCGCCACAAGCGTGAGCGTTTCCGTATGCAGTGAGAAGACACTGCGCAACTGCGCCGCTTTCTCAGCAAACGGTTCTACCCCTGCAAAGGCGTTATAGCCGACATCGGATTGCACCACGCCAAACTCGAGTTTGCCGGCTTCGATCATTCGGGCGTTGTATTCCGAGCCAGCGGTGTTCTCAATGCGACAGGCAATGCCATGTTTGGCTTTATGAGAGTTGACCATATAGCAGATCGTACCGCCGGTTGGATAATAGATACCGGTGAGAGCGCCCGTGCCAATCGTCACTGAGGTTGGGTGGGCTGCGTCCAATGTGGCAACAAACAAGGTAGCCACGGTAACAGTGAGGCCGACAGCAAGAGTGAGGTTTATTCTGCGCATTGCAATCTCCTGTAAAATTTTGGGACGAGATCTGATAGCCTTAACGCAACGGTGCTGGAACCTCAACCCAAAAGCCTTGGCTTGGTTCCAAGGGGGCTGTTTCGTTCCCGGTGTCGAATTTAAATATTTGTTTTTTTTGATTTATTTGGGTTTTCCCAAGGCGCGGTCGAGGTTGAAGGCAGCGCTGATGAGTGCCAAATGGGTAAAGGCCTGTGGAAAGTTGCCGAGAGCCTCACCGCTTGAACCGGTCTCTTCAGCATAGAGTCCGAGGTGGTTGGCATAACCGAGCATGCGTTCAAAAATCAGACGGGCGCTCTCCAACATGTCGCGATGCACGCGACCAGCACGGGTCATGGTCTCCACCAACCAAAAGGTGCACATGTTAAAGGTTCCCTCTTCACCAACAAGACCGTCGTCGGTCTCTTGCACGTTGTAACGATAGACTAAGCTGTTAGAGACCAGACCGCCCTCTTTTGGCGACCGGTAGATCGCTTCCAAGGTTTTCAACATGCGTGGATCTGTGGGTGAGACAAAAAAGACTAGCGGCATGATGAGATTGGCTGCGTCTAGAGAGTTACTGCCATAAGATTGCACAAAAGATTGGCGCTTTCGGTTCCAACCCTTAGACATGATCTCTTCGTAGAGCTTGTCGCGTTGTTTTTGCCAGCGGCTGCGGTCTGCGGGAAAGGAGCGTTTCTCAGCCAAACGCAGGGCACGATCAAGGGCCACCCAGCACATGAGCTTGGAATAGACAAAGTGTTGGTGGCCACCACGCACTTCCCAAATGCCGGCATCTTTTTTGTCGGCGTGATCACAAGCCCAGTTGATGAGACGGCGCAGTTCGCGCCAAAGATCGTAAGAGATCGGGCTGCCGTACTTATTATAAAGATAGACCGAGTCCATCATTTCACCATAGATGTCCAGCTGCAGTTGGTTGTAGGCGTCGTTGCCGATACGCACCGGCTTGGAGCCACGGTAGCCTTCAAGGTGATCGAGGCTGGTCTCGGAGAGATCGTGATGGCCGTCAACACCATACATGATCTGTAGGGAGCCATCTCTACCGAGCTCATGGCAGCGGGCCTCAAGCCAGTTCATGAAGTGGGCCGCTTCTTCGGTAAAGCCAATGCGCAAAAAGGCATATAGGGTAAAAGCGGCATCGCGAATCCAGGTATACCGGTAGTCCCAATTCCTAACGCCACCGATAGTCTCTGGTAGGCTGCAGGTGGGCGCGGCGACGATGGCACCGGTGGGTTCGTAGGTCAACAGTTTGAGCGCCAGTGCCGAGCGGTGCACCATCTCACGCCAGCGACCGGTATAACTACACTTGCTCAACCAGCCACGCCAATACTGCACGGTGTTTTTGAAAAGCTTTGTCGCCTCCTCCGTGCTCAGCAGGGTAGCGTGAATATTCTCCTGCTCGCTTACCGCCAAATCAAAGACCGCCGTCTGTCCTTCGTGCAGGGTAAAGTGAGCATGAATACTCTCACCCTCTCTCTCAAGGGGTACAGAGGTTGCCAGACCAGCACTGCGGCCAGCAGCGTGAAAGCAGACACCTTCCTTGGTAAACTCGATCTCGTGCGAATCCCTAGCGTAGTTAAACGCTGGATAACACTCCATACGAAAAGGCATGCTACCTCGCACAACCGTGACCCGCCGAATGATCTGGTAGTCGCCGTTGGTCGTCATGGCAGTTTTGACCGGCATGTAGTCAGTGATTTCACCAACGCCTTCAGGGGCGAGAAAACGGGTGATCAAGATGTTGGTGTCTGGCCAGTAAAACTGTCGGTTGCTGGTAACCCGAATGGTTGGCGCGATTTTGAAGTGCCCGCCCTTGTTGCTATCGAGGATAGCCGCGAAGATGCTTGGCGAGTCAAAACGGGGATAGCAGAACCAGTCAATCGAACCGTTCTTACCGACGAGTGCCACCGTATGCAGGTTGCCGATGATGCCGTAGTCTTCGATGGGTTGGTAGCCCATGGGATTATTTTGGGTTAAGTGCCTAAAATAGCAAGAAAAAGTTTTTTTTGCCGACAGTAGGGCAGCTGCAATAAATCGTCTGGCTCAAGCGTATTCCCAGTGAGATGACGCTGCTGAGAAGGGTTGCCAAGGTGGTGGCGGCATGCTTTGTGACAGCGTGGGGAAACGGATTTGATGGTTTCAGCACAGTGGTTACAAGCGTGCCAACGGGGCGACTTCCAAGCCTTTGCCTGGGTCGTGCGCACATACCAGCAGCGGCTCTTTGTCTACATAAAAAAATTAACCGGCAACCATCATTTGGCTGAGGATATTGTGCAAGAGACCTTTGTGAGAGCCTTCAGGAAAATAGAGCAGTACGAGCCAAGCAAGGATCTTGGCAGCTGGCTCTATCGCATTGCCCACAATCTGGCGATGGATAGCTTTCGGCGTGATGCTAGGAACGAGCAAGTGCAGCAGCGTCAGGCGTGGACAAGCAAACCAATCGACATTCCGATCGGAGCACACCAGCAACTAGAAAATAGAGATCGTGCCCAACGGCTAGAGGCCGCTTTGGCAGAGCTGCCAGACCGCACTCGGGAAATTTTTCTATTACACTACTTTAGCGACAAATCCGTACGGCAGATCGCTTATATTCTCGACATACCTGTTGGTACGGTCTTGGCACAGTTGAGTCGTGGCCGTAAGAAACTCCGAACGATTTTGACAGAGGCAAAAGATGAACTGTCCTAAAGAAGAGATTCGTTTTGCCTATCTGCATGATGTCGTCGATGCGCTGTTGCCGACAGCGGAAGCGGAGGCCGTAAGGCAACACTGTAGTCGCTGCACTCTCTGTCAGCAGTGGCTAGCTAGAGAGAGAGGTTTTGATCAGGCCTTGAGTCGCTTGGCATTAAGCGAAGACCAGCTGGAGGTGGATCTCCTTACCGCTGTGCAAAAACAGCTTACCGCTCGCAGACGTTGGTTGAAGTTTGCCTTGCTCTTTGGCTTTGTAGCTTTTAGCGGCCTCTTTTGTTTACTACTTGCGCTCACCACTTTTTCACTGCTGCACTTTGGCTTGCCCAAAGTCATTGTCAACAGCGTCGCGGTCATCGTATTGCTAGTGGATAGCATGCAGGTAGTAACATTATATCTGCAGGCGATGCTGCCAACCTTTGCTAGCCTGGCAAAGTTCATCATAACTATTTGGTTATTTATCCTGTTACCATTTTTGCTACGTAAAATGCATTCGCTGCCATTTGGCTATGCCATGGAGAAAGGAAGTCGACTATGAAAACAAAACCTGTTGTAAACCTATTGCTAGGTCTTGCTATCGCCTTTGGTCTGTGTCACGCCGCTCTGGCGCAGACACCACCGTCTGAGAGTAACACCAAGACTCTGCAGGTGGATATCCACGGCGACATCAAGAGTGATCGCGACCGCGTTACCTTTTGGAACGATATCACCATTGGTAAAGAGGAGAGTTACAACGCCATTGTCGTTATGTTGGGCAGTGTGGAATTCTATGGTGAGACCAACGACATGGTTATCCTTGGTGGCTCTGTGCATCTCTATCCTGGATCGAAGGTTAACAACGAGCTGGTGGTGTTGGGGGGTAAAATTGTTCGTGATGAGGGTTCCTATGTTGCAAAGGATGTGGTGAGCATCGGTTCCAGCTTTGAGCCAGATATCGATGTACACATCGACGTTGATGAGCCCTTCGACCGTCTGGAGAGGTTTTGGCATCGTACTACCGGCTTCTTTGGCTCGCTACCATTTCTGATTATTTGGTCGTTTACGGTTCTGGCGATCGTTTTCGGTTTTGGTTTTCTCATCATCTACGTGGCGCCGCTACTGGCGAAAGATTCACAGAGTTATCTGCGGCAGCACCTGCCGCACTCGTTTGCGTGGGGTGTTTTGTTCCTCCTGGCGATTGTGCCCACAGCGGTTCTTCTAGCCCTGTCGATTATTGGCATTCCCTTGATACCGCTCTTTGTACTTTTCTGTTTGCTGTTACTGTTTGGCGGCTTTGTCCTGGCCGCTCTACAGGTAGGACGGCTGTTGCCCTTTGCCAAGGCAGCAGGCCGCGAAGGTTGGGCGCTGTTAACAGGCCTCCTACTGTTGTGGCTAATTAAATGCGTTCCCTTGTTCGGCAAGTTACTATTCCTCGTCGTTGTCGTTACCGGTACGGGTGCGGTGGTCAAGGTGCTCATCGATCGTCTTACAGACAGAAGGAAAACCAAGCAGGAGATAACGCCAACAGAGCGGACCAAAAAAGAAGAAGGAGAAAAATCATGAAAACAAAGAGCATGGTATGGATGATGTTGTTTGCGGTTCTAAGCTTGACCGTTTGGGCAGATGAACCGCCGCTCTATAAAGAGTTCGACGCCAGCGACGTGCAACGGCTAAGCATTCACAACGGTTCTGGTCAAACCTATGTAACTGGTGGCAAGAGCACAAAGATTAAGATTACCGCCGTGCGTATTCGCGGGAAGTGTAACTTAGAGATCGAGAAGGATGCTGGTGTGGTACGCATCGAAGTAGAGCGACGCAGAGGCCGTTCTTGGGATAATTGCAGGCACAACATATCTATTGAGGCTCCATCACAGATAGGCTTTACCGATGTGCACGTTGGCAGCGGTAATGTCTTAATCAAGCATCTCGATTCGACTTTTGATCTTAAGGTCGGGTCAGGAGATAGCCATCTTGACGGTCTTGGTGGGCAGCTCCATGCCGCTACGGGCAGTGGTAACCTCACGGGTAACCTTATGGCCAACAGAGTTAAGCTCAAGACCGGTAGCGGGGATGTGGATTTAAAACTTAACGATCTGGTTGCGAACTTGGACATGAAATCAGGCAGTGGTGATATCAACTTACTGTTGGCAAAAGGAGCCAAGGATGTGCGTATCAAAACCGCTAGCGGCGATATCGATTTGACATTCGCTGCGATTACCGCAGATGGCGATGCTGATGTGAAGTTGGTTTCTGGAGATGTCACCGTCAAACTGCCAAAAGATGTGAGTGTGAATGTGCTCGGCAAGAAACGCTATACTTTTAGAGACGCTGAGAACAAAAAGTTTGATTTTCGTGTCCGTTCCATTAGTGGCGATGTGCGGGTGATCAACCCATAGAGCCGACCGTTGGGTGGTTGTCTTTCTGCGCTGCCTCTGGTAAGGGGTCTGCCTGGCCAGGAGGCAAAAGTTGGCGAAAACCAGCAAAATCCATGCGAAGGGGGTGCGGCTTGTTCATCCCGAACGCGGCCGTGAACCCGACGACAAACGCCAGCGCAATGCCGGTATACCGCTTGAGCTCGATTGGTTGAAACAGGTGCAGGTCAATCGCAGTGCCGTAGAGCGTCGTACGGCGACGTTGATTCGGCGACGATCTGTGAAAAAGCAGTGGCAGGCAGCTTGGCTCCTGCGGGCAGTCAGCTGTATCGATCTCACCACGCTGGCCGGGGATGACACCCCAGGTTACGTTCAGCGTCTCTGTGCCAAAGCCATCCAACCCGTGCGTCGTGACCTGCTGCAAGCCTTGGGCCTGTCGCAGCTCCAGGTTGCCGCGGTCTGTGTCTACCATCGTCTTGTTGCTGCAGCCCTTGAGGCGCTCAAAGAGAGCGCTATTCCCGTTGCTGCAGTTTCCACAGGTTTTCCTGCGGCCCAGTCTCCTTTGGCACAACGCTTAGAGGAGATTCACGCATCCGTTGCCGCCGGTGCCCATGAGATCGATATCGTCATTACTCGGGCGCATGTGCTGCGGGGCAACTGGCAAGCGCTCTACGACGAGGTTACGGCTTTTCGCCAAGCGTGTGGCGTGGCACACATGAAGACCATCCTTGCCACAGGAGATTTGGCGACACTACGCAATGTCATGCGCGCCAGTTTAGTCTGTATGATGGCAGGTGCCGACTTTATCAAGACCTCAACTGGTAAAGAGAGTGTTAACGCCACTCTGCCCGTGGGTTTGGTTATGGTACGAGCGATTCGTGAGTATGAAGAGCGCACAGGTTTTACCGTGGGTTTTAAAGCCGCCGGTGGTATTCGCACGGCCCGACAAGCCATGGATTGGTTGCTGTTGATCAAAGAAGAGCTCGGTTCATCGTGGTTATGTCCTGAGAGATTTCGTTTTGGTGCCAGCAGTCTACTTGGTGATATCGAACGGCAATTGGAGTACTATGTTACCGGACGTTACTCTGCTGATTTCCACCATCCAATAGGATAGTCGTGATGAAGTCTAAAAAGCCCACGCCAATCAACGTTGCCAAGATCTTTACCAGCATGGAGTATGGCCCAGCGCCCGAGAGTTCCGAGCAGGCGTTGGCATGGCTTGCACAGTTCGGCGGACGTTTTTCGCTCTTTATCGATGGCAAATGGTGCAAGCCAAAATCAGGGCGCTATTTTGAGAGTATCAACCCAGCCAATGCCAAACCACTGGTGGACATTGCTCAAGCTGACAAACGCGATGTTAACGCGGCAGTAAGAGCCGCACAAAGAGCACAGCCCGAGTGGTGGAAACTCGGTGGCCACGCACGCGCACGTTATCTCTATGCCCTGGCCCGCCAGATCCAGAAGCATCAACGTCTGTTTGCCGTCTTAGAGAGCTTAGATAATGGCAAGCCGATTCGTGAGAGTCGTGACATCGACCTACCGCTGGTGGCTCGCCACTTCTATCATCACGCGGGTTGGGCACAGTTGATGGCGAGTGAGTTTAAAGATTACAAGCCGGTAGGTGTTGTTGGCCAGGTGATTCCCTGGAACTTTCCGCTGTTGATGTTGGCATGGAAGATTGCACCCGCACTAGCAATGGGCAATACCGTTGTCTTAAAGCCGGCAGAATTTACATCGATCACGGCATTGGCGTTTGCGCAGCTCTGCCAAGAGATCCATCTGCCACCCGGAGTTGTGAATATTGTCACGGGTGATGGAACCGTTGGCGAACTAATCGTCAAACATCCGGACATTAACAAGATTGCCTTTACCGGATCGACTGAGGTCGGACGCATCATCCGCCAGGAGACCGCCGGTAGTGGTAAGAAACTCTCTCTTGAACTGGGTGGCAAATCACCTTTTGTGGTTTTTGAAGATGCTGACTTAGACAGTGTGGTTGAAGGTCTGGTTGATGCCATCTGGTTCAACCAAGGACAGGTCTGCTGTGCTGGCTCGCGACTACTGGTACAGGAGAGCGTTGCCGATCGTCTTATTGCAAAGGTCAAAAAGCGCATGGAGCGTCTGCGTGTTGGCGATCCTCTTGATAAGGGTATTGACATGGGTGCGATTATCGCACCGGTGCAGCTGCAAAAGATAGAGGCGTTGGTCGAGCAGGGCCGGCAAGAGGGGGCAAAGGTGTGGCAGCCTTCGTGGGCATGTCCCAAAGAGGGTTACTTCTACCCGCCAACGCTGTTTACCGATGTAGCACCGGCAACTACCATCGCTCAGGTCGAGATCTTTGGCCCGGTGTTGGTGTCTATGAGCTTTCGTACGCCGGCCGAAGCCGTGCGTCTTGCCAACAACAGCCGTTACGGTTTGGCCGCAAGCGTATGGACCGAGAACATCAACTTAGCGCTTGATATCGCCCCGCAGATTAAGGCGGGTACAGTCTGGATCAACTCGACCAACCTCTTCGACGCCGCCTCAGGTTTTGGCGGTTATCGCGAGAGTGGTTTTGGCAGAGAGGGTGGACGCGAAGGTCTGTGGGAATATGTCAAGCCGAAAACCAATGGTAAAAGCACAACTGGGTTGTCTGGAGATAAACAGACTTCGAAGCGAAGAAACAGCAAATCCACGCAACTTGATGAGAGCGCACAGCTACCGCAGATTGATCGCACCGCCAAGCTTTTCATTGGCGGTCGCCAAGTGCGACCGGATTCGGGTTACAGCCGTAGAATCTACGATAACAACGGTAAACTGGTCGACCTTGTTGGCGAAGGCAACCGCAAGGACATCCGCAACGCCGTCGAGGCAGCACACAAGGCGACTGGTTGGGCCAGCACCACCGCACATCAGCGTGCCCAGGTGATCTACTACATCGCCGAAAACCTCAGTCGACGGCAGCAGGAGTTTTCTACACGCATCCAACAGCTAACCAATAGCTCCAAAAAGGTTGCGACCAGGGAAGTTGAGCTGTCTATTCAACGTCTTTACCACTGGGCGGCTTGGGCAGATAAACATGATGGTCGGGTGCATGCCACGCCACTGCGTAATGTGACGCTTGCCATGCATGAACCGGTTGGGGTTATTGGCATCGCCTGTCCCGAACCGCTACCTTTACTCGGTTTTGTCTCCACGGTCATGCCCGCGGTTGTGTTTGGCAATCGGGTGGTTGCCATTCCATCGCCAACCTATCCACTTGTAGCCACCGACTTTTACCAAGTGCTTGAGACCTCAGATCTTGCGGACGGCGCCATCAACATTATTACAGGAGAGCGTGACAAGCTTAGCGAGGTGTTGGCGCTTCACGATGATGTGGAAGCGATGTGGTACTTTGGCTCCCAGGACGGCAGTGCCCTGATCGAGCGGTGTGCTGCAGGCAACATGAAGCGCAGCTGGGTCGACTATGGCGAGACGCGTGATTGGTTCGATTCCATACAAGGAGAGGGTAGTGAATTTCGCTACCACGCCACTGAGGTCAAGAACATCTGGATTCCCTATGGCGAATAAGGCACCAACAGAGAAAAAGGTTAATGCCAAGCTTGCGCGGTTGCTGGAGCTCTGTCGCGACTACGCATTTCTAAACATCGGCCACGATCTGCTCGTTTGGGACCTGCGTACCAAGATGCCCGCTTCCGCAGGGGAGGTAAGAAGCAAGGCCCTTAGCCTATTTGCCGGTTTAGAGTACGACCACGTCAGCAGCGACGAGTTTGCTGAGCTTGTTGAAGAGCTCAGCCAAAGCGACGTTCAGAGTGACCTCTCTTCTGTAGCTCAAGCGCAAGTACGTGAAGCAGCCCGCCTTTTGTATCTGGTAAAGAGAATCCCCAGAGAGCTGACCAAAAAGATGACTGAGGTCCATGCCCGCGCCCAAGAGACCTGGGTGGTTGCGAGAGAGAAGGCGGACTATGCGATCTTTCAACCGCATTTGCAAGAGATCTGGGAGCTAAAACGCGAGGAAGCACGGATCGTGTCACAAAATCTACCGCCAGGGGGACATATCTACGATGTGCTTCTTGACGTGTTTGAGCCGGGAATGACTGTAGCAGTTCTAGACCCTGTTTTTGCCGATCTTGGTGAATTCCTGGCACAGATGATTTCAGCGGTCAGGGATCTGGATAGACCTATAGGCTTGAATACCGCGGAGGCCTTACGCCGATGCCAAGGCAAGTCGCTATTTCCCAAGTGGAAACAGAAAGATTTTTCTATGGATATGGCAAAAACGCTTGGCTTTGATTTTGCTAAAGGCCGTCTCGATGAAACCGTACACCCGTTTTGTCTGGGTATGCCACAGGATACACGCCTGACCGTGCGCTATGATGAGGACGATCCCTTTAACTGTATTTTTTCGTTGATTCATGAAACAGGTCACGGCCTCTATCACCAAGGCCTACCTGAAGAGCTAGAGTGTACGCCGGCGGGAACTTTCCGCTCTCTGGCCATGCACGAATCGCAGTCGCTGTTGTGGGAAGATTTGGTCGGGCGTAGCCATGGCTTCTGGGAGTTTTTTCTGCCGAAGCTAAATCGCGTTTTTCCTGGAGTCTTTGACAGAGTCGGTGTCGATGACTTTGTCGCCTACATCAATCGTGTCACTCCTGATTTCATCCGTGTTGATGCGGATGAGGTGACGTATGTCCCACATATCATTATCCGCTACGAATTGGAAAAGAGTCTGCTTGAGGGCGGCCTTACGGTTGTGGATTTGCCTGCAGCGTGGAACGACGCCTATGAAAAATACCTTGGTATTCGTCCGCGAAATGATGTCGAAGGCGTGTTGCAAGATGTGCACTGGAGTCATGGTAGTATTGGCTACTTTCCCACTTATGCGCTCGGCAAGTTGATTGGTGCCCAGCTCTATGCAACTGCGAGACAGCAATTGGATAATCTAGACACGGCATTTGCCCGAGGGGATTTTTCTACTCTCCTGCAATGGACACGTCAGAAGGTGCATCAGCATGCTTCGTTGAAACGGACGCGCGAGATTCTCCAAGAGGCTACAGGAGAGGAGCTGACGGCCGCGCCGTTTAAACGGCATATAGCCGGCAAAGTTGCCACGTTCTATGGGGTTCAAGTTTAGAACTCTTTGATTTAAATGGCGGAATCGCTCTCTTGACCTTTTGCAGCAGTCTCAGTAGACTCGGCCAGCTGGGGGTAGAAGAGCTATGAGAACAGAGAAGAGTAAAGCGGGATCACTGTCATTGCAACGGGCGTTGGATGGGACGATTGCGGCTCATGCCATGTTAGAGCATCCTTTCTACAAACTCTGGAGCGAGGGTAAACTGAGTCGTCACACCTTGGCGGAATACGCCAAGCAGTACTATGCTCAGGTGCGCGCCTTTCCTGCCTATGTGAGTGCTGTCCACTCCCACTGCGAGGAGTTAGACATTCGTCGGCTACTACTAGAAAACCTCATTGAAGAAGAGCAGGGGGTGAACAACCATCCTGAACTCTGGTTACGTTTTGCTGAAGGCCTTGGTGTCGGGAGAAGTGAGGTAGGTTCGGCGGAACTCCTGCCAGAGACCATAGAGTCTGTAAAGCGCATCAAAAAGCTCACCCAGAGTGAAGACTATCTAAAAGGGCTGGCCGCTCTCTACGCTTATGAGTCGCAGATTCCAGAGGTTTCGCGCACCAAGCGTGAAGGCTTGAAAAAGTTTTACGATATTGACGACCGCCGTACGGTCTCTTTCTTCACCGTGCATGAGAAGGCAGATCTGGAACACCGCCAGGTCGAGCTGGATATTTTAGAGCAGCACTGTACCAGCACTGCTGCAAAGCAGGGTGTGCTGCGTGCAGCCGAGAGCGCAGCCAAGGCACTGTGGCTCTTCTTGGATGGCGTCTACGCCGCCTACGTCGACAAACGCGAGACAACAGTTCACTAAAGCCTAGCCTAAGGTAGGTCCATTTTTCTGAGAATCTCTGGTAGGGGTTTCTCGTTTAGGGGATAGGAGACCTCTTTACAGTGGTTGGCTCCCTTAGGAGAGAGCGTGCTGGAGTAGAGGTGGAATTCATCAACGCAGAAGCTGTCGCTCTGAAACAGACTGTGGTTTTGCAAGAACTGTCCAATCTTGGAGATAGGAGTTCCCTTCAGACGTGCTAAGGTGATGTGCGCAGAAAACTTGCGGCCTTCCGCAGGCAGGCCAAGTTTTACCAGCTCTCTTTCAATGCGGTGGTGTAGTTGCGTGAGGTTGGTGCTTGGTTTTAGTCCAACCCAGAGGATTCGTGGGTTGCCACGTGGCGGGAAGTGTCCCACACCTTGCAATGTCAGCTCAAACGGTTTCGCAGAAATATCGGCAAGTACGGAGGCGATGTCCTCAAATAACGTACCATCCACCTCACCAATAAAGCGGAGAGTGAGATGAAGCTGTTCTGCGTCGACCCATTTAGCGCCGGGAACACCAACGCAGATCCACTCAAGTTGGCTTTTGATGGACTCGGGTAGGTCAATGGCGACAAAGAGCCGGTACATTAATATTAGTTAAGAATTTATGAGATAGTTTCTAGCAGGAGTGTGTGGTTTTGCCTATGATAAAACTTGTCGGCCAGCGTTGTTCGCGGTAGGGAGTCTAGGCATGGCCAAGCCACGCAAACATGTCTTTGTCTGTATTAACGAACGGCCGCCGGATTCGCCCAAGGGCTGCTGCGCCGCACGGGGTGGCTTGGAGTTGGTGCGTCTGTTCAAAGAGCAGGTGCGTGACCGTGGTCTTATTGGCGAAATAAAGATTACCCGAGCGCGTTGCCTTGGCCCATGTGAGCAGGGAGCCAACGTTGTCGTCTATCCTGAGGGTGTTTGGTACTGTCAGGTGAAGCCGGAAGATGTCGATGAGATTTTTGCTGACCACCTTCTTGGCAACAAGCCAGTGGAGCGCCTAATGAATCCAACGATGGTTTAGATAAGTGCTTCGGTCTTGGCGGCAAAGATGAAATCGCTCTCGGTGAGGCCCTCAATTTTATGGGTCCAAATCTGTACCTTGGTGTGTCCCCAGCCGAGCTGAATCTCTGGATGATGGTTTTGCTCTACCGCCAGCTTGGCAACGCGGTTGGTAAAGTCGACCACCTCTTTGTAGCTGGAAAATTTGAAATCTTTTTCTAAGTGGTGCTCGCCAACAAGCCTCCAGTCATGATTGAGCTGCTTGTAGAGAGACTGTAAGGCCGCACCCTTGAGTGGCGGCACGCCACCTTTGCATGCAACGCATTGTTTTACGGCTAGCGCTTCAAAACTCATCCTTCCTTCTCTAATCTCTTCTGCAACATCCGTCTAGATTTGATTTGACCAACAATTACATCCGTGTAGATTTAGGAGCCGCGGAGGGGAGGGAGGTAAGTTCAATGATGAAAGTAGAGAGTAGACAGGCTTGGTTGGTCCACAGCCTTCACGCGGTGGCTATTGCGGCGCGGCATTTACGCAGAGTTTTTTTCCTGCTGCTGTTACTGGCCGTTTGCTTGTCGAGTCCAGGTAGGTTTGCCGTGGCCGCGGGCAGCGACGGTTTTTCCGTTAGTCGCTACGCGACGATCTTGCAGACTTATGTTGATGATGCCGGCTTAGTCGACTACCAGTCGCTTAAAGCACAACGCCAGCCCCTAGACGATTTTGTCACAGCCTTGGGTAATCTCGATCCCAAACAGTACGCCACATGGAATGATGCCGCTAAGATTGCCTTGTGGGTCAACGCCTACAATGCCATGGTGTTGAAAACCGTTATTAACCACTACCCGATTAAGAAACGCTTCACTTTTGTAGGTTACCCTTTAGGCATTCAGCACATCAAAAAGGTTTGGAAAAGAAAAAAGCACACCGTTATGGGAGAGAAATACTCTTTAGATGGCATTGAGCACGGTATTTTGCGTAAACAGTTTGATGAACCACGTATCCACATGGCGCTAGTCTGCGCGGCCAAGAGCTGTCCGCAGCTGCGCCGTGAGCCTTACATGGCAGAGAAGCTAGAGGCACAGCTCAAAGATCAGAGTGAAAGCTTTCTACGTAGTGCGACTAAAGGATTTCGCCTGGATGCGCAGAAGGGCGAGGTTTCGGTCTCGAAGATCTTCAAGTGGTTTGGTAAAGACTTTGTTAGTAAATTTGGCACAGATCAGCTGTTCTCCCATATCGGTAGCAAAGAGAAGCGCTCGGTCTTGAACTTTGTTGGCCAACACATAGACAAGGCAAATGCTGAGAAACTTGGGCAAGGAAAGTACAGCGTGCGTTTCTTTGACTATGACTGGTCCTTGAACGATCAGAAGTCTGCCGGCGGAAAAGGCTGATGGGTTCTCGACCTATAGACAATAAACCGGTTGCAGCGGCTAACAAAAAACGCGGCATCATCAAGCCGCTTATCCTCATCCTGGTTCTTGCTGCTCTCGTTATCCTTGGTCCGCAGCTGGGTGTGCGCCAGCTACTTGAAGATACCAAAGACTGGATCCGCGAGTTGGGTGCCTGGGGCCCTGTGGCCTTTGTTGGCATTTATATGGCGGCTACCGTGGGTATGGCACCGGGCTGGATACTGACCGTGGCTGCAGGTGCTCTCTTTGGCGCGTTTTGGGGCGTGGTCTACACCACCTTTGGTGCCATGCTCGGTTTGACCGCGGCCTTTTTGATAGCGCGTTACTTTGCCCGTGATGCCGTAGGCGGCTGGCTCTCTAAGAGCGAGAGGTTTCGTCGTCTCGATGCCATGACTGAAGAGCACGGCTACATCATTGTGGCGATTGTGCGCTTGGTGCCGCTCTTTCCATTCAACTTTGTCAACTATGCCTTTGGCTTAACGCGTGTGCCGTTTTGGACCTACGTTGTCTGGTCTCTATGCATCTTGCCAGGAACGATTATCTATGTTGTGGGTACCGATGCCATCGTTACTGGATTGCGTGAGGGACGTGTGCCCTGGGTATTGGTGGCGGTTCTTCTAGTGATGGTAACCATTGTCACACTCTTGGTGCGCTCCGCCCGTGCAAAGTTGCAGCGTGACAAGCAGCCATCTACCTGAATGGAGAGTTTAGATAGTGCAAACAGAGGTACAGAATGGCGTGATCCATCCAGCGATTTTACCGTTGGACGAATACAATAAAGAACTTCGCAACAACGTTCATCCGCCAGAGTGGGTTAACCCAGAACCCGCAGAGTGTTACAACCTGGTGGTTATCGGCGCTGGCACTGCTGGCCTCATTACTGCCATTGGCGGTGTGGGCCTAGGTGCCAAAGTGGCACTGATCGAGAGACATCTAACCGGTGGCGATTGTCTTAACGTTGGCTGTGTGCCTTCCAAGGCGTTGATCCGTTGCGCCCGCGCTGTCCACGAAGCACGCCGTGCTAACGAATTTGGCGTCCGCCTGCAAGGCGAGGTCGAAGTAGACTTTGCCGCCATTATGCAGCGTATGCGTCGTATCCGTGCCAGCATTAGCCCGCACGACTCTGTCTGGCGTCTTCGCGATCTTGGTATCGATGTCTTTTTAGGTGAGGGTAGCTTTATCAACTCCAACACCATTGAGGTAGCAGATCACAAGCTGCGCTTCAAAAAGGCAGTGATCGCCAGTGGTGCCCGGGCCTTTACCCCGCTCATTCCCGGTCTTGCCGAGGCGGGATATTTGACCAATGAGACGGTGTTTTCGCTCACGCGGTTACCACGAAGGCTTGCGGTCATCGGCGGTGGTCCCATAGGCTGCGAGCTCAGTCAGGCGTTTCGTCGCTTTGGTAGTGAAGTGACCATTTTGCAGTCGGGTTCCCAGTTCTTGCGACGAGAGGATCAGGATGCCGTTGAAATATTAACCGCAGCATTTGCCCGCGATGGTATTGAGGTCCGGCTTAGTACTAAAACAGAGAAAATCGTCAAGCGGGGCGAAGAGAAAGAGCTGCACATCGATGTTGCTGGCAAAAAGCAGACTTTGACGGTTGACGAAATTCTTGTCAGTGCTGGACGTGCTCCCAACGTCGATATGCTCAATCTTGATGCTGTTGGCATTGAGTATGACATGCGTCGTGGTGTTATCGTCAACGATTTTCTACAGACTTCCAATCCAAAGATCTACGCTGCCGGCGACATCTCACTTGCTCACAAGTTTACCCACACAGCCGATGCAGCAGCACGGGTGGTGCTGGCGAACGCACTCTTTTTAGGAAGGCGGCGGTACACCGTGTGGAATATCCCCTGGTGTACCTATACCGACCCAGAGATCGCGCACGTAGGTATGTATGAACATGAGGCCGAAAGAAAGGGTATTGAATTTGAAACCTTGATGACACCCTTCGCCAGTGTCGATCGAGCCATTACCGAAGGAGAGACCGAGGGGTTTGTCAAAATCCACGTAAAAAAAGGTAGTGATAAAGTCCTTGGAGCGACCATCGTTGGCCGAGAAGCTGGTAGTATGATAAGCGAAATCACGGTTGCTATGGTTGGCGGTGTTGGTCTTAAGACCATCGCCAACGCCATCCACCCTTACCCTACTCAGGCAGAAGCCATCCGTAAAACTGCAGACGCCTTTAACCGTAAGCGCCTGACTCCTTTTGTGCAGAAGCTGTTTCAAACTTGGCTGGCATGGAACCGATGATGCTGTTAGGAGTGCTCTAACAAAAGATTGCAGCGAGGCAGCGGCATGAAGGCAAGCCACGAAGAACAACTCGATCAGCTCTGTATCAACACCATTCGCATGCTTGCGGTTGACATGGTTGAAACAGCCAGGTCTGGTCATCCCGGCATGCCGCTCGGGGCCGCTCCCATGGCTTATCTGCTCTGGACTCGCTGGCTGCAGCACAATCCAACCAATCCCAACTGGTTCAATCGCGATCGCTTTATCTTATCGGCCGGCCATGGTTCAGCATTGCTCTACGCACTTCTACACCTCTGTGGTTATAACCTACCACTCGATGAGCTCAGACGTTTCCGTCAATGGGGCAGCAAAACTCCAGGGCATCCTGAGTATGGCGAAACTCCGGGTGTGGAAATGACGACCGGACCTTTAGGTCAAGGGTTCGCTACGGGAGTCGGCATGGCAATGGCTGAACGTTACCTAGCCAGCCAGTTCAACCAGGATGACTTGGCCATTATCGATCACCACACCTACGCGATTGTCTCGGATGGGGATCTTATGGAAGGCGTTGCTGCCGAGTCGGCCTCGCTTGCGGGACACCTGCGGCTCGGTAAGCTGATTTACTTCTACGATAAGAACGATATATCCATTGAGGGCAGCACAGACCTCGCCTTTACTGAAAGGGTTGATGATCGTTTCCGTAGTTATGATTGGCATGTAGAGGTTGTTGAGGATGGCAACAATCTCGCTGCCATGGACAAGGCGATCGTGGCTGCGCAAAGTGAGGCACGCCCCTCCCTCATCATCATAAAAACCCACATTGGCTACGGCAGTCCAAAACAGGATCACGCCAGCTCCCATGGTGAGATGCTCGGCAAAGAAGCGCTGCGTGCCACCCGAGCCTTTTTTGACTGGCCGCCGGATGGCGCCTTTCACCTACCAGCAGAGGCGGTAAATGCCATGCGCCAGTGTGTAACGCGTGGCCAACAGCAGGAGGCGGCATGGCAGCAGCAGCTGCAACAGTATCAACAAAAGTATCCGCAACAGGCAAAGGCGTTGTTGGCTTGGATGCAAGGAGAGCTCCCAGAGGGGTGGCATGATGCTATACCTCGGTTTGCTGCTGTGGAAGAAGCTGGTGCTGTGAAGATGGCCACTCGTTCAGCATCTGGCAAGGTGCTTAACGCCATTGCCGGAGGGCTGCCGCAGCTCATTGGTGGTAGTGCTGACCTTGCACCGTCGACAAAGACTCTTATCAACGAAGGCGGCGATTTTTCTGCCGAACTCAACTCGGGTCGCAACCTTCACTTTGGTGTGCGCGAACACGCTATGGGGGCGGCGGTCAATGGTATGGCGCTGCACGGTGGGATCATCCCATACGGAGCGACCTTTTTTATCTTTTCTGATTACATGCGTCCAGCAGTGCGGCTCGCTGCACTCATGAATTTGCACTCTATCTTTGTCTTTACCCACGATAGTATTGCCGTTGGTGAAGATGGACCGACGCATCAACCTATTGAGCAGCTTGCCTCACTGCGGGCAATGCCTGGGTTGACGGTCATCCGTCCGGCCGATGCTAATGAAACAGCAGCAGCCTGGCGGTTGGCTATCGAGAGAAAGAGACCGGTAGCTTTGGTACTGACGCGGCAAAACCTTACGGTGCTCGATGCCGAGCGTTTTGATATCTCTGGCGGCGTTACCAAGGGCGCCTATGTATTGGCCGACAGTTCCGCAAAACCAGAGATTTTGCTGCTGGCGTCTGGTTCTGAGGTCGAGTTGATCCTCAAGGTGTGGCAGCGGCTTCAGGATGAGGGTGTAGCCGCAAGGGCTGTTTCCATGCCTTGTTGGGAGATCTTTGCCGAACAACCACAGGCTTACCGTGATGAGGTTTTGCCGGTTGACGTTAAAACGCGGTTGGCGGTCGAGGCGGCAGCGCCGCTTGGTTGGCACCATTGGGTTGGCGATGCCGGTGATGTGCTGGGCATCAATCGTTTTGGAGCTTCTGCACCGGGTGGTGAGAATATGCGCCACTTTGGCTTTGATGAGCAGAAGATTTTTCAGCGTGCTCTGGATCTCTGCCGACGGCAAACAAGATGAAGAGTCGTTACAAAATCGAGCTGCAACTCGGTGACTTTGCTGCTGAGGTTGATAGACGGCTGGAGCAGTGGTGTGAAGAAAATATGTCCGTACGTCTTTGGCAAAAGGACCCGACGATTTGGGTTACGGATGCAGCGCAAGCAGCAGAGACAGCAGAGTTAGGTGACCGCCTCGGTTGGCTTGAGCTGCCCCAGATGATGGCATCCCACGTGGATGAACTGCAACAGTTTGCTGCAAAGGTTGGTGAGGATGGCTTCCGTAGTGTGGTGCTACTTGGAATGGGAGGCAGCTCGCTTGCGCCAGAGGTGTTGATGAAGGTCTTTGGTCAGCGTGACGGTTATCCTGGGCTTACCGTTTTAGACAGTACCCATGTGGACTCAGTGCAGAGAACCTCCGACGCAGTCAACTTGGCAAAGACACTCTTTCTGGTCTCAAGCAAGTCGGGCACTACCATTGAAACCCTCTCTTTGTTTCATTACTTTTATACAGCAGTTAGTCGGGTGAAAAAGAGTCCAGGAGAAAACTTTGTCAGCATTACCGACCCTGGCTCCAAACTCGAAGCCATGGCCAAGGAGCTTGGCATGCGCCACAACTTTTCCTCACCACCTGATGTTGGTGGTCGTTACTCAGCACTGACCTATTTTGGTTTGCTGCCGGCGGCGTTGATCGGCTTAGATGTGGCTGAATTGTTGACGCGTGCCCAAGGGATGGCGCATCAGTGTGGCCAGGATGTCACCCCTTATGACAACCCTGGCATGGTGCTGGGTGCTGTGCTGGGCGAGCTTGCGCTGGCAGGCAAGAATAAGCTGACGCTCTTTGCCTCCCCGCAGATTGCGCCGTTTGTGGTCTGGATAGAGCAGCTCATTGCTGAGAGCACCGGTAAGGATGGCAAAGGCATACTGCCGGTTGTAGATGAGCGAGTCGGAGAGGTTGATGAGTATGGCAGGGATCGTCTCTTTGTCTATTTGCGCCTTGATGGCGATAATCATGTTGATTTGGATAAAACCGTCGATAAGTTAAGGGCGGCCTCTTACCCTGTGGTCACCCTACACTTAGAGGATAAGCAAGCGATTGCCGCTGAGTTCTTCCGTTTCGAAGTGGCAACCGCTCTTGCCGGTGCCATTATGGAGATCCATCCCTTCAACCAGCCTAACGTGGAAGCGGCAAAACATAATGCCAAGGCGTTGATGGGTAGCTACCAGCGGACCGGACAGCTCCCCGAAGAGTCGCCGACTCTAACTGAAGGAGACGTTGAAGTCTATGGTGGTGGTGAGATCTCTGGCGACAGCGTCATCGAATGCTTAGAGAATTTTTTGAGTCAAGTTGAGTTAGGTGACTATCTGGCGTTGATGGCTTATCTACCGGCAAACGAAGCAACGCATCTCTGTCTGCAACAACTTCGTTTGGTAATTCGTCAACACTACCGTTTGGCAACAACACTGGGCTACGGTCCACGCTTTCTGCATTCAACCGGCCAGCTACACAAGGGCGATGCTAATCAAGGACTGTTTGTGCAGATTACTCAGGCAACAGGTTATGATGTCAACATACCGGGGCAGAGCTACGGTTTTGCCACACTCATCCAGGCCCAGGCACAAGGAGACTATCAGGCACTCAAAGAAGCAGGTCGAAGGGTTTTACGTCTGCACCTGCGTAATGAACCGGGCCTGGTACTGCAAGACCTGCTGCAATCGTTTACCAATAGTTTTTTGCCAGAGAGACAACAATAGATGAGAGAAGGAACAAGACTATGCAGATAGCAATGATAGGTCTAGGACGTATGGGGATGAACATGTCACGACGACTTCTAGCAGCTGGTCATGAAGTCTTTGCCTTTGACCACGATCGTAGCAAAGCAGAAGAGCTCGTTAGCGCAGGCGCCGTTGTTGCAGATTCCCTTGAAGATTTAGTAGTAAAGGTTAACGCGCCAAAACATGTGTGGTTGATGGTACCGGCAGGTAAAGCCGTCGATTCCTTGGTAGAGAGTTTGGCAACACGGTTGGCAACCGATGACCTTATCGTGGATGGCGGTAACAGCCACTATAAAGATGCGCTTCGCCATGCAGAGCGATTGCAGCGTAAGCAGATACACTTTGTTGACGTGGGTGTCTCCGGCGGTATCTGGGGACTTAAAGAGGGCTACTGTCTTATGGCCGGTGGCAGGGAAGAGGCGTGTCGCCGATTAGAGCCGATCTTCCAGGCTTTGGCGCCCGAGGGTGGCTATCTCTACTGCGGGCCGGCAGGCGCAGGTCACTTTGTCAAGATGATCCACAACGGCATCGAGTACGCCATGATGGAGGCCTATGGTGAAGGGTTTGAAGTTATCCAGGCATCTCCCTATGGCCAACACGTTAACATGAGGCAACTTGCGCATCTATGGAACCGTGGCAGCGTCATTCGCTCCTGGTTGTTAGAGCTGCTGCAGTCTGCCTTTGAAAAGGATCCCAATCTTGAAAGCATTGAAGGCTATATTGAAGACTCGGGTGAAGGTCGCTGGAGTGTGGCAGAAGCAATCGATAGTGGCGTACCTGCACTCGGCATAGCGCACGCGTTGTTTCGTCGTTTCCGTTCGCGGCAAGACAATCCCTTTGCCGAACGGGTGATTGCAGCGCTTCGTCGTGAGTTTGGCGGTCATGCGGTCGTTGGCAAAGGCGAGCATCGTCGTAAGAGTGAGGCAGGTGCTGGCGAGGTGCAAGCGGCTACCGCGGCCAAGGAGTTTAAGTAAACCATGACGCGTGAGGCGAGCAGCCACGTTACCGTACACGAACACTACTGTGTTGAATCGGGTCCTGAGCCCTGTGGTGTGGTGATCTTCGGGGCTTCCGGGGATCTGACCCAGCGCAAGCTCATACCAGCGCTATTTCGTCTCTATGAGCGTGAGCTGTTGCCGGAGAACTTTTATATTCTTGGCTGTGCGCGCACGGCCATGAGCGATGATGCCTTTCGCCGTAAGATGCGTACCAGTTTTGCTACCAATGATAAGATGGCCGCATTTTTGGACCACTGTTTTTACCTCTCAGGAGACTACAAAGAGTTTTCTTTTTATAGAGAGCTAAGAAGCCGATTGGCTAAGTTAACCGAAGCATTTAGGACTGGCAGCAACAGGGTATTCTACTTGGCCACCCCACCCAACCTCTATACGGAGATTACCAACCACCTAAGTGAGAGTCAGCTGACTAAAGAAGACGACGATGGCAGCTGGGCCCGCGTGGTCATCGAAAAGCCCTTTGGCCGGGACTTGCAGAGTGCCGTCGCCCTGAACCGCGAGTTGCACAAAAAGCTCACTGAGAGCCAGATCTATAGAATTGATCACTACCTTGGCAAGGAGACTGTGCAGAACATTTTGATGTTACGCTTTGCCAATGCAATTTTCGATCCGATCTGGAATCGTCAGTATATCGATAACGTGCAGATTACCGTAGCAGAGAGTATCGGTGTTGAGCACCGTGCAGGATACTATGAGCAATCGGGGTTGTTACGGGATATGTTTCAAAACCACCTCATGGAGATCTTGGCTCTGGTTGCTATGGAGCCACCGGCATCTTTTGCCGCCAACTGCGTGCGTGATGAAAAGACCAAGCTGCTGCGGGCGATACGGCCACTCGTTGAAGATCGCCGCGGCGACAACCTGGTGCGTGCACAGTACGAAGGAGGGCGCATAGACGGGGAGACGGTTGTCGCTTACCGCCAGGAGGCCGATGTAGCGGCCGATTCTATGGTTGAAACCTTTGTTGCTGCCAACCTAGTTATTGATAACTGGCGTTGGCAGGGGGTACCCTTTTATCTCCGCTCAGGAAAGAGGTTACCAAGAAAGGTGAGTGAAGTGGCAATCACCTTTAAAAAGGTGCCGCATTCGATTTTTACGCCGCTGATGCCTGATGTCCTGCCTGCCAACGTGATGTTGCTCAACCTACAACCCGATGAGGGTATTGGTTTGACCATCCAAGCAAAGAAACCAGGCCCTAAACTCTGTATGGCCTCTTTAGCCATGGACTTTAACTACCGAGAGATTTTTGGCACCGACAGCATGCCCGATGCTTACGAACGTCTGCTACTCGACTGTATGCTTGGTGACCAGACGCTTTTTGTGCGCGAGGATAGTATGCAGCTTGCCTGGTCGCTGTTGACTCCACTGTTGCAGAGGTGGGAGGGCAGTGGCAATAGTCCTCCTCTTTGTTTTTATGCTGCTGGTAGTTGGGGGCCGCAAGAAGCCATCGCACTTTTACAGCGGCAAGGGCGAAATTGGTATACGCAGTGAAGCGGCGTTTGATTCTTGCCGGTGATGCCGGCGGAACTAAAACGAATTTGGCGGTCTACGCTTGTAAGGGAACATCTCGGCAGAAGGTTCGTGAGCAGCGGTTCAAGAGCAGTGACTACCCTGGACTTGCCGAACTGCTGCAGGACTTTCTTAAACCAACACAAGAGCGGATCTCTGCGGCAGCCATTGCTATTGCCGGTGCCATTGTTGATGGCCATGTGCAGACCCCAAACCTACCTTGGGAAGTTGAGCAGCAACGGCTGCAACGGGCTGTTGGTTTGACAAATCTGCAATTGATCAATGACCTTGAAGCAACGGCCTACGGCATACCTTGGCAGCCGGAAGATCAGTTTGCCATCCTAAATATCGGCAAGCAGCGTGCTGGCAATGCCGTATTGCTCGCTGCTGGCACCGGTCTTGGGCAGAGTCTGCTTTTTTTTAAAGATGGCGAGCTCTATCCCTCGCCCTCGGAAGGCGGACATAGCGACTTTGGCCCGACAAGTGAGATACAGCTCGATCTTTGGCGGTTCTTACAAAATGAATTTGGTCACGTTAGCTATGAGCGTCTGCTCTCTGGGCCAGGACTCTACAACATCTACCGCTACCTGAAGACCAGCCAAGACTTCTCTGAGCCGTCGTGGTTTACGGAGCGTCTTGCCAAGGAAGATCCAGCCGCACTGATTGCGCAAACAGCACTGGAAAACAAGTTGCCGATCTGTGTGGAGGCGCTTGATCTCTTTGTTAGCATTTACGGAGCAGAGGCAGGCAACCTTGCACTTAAAGGCTTAGCTATAGGTGGTGTCTTTATTGGTGGCGGCATTGCCCCCAAGATCCTACCCAAGCTGCAAGAGGGTGGCTTTATGCGCAGCTTTACGGCCAAGGGTAGGTATCGCGATCTACTGGCAGCCATGCCGGTCAAGGTGATCCTCAATCCCAAGACCGCGCTCGATGGTGCGGCACGCTACGGCCTTATGCATTCAGATTCTTAAGATCGATGCGGCGAGATTCTCCAGAGCGACAGGTGCAACGCTTTGCAGATTTGGACAGCCTATCGCAAGCAGCTGCGGCCAAGGTACAAGAGCTAGCAACCACAGCTGTTAAGCAACGCGGCCGTTTCACTCTCGTACTCTCGGGTGGGTCGACTCCACGTCGACTTTATGAAAAACTTGCTGCAGCGCCCTTTGCCAGCTCCATGCCGTGGCAGCAGATTTTTATCTTTTTTGGCGATGAGCGTTGTGTACCAGCGGATCATCCAGAGAGCAACTACGGTATGGCACACAATTTCATGCTAGGAAAACTCTCTCTTGCTACAGAGCAGGTTTTGCGTATGCGCGGTGAGCTCGATCCGCAAGTTGCCGCCAACGAGTATGAGAGACGCCTCAGGGATTTTTTTGTCGTGCAAAATAGCCAACCTCCTTCGTTTGATTTAATCCTGCTTGGAATGGGGGCTGATGGCCACACTGCCTCGCTCTTCCCAGATTCAGCCGCACTCCATGAACAGCAACGCTGGGTTGTGTCTGTGCCAGCACCCGAGACAATGGCAGTAAGGTGGCGGCTTACCCTGACGCTGCCGCTGATCAACCGTGCTCGCTGCGTGCTCTTTTTACTCTCCGGTAAGAAAAAAGGTGAGGTTGCGCGAGCGCTTTTCAACCAACCTCGTGAGGCGGCAAAGCGCTACCCGGCAGCACGGGTGCAACCAGAGGGGCAGCTACTCTGGTATGTGGACGCAACCATCTAGCGCTTTCTAATACACTGTGCGTTTTGGCAGCTGTTGCCATTGATCCAGAAGCTCTTTTGCCTCAGCGTGCATAAAGCCACGCTTAATTTTGAGGCGAAGTTTTCCGAGGCTTTTTAGGCGTTGGTTGGAAATGCGCAACTCGTTGAAGCCAAGCCGGGCTATTTCACGGATAGAGCTTCCATAGACGATCCTGCCGATGCGCGCCCAGTGGATGGCGGCAAAACACATGACACAAGGCTCGGTAGTGGTATAGATGGTCGCGCCTTTGAGATGGTGGTGGCCACTCTGTCGGCAGGCCTGACGGATGGCGTTGATTTCAGCATGGCAGGTAGGGTCATGGGTTCGCAAGACACGGTTGTAGGCTACAGCGAGCAGCTTGCCAGACTTTGTGATGCAGGCACCAAAGGGGCCGCCGGCGTTGCGCCGCATGCCCCGTCTTGCAGCGGCAAGCGCCAGCGCCATAAACTCACCATCTTTTGACATACCCACGCTCCTTGGATAAAGCTCTATCGACTTAGTTTATGCCACACAACGGTCATGAAAAGGAGTACAAAGATGGCTGCAAACCATGATACTGGCAAAATCCACATTGAGAAGCCAAGTGAGGACAAACTCCAAAAGCTCGATGTCTACTCTTGGCCAATCTGGACTAAGGAGACCTCCACCTTTGACTGGCAGTATGATGATCAGGAGACCTGCTACTTGCTTGAAGGTGAGGTGGTGGTCAAGACAGAGAGTGGTGAGGTCAGTTTTGGTAAGGGTGATTTAGTTACCTTTCCAAAGGGGCTCAAGTGTGTTTGGGAGGTTAAGCAGCCGGTGCGCAAGCACTATACGTTTGGTTAGGATTCCCTATCAGGCTTACGCAGGCTTAGTCGTCGGCGTATTTGAAGAGCTGTCGTGCAGAGGGTCGCGCTTCTACCCGATAGTCTCCTGCAAGCTCTGGGCTATCCGATTCCGTTACTCTCAATCCAAGCAGCTCATGGCTGCCGTCTTGCTTAGTTTCGTAGAAGGCCCTAATCGTTAAATGCAGGTATTGGCCTAGGGTGCGGCCACTGGTTTGTGACACTATCTTCACGGTTTTGCCGTCCTCAGCATCAAAGTTAAGCGGTTCTCTGGCAAAATTTGCAGATGTATAGACGCTGAAACTAAGCTGATCTGCCTCACCTGCGGTGTTAAGGAGGAGATGTCGCACTGGCCCTAAGTATAAGCTGCCGTCAGCGTCTTCCTCTCCTGCTTCATTCTCTCTGCGGATCTCTAAGACAAAGACCTCCTTTACGTGTGGATTGCCGCCATATGTTTCTGATCTGTAAAATGTGTGGGAGATGTTATAGCGCTGCCTACCGTTGTGAGTTATTGGTCCTATTTCGATGAATTCAGGAGCCTCGAAATACTCGATCGTGTTCCATTGCTCTTCTGTACCAGGTTTTAGGTATTGGTGATTCTCAATTTTCCAGGTCAGTTCTGGTGGCAGCGACTTAGCGTTAAAGAACTGTAGCTGCCCTCTGAAGCCTCCTTCAGGATCTTTTAGTTTTCCTATGCGCAGAAAAGCGGCCGCTGAATATGCACAGGTCTCACAAGCTTTCTCATGCGTAGGGTAGAGAGCCTCAACGGTTGGATCATTGGAACCCATCGCACCATAGCGGCCAACAAAGTCCCTTATATCCGTGGCCCACAGCGGCTGCGCAAGAAAGAGTAAAAAGAATACCGTAAGTCGCTTCATAAGGCACTCCCTCTGGTGCAGACCAGATACTGATTTCTACCGTGCGGTACGCATTCCCAGGCCCTTCAAATACCTAAAGAACTCGGTCTGTGGTGAAAGCACAAAGGTAGTCTCCTCGGTAAAGGACTTCTCATAGGACTGCAGCGTACGTAAGAAGCTGTAGAATTCTGGATCGCGGTTGTAGGCCGAAGCATAGATCTTCGTAGCCTCAGCTTCGCCTTGGCCACGGATGATGCTGGACTTACGATCAGCCTCGGCTAAGATGATCTGGCGTTCACGCTCTGCTTCCGAGGTGATCTTCTTAGCCTCTTCCTGGCCTTCCGCACGAAACTTCTTTGCCTGCCGCTCTCTTTCTGTGCGCATGCGTTGGAAGACGTTTTGTTCGTTCTTCTCCGGTAGATCCACGCGTTTAATCCGTACATCAATAAGCTCAATACCCAAGGCCTGCGCCTTTTCTTGGCTGTTGGCAAGAATGTCTTGCATCATCTGGCGGCGATCCGAGACGATTTCTGTCATGGCGTGTTTTCCCAGTGTCTCGCGCAGATCCGAATAGATGATGTCGTCGAGACGGGATTGGGCGCCTGCCTCGGTACGCAGCCGCTGATAAAACAGTAGCGGATCGACAATGCGCCAGCGGGAGTAGTTATCCACCACCAGCTGTTGTTTGTCTTGAGTGAGCAGCTCTTTGGGGGAGGCGTCGTACTCTAAGATGCGTTTATCAAAGCGGATGATCCGCTGTACAAAGGGTAGCTTAGCGTCGAGACCTGGTTCGGTCACCGTGCGTACGGGTTTACCCAGTTGCACAACAAGTGCTTGATCCCACTCACGCACAACAAAGAGGCTGTTCATTGCCAAGAACACCAATACAATGATGCCGATGACACCAAAAACGCCAAAGAGCCCTGCCTTACGCATTAGCGACCCCCCTTCGCTGGAGGTTTGCCGGTTGTCCTTGCTTTACCAAGCTCGTTCAGCGGTAGATAGGGCAACACGTTTTTACGCACGCTCTCATCGACAATGATCTTTTGTGTGTTGGGTAAGATCTTCTCCATGGTTTCCAGGTAGAGGCGTTTGCGAGTAACAAACTTTGCCTGCCGGTACTCCTTGAGCACCTCCTTAAAGCGCTGCGCCTCACCTGAGGCGCGTTTGACCAGAGCTTGCTTGTAGGCCTCTGCCTCATTGAGTTTTTGTGCCGCAGCACCGCGTGCCTTGGGAATAATGTCGTTGCGATACCCCTTGGCTTCGTTGATCAGACGCTCTTTATCCTGCTGCGCATTGATCACGTCTTTAAAGGCGTCGTTGACCGCCTCGGGTGGATCCACATCTTGCAGTTTTACCGTTACCACTTGAATGCCAGCTTCGTACTGATCCAAAATCTGCTGCAGCAGCTCTTGAGACTCGTTTTGGATCAGGCCTTTGCCGGTGGTGAGGGCATCGTCGATCTCTTTTTTGCCGACGGTCTCACGCATGGCAGACTCAGCCGCGTCTTTTAAGGTTTCAACGGGGTTGCGTACGCGGAAGAGGTAGTGGATGGGGTCTTTGATCTTGAATTGGATGATGAACTCCAAGTTGACGATGTTCTCATCACCGGTGAGCATCAACCCCTCCGTGGGCACGTCACGGTAGCGCGCCGGCGGTCCCACAGAGATCGTGCGAAAGCCGACCTCAACCTTTTGGATCTGCGTTACTTTGGGTTTATAGACCCGCTCCATAGGCCAGGGCAGATGCCAGTGGGGGCCTGGGGGTGAGGTGTAGATCGCCTTGCCAAAGCGGACCACCACGCCAGCCTCATCTGGGGCGACAAAGTAGATGCCGGTGGCTAGCCAGATCAACAGCGCCACCACCAACAGGTAGACCTTGGGGATGGAGGGTCCGCGCCGCCCCCCAGCAGCTCGCTGCTTCAAGCGGGCAAGCCACTGGTTGATCATCTGCTCAAAATCGACGGTGCCATTGGCCATAGTCCGCCTACCATAATGAGGTGGCAGCCCTTGTCAACAGGTGGGATATTAGAACAACGTGGCGATATCAGGAGGGTAGATCTGCTAACGACCTAGTCTAAAAAGGTGGCGATTTTGGTTAAGAGATCCTTAGGGTCAAAAGGCTTTACTATGAAATCATCTGCGCCAACTTCGTGAGCTGCCTTTTGGTCCTGCTCTCTTCCTCGCGCAGTTAACATTATTATAGGAATCTGTTTGTAGGCTGCATCAAATTTCAGCAGCCGACAGACCTGGTAACCATCCATCTTCGGCATCATGATATCGAGTAAAATGAGATCGGGTTTTTCTCTTTTTGCTGTTTCCAAGCCTTCTTGGCCATCATGCGCAATGAGGACCTCGTAGTTTGCTTCGCCTAGGCGCATTTTTAATAGTTCAACCAATACTCGTTCGTCGTCAACAACGAGAATCTTCTTTTTCATGCTTGCTCCAATCGACTTAAAAGATTTAAGTGTGTTTAGGGTAAAATGAAATTGTGCTCCCTTGCCTTCCTCACTCTCTACCCAGATTTGTCCATTATGAGCGTCGACAATACGTTTGCAAATGCTCAGCCCTAACCCTGTACCTTGATATCCAGCCCCTCCCTGGGGACGACTGGTCTGAACAAACTTGTCAAAGAGCATTTGCAGCTGTTTTTTGGAGACTCCCTTGCCATCATCGATAACAGAGATCTTTATCAGCTTTTCATCTTCAACTCCAGCGTATATGGTAATTCGAGAACGGGCAAAACGAAGCGCATTGCTCACTAGATTCGTGATTACCTGGTTGATCATATCGGCATCGGCAAAGACCTGTGGCAGATCTTCTGGAAGATCGGTGATCAGCGAGAGCCTCTTTCTTTCGGCTAGAGGGCCTAGGTTGTCGCTGGCACTACGAATGAGCTGTTGAAGGTCGACGGCGGCTTTATTAAACGTTGCCTTACCAGATTCTAGTCGGGAGAGATCCAAGAGGTCGCTAATCAACAGGGTTAAGCGATCAACGTTCTCCCTGCCAATGTTCACAACCTTCTTCTGTTCTTCGTTTAGGTTGCCGGCAATACCGTCACGAAGATTGTCCAAAGCTTCCTTAACAATAGTAAGAGGCGTACGGAGTTCGTGGGAAACGGTGCTTAAAAACTCATCTTTCAGACGATCTAGCTCTTTTCTTTCCGCTACTACAAGCGTGTCCTTTCTTCGAAGGAGCAAGGACAGCAATACAATAAGGCCGAGAGCAATGGCGACAACGACCAACTGTAGATTCATGAGCTTAAGCTGTATTCTTTCACTGGTCTTTTCATAAGTTCCTCTTATTTCTGCAACTCTTTCATAATCTCGGAGTCTTCCTCTTCAAAGGCACTTAGCTGCCTGACATGCTCTTTAACAATGCTCGGTGTGATAAAGACGAGTAGCTCCTTTTTTGTCGTACCCCGACGCGTAGAGCCGAAGAGGGCGCCAAAGATGGGTATGCGATGCAGTACCGGCAGGCCTCGTTTGGTTTTGGTCTTTTGTAGCTGAAATAGGCCGCCGATAACCGTGGTTGCGCCGTTGTTTAAAAAAACCGTGGTAGCCGCGGTATTGTCAATGATAGAAGGTATCCCATCCACAGTATTGGCAAAGTCAGGTTGCGATTCGGTTACATCAATAGCGAGACTAATCTTGCCATCCACCGTCACCTGGGGTGTGACGATCATGGTAATCCCCGCATCGATCTGCTGTAAATTGGAGGTACCGGTTGACGAGCCAGAGGAAGAGGCAGAGATGGTCAAATCGCCAGACGTTTTGACAAAGAATTTGACACCACTGTGGATGGTGGCTGGCTGGTTATTCACGGTGACAATGGATGGCCGCGACAGAATGGACAGATCGCCCTTTTCTTCGGCTAAAGAGAGCTGTGTATCAAACAGGGTATCGCCAAAGGGTCCGAGGCCGAGCGCAACTCCTGAAGTGGGGTTAGCACCACCTAAACCAGTGGCGCTGGTGTTGAGGTTAAGAGTCCTGCCACTGTCAGCCGCACCTACGGCGTTGAGACCAGCAACCTGAAACTCCCCGGCAGTGTCGGTAAAACCCCATTGCACGCCGAGACTGCGGACATAGTCGACTGAGGCCTCAACAATCTTGGCCTCGATCAATACCTGTTTATCGAGCTTGTCGATGTTGGTGATAAGCGTCTGCACGTCTTGTAGGTAGGGCAGGGTATCCCGAACTGTAAGCGCATTGATACGATCGTCGATCATCACCGAACCGCGTTCAGAAACGAGAGCCTCTACCTGTCCGCCGACGTCTTTAGCCTTGGCATATTTTAAACGAAATGTTGTAGTCTCTAAATCTTCACCGAGCTCTTCTAAAGCCTCTTTTGTAGCAATGCGGATCACCTTGTTTTTGCTTACTGCACCTAAGCCGTGGGTTTCGAGAATGGCTTCCAAAGCATCCTGTAGGCTGATACTGTTAAAACTCGCTGTCACCAGACCTTCCATCTTGTCCGGCATCACGACGTTCTGCCCATCTATCATCGTCAGCATGCGTACCACATGCTGGATCGGGGCATCTTGAATTTCGATTGTGTAACGTTTGTTTTGCTTAGTTTGGGTAAAACCTAACGTCGGCAATAGGCAGACAAGTATAGTCAACAGGTGCTGTCGTAAAAAGATAGGCATCTATGACTTTCCTCCCTGCAGAGAAAGGCGAAAGATGCCGTGCTCGTTTCTCAGAATGACCCCTTTTTTCTCAATGGAGACAAGTTCTGAAGAACCGATCTTGTCTCCCTGGCGTAAGACCTGACCGCTGATCAGGCAAGCTGCGTCCCCCTCCCTATAAACAATGGCCATCAGCTTCAACTCATGTACACTGACGTCATCGAGGTTCTGCACAAAAGGATTGTTTTGCCACTGAATTTTGTTACTGGGCTCCTTCTGAAAATCCTCGATATTGAGGCCCGACAGGGTATTAGCCCAAGCCACAGCCGTATAGCAGTAGCAAAAGATAAATAGCCAAATGCTCAACGCATACCGCATGACAACCTACTGCTGGCCATAAAATCGCCCTTGAATCTCAGCCGTGATACGACTGGAAGGGTCCGAATTTATGGAAAGGGTTTCAATGATTAGAGGTGCTGGCAGTGCTTCCAGCGTTTCAATATAGGCGCCAATGGCAGCAAAGCTTCCTGACAACGTCAGGTCCGCTTCCCTGTAAATAAGGCTGCCCTCCTCTCTTAAATCAGCAAATTTGCTCTTAATGATTTTGACTCCTCGAAGTTGTAGTGGCTGAGTCAGAAAGTGGACAGCGTCAACCACATCTTGTCGCGAGCCAAACCGTTTGCTATTTATGGTTGCCTTCTCCACCAGGTCACTCTGCATGGCTGGGCTCGCCTCTGCCGTGTTTGGCGCTGCTATTAACTGCCGACGTTCTTCACTAGTGGATTCAAGCTGCTGTCTTATTGATGAGATAGCATGGTGACTTGCTAATAGGCATGACCTGACAAAGCCCAAACAGAGTGCGGCGAGCAGCAAGATAAAGATAGTCCTCTCGCGTCTGTTTGGCTTTTGATTTAAATCGATTTTTGCAAAAGACTTGATATTCATCGCATCCAACAGGTTAACTGAAAAGCCAATCGTCCCGGTGTTCCCGCATCTTTTAATTGTTGTGAAGAGATCTGAGCAATCTTATCACAGATAGGTAGACTGATTAAACGGCTCTTGAACTGAGTAACCACTTGCAGGTTTAAGGCCACACCTTCGACAATCAACTTGCGGTCGTCCGTGATCGAGCCTTCTACTCGGTTCAGCTTTACCTCTTGGGGGGTATTTTTTGATATGTCGTCCAAGAGACCTGCCCAGGCAATAGCATTGTCCAGGTAGTGACGCGTTGTTTCTATTGCGGCCGGAGTGGTCGAAGCTGTGGCAGGTGAACTCTTTAATTGGGAAATTTCGCCTTGGAGAGCAAAAAGCTGGTTGGCAAGGCCCTGCAGTCTATGTTTCTGTACAAAGGCAAAGGTAAGAAAGAGCAAGATCAGGCCGGTGGGGATCAACAGCGTCCAAAGGTAGTTGAGCTCGAAATTTCTTAGATCAAAGGCCTTTCTCTCTAAAAAGTTGATGTGTTGCATAGCCAATCCATCAGTCCAGCGCCAGTCCCGCTGCCACTCCATAACAGTGCCTTTTCTCGGCAATCTCGTCTTCATAGAAGCTGGCGGTATCTATCTTGTTAAACGGTTCTAGCATTGCCGTGGGAACGTTCAGGGTCTGTTGTACATGGGATGCTAGGCCGAAAAGCTGCGAACCTCCGCCTGTGAGGAAAAGATGAGTGATAGGTTGATTTGGGAATAGCATAAGATAGGTGTCCATCGAACGTTGGATTTCGACGAGCAGCTTGGAGAGGTAGTGCGCTATGGTGTTCTGCAATGTCTGATTTTTGTCCTCAGGGATCTTTTCTTTTGCCGTTTCAACTTTATACTGCTCTGCTCTCTGTTGATCGATGCCAAGATCGCGCATGATTTGCTGGGTCAGTGTTTCACCCGCCATGCCGATCATAGGCCTGCAGAACAGTAGTCCCTCTGAACAAACGGTGGCGAAGAGCGTGAAGGTCTTGCCGAAGTCAATCAAGGCATGCCGATCATTTGGCTCTAGGTCATAATTATACAGCACGTTGTAAGCCAGTGCGTGAATCTGTGGTTCCACCATCCTTGGATCCGCAAGTCCCAGCTCCTTTAAGTACGCAAGCTGTTCTTGCACCCTTTGCCTTGGTAAGGCAAAGACAAGATAAGGCATGGTCTTTTCACTGGGTAGCGACGAAAGTGGCAAATAACGAAATAGGTAGCCATCAATCTGATCTGGCCCACCTTGAATCACGTCCTTTAGACTCCAAGGGACGATCTCACGGAGCTCTTCTTCAGGCACCCGGGGTAGGTCCACCTTGCGGATTTTCATGTTGGGATCATCGATGCTAACCCGAACCTCTCCACGACGCAGAATGGGGTGACGAAACAACTCTCTTAAACCGCGTCGATTATCTCGTTTGAAAAAGGCATGGGCTACAAGGTGGTAGCGACTCGTGTTGTTCTTTAGGCAGATGACTTTAACATGCTCACTGCCTACATCGATACCCACGGTCTCGTTTGTTTTTTTAACCATCATCTGAGTTTTTGCAGATGCTGTTTAATTTGCAGAGCCAGCTGCGAATTGTCGTTATCAGAGCGTTTTAAAAACGCTTGATAGTGGTTCACGGCGCTGCCAAGGTCGCCATTCTTTTCGTACAAGACAGCGAGGTTAAAATAGGGGTCGGCATAGTCCTTTTTTAAAGAGAGGGCTTTTTTGAGATATGTCTCTGCCTCTATGGTTTCGCCCGTCACCGTTTTCAAATAACCCAGATTGTTAAAACATTCAGCGCAGTTGCCATCTAGTTCCAAGGCACGGCTGAAGTGCTTTTCGCTGCTGCTAAAGAGCTCTTTGCGTAGGAAGACAAGACCGAGGTCGTTGTGGATGGTCGCACTATCTGGGTTTTGTTCTAGGGCCTGTTGGTACAGTTTCAGGCTGGCATCGAGCTGCCCGTTTTCAAACAGGTTTTTAGCCTGCTCTAAGTCGACAGATGGGTTGGTTGGCAGTGGGACGGCCACAGAGGGCAAGCGGGCCTGTGGTGGTGCGGTTTTTGGCTTGCTGCTCATTTCAGCAACCTGCTCTGTTTGCCAGCGGTTCCAAACCCAGAGAGTTGTGGTAGCAGCGGCCATCGCCAGCAATAGGGCTGACAGTAGCCACAGTCTCTTTGTAGAGCTTGCGTTCTTTTTTAAAAAACCGCTTTTGCCAAGAAAAAGCCCCTCATGGGCCGTGGTCTCTTCGGCTCTTTGTTCTTCTTGTTGGGAGCGCAGAGCTTTTAAAATGACGGACATGACCAAAACCTCCACCAAGGTCTAGGAATCGTCCCGCGCAGATCGGTGATCGCCTCCTGTACGACCTCTTTGGTAATGGTCCGCGTCCTCCTGGCATAGGCAGCGAGCAAGACCCGATCACACAGGATATTAGCCACACGGGGATAACCACGCGAAAAATCACATACCCTTTTTACAGCCCGCCTCTCAAAAAACAGCCTTCCTTCTCCGCCTGCTATGGAGAGGCGATGAAAAATATACTGGCGCATCTCTCTGGCATTAAGTGTGCGCAACCGTTGGTGGATACTAATGCGTTGGGCAAGTTGACGCAGACGGCGATCCTTGAGAGTTGTCTCTAATTCAGGTTGTCCCACTAAAACAATCTGTACCAGTTTATGTTTGTCGGTTTCCAGGTTGGACAGGAGGCGTGTCATTTCTAAAGCCTCTACTGAGAGGTTCTGTGCCTCATCAATGAGGACCACAGCATTGTGGCCATTCTTTGATCGAGACAGAAGAAACCGATTTAGGGCTTCTAACTGCTCTTCGGCGGTTCCCGCAATTCTTCTATTATCAAAATCTTTATTAATAGCCTGGAGCAGTCCCGTGACTGAAAGCAGGGGGTTTAGGATGACCGAGATTTCGATATTGGCATGGAGGCGGTTGATCACCTCACGGCACACGGTCGTCTTGCCGGTGCCAATCTCACCAGTCAACAAGAGAAAACCGCGGCGTTGCTCTATGCCATAGACTAAAGCGGCAATGGCTGCTTCATGTTGATGCGAATGAAAGAGGAAGCGGGGATCGGGCGTCATGCTGAAGGGTTCTTCCTTCAGGTTGAAGTAGCGCAGATACACGGACGTCCCCTCCTAATCACATAAAACATAACCCAATTCTATCCATTAGAAAAGAGCCAGCATCTCTCTCAGCCATCCGGCGGCGTAAAGCTAGGAGTGGTCTTGGTGGAGCCGTCCAACATGGTGAAGGTGATATCAAAGGTCTTACCACTCATGTCACCGTTAAAGCGGAAGAAGTTGATGGTTTTGGTCTGCGAGGGCGACAGCGAGACGGGCGCTGTCAGGGTTTTGGTCTTGTTCTTTTTTGCCGTACCGCTCCAAACCTGGCTGCGATTGACATTGATGTTTTTTACTCGGCGACTGCTGGAGCCGTTCCAGTTGACACTGAACTTCTCCCAGGTAATGGTGCTGGCGCCGTTGTTGGTAATGGTTATACCTTCTAAGTCTATATCGCCACTTCCGCTAATTGTTGTGCTTGATGTATCGATAGACAGATCACTCGCCTGTGCATCTAGGGTAACGGTTCCTGTCTTGGTGTTACCATCAGACAGATCAAAGGTTATTGTGTAAGTTATACCGACGTCGACGGCTTTCTTGAATTGAAAGGTAGTGATATCCACGGCACCGACGCCGTCGCGCAGGTAGACATCTTTGTCGCCAAAGTCTGCCTTTTGGCCTGAGTTTTTGTTGCCACTGAAGTTGTTGTCATCGGTATCGTCTTGGACTTTGAGCTTTTTAAACTGCTGCCCTGAGACGCCGCCGCTCCAGCTGACAGTAACCGCGGTAAGGCCGATGTCATTAGCGCAGGTGTTTTCCAGCGTCATATTTTGCAGATACTTGTTGTCGCTGCCACCACGGGCAGCATTGGAGGTATCAAAGGTAAGGCAGTTGTGTTGATTACTGGCGAACTGGTCGATGCTGGTTGTCTTACTGGTCGCATCGACAAAGGTCCAGATAATCGTGTAATCACGGTTAAGCATCTCATCGCTAAAGTCAAAGCGGTTGTTGGAACTATAGGTTGTCGACGCTGGAATGGTGGTGTCGATATCTCGAGTTATCCCGCTGTTGGTATTATCCCAAGAGTCGTAAATGTTGCTGTTGTTGATCCTGAACTGTTGCAGGGTGCGGCTTGGCGAAGTCGGTGTCCAGCTTACCTGGGTGGTGTCGAGCCGAATCGGTAAGGAGCAACTATTTTGATAGGTCAAATCCTGCAGACGTTGCCACTTGCTGCTGTTCCACGCCAACTTGGCCGCGGAGGTGGTGGCTGTAAAACAGTTAGCCTGGTTGTCGGCAAGAAAGTCAACAGCAACGCTCTTTTGTGAGCCGTCGTTCATGTGAAAGACAAGCGTAAAGTCTGTATTGGTTACGTTGGTGTCCCAGCGAATGTGGCTTAGGTCGTGGTTGTTGCCGTCGTTGATCACGTAGTCATTGGCGCCAAAATCAAAATTGGTGCCTGAGCTCTGTGCCGGACCATCGTACTCCTTAGGGTTTGTGGCAATTTGGATCTGATTGGCCTGTTGTCCCCCGTTAGGCGTCCAGCTGATCGTCATGGAGTCAATCTGGATGGCAGCGGTGCAGCGTACGGATCGGCTTAACACCAAGCCAGTCAACTTGGTGTTACCAGTGATGGCCTTGCCTGTGGTGTCGACATTCAGGCAGTTACCCGCGGCGGGCGGATTGGGATCCGTGATGCTAAAGGAATTGCTGGCACTATCCTTTGTTGTGGTGACGTTGACCTTGCTGTTCGTGCGCGTGATGCTGAAAGCCTCTCCAGCAAAGTGACGTGTGGGAATAGGGTCGGGATTGCCATCGACCTGAATTTGGCGCATGGCGTATTCAAAAGCCCCATGGGCAGCATAATACGCCTGGTCCATGTAGAGCTGCTGTGTGCGGGTTGATTGGTTGGTAGCTACCAACACGGCCATACCAGTTGCCATGGCTGCAAGAATACCCATGGCAATGAGCACACCTAATACGGCAAAGCCGCTACGGTGATGCATAGGCTGCATAGTTATTCCCCGTGTTCCTTAAGAACGTGCGTGTTCTCAGCGTCAGAGTGCCATGGTCTCCGGGCACATCCATGCCTAGTTGGATGCCGACACTGCGGACTGCAGAGGCTGTTGCCGTGGTATTGCCCTGTTCATTATAGTAGCTGAAGCTCAGACTGGTCACGTTACTGGCAAGCGTGTCCGTATTGCGTCTTAGGTTGGTGCTGTTGAGGTCATAGGTGATGGCTGTGCCATCTGGATATTCAAATTGAAAGCTGGTTGATGTACTGACGTTGACCACATCCGCCGAAGACTGGATTAGGCGGATTTCGCGCACCATGCGGTCCATGGCTGCTCTCGCTTGTGCCAGTGTCTGCTTTCGCGACCAGACCGTATCAAAACCCTTGATGGCACTACTGAGGCCTGGACCCAAAACAGCGCCTAAAATACCGAGCAGGGCAATGACCAAAACCAATTCAACCAGGGTAAAACCTTTCTGTTTCATGGCGTGTAGTCTGTAATCAGGGTGGCCAATTGGATAGATCTATTGCCGTTGTTCCAACTCACCTGAACGGTCACGCGTGCGTATCCAGAACCGGCTGAGGCGTCTAAAAAATCATCGCTGTTATCATCGTCATCAGGATTGACTTCAAGGGCGGTTGAGTCGAGAACAAAACCAGCAAAACCGCTAACGGGGTTTTCATCATAGGTATTGCTCGTGTTGATTGAAGTGAGCGTAGCCGCATAACCACAGCCGGATTCGTTGCAGTCTCTCTGGGCAATAATCCGTTCCATGGTTTCGCGTGCTATATTGGTAGCGATCACCGTCTGATCGGCCACGAGCGAAGAATTTACCGAGCCTTGAAAGGCGTAGAGCATGCCTACCAGACCAACGCCAATAACAGCAATGGACAGGACTGCTTCAATCAACGTGAAGCCCTCTATAGCCTTCATTGGATGGCCACCATGCCGGTATTGGCGGTAACTGCGATCACCTTGCTATTGGTGCCATCGCTGATGGTCACACTGCCCCCACCTCCCGTGGTAGGAGTGCCCATGCTGTTGAATTCGACGGTATAGTTGCTGGAAATGACGATGTTAGGATACTTGTTGGCAAGGGTGATCACCATATTCTGTTTATCCAGAGGGCTTGTTAGAGGCGTTGCCGTGCTGCCCTGATAGACGGTATAGGAGCCGCCACTGATAAACTGTACACCAGAAGTCTGACCCGTCATCATGGCATTCTGTTTGGCGAATTCGATATCTGATTGTACCTGCTTGCTCGCGGTATCCAGCCGCGCTGAAGTAATAGGAGGTGAAAAGAGGACCACCGCCCCAGCTAGAAGACCTAGGAGGGCAATGACCAGGATGAGCTCGACAATGGTAAAACCAACTCGATTATCCGCAGTTCGTTGCCTGAATAAAGGTGCCCGCTGAGTTGCTGTACTGGAACTCTGTGTCGCCGCTGCCGTTATCAAGTACCCCGTCCCCATCAACGTCATACGCGTAGCAATCGTCATCAATCTTGAACCACTGCGCATTCACACCATTTTGTAGAACCTGATTGAAGAGAAGATTGGTGTTGCTTGCAGCAGTACCGTCAGCCAAATCCGATGTCTCCAACAGACTTGGATAGCTTTCGGCGCTTCCAGAGGCGATCTGATTGGCTGCATAGAGCGACAACCCCGACTGTACCGCGCCAACGGTGGCATTCATGGAATTTGTGCGTGCGTTTGTCAAAGAGATGCCAAAGAAAGTGGGCAGAGCTGCGACGGCGAGTACACCTAACAGAGCAATAACAAGGACAAGTTCAATCAGCGTAAAACCCTTGCACTGTCGACACTTGCTTTGTCTTATGGTAACCATTGCCTCCTCCTTTCGTTACCAAGATCCATACCCTTTTGTCGTTGAGTGTAACCATCCTGATTTCGGATCGTAGACATAGGGATTGCCAAAGGGATCTACGGGCTTGCCTGAAGCATCACGCTGCATACTCCAATTAGGGCTATGAACAGCGTGTTTGGTATCGAGTGCTGTGGCTAGATCAGCAGGCCACTTTTTCTGCATGCGTAGATAGAGCTGCACCGCAATTCTTAACTGTTTTAACTCAAAAATCAGCGCCTGTTCTCTTTCGGCCCTTTGGGCAAGGTGCCTATTAATAATGGCAGCTACTGTGGCAACGATCACGACACTGATGATAATGATATACCAATGTTTGCGCTGCATCTGTCTATCCTGGAAGCACCACCTTGGACAGATTCCACACTGGGAGGTAAACTGCCAAGGCCACTAAGGTAATGAGACCAAATACTAAAAATAATAGTAGCGGCTCTATAAGGGTTGTCAAATTCTTCAAGATATCGTCGATCTCCTCATCGTAGAAGAGTGCAGTAGATTCGAGTAACTCATCTAGTTTTCCAGTCTGCTCCCCTACAGCACAGGTTTCTTGCATCATGGGTGTAAAATAACTCGCCTGTGACATGCCTTGTGAGAGTGAGCCTCCTTCCTCGAGATCTTTTTTGAGCGATCGCAGCTCATCCGCGTAGCCGAGGTTTGTCATGGTATCTGCCACAACCCCAAGGGAATGCGAGAGTGGCAGCCCAGCACGGTAGAGTGCTGCTACCAAATGGCCAAAACGGGCATTGGCAACCAATAGATTGAAGTTACCAAAGACCGGCAAACGAAAAGTAACCTGACTCAACCAACGTTTTCCAGCGCTGCTGTTTGTCAGCCGTTTCCAGAAAACTACCGAGACAAAAAAGAAAAAGAGCGGAAGATACCAATAGGTGGTAAACACTTTGCTCAACCCCAAGAGTATCTGTGTAGGTAGAGGAAGTGCCGTATCGTGCTGGCCATAGAAGTTCTCAAATGCCGGAATGACAAAGACGAGCATAAGGCAGACCACAATCAGCAACGCTCCAATAACCAGCTTTGGGTATAGTGTTGCAGATTTGACCTTACTGTGAATTTGATGTTCCTTCTGCAGAACAGTAGCGGCCTCTTTTAGCGTCTTATCCAAAACCCCACCTCTCTCGCCTGCTTCTAGCATACTTGTATACAGGGTACTGAAATATTGCGGGTGTCTGCCAAAAGCCTGCGCCAAGCGCATTCCACCAGCCACATCCTTATGAATAGTCGACAGAGCTTCCTTAAGATTGTGATGATGCGTTTGTTTCACTAGCGTCGCCAAGATCCGATCCATGGGGGTACCGGCCTTAAACATCACCTGGAACTGACGGGTAAGGTTGGCGAGATCTTTAGGCTTTATTTTTTTTTGCAGAAGGGTTTTTAAGGAAAACTCAAATCCCTTAGGCTGTACGGATACAGGGAGGAGACCTCTAATGGCCAAGGCCTGTTTCACACCTGTTGGGTGTGTGCCTTCTACCTCTCCCGTAATAAGAGCACCCTGAGCATCTCGTGCCCGGTAAACAAATGTAGACATGGCTTAACCTTCTACAGTCACTTTGAGAACTTCTTCTATCGTGGTCAATCCCTGTCGGATCTTTTCTATGCCGTCTTCGAAGATGGTATGAAACCCTGCGGCAGTTGCCTTTTCTTTCAGTCGAACTTCCGGAGAGCTGTTGTTGATTAAGACGCGGAGTTCATCATCAATTCGTACCAATTCAAAGAGAGCAATGCGGCCTTTGTAACCGCGCATACCACACTCACGACAACCCTTTCCTCGAAAGGCTTGCAGGCCTTCAGCCTTAGAGCTTAGCCTATGCAAAGCCTCTGCTGGTAGCGGGGCCTCTACTCGACACGTTGGGCAGATACGGCGCACCAGCCGTTGTGCCATCACTCCTAAGAGGGTTGAGGATATGAGGTAGGGTTCTATGCCTAAGTCAACAAGGCGGGCAACAGCACCGATGGCAGTATTGGTGTGCAGCGTCGATAACACCAGATGTCCTGTCATAGCGGCGCGCAACGAGATATCGGCGGTCTCTTGATCGCGGATCTCACCTACCATGATAATGTCTGGATCTTGACGGAGCATGGCGCGCAGTGCCGTGGGAAAGGTTAACCCGGCTTTGGGATTGATCTGGGTTTGATCCACTCCGGCGATTTCGTTTTCAATGGGATCTTCAACCGAGAGCACATGATGTTTTTGACGATCGATCTCTTGGAGGGCAGCATACAAGGTGGTCGTCTTTCCAGAACCGGTAGGGCCGGTAACCAGAAGAATCCCATGTGGCTTATGGACGAGCTCGGTAAAAGTGTGCAAATCTCTCTCTACAAAACCGAGATCCTCTAGGGTTATTAAACTCTGTTTAGAGAGTAGCCGTATGGCTGCAGCTTCACCAAACATGGTTGGGTAGGTGGCAATACGCAGGTCTAGTTCTCTACTGTCTATTTTGAGCCTTACGCGTCCATCTTGGGGAATACGGTGTTCGGCAACATCCATACCTCCAAGAATTTTCAGGCGTGACAGCATTCCTTGATGCAGAGGTTTGGGTTGCGATTGGATTTCCTCTAAGACGCCATCGATTCTGAGGCGTATTTTCAGGGCATCGCGAGTCGGTCCAAAATGGATGTCGCTGGCTCGTTCACGAAAGGCCTGTGCCAGTACTTGATCGACGGTATTGACAACCCTTGAGGCTTGCGCCTCTCTTTCTAGCTGGTCTTCAGTCGACTCTTCTTCTACGTTGGCGGAAGTCTCGTAGCCGACCACTTCCACCGCTGTAGCCGAGTTGTCCTCTTTCTGCCTGTCGCCATAGTGTTGCTCGATGGCATTGTCGATCTCTTCTCGTGAAGCCAAAACAAAGTCGATCTCTTTGTCCAACTCCATTCTGGCACCATCAAGAACTGTTAGATCAAAGGGATCGGCCGTGGCCACGGTTAGCTTCTCCTCAGTTTCAAAAAGGGGAAAGAGACTCCATTGACGGGCCTTTTCAACCGGTATGAGCTTCAATACGGTGGTATCGGGTTGGTAGGTAGCGAGCGAGATCACGGCAATACCCGCCTTTTCAGCGAGCCTAGTATTGAGCTCCTCTTTGGATAGAAACCGGCGTTGGACTAAAATATCATCTAGGTTACCGCCAAGATTTTTCTGTGACTCCAAGGCGACGGCTAACTGATCAGCCGTTAGCACCCCTTCGTCCACCAACTCCTGGGCTATGGTCTCTATCTTTTGCGCACGAACGGTCATATCTTTCTATTCTACCTTGCTTCGACGAATCTGTGCAATAAGCTGATATTACTAAAAAAACCGACTATCAACCGTATCAGACGAAATGGCAAGAGCTCTCAAGCTAGCGAGCCCAACTGGATACAGTAGTAGGAGAGGTTGCATATCATCCGAATAGCGACTACCGCATTGAATTAAGGGATGTGATGCGAGTCAGTGTGGTCATTCCAACCTACAACCGTGAGCAGACGATTGCGCGGGCGCTGCGTTCGGTTTTGGCGCAGAATTTTAGCGACTACGAAGTGATCGTGGTCGATGATGGCTCTACCGATGCGACAGCCACGGTGCTCGACGAGTTTGCTGAGACGATCAAAGTACTGCAACAGCCTAAGAACCAAGGAGTGAGCAGCGCCCGCAATCGGGGTATCCATGCAGCCACAGGCGAGTGGCTTGCCTTTCTCGATTCGGATGATGAGTGGTTGCCGAGCAAACTAACACAGCAGATGGACTATATAAAAGATCATCCCAAAGATCGCATTGTGCAGACCGAAGAGATTTGGATACGCCACGGCCGCAGGGTAAACCCACGAGAGGTTCACCGCAAACGACGCGGCTGGATCTTTCCGCATATGCTCCAGCGCTGCCTGGTTAGCCCTTCGGCAGCTATGGTGCACAGCTCGGTGTTTGCCTCCCTGGGTCTGTTTGATGAATCCCTGCCAGCCTGTGAAGACTATGACTTTTGGCTGCGTGCGGGCGTGCGTTACCCTATAGGCTTGGTGGATGAGCCCTTGACCATAAAATACGGTGGCCACGCTGACCAGCTCTCCAAACAGTGGGGCTTAGATCGTTATCGCATCCAATCGTTGGTCAAGATTCGAGAGGGGTTGCCGTTGCCAGATGAGTGGCGGCATGCTCTCAATCAGGAGCTGATAAAAAAGTGTGAGGTCTACCTGAGCGGCTTACGCAAGCGAATGCGGCTTGACGAGGCTGCCCGTTATGAGGAGATCCTCGCGACCACGCGAGAAATGCTGGAGAAGCCTGGTTAGAGGCGGTAAGGTAGGGTCGATGGCTTGGTCTGCAGGACAACAACACCTCTGGCTTACGCAGCTATGAGCCTAAAACTACAAAAACTGCCTAGCTTTCCCGGCCGCCCCGGTCCACTGCTGCTTATTATAATGGATGGCATTGGTCTTGCTGCTGACAGTGCCGGTAACGCCGTGACTCGAGCCCACACTCCCTGTCTTGATCGACTGCAACAGCACTGCCGACTACAGACGACACTCACCGCACATGGGCCTGCGGTTGGCATGCCAAGCTGGAGTGATATGGGTAACAGTGAAGTCGGCCACAACGCCTTGGGCGCCGGCCGTATTGTTGATCAAGGTGCCAGCCTGGTGAACAAGGCACTTGCCAGTGGCGAGTTGTTTCGCACCGACACTTGGCAGGAGGTCGCGGCAGCCGGCAAATGTGGCGGCACGCTACACTTTATTGGCTTACTCTCCGATGGCAATGTCCACTCCCATATCGATCATCTCTTTGCCATGCTTCGCCACGCAGCTGCGGAGGGTGTTCAACGCATAGCCCTGCATCTGTTGCTCGATGGCCGCGATGTGCAGCCACGCTCGGCACTTGGATATCTTGCCAAAACCGAGAGTCTTCTTGCTGAACTACAACAGCGCTACAGCTGCGATGTTTGCATTGCCTCGGGTGGTGGGCGGATGCAGGTAACCATGGACCGCTACAACGCTGATTGGCAAATCGTGGCGCGTGGCTGGCAGGCACACGTACTTGGCCAAGCGCGTACCTTCCGCTCTGCTGAGCAAGCGGTTGAAACCTTCTACCGAGAACGACCATCGATCATCGATCAGGATCTCGAGGCCTTTGTCATTGTCGACAGTGTTGGCAAGCCGCTCGCTCCGATCGTTGATGGTGATGCCGTGATCTTTTTTAACTTTCGTGGCGATCGCGCCATAGAAATCTCTCGTGCTTTTGAAGAGCAGGAGTTCCACGAGTTTGATCGTCAGCGTCGTCCGCAGGTGATCTATTGCGGCATGATGCGCTACGATGGCGATCTGCTCATTCCTAAACGTTATCTTGTATCCCCGCCGCTCATTCAAGATACCGTTAGCGAGTACCTCTGTGCTGCTGGCCTCCGCTCCTTTGCCATCTCTGAGACGCAGAAGTATGGCCATGTCACCTATTTTTGGAATGGCAACCGTTCTGGAAAGGTCGATGCAAAGCTTGAGGAGTATGTCGAGATCCCCTCTGATCGTGTACCGTTCAATGAGAAACCACAGATGCAGGCAGCAGAGATTACCACAGCGACTAGGGAACTTCTAAAGCGCGGGGAGTTTCGATTTGGTCGAGTTAACTTTGCCAATGGTGATATGGTGGGTCATACTGGTGACTTTGAGGCTGCTGTAAAGGCGGTTGAGGCTGTAGATCGTGCCGTCGACCTACTGGAAAAAGAGGTCGCAGCTATGCACGGCATTACCCTCATTCTTGCGGATCACGGCAACTGCGAGAAGATGTTTGTAGAGAGTCACGGCAAACGCAGCATCAAGACCTCTCATACCCTCAATCCGGTGCCCTGTTTTATTTGTGATGCCGATTACCAGGGAGAGTATGTCATGGCGCAACTTGGTGAGCGCGGGCTTGGTAATGTTGCCGCTACCCTTTTAAATCTGTTGGGATATGAAAAACCACAGGCCTATGAACCGTCACTGCTGCGTTTTTTAACAACATGAGGTTTTTGGTATGAAATCACCGCTACGACTCTTACTGCTTGCTTGGTTTGGTATCTGTTTGGCTGCTATTCACGGGCAATCCTATCCCTTTTGGCAGGATCAGCATAGCCCGCTTGCTACAGCTGCTGTTCCTAATTTACAGACAGAGCAGGACACAACACCCAAACAAGATGCCGTCACCACTTACCTACAGGCACGGGCAACACAGAACTGCGCCGAGCCACAGAGCTGTGTTGGGTTCTATAGCCAACATCTTGAGTCAGCAGAAGCGAGTATTGCACAAGATGCCTTTGTCACCCTTGCCTCTTTGCCACTGGATGTGTTGCAGGCGAACATCAAGGGTTTTAATCTTTCGCGACTGCGGCGCCATATTGGCAATCGCAAGGTAGATATGCGCCGCAGGGACTTCTATGCCTTTCTTTTAGGCATGCAACAACAGTATGCCGATCGCCGTCTCATCGCCGCGCTCATCGATGAGTTTCTTATCGCAAAGAAGCACCGGCAAACGCCCATGGTCGGCATGCTCGTTGGTTACGGCTATTCGGGTTCTAATTTTGCCCATCCGATGTTTCTTAAAGTGCTGCGTGCTCGACCTAGATCAACCGTACACGCTGAGAGTGTGCTTCGCGCAGCTAATTTTCTCCACCAGCACGGACCAGAGAAGTTAAAGTCCTGGTTACCCAAAGTGCTAAGCCGCACGCTTGACTGGCAGCCACAACTGCAAGGTGATGCCATTCAGTTGGCACGCTCCTGGAGGGAGGCGACCCTATCGCAGCGACTGGTCGAGTTATATCGTGGTGATGCCACCGAGCTAGAGATACGCCGTGAGATCGAACTCTATTGCGAAGCCATTGCCAATGAGCCCTGTCGTAAGCTGCTCGCTGAGATCCAGCCACCTTTGCAGGAGAGTTCCGAGCTCGACGAGAGTATCCCATCTCCAGAACCGGCAGCTGCACAACCCTAGTCTGGAGTCAGGCTGAGAGAAACCGCCCATGCAGCTGCTGCACAAAACCTTGACTCTAGTTGGGTGCGCTATCCTGTTGCTGGCGCCATTTCGAGTTGATGCCGCTAAAACTGCTAAGGAGATCCTTGATAGTATCGATGATATGTGGCGCGGAGCATCATCCGCGTCGATCATTCGCATGGAGGTCAAGACTGCTCACTGGCATCGCACCCTGAGGATGCAATCCTATTCCCTGGGTAAAGACTATTCGTTGATCATGATTCGCCTGCCAAAGAAAGAGCGTGGCACCGCAACGTTAAAAGTAAAGCAGCAGATATGGAACTACCTTCCTAAGGTGAACAGAACGGTCAAGGTGCCACCATCGATGCTCGCCTCTTCCTGGATGGGCTCGCACTTTACCAATGACGACCTGGTTAAAGAGAGTCGTATGACCGAAGACTACACCTTCAAGATAACCTTTACGGGTAAACGTGCAGGCGAGGCCATCTATGAGATTACTCTTACTCCAAAACCCAAAGCGCCTGTTGTCTGGGGTAAGGTGATTGTAGAGGTGCGGCAAAAGGACTACATGCCTACGGTCGAGCGCTACTACGATGAACAGGGTAAGCTTGTGCGTACAGCAACCTTTGCAGATTTTAGCGTCGTAGATGGCAAGCCCATGTTTAAGAGCATGAAGATGGTGCCCAAAGATAAGCAGAATGAGTTTACTGCAGTGACACTGGAAAAGATTCAGTTTAATCTGCCACTCAAGGCAGACTTTTTTACGCTTAAGAACTTGCAGAGGCAGTAGCAACGAACGTGACCTTTGGCATCCTACTGAGAATGGGCTGGCGTAATGTTTGGCGTAACAGCCGCCGCACTACGATAACAGTATCAGCCTTAGTCCTTGCGCAGGTTTTGATGGTTCTCTTCACTGGTTTGATGTGGGGTATGACCCGCCAATTAGAGCACACCGTCACTCACCTGACCGTTGGTGACTTTCAAATACACCATGAAGACTATCTGGCGGAGTTGTCACTCTATGACACGATCGATAGTTACCAGGAGATCCATGATCGCTTAGCAACAGCAGGAATCCATGTTGCACCAAGGTGGTATGGTTATGGACTTGTTGCCAATGACCGCACCAAGAAATCTGCCGGCGTGCATGTGCAGGCCGTGGATCTAGAACAGGAACAACTCGTGACCGATCTGCATCTGCCAAAGTATCTGGAGCAGGGCCACTACCTTAGTGGTGCCGTAAAGACCATACCTAGAGAGAAGCCAGGTAGGCGTCGCCTTGAAGGATTGGACGCGGCCTTAGGCATTGACTTTGCGGCAGACGAGATGGAACTCGAAGCCGAGGAAGAAGAATCGCTCGTAGTTGAAGAGATTGTCCTCGGCAAGAAGGTTGCCAGAATTTTGCGCGCTGAGATTGGCGATCAACTGGTTTTGGTTACCACCGGCCGTGACGGCTCTATTGGCAATGAATTACTTCGAGTTGTTGGCATCCTAGACAACATTGGTGAGTCTTTTGATCGAACTCGCGTGGTCGTTGGCAAGAGGGCCTTTACACGACTCTTCTCGTTTCCAGAAAATGTCACCCATGAGCTGGCGTTGCGCACCTCCCAGCTGACGACAAAACAAGAAGTACAAACCCTGCTAAAGGGTTCGTTATCACCCAGCATCGAGTTGCGCAGCTGGCGAGAGGTGATGCCGTTGATCGCTGATGTAGTGACGATGATGAACGTCTCGACTATGATTTTGACCTTCATCATTTACATGGCAGCAGCACTTGTGGTCTTGAACGCTGTGCTCATGATGGTGTTTGAAAGGCTGCGCGAGTTTGGCGTCATGAAGGCGATAGGCACGAAACCTCTGCAGCTGGTGGGGCTAATTCTGCTTGAGACCATCATGCTCACCCTCATCGCTAGCGGTTTTGGCTGGTCGCTCGCCTATCCTCTAAACCTCTGGTTAGTTCATCGTGGTTTGGACATGGGTCCGTTTGCACCTAATGGTTTTGATTTTTCTGGTACCACGATCGATCCACTGATGCGTTCCGTCAGTGATCTGGAGATTTTTCTGCAACCCACCCTGCTGCTTTTTTTAATTACCATCTGTAGTGCGCTCTATCCGGCTTGGAAGGCAGCACGGATTATTCCCGTAAAGGCGATCTACAGCAGGTAGCGGCAGGCGATGATTTACAAGTTGGCATTTCGCAACCTTTCGAGAAACAAGCGGCGTAGCTTGATTACCGTACTGTCGATCAGCGGCGGTATGATGTTTAGCATGCTGTTTACCGGTTTTCAGGATGGCACTTATTCCAACCTCATTGATCTGGCGGCCCGCAGCGGTAGTGGGCATCTCACATTGGAGCACAGGGAATATCGCGACGATCCCGACATCAAAAATAGTATTGGCGATTACCGGCAGCTAGAAGCGCGACTGCAACAGGTTTCTGGGGTTACTGCATACGCCCTACGCATTAAAGGTAACGGTATGCTGGCTTCGGCTTATGGTTCAGCCGGAGTCTTCTTTGATGCTGTGGATCCAAAGGTTGAGCTGGATATCTCGCCTCTTGCCAAAGAGATCGTTCGTGGAAGTTTTCTGCAATCGGAAGCACCACGGAGTATTTTGATTGGCGACTTGCTTGCCAAGAAACTGAAAGTGGATGTTGGCAGTAAACTCGTGCTCACGGCAAACGACAAAAGTAATGAGACCGTGCAAGAGTTGCTGCGTGTAGCTGGTATCTTTCATGTTGGCTCGGAACTCTTTGATGGCTTCTATCTACTGATGCAACTACCCACAGCGCAGCGACTGTTGGGATTGGCTAGCCATGAGGTCTCCCAAGTAGCGGTGTTTTTACCTTCATTCCGACAGATACCGCCAGTCCAGCAGGATCTCAGGGCTCAGCTTAGTGATTTCGGACAGTTGAGTTTGCACACTTGGCGAGAGGTGATGCGTGATCTGGCTAATTACATTGCCATGGATCGGGCTTGGAATTATGTGCTGCAACTGATGGTTTTTCTGATTATTGCCGCGGGCATTCTCAACACCGTGTTGATGTCGGTGTTGGAGCGCCGTTTTGAGTTTGGGGTGATGTTGGCTGTGGGCACGTCACCCATTAGGCTCTTTTTACTGGTTTTGGCTGAGACTAGCTTAATTGGCCTGCTCGGAATCCTCTTTGGTTCACTTTTGGGCTGGGGTGTGAACGGTTTGTTTCAGCGCTTTCCGCTTGATCTACAGTGGTTTACCGATGAGGAGATAAGCATCAGTGGTTTTGCGTTTGAGCCGGTTTTGCGTACAGGTATTTTTGTTGAGCACTATTTGATCACCGTGTTGCTCATATACCTTTTAGTAGTGCTCGTAGGCATCTACCCAGCGCTCAAGGCAGCCAGGTTTGTCCCGGTGGAGGCGCTGCGTGGTCCATAGCAAAAGAGGTTGAAGATGGCGATAGTCGAAGTGGAGCAGGTTAGTAAGGTCTATCAACAGGGTGAGGTAGCGGTACGGGCGCTGGACCAGGTCAGCCTAACGGTTGAGCCAGGAGACTTTATGGCGCTTGCCGGACCATCGGGAAGCGGCAAGACCACCCTGCTCAACCTCATAGGTGGGCTCGACCTGCCCACAGCCGGGCAGCTACGGGTTGTCGATAAAGAGCTTGCCACCTTATCTCGTGGCGAGCTGGCCGCTTTGCGACGGGATCACATTGGTTTTGTATTTCAGTCGTTCAATTTGATTCCCGTGTTGACCGCGTTTGAGAATGCCGAATTCACCCTTTTGTTGCAGGGACATGGGGATAAGGAGCGGCGCCAACGGGTCATGCAGATTCTAAAAGAGGTTGGCCTTGCGGGCTTGGAGCACCGCTTTCCCAACGAGCTCTCCGGAGGTCAGCAGCAGCGTGTGGCCGTGGCGCGAGCCATCGTCGGTGAGCCGGCCATCATTCTTGCTGATGAACCCACAGCCAATCTTGATTCCAAGACCGCCATGGGTTTGCTGGAGACCATGCTGCAAATGAACAACAGCAAAGGCTGCACCTTTATCTTTTCAACCCATGATCCGCAGGTTATGCAGGTGGCGAAAAAACTCGTCTATCTTCACGATGGTGTGATTACTGAGATCAAGCAGCAGGAAAGTGGCTGATGCCGAAGCCATGGCGCATCTCTTTAGCCGTCGGGATTAGTGGGATCTACCTGATGTTATTGGCTTCACCTGTTTTAGCCCAGCTTGATGCCATTGTTGCCAACGAGGAATTTTCACAGCGTCCGTTTCGTTTTGGTTTGGAGTTGCGTAATTTTACCATCTTTCAGAAAAACTACGCTGGCTTTCCTGTGGGGGGTGAGGTTGAAGGTTTCAACCTCACCTCTTTGCGCGCTAAGGCAGATTGGCAGGTTCATCAGCAAGTTGCCTTGCAGCTGCATCTTGTACAGAACAGCCTGTTGAAGAGCGAAGACACCGGAGTGAACTTCAATGGTTTTTCCGTCACCGGCACCGCGGGCAGCTTTCTCATCGACGATCTCACCCAAGATCTAGTTGACGAGGAGGCAGCCCTGGTAACGCTCTTTCCAGATCGTCTCGCCTTAAAATTTACCCAGCAGAGCTTTGGTGTGGCCCTTGGTCGCCAGGCTGTCACCTTTGGTCGCACCTTTTTTTGGAACCCCATTGATTGGATTGCTCCCTTTACCCAGAACACCCTTGATCGCAGCTACAAAGCCGGCGCCGACGTAGTGCGCATCGATCTCTGGTTGCAACGTTTTACGGCATTGTCGTTTTTCTATGCCTTCGGCGCCGACGCTAATTGGGATGAGTCGGCACTCTTCACTAAATTCTCGACGAATGTCCATCACTTTGATGTTGACCTGTTACTGGGCAAGGTAAAAGAAGATCTACGCTTTGGCTATGGCATTAGCGGCACCGCCGCCTATCTAGGTGGCGGTGCCCTACGCACTGAAGGGACTTACTATTTGGCTACGGAGTCAGGTGAAGATGACTTCTTTCGTGCTACGGTGGGTTACGATTATCAGGTAACACCCAAGTTGTTTTTACTCTCTGAGTATTACTTTAACGGCTTTGGCAGTAGTGAGAGCGAGGACTTTCCGCTGCTGTTTTTAGACCCACGTTTTGTCTCAGGCGACATCACCAATGTTGGACGCCACTACTTAGCGGGTAGCGGGCGTTACGAAGTGACTCCCCTCTTAGATGCTGAGGCCAGTGTTATTATCAATCTGCTGGATGGCTCGTTAACGCTCTCTCCGTCGCTGCGCTACTCGGTGGCTGATGAGGTCGAACTGAACCTTGGCAGCCTCATCGCCCTTGGCTCGCGACCGCAGTTACAAGTACCTACTTCGGAGTTCGGTACCTACCCCAGCTTTTTCTGGCTTGAACTCACCCTCTCGATGTAGGATTGTCATGACAATGTATTGACAATTAGTTGATCGTACTGTTATGATGGCCTATGTCTCAAGGCAAGAACCAACACATTCAGATTCGCGTGTCTGCCAGTGAAAAGCAGCGGATTAGGCGGGCGGCAAAGGCTGCTGGTAAAGGTCTATCTGCATGGATTCTTGGCCAATTGCTACACGATAAGGAGAATGAATTTTATGATCTCGTTAAACTCTTAGCTAAGGGTGACAGACAACGACTTGTTCTAGCGAGTTTGCATGACTTTCTCCTACAATTAGGCAACAGAGATTTTAATCGGGCCTTGACCACAAGACCGAATGTCCGACTCCCTGCTCATCTCGAAAATATTGTTGCTGCAATGGTTGAGCAATCTGCCTACTTAAAGAGAGTGGACCCACCTCAATGGGTTACCGATATAGAGCCTTTAGCGACACCGTGGTTTGCATCCAATCTACTGTCGGTACGGACATATCTCTTATGCCATGCTCCAGTAGCGTTTCGACGTCGTAATATCTTTGTCGACTCGACTATGGGTGATCGTATTTAATGGAGATAGGATTAACAAAAAAGCGAATCCTCGAGCTATTTGATCTGCTCAATTTCAAGCTCAAAGCGAAAGACACCATAGGTGAGCTCTATTTGGTTGGCGGTGCAGTTATGTGTCTTGTTTTTGAAGTTCGTGAATCCACCAAGGATGTTGATACAAAATTCGCACCCACCTCGGAAATCAGAAGGTTAGTAGAGATCATTAGCCGAGAAGAGGGGTTGGCGCGCAACTGGTTAAATGACGCAGTAAAGGGCTATTTTGGTGAGAAGCCAGCCTTTAAGTCCTTTTTAGAGCTAAGCCATCTAAGAGTATTCGTTGCTGAGGCCTCCTACCTGCTTGCCATGAAGTGTCTAGCGATGCGCCTGGGCCCTGAGTTTCACGATGAAGATGACATACGCTATCTGCTACGCTACCTCAATATCGCCAGCTATGAGGAGGCATTGACGCGCATTAGCCAATTCTATCCCACGGAAAAATTTCCGCAAAAGACTCTCTACGCCCTAGAGGAGATCCTCAGTTAGGGACACGCTCTTTTTGTGACAGCTAACGCATTTTGTACCAAGAGTGCCACAGGGTCGCGTAAACTGCGCGGTCGGACGGATTAAATTTAAATAATACTAATAGGTTACATCTGTATGGCGAGTGCTTGCTTGGCACCGAGTTTGCTTATTAGACCTTCTTAGAGTAATTAGGAGAAGAGACTATGTATTTTGCCGTTAACAGCTATTTACCACCATCTTTTTTGATAGTTCTTGCTCTACTGTCGACTTCAACGTTGCGAGCAGAGGAATCAGCCGATTTCTATGGCGGGTCAGCTAAGCCTAAACTCTGTGTTAGCACGAACTCACATACGAAATTTGTGAGTAATCCTGATCATTTTTTAGATGACATTAATAGGTTGGTAGAACGCTTGGACAAGGAAACCTTGGAAAAGATTGGCTCGACTGAAACAGCATTACGCCAGCTTGACGAATTTGCTGCGGCCATGGAATCATCGACGCAAGAGGCGAAGCTCCAGCAGTCTACCGCGGCCGATCATGGATATTGGTTAGAGGCCGGGTTTTTGTCGTATATAGGCTGCTCTATAATTGTTGAGTCTAATGGCAGGGCTCTCTTTAGAGGGGCCGGTCGTTATGAACTGGGATTTTCCAGTGCTAAGAATTTGTCCGATGACTCATTAGGTAAGCTCTCTCTTGCGAGAGCTAGAGGTAAGCTCGAAAATCAGATGGTTGATGCAGATGAGCCCGATCTGTCAACCTTGAACCTTCACAACATTCTTCCACCTCAATTTACAATCTATGCGCACAAGAGATATACAACCTGCGTGGATGTTATTGCCGGCTTAAATGACTGAAACACTACAGCTTTACTTTACTCACCGATAATTTTCACGAGGGCGCGTTTGCGGCGGCGGCCGTCGAATTCACCATAGAAGATCTGTTCCCACGGACCAAAATCGAGCTTGCCCTTGGTGATGGCCACAACCACCTCGCGTCCCATGATCTGGCGCTTCATATGCGCATCGGCATTGTCCTCACCGGTATCGTTATGGCGGTATTGCTCAATGGGTGCATGCGGTGCAACCTTCTCGAGCCACTTCTTGTAGTCGTGGTGTAAGCCAGACTCATCGTCGTTGATAAAAACTGCGGCAGTGATGTGCATGGCATTGACCAGCACCAAACCCTCTTTGACCCCGCTTGCTTTAATGCACTCTTCTATCTCTGGAGTGATGTTGACAAAGTCCATACGCTTGGGAATGTTGAACCAGAGCTCTTTACGATAACTCTTCATAACAACGCCTCCTCGTCAGAGCCTTCCTTGGACAATCACCTCGGTTTTCGCTAGGCTCTTATAAGCATGTCACTCTCTATTGGCATGACACTGCTCTATATCATCTTTCCTGTTGGTTTGCTGCTCTTTGTTTGGGTCAAGTACTGGTTGGAAGAGCGAGGCGATAAATCGTGAATCTTGAGATCCTTGCAACCTTTATCGCTTATCTGTTCTTGATTGTTATCATTGCCTACATTGCATCCAAACGACTCACATCGAGCAGCGATTTTTTTATTGGGGGTCGCAACCTGGGTGCCTGGGTGGCAGCCATCTCTTCAACCTCAACCTCAGAGAGCGGCTGGATCATTCTCGGTGCCTGTGGCATGGCTTACAAAATGGGAGTAGCGGCGGTCTGGTTTGTGCCAGGTGTTCTGGCCGGCTATGTTTTCAACTGGTACTTTCTCGCCAACCGTCTGCGTCAGGCTACAGCAGCGGCCGAGGCCATCACCTTGCCAGATCTTTTGGCGCACTGGTTTGGCGATCCGCACCACAGGCTGCGTATCACCGCTGGCGTGGTGATCTTTCTCAGCATGATGGGTTATGTGGCGGCACAGATGACCGCCACTGGCAAAGCCTTTGATGCGGTCTTTTCTTGGCCCTATCCGGTTGGTGTGATTGTCGGGGCGGTGGTGATCATCTTATATACGATCATGGGTGGATTTCGTGCGGTCGCGTGGACCGATCTGTTGCAGGGTTTGTTGATGGTCTTTGGCCTGGTGTTGTTGCCTCTGATGGCGCTTAGTCAGATCGGTAGCATTGCCGAGCTCTGTAGCTCACTACAACAGCTAGGCAGTGAGCTGACCAGACTCGATCAAGGTAAGAGTGGCGCCGCGCTCTTTGGCATGGTGGTTGGGCTGCTCGGTATTGGCCTTGGCTATCCCGGTCAGCCACAGGTGTTGGTACGCTATATGGCGACGAGAGATTGGCAGAGTGTACGCCGTGGCCGTGTGATTGCCATTACCTGGGGGCTGCTGGTCTACTACGGTGCCATTGCCGTGGGTCTCTGTGGCCGGGCGCTGATTCCAGAGGTTGATGACCCAGAGTATATCTTTCCCATACTGGCAACCCAACTTCTCCACCCTCTCTTTGCCGGCATGATGCTAGCAGCCATCATGGCAGCGATCATGTCCACGGCAGACTCACAGTTGCTCGTGGCCTCCTCAGCCATTGTGCATGACACCTATGAAAAGCTCTTTGGCAAAATGCGCCAGCCGAGGCAACTCGTACTGTTGTCACGTCTTGCAGTTGTGGTGTTGGGCTTGCTCTCAGTGATCTTTGCCCTCACCGAGGCGCGGGTGATCTTCTGGCTGGTGCTCTTTGCTTGGTCTGGTTTAGGGGCGAGTTTTGGACCGGTGATTCTCGCAGCGCTCACCTTCAAGCGAACCAACCACTACGGTGCACTGGCTGGAATGATCACGGGCTTTAGTGTGACGGTTATCTGGAAGCTCTCTGGTTTGAGTGATCGTATCATCTACGAGCTGGTTCCTGCCTTTTTGCTGGCGCTGTTAGTCACTGTTGTTGTTAGTGTGTGCAGCGGTGGTCGAGTTGCTTCGCGTTCATCATCTTAGCTGTTGTAAGAAATCGTCTAGTTCTGTAGGTAGAGATGACGCTACTTCCAGCATCGCGTTGGTTTGCGGATGGGGCAGCTTGATATGTGCGGCGTGTAAAAAGTAACGCTGCCAGGTTGGTTTGTTGGCATGAGGTTGGTTATAAAGATCTTCGCCAACAATGGGGTGGCCGCAGGAGCTCAGATGCAGGCGAATTTGGTGCATGATGCCTGTTGTGATACAAACCTTCACGAGCGTGAAGTCTGCATAGTGTTGCTGTGGTGCGATTTTTGTGTACGCCTTTAGAACAGGGCCACGGTAGTCGCGTGGACGAGTGGTTGGTTCGACCACGACCATGCGGCTCTTCTCGGTTTTATGCCGCGCCAGTGGTTGATCGATCTCTATCTTACTTTCTAAGTTGCCCTGTACCAGTGCCATGTAGGTTTTAAGGACTTTGCCACTCTGCCAGAGGCTGCGACAGCGTTGGTAGTTTTTTTGGCTCTTGGCTGCCACAACCAGTCCAGAGGTCTTGATGTCGAGGCGATGCACGCAGCCTGCTTCTAAAGGACTATTGCCAACACCTTGGAAGCAGGAGTGGTATGCGATTAGCGCATTGGCGAGGGTTTCGGTTTGCAGCGGTGAGAGGGGGTAGGTAGGCAGTCCAGAGGGCTTCTCAGCAATGAGCAATGCCTCATCCTCAAAGGCGATGGACAGAGGAATCTTTGCGTTGGGTATGGGTAGGGTGGAAAGGTTAGGCATGTCAGGCCATAAGAGCGACTCCCCCTGCTTTAGCAGGGTCCCCTTCTTGCAGCCGTGGCCGTTGTGGAGAATGGCGCCGCTGCCAAGAAGCTGGCGTACGTTAGCCATGGAGAATCCTTTAAGCTGCTGCTGCAGAAAACGATCCGCACGGATGGGTTTGCTGCCATGATAAGAGAACTCCTGCGTTCGCTGGGTCATGCCTGTTTACATAGTAGAATTTTTCCAAAGTGCAAAGTGCTGAATAGACAGGAGATTTTTTCTGTAGCGGCTGGATCTTCAGTAAAAACTACAGTAGAATAAATGGTTATGGGAGGGGTCTGGTTGCGTTGGTGGTCCATGGCTTGGATCGGTTGTTGCCTTGGCACAGCTATGATTGCTGCGGCAGCAGACTCGGGCGAGCACTTCCCCACCTACGACGGCATTCGCGACAACGTCGAGTTTTGGCAACAGATTTACTCCCACTACAACAGTCGTCAGATTGTTGTTCACGACTCAAAACAACTCATGCGTATCTATGGGGTCTACACCCTACCTGCCGGCGTGAACCCCTATAGTCGTCGTGCCAGAGGTTATGCCAAGAGAGAGAAGGCAAAGTACCGAGCCGTGTTACAGCGCTTGGGTCGCAGTGGCCAACCCACGAGCAAACTAGAACAGCAAGTTTTTGCCCTATTTGGCGATGAGGCAACGCCGGCGACTCTGCGCCAAGCCGCAAGGCAGCTTAGAGTGCAGACTGGCCAGGCAGACCGTTTTCGCCGTGGCGTGATTCGCTCTGGCCGCTACCTCCAGTATATTAAGGATGTCTTCGCCCAATACGACTTGCCCGAGGAACTTGCCTATCTTCCTCATGTCGAGTCCTCATTTGATTACAAAGCCTACTCTAAGTTTGGCGCTGCAGGTATTTGGCAGTTTATTCGCTCTACCGGTCGTCTCTACATGAAGGTTGGTTACACCATTGATGAACGGCGCGATCCAATCCGTGCTACCGTGGCTGCAGCAAAGCTGTTGAAACGCAATTATGCAAAGCTTGGCTCCTGGCCACTCGCAGTGACGGCATACAACCACGGGTCGGCAGGAATGCAGCGAGCTGTAAGGCGACTAGGCACCAAAGACTACATGACGATCTTTGCCCGACACCGTGGGCGTCGTTTTGGCTTTGCCTCGCGCAACTTCTATAGTGAGTTTATTGCTGCAAAGGAGGTAGCGCAAAATTACCAAAGGTACTTTGGCGACCTGCCCATCGAGTCACCGCTGCAGTACCGTGAGGCCATACTGCCCAAAAGGATAGACCTGCCAACGCTGGTGCGTCACCTCGGCGTGGATGAGAAACAGTTCCGCGATCTCAATCTTGGCTTTAGACCAGCAGCCTACCGATATGGTAAGCGTGTGCCTAAAGGCTACCGTATCCGTCTGCCACGCGAGGGCTTCACGGATTATGAGACCCTATTGGCGTCGTTACCGCAACCGCAGCCCCGCTCTCGCCCAAAGGGCAGCGACTGGATCCAAGTTCAAGCTGGCGACACACTCTGGGATATCAGCCGCGAACTGCAGGTATCCGTAGGTGAGTTGCGCGCGCTGAATGAGATCTACGGCAGTCGCATCTTTGCTGGCCAGGTGCTACGCATTCCGCAGAGCGTCGGTCAAGCGAAGATCCTTCCAGCCAGGGAGAGTCGTGTTGCCAAGAGAAGTAAACGTGAAACCGCATCTGCGCAGAGAGTCCTTAAGGCGACGGTCCTACCCGCTAGTTTAAACAAGGCCAATCCTGCTACTCGCTATGGGCCGCCGCAGCCACGGCAGTGGCACGGCTCGCTAGCGGTTGACGGCATCCATGAGAGACGCGGTTACAAATCTGGAAGCATCCGTTTGGCGGCTGAGGAAACTCTAGGCCATCTCGCCGATTGGCTCAGTGTGCCTACACAGCGTATCCGTGATCTCAACGGTTTTTCCTTTCAACGCAGCGTCCATGTTGGTGAGACGATTCGCGTACCATTGGATCGAGTCACTGTTGAGAGTTTTGAAGAGCGTCGCCTGGAATACCATCGTGGTTTAGAAGAAGACTTTTATGGCAACTACCGTGTGGAGAATATCGCAGAGTATCGCGTTAAGGCAGGCGACTCGATTTGGCAGCTATGCAGCCAGCAGTTTGAGATACCCTTGTGGCTGATAAGAGAGTTAAATCCCGGGGTCGATTTTAATAGCCTCAAAGTAGGAACAACCATTCGCTATCCTGTTGTTGTCCCCAGCCAATCTTAATCCTGCCGCGGATCTTCAGGAAACCACTGTTTGAATACGTCCATGATCTGATAGGCTTGTTTTGCATTGGTGACGGTAAACTTGCTCTGTTCTTGATAGCCTTTGGCGCCTTTGCGGTAGCGTCTTATGGAGATCTTTGGAGGGCCATAGTCGCTGGTTTTGCGATTGAGTTCGCGGTAGAGAAACATAATCGTCGTCCAGCTGCCGCGAGTAAGAATTTCCTTTTTGAGTTCCTCGCGTACCAAAACGCCATTTTCATCTTTCCAGTTGAGTGTGATTGCATCAATTGTCTCTGCCATTTCTACTCTCCCTTTGACACCGAGGCCATGCTCAAATACCAACTCTCCCCCACGGGTAGCTGTAATTGCCACGATAATGGCTAAGCCAAAGGCTATGCCAAAACGCACCACTCGCATCCACTGTAGGGCTACAACCATAAGAATACCAGAGATCACGGTGAGGCAAAGATAAAACCAAATGATATAGCTGCCTATTTCAGCATGGTGGCGAATCCATTCCTTTGCCTGCGGGATGCTGGCAATGTGGACACTCTCTGCCATCTCACCAGTAAAATTGGCGAGGAAGGAAAAGGCGACACCTAAAACCGCAAGAATGAGAAAGATCAAATCGAGCTCTCGGCGCTTCTTTTTGTAGGCGACAGCAACACATTCCAAAACAATCCAGATCATCGTAATGGCAATAGGAAAATGCGCCATAACGGCATGGTAGAGCTCTTTTCTCACAAACACCGAGTACCTTAATCCTGTAGAAAGGCTAAAGCAGCGTTCTTTTCTCCGTCCATATAGAGGTGGAGTTTCTGTCCTGTCTTTGTTTTGCGGATATCGATCACACGGACAAATTCTTCGACGTCAGAAAAGTTGGGCACAATTTCGCGTAGACTGTTTGGCGATTTCATGAGGAAATCCGTATTAAAGACATTGCCATCTTCATCGGGATATAGTGGCAAGTAAAAGATGTTGCTCTCGACAAGATCCTGAAAAAAGTGCGTACCAAAGGAGACCTCGGGCACGTAGCCGTCTTTCATATGGGCGACTTCGATGAGCGCTCTGGTGTTGTTGATATCATTATAGGTGATGCGAACACCGAGATTGATATCGTTGCTTCCCCATCTGCCTGGGCCCATGAGAATGAAGGTGCTGCTGTGGAGCTTTTGGTTTAAGGCGCCAATGGCACGTCCAACACGTTCCTTGGTTTTAAGGCTGTCAATACGGTCGTAGCTGGTTGCCGGTACGTAGATAACGTAGTCAATATCTTCAAGCTTGCCATTACGCACCTCTTTGGTAGCTGAAAAGATCTGCCGTTCTTTTGGGATGGATGTGGGCAGTGTCACTCGATCCCACTCAATCTGTTTACTCATGGGGCGACACTGGAGTAGATAGAGCTCCTCACCATTGCTGGTGAACTCAATATCGACTGGACAGCCATAGGTTGTCTCAAGGCTTTTCAAAATCCAGTGCATCTGCTCTGCAAAAGAGGTGTTGCTGATAAGCTTGTCAAACGTGATGCAGAGCCTGGTTGCCTCAGCATCAACGTGTTTGCCAATAACGGGTCTCAGTAAGTCTTCATCGCAAACCGAGACGACCCGGTCTAGATGTGCCATAGGCTGATCAAAGCGCAGATCGGCGAGTGGAATGGTCTCAAACCGTTTCTGCTTAATATTGATAACATCTAAATATCTTTGCGAGTATTTGAGAATGTCCGCTACCGATCCCTGCGAACGTAGTGTCGGTTCGGTGAGCGCGATGATCCTCGGGTAATCGGAACTAACTCGATCCACCGCACGGGTACCAAGTCCCATCACCATGCGGATCATGCCATCTTCTTTTTTGATTCGACTGCTCCAACGGTATTCATTTCTGGAATAGGCAACACCGCTAAAGAGGGGGAAAAAGAAATCGCCAAAGTAGTTGCCGACAACCGGCTGGATGAGAATAGCCATCATTTCGTCGTAATCGAGAAGGTTGCGGGCACGTCGGTAGACAAGCGGATCTGGATGGAGGATGCTGGCGTAGACGGCACAGATTGCGCCAATAAACTGTTCAAAACGTTTTTTTTCCGTGCCTTGATTGGCAAGATAGATGCTACGATATTTACCGCAGAAGGCAGCGCCAAAGTTGTCTTCAAGCAGGCTTGAAGAGCGAACGATCAACGGCCGTTTGCCAAGCTTGCGGAGTAACTGTTTCAGCTCATCAAGAATATCATCCGAAAACGAACCGTTTTTAAAGATCTCTTGGATAACCGGATACTCTGTTTGGATGGTCTCGACGTCTTTGTACTTGAGATCATAGTAGTGTGAGAGGTCATTGCGTTTGACGAAGTCGAGGTAAAGATCGGATCGCAAATGATAAGAGATAGGAAAACGTAGGCGAAATTCCAGCTGTTTCTGCAGCGCCTCTCTCTCTGTTTCTATGATGCGGTTGGCGAGTATCATGCCGGCGGCCTTGCCGCCGACACGCCCTGCACCACGACGAGGGCCGATGGAGTTTTCAGCAGCCTTGTTGAGGTCGATAATGCGAATGTACTTTTTGGCAACACCCAGATAATCGAGCTGGTCACTGATAAAGTGGTGTATGAGACAGACCCGTGTCGCCATGAGGTCTGATATTGGCAGGCTTATCGAGGGTTTTGGTAAGCTGCAGAATTCGCTGACTTTTTGCGCCAGTAGATCAAAAGATACGTTGGGGAGTCGCGCCAGGTCTTCTAGGTTTTGCACCTCTTCGCGACGCACGACGAGTTTGATGATGTCGTCGATCTCCTCTTCAGAAAAGTGCATTGCCACGGTTTTGAGAACCAGTTTTTGAATTGCTTTTCGTTCTCGCTCACTCCATCTCGAGGGAATGTAGATATTGTCTGCTCGTCTTCTCAGGTTAAGACTCTGTAGGGTAGACTTTTTACCATGTGCGATGGTCTCGTAAATCTCGTCAATCGATATGATGCCGCGACTGTGCAGCATTATCAGAAACTGTTGAAAGATTTTGTTTTCCAGGCTCGGAAACTGCTTGATACCGCTGAGGAGCGTTCCGCGGGCAGTGCGTTCTTCTTTTGTGAGCGCCTTGGATTGCTTAAAGGCCATAGGACAACATCATGTTACCGCTGTGGTTACACCCAACCACGCAGTTTACAAGCCTCGGCGACCCGTTGCACAGCCAGTAAATAGGCGCCTGTGCGAAGATCGACCTTATGCCTCTTGTGTGAGTCAAAAGCAGCGTTGAATGCATGCGTCATCTTAGCATCGAGTTGCTTGTGGACCTCATCTTCATCCCAGTAGTAGTTAGTGGCGTTTTGCACGCCCTCAAAGTAGGAAACCGTAACACCTCCGGCATTCGCAAGAAAGTCGGGAATTACGAAAACCTGCTTGTCTTTTAAGATCTTGTCTGCTTCTGGGGTCACCGGGCCGTTGGCAAGCTCACAGATGAGTTTGGCCTTTATCTCACTGGCGTTCTCTTCGGTAATGGCGTTTTCGAGAGCAGCGGGATAGAGAATGTCTACATCTAGCGCTAACAGCTCCTCGTTGCTTATGACTTCGGTGTTTTCAAAGCCTTCGACCTGGCCGGTTCTCTGTTTGTAATGCACCAAAGCCTCTGGATCGATCCCGTCTTTGTTGTAGACACCACCACGCGAGTCGCTTACAGCAATGAGCTTGCCACCTCCAAGTATCTTGGGGTGGAGGAGGGCGGCGTTCTGTCCAGAATTACCAAATCCCTGCACCGCATAGGCAGCTTCGGCAGGCGCGATGTTGAGGTGTTTGGAGGCTTCGCGCACGGTGTAAATGCCGCCGCGAGCTGTGGCATCGAAACGTCCTTGCGATCCGCCAAGCTGTAGGGGCTTGCCGGTTACAACACCGCGATGGTGTTCTCTAAAGATCGATTCAAACTCATCCATCATCCACGCCATGATCTGTTGGTTGGTGTAAACATCCGGCGCTGGGACGTCTTTGCGTTCATGTAGCAGAGGAAAGACTTGGCGCACGTATCCACGTGCTAGGCGTTCCTTTTCGCGTTCACTGAGTTCCTTTGGATCGCAGGTCACCCCGCCTTTGCCGCCCCCCAAAGGCAGTTCGAGCAGAGAGGTCTTCCAGGTCATCCAAGCCGCTAGTGCCCGCACGGTATCCAAGGTCTCTTCGGCGTGCCAACGAATGCCTCCTTTGGCTGGACCCCGACTCGTGTTGTATTGCACGCGGTAGCCGCGAAAGGTCTTGACCTTGCCATCATCCATCCTGATAGGAATTGAGACGGTGGCCTCAAACATGGGTTGGCGCAAGAAGGTGCGTGTGGAGTCGTCCAAGCCGAGCAACTCCATGGCATCATCCAGTTGTGCCTGCGCCATTTTAAAGGGATTGAACTCACTCATGGCTTTGTCCTTTTCTTGCAGGGATTCTAAGCAAGATATCAGACAGTTGTCTAGTCTTTGCTGAACGAAATCCTGGCACGAAGAGTTTGGCAGGTCTTGTTAGTGCGCCCCAAATCCCGTTAGTACAACCCTAACGGTCTTCAAGAGGATTCGCAGGTCGAGGGCATACGACTGATTGTTGACATAGTACATGTCATAGGCCTGCTTTAATTTGGTAGCATCTACTGAGGCGGCATAGCCGTTGCTTACCTGCGCCCAGCCGGTGAGCCCTGGTTTGACCGCAAGGCGTTGGTAATAGCCGGGGATGGTGTTGCAAAGGTGGCCGAAGAATTCAGGTCGTTCGGGACGCGGTCCAATGATGTTCATATCACCCTTGATGACGTTCCAAATCTGCGGCAGTTCGTCGATGCGCGTCTTACGTAAAAAGCGACCAAAGGGTATACAGCGCTCGTCTTTCTTTTTTGCCCAAACCGCTCCCTTGCCATCTTCGGCATCGACGATCATGGTGCGGAGCTTGTGAATGATGAATGGCTTGCCGCGATAACCGACACGTCTTTGTCGGTAGATCACCGGACCGCGGCTGCTCAGTCGTACTAGCAGCATGCCGACCAGCATCAGCGGCAAGGTCACTACGAATAAGAGGATGGCGAAGAAGAGGTTTAACAGGCGATAGAGGGGCGAGGTTTGATGCGGGCTGACGCATAACCCGCGCACCGCCTCATACCAGTCGATAGTTGCAATGGCATGATCCTCTAAGTAGAGGGCGCGGTTTTGGGTGCGATACTTTAGATTAACATTTTCAGCTAATTGCATCTCCAACTTTCCTAAGCTTGACTCATCAGCAAAAGGCGTGCCATCTATGCCATGCTCCCGCATAGAAATCAAGCAGATTTCACTTAAAAAATTCAATGGATTACAGGCTTATGCAGGATCTCTCGGGTTGCTGCGAGCGAGTCACAACCAAAAAGCCTCTCAGGTTTTTGACTTTTATTTCAAAAAACTGAGGTGGTTTTTTTAACCCAGAGGTTTAATAATGCGATGCATTATAGTTTTAACCGTTTAAAGATGATCTCTGGGATGTGTCTGATGACAAACATGATAGGCCGCCAAAATCCAGGCAGGTAGACCGTATGACGTTTTTTCTCGATGGCGGTGACAATACCCTGGGCGATCCGGTGCGGTTTTGTCGAGAGCAGCCCTTTGCGTAGATGGCTAGTCATCGGCGTATCCACCATACCGGGCTTTATGGTGATGACACGCACACCTTGGCGGAATAGGCGATTACGCAACCCCTGTAAAAACACGGTTAACCCCGCCTTTGCTGCTCCGTAGACGTAGTTGCTCTGGCGCCCTCTGTCGCCTGCCACCGACGAAAGCACGACGATGGTCCCGGTGCAACTGGCGACAAACCAGTCACTGATAGCGTGCAACAGTGAAACAGCACTAGCAAAGTTCGTTTGCACGATATCGTTGGCGTGCGTAAAATCTTTCTCGGCGCGATGTTGGTCACCGAGCATACCATAAGCGATAAGAGCGATATCGGCCCTCCCCACACTCTTGGTGATAGCCGCAATAAGCTCGGCGTGGTCCTCGGTGTTTGACAAGTCTGCGACCCACTTGTCTACCTGACTGGCACCGCGAACAGCGAGATCGTTGCTCACCATCTCCAGCCGCTCTGCGTTTCTAGCGACAAGAACTATGTGGGCACCCTCTTGCGCCAACAGTCGCGCCGTCGCCTGGGCAATGCTCGATGTCGCGCCAAATATAACAATGGTTCTTTTTTTGCTCATGGACTAGGGGTCACCCTCCGCCAAAAACTTGATGAAAACAGCGGGTCGACAAAGTCTTTAAACTCTCTCCACGCTGGGTAGGACTGCTGAAAGATCTGTGCACTCATCTGTGCATCCTTGGCCGGATAAATACGGCCACCGTGTTCGACCACAACAGCATCCAGTTGCTGAAAGAGCTCAAAGGTCTTCTGGCCGTAGTTGGCAAAGTCCAAACTCAATGTAATGCCTGGAATTGGAAAAGACATCAACCCAGATGCCTCGATGTCTCCGAACTGCTTGAGTACCGCTAGCGAGGCTGGCAACCGCGAATCCGCCACGGTCTCCAAGATCAGACGAATTGCCCGCGCATGACTATTTGGTAGAACGAGTTGGTATTGGAAAAATCCCCGCTTACCGTAGAGGCGGTTCCAAGCACCAATCTTGTCGAGGGGATAGAAAAAAGCACCGTAGTGTTGATGCCTGCGCACCTGTTTCCTTCTCTGTCGGTGATAGTAAAACGCGTTGAACAGCTTGATACTCAGTGAGTTGAGTAGGAACTCTGGGGCATTGCAGGGTATGGTCAAACTCAAACTGTTAGAGTCGGTGGTGTAGCGAGGAGGAGTGCAGTGGAGATGATTTCCTCTAATAAAGATACCGCGACCAAGACTGTCTCTCGTTGCCAAACAGTCTATCCAGGCAACCGTGTACTCAAATTCCTTATCAGAAGTTTCTGAAAGGTGAAAAAACTCCTCTAGGTTGGCGAAGCGAATCGTCTCGCAGTCGATCAAAGAGGAAGTGATCGGCTTGAGTTGGATTTCCGCCCAGGTAATCAAGCCGGTCAGTCCTAATCCACCAATGGTGGCGCGGAATAGATCGCTATGCTGTTCTGCAGAGCAGATGATAGGTTTGCCATCGGAACGAACCAGTTCAAACCGTTTGACATAACGACCAAAGGTACCTGATTTGTGGTGGTTTTTCCCATGGACATCGTTAGCAATGGCCCCACCCACAGTGACGAACTTGGTTCCTGGTGTCACCGGGAGAAACCAGCCACGTGGTACCGAAAAGTTGAGAATGGTTTCCAGCGAGACGCCTGCTTCGCACTGCAGAATCCCGTTTTCCCGGTCAAACGTACGCAACCGGTCTAAGTTGTTGGTGACGAGTAGTATACCGTGATCGTTTAAACAGAGATCACCATAGCTTCGGCCGTAACCAAATGGCAGTACCGATAGCTTCTCACTTTCAGCCTGTGTGAAAAGCGTGTCATCGGTCCAGTACACGGGCACGACTCTATGGCTGTAGTTAAAATAGCGTCCCCAGGAGTTGTAGGTCTCTGTACTCATCCCAGCACTAATGTGCCGCAATTAGAATGATGATCACCGCCAATACCAGCAAATAGCTCACCCGGTCTTTGATCACAAAAACAACAGGGTCTGTATGCAGGTGACCGCGATGCCCTATGAGCCATACTCGGCTTACCCAGTAGAGGATCAACGGACAGATGAACCAGAGCAGGGTGGGTCTTTGGTATAGCTTAAAAACTTGCTCACTGTTGAGATAGAGTGCAAATACCAAAACCGCAAGATAGCCGCTTGCTGAACCAAATGACATTAGCTGGCTAAAGTCTACGACTTCGTAACTCCGACCGACGACCGATAACTTGTTCTGTTTCTGCAGCGCCTGGAGCTCGGTTGTCCGTTTTAACAGGGCCAGGCTAAAAAATATAAAGATAGAGAAGCTGATAAGCCAAGGAGAGATGTCCACACCCACAGCAACCCCACCTGCCAAGATCCGCCACGCATAAAGCGCTGCTAAGACCAGTACGTCTAACAGCAACAACCGTTTGAAATAAAATGAATAACTAGTGGTCAGCAAGAGATAGCCAAGCAGTATCAAAAAAAACTCAAGCGGCAAACCCAAGCTAAACAAGAGTCCTAACACCAACAGGGCTGGAGCCGCCAAGCAGCCCCAGGCCAGCGGTAGTTTACCTGCGGCAAGAGGGCGTTCGCGCTTGTGCAGGTGTTGCCGGTCGGATTCCAAATCGAGGAGGTCGTTGAGCACGTACACGCCTGAAGCACAGAGGCTGAATGCGAAAAACGCCTGCACTGTGTCTAGCAGCAGGTTGAATTCCGAGAGCCGGTGGGCCATGACTAGAGGGACAAACAAAAGAATGTTCTTAGCCCACTGGTGTGGCCGCAAGGAATCTATAAGAGAGTTGAGACGAAATGTCGGTGCAGACAGAGTGCTGAACTTTGTGTTCATACGGTTGATTTTTGTCTGAAGACGACGCGAAGGCTGCACTACAATAACCTCCGCTGCCTTTTCCCAGACGGGAATATCGCTGCTGCTGTTGCCAACATAGGCAAAGCCATCCTGCCCAAAACGTTTTGCCAGCACGTCAGCTTTTTTTTCACCTTTGAGATTGAGAGAGCCCGAAGTTGAGAGCACCTCAGTAAAAAGTCCCACCTCCGATGCTACGGCACGGGCAATGGTCTCATGCGCTGCCGTTGCCAGCACCAGCTCTCGCCCACGTGATTTCTCGGCTTTTAGGTAAGCGAGCACGGCTTCGTTGTATGGCAACAGCGCCGCGTTGGGGACAGCTTTTTGCATGAGCTTGGCTTTGAAAGCTGCTCTGCCTTGCAACAGCCAAAAGGGCAGAGAGAACAGTAGCCACGGCCGCTGCCTTGTCAGCGTGAGTAGAGACTCGACCAAGGTATCGCTGGTGGTTAGCGTGCCGTCAAGATCCACACACAGTGGCCACATGCCGGCTGCAGCATCTGCCGGTTTTTTTTCGCCAGCCATGCCCTCCTAGTCCTCGGGAGCCCTATACCACTATTCGCAATGGATTGCTAAATCTCTGGACAATGCATGACAATATATTACATTCATTTTTCTTATGAAAGTCGTGGATAGAGACGAATTTAAAGATCTTGAGAGCACCCTTGAGGAGGTCGTTGATGGTCTGGTACAAGAGATTGCTCAGCGCCCGACCGAGCCCAAACGTATCGCCAGGCCGCAACAAGGCCATGGTGTGCGGCAGATGCAGGCGACCTATCTCGAACTCTGTCGTCAGGCGCTTAATCCCGTGGTGCGGTATATCAAGGCTATGCAGCGCGGGGTAGCCACCAAGGAGATGATCGAGGTGATGGCACTCATTGTGGCGCCCTTGATCAAGAAGACCCACGCTGTAGGTCTGGATTTGCACGGTCGCAGACTGCGTTCATTACAGATTGTCTTACAGGGCATTATCCGCAGCAAGGCTAGGCGTATTACCTTGGAGCAACAGCATTCCCTTGGCGAGGTGTATTGGCCGGTGCATGAGGCCTTTGCCCTCAAGATGCGTGGACACTGTTTGGCAGTAGCCAACCTGCTTGAATTCTATCGCAAGCTTAAGCGTAGTAAGCAGGTCACACTCAGTGAGATTCGCGCCCTGTTTGCCATTGGCATTCCCTCGTTGACAATGATTCGCAAGAGTTCGCTTACGGAGTTGATCTCACTTACGGGTATTGCCAGGGCACGCGTGCGTCACATCCGTAACATTGCGCGTGAGTTTCAGCTGCTCTGGTACTTGGCGTAGGCTGCTGTAGCACCTTCAATAGGCTCGTTAGATAGTGTAAATTGAGGCTTATGGTCTCTACTCCGTCTGAGCAAGAGGGTGTCGGGGAAGCGTCAAAAGCGCTCTTTCGTCAGCGACGCTTTGCTATAGCTCTTTCACTTGCGCTTGGTTTTGTGCTGTTGGCTGGCAAGTTTCTCGCCTTCCATCTAACCGGTTCAACAGCGATTCTTTCTGATGCTGCTGAATCTATTGTTCACGTTGCCGCGACAGCCTTTGCCTTCTACAGCGTGCTGTTCGCCTCTCGTCCTGCAGATGAATCTCATCCTTATGGTCATGGCAAGATCGACTTTTTTTCAGCAGGTTTTGAGGGTGGGCTCATCTGTGTCGTAGCGCTGTTTATTCTCTTTCGTGCCGGAGAGGCGCTTTTCTTTCCACGTCCGTTGCAACACCTTGATGCCGGCCTAATCATAGTCACCATCGTCGGTACTCTCAACGGCTTGATGGGAGCTTATCTCATCTCTAAAGGCAAACAGACGCGCTCGCTCGTACTGGTGGCTGACGGCCAACATCTGCTTGCCGACACCTATACCAGCATCGCCCTTGTTGTCGGACTTGGGGTTGTTTACCTTACTGGCCTGCACTGGCTTGATCCGCTCATCGCCATCGGTCTAGCGCTCTACATTGTCACCATGGGTATCAAACTTGTGCATCAGGCCTTTAGCGGCCTCATGGACGCTGCCTCGCCGCAGCTTTTGGAGCGCGTGGCGACCGCACTGCAAAAGATACGTGAGCCGTCGATGATCGATATCCACCATCTACGTTGCCGACGTGCAGGTGATCTACACCATATTGACTTTCACCTGATCCTGCCGCGCTACTGGGATATGGAGCGATCTCATACTAAAGTGCATGCGGTTGAACGCCAACTATTAACCCGTCTTGGGGAACAGGGCGAGGTGATTGTCCATCCAGAGCCCTGTAATGCCGACTTTTGTAAGATCTGTGCCATGGCCAACTGTCCAGTACGCAGCGAACCACAAAGCCAGCAACGGATCTGGAGCCGTAACGATCTAACCTTGAATCGGAATCTCAGAAAAAAATCGTTGTGAGCTAGGCGACGCCAAACTTCCGTCGCACTTCCGAGAGCGGCCGTCGATTCAACAGGCGTAATGCCCGCGCCGATACCTTCAGGCGCACCCAGCGCTTGGCCTCATCATCCCAGATGCGTTTGCTCTGAACGTTAGCCTGTTGGCGATGCTTGCGACGGTTTTTCGCATGCGAGACGCGGTTGCCCGTGAGGGGCTTTTTGCCGGTGATCGTGCAGCTGGCCATGACTACCTCAACTTTGTCTCTTTGAAGGTGACGTGTTTCTTCACCTTGGGGTCGTACTTTGACAGCTCTAACTTGCCGGGGTTGTTGAGCCCTCGTCCCCGGGTGGTGGTGTAGAAGTAGCCTGTACCGGCGCTGGAGACTAGCTTGATCTTATCGCGTTTGCTTTTACCTGCCATAGTCTTCGGGCCTCGAGCTCGAGCGCCTCTTATAGTCAAGCCAGGGGCGAATGTCCAGCACTCATTGCACCTTTAAGGCGACCCGGCTATAGAGGGGATCCCATGAACCTGGTGCTCTTTCTGCTGCTTGCCCTCATCTGGGGCGGCTCCTTCCTGGCGATCAAGCTGGTGGTTGAGGTGTGGCCGGTCTTTGCTGCCGCCGCTACCCGGGTATGGATTGCCACGCTAGTGGCGGTGTTCTTTGTCATCTGGCAACAGCGCACCTGGCCACGCCAGTTTAAGGTTTGGTTTGCGTTTCTTGGTCTTGGCATTCTTGGCATGGGACTACCGTGGGCGCTACTGTTTTGGGGACAGCAGCATGTCGCCCCAGCGCTTAGCAGTATCCTCAATAGCTCTGTGCCGATCTTTGTCGTGCTCTTATCGGCAATACTCTTAAGAAGGGTTGAGCTGCTCTCTTGGCAGAAATGCCTTGGTGTTGGCGTCGGCTTTGTCGGTATTTTCGTTATCTTTTATCCTGCTCTTGGACCTGTTCCAGGTTTGCTTGTGTTTAAGAGTGACGAGACGCTCTTGGCCATGGTGGCGATTCTCTGTATGGCGATCAGCTATGCCGCCCACATTGTCTTGCTTAAACGCATGGGAGGCGTGATTACCATGGTAGAGACATTGGCGATTCAAGGCATAGGTGCCTTTGTCTTCTTGTTGCTGATCTCGCTCGCCTTTGAAACCTACCGTTGGCCGCCTCTGTGGTCTGTGGACTCTCTTAAAGCCATTCTCAGCTTACTCTACCTCGGTATTCTGTCGACCTATCTTGGCTGGCGTCTCTTCTTTCGTCTTATTGATAGTATTGGTGCCGTGCGTGCTGGAGCCGTCACCTTTTTGGTGCCTTTGGTCGCGATCGTGCTCGATCTGTTCTACTATGGAGTGTGGCCGAGATGGAATCAAATGGGCGGTACCGCCCTGATCTTTTTTGGTCTGAGCATGATTCATTACCAGGGGCTAAGCCGCCACAGCCTTGCACCGGACTCCTCTTATCCGCAGACGCCAGCAGCAGGAAAAATTCTTTGATTTTGTGGGGATGCGTATCAGGTAGGGCAATTAGCGACGTTTGCGCTCCTCACGCACTGCCTGAGCGCGCCGCTTGGCGCGTGCTTTCTTCTTCCGCTGCCCGCGTCGACGTTTGACTTTGGGGCCAAGTCGGTTGTCTGCTTTGCCCATGCCCCACAATTAATGAGCCAGCTCTGAGATGGCAAGGGAAAAGTGCCATGCGCGATATCATAAACACAGGGATGGCGGCACGGTAGTATGCGGCCTTTCCTTACGGGCGATGCTGGCAGTATGTCTGTTTTACTCGGAGGGTGAGCGTCTTGCCGCCAAGGAGGCGCTCACCCATGCTGGGATTTCCCCGATTGTCTTTGAAGCGCGCTATGGCCTGGCATTGCTTAACGGCAGCAATTTCATCTTGGGCATTGTTGCGCTGTTTGCAGCAGGCAGAGATTGCCGTAGCCGACAATCCGCTCTTTCTTGTTGATGAAAACCGTGTGTTAACCGGCGCCAACTTTCAAGGCGCTGGAATCGGGCGATCTTAAAAAAGGCAAGGGCACGGAGGCGGCCTTGCAAACCATCCGTGAGGTAGTTCCACCGCTCTATGTAGATCATAACAAGATCGTCGAGCTTTTACGGCAGGGGGAGATCCTTGCCGCGGTCGATGAGAACGTCGGCAAACTGCAGCGCTATTAGCAACTCGTTGATCCGTTTTCTTGACGAACAGTAAAAAATTCCTAAAATAGAGTGTGACCTAAAACTCTTTTAAAGGAAGTAGCGATGGGACAAAAAGTTTTTCGTAGTGGCATTCGCAGAGAAACCGGCTGGCTCTATTACCTCGACAAGAGAGGTAACATCTCGCGCACAAAAATGGCCCGAGGTGGTCGGAGTGGTCGCTCAAGTTCGCAAACCGTGGTAACCGCTCACGTGGATAGAGAGCCAGGGTTTCTTTACTATATCGATTCAGATGGTGACATCTCGCGGGTGAAGATGAAGCGTGGTGGTACCAAGAAGAGAAAAACTAGCAAACGTAAAGCTGCAAAACGGAAGACCACCAAAAGAAAAGCCAAGAAGAAAAAGACGACAAAAAAGAAAACAGCTAAACGTCGAACACCCAAACGCAAAACAGCTAAGAGGAAAACGACCAAGCGGCGTACCACCAAGAAAAGAGTAACCAAGCGCAAAGCCAAGCGTAGAACGACGAAGCGCAAGCCTACCAAGCGGCGTAAGACAACCAAGAAACGCAAGACCACCAAACGCAAAACCACAAAAAAACGCAGTACCAAGAGAAAAACAACCAAAGGTAAAGCCAAACGCAAGACTGCGAAGCGCAAAACCACGAAGCGTCGCAAAAGACGTTAGTTCTTCAATAGGTACGGCCTTACTTTTAGGGAATGCCATTCCCTAAAAGTAAGGCCGTACCTTTTTTGCCTTTTTATAACCTCTGTAACAGATCGGCGAGGCGGCAGCTGTAGCCCCACTCATTGTCGTACCAGGCAAAGACCTTAACAAAGTTCTTGTCCATCACCGCGGTATTCAGGGCGTCAAAGATGGCGGAATGGGGGTTTTGCATAATGTCGCAAGAGACAATGGGATCCTCGCAGTACTGGACAATGCCCTTAAGCTCGCCAGCAGCGGCGTGGCGAACGGCTGCATTGATCGCTTTAGCCGTGGTTGTCTGTTTGAGGATGCATACCAGATCAATGGTCGACCCATCTGCCACCGGTACACGCATCGCCATGCCATCGAGTTTGCCAGCGAGGGCTGGCAGGACGGTACCAACAGCCTTAGCAGCCCCTGTAGTTGTGGGAATGATATTTTCTGTGGCAGCACGAGAGCGCCGCAGGTCTTTGTGGGCATAGTCTGATAGACGCTGGTCATTGGTATAGGCATGCACCGTAGTCATAAAGCCCTTTTCAATACCAAAGCTCTCATGCAAGATCTTGGCGATCGGTGCCAAACAGTTGGTTGTGCATGAGGCGTTGGAGATGATTTGATGCTGCGGTTTCAGGAGTTCATCGTTGACGCCAAGAACCACGGTAAAGTCGACGGCATCTTTTGCCGGCACCGTAAGCAGCACCTTCTTGGCGCCGGCAGCGAGATGTTTGGCGCACTCCGCACGCGTACGAAAGTGTCCTGTTGCTTCAACCACAACCTCAACACCCAGCTTATTCCAAGGAATCCCCGCCGGATCGGTCTCTTTGCAGACCTGCATCTTCTGTTCGCCAGCTTGCAAGAGGTTGTCTTTGAGCTGTACCGTACCAGGAAAGCGTCCCATCACAGTATCGTAGCGCAGCAGGTAGGCGAGCTTGTCTGCAGTAGCAATGTCGTTGACCGCAGCTATCTCTATGGTCTCACTCTCAGCAAGAATGCGTACCAAGGTGCGACCAATGCGACCCATACCGTTGATGCCAACCCGAAGCGCCATGCTTTACTTTTTAACCTCAAAAGCTGCGAGCCGTTCAAGCAGCTCGACCACACGACAGGCATAACCCCAGCCATTGTCAAACCAGGTTAAGGTCTTTAGCAGGTTGCCATGCAAAACCCGCGTAGACAGGCCATCAAAGATAGCCGAGTGGGTGTTGCCAATGACATCACTGGAGACAATGGGATCTTCTACGTATTGGATGATATTTTTAAACTGTCGACTGCCAGCAGCAGACTGTATCAAGCTATTGATCTGTGCCGCTGTAACCTCGGTTTCCATCTCGCTAACGAGATCAACAATCGAGCCATCGGGTATGGGCACGTTCATGGCGATGCCTTGTAGACGTCCTTGCAGTTGCGGCAACACACGCGCCAATACCTGTGGTGCAGAGGTTGGGGCTGGAATGATATTCTCAGCTGCTGACCGCGAGCTGCGATAATCTGCGTGCGGCACATCGGCGAGACGTTGGGCATTGGTATAGGCGTGCACTGTGGTCATGGCGGCACGCCTAACCCCATAAGCCTCGTGCAACAGTTTCAAAATAGGCGCGAGGCAGTTGATGGTCACCGAGCCGTTGGAGACGACGCGTGTCTTAGCAGAGAGCAGCTCGTTGTTTACACCCATGACTACGATGTCGATGTTTTCTCCCTCTTGCGGTGGTACGGTGAGGACAACCCGCTTGGCGCCCATCTGTAGGTGTTGCTCTAATAGTTTTCGGCTGCGGTACTTGGTGGTGGCCTCAATAACAAAGTCAGCACCCAAATCCTTCCAGTCTACGTCCCCGGGCGCGGCACCGTTCACCAGATGGATTTCACTGCCAGCCACATAGAGACGGTCTTGTTTGAGCTCGACCTTGTCTGGGAAGGGGCCGTGTACCGTATCCCAGCGTAACAGGTACTCAATCGTCTTGAACGGCGCAATGTCGCTGATGGCCGTGACTTGGAGGTCCTTGCGTTCGTGCAAAATACGAAAGATGTTGCGGCCAATGCGACCAAAACCCATGAGCCCAATGTTTATTGACACCGACCTACCATGACCCAAATCAGCACAAATGTCAGCTACACTTTTTAAATTGGATCCGCTAGAATCCAGCTGTTGTGAGCAGCAAGCTTGAGAACCCCAGTAGGCTCGTTACGGAGGCGGAGTACGCCATTATTGGCGCTGGCTTTGCGGGTTTGCCAACGGCTTATTTTCTGACCAAGGCGGGTAAACGTTGTGTCATCCTTGAGCAAGAGAGCAAGATTGGCCAGCACGCCTCTGGCAGGAACGCCGCTTTTTTTCGCCACTTTGGTGAAGATGTGCGCATGCTTACCATGGCCATTGAGAGCGGGCGTCTGCTAGAGGAAATGGGTGCCAAACCGTTGTTACGGACCACTGGCTCGCTACTGTTTGGTTCACCCCAACGTATGGACAGGTTTGTGAAGATTGCCGGTAATGCGCTGGAGTGCGAGCGTCTCTCCAGAGGCGATATCGTTAAACGCTTTAGTTTTTTAGAGCGTGGCAACTTTCATGAAGCGATTTTCGTACCTGCCGATGGTGTACTGAATATCAAAGCGCTGTTGCAGCTCTTTGTCGATGGTGCCTGTGGTAAAGGTGCCAAACTGATGACCGATTGTCAGGTCGTCGGCGTTGAAGAGGGTATGCATGGTGTCTCGCTTAAGACCAAGCGTGGAAAGATCAACTGTCGCATTGTCATCAATGCCACGGGCGCATGGTCCTCTTCTTTAGCCAAGGCTCTCGGTGGACCCGTGATTCCCTTTACCCCATTGAAGCGGCAGCTACATAAGTTACGCAGACCCGCTTGGCTGCAACATAGCCACCCATTCTTTTGGCACTTTGAAGACCACATCTACTTTCGTGCCGATGGCAACTATGTTTTGGTGGGTGTGTGTGAAGAGATCCCCACCACCCCTGGCGATGAGGTTCTAACCAAAGACTACCTAGAGCGTTTGAAGAGTCGCTTGCAAGAGTGCTGTCCACAGCTTGCAACCTGCAAGCAGGTGAGCAGCTGGGCCTGCCAACGCAGCTTTTCTCCCGACCGTCTCCCTGTGGTCGGCTGGGACCCTAAGCGTTCCTGGCTCTTTTGGGTGAGTGGTTTGGGTGGCCAAGGGGTGAGTTTGAGTGCGGTCCTGGGTAAGCTGGCAAGTGATCGCCTGCTAGCGGGTAAGGACAAACTTGATGACGGTGATGACTTTCTCTCGCCAGCAAGGTTTACCTAGGCCCTGGTAACCTGAGAGAGCGATCTACAGTTATCTAACTAAGTAATTTCCCGCTCAATGTACCTCACTTAGTCCTCCTCCCCGACGAGGAATCTTTGTTATCTGCGACAGGCCAATGGGCATGTTTGCGCCCAGGGCCTTAACCTCAACGGCAGGTTCAACCACTGTCACCGCTACTGGGTTACCTTCTGGCCCCTTACCAGTCAGAGTGAGTTCTCTGCCAACCTGAAATTCTTTTGGCCAAGGACCAGATGGGTTGTGTAACTGTAACTCATCGGATTTAACGAAGTACGGGTCTCCTTTCCTCCTTGTCTTTTGCACCAAGTATCCCCTTTTCTGTACTGTTCCGCTAAACCCGTCTCCTGCACCAGAAATCTCAAACTCAACCGTATCCCCAACCTTAATACCATTGAGCTCTTCTTGGCTGAGTCCTTCACCTCTGCTAGCTGAGCCCTCGCCACCATCTCCCACTTGTTGCGAATACACCACAACACTCATACCCGGCAGAGTAGCAGCGGCACCTAGTGAGGCGCCTTCCATAACAAGGGGCGTGATGGTTTTTATGGGGATAACATCGATGAGCACGGTCTGCAAACCAAGGTGGCTGCCTCTTAAGCCAGGTTGGAGCAAGCGTGCTAGCAAACCACCCGACACTCTGGAAGCACCCGTGCCAGAGAATCTTTTCATCAACATCTGTTTGGTAAGATCATAACCGCCCTTCATGAACACGAGGTTCATGGCGATATTGCCTGTTGCCATACCCATCATCTCAGGATGGTTGTGCTCACGCCCTTCACACCACATACCTAGGGTTGCCTGGTGCTGCGCTTGCAGTAAGGGTAGGGCGCCATTTTGCCAAGGGTCTTGCGTGAATGC
>JANQFH010000074.1 GCA_028277945.1 Oligoflexia bacterium
CACCACACACAACAAGAGCGCCAACAATCACGAGATCAATTGCTCTGCGCGTTGTGGTGTCGCTAGTGCCCCGATGCGACGCGGCCCGCGATGTGTCGGCTGGGTGCACCACCTGATCTGACAATTTCCATATATATATATAATACTACGTGTTCAGTGCAAAATCAGTTTTGGCAACTTTCAGATGATAGGCACGGGGCAGTTGCGTTCCCGGCGCTGTGTACCGTGGCGTGTTGCTGTGCACTAGCTACCACCAGTGCTTGTCCCTTAGCTCCCAGTTCGACGTGTGTCTCACTGTGGAGGAGAAAGTGTAAAAAATGAAACTTTGTGAAATCACAAAATCATCAAAAAATCTTATAGGAGTTTCGAGAGCAAATAAGGTTGATGTATCGACCTTTGTTTGACACCTCTCCTATTGTATCTCATGCATCCACCAGTGACGTCATAGAATCTGAGTATGACTTTACCGTATCTCTCTATCTTACACAATGGCATGCATGAGAATAGTGTTCACCCAAGTGAATTTTCACTTTTGTGATTTTGAACTCTAATGAACTTTCAATGCGTGTGGCCCATGGGCATCCTTGTTGTTGGCTTTTGTGTGTGCAGTGCATGTGTCGGGTGCTGTGCTATACAGTGCATGGACTCAATACGTCACAACTTGTCTCCTCCCACCACAAAACACTTTTGAACCGGATACACGATCTCGTAACTAAGCCCTGTAAGCCGCTGTCGCTGTCGTTGTTGCACTCCTCGGGTCACAGCTTGCTATTTGCCCCAAGAACAGATCTTGTCCTCGGTGCATTACCTTCCAACAGCACACAAAGTTGGAACAAGTTTCGCAGTTTTTTCCGAAACATCTTTGACGGTCAAAGATCGTTTACTGTCCCTGGCCTCTACCGAACTGCCATTCATAGCACAGATTGTGGACCTTGACTCATACCAGTTTTACAGCAAGTGTCGGCATACAAGCATAGAGCTATTACGAACGAACGTTTGGACAAAGGTCTCAATTTCAAAGATTCCAAACGCCGCCTTGCACAAAGTGGAACACAAGTAATGGTTGAATCCTATCTGGTTCGCAAGTTCCTCTTACGATATGCAAGTGGCGACGGTATCTAGCCTCAGGCACCTAGTCCTGGCTTACAC
>JANQFH010000017.1 GCA_028277945.1 Oligoflexia bacterium
TGCTGTAGAGGCCTGATTGTTCAGCATTAAGCCTTGCGAAAACGCTGCCCTTTCCGGTTTGGAAGGGGCGTTTTTGGTTGAAATAGAGGGACTACAGGGATGTCTTGACATAAGTGGCCGCTATTATACCGCGCAGCCACTTATGTCAAGATACCCCTGTAGTCCCTCTATTTCCACCAAAAACGCCCTTTCCAAACCAGAAAGGGCGGCGTTTTTCGCAAGGCTTAATGCTGAACAATCAGGCCTCTACAGCATCTAAAGCCAGCAGCAGCGCCTCGAACTCCTCACAGCAGTCGTTGCACATGTTCAAGTGGTGCTGCACCAGGGGCTTCACCTCTTCGGCCTTCTTGCCCTCACGCAGCATGTCGACGAAGTTATCGAGCTCTGAGTAGCAGGTATCACAGTCTATTTCGTCAGGGCGCGTCGCAATGATTTTGTTGACGATTTTCGTCAGCGATTCGGTTTCGAGTTGCATGGCTAATTTCCTCTCACCTTAGACGTGCTCTTTGAGAAGTCTCTTACTTCTCTTCAAAGAGGGCCAACACTTCTTCATGCCTCAATCCTGAAGTCTCCAAAAGGCGCTTTTGCAGACGCTGTCTGGCGTCGTGAATCAATTTGTAAAGTGCGTTGCGATTGGTTCCCAGACGCTGCGCGACTTCCGCCAGGGGCATATCTCCCTGCAGCACGGCAAGCATTGCGGTGCGTTGCCGCTCCGTCAGCTCCTCTTGAATCAGACCCATTACGATCTCCATCACGTTACGCTGTGTGACGGTGAGTTCAGGCGCTGCGTCAGGATCGGTGAGGATAGCTGGGGTGTATTCTTCGCCTTCGTCTGTCTCGACGATGTCTTGCAATGAGATATCTTTCCACCGCCGCCGGCGCAATTCCGTGAAGGCAACATTGATGGCGATCTTTTGCGCCCAGGTGGTGAAGCGGCTCTCCCCCCGGAAGCTGTCCAGGCCGTCTAAGATTTTTAGGAGCGCTTCTTGTGCAAAGTCTTCGGTGATTGCGTTTAGGTCTGCATTGACCCGATGGGCAAGCGCTGCCCTCAAACCTCGCAGGAGAATTTCTCTTAGATCGTTGAGAGCCTCGTCAGAAATCGGTTCACGCAGCGCTTCCAGCCACTCGTTATTGCTGCGTTGATTCAAAATGTCTGCCTCCTGTCATCGCGCTAATCTTATCACATCAAGAAACAGAAAGCAGACGCTTCAGATGTAAAAA
>JANQFH010000020.1 GCA_028277945.1 Oligoflexia bacterium
CAAATGTTGACAAACATCAATACTACTTTGCAACCCGCCAACAACCACACTGTCCCCTTGACAGAGTGCCATGCAATCGAGGCTGAGGGCCGGCCCGAGCGTCCCGAAGACGCTCTACATCTACGGCACACTCTAGTTCATGCAGGAGGTGCCCATCCAAAAGTCCAAGGAGGGAGTCCACAAAGACTGCGCACGTCCGGTGACGTCACGTCCGCCGACATCCCGACCTGTAACGCCATGCCCAGCATGGTCAAGTCTGGCTGCATCCCGATGCGCGACCACGTGACCGCCGTCGCCGAGCCCAACGACGGCGTCGAGGCCGACGTCATACCCGACGTCGCCCAGTCCGACGACGTCCCGGCCTACTACCACGGGACCAGTGTCATCGAGTCCAACGACGCCCTGACCTGCAACCGTGCGTCTGACATCAGCAGGCCACCTACTCCCGGGCCACCCCTGTCCAACCAGGATGTGACTTCCTCCGAAGAGTCAACACTCGTGGACACACCTCCAACAACACCGCTAGTCTGAAACAGAAGAAGATGAAGAGCCAAGAGTGTGCTAAAATGCACATTTAGTGTCAGTGTACGTATTTGTTGTAATGTCTTCCTACTCGCACGCTTCTTGTCTACCTATTCTCCATTCTAATCCTTGCGCATGTACCAATGTGTTTAATCGTCATCAACTTTGTTTAAATGTTGTCATAGCAGCGGCAAAATATTGTACTCGTACAACAACACCGTATTCACGAAGCCTGGAAACGAAAATTGAGCTATTCTTACCAATGAACGCACACATCGCTCCCCCACCCACCCCTTATAGTAGTATATGGCTATCCATCGAATCCCGTGTACCGATTTCAAAGTCTGCCTAGTGAGAGCAACAACAACAGCTCTGTCAAAGTGTCATCACTAAAATCGTCCTAAGAGAACAACTGAAGCTGAATAGCCTGCTGTTGGGGAATTGAGGGACCCACCACAGAAAGACCAACAACAGCAAAAAACCGGACATTTTCCCCTCCCAGCTGCAAATGTTGAAACACACAAAAACACAAAATTAAGAGTACACAAGCAGTGAGGGAATACCTCCCTTGGAAAAATGAAGAGTGTTAACCGCACCGATCTCTTTTCGATTCAACCAACCAGCTGCTCCACTGCTTGGCAGCGAACCCTAAAAACTGAAAGAAAGGCCTTTTGTCCAAAGGGCCATAAAAATGAAAGACAAAACTCAAAAATTGCTTGCTTAAAACCAATATAAAAATTCCCAAAAAGATCCGAGCTGGCGGACCACCAAAAACATACAAGAAAAAGTTTCCCTTAAGCATGCCCTGTCCCTTCACCCTGTCGTGCCATGTACATACTATCCCCGTATGTGTAGTACTCGCGGCCAAAGCCTCAGGCCAATGTCACAAGCAATGAAGACACCATAAATTAAACACAACTGAAAAGACAAAGTGGAAAGTTAAATGTTAATTGTACCAAGACAAACAAGATTCAAAAACAAGCGGATGAGAATTGCTGCAACAATGCGACATCCTTGTTGCTATCGGAAATGTACCACCCTCCATTACTGACCCCAGCACAT
>JANQFH010000024.1 GCA_028277945.1 Oligoflexia bacterium
CCACTATTTCCTCGCTGAGCTCATGGACGGATACTCACCTCAGCAGCTAGCAAAGAGGTTTAATCTGAACCCATACTCCCTGCAAAAATACCTGTTCGATTTGGACCGCTTGAATTTTATCGAGCTCCAGGCAGAGGGCAAGGTCAGGCTTCTCAATAAGGGCCAAGTTAGAACCAAGGAGGGTGGCACCTTGGACCGCCAGTACGCGGAAAAATGGTGTCATCTTACTAAAACTATATTTCACGAAGCCATAATGGCCGGGGATACAAGCCCTCGGCTATTCTCTCGCAGCGGACTGAACTTGCTTCTACGTCGAGAGAGCTTTGAGCAACTTCGTAGCGACATAATAAAGCTGAAGGAAAAATACGCGAGTATCTCTAGCATGGAAAAGGTCCTTGAACCGCATGAAAACCTTTTAAGAACATACTTCACCTTCCTTATAGCTGACACCAACGCCCGAGAAAGAATCTTTGCCATACCACGAAACTTTGAGGAACCCGTGGAGCCACCCGTAGAGACAACCACGTAGAAAGGCTAGAAAATGACGGACGAACAGATTGAAACCCGCAAGATCAAAGAGCTCATCAAGTCGATGATGAAGAAAAAAAAGTACAAATACGACGATCTCGCCAAGGTGCTAAAGGTATCGGTGCCCACCGTCAAGCGACTGCTCAACAAAGAGGACCTCTCGGTTCACCGATTGTTGGTAATCATAAACTGGCTTGGTTTAGATTTGGCACAGGTCTCGAAACTCACAAAAGAGCACCATAAAAAAGAATACACTGAATTCACCGTCGAACAGGAGGAGTTCCTTGCAGAGCACCCTGGCCATGTCTATTTCTTCGCTGAGCTCATGGACGGTTATACGCCACAACAACTGGCAGAGAGGTTCAATCTGAGCAAACAGTCGCTAGAAAAGTATCTTTTTGATCTTGATCGGCACAACTTGATCGAACTGCAGAAAGATAACCGTGTTCGTCTGCTAAACAAAAACTATGTCTTGTCTATTGAAGGCGGACCGTTAGCGAAGAAGTTTTCGAAAAAGATGAACGACGTCATCAGTGAACTCAATAGGCGCGGCATGACCTGTCGGGAGGGAGACCCCCTTCTTCGACACCATGCATCTTTGAAATTGTTACTGCGACCTCAGTCTTACCAACGGCTACGTGAAGACGTGAACGACCTTGTCCACAAATACCGTACGACCTCCTTCATGGAGTGCATGATTGACACACCTGAAAATCTGTTGGGCGTCGTCTTTAACTTTCTCGTCGCCCAAACAGATGGCAGAGCAAAGCTCTATGGTATACCGCGCAATATCGATACCACGGCTGTAGAGCCGCTAGAGAGTACGCTTTAGTAAAGAGACCGGCAAAAATCATACGGTCATGAAAAACTCCCTCTGATATAAGGAAGAGAGTATGCAGCTGACAGAGACAGAAAATAGAAAATTAAAGGATCTCATTAAAGCCATCATGAAAAAAAAGAGTTATACCTATGAAGACCTTGCCAAGGCGATGAACGTATCTGTGCCGACTGTAAAGAGAATCCTCAATAGAGACGAGCTCTCCCTACCGAGATTTTTGTTTATTCTTGAATGGCTTGGTATGAGCCTCACCCATATTGCCAAACTGGCTGAAGAAGGTGAACATTCGGACAAAGTAGAGTACAGTGTAGAGCAAGAACAGTTTCTTGCTGACCATCCGCATCACTTCTATATTTTGATGGAACTTAGACAGGGCTTTTCCGTCGAGCAACTGACGAAAAAATTTAACCTCACCAAAAAATCTATGCAGAAGTACCTCATTGATCTTGATCGATGCGGTCTCATTGAGCTACAAGCGAACGACAGAGTCAAATTGAACAGAGCCCATCCTTCTGATGCTCTTGCCGGCGGACCCATAGAACGTACTTATCGTCATAAGGCAGCCGAGGTCATCAGCGAAGCAAATCTTTGGGGATTCGGCAGCAGAGACGACGATCCAAAGATTCGTTATAAGGGCAATTTCGGCATGCGACTTCGCCCACAGACCTTCAAAAAGTTACAAGATGATATCCTAGCGCTTGAAAGTAAATACACGACCATATCCTATTACGAAAGAACTGTGGAAAAAGACGAAAATCTACTGATTATACTTTACAGTTTTGTCGTAGCGCAAATGAATGGTAGAGAGAAGCTCTTTGGTGGCCCACCAAGGAATTTCGAAGATGAAACAGAGCCGCAAACCGAGGCTACTGTCTGAAAGCCCATGTCTCTCACATTCTCTGGCCACCCAGCATACGCTGCAAACGACGGCGTAGCTGCCTGACCCACTTGTCTCTCTCTTGCCGGGCTGTTGAGATCTCCGCACCAACAGGTGTGAGGAAGAAAGTGTCAGAGACGCGCTCTGCCTCGGTGTTGATACGGGCAAGGTAGATGTTGAGGTTTAGGTCAGCAAAAATCTGGCTGATCTGATAGAGCAGCGCCGGCCGGTCTGCAGCTACTACCTCTACCACTGTATAGGTCTGATTTTCTCGGTTGTGGATACTCACCTTAGTTGGAATCTTTGGTGTTGGTTTCGTCGCTAGGGTAGACCTTTGTTTCTTTAAAGCAGCTCCTATGTCCAAAGTCTTCGTAGTGGCTTGACGAATCGTCTCTTGCAGCTTGCCAACAACCGCTGCTCGATTGCCCGCATCTCCCTCTACCTCGAAAAGGTCGATTGCCACGCCGTCGCTGGTTGTAAACAGTTGCGCGATAAGAATATTAAAACCAGTTAAGGCCATGGCCCCAGCAATGATAGAAAAGAGGCCAGGACGGTCTTTTGCAGCAATGATGATGCGTAAGCCCTCTCTTTTTGGTCGACCCTGCACCAGTACAGCTGGTTCTTGTCTCTTTACCTTGAGGTAGAGATCATGATGCTTACGGATTTCACGCACAGTGACATAACGAAAGTAATCTTCAGGCAGCTTGGATAAAAATGTCCTTAGCTTCGGCTCATCGGCAAAACGGTGCCGCGCTAGTCGTTGGGTACGCACCTTCTTATCTTCAAGCTGCTTATGGATGAGAAATCGCTCTGTTTGCTTATACAACTGCAACAGCAAGCTGTGCTTCCATTTGGAGTAGCCACGAGGACCAACGCTTCTCTGATCAGCAAAGGTAAGCAACAATAACTGTCTGAGCCTTGCTACGGTCTTTACCCTCCTGCCTAAAGCAGTAATAACCTCAGGAGCAAAAATATCCTGTTTCTCAGAGATGTGTGGCAGCAGGAGATGATGCTGCACGAGAAATACCAGCTCTTGCACCTCGGTCTTCGACCAGCCAAGTCGTCTGCCAACCTGCAGGGCATAGCGTCGTCCTACCACCGCATGGGGTTTGCCGCTGCCCTTGCCACTATCGTGCAGTAGCGCCGCTAAATAGAGCCGCCTTGGCTGTTCTAGCGAGAGCATCAACTCTGTGAGCAGAGGGTATTGGGGTGCTAGCTGTTTCTGGCGTAAAACCTCGAGTGTTTTCACGGCCATCAGTGAATGAATGTCAACTGTATAGATATGATAGAGATCACGTTGAAACAGATGTTCAATGTTGCCAAACTCAGGAAGTAGCAATCGCAGAACACCAAGAGCATGCATGGTGTTCAGCGTTTCATAGACTCGATCGGAGCATAGAACCTTGTGCAGCAGACGGTTTCCAAAAGTTTTGCCTGCGAGCCGATGTCCTTGCTCCACAGCCATATGACGAACAAACCGACGCACCTCTGCAGAAAAGTTTGCCTGCTGCCGTAGAAAGAGCTCAAAGGGTGCGAGTGTTGCTTTTACAGGTAACTGCTGCTGTTTTTTTAATGCCAGCCGTGGAGAAAAGATGATTTCACAACCACGCACAGCAAAGGCACCCTCTCTGTCAATGGTTTTATCTTGGCGCTGCCGCTTCGATGATTCAGCAAGTCGATACTTCTGTGCCAACGACCGTACGATCGACCCGGAAAAACGCTGTATATTCCTCGTGGCACCATAGTAGTCGGTCATGAACTGGGCGATGCCATCGCGTGAACGACCATAACCCATCTGCTCTGCCACCGCCTCTTGCATCGCAAAGTTCAATAAGTCCATGCGTCTGCCAGCAAGAAAGTGGAGGCTGTGCCGCACATACCAGACGAACTCCAAATCTCTGGCAAACAGTTGCTGCAGCTCTTTCGCGGCAATCATCTGCAGGCGCTGCAGCTTCCGAGGTATCCTTACAGACCGGCCACAGGCCGCATGCAACATCCACAGGGCTAGTTGGAAGTCACGCAGTCCGCCTTGCCCCTCTTTAATGTGTGGCTCTAGAAGGTAGACACTGTCACCATAGCGTTGATGACGCTGATCATAAGAGATTTCCGCTTGTCGGATAAATTCTCTTACTAGCGCACTCTGCTTACTAAAGAGTTGGCTGTTGAACTCCTGTAAAAACCTCTTACCAAAGGCAAGGTCGCCAGCAATGGGTAGCGCATCCATCAACGCCGTCAAAACACGGTAGTCTGCACCCGCTAACTCGATGGAAGCCGAAGGTGTACGTATGGCATAACTCAAATCAATATTCAGGTCCCAGAGGCGGTGTAACAGCGCTGTGACTGGCTCTTTTATGGCTTCAGGATTGTCTGCCTCATCAAGCAAAAACAGTAAATCAATGTCTGAGTGTGGCGCCATTTCACCACGGCCGAATCCGCCGGTGGCAAGAAGCGCCAACCTATTGTTCCATTGATAGCCAGCAAAGAGCTCCAGTACCAGGTGCCGATAGCCAAGGCTGATCGCATGCGCTGCTTTCAGCGCGCTTGCGCCTTGATGATGCTTCTGTTGAATAATTGCAAGGGTTGTTGCTAGATCATTACCCATGCCATCAGCAATAATTAGCTCCGAGGGCTACTCTTTGCGTACCGGGGCGTATTCAGGAACTTGCTGATTCCCTTGCCTAGAGATTTGGCAAGTTCTAGCTGATAAAAATCACTGCGCAGTCTTCGTTCCTCGGTAGCATTGGTAATAAACGAGGTCTCGACCAAGATAGCCGGCATGTCGGTATTCCACAGCACATAGAACATAGCACCTTTGACACCAAGATCTTGGACCTTCTTGTACCGACTCTTCAATGACTTCACCATGGCTCTCTGTACCATCGAGGCAAGATCAGCGCTCTGGTAGGTAAAGAAGTTTTTCGACATACTCTTAAAAATGCGCTGGAGAATGTCCTCATCCTGCATCTCACCTTGATGTATGGAAGCATTTTCTCTCTGTGCCAAGCGTTTCGAATACTCATCTGTGGCGTCATCAAAAATATAGGTGCTGATTCCCGATGCTTTGCGCTTTCTACTAGCATTTGCGTGGATGGAGATAAAAAGGTCGCCACGCATTTGATTGGCGAGACGAGACCTTTCCTGAAGCGGCACAAAGACATCGTGATCTCGGGTTAAAATGACCTTATAGCGCTGATTCTTTCGCAGGACGTCACGCAGCTTTAAAGCAATTCCTAGGACTACTGCCTTCTCGCGCGTACCTCCTGGACCGACCGCGCCTGGATCATCGCCTCCGTGTCCAGGATCAATCACAATGGTGCGGATAGGTGCCTGCTGTAGATTCATTTCGATGCCAGGAATGTCAGGTGATGTCTTCTTGGCAGAACCATGCTTGGATACGGCTGTCTTAACCTTGTCCGGTTTCTTTTGTACTGTTTTTGCCTGAGGCGCTGCTGCTGAGATGGTCTGCTTGAGCTCGGCGTCGACGATTTCAGCTACCAGTGTTTGCCTGGGTCTCTCTCCTTGGACATCGATAATAATTCGATGTGGCTCACTGCGAGCACTGATCTGGTAGTCATAGACAGAGTTCATATCTAAAACCACTCGAGCTACGTTCTGATCAAATTGTCCAGAGCGCACTCGTTGCAAGAGCGCATCTTTGAGCTTCATGTTACGCTGCAGTTTCGCCGATAGTTTGGCGCCACGAACGTCGACGTAAAGTCGTGGCGGCGTTTGTAGTCGCGGATCCTTCTTAAGAAAGTGATGATGGTAGGCAGCAGCTCGACTTAAATAGATACTGACGCGTGTATAAGCCGGGTTGCTCCAGTAGCGAATATCCTCAATCACAACGCCTGATGCCTCTTTGTTCGGGGCAGCACCACCGCGAAGTTTTTTGAGCAGGCTACGGGCTTGACTGGCCATATCACCACGAGGATACAGTTGCAGTATGCGATTTAACACCTGTAGAGCTTGGCGCCGATCGCCCATATCCTCATGGTAGATGATAGCGGTATTGTACAAGGCGTCGTCAGCAAGTGTGCTCTTTGGATAGGCGTCGACAAGTTGCTCGTAGGCTTTGATAGCTCCGTAAAGGTTGCTCTGCTTACCAAAGCGCTGATGCATGTTCCAGTAAAGTAGGCCAGCGCTGAACAGGGCATCGCTAGCACGTTTGGTTTTTGGATGCTCACTCCATACGCGGCGGAACATCTCAATGCAGATGAGCCATTCGGCCTGCTGACCTGTCTGTCGACTATTAATAAGCTCGTAGTATTTACTGCGTGCTTTTTGATACTGCTGTTCTGCAGCCTGACCAGCGGCTTCTACTGTCCTAACATGAACGGCACAGACCAAGAAAGAGAACAAAAGGACTAACGAGCAAAAGAAATGCTCTATCTTGCAGTTAGATAAGATCTGCTTTTTCTCTACGACACAAATCGACTAAGAACCTTTCAGTTCGTTTTCAATAAGCTCTTCGAACTCTTCAATAGGTTTCGCGCCGGAGAGCATCCGACCGTTAATAAAGAAGGCTGGAGTTCCGGTAACCCCCAGTTGCTTGCCTACGGTGATGTCTTTGTTTACAAGGCTTTCGAATTTTTTACTGGTAAGACACTGTTTAAACGGGTCTTCTTTTAATTTGAGCTGTTTGGCATAACTAATGAGGTTATCCTCGGCTAGCGCACGCTGATTTTCAAAGAGCAGGTCATGATACTCCCAGAATTTATCCTGCTCCTTGGCACACTCCGCTGCCAATGCTGCTGGAAAAGCCTCCTTGTGGAATGGCAGCGGGTAGTGTCTGAATACCAATTTGATTTTGCCAGCGTATTTCTTTACGAGCTTTTTCACCGTGTCTTCCGTGCGCTTGCAAAAGGGACACTGGTAATCAGAAAACTCTACAATGGTCACTTTGGCGTTTTTAGGACCCATGGAAGCGTTTGCTGGGTCAATGTCGACGTCTATCCTTGGCGGCAAGGGTTTCGGTTTAGAAAACTCGCCGATGTTGACAACAACATTGTATTTCTTCTTTAAGCTAGAGAAATAAGCGGCTTGCCGTTCCTGCTGTTTCTGCCGCTGCAGGTGTTCACGAATTCTCTCTTTTATCGACTCATAGGGCCGGTTGATGCCGCGCTCGTCATAAAAGCTCTTAGCCTCTGCATCACTGACGCTGCCAGCCTTGTTCTCCACTTCTTCTTTCAGCAGCGCCACAATGCTGATACCTCTATCTTTAGCCGCTCTCTCCAGTAAATTCGTTTCGATTCTTTCATTGAGCGCTTCTATAAAGGTCTGGTGTTCGCGCTGTTGTGCTTCAAAAACCTTAAGGTTGGCCTTATAGAGGTTCATCTTGACTTTTGGCTGGTTACGGATTTCAGCGTCGGTTATGGCTACCCCATCAATAGTAGCCACGACATCCGCGCTACCACTTTTGATTTCGGTAACCGGTCCTGTGGGTTTCTTTTCTTCTTTTGTGCAAGCAACAAAGAGCAGAACTGAACTAAGAAAAACCAACCAGCTTGACATAATCCGCTGCATGCTCAAACTCCCCCAGTCATGAAAATGAGAACGGTTGCTAAGAGTATAAATGTAACATCCGATCACTAAGCGAGGCAACGGGATTCTCGGTCATTGCTTTTGCCCGACCCCGCGACGCAGGCTGTGCAATCTAATCTGGCGATTATGCTCAACGATTTGTTCCGGGCTGAGACCAGCGGTCTTGAGTTCTTGCTGCAGTGCGGTAACGGCAGTCGCAGCCGCGTTGGCGTCGATCTCTGCCGGTCGTTCGGCAATTTCAGAAATAACGTAGAGGCGATCTGCTTGCACCAGCGCAAAGCCACCGTGCAGTACAAAAGACTCGCCCCGTTCTGTGGCTGAGCGTTTTACTCGCATCAGCCCAACGTCCAGTGGTGTCAACAGTGCCGTATGTCCAGGTAAAATCTCCAACTGCCCTCCTACTGCTGGCAACACCACCGAGCTAAACTCATCCTCGAGCAACTTGCCTTCCGTCGTAGCTAAGGTGACTTGCATTAGTTCGTCTTGCCAAGCGACTTGGCCTTCTCCATGGCTTCATCAATACTACCCACCATATAGAAGGCCCGCTCTGGCAGGTCATCATGCTTGCCTTCACAGATTTGTTTGAAACCCTGTACGGTGTCATTGATGGCGACGTACTTACCAGGAGCGTTGGTAAAAGCCTCGGCAACAAAGAAGGGTTGCGACAAAAAGCGCTGGATCTTGCGAGCGCGAGTCACCGTAGTCTTGTCGTCATCGGAGAGCTCGTCCATACCGAGAATGGCGATGATGTCCTGCAGGTCTTTATAGCGCTGCAAGATTTGCTGTACTTGGCGGGCAACCTGATAGTGTTCCTCACCAATGACTTGCGGATCGAGAATACGCGAAGTTGAATCTAGCGGATCCACCGCCGGATAGATCCCCAGCTCAGCAATGGAACGCGACAACACCGTGGTCGCATCAAGGTGCGAAAAGGTCGTTGCTGGTGCTGGATCGGTAAGATCATCCGCGGGCACATAAATCGCCTGTACCGAGGTGATGGAGCCGTTCTTGGTTGAAGTAATGCGTTCTTGCAGTTCGCCTAAATCGGTACCGAGGGTTGGCTGATAACCGACAGCAGAGGGTATTCTTCCTAACAACGCGCTTACTTCGCTACCCGCCTGCACAAAGCGGAAGATGTTGTCGATAAACAACAGCACATCCTTACCCTCTTCGTCACGAAAGTACTCTGCGGCAGTCAGAGCTGAGAGGCCAACGCGTGCACGTGCTCCTGGAGGTTCGTTCATCTGGCCGTAAACAAGACAGGTCTTGTCCAATACCCCTGACTCCTTCATTTCCAACCAAAGATCGTTACCTTCGCGAGTACGCTCACCCACACCCCCGAAAACCGAATAACCGCCATGCTTGGTGGCAATGTTGTGGATGAGCTCCATAATAATGACGGTCTTACCCACACCGGCACCACCAAAGAGGCCTATCTTGCCACCCTTAGGATAGGGTGCCAGTAGGTCGACAACCTTGATTCCCGTTTCAAAGGCTGCCACCGTTGTCTCTTGGTCTTCAAAATTAGGTGGGTCCCGATGGATGGGATAACGTTGCTTGGCCTTTACAGCTCCCATCTCATCAACGGGCTCTCCTGTGACGTTTAGGATTCTCCCAAGAATCTCCTCGCCCACAGGCATGGTAATCGGAGCTCCCGTGTTGGTTACCTCACTACCTCGCACCAAACCGTCGGTACTGTCCATGGCAACACAGCGTACTGTGTTCTCGCCAATGTGCTGAGCAACTTCAACCACTAAGTTGTCCTTGCGCTCATCGATCGCTGGGTTGGTGATGGTCAGCGCTGTTTGGATGGGTGGTAAATCTCCCTGTCCAAAATTCACATCCACAACCGGGCCGATGACCTGATGTACAAAACCCTTACTAAGATTTGCTGTTGTCGGTTGTTGACTCTCGCGTTTGCTTTTTTCGCTCACTGTTTCCATCTTCTCCATCCATAGATAAATAGTCCATGCTATGCCAGTGCTTCGGCACCACCGATGATTTCCAACAGTTCTGTGGTGATACTCGTCTGCCTGGCGCGGTTCATCTCCAAAGTCAGCCGATCAATCACCTCTTCGGCATTTCTTGACGCCGCGTCCATGGCACTCATGCGGGCTCCATGCTCACTAGCGACGACTTCGGCAACAATATAGTAAAAACTGAAACGAGAGTAATGGCGGATCAGCTCTTGTAACACCTGTTCACGACTGGGTTCAATCAGCAGCATCGGGTTGACCAACGCCTCGTCATCATCACCTTGCGAAGAAAACGGAAACAGCGTGCGGCTCTCTAGCCGCTGTACCCCGGCAGAGACAAAATGGGTATAGATAGCAGCAAGTTTGCCAACACCTTGCTGCTGACACTGAGTCAAGATCGTTTCCATGGTTGTGCTAGCCTTCTGCCAGGAAAAGTCTCGGACGAAATCGGCAAACTCCAACAGGATAGCAAAATCACGTTTACGAAATTGCTCAATGATCTTTTTACCAAAGAGAATGAAGTGGGTCTGCGGATTCTCTTCGCGGTATTTGAGAGCCGTCCGTAGGATGTTGCCGTTATAACTACCACAGAGGCCACGATCGGATGAAAAAACTAGACACGCCTCAGCCTCGCCCTGCAGTGGACTAAGCTCCTGAGAATCCCTACTGCCACTAGCGGCTTGGATCATCTGCGCCAGCAGCTTCATGTAAGGACGCGCGTGCTCGACTCGCATCTGCGCGCGACGCAGTTTGGCCGCGGCAACCATTTTCATTGCCCGTGTCAGCTGCATGGTGTTACGCACACCCGTGATGCGTTTACGAATGGTACGTAAATTAGCCAAGTTTTAACCTCTGCTCGACGAACTCTTTGGCCACGCTCTCAAGCTTCTCTGACAACTCATCCGAGAGGACCTTTTCTTTAGTAATCGCGTCGACAATCTCCTGGTGTTTCTCTCTAAGAAACTTAAGAAAGTCGCGTTCAAACCGACCCAGCTGTTGCAGCTCCATATCGTCGAGCAGTCCGCGGACCGCCACAAAAATGCTAGCAATCTGCTCGGCAACCGGCATGGGTTCATACTGCGGCTGTTTGAGAATCTCTACCAGACGTTGGCCACGGGTAAGCTGTTTTTGCGTAGCTGGATCGAGGTCGGAGCCAAACTGGGCAAAGGCAGCAAGTTCACGGTACTGTGCCAGATCCAAACGCAGGGAACCCGCCACCTGTTTCATCGCTTTGATCTGCGCGTTACCGCCGACACGCGATACCGACAGACCGACGTTGACTGCCGGCCGCACCCCCGCATAGAAGAGGTCACTCTCCAAATAAATCTGGCCATCGGTAATGGAGATAACGTTGGTTGGGATGTAAGCAGAGACATCGCCTGCTTGCGTCTCGATAATCGGTAGTGCGGTGAGCGAACCGCCGCCAAGATCGGCGCGCATCTTGGCAGCACGCTCAAGCAGTCGTGAATGCAGATAGAAGACATCCCCTGGGTAGGCTTCTCGCCCTGGGGGCCGACGCAGCAGCAGTGACAGCTGTCGGTAGGCTGCGGCGTGTTTGGAGAGATCGTCGTAAACCACCAGCGCATGCTTACCCCGATCACGATAGTATTCACCAATGGCGCAGCCGGCGTATGGGGCGATGAACTGCACGGGAGCGGACTCACTAGCGCTCGCTGAAACCACCGTGGTGTAGTCCATAGCGCCATGCCTTCTCAGTTTGTCGACAACCTGGGCGACGGTGGACTGCTTTTGGCCTATGGCAACATAGATACAGTGCACATCAGTTTGTTTTTGATTGATAATCGTATCAATGGCCAACGCCGTCTTGCCCGTAGAACGATCACCAATGATCAACTCACGCTGTCCTCTGCCAATAGGAATCATTGAGTCAATCGATTTCAGTCCAGTCTGTAGGGGTTCGCGTACTGGCTCACGCACAACGATACCGGGTGCTTTGATTTCAATCTTGCCAAACTCCTGAGTAGCAATGGCGCCTTTACCATCCAGTGGCTCACCAAGTGGGTTGACGACTCGGCCCAGCATGGCATCACCGATTGGCACCTCAGCAATACGCCCGGTGCGCTTAACTGTGTCGCCTTCCTTGATCGATTGCGCTTCACCAATGATAGCCACACCAACATTGGTTTCCTCGAGGTTGAGTACCAGCCCGTGAACACTGCCGGGAAACTCGAGGAGTTCACCAGCCATGGCCTGCTCCAAACCGTAGATGCGGGCTATGCCATCGCCTACGGAAATAACCTGACCAACTTCGTGAACCTGAACCCGTTGATCAAAGTCTTTGATCTTCTCGCGAATGATCTGTGTGATCTCTTGTGCTTGAATGGCCATACTCTTCTCCTACGACGTTTGTAATAGGGCAGCACGCAGATGCTCGAGGCGTCCACGCACGCTGCCATCGTAGACCCGCGAGCCGATCTGCACTCTTATGCCACCGATCAGTTCCGGATCGACTTCTGTTTCGACTTCCAGCTTATCGCTACTGAGTTGACGAAAAGTATCTACAATACGCTGCTTGCTCTGCTCCAACAACTCTGTGGCCGAGTGGATCTGCATTAGGCGTTTGCCCTGCGCACGGTAGAGCATCTGTCGGTAGAGCTCGACAATGTCGCCAATGTGACGTAGGCGTCCATGCTGGGAGAGCAGTATAAAGAAGGCCGTCATAGGTTTGTCTAATTCCAAATGTGCTGCAACAGCTTTTAGTACCGCCTCTTTTTCTTCTGGTGCAAAAGCGGGATTGTCCACCAAAGCCAGCAGCTGCCTCTCAACATTTGCGGCTATCTGTTGTAGCTGCTCAAGGTAGCGCGCTTCATTTTGGTTCTCACGCGCCACCTCGTAGATAGCACGCACGTAGCCGATAATAGCCTTAGCCGCCTTCAACCCCGCCTACCTCTTGTAAAAACTCTTGCAATAGCCTGTCTTGATGCTTTTGGGCATCGTTACCAAGAAAAGTCGCCTTAGCTTTTTCTTCGGCCAAGCGAGCGACCTTATCGGCAAAGAGCTTGCGCAGCTCCAACTGCATCTGTGCTTCCATATTCTCAGCACTCCGCTCTGCCGCAGCCAGCAGTTCAGCCGCATCCTTTTTTGCCGCAGCAAGAATACGAGCCCTCTCGGCTTCGGCTTGCTCTCTTGCCGCATTCAACATCTGTTCAATTTCAACACCCAATCGGTTGAGTTTGTCATCATACTCTTTGAGTAGCCTGTGAGCTTGCTCTTCTGACTTCCTGGCCTGCTCCAGTGCCTCTGCCACCTGCTGACGACGTTGGTTGAGAAAAGCCGGCAGTTGTTTTCTAGCTACGTAGAACAGCAGACCACAGATGATGGCGAAGTTGACCACTTTAAACAGGAAGCCCCATCCTAAACCGGCATCTCCCCCATGGCCGCCGCTAGCAGCTAGAGCCATGCCAGGCAAAAAATAGAGCAGCACTGCCACGGCCATCTCAATGGCGAATCGCGCTGAGAAAGTCATCGGTAACCTTTTCCACCTTTTGGTCCAGCTCACGCACAACCTGCTGCTGCGCGTCTTGTAGATGCTTTTTCTTGGCACCAAAGCGCTGTTGCCCCTCGGCACGCGCCGCAGCGACAATCTCTTTAGCAGCCCTGCCGCCCTCGCTAGAGGCTACCTCGAGCTTACGCCGCGCCTCTGCCTTGGCCTCCTTAATCGACTGATCGTAGCTGTCAACAAGCGCCTGGCCCCTCTCCATAAGCCTTTTGGCTTCAAGCTCTTTGGCCTCTGTCTCTTGTTTGCGAATGGCGCGAATGCGCAGCAACGGCTGAAAAACCAAGAAGTTTAGAATAAACAGCACAAAGACAAAAATAATCAGCTGCAGGGTAACTTCTGCAGCTAGATCGATAAAACTCAGCTCCATGTTGACTTATCTAGCCTGGATTGTTCGTGATGGCAATGTGAAGATGGTAGGGCCGGTGGCTTTCTGTTCTAATCCACGGCTTGGGCAACTGCTCCGGCTTGCCCTTCCTCTTTTTTATCGAGAGTGCGAACCTTATCCAGAGAAACCGTACCGCCCTTTGGGACTGAGGTCATGTTACAACTGCCCTCAAAAACCACGCCTTCATCAATAACTAGGGTTGGTGTTTTGATGTTGCCCTTGAGCACACCAGGGGCGTTGATCTCAATCCTCTCGCTCGCCTCGACGTTACCGATGACCTCACCGCTGATGATGATATGGCGTACGTGCACGTCAGCCTCTAATTTGCCACTCTCGCCAACAATAAGCGTGGCATCGGAGAAGATCTCACCTTTAAAGCTGCCATCGATACGGACGGTGCCTTCAAAGGTCAGCTTACCCTCGAAATCGCTGCCCTGATCGAGAATGGCGTTATAGCTCTCATCACTCGCAGGTGCCATGGTACCTCCCCTCATGTTATGAGCGCGTCCTCACGAAAGCCCGCAGAAGAGCGCCCTAACGATTATAGCTATACCTCCTGGTCGGTAGCAAGCTGTCGCTATCAGGCTTGCCAGAGGCTGTCAAGAATTCTTCTAGTAAGGATTTTGGGTAGTTAGAGGTGAAAACCACGACTAACGCCTCAAGCCTTTTTGGCAAGAATCTCAAGATCGATAAGATCTCGAGGACGTGCCGCCGCCCTTTTGTTGAGGATCAGTTCCTCTCTGCCTATCACGGGCACTTGCTGGTCTTTCATGGCAAACGAAATATGATTCTTCCACGCCTGCTCAAAAGAAACCCCTGAAATCGATGTGAGGATGTCGATGCGATTTGGGGCGAGGCCGATCTGAAATACCACATCCGGGCTCGATAAGTCGGCAAGGGTCAAATCCGTAAGCGGCGCACCAAACGATTTTAAGGCTTGATAGACACGGCTGGCGTTTTCTTGTGTTGGCTCTACCCAAATATCGAGATCACCCGTGGCGCGCGGTTCCGCATGGATAGAGAGTGCAAACGCGCCAACGACAAGGAACCTAGCTTCTGCCGCGGATAACGCGTGTAAAATGTCGAGGAAGTCCTGGTTCAATAGCTCCTCGCTTGTAAATTTCCCAGAGCGTCTTTGACAGCTCCCAGGTCTGTATAAAACGCTCGGCAGGAGTCAGCGAAGCCCAAAATTTTACATCAAAGGTATCATCGGGCCTTCCCTGTCTGACTACCCTAGTCACAAACTTTCGTGGCATACCCTTATTAAATCACAAAATCTTAATTATTTCAATTCGTTGATTCCAATAGCGGTTGTTACAACGGCTGCTGCTATTGCAACCGAAACTCGACGCGGCGGTTCATGGTGCGATCATAGGGTTGGTCTTCCTTTTGTAGCGGCCGCGCTTCGCCAAAACTGCGTACCTCTAAACGCTGCGGAGGCACCCCTAGAGAAACCAGGTGTCGCTTAACACTCTCTGCACGCTTGTGGGCAAGCTCCTCGTTGTACGCTGGCTCGCCAGTGGTATCAGCATGACCCTCAATCACGAGTCGACGTTCAGAGTGCTGTTTGAGAAAACGGGCGATCTTTTCCAGTAGTGGAAAGCTGTCTGGAAAGATCAGCCACTGACCCGATTCAAAGTGGATGGAAAGCGCTGCAATCTCCTCTGCTGTGACACGGGCTTGCTGCTCAGCCAAAGCTTCACGTAAGCTTGCTTTAATGCTTGCAGCATCGACGCTTGCCACGGCTTGTGGCGCACGCGCCTGCGGGGTGAACTCAAAGCCAAAGAAGAGACGCCACGATGTCGTGCCAAATCCTTGATTGAGTCCAGCTGAGCCACCAACAATAGCACGCCACTGCGGTGAGACGATGCGGCGTACGAAGGGGGCTATCTCAATGGGTGTGGTGGCCTCATTGGCAAAGGGATCGCTAGCAGCGGTGAGCAGAAAAAACTCCGTGCCGACCTGCCAGTGGGGATCCAAACTCAGCTTGAACCCGTAGTGCAACGATAGCTGATCGTCCACGCGAAGTGCCCCGAGAGTCGCGGCCCTGGAGCGGATCAACAAACCAAAGTTGAGGCTGTGAAAAAACCTTCCCAGCTCTTGATCCACTACAAACCGACCGCCCACAGCAAAGGTGTCATCGCCAAGCAAATCAGCATCGTCTCCTGAGGGAATGTTTACCTCAGGGGCAACAGCAAACCCAAAAGTGCCGTGCTTCAGCAGGTGCGCCTTAAGATAGAGCCGTATATCGTTAAAGCCACTGTCCCCTGCCAACTGGGCAAAGGTGGAATCCAACTCCTCACTCACGGTAAAGGGCAGATCCACACCAACGTCTAAAAAGTCAAAGAGCCCTAAGCCAAACACCAGATCAAAGGTTAGTAAATGATCGACAACCGTCGACTCGCCTGAGGTGGTGAGGAACTGCAACGGCTTTTCTGCAAAGTTACTGTAGACGCTAAGCAAAAACTGGTTGGTAGGCAGTGTCGTCGAGGTTTGGGTTAAGGTGAAACCAGCTTTTGTTGGCAGCGGTCGAAAGAGCTGAACATTGGGGCCAGCCGCATAAATGCTGGCCGAACCGCACAAAAAACAGCTAGCCGCTAAGAGAGCGCTTTGCAGAATGCGTTTAGGCATACTGAAGGTAAGGTGATTTTAACCCAACCGCCTGCGGCTTAAAAGCAGCAATCCTAAAGAGCAGAGGCTGATAAGAAAAAGCTCGGTAGCTGCATGAGCGTCTCTGGTGGATACAACACCACAGCCACCACCCACAGGTTGGGCACCACTCAAGGCTACATCCAGTCCTGAGGAGGGTGCTGCAGGTGGTGCGGCAATCAGGTCACCCTCTGGGTCGCTATCCAGCACGCCATCGTTATTGCTATCCAAATCCTGAAAGTCGGGGATGCCGTCACCATCGCGATCCATCGGCGGTGTGGCTAAATCACTATCACCGGCTTCAAAGGCATCGCTAATGCCATCGCCATCGCTGTCTAAGTCACGAAAGTCGGGAACGGTATTGCCATCGGTATCCACCGGGGGTGTGGTTAAGTTACCATCTCCTGCTTCATCACGGTCGGCAATGGTGTCACCGTCGCTGTCCAGATCCAACGCATCGATAATGCCATCAAAGTCGACATCGGGCGCACTGACTTCATTAGCCTCATCGCCATCGGCAATGGTGTCGCCATCGCTATCGCTGCTGTTGGGGTTGGTGCCGAGCAACACCTCGCGGGCGTTGGTTAGACCGTCACCATCCTGATCGCCATCCGGTCCATCGCTATCATTCATATCAATGTAGTTGGCAATCCCATCGCCATCGTCGTCGCTCGTGCCTTCCGCACTGTCGAGCTTGCCATCGTCGTCGCTATCAAAGTCACGGTAGTTGGCTGTGCCATCACCGTCGCTATCCACGGGCGCAGTGGCAATGTCGCTATCACCCGCCTCCACGGCATCAGCTATGCCATCGTCATCGCTATCACTGTCCAGCGCATCGATGTCAGCGTCGCCATCGCTGTTCAGTGGGTTGGCGGGATCACTACCCACCTCGGTGCCGTCATCAATGTTGTCACTGTCACTGTCTGGATCGGTTGGATCGAGCCCGAGAAGGGTCTCCTGCGCGTTGCTAAGACCATCGCCATCGTCGTCGTCGCAGGCGACATTAAAGTTCACGGTGTCACTGGCAACATAGCCGTTGTCAAAACCACCTGCCGTAGAGCCAGCACGAACGGTTACGCTCCAACTGCCCACAGAACCGGTGAGCGGAATGGTCAGCACGTTGGTGTTGCTGTAGGTGGCATCGTTGGCCACGCTGTCGCCATGGCTACCATCATCGTAGAGCGCCACGGTTGCTACCAACACTGCGTTGTTATCCAACACTTCCGCTTCCATAGTATCGCCACTGCCATCATCAAGGAACTGGCCGACATCGGAGTTCGCTGTCAGTGACAAAGTGTCGTTGCACATCACCGATGTCGGCGGCGTTATGTTGACGCCAAAGCCCTCTTCACTGCCGAGAGTGGCGCCCACCTGAAGGATTTCAGAGGCTGCGGCATTGGGCGGATGGGGAAAGGCAAATGGCCGCGAGGCCTGCACACCCCAAAGGTTGGTCTCGTCATTCGTGGCTTGATCTTCATAGTAGGCGTAAATGGGCTCGGTGGCAGCAACACGAAAACCCTTGGCTGCCACATTAAAAGGACCATTAAATAACAGCTTGCCAGGTGTGGTGCCAGGACAGCTGCCACTGGCTACTTGAGTCGCGCTGTTCTCATCGATGATCTCGACAAAGGTGTTGGCAAATGGGCAGACCACCGCAATGTACTGCGCGCTGGTGGGCACAAAGTACTCGTTGCCAAGCGCATCAAGGGGGAGAAAGGTGGTGGACTCGCCCCCATCACTGTCTGCCTGCTGGATCGCACCTATGGGTTGGTCAGCACTCATCAACACACCCTCGCCACTGCCCTGCGAGCCGCAACCGGTAAAGACAGTAACGCGATCGTTAAAACCGCCACTAAAGCCGCTACTGCCGCCCAAGGAGTCAAAGACGGTGGCGTTGCTGCCATTGGTACCAAAGCCAAGATAGGTCTGGGTGGAGCAGACACCATAGAGCTCTTCACTAGAGGGATAGGGGGCAAAGGCATCTTGGCCGTTGGTGGTCTCATGAAAGAGAAGTACGGGCAGATCAGATTCAATCACCGCAGCATCGCTGCTTGGATCGGCAGAGGTTGTCGAGGCTTGCGTGTTTTGCGCCACTGCTGCAAGGGTGAAAGCGGGACTGCTCTTACTAAAGAAAATTCTCACATCGGTCGTCCCAAAGGGTGAGTAGACACTCCAACGGCTGGTGCTTCGAGTTGTGGGCGCAATAAACTGCGTGGCAGCGTGGCTCAATGGCACCAGCGCATCACTCCCATTGATAAGACCACGGCCAAAGAAGGGTTTGGTTGCACTCAAGAAGGAGTCGGGTTGCACGTTGCTGAAGATCTGAACCTCTCCTTGATCCAGAGTGACTGGAGCACCACCGTCTAAGCTAATCTGGTTGCCATCGGCAAAACTGATCAGAGCAACATCTTGGTTAGCCATGCGCTCACTAACCACAAACATGAGATCTTGCTGACTACTGTAGCTAAAGGTAGCTATGGCATCGCTCATGTCTAGAGCAGCTGGGTTGTTGTAATAGAGATAGATGGTCGAGCTCGTGGCTGCGGCAATCGAATCAACCTGAACCCAGATCTGTGCTTGCTGATTTACGGTGTCCAAAACAGCAACCCAAAAGGGCAGCTCGGTTTGATCGTCGCTAGCAACAGCACGAATGTCTTTGCCGGTGGCATCGACGTTGGCCCAAAAGTCGGTAAACGAGCTGTCTAGTTCAATAAGCAGCGGATACTCACTTAAGCTGCTGCCACTGCCGCTGTTATCTATGGTAATAGGAATCTTGCCGCCCCAATCCAGATCAAACCAGCTGACGCTGCTGCCAAGCGAGCTCTTGCTGCCGTTCTCTACAATGTCGAAGTAAACGTAGTAAGTAATGGGTGAGGAATCTTCTAGGTGAAAGGCGAGATCACCACGGCCGTTGTCCGCAGGATCTGCGGCACCGCTAAAAGACGTATCATCAAAACTCTGTTGCGCTAGCAAGCTGCCATCAGCTTTGAAGACTCTCACAGATTCTTCATCAAAGTCGCCGGACACACCAAGCGCGGTTAGCTGTGTGTTGAAGTCGATAGCCATGTTGACCAAGGAGCCTGAGCCGCCAGAGTTGATGGTCACAGGAATGCGGTAGTGCCAATCGTCCCCAGTACTCACGCCATCAGGATCCGCCCAAGGCGGTGAGGTAAGGTCTGAGCGCGAATCGTGCGCTAGCAAGACCAGGCTTAAAATAATGATGATGTAGGCGGGGAAGACTTTCATGACATTTCTTGCTCTCATAACCACAGAGCCTCCTATTTTTTCTTCCCTCAGACCCGACAATAGTGCGAAACTCATACCAATGCTTTAATTATTTGATTCTTATAGAGAAAGAGCTCTTATTGAGATGCCGCCCAAGGGTCAACTTGAGCTGCATTACCTTTCTTCACCATAACCTATTGAAAAACTTGATAAATTAGATAGAGGGGAACTCGCTAACCTTAAAAAAAGTTACTATAAAATTCAGAATATTATCAGATGGTTATAACAGATAAAAAGGTACTCAGGGAACTTTAGATACTCTATCACATTTGGTCTACAGAGACAAACGTTTTGGCTATCGTGGACCTCCGTCCCCTTAATCCACGCCCATGAGCTCTAGGATGCGGGCGAGCTCTTCTAAGGAGTAGAAGTGGACCTCGATCTTGCCGCGTCCCTGCCTCTCATGCACTGCGGTCTTGGTAGCAAAGCGACGCCGCAGGCGATCGCGCAGATGGGAAAGATGTGGATTGTCGCCTATTGGACTCGCAGCTCTTTTCTTGGACTGGCTCGGTTTAGCACCGGCAGCACTACTGGACACTGTCTTCGCCTCTACCGCACGCGCTGAGAGCTGGTTGCCAACAATCTGCTCGGCCATGGCAATCATCTTGGCGGCGTCGTTGAGTCCCAACAGCGGCCGCGCTTGACCAGCACTCAGACGACCGTCAATCAGGTAACCCTGTAGCTGTTTCGGCAACTTTAATAGACGGAGGGCATTGGCCACGGTGGAACGATGTTTGCCAACACGGGTAGCCACCTCCTCCTGGGTGAGATCAAACCGCTGCATGAGATCTTGATAGGCTTGCGCCTCTTCAATGGGGTTGAGGTCCTCTCGCTGCAGGTTTTCTATAAGCGCCAGCTCTAGCCTCTCCTCGGCATGGCTTGGGCGTACGACCACGGGAACCTGTTTGAGTCCGGCCAAGCGTGCGGCACGCAAACGGCGCTCGCCGGCAATGAGTTCGTAGCCCTTGTTCGCTCCCACCTGCACCAGTAGCGGCTGCAAGATGCCTTTGCGCCTAATCGAGCTTGCCAACTCTTTCATGCTCGCTGTATCGAACTGCTTGCGCGGCTGCTCTTGATTGACGCCAATCTGATCAACGGCTACCAACCGAGTTTGCAGGCCTTGATCGCTGTCTACGGATTTGAGGGCTGGTGTGGGCAACAGCGAGGCAAAGCCACGCCCAAGCACCCGTCTCTGTTTAGAAGAACGCTTCTCTGGTTGATCCATACTTCACTCCCTAAACTTTAAGAAGATGCCACCTGACTTAGAGGCACGTTTGTTCGCGCTTGGCGCTGCAAAAACTCGTTGGTTAACTGCAGATAGGCAACCGCACCCTTGCACTGAATATCATACAAAACAATCGGCTTGCCAAAACTCGGCGCTTCAGAGAGCCGCACGTTGCGCGGAACGACGTTGGCGAAGACCTGCGACTTGAAGTGTGAGCGCACCTCTTTTTCAACTTCTCGGGCCAGACGGTTGCGGGCATCGTGCATGGTAAGCAAAACACCCTCGACTACAAGGTTGCGGTTGTAGTTGAGTTGGATGAGTTCAATAGTGTGCAAGAGGTGTGATAGCCCCTCCATGGCAAGATACTCCGATTGCAGGGGAATGAGCACCGAGTCTGCCGCCGTCATGGCGTTGACGGTAAGTAGTCCCAGCGACGGCGGACAGTCCACAAAGATAAAGTCAAACCGTTGTCGCAAGGGCTGCAACAGGTTGGTCAGCAGTTGCTCCCGTCCCTCAACCTCACCCATCTCCATATCAACGCCAATGAGGTCTTTATGTCCTGGAATCAGCTTTAAGCAGTCCAAAGCCGTATCCACAATCGCCGCGTGGGCTGGTAACTCTCCTGTAAGTAGTCGGTAGAGGTTTTGCTCTTGGCTCACTTCAGCAGTAATACCTAGGGCGCTGGTGGCGTTGGCCTGGGGATCGATATCCAACAGCAGTACTCTGCGTTCGGCAGCTGCCAGTCCAGCCGCCAAGTTGACCGCTGTGGTGGTCTTGCCCACCCCGCCTTTTTGATTGGCAATGACAATAACCTTAGCACTCATCTAGATATTCCCTAATAAGGTACGGCCTAAACGGTGACTCCTGGAAGCTGGAGTCGTCCAGTTTTGTTTTCACCCTTTCCAAAGACTAGGTTTTCTAAGATGCGCACGTAGTTGGTCAGCTCTGCCACCCGCTGTTTTTCTGCGTTGAGCTGCTGCTGCATCTCTTCAAAGCTACGCTCCTTCTCCGCTACCAAACGATCGCTCATCAGCAGGTAGCTGTTAAGCGCCTTCGAGCTAAAGGCGATGAGTTCCTTAAGCGTGGGTGAGTGCTGCATCTGCTCCGCGCCGAGAAGCGGCAAAGGGGTCGATGTCTCTGGGGCCGCTTCCGAGGACGTGGCCACGGAGCTAACCTGAACATACCAAGCACGGCCAAAGCGTTTGCCTTTAAGCTCACCGCGCTGCAGACGACGCTGGATGGTGGAGGCGCTCACACCCTGGGCAGCCGCATACTCTCGAACCGACAGCAACATGTTTTATCCTTTATTCTTAAGTGGTTGTCGTTTCATTGCCGTGTGATTGCTAGCTTTTTCGCTGCAGAGGATGCAGCGCAAAAAGCCGCCTCCCTCTTGCATAGCCAAGATCGCGCGCTAAAGCAAGCCAGCACTGCGGGTGTTGACAAACCCTTGGCAGACGAGCATGATGCCAGCGATTCTGTAAGAAAACACACGCTGCCCAGCCTGTCTGCAGGGGGTGCTCGTTACAACCGAGGATGGTGTCGGGTTCCTGTAGATGCCGCAGCGGAGGCTTAACCAACTCGAATTTCTAAGGAGACAAGTATGATTGAAGTGACCGTACGCGATCTTATGCAAGCGGGCGCTCATTTTGGCCATCAAACCAAGCGGTGGGATCCAAAGATGCGGCCTTACATCTTTACCTCAAGGGGCGGTGTCCACATTATCGATCTCGATCAAACCCTGATCGCTCTCAAGCAGGCGTATAACTTTATCACTGAGGTGGTTGCCAATGGTAACCAGGTGCTCTTTGTCGGCACCAAACGTCAAGCCCAAGATATTATTCTCGAACAGTGTCAACAGATTGACATGCCTTACGTGGTTTACCGTTGGTTGGGCGGAACCCTTACCAACTTTTTTACCATCCGTGGTTCCATCCATCGGCTAGAGGAGCTTGAGGCCATTCTAGCGGACGAAAACAAACAACGGGACTACGTCAAAAAAGAGCTGGTGAAGATGGGCAAAGAGGCCGCCAAGCTGAGTAAAAACTTGAAAGGCATTCTTGAGATGAAACGATTGCCTGGAGCGATGTTTGTCATCGACCCTAACACAGAACGCATTGCCGTTGCCGAAGCCAAGCGTCTTCATATACCTGTGGTTGCCGTGGTTGATACCAACTGCAACCCCGACCCCATAGACTTTACCATTCCTGCCAATGATGACGCGCTGAAGTCCATTGAGCTCTTTACGCGCAGCATGGCAGATGCCTGTCGACAGGGCAGGATCTTATTTGAGGAAAGGGTCCAGGCAGAAGCACAACAAGAAAAAGAGGCGCAGGCAGAACCACAGGAAAGCGGTGACGTACCAGCTGGCAAAAATGGTGCGGCCATAGAAGAGAATAAACAAGCTATGCCGCTTTCGAGTGAGTGAGGGTAAATAACCATGAGCATCAAAGCCGAACAGGTAAAAGAGCTGCGCAGCAAAACCGGTGCTGGATTTATGGACTGTAAGAAGGCGCTCACCGAAACCGGTGGCGACTTTGACAAAGCGGTCGATCATCTACGTAAACAGGGCATCATTGATGCAGCAAAACGCAAGGGTAAGGCTACCACGGAAGGCGCTGTTAGTAGCTATATCCACCCAGGTGGTAAGATCGGTGTACTCATTGAAGTGAACTGCGAAACCGATTTTGTTGCGCGCACGGAAGATTTCCAAAACCTTCAGCGTGATCTCGCCATGCACGTCGCTGCCATTGCTCCTAAGTACCTTTCTAAGGACGATGTCCCTGCTGAGGCGCTTGCGCATGAAAAAGAGATTCTTATGGAGCAGGCTCGGCAGTCTGGCAAACCAGACAATATCTTAGAGAAGATTGTCGAGGGAAGGTTGAAGAAGTTTTACTCAGAACAGTGCTTTTTAGAACAGCCGTTTGTGAAAGACGAAGACAAGCGCGTGCAGGAAATCATCGATGCGGTAGCTGGCAAGCTAGGAGAAAACATCCAGGTACGACGTTTTTGCCGCTACGAACTCGGAGATTGATGGCAAGCTGAGCAAAAAATATGGCACGTACAAAATACAAGCGCGTCCTTTTAAAGCTGAGTGGTGAGGCGTTTATGGGCGAGAAGGCTCAGGGCATCGACTATAAGATAATCAATTCTATCGCCAAACAGATTCATGAAGTTGCCAAGGGGGGCGTTGAGCTCGGTGTTGTTATTGGTGGTGGTAATATCTTTCGCGGTGTTGCCGCAGCAGCAGAGAGTGGTATTGACCAGGCCACTGCCGACTACATGGGTATGCTAGCAACGGTTATGAATGCGCTGGCGCTGCAAGAAGCGCTAGAGCGCCTGGGCAGTCAAACACGAGTGCTCTCAGCCCTACAGATGAACGACCTCTGTGAACCCTACATCCGACGACGTGCCAACCGTCACCTGGAAAAGAAACGTGTTGTTATCTTTGCTGCTGGCACTGGTAACCCCTTCTTTACTACGGATACGGCGGCCAGCCTGCGAGCTATGGAAATCGGCGCGGACATCATTCTTAAGGCAACCAAAGTAGACGGTGTCTACGACAAAGACCCGGTCAAACATGCAAATGCAAAAATGTATGATCGCCTTACCTATCTTGACTGCTTAAATAACGGCCTCAAAGTCATGGACTCGACTGCCATCTCACTCTGTATGGATAACCACATGCCCATTCTCGTGTTTAATCTGACTACGGAGGGCAATATTCGTCGTGTCGTCCATGGAGAGGCCATCGGAACTCTGGTTGCCGAAGGAGCACGGTCATAATGGACGATCCCACGGTAAAAAAACTAGAAGATCGTATGGAAAAGGCAGTTGCTAATCTAAAAAGCGAGTTTGGCAAAGTCCGTAGCAATCGTGCCTCGGTAAACTTGGTCGATAGCATACAGGTAGACTACTACGGCACCCCAACCCCGTTGAAACAGATGGCCTCTATCTCAACCCCGGAACCACGCTTGATCACCATTACTCCTTGGGACAAGTCAGCAGCTGCCAATATTGAAAAAGCCATCCAGAAGGCAGAGCTTGGTGTCTCACCTGCCAACGACGGTAATCTCATTCGTATTAACCTGCCGCCTCTGACCGAAGAGAGACGACGTGATCTGGTGAAGATCGTTAAGAAGATGGCAGAAGAATCCAGGGTAGCACTCAGACACATTCGCCGGGACGGTAACGATGAGATTAAAAATAAATTGAAAACAAAGAGCATTACCGAAGATGATGAAAAACGGCTGCTCAAAAACATACAGGAAACCACGGACAAGTTCGTAGCTCAAGTCGATGAGATTGCCCACAGCAAGGAAAAAGACATCATGGAAGTTTAAGGGAGCTACCCCGTGTTCACCGCTTCCGATGAAAAAGCGCTCTTAGAGCAGATCGACAGTACGCTGCTGCCAAAACACATTGCCATTATCATGGATGGTAATGGTCGGTGGGCACGGCAACGACACTTGCCAAGAATTCAAGGGCACTATAAAGGCGCGAAAACTGCTAAGAGAATCATACGTTGTTGCCACGACCTGCGTATTCCTTACCTGACACTCTACGCGTTTAGTGACGAAAACTGGTCTCGGCCATCCATAGAAGTGAACGCTTTGATGAAACTGTTAAACACTTACTTAGATAAAGAACTAAGAGAAATGATGGATAACGACATCCAACTACGAGCCATCGGCAACCTCGACAAGCTGCCAGAGGTAATCCTGAAGTCCCTGCAGCAGACCATTGAACAAACCCGTAACAACCGTAGCCTGGTGCTGACACTGGCACTGAGCTACAGCGGTCGCGATGAGATCATTCGCGGCATCAATAAGCTCATCAAGGCTCGAGAGCATGGCCATGCCACTGATGAAGAGGTTACCGCAGAGTCTTTTTCTCAATGGCTCGACAGCGCTGGCTACCCTGACCCAGATCTGCTCATTCGCACGAGCGGGGAACTGCGTATCAGTAACTACATGCTTTGGCAGCTGGCCTATAGTGAGCTGCTGTTTGTCGATACACTGTGGCCAGATTTTGATGAAAGTAGTCTGTTGAAAGCGATCCTTGACTTTCAGCAGCGCAAACGGCGATTCGGTGGGCTTATCGACCGCTCTGGCTCCGCAAAGATAGTAGAGCCGAACCGATGAAGCAAAGAGCGATCGCCATTCTTGGCAGCACCGGCTCTATTGGTGTGAACAGCTTAAAACTCGTCGATCAATTCCCAAAACACTTTCGCGTTGAAACGCTCGCCGCTGGGCAAAACATTCGCTTGTTAGCGCAACAGGTCAACAAGTATCGGCCGCGACTTGTCTCCATCCGCAATGCAGCCGACATCCCCAAGCTTGAGGCAATGCTAGCAAAAGACTTGGGTTTGGAGATTCATAGTGGTGACGAGGGTGCCGAGAAAGCCGCCAGCCTACCCACAGTTGATGTGGTCGTGAGTGCCATTGTCGGTTTTGCTGGCGTTAGACCAACACTGGCAGCCATTGACGCTGATAAGCTGGTTGCACTGGCAAACAAAGAGAGCATCGTAGCCGCTGGTGATCTGATCATGCAAAGAGTAAAGACAACCGAGTCTATGCTCATACCTGTGGACAGTGAACACAGCGCTATTTTTCAAACCATGCACGGTCGCCTCCACGATGAAGTGGCAAAACTGCAACACATTATCTTGACTGCCTCTGGAGGTCCCTTTTTGCATGTGGATGCGCAAGAGTTACAAAAGGTAACGCCGCAAGAGGCGTTGCAACATCCAACCTGGCAGATGGGAGCAAAAATCACCATTGATTCTGCCACCATGATGAACAAGGGTCTTGAAGTAATCGAAGCAACACGGCTGTTCAACATTCCAGCAGATAAGGTGAAAGTACAGATACATCCACAGAGCATCATCCACTCGCTCATCGAATACGTGGACGGTTCGATGCTGGCTCAGCTTGGTATTACCGACATGCGTGGACCGTTGGTCTACGCCATGGCTTACCCCGATCGACTGCACCGGGCTCTGCCTTCGTTGTCTTTGAGTGAAGTCGGTAACCTGAGCTTTTTCGACCCAGACTTTAACAAGTTTCCCTGTCTGCGTCTCGCCTACGAGGCCGCCAATGTTGGTCAGTCAATGCCAACTGTACTGAATGCAGCCAACGAAATCTGTGTGGCTGCCTTTCTCAAAAAAGAGATTAGCTTTCCCGATATTGCCCGCTATATTGAGAAGGTGCTCGAACAGCACCAAGTAGCAAAACTGCACTCTCTAGATCAGGTCTGCACTACAGACGCTTGGGCACGTGAACAGACCAAAAAGCTCATACAGGAGGAGTTGTAAAATATGTCAGGCTTGCTTGCCTTCATTATTCTCTTTGGAGTTCTTGTCTTCATCCATGAACTTGGCCATTTTATCATGGCAAAGTACTTCAAGGTTGGCGTAGAAAAGTTTGCCCTGGGTTATGGTCCCAAGGTGGTCGGCAAAAAGATTGGCGAGACCGAGTACCTCATAGCTGCCTTTCCGCTCGGTGGTTATGTCAAAATGGTTGGGGATGATCCTGAAGACGAAGCCACGGTGTTGGATTCTGGGGCTGAGCTATCAGCGGATAGCTTTCTCGCCAAGCCAGCGTGGCAACGCATTCTCATTGTCCTCATGGGGCCTATTGCCAACCTGCTGCTGCCACTCATCCTATTTACCGGTCTCTTTATGTTCGGCCAACCCTACCTGAGCAACGAGGTTGGCCATGTTTCTGCGGACTCACCCGCTGCAGAGGCGGGCTTGCTTCCTGGAGACCGTATTGTCGCAATTGATGCGCAGCCAGTCAAAAAGTGGAGTCAGCTTGCTAAGATCATAAAAGAGAGTGCAGCAAAACCACTGCAGCTCACCGTAGAAAGACAACAGACAACGACCCAGCTGCAGGTAACACCCAAAACAACCGACGGTCTCAACCCGTTTGGTGAAACCATCCAGGTTGGCAGTATCGGTATCAATCCACAGAGCTTTGCACTCCACCTCCACATCCCTGACACAAACTCAACGGCTGCCCAGGCCGGGCTACAGAGTGGTGATCTGCTGGTTGCGGTTGACGAGGTTGCCGTACGCTATCCTTGGCAGATTAGAGAGCGGCTACAGCAGAGTCAGGCCAAACAGGTGACGCTAGCAGTACAGCGCGGAGAACAGCAAAAGGATGTCTTTTTGCAAAAGTCACTGCTGCTTGCCAACAGCGGTGAGATGACACTGCACCTCGCTGGCATCTTTCTGCAAGAGCTGGTCATTAACCAAATTATGGAAGAGAGCATTGCCGCGGATAAGGGTATTCAACATCATGACATTATGATCGCTGTTAACGATAAGCCCCTATTAAGCTGGTTTAGTTTTCAAGAGATTGTCCAGAACAACCAAGGTGAGGCGCTCAACCTAACCATTTTACGTGAAGGTCAGCTGCGTCCCATAGACATCCGTCCCCGTATGGTCGAACAAACGGAGGAGCTGACCGGACAGACCTTTCGTCAACGTATGCTTGGCGTCACTACCAAGGGGGAGATACGCTCCGACACCATTCTCACAGAACGGGTTCTCAACCCCATACGCGCCTTTGCCATGAGCTTTGAGCGCTGTTTTGAGATCACGCGCTTGACCGTAATCGGCTTTGGCAAGCTTATCTCCGGTAAGATCTCCAGTAAGAGCCTGGGTGGGCCTATCCTCATTTACCAGCTCGCAGGTAGATCTTGGCGTAGTGGTTTTCATTCTTTTATGAACATGCTGGTGCTCATCAGCATCACCCTTGGGGTTCTCAACCTACTACCGATTCCTGTGCTTGATGGCGGTCACATCATGTTCTACACAGCTGAGCTGATTATGGGCAGACCTGTAAAAGCGCGTACCCGCCAGCTGGCGCAGCAGGTTGGCATTATCCTGCTTCTCGGCTTGATGATCTTTGCCTTTTATAATGATCTTACGCGCATTGGTTGGTTGAACTGGCTGCAAGGGGTCTTCTCTTAGATGCTGGTTCTCAGTTGTGATACCTCGCATCGGCTAGGCTCGCTGGCACTCTGTGAAGACGAACAGTTGATTGCTGAGGACCACTTTGAGCCGGCCGCCGAAAAGATTCTCGTTTGCCTTGAAGATCTGCTGCAGCGCCAACACTATGATCTTAAGGACATTGATCTGTTTGCTGTCACCCATGGTCCGGGATCCTTCACTGGTCTGCGCATTGGCTTAAGCGTCATGAAAACGCTTGCCCATCTCTACCACAAGCCCACTGTTGGCGTTTCAACGCTCGCAGCACTCGCACTTACCTATGCCAAAAGTAAGAGGTGCTTTGGCGTACCGCTTATGCCGTTACTCTATGCCGGCAGCGACGAGTACTACGGTGCCGTCTATGCGTGTGATGAAGATCATATGCACATGATCCTGCTACCGCAGCTTGTAACTGCTGCCAACCTATTACTACAGCTTCCTAAGACAACCCAGCTCTTTGGGGAGGGCTTGGTAACGCTGTTAAACAGCAGTAAAGTAAAGAGCGCTCTGCAAAAACGGCGCGATCTTGTGGTGGACAGCACCGCCAATCAGGGTCCCTCACCTCACGCCGTTGCTCTACTCAGCTTGCAGGCATTCGCCCAGGGCAAGGATCTGTTGCATGCCAGCAGCCAGCCCGATTACCTAAGAGTTTCGGAAGCTGAAAGAAAACGGGGTGTTGAGCTAGACTACGGGGCTTGAACTTCTAAGGATTGGCTTCTGTTTGACACGCCCTCTACGACTGCCATATAGGAAACACATGCAACGACTTGTCGTTTTATTTTTGCTGAGTTGGTGCTTTGCTACGGCTCCAGCCTTAGCAGCGCCAAAAGGCGAGGGTGCTTTTCTGTTGTTAAAACTTGAAGGGGTCATCCATGGTGGCACCGTAGAGATCGTCCGTGAAGCCAAAGAAAAAGCCCAAGCAGGTTACCAAGGCCTTATCATCGCTCTGGATACTCCAGGTGGCTTGCTGGAAGCCACCCGTGAAATTGTTAAGATCTTTCTCAATAGCAAGCTTCCCATCATTGTATATGTGAGTCCCTCAGGCGCGCGTGCCGGCAGTGCCGGTACCTTTCTCACCCTAGCCGCCCACGTGGCGGTGATGGCGCCGGGTACCAACATGGGTGCGGCGCACCCCATTACCATTACTGGCAAAGACCCAGAAGAGGGTGGCAACAAGCATCTCGCCAAAAAGGTAGAGAACGACACCATGGCCTTTATCGAGACCATTGCCAAACAGCGCGGCCGCAATGTGGAGTGGGCCAAAGAGGCAGTTAAAGAGAGCTCCTCCATTACCGAGACCAAGGCGTTGGAGTTAAAGGTGATCGACTTTATTGCGCGGGACAACCGCGAGCTGCTGCAAAAGCTCGATGGTCGCAGCGTCAAAACCTTTAGTGGTGAGTTGATCTTTGCGAGCAAGAACAGCTCCATAGAAGAGCACCATCTGCCTTTTGCCCTGCGTTTTCTCAACCAGCTTGCCTCACCCACCACCATGTTTATTCTCTTGATCATCTTTGTCTTGGGCCTCTACATCGAGTTCTCCAACCCGGGAATGATCTTTCCTGCCGCGACCTCTGCCGTAGCCTTGCTGCTGCTGCTGTTTGCCTCCCGTACCCTGCCGATTTCTTATTTAGGACTCATTTTAATATTTCTAGGCATGGCGCTGCTGATTGCCGAGGTCTACGTCACCAGCTTTGGCCTGCTTACCGTAGGTGGTCTGGTGGCCTTCTTTATTGGCAGCATGACCCTGTTTGATCCTACCAAGACCGATGTCACCATTCCATTGAGCTACGTCATTGCCGCCACCCTGGCTGTGGGTTGTATTGCTGTGGTGATCGGCTATCTTGTGATGCGCAGCTTTAAGCTGCCAGTGGTTGGTGGTCGGGAGGGTATTGTGGGTATGGAGGGCACTATTATTGATGTGCTCCAACCCGCTGGCACGCTGCGGGTGTTTGTCAACAGCGAGTATTGGAACGCTGAGAGCGTTGCGGATGTCTCCATAAATAAGGGAGATAAGGTCCGCGTTAAAGCCATTGAAGGGTTGCTACTAAAGGTAGAACCCCTTAGATAGAGGAGAATAATCATGCCAGTTTTATTTTTTGCCGCCGTTGTGGTGGTCTTTATCCTCTCTGGTGTTCGTATCCTTATGGAGTACGAGCGTGGTGTGCACTTTCGTCTTGGGCGCTACCGAAGCACCAAGGGCCCAGGTCTGAAGTGGATCATTCCCATTGTTGATCGTCTCTACAAGATTAGCCTGCGTCTCATTGCCATGGATGTGCCGCCACAAGACATCATCACCCGCGATAACGTTTCCATCAAAGTCAACGCGGTCATCTACTTTCGCGTGATGGACCCGGACAAGGCGATGATTCAGGTTGAAGACTTCTTATACGCTACCGGTCAGCTAGCACAGACCACCCTACGCTCGGTTCTTGGCCAAGCCGAGCTCGATGAGCTGCTAGCAGAGCGGGAAAAGATCAACCACTTGCTGCAGGAGATTCTTGATAAGCAGACCGATGCCTGGGGTATTAAGGTCTCCATGGTAGAGGTCAAGCACGTCGATCTACCGCAAGAGATGCAACGGGCCATGGCCAAGCAGGCTGAGGCGGAGCGTGAACGGCGTGCTAAAGTAATCAACGCCGATGGTGAGTATCAGGCCGCAGCAAAGTTGCATGCGGCCTCTGAGATCATCTCCAAGGAGCCGGTGGCGGTGCAACTGCGTTTTCTGCAGACCTTGACCGAGATCTCCACCAACAACAACTCCACGACTATTTTCCCAGTACCGATTGATCTGTTGAAACCCTTTATAGAAAGCAAAAAGTAGAAAGAGGTTAACCATGAAGTTTCTCATAGCACTACTGCTGGCGCTCACTTTACCATTTCCTGCCAATCACACGCTGGCAGCAGACAAGGTTTTTACCCTCAATAACACAGATGAGCCTGAGAGCATTGATCCTGGACTTGCATCTGGTGTCATCGAAGAGACCATATTGTTTGCGCTGTTTGAAGGGCTGATTAACTACCATCCAGAGACCAGTGAAGCTATGCCGGGTGTGGCCAAGCGCTGGGATATTAGCAAAGATGGCAAGACCTATACCTTTCATCTGCGCGACAACGCCCGCTGGCATAACGGAGATCCAGTCACCGCGCATGACTTTGTCTACGCCTGGAAACGTGTACTCGACCCCAAAACCGCCTCAACCTTGGCGTATCATCTCTATTACATCCGCGGGGCCAAGGAGTTTAAGAGTGGCGAGCTTAAGGATTTCTCTAAAGTAGGCGTTCGAGCTGTTGACGATCACACTTTTGAAGTTAAGCTGTTGCAGCCAACGCCCTACTTTCTATTCCTATGTGGCCTTTACACCTTCTATCCAGTTCACAAACCCACGATTGAAAAACATGGTAGCAAATGGACCCGGGTTGAAAATATCGTCAGCAATGGTCCATTTAAACTCAAACTCTGGCGCCAACACGACCGTATAGTGGTTGAAAAATTCCCTGGTTATTGGAATGTAAGGAACGTCCATCTCGACAAGGTCATCCTCTATCCCCTCACTAACAAAGATACCGTTCTCAACTTGTACAAGTCTGGCAAGCTCGATTATACGGGCCGCTTTGCATTGCCTGAAGCTAGGGTTGAGCAACTTAAGCAACGCTCAGACTTTCACGCGCCAGCCATCCTTGCGGTTGATTTTTTCCGTATTAACACTACCCAACCTCCCTTTGATACTGTGGAGGTGCGACAGGCGCTCAGCCTCGCCATCGATCGCAAGCTGCTAGTAGAAAAGGTGACTAAAACCGGAGAGGTGCCAACCAGCAGCATATCGCCATCCATGCCAGGCTACAGCCCAGCCAAGGGACACGAGTTCAACCCAAAAAAGGCAGCGCAGCTTTTGAGCAGAGCTGGTTTCTGTACACCTAAACGTAAGAAAAAGGGCTGTAAGCCGTTCCCCAAATTTGAGCTGCACTACAACACCAACAACCGGCACAAACTGAACCTGCTAGCGGTGCAGCAGATGTGGAAGCAACACCTGGGAATTGAAAACGTGGCGCTTCTAAACCGCGAGTGGAAAGTCTACCTGAAAGACCACCGCGCCCTTAATTACACTGTAACCCGTTCCGGCTGGATTGCAGACTATAATGACCCACTAGCCTTTGTGGAGATGTTTGTCACCGGCGGGGTACAAAACCAAACTGGCTGGGCAAACCCAAAATTTGACGAATTCATCGCTAAAATAAACGAGGAGGCAGATAGTAAGAAACGTCTGCAGCTCATCCACAAAGCAGAAAGCCTATTGCTCAAAGAAGCCCCGGTTATACCGCTGTATGTCTACTCACAGCCTTATCTACTGCAACCCCGTATCATCGGCTTCTACGGCAACGCCACAGATAAACACCCGTTTCAAGGGATAGATATAAAAGACAAAATATAGCACGGCGAGCTCTCTCTGTGCTTGACTCGGCGTGTTAAATGCCGTAAGCGTTAGCCACGCTCATGACGCCCAAGGTGTTGCATCTACGTCCCTCCTTCCGAGCCGCATGCGGCTTGCTCGCCATGGCTTGCCTGCTCACAGCGGCGCCACAACTGCTTGCTGCTGATGACATCGCACCGATTACCGGACGCGGTTTCGATACGCAGCGCATTCGCGAACTGGCAAAACTCGATCGTCAAGCCATTGTTGACGACATTCGCGATAAAGATATCGTGGTGCTCTGTCTGGAATCTCCCAATAAGCAATCGCGTAATAAGTATTCAAAGCTGACGAATCGTGATGAAGATAAAGTTTACGTTAATCACTACACAAAAGATTTCCCACCTATAGCGGGAGCACGAAATCAAAAATGGGAAGGCATCTTCATTCCAGCTAAAACACCGGCGCTCAGCAATGAAGACATTTCAAAGCACCTAAAGGCCGGCGACCTTGAAGCAATAAAGGATGCTACCCACCCACTCTTTGACCAAGCATTTATCATTCTTGATGAGTTTGCACCAAAACGCACGATCCTTGAAAAGTATATTCACTTTCAACAGTGGTTACATGGCCCAGCACCGATTGCAGAGGTCGACGGGATCGATCTGTCCAGACAAGCGGCGTTGCTTGTTAAATTGTATCAACTTGAAACTAATGCACTTGCAACCTTACAAGAATCTGACCTAGCAGGCCTATCAGAACCGATGGATTTTATTGAAGCAGCGCTCGACAGCTCAGAGCAAGATGTGGCTATTGAGCTCGAGGCAAATCTCTTCTTAATAAACCTAGAAAAGGAAAAAGATTCTGGCCTTGCTAATGATGAGATGGTTAAATCACGTTTGTATATTGGATGGATTTATGAAACCAGTTGGATACCTACAATACTAGTTCTCGATCATCTACCCATCGCAACCTTCATATCAACGCCGGCAAGCCGTAAAGCGGTTGAAGCAAAACGACCTCTTCTTGCCAGGCGTTACGATAGGCTTAGAGCTCGTCAGAGTGCCATGGAAGCGAGCGTTGATGCTATTGCCGAAGAGGTGCTGGAAGCTATCATCCGAGAAGACCTTGTAGCTGCGAACGGACCAATTCCACTAAGTAACGTAGCTGGTTTCTTGTTGAGCTTTCTCGCCCGTCAAGGAGCACGTCAATCAGATGGGGAAGGCCCTGGAAGAGATTATTTAGACAAGTTCAAAATGATAGCTGATGCCATCCCATCCGCTTTCTTGCAAAAGAAAAGCGCTCTGTGGCGATTGCATTGTTGGCTGCCATCGAAAAACACCGGCCCCGGTCGGACGCAGAAGCAAGCGTCCAACACGATCTGGTGGCTGGGTTTCTACCTCTCACCACTGAAAGCAGCGAGAATTAACCAGCCTCTATTAAAAAGTTAACTAATTGAAATAATTATACTTCTGGTAAAAACCTAAGCACTATAGGGTTGGCACTGAAATCCGTTGAATCTTATTTACTTATCCGGTATAGTGGTATAAGTAGATCCGACAAGGGTTGAGCGGCTGTGCCGATTAGATCATTCAAAAACAAGGGGACGGAAGATATTAACTACGGACGCAAAACAAAGGCTGCTTTGAAAACGCTGCCAGAACAACTGCATCAAAAAGCGCAAATTAAGCTTGCAAGACTTAATGCTGCAGAGTCACTTTACGATCTAAGATCGCTTCCTGGTAATCGATTTGAAAAATTGAAAGGCGATCGTAAGACCCAGAGCAGCATCCGTATAAATGATCAGTATCGTATTTGCTTTAAGTGGCAAAACAACGATGCTGAGGAAGTAGAGATTGTCGACTATCATTAAACATGGGGGGCCAAAACCATGAAACATATTACACCTGTCCATCCTGGGCTTGTTTTACGTGATGAACTGGAAGAGATTGAAGTTTCACAGACAGCTCTTGCTGAGCACATTGGCGTGCTTCCTAAAACGATTAATGAAATCTGCCGGCAGAAACGAGGGATTAGTGCTGAGATGGCAGTTAAGCTCTCCAAGGCTCTTGGTGCTACGCCGCAGTTTTGGTTAAACCTTCAGAAGAACTGGGAGCTCAGTCAAGTGGATGCGACAAAGTTTGCAGATATAGATCCTGTAGCCGCTTGAAACAATATAAATAAACAGCCGCTTTAGGACTGCGCTATTTGCTCGCTCCGATGGCGGACTTCTGCGACGTTAATAGCTTGAGCAAGACGATCATTAGATTTCTCTAGCCTTCGAGCTATTCGCTTCATAGCGATTCCCACACCATAGAGATCGCTCTCATCCATTTCACACGATCCCAAACAGGTGAAAAGCGCAGCGTAAGATTGGATTTCAGCTTGAACCTCAAAGAGCTCGGTTTGGCAACGATCGATTATTTCATAGCCATTTTTTGCCAGGATCCATTTTTCTCTCAGCATACCGTTGTCTGACTACCAGATACTAACAATTTTGTCATCCCCTAAAACTTTTTACAGGCTTACAGAAAATGTCATCATCCCTTAGTGTTGGTTCAAATGGTAAAACTCCGTTTAGCTGAAGTTTTGCAGAGAAAAGGCCTATCCAAGCGTCAGTTTGCTAAGCGATTAAAAGTAAATTATTCCGGTGTCTTTCGCTACTTTCGCAAGGGCTATGATCCCAAATTGTCCACCCTAGAGAAATGGGCAAAGGCTCTCAAGTGCCGTATTCGTGATCTCTATTCTGAGGGTAGATGAAACCCTGCTTCGCCGTTTAGTACTTATTTACGATTGACCATGTGGATGGCCTGATGGTGGGCGGCTTCGGCTGCCTCCATGGTGGCCTCAGGCAAGGTCGGATGCGTGTGCACAGTGAGTGCTAAATCCTCAACCGTTGCTCCCATTTCAATGGCTAAGGCGCCCTCGGCAATGAGCTCCGAGGCGTTAGGACCAACAATCTGCATACCCAAAAGTCGATCGCTGTCGACATCGCGCACTACCCTGACAAAACCATCACTCTGCGCCATGGAGAGCGCTCGGCCTGAGGCGGCAAAGGCAAAGCGGCCCACACCTGTTTTGTAACCCGCAGCCTTAGCCTCACTCTCACTCATGCCCACGGTGGCAATCTCGGGATCCGTAAAGATGGCAGCAGGCATAGCTCGCACATCGTAGCTAGCTCCCTCTCCAGCAATGATCGCCGCTGCGACCAGCCCTTGCTTGGAGCCTTTGTGCGCCAAAAAGGGCGGACCCACCACATCGCCAATGGCTAAAATGTGTTTGGCGGTTGTTGCAAGGTTGGCGTCGATGTTAACAAAGTGTTTTTCATCTAAGGCAACACCGGCCTTGTCTAAACCAAGGCCTTCGGTATTGGGACGAAAGCCCACGGCAGAGAGAATCTTCTCTGCCTTAAGCTTAACCGTGCCCTCTTTAGTTTCCACTTCAACTTCTACTCCAGAGCCAGACTTCTTCCAACTCTTGGCACCGGCACCCGTGTAGAACTCCACACCGTTTTTCTGCAACCGCCGCTCGACTACACGCACCAGATCACTCTCTGTCCCTGGCAGTAGCTGCTCAGTAAGCTCGACTATATGAACCTTACAACCAAACTTGGCAAAGTAGGTGCCCATCTCCATACCAATAACGCCGCCACCGATGATCACCAGGCTCTTGGGAATCTGTTGCAGTGCCAGCGAGCTCTTGGCATCAAGAATGGTTTTGTGATCGACCGCAAAGCCAGGCAGCTCGATAGGCCGCGCGCCTGTAGCAATGACCGCGCGCCGAAAACCAACCTCGCTCGTCTCACTACCACGACGAACCAGCAAGGTGTTGCCATCTTTAAAGCTCGCCTCACCAACAACCTTTTCCACCTTGTTGGCTTTGAGAAGTTGGCTCACGCCATTGGTAAGCTGCTTGACAATGCCCTCTTTCCACGCCTGCAGCTTTTTGGCATCGAGCTTGATGCCGCTCACCTGGATGCCAAACGCCTCAGCATGGTGCATCTCTTCGTAGAGCTTGGCCACATGGATGAAGGCTTTGGAAGGAATGCAGCCCCAATTCAAGCAGACACCACCAACCTGTTCACGCTCGATAACTGCGGTGTCCACCCCGAGTTGGGCGAGACGGATAGCGCAGACGTAGCCTGCAGGTCCGGCGCCAAGCACCACGGCTTCATACTGTCTTACGGCCATGACTCCTTCCTTTATATGGAGAGCGCATCGAGCTATAGTGCGCGTTAGCTCAACAGAAAAGGCATCTTACATTCTCACTGGGAAAGTGCAACGCCCAAAAAGCGATACAATTTCGTTAGGATAGAGTGATGCAGCAGGGTCGCTTACAACGCTTTGAACTTGCAGACTATGAGCAGATGCGTCGCAGGCAGCTTGAGGCGGTGCAAGCTGTGGCTGCAGGAGATTCTGCCGCAACCCTCTTTCTTGGTACGCACAACCACGTGATCACTCTTGGGCGCCGCAGTGACTTAGATAACCTGCAACTTCCTGTCGATAGAGATGAGAATTTTGTAGCTGAGCCACAACTTCCGCAAATAATAGAAATCGAGCGTGGTGGCGATGCCACCTACCACGGTCCTGGACAACTCATTGGCTATCCCATCATCCACTTAGGCAGAGAGCGTAATCTGCATGGTTACCTGCGCAACTTAGAAGCGCTGCAAATCCACACCCTGAAAACCTTAGGCATTGCTGCTGGCAGACGCGAGGGTTTGACTGGGGTGTGGGTGGGTAAAAACTTCGAGCGCAAGATCGCTTCCATCGGTATCGCAGTCAAACGTTGGGTCACCTATCACGGTTTTGCCCTCAACGTCTGTACAGATCTGCGCTACTTCTCCTTGCTCAAACCTTGTGGCCTCGATGCTGAGGTGATGACCTCTATCAGTGAAGAGCTTGGTCAGCGTGTTGAGGTGGAGAGCATCATACCCCCGCTGCTCAACGCCTTTCGTGAAATTTTCAAAATTGACTTTGTCGCTTAGATAAACTGCTTTGGGTTTTGCAACTGGGCAATCACAGCGTTGGTGAAGCGGGCGGCTACATCGCCATCTACCACCCGGTGATCAAACGAGGTGGAGAGATAGAGCATGGGACGGATGACAATCTCACCATCACGCACAACCGCGGTGTCACGCACCTTGTTCACCCCCATGATCGCCACCTCAGGGTAGTTGATAATGGGCGTGGCTAAAACGCCACCCAAATTGCCAATGGAGGTAAGGGTAAAGGTGCCATCTTGCAACTCCTCTGACTTGATGCGCTTGTTACGGGCAGCCTCAGCCAGACGGCGACTCTCACGTGCCAGCTGCCAAAGGTCGAGCTGATCGACATTTTTGATAACCGGAACAATGAGCCCATCTTCTGTGGCGACGGCAATACCGAAATTGTAGTACTGCTTGAGGATGATGACGTTGCGCACGTCATCGAGCGTGGCATTGACCTGCGGGAATTCCTTAAGCGCCGGCACCAGCGCTTTAAAGATAAAGGGTAGGTAGGTGAGGTTGATATCTCTCTTCTCCATCTCTGCTTTTAGCTCACGCCGCAACTTTACGACCGCACTCATGTCGAGCTCCTCCACGTAAGTAAAGTGGGGTGCGTGCTGTTTGGCGTGCACCATATGTGCAGCAATGCGTTTGCGCAAACCGCGCAGTGGAACCTCACGAGTTGCGCCACCACGGGTCTCGTAGTGGCCAGGACCTACGGCAACCGCTGCAGCCACAGCGCTGCCACCCTGGACCTGCTCAACATCGCTACGCAACACACGGCCGTAAGGACCGCTGCCCTGAATGGTGTTGAGATCCACACCCGATTGCCGGGCAAACTTGCGCACCGCAGGTGCCGCTAAGACGCGGTGGTTGGGAAGCGGTGGCAGGATCATCGCACTGGCCTCCGAGCGAGCTCTGGTTTGCAAACTGGGTTGTGAACGGAGGGGTGGAGCACTCGGTTTTGCTGCTGTTGCAGAAGCTTTGGCGGGTGCACTTTTCACGGCCTTGAGTTTTGGCGTTGCACGCTTAGCTGTTTTAGTCTCTGTAGGCTCAGCAATAATGACAAAAGGGGCATCCACAGCTACGGTGTCCCCTTCTTTGTAGGCTAATTTTAGAATCACCCCATCACGGGGTGAGGAGATCTCCACCGTAGCTTTGTCGGTCATCACCTCAACAATGGGCTGATCTTCTTGAACGGTGTCTCCCTCTTTGACCAACCATTTGACAATCTCACCCTCAACCAAGCCCTCACCAATATCAGGCAGTTTGAACTCAAAAGCCATACTTGCTCCTAAAAGTGTAAAACCTGCTTGATTGCCTGCATCACCCGCAGTGCATCGGGAATGTAGACGTTCTCCAAGCTGTAAGGAAAGGGAGTGTCAAAGCCAGCCACCCGCATAATCGGCGCTTCAAGGTACTCAATGGCGCGCTCGGCAATCAGCGCCGAGATCTCGGCGCCAAAACCGCCGGTTTTGGGAGCTTCGTAGACTACGACAACACGGCCGGTCTTAGCTACAGATGCGAGGATGGCTTCAACATCAAGAGGCACCAAGGTGCGCAGATCAATCACCTCAACATCGACCTTTTGTGCTTCGCACTGCTTGGCCGCTTCCAAACAGACCGGTACCATGGCACCCCAGGCAATCAAGCTAATGTCCTTACCCGGTTTCGCAACATTGGCCTTGCCCAGCTCTACGGTGAACTCGCCTTCGGGCACTTCGCCCTTAAGGGCACGGTAGATCTTTTTCGGCTCTAAAAAGAGCACGGGATCATCATCACGAATGGCACTAATGAGCAGTCCTTTGCTATCTGCAGGAGTCGAGGGAACCACCACCTTTAATCCTGGTGTGTGACAAAAGTAAGCTTCCGAGGACTGTGAGTGGTAGTGGCCACCTTTGATGCCACCCCCATAAGGAGTACGGATGACCATGGGTACTTGGTATTCGCCGCCGGAGCGGTAACGCAGCTTGGCGGCTTCGCTGACAATTTGATCAAAAGCGGGATAGATAAAATCCATAAACTGAATCTCAGGCACCGGCCTAAGTCCATAGAGCGCCATGCCAATGGCGGTGCCAACAATGCCCGCTTCCGCAAGCGGTGTGTTCAAAACGCGGTTGGCGCCAAACTTCTGCCACAATCCTTCCGTACAACCAAAGACACCACCCTTCTGACCAATGTCTTCACCAAGCAGGATGACATTTTCATCCTGTTCCATCTCATGGTGCAGGGCCTGATTGACAGCTTGAACAATATTAAGCGTTGCCATAGTGTGCGGCGTTCCTGCTCACCCAGAGGCTAAAGCGGGAAAGCGCCCTCCTCTTCCCACGACTCTCTCTCTTTGAGCTCCTCTTGCAACAGGCGTTGCTGCTCTTCAAGCAGTGGGTTGGATGTGGCATAGACGTGGGTAAATAGTGTGGAAGGATCCGGCCGTGGTTGCTTTTCCGCGGTCTTGATGGCTACGTCTACCTCCTTTTTAAAGTCCTCGCTGATCTCCTTCTCCCATGCCTCGTTCCAAATGCCTTGCTCCTGCAAATAGTTGCGGTAACGAATGAGCGGCTCGCACTTGAGGGCTTGCTCATACTCTTGTTTGTTTTGGTAGCGAGAGGCATCGTCCGATGAGGAGTGGGAAAACAAACGGTAGGTGACGTTTTCAATCAGCGTTGGCCCCTTACCTTGTCGTGCCTTTTCCACCGCTCTTTTTGTCGCCTCATAGACCGCTAAGACATCATTGCCATCCACCCGCAACCCTTCAAAACCGTAAGCTTTGGCTTTGATGGCAAAACCATCCGAGGCAGTCTGTTCGTGCGCCGGACAAGAGATCGCCCACTGGTTGTTCTCCACAATAAAAACTACGGGTGCCTGGTAGACGCCGGCAAAGTTCATAGCAACATGAAAGTCACCCTCTGAAGTGCCACCATCACCCAGATAGACACCAGCAATGACCTTATCACCCTTGTACTTGGCGGCCATGGCCATGCCCACAGCCTGCGGTATCTGTGTGGCAATGGGGCTGGAGATGGAGACAAAGTTTGCTTTGCGAAAGCTGTGATGGCAGGGCATCTGCGCTCCCTGGGTGTGGTCTTCGCTGTTGCCGTAGATCTGATTGACAATCTCTTGCATAGAGATGCCTCGTAGTAACATCACGCCGAGTTCACGGTAGGAGGGAAAAATCCAATCCTGTTTGCGAAAGGCGTAAGCCGAGGCAATGTGCGACGCCTCCTGACCATAGGCGCCAATGTAGAAGCCGATACGACCCTGACGCTGCAACTTCATACAGCGCTCTTCAAACAGACGCACCTTGAGCATCAAGGTAAAAATAGTCCGGTGATCTTTTTGTGCCAGTCCGACCTTGTTAGCGTCGCCGTGCATCTTACTGTTGGCATCAAGGTATTGGACAATGGGTTGTTGCATTAAGGCCCTGCCGCAATCACACGCTTGATAAAGAACTCGCCAGCCCGGTAAGAAGAGCGCACCAACGGACCGGCGGCAACGTAGAGAAAGCCAAGCTCCAGGCCAACCTCACGATAGCGCGCAAAGGTCTCAGGATGCACAAAGGTCGCTACTTTGAGATGGCGTTTGCTTGGTTGCAGGTATTGACCTACCGTGAGTAAATCTACGCCCACCTGGCGCAGGTCTTTCATGGCTTCGATGACCTCCTCAAAGCTCTCTCCCAAACCAACCATAATGGAAGACTTGGTGTAGACCTTGGGATCCATCTCTTTGGCGTGGCGAAGCAGGCTAAGGGATTGCTCATAGGTGGCGCGTGGATCTCGCACCTTGGGCGTGAGTCGTGCTACGGTCTCGATGTTGTGTGCTAGCACCTCAGGTTTGGCAGCCAAGATCGTGCGCAGGCAGTTCGTATCACCACGAAAGTCAGGAATGAGACACTCACATAAGATGCCGGCCTGTTTGATGGCACGGATGGTAGCGGCAAAATGGCTGGCACCTTGATCGGCCAGATCATCACGGTTCACCGAAGTGAGCACCACATAGTCAAGCCCCATGTGGGCAACGGCATCACCAATCTTGCTGGGTTCGAAGGGATCGACTTGACTGCCCTGTTTAGAGGTCTTGACCGCACAAAAGCGACAACCGCGAGTACAAACATCTCCAAGAAGCATGAAGGTGGCCGTACCGCTATTCCAACACTCGCCAATGTTAGGACAGCGTGCCTCTTCACACACCGTCACTAAACTGTGGCGGCGTAAAACCCCTTTGAGATCCATAAAGGTCTCACCACCCGGCGCTCTTACCTTAAGCCAATGGGGTTTCGCCTGTTTATGCGTGGCTGTGGACAAAGCTCATCTCCTCAAACGCGCATCATAATAAAGCGCACTCCTGTCGACAAAGAAATAGTGGCTGCACTTCATGCATAGCAGTGCTGTAAATCAGCTCAAGAACGTGGCCTGTGAGCCCTGCTGCGCTAATTATAGCCTAATAATAATAAATAGTTAACTATTTGAGCGGTGGCACGCCGCTTGCTCTTTGGCCAACCTATGGATGGATACAAAAGGTACGGCCTTACTTTTAGGGAATTCCCTAAAAGTAAGGCCGTACCTTCTAGGGATGTGGCATGGTTGCCGCTGGTTTGGCTCTTGTGGATCTTCGCAGCTACTTATCCCACGATTGCGACCAGCCAAGAGCAAGTACCCACACTACCCATTGTCTCACTACCCGTAGCCTATCCGGAAGATGGCATCTCCATGGAGAGGCTGGCTGCACTCACGGAAACCATTTTACAGGGTGAGCCGCTTGCGCAAGTCGACCGTGATCTCGCCGCACAGCTCGGCATCCACTGGTTTATCGATGATAAAACGATGCCTGTTGATGCATTTGCTGCCTGGATGGCGACCAAGCGCGACTTTATTCAACAACACCCCATTCCCATGCTTGCCACTCAAGAGGGCATGCTCGCCTATTTTCTCTCGCACCAAAGAATTCGAGAAATTCCTTCAGAGGCGTTTGATCAACACTTTGGTAGTGGTACGCACAAAGCATTGACAGAGCTCTATGAGGCGCGTGATCGGCAGATCTTCCTAAAGCTCTTTGCGCCACTGCATCCTGAACTAGCCGAGCTATACCAACCTGGAGAGAACTTCTTCGATATCTACACACCTCATTACGAGCCCCAGTTTGTCACTGAGTACGATCGCAACCCGCCGTGGATCGACATGGACCGTCTTGAGAAGCAACTTAACAAATTGAATCGCGCCCTAGTGACTACGCGTGATCAACTAAGAGAGCTGGGTCTGCTCGATGACCAAGACAACTTCCTGCCCATGGATGCGCTCTTTGAGCACGTGGGCATCGATGCAGAGAGTGGCCGTCTTATAGAAGGAGGCCGAGCTGCAGCTCAGCAACTAGCAACGATTCAAGCTTGTATCAACGATGTGCAGGCGAGGGGATATAGATACAGTAATAGAAAACTTCTAGGCGGAGCTCGGGTAAGCGCAAGTCGGAAGCGTGCAGAGATTGAGCTTGAGATCCGCAATGCCGTGGGTGCTGTCGTTTTCCACGAGAGCCTGCCTAAGCAGTTAACCGCCATCGAACAACTCTTGCTTGAAGGAGTAGCGCTACCGGTAAAAGTTTGGATTGTCGGCGGCATGATTGCCTATCCCGTGGCCATCAGCTTGCTGACAGCCGGCGTGGTGGGCGGGGAGATCAGCACGCACGGTGTTGGTGTGCATGTTGGCCTTCCAGGCACGCAGTGGGGGCCGGTTGGTTTTGGAATTACAGCAGGAGCGCGCTTTGGTCTTGCTCAGCCTTTATTGGGGCAAACGCCGATTTTGCCGGGGTTGAATTTGCAGTTCAACGTTGGAGGGCGTGGACCCAAAGGGCTCATGGCTGGGCTCTTTCTCAACCATAATTTGAGCTACGATTTTACCTTGGCTGGTGTGGGTGGTGGTGCCCTAGGTTTTGTCTACGGCGGCTACGATGTGCTGCACGGAAATCTGTTTGCTAACCTTGGACCCTTTTTTGCTGTTAGCGATCCACGCAGTGGTGCTGTGGATTGGGGTGTCACCGTTGGTGTGGGTGCACAACAAGGCTTGCGTGGCAAGCAAACGGCTAAGACAAACAGAAACACTGAGATCACCCTGCAACCAGCTCAGCAAGCAAAACTGCCAAAGCTGCACCTCTACACCAACCTCCTACCCACCTCACTGCCTCCGGGCTCACCCCTGCAGACCTTTGTAAGCAGAGCCGTAGGGCAAGGCTTTAAGGTGGCATTGCTAAGCCGTAAACCACTGGCAAAACCACCTATAGATGAAAAAGCGCTCGCTGCATCCAAACCCATCACCCAAATGTCAGACAGAGAGATTTGGCGCGCGCTCGAGTCCAAAAAAGAGGGAGCCAAACCAACCAATAAGCCTTCAACCAGCAACGAGGTGGATTTATTTTCTGGCTCCTACCAAGATGTGGTGCGCCGTCTGCCCAACGAACCCGGTGGAAACGCTGCTGGCTCAAAACCAACCCAGACAAATCCCCGCAAAACCGCATCACCCGATCGGACCCCTTCTAGAGAAGGCGTGGCAACAAAACCAAAGCCGCGAGCTGTTAAAACTCCGACAAAACCCATGCAAGGTCCTAGAGCTCATAGTCGTACATCTCCATCAACTCCTTTGAACCCCATCACCATTGTTGATCCGCTTGTCGCGAACAACGAAGAGGCATCTCCCATTGGCGTGCTATCGAAAGAGGAGTGGGAAGAATGGCAAAGAGAGTGGCAGGAGATTATGCGCGAGTACATTGAGTTTCTTAGGAGCCATCCCCCGGCACCGCTCGCTATCTTTCTCTACTATCGTGCCCTCGGTCGGGAGGTGCCGATGAACTGGCAGGAAGACTTTGAAGCAGCTTGGGGAAAAGACATTGACTTGTTCTATTTGCTGATCTTACAGCAGCATCGTGTGTTGCCACCAGAGCTGCTCGCTCTGTTGCCGCTGCTGCAATTTATAGAGACCCAGTTCAGCTTGAGCAATGCTCTGCTGCAGAGCTTAACCAAAGAGTTGCAGCTCACAGCAGAACAGAAGCGGGCGATCGAGCAGTTTATCAACCGTATTCGCGCCTTGCGGCCCACCTTGGAGGGTAGCTTTACTTTGGCAGAGCTCTACGAGATGACCGATTTTAAGCCAAGTGCTGGTGGTAAGGACCTTGGCGACTTTCTTAAAGCAACCGCTGTTGAGCTCAGGAAAATTCGTCTACGCTTTGGCAAGCTGCCTCATGAGACGCGCATCGAAAAGATCGAAAAATCTTTCGATGTTGACGGCGTTCTGCTTGGCCGCATGGTTGGAGAGCGAACGCAGGTGAATCGCGATGAGCTGTTTAAGATCCACACAGGAAAAACTGCGGATACTGTTGTTATAACGAGTGTTGACAAAAATTCACCTATAGCCACCCTCTCTGCGCACGAGCTCTACCTAGATGGACGGTTTTTCAAAGCCCTGCCCCCTCTACCTCGAATAGAGGAACAGACCGAGCTCTCCAAGACCGACAAGGCCAGCGTGCAAACAGATTTTGGTAACCATCAAGTGGATCTCTTTTTGTATTCTCCTGCTGAGGGTGATAGCAACGTCGTGCATGGCAACCAGTCTGCGGCATTGCTCTCCAAGTTTGGCGACTGGGCTCATGTCACCGTAGGTCACAGCAGTGCCTGGCAGCCCAGTCGTGAAACGGCTGCTGTCGCGGCCTTGCGCTATTTGCATCGCTACTTCTGGCAATTCTTGGATCCTGCTACCACCACAAAGAGAGAGATAATCTTCAGCACAATAGATCCAGTGCATGCCTTGCTTGCAGGTGCCAACCTCCATCTCTTCAGGCTACGGCAAAGGGATGTGGTGGCTGGCAGCAGCAGTGTTGTCGGTACATTTCCTTCAAGCACGGGTGAGACCTTCTTAATCTACGCCACAGACACGGCCGAAGCCGCTGTGGTACCCAAAGCACCAGAGCAAGAAATCGAATATCTGCCGCTTAAACCCGTTCATCCCACACAGCTTACAAAACGCATCAGGCTGCTGCCCATGCGCTTGAATCTTGGCAATCAAATCCTACAACCGCAGATACACGTAGCCTTAGTGCCCCTGCAACAAGACCAGACGCTTTTGTTGTTCACCGAGGGTCTACGGAAAATCGTCAACCAAGACGCGCCAGAGCATACCGCGCAGTTCCATGCTCTGTTGCGTTTTCTTGCCGATCCCGAGGTTGATCTTAACGTGCTCGCCGATGCTGAACTACTAAGCCGCTATGGCGGACCAGAGAAACTCAGCCAAGACCTTGCCATTGCCCGTATTCACAAAAGCTCCCAAGTTGAGGAACCTCCCGAAGATAGGCAAAGCCAGTTTGAGAGGAAACTGCGTACGCTCATGCACCACTTCCAGCAAAAGGAATACGATAAAGCTGCGGCGATGCTAGAGCAACTGCAGGAGTTTGCCGAGTCTCCACCGGTAGACGAGAGTGTTGCGAGCGATGTGCCGCCTCTGGTTAAACTGTTGCATGAGCTGCAGCAAATAGAGGTCCATGAGTACTCTGCTGAGGAGCTTGACCAGCTGTACAAAGAGATTCCCTATGCGCGAGAGGTTGCCAGCCAACTCGCTCTGCCAACTTTTGCCGGCTTGTCTGCCTTAGTGCGCTGGCGGGCCATGGTGGCAATAAGGCCGGGTGCCGCTGAGGTTGACAAGACATTAGCAACTCTTGAACAGGTAGAGCTTGGATCATTGATCTATGACGGCTTTGCTGAAGACCTGTTCTATCTGCAGCCAGATCAGGTGGTCAAAATTCCACGCTTCCTAGCTAAACTAGGTGACCAGAAAAGAAAGTTGAAAGAGTACCATTGGGTGAAAAAACAGCTGCTGCTCTTTGACATCTTGGAGTCCTTTGGGCTTGACATCATTCCAGGCAACCGTCGCATGGTGTTGACCGAGGATGGTCATGTTGGTTTTGCCATGGAGTTTGTGCGTGGCTTTGATCTCCGGGAGTCAAACATCGAGTTTGCGCTCTTCCATGAGCTGGACCCTGAGGTGATCAAAAAGAGAGTCGAAGTTGAAGAAGAGTGGCAGGAGAACCTACGTCCTCCGCAGGTGGTTCCGCTGATGCGCGATCCGCACATGCTACCATCGCTCGCTAAGCTGGTGAGCGCCATGGAGAAACATCACTTTAGGATTATTGATATGCAGTTTCGTATTCGCGAGAAGGGATTAGTGCTCATCGATCCTAGGGAGATTTTAATTGGTGACAAAGAGGTTGAGACGCATGTGGCTATATGGCAGGATTGGGACAACGTTTCAGAACAGCTCGAGCTGCTAAAACGCTTCATGCAGATGATCCGTAGGGTTAATGGCTTGGAGTAGTGCAACCAGTTTTTCCGAAGGATGAGGCCCCGTACCCTAATCAAGTCTGATCTTATGGTTATCAAACCATTCCATAAGCTGCGCTTTGTCAACCTTGCCAGCCGCACAAGCATAGATGACATCCGATAGAGCGTCGGTATTCTTTTCCGATTGCTCAGAGTAGCAAAGATCCCAGCCATTCAGATTCATGAAAGTGATTGCTGAAATAACGGCTGTACGCTTATTGCCATTTACAAAGGCGTGTGCCTTGTTTAGATAAAAACAAAGCGCCGCACCAATGCCAATTATACCACCGTGAACATACGGTTGATCGCCAGGATAGAAAGCTGAATGGATGGCACTTTCTACTTTGCCGACTTCGTAGCAATGGTGTGGTTCGTGGCTTTGTTCGCAGATATACTTATTAAGCGCGATGATACTTTCTGAGGTAGGCTGAGATTTTATTTTCACTTCAGCCGATCCATCGCCTTTTCATGTTTCTTATAGGCTTTTTCAGCCACATTAAGAAATTCGTCTTTATCGACCGGTTCAAAGGTAATGGTTTGTGGCTCAGAGATAAACTTTTTCAGTGCTAGCTTCACCAACTGTGGAAATTTCATCCTGTTTTTCTTGAGATAAGCCTGAAGCTCACTTTCAAGCTCATCGTCAATTCGTATGGTTCGAGGTAATCCCATATAGAAATCTCCTGATTACTACAAATATACTACATATCACTACAAAAATCTACTATAAAATCGATTGTGCTCATGCCTATCCAGAGTAGCCAAAATGAACAAATATAAATTTAAATTAGAAAGTTACAGAACTTGCAAGAAATCCCCTAAAAGTAAGGCCGTACCTTCTATCAAAAAACAGGGGCGTGCTTTTGGGATGCGCCTTGTCAATTCTATATATACCAACGGCTAATGTCAGCAACATAGATGTCGTCAGGATCCACTGTAAAATTGATGTGGCGCGAAGTTCCTAACTCATTAAGCTCTGCCGGCAACGGAACGCTGGAGCTAGGATCTATGGGTATAAATGATTGTAATTCTGCTTGAGGAATCACCTCAAAATGGATCTCTGGATGAAACATTTCTTCTTCCGCCTGTATCCATAACCTTGTAGGAATTTCAAGGCGCAGTCGGCGAGTGTGGGTGATTAGCTGCCCATCTTGCACCATGACAACTGGTTTATCAGCAAGCTCCTGCTCTTCAATAAGCTGGGTTGACTCTTCCGACCAACTACCAGCCTGTTTCATGTTCTCGATGACTGCTGCAACTGTCGCGCTGACCCGTGCCGACGTTGTCTCAAGATCTTCTTCCTTATGTTGGAAGATTTCACTCTTAGCGACAATTTTTAATTTGGTGCGCGAAAAGGGTACTTCCAGCTTCACCACCCACTGCTGCGCGATGTGAAAGCCAACACCACCCAGAACCTCTTGATGTCGTGGTGAACCCAACAGTGCCTCCAGCTTTTCATGTATAGATCCCATCGGGTCCAGCCTCTGGATAAAGCGGACACCGTTAATGTCTTTCAGTGTTTTCTTGCTAAATCTGGCCTTCAGCCACGCTTCACTAACCGAAGTTTCCTCTGCACTTTCTAATTCGGCAATTTTTTCCGCACTCAAGCCAAATGGCTCGCTGAGCGTGACAAACGCAGTCTCCAAGGGAAAGGCTAGTGGCTTCTTTGTCTGGGTAAATTGAGCCCTGCCAGCAAAGTAGACAATCTCATAGGCACGAAAGAGGTAGAGGTTCTCGCCACCATCGATAGTTTCCCCTGGCAAATAAACCCAACCTTGCTGAGCGGGAACATCGACATAAGGATCACCCTCTACAATTGAGTTTTGTATCTTCAACCAACTCGATGCCAAGGGATCCGAGAAAGCTCCAATCCCTTTGTATGTGGGCGCTGATTTCGTCCTTAATTCGACGTAAAACAAACTCACGTTCGACATCCTCTAATTCAGACCAAGGCTCATCGGGAAAAACCACCTCCTGCGCCGACAAAGCCGGACTAGTGAGCAACAGAGCTATGAAAAGGAATGGTCTGATTCGTTTCATCGGTGGTCGGCAGAGTAGTGCGAAATGATGCGCTTTGTCAACTGACCCCTTTTGGCCGCACCCCGGGTGTCGCAATGGGCTTGTGCAGTTTACCGTAATCTATATATTTCAATAAGTTACATCGGTTAATCGACGGCATGGGTTTTGCTCTAACCATACATGACATCCAACATACCTCCTATGTTGCCCTGGGCGGATCGAGCCCCATACCCCACAAACCCTTCTTTTCGATCCGCCCACTTTTTTTCTCCACTAAGTCAAATTTGGTAAAAGCTGGACAAGATCGTTAAAAAGGCAAGCTAACTTTTAGTAAAAAATTGGGTTAGCCTTTTGCTAAAGTTCTCACCCTCGTGCAAAAAAGATTCACCGTGCGCGCAGTCGCTCAATTGCCAAAACTCCTTGGGCTCAGACGCACGTTCAAACAGTTCGCGACCGTGCTCGACGGGGATGCCCTCATCCTCCTCACTGTGGATGACCAACAGCCGGCATCCATCTAAGTCAGTAATCTGCTCCACAGGTTGGATACGGTGTGCAGGCAGGTGAAACAACCTTCTGCCAATGGGTCGGGCCAACAGTACAAAGAGCCACCGCAGTGGCGGTAGCCACTCTTTTACACTGATTTCCACCAGCGGTTTAAAACGGGCAAAGGTGCTATCCAAAACCACTGCTGTAATGGGCGTAATGGTTTTGAGCTCCGCAGCTGCCATGATTAAAGCCGCACCTCCCATTGAAAGAGCGTAAAAGCAGAGGCGACGATCATCCAGGTAACCCTGCTGCTTGAGAAAACGAACTGCCGCAATAACATCGTATCTCTCATTCATGCCATAGCTGGTTTTGTTGCCATCGCTCTGTCCATGGCCACGAAAATCAAACAGCAGCAAGTTGACGCCGGCAGCATGTAACCTTGCTGCTAATGGCTCAAGATCAAAACGGTTGAAGCCAACGCCGTGGCACATGACGACAACAGGCATACTCTTTCTACCTTCAACCCACCAGCCACGAAGGGTAAGACCATCTTGCGTGGTAAACTCAACTTCGTCGACGGCAAAACTGGGTTTGCCATTTTGTATTCTGGGTCGATAAACACGCGCTGCTGTTGTCAAGACAACAACAGCAACCGCAAGAAGTAACAGCGTGCCTAATAAGGCCATGATTCCCAAAATCAAACCAAGCATAAGCCCCTATTTGCGAAGCGATTAGTCCGAATACTTCAATGATAGACGGCGGAACACAAAGCGCAAGAGCCGTTCCGCTGCTCTACCCATGGCCTTGAGGGTGGCGACACCGGCATTTGCGGAGGGTGGGTGGGAAAGTGGGGTGACTGAAGTGATGATGTCCTCTGCACCTGAATGTATAACAGATGGCAGTGCGACAAACTCGCGTAGCTTAATGTCTTCGCGTTGGGCAAGGGGTGCGAGTGGTGCTTCTGTAACAATCGCCTCAACCAACTGTCTGAGCTCTTCTGTGTAGGTGTGCTGTTGTGGGTGTTGGTTGATAAAAGTACGCAGTCGCTGCTCTAGTTGGTAAACAGAGTCATAGCGCTGCATCGACTCTAGCGCTGTCGAGCGTGTGACGATCGTATCCAAGGAATCGGGAACGTCCCCGCGCAACGATTGCGCCGATTGCACGCCTCGCTGGGTAAGGTGCTTCTGTACTTGCTGTGGGGTCATGGAGACAGGAAAATAGCGTCTACCCACCAATAGCTCATGCAGCACCATGCCGAGAGAGTACTGGTCGCTGTGAGCATCTGCAGCTTTGCCAACAATCCTCTCCGGTGCCATGTAAGAGAGCTTGCCGCGGACCTTACCGCTTTTGGTAAGGCGCTCAGCATCGTCGTAGATAACCAGACCAAAGTCAGAGAGTTTAACCTCACCCGCTCTGGATACGAGAATGTTTTCAGGGCTGATGTCCCTATGCACTAGGTGCAGTGGCTTACCCTCGCAGTCCCTCAAGGTGTGCATGTAGTGCAGGGCGCGACAGACTTCAGCAGCGATATAAACAGAGAGGTGTAGCGGTAGCAGCTTTCTCTGGGCCAAAAAACCGTTTAAAAAACGGGTGAGGTTGACGCCATCTACGTACTCCATGCAGATAAAGTAACGACCCTTGACACTACCAAAGTCGAAGAGCGGTACGATGTTCTGGTGGTTGAGCTGCGCAGCAATACGCGCTTCGCGCGCAAAGCGCTGGACATCATGGGCGTCGGCACTGAACTTCTCTTTCATCAACTTGACGACAAAGAGCTTTTCAAAGGAATAGGGACCGCGCATCTTGGCAAGGTAGATCGATCCCATACCGCCATCGGAGAGTCGTCTTACCAGCTCAAAGGGTCCAAAGGGCTTGTTGGACTCGGCCATAATGTAATTTAAAGTGCAAGAAACGCACCAGCTTTTTAAGGATATTTATCTTTGATTTCAGATAATTAGAATGAAATAAGGGGGACGGAGGGGTATAAAGTTTACATGTTGTAAACTCCAGTTGCGCCGCCCTAGGGCACGCAACTGCTCGCCTTGGTGGGCGGGGTGGCATCGCCAGTTTGGCTCTGCTTTAACATCTGCACCAACCCTGAGGAGAGTAGCTCGACTTCGCGAGCGTTGCTGCCTGGCTCGAGACGCTCCGTGTAGACAAACAGCTGATAATCGGCAGGGCTGCCAGAATTGTCGATGGCCTCTCCACTGCTACTGAAAAAGGCGTAACAGTTGTTGCTAGCACCAAAGTCGCAGTTCGTTGCTGTAGAGGTCATCACGGCGCTACAGGCACCGTTGGGCACAAAGTCAACCCCGCTACGGAAGGTCATGCTCGTCAATGCCGGCTCCTCGCTGAGATCACGGGTATAATCGGTAGAGCCATTATCAAGAAAGAGCTCACCGACGATATCATCACCCAATTTACGAAAGTGAACACCCACGCGTTCGCTACGACTGTATGCCTCAGACTGCGCCCGCAGCAGAATGTTTTCTATGTAACGAGCCGTGGTTATGAGCCGCTGCTTCGGTATATAGCCAGACATGGAGATAAACCCCAAGGCACTGACGATAATGACGATGATCAGCGTCACCATCACCTCCATTAGGGTAAAACCGCGGTGTTGCTCGATAGACCTAGTCATTGTTCCTACTCCCTTGCTCTATCATAACACAGCTTGACTATAGACAACCAACCTGGCAACGGATAACACCAGAGGCATGCGCATCTTGAGGCCTTGGACTGGACCTACCCTTGGAGCGATCCTTGCTCTATCGCCCATGGCTGGACTAGCAGGTATAACCGAAAAGCTCGTCAGAGAGCCAATGCACCCACGTTGTCTAACCAAGGTGTCAGCAACACCGCAAAGCTGTGCGCCCAATTTTGTGCTGCAAGACCTCAAGGGCAGGTCTGTCGATCTTTCCAAATACGCCAACAAGGTGGTGGTGCTGCACTTTTGGGCAACCTGGTGTGAACCCTGTCGCGATGAAATTCCTACGCTGATCGAACTTGAGAAACAACTGCGTGGTAAACCTATTGCCATAATCAGTGTAAGCCTTGATAACGACCTCAAACAGATCGACCGTTTCTTTCAAGGTGCCAAACCCGCTTTTCCCATTCTCCTCGACCCCAAACAGAAACTGAGTACCCTCTACGGCACCTTTAAGGTTCCGGAAACCTTCATCATCGACCGTGGCGGGCGTATCCGTGATAAGATCATCGGCAGCCGTTACTGGCTCGATGGGGTAACCGTAAACTACCTTAAACTGCTGGCAAACTTGAACAAGCCAGACAAATAAGGAGAGGGCCATGAAGCCGCCACCGCTTATCACACTCATGAGCGACTTTGGCAGTCGCGATAGCTATGTGGCCGCTATGAAGGGAGTCATACTTACCATCCTGCCTAACGCTCGCATCGTTGACATCACCCACGACATTCCTCCATTCGCCATTGCCTCTGCCGCCTACACATTGAAAAACTGCTGCTTCGACTTTCCCAAAGAGAGCATTCATGTGGCTGTGGTGGATCCAGGTGTGGGTAGCGAGCGGCGGCCGCTGTTGCTGCAAGCGGCAGAACATACCTTTATCGGCCCAGACAACGGACTCTTTGGTTTCTTGACCGAGATTGATCTTAACAGCGCTATGGAAATTGATGCAGCCGCTCTACCTAACAGGACTCTCAGCTCCACCTTTCATGGCCGTGACCTCTTTGCGCCAGCAGCGGCGCTACTTGCCAAAGGCAAAGCTATTGGCGAACTTGGCAGCCCGGTACCTTTGGAATCGATCCACCTGCTCGAGCAAGCCAAACCAAAGCTCACCGCCAGCAGCCCTAAAGCCTATAGCGGCGAGACTGTGCATATTGATCGTTTTGGTAATCTCATCACCAACATCGACGCCAAGCTGCTGCAAGGCGACTGTTGGCAAGTAGCGGTAGAGGGTGTGCAGCTGGGCCCTGTTCGTCGCTGCTACCAAGATGTGCCCAAAGGCGATCCACTCGCTCTTATTGGCAGTTCGGGTTATCTCGAAATCGCCGTACACGCAGGGTCTGCCAGCGATTTCTTCCGTGGCAAGCTAGGAGCCATGGTTTACGTCAAGGCCGAACAGTGATAAGAGGTTGACCATGGCACGCAAGAAAGCACGCCCCAAAAAGCGCCCTAGTGGCAAGAGCGCCAGGAAACCGCGGCCTAAGGCTAAGCCGAAAAAACGCCCCAAGCCTAAGGCCCAGGCCAAGAGCCGGCGCCGCAAGCAGCCTACCACCCCGGCAACCAAGAAAAGGGCGACCAAGCCACCGGTGCAGCCACAAAAAGCGGCAGCAAAGCCGGTGACAAAAAAGCCAGCGACAAACCGTCGCCGCAAGAGCCGACACTGCCTTGAAGATGGTTGCCAGGAAACACCGCTTACCGATCACTACTGCCGTCTCCACTATATTAAAAACTGGCAAGAGATCATTGACGGTCGCCGCGCCAAAGCGCGTGCCAACCTTAACAAGTACGTCGATACGCTGGCGGAGAAATATCCTACCGACTATATCGAGCGTATTCGTGACGACTTGAGTAATGAAAAAAACTTCCACAATCGTCTGCAGGAACTCGGTTTTCGAAAAGAGTTAGAAGGCTCGGCTACAGATAACCCATTCCAAATCGACAACATTGATGACCTGGTCCAAGCGTTAAAGTTTGACGAATGACGGGCGTGTCCTCGCCGGAAGAACACCATACCTCTCTTCCCAAAGGCAAGAAGATCCTCATCATTGACGATAGTCTGACCGTAGTAAAAAGCCTTGCTAAGATTCTTCGTCGCGCCAAATTGAAACCCATTGAGTGCACGGATGCAGAAAAAGCGCTCTCTCTTGCTAAAGAAAAAAATCCCGATCTGATCCTCTTGGATTTGGTCATGCCCAAGATGGATGGTCTTGAAATCCTCAAACAGCTGCGCGCGCTAGCGCGATTTCACTCCGTACCTGTGGTGATGTTAACCGCAACTAAAGACGAGGAAAAGGTTATTGCGGCACTGGAAGCAGGTGCCGACGATTACGTCACCAAACCATTTCAAAAAGCGATCTTGCTCGCCCGTATAAGCACTCATCTACGCAGCTGGCAACTGTTTGTCGATCTGGAGAAAGCCAATCGCAACCTTCTTGCCGCTCAACAGCAAGAGGTAGAGGCAGAACGTTGGAAGGCTGCGGTTGAAATGGCCGGCGCAACAGCACACAAACTCAACCAGCCACTGACCTCGATTGTCTGTTATGCCGATCTGCTGTTGAAAAAATTCTCTGCTGAAAATGAGGCACGCCGTGCGATTAAGAGAATTACCCTGGAGTCTGACCGTATGGCGACGATTCTACGCAAAATGGCAGAACTGACAAAGATACACACATCGCAGTATGTCGGTGACGTTACCATCATCGATCTAGACCGTTCTTTTGAAAAGACCGACCCAGGCATTAGGAAAAAAAAGAGATGAACCCACAGAGTGTCTTTACAAAACTCACGCTCCTCGATCCAAACTGCTGTCTTAGCCATTTTACTCTAGGCCGTCACCTCTACCTGGCCGGGGAGTATAAAGATGCGCTCGTAGCATTAAACCGATGTCTCGACATCGATCCTGACTACCTGCTGGCCTACGTGATTGCCGGCCAAGCGTGCGAAAGGAGCGGCGCCACAAAACAGGCAAAGAGGATTTATACAAAAGGTGAGGCGCGCGCCAAGCAGCTGGGTGAAACAAAATTTGCTCAGCAACTGCGCGCACTCGCTGCTACTCTATAAAATGTATAGGGATGCGAATCGGCGTCATCAAAGATGAAATCTTTCTGCAGCATCGACCTGCGGCAACGCATCCAGAAAATCCGCAACGGCTGGTGGCCATCTACGAACGGTTGCAAGCCGAGTCCCTCCTCGACGGTGTGACGACCATTCCGCTGCGAGAAGCGAGTGATGCCGAACTCCTAGCAGTGCACGATCATGAGCTGCTGCAAACCATCCAAGCGACCGCAGAGCAACCCTTTATGCAGCTTGATGCCGACACCTACACCTCAGATCGCTCGCATCACGTTGCCCGAGTTGCTGCAGGTTCCTGCTTGAACGGCGTGGATGCGCTGCTGCAAGATCAACTCGATAGCTTCGTCGCCCTCATACGCCCACCAGGACACCATGCTGAGCGCTCCCGCGCCATGGGCTTCTGTCTCTTCAACAACGTTGCCGTTGCTGCCGCCTACGCTCTTAACCAATACAACCTTGAGCGCATTGCCATTGTCGATTGGGATCTACACCACGGCAATGGCACGCAACAGATCTTCTACCAAGAGCCTAAAGTGCTTTACATCTCCAGCCACGAATACCCACAGTATCCAGGTACAGGCTCACCAGCAGAACTTGGCGACGGAGCGGGTCGCTTCTACAACCTCAACTTTCCGCTGCCATCTGGCCTCAGCGAAGAGGAAGTTCTTAGCCTATATTCTCAGGTAGTTGTGCCGACATTGCGACAGTTCAAACCGCAGTTGCTCTGCATTAGCGCTGGTTTTGATGCGCATGAGAAGGACCCCCTTGGCAGACTCTCTCTTAGCACCGCTGGCTTTCAAAAGCTCGCGGCCACCTTGGAGTCTCTACGCATTGATATTGCCGAGCTCAAGAGCTGCTACCTGCTTGAAGGCGGTTATAACCTCAACGCTCTGGCAGCCTCTGTGGCTGCAGTGATGCAGCATCTGCGCGCAGATGCTGCATCAAGTGTACAGCAGCAACCATCCAAGTCATCATTGAGCCCTTTTTGCAAGCACTTACTGCGGGCTTTTGATGTTAAGGTGCACGCTAAGTGGGGTTGGCCTGAGGGCTCTTAGTTGCAAAGGGATCAAGCAGCCTCAATCTTCTGAAACGATATCGGCAATCAAAGCAAGAGCATTTCTATAGTGGGGATCATGCGGTTGCCGGCTGCCGTCGAGTTCGTCAAACGAAGCCTCCCAGAGCTCTTCTCTGAGCTCGTCCCGCCTCTGTGGATCTTCAAGACCGATCAATCGCAATAGCTGGTCAAAGTCTTCGTCTAAAGTTTCGCGGTAATCCATATCCAATTCCTCTAGCCGTTGCAGTGTGAGATAGGCAGGGAACCTACCGGGCAATTCGTGCAACGCCATGGAATAGGCCAGCTGCACCGACACAGCCTCAACCCAACTAGCAACAAAGCGTGCGTAACGGAAGAGGCGGAAACGACGATAGTCGGGATCTTGCATAAAACCATAGGCCTCGCGTTCTTGCGCCGATCGAAGTACCCGTTCCGTCTGCATCCAGAGACGGAGTTCCGTGGCATAGGCATCCTGCAAGTGCGATCCAACACCCATCTTTTGCATCGCTACAAACGCTACGTCGCTCTGTCCAAGCCCTACATCGACCAAGAAGATTAACTTGGTAACAGCGGGTCGTGCGACTGTACCTAGCTCACCAAGGAACTGGGCGGCTTGTTGATAGAGAAGCTTTTTCTCATATTTCGCGTCGTAGCCGAATGGCAACATCTCGGTAGCCTCCTCGGCCATCTGTTCTAGGCGCTCGCTATCTAACGGTTCACCACTCGTTCTTGCAGAACTAATCTCCTGTTGAAACAACTCGATCTTCTCGGCTTGCGCTTCCGCTGTTGGGTCAGACTGAGCCCAAAGACCATTGCCAACCGGCACTAAAAAGAGCAGTAGGACACTTAGCTTGGCAAGAGTGGTAGATAGGTCCATCGTTGTTTTCTCCCTGGGGTGCTCGTACCTTTGTTCCCTTATTTCTAAAGGTAAAGCAAGCGTTATGCCAACAGACTCTTCTGTTCATATATAGATAACCCACTAAATCAACTGGTTACCTCACACTGGCGGTCGGCCTACAGCAACAACTAAAAAGGTGGGGGGTAGCGTCGCTCAGTTGCGACAGATGGGGGCACTTTGCGTCTGTTGTTTTTTCAAATGGATCATCAACGCCGTAATGGCTGCGGGGGTAATGCCCGATATACGGGATGCCTGTCCTAAATTTATTGGCACAAAGGATTCGAGTTTTTCCACCACCTCATGCGACAGACCTGCAACCTCACGGTAGGCAAGCTCTTTAGGTAGAGCCATGTTCTCCAAGCTCTCAAAGCGTTCGATGTCGCGTTGTTGCCGCTCAATATAACCTTGGTAAAAGGCCTCTATCTCTAACTGTCTGGCAAGCGATGCCGGAATCTGCCAACTCTCATCGCTGCAGGCAAGCAGGTGTTGGATGGTCACACCTTCACGACGCAGCAACTGCCAAAAGCTGCTGCGGTTGGTAAAGGCAGCAAAACCTGGCTGACAAAAGCAACGTAGGGTTTTTTCATCAGGAAGTAGATAGCTCTCTTGCAGACGTTTGCGAAAGTTCTCCAGCGCCTGCATCTTTTTGTGAAACCTCTCCGCCCGTCTTGGTGAGATCAAACCCACAGCAATACCCTTGGCAGTAAGACGCTGATCGGCATTGTCTTCACGCAACCACAAACGATACTCAGCACGAGAGGTAAACATACGATAGGGTTCGTCGGTACCACGAGTGACGAGATCGTCGATAAGCACACCTATATAGGCGTCCGATCGCTTCAACACCAACGGCTGCTTACCGAATTGGCACAAACGCGCGTTTATTCCCGCCAGCAATCCCTGTGCAGCTGCCTCTTCATAACCTGAAGTACCGTTGATCTGTCCAGCAAGAAAGAGTCCGGCAAGTTGTTTGCTCTCTAACCATGGATAGAGTTGAGTGGGATCGGCAAAGTCGTACTCAACCGCATAACCAGGAACACGAATCTCTACCCGTTCCAACCCAGGAATGGTGCGTAAAAACTTCTGCTGAATTTGTAGCGGCAGCGACGTGGAAATGCCGTTGGGATAAATCTGCTCTGAAGTCAAACTCTCGGGTTCGATAAAAACCTGATGGCGATCCTTCTCGGGAAAGCGGACAATCTTATCCTCGATACTAGGACAGTAACGCGGACCGCGACCTTTTATCTTGCCGCTGTAGAGTGCCGAGAGATGTAGGTGATCACGAATCACTGCATGGGTCTTTTCGTTGGTGTAGGTGATGTGACAGATTCGCTGCGGCAGTAACGGGGGTTGCTGTCTAAAATCACTCTCAAACGAAAAAGCTTGCGGAGTTGCATCTCCTGGTTGCTGCTGCATGCGATCAAAGTCAATGGTAGAGCGTTGCAGTCGTGGTGTGGTGCCGGTTTTCAAACGGGTCATGCGGATGCCGAGCGCAACCAAAGCCTCTGTAAGACCAACAGCCGCTTGTTCACCTTGTCGACCCCCATGCACACATTCATGACCAACAAAGATCTTGCCGTTTAAGAAGGTGCCTGGTGTAAGAATGACATTGCTCGCAAAGAGCTTGCACACACGGCCGTGGTGATCTCGCGCTTTAACACCTAGGACGCGATCCGCAGCGGTAATCAGATCGATCACCATGGCTTGAAAAATCGTCAGCCGTGGCTGCTCCATGAGCACACGTTGCATGTAGGCGGCATAGAGATGACGGTCAGCTTGCGCTCTTGAGGAGCGCACAGCCGCTCCCTTCTTGCGATTGAGAATGCGAAATTGAATGCCATTGGCATCGATGCCACGACCCATCTCACCGCCAAGGGCGTCGATCTCCTTAACCAGCTGCCCCTTAGCAAGTCCACCAACGGCGGGGTTACAAGACATGGCGCCGATCTTGGCACGCTCCATGGTTACCAGCAGCACGCTGCCACCCAGGCGCGCTACTGCAAGCGAGGCCTCAATACCGGCGTGGCCACCACCAACCACAATGCTATCATATCTATTTGAAGTCATTATTTCTTTTCTGTTTTTCGGGTTGGCTTGAGCCAACTCTTGGCCGCATAGACGCCGCAGCGAACCGCCATGGCTGGATAGACGCAGCAGTCCCGCGCAAGAATCACGCCTGGATTGAGTACAGCGTTACAGCCGGTTTCCACACTGTCTCCTAGCAGTGCTCCGAGTTTACGCATTGCAGTATCAAATTTCTGAGCTTTATAAGGAATCACCACCTTGCTACCCCTGATCTTTAAATTCGATACCTTGGTACCAGCGCCAAGGTTCACATCAGCACCAAGAATGGAGTCCCCAACATAAGCAAAGTGAGCGGCCTTGGCGCCATCATGCATAATGGCCCCCTTGAACTCCGAGCTATGGCCTAAGACACAGCCCTGACCTGCCAGCACGTAACCGCGCAGATAAGCGCCCTGCCGCACTTCACAGTTGGAGCCAATTGAGAGCGGGCCCTCCACATAGGCGCCTGACTGAATGAGTGAACCAGGGCCCAGAGAGATCTTATCGCTACCAGAGAAATAGCTACCAGCTTGAATCCAACAAGCTCCTTCAACCAGAGCGCCATCCACATAACAGCGGAGCTCTCCCTTGGTGCAACCCGCAGCCCCTTCTACACGGATCTCACCGTGCAGTAGCTCACCTCCATGCAACAGCATATCGGTCGACGCCAGGCCGCGAAAAGAGAGAAGCTGCTGCCCTTGTCGCTGGTGGCCACTCTCAATCAAGGTGGTCAGAACCGGTCGTTGCAACAGCTCCCAAGGCGCTTTGATGGAACTCCAATGAGATTCTGCATAGGGAAGCTTTTGCGCATCCCACAGTTCGGTTAGCGAGAGAGGAAAATCTTCGGCATTTTGTTTCACGTGAAACGTGCTCATGACTATTTCCCTATACAGAAGTTTTTGAAAATGGCTTCAATCACCTCAGGTCCTAACGACTTGCCCGTAAGCTCTTCCAGCGCTCTGGACGCACCCCATAACTCCTCGGCAATAAGTTCATCGCCTCCTCCCTGTTTATAGAGAGATTCTCCCCGTTGCAGGTGTCCGTCAGCGCGAAAGATCGCCTGCTTTTGCCGATCATTCACAGCCAGACCAGCTGCCTCTGCCATAGCCGCCTTTTCATCACACCAATGTTGGATGGTTTCACGTAAAACATCCACACCATCACCTTGTTTGGCTGATATCAACAACCGCTCAGGATAATTTTGTCGTATTGCGTCAATAGCTTGCGGATCTAACAAATCTATTTTATTGACCACTTTAAGCTCCATCCCGACTTCTTGCCGATCTCGCGGCTTATCCAGAGTATCAGGATCATCAAGCCATATACAGAGATCCGCTGCCTCAAGCCACTGCTTGGATCTTTCCAATCCTTTGGCTTCAACACAATCTCTCGCCACCCTACGGAAGCCCGCAGTATCCACCAACCGAAGCGGTAGGCCGCCAATCTCCAGGCTGGCATCCAAAAAGTCTCGTGTCGTACCTGGCTCTGCGTCTACAAGGGCGCGCTCCTGGTGTAACAGGCAGTTAAACAGGGTTGATTTGCCCACGTTGGCAGGACCCGCAAGCGAGAGCACCAGGGGTTCCTGCGCCATACGCTGCCACTTGGCCGCCTCAAGCCAACCCTGAAGTGTTTCACGGATCGTGGCGAGCTCTTGCAGTCGCTGCGGTTTTGTCATGGTACGCAGCCCCTCTTCAGGAAAGTCGAGGTCGGCTTCAAAGTGCGCCAGGAGAGCCCGCAAACCTTCTAAAAGTCGGCCTACCTCTGCTGCCCAAACGCTGTCGAAACGTCGCAGCGCTAGCTTTTGCGCCAAACGGTTCTTGCTCTGTACCAGCTCATCAACCGCCTCCGCTTGCATAAGGTTGAGCTTTTGGTGCAAAAAGGCGCGAAAGGTAAACTCGCCTGGCTCTGCCTGGCGGATGTTGCCCGCAAGAGACCCCTCGCCCTGAGCCAACTCAAGCGCAGCCGTCATGAGCGAGCGCGGCAGTTGCACACCGCCATGTCCGTGTAACTCAACAGTATCTTCACCCGTATAGGAGCGCGGCGCCTGCATATAGGCAAACAAGCCGCTGTCGAGTTTATCGCCGCTGGATGGATGCACAAAGTTACCATGATAAAGCGTGTGCGACTTGATCGTCGCTCCGCCTGCCGCCTGCTTTGCTTGAAAGAGACGCCGTCCTGCCTCGAGCGCAAACCTACCGGAGATGCGCAGCACGGCAATCCCACCAGCTCCGGGCGGTGTGGCAATGCCGACAATGGTATCTTTGGCAGACCAATCCATACTTGTCCGCCCCTAGTACGGTTTTCTACGATCCTACGTTAGCAATGGTACGACAATCTGAGAGAAAATAAAGCGCAGGCGAGGGGACCGAGCCGAGCCATTTCTCGAATATTGTCGTACCATTTGCTTACTGGTTATCGTAAGGGGCGTTGTCCTGGCGTTTTTTACGGGAACCGGCTTTGCGTCCCTCGGGATAGATAACAATGCAACGCTCAAAGCCCTCCCCCTGACTTCGCGTCGACACACCCGACTCATCTTCCAGCGCTAAGTGTACCAACCTTCTCTCATAAGCGTTCATGGGACGTAGACTCTCTTTACGTTTGGAGCTGCGTACCTTTTTTGCCGTCCGTTTAGCCATAGCAATCAGACTATCACGACGACGTTCGCGATAGCCCTCGGCATTGACGATAATCTGCTTGTCATTGTCGGGAAAGTGCCTGCCAATTACCTTGCGTACCACAAACTGAATCGCATCCAAGGTGTTGCCATTTTTGCCGATGATCAAACCACCCTCATCGCCTTCAATCTGTAGCGTAATGGTATCACTATGCTCAATGGCTTCGAGGGTAAAGTCCTTGCAGATGTGTTTGAGGATGTTTTCGATCACCTCTTTCCCCAACTTCGCTAGCGAGCCCAACGCATCTTCACCACGTGCATCCTTACGCCATGCCCGGATCTTCACCTTTTTCTTGCCACCAACAATGCCCATGAGTCCACGCCGCTTGCTCGCATCGACAATCTCATAGCCGAGATTCTCTCGCCGCGTGTTCAGGGCCTCGCTGGCACGTTGAGCTGCCTCTTCTTCCGAGTGTCCTTCAATTTCAATGGTTGAGTCGTCTTCGATCATGACTGTCTCCTTACTATCATAACTAGGCTGTGGCTGCTTGGTCACTCGCCTGACCTCCTTGACGGTTGACCATCCACTGCTGCGCCACACCTAAAACCGTGCTTACCAAAATGTAAAGCGTCAGACCTGAGGGCAGCCACAGCATAAACACCGCAAACATGATCGGCATCAGCTTCATCATCATCTCTTGTGCTGGTTCCATCGCTGCGGTTGGCGTCATCTTCTGTTGCAAGAACATGGTGATGCCCAAGAGCACGGGCGTGATGTAGAGAGGATCCTGCACAGAGAGATCCTTAAGCCAAAAGACAAAGGGGGCGTGGCGTAATTCAATCGCGTTAAACAGTACGCGATACAGGGCAAAAAAGATCGGCATTTGAATTAGCAGTGGGAAACAGCCTCCCATGGGGTTAACACGATGGGTGCGGAAAAGCTGCAGCATCTGTTTATTGAGTTCCTCCTTGTTGTCTTTGTACTTTTGGCGTAGCTCATCCATATGTGGTTTTAACGCCTGCATGCGCTTCATACTACGAAACTGCATGGCCGTTAATGGGTAAAGCAGTAAGCGTACCAGAATAGTCAGCAAAATGATGACAACACCGTAGTTGCCAATAAAACGGTACATCCAGTTCATCAAGCTCAACATCGGTCGAGAAATAAAGCCAATCCAATCTCCTAGATCTAAACTGTGCTTGAGCTGCTTACCATAAGCCGTGAGCAGCGCCAGGTCCTTGGGTCCTAAAAAGAGATCCATCGCATAGTTTGCCTGTGACCGAGCCGCGATGGAACGAGGCGGATAGACTAAACCAACGCTCGCATGAGCGACATCAATACGATGGTTTTCAAATTTTTGCAAAAGCTCCGGCGTGAGGTATAACCCTTTACCCGCAAGCCTTACCTCATCCCTAGCCAAACGGAGTTTCTCCTGCTGGCCGTGCGCATCGGTAAACTGCACAATCGGCGTATCGGTGTGCAGCGATTGCTCAAGACCCACTTTGGTTTCATCCACGTAGCGCTTAAGCATTGTCTGTTGCAGCACCCTGCCAGAAGCATCCATCAGCTTAACAACATCCCCATCCACTCGGTCAAACTGCACCGCCTCTGCCTGACCGATCACCGGAACCATGGCGGCGATAAAGTAGCGATCCATCACACCAGCCCAGGGAATGGAGTTGCCGCTGTGTCGCTTCTGCTTCACCTTGTGCAGCGGTGATTTGACCCGCTTGTCATTGACAAAGGCAACCATCTCTAAGGGCTCCTTGCCGTTGAATCGTCCGAGCTTCTCCGCGCCCACCTCGGCTCCCAAAGAAGCCACCGCTTGCGCCATTAGTGGCTCATCGCCCCGGTTGATCAAATCGATCTCCATATGCAGCAGAGATCCCGAGGCGTCGAGTTGGTAACGTTTGCGCAACTGTATCTTGGCAAAGGGTTGGTAGGTAAAAACTAGCGTACCATCCCCTTGACGTTCCACTTCGGTTAACGAACGATCGTTGAACACTTGTTGGTCGATACGAAACTGCCACTGCACACCCCCTTGTGGCAGATCGTGAACCAAGCGCAGCTCGACCAAATCAGAGGTTGGGTCTAGCGACTGGCGATAGTCCTTGAGGTAGATCTTGGCGATATAACCACCCAAGCTGCTTACCTCTATCTGCAGCTGCTCGTTTTCCAGCGTGTGCAGGCTCTCTTCTAACTTGGGTTCAGGCTTAGATGGTGCTGTGGACGTGGTGTTATCTGCCACCGCAGTAAGGTCGCGCTGTTGTGGCTGTATAGACTGAGGCGTGCTCACCTGTGCCGGCGGCGGCGCCTCTTTTCTCGCCGAACGCTGCCTTGAGGAGGTCGCCATCCACCAAATCATGATCAGGCCGATAAGAAAGAAGGCAAGGATACGTTTGCTCTCTAAGTCCATTTGCGTCCCAAAAAGTGCTTCGGCAGTGGATCGCTGCCGCCAGGATGCCACGCATGGCAGCGGCCTATGCGGGCTATAGTCAGTAGCAGGCCACGGCCAAAGCCAAACCGATCCAGCGCCGTCTCACTGTAGTGTGAACAACTTGGGTAAAAGCGACAGTGAAAACCCAGGGCGCTACACAGCGGCGAGATGAGAGCGCGGTACAAGCACCAGATACCTTTCATCGTTATAAGATAACTATTTGAATTATATGTTTTTTTCATCTATCTGCCAGTTTGCCTTTGAGGCCGACAAACTCTTGTCGCAGCTGCTCATAGGAAGGCTCTCTCCCTGACGGACGCACGATAAAGAGGTAATCACCGGATCTGCCTTGGTTTTCTGGTCTCAAAATCTCGTCACGAAACAGCTGCCGCAGGCGACGGCGCCAGTGGTTTCTCACCACAGCCTTACCCACACGTCTGCTGACAACAAGCCCAAGCCTCGGTGCCCCCTCGTGGCACCCAGCAAAAAGCAGTGTTAGGTAATCTCCCCGAATGCGGCGGCCATAACGCTTTATCTTATTAAAATCACTGGCTTTTCTTATCCGACAGGACCGTGGCAGCCGGGTACGTCTATTTGCCTGCAACCTCAACCGTAAGCCGCCTTCTCCCCTTCCTCCGACGATTGCTTAGAAGCGCCCTACCTGCAGCCGTAGACATGCGTTTGCGGAAGCCGTGCTTGCGTTGGCGTTTGCGATTGCTTGGCTGAAAAGTTCGTTTCACAGGCGCTCTCCATCTTGGCTGGGAAAAGTTACAACGACAGTCCCTAAAAACATAAGCTACTCAGGCTGTCAAGACGCTGAAGAATTCAAGATAGTATCGCTCTATAAATGTTTTCATTTGCATTTGTTATAAAAATTAAATTCGTTGTAAACAGTTTTGCTTGACAATGTTTCGTCCTATCTCTTAACGTCCATGCATTCCGCTCTAGCTTTTCACAATGGAATAACTACGGGGGCGTCCCAACATGGAACGATGGTCACACGTTCTCAATTTGCTTAAAAACGACATTGGTGAACAAGACTTTCGCAAGTGGATAAAACCAACCAAGCTTGTTGCTATCGAAGGCGACGACTTTTTTATTGAGACACCCAATCGTTTCATCCAGAGTTGGATAGAGAACAACTTCGAATTTCCACTTCGCGATAGTATTGGCAAAATCTACAGAAATCCTACAGTCGCGCTTAATTTTGTTCTGCCGAAATCGCAAGCCGCCGACTCCGATATTAAGCCGCATATGCGGCAGAAAGAAACGACTACCGCCGCCGCTTCTAAGCCAAACCGTTCTGGTTTGAATACCAAGTACACCTTTGAGAGTTTTGTTGTTGGTGCTAGCAATCAGTTTGCCAACGCCGCAGCCCAAGCCGTCGCAGATGCGCCAGGTGAAAACTACAATCCGCTGTTTATCTACGGTGGCGTGGGGCTTGGCAAGACCCATCTCATGCACGCCATCGGGTCGCAGATGCGGAAAAGATCACCTGAGCTAAAGATCTGTTACCTGAGTAGTGAACGCTTCATCAACGAACTCATCAACTCTTTGCGTCTAAAAAAAATGGCTGACTTTCGCCAACGCTATCGCAACTTTTGCGATGTTCTATTAATCGATGACATTCAATTCATTGCCGGTAAAGAACGCTCACAAGAAGAATTTTTTCATACATTCAACACACTCTATGAACTCAAGCGGCAAATAATTCTAACCAGCGATAAAGCACCCAAGGAGATTCCTGGACTGGAAGAACGTCTACGATCCCGGTTTGAATGGGGGTTGATTGCGGATATTCAGACACCCGAATTAGAGACCCGCGTTGCCATTCTGCGCAAAAAGGCGGAAGACCAAGAGATCGATTTACCAAGCGACGTGGCTCTCTTTCTTGCGGACTCCATCCACGATAACATTCGCGAACTCGAAGGTGCGCTGATAAGACTTTGTGCCTATGCCTCTCTCATGGGCAAAGAGATCAACTTAGGTTTTGCGCAGGAGGTGTTCAAAGATCTCATAAAACCCCCCAAGGAGATTACCATTGCGGACATCCAACGCGTGGTCGCTAAATCGTTTAACATCAAGCCAGCAGATCTCTGTTCTTCCCGTAAATTCAGGTACATCGCACTACCAAGGCAGATTGCCATGTACCTGTCGAGAAAATTGACCAACGCCTCCTTTCCTGATATCGGAGGTAAATTCGGCGGTAAGGACCATACCACGGTTCTACACGCCGTAAAAAAGGTGGAGCACCGCCTCTCTGAGGATCGCTCCTTACGCAATACCATTGAGTCTTTGGAAAAGTCAGTTCGTTTTGGCCCCTGATCTTATGAACAAACCTGTGCATAATCATGGTGACATTGTAAAAACAAAGAGAGCAGCTAGGAACAACTCTAGCCCTAGGGAGCACTCATCCACAAACTTTTCACAGTCTAACGCTTTGTCATCCTTAAAAAAATTTTGTCTATTGCCAAGTTTCACAGCCACTATGACTACTACTATATTTAAATTAATAGTAGATCTAAAAGCGAGGCCAACATGAAATTTAACATCGCTCGAGAAAGTTTACTGAAGTGTCTGCAACAGGCAGTGAACGTCTCTGAGAAAAAGACGACCATGCCTATTCTAGCTAACGTTCTGCTTGCTGCCGGAGACAAAGCTCTAACCATTACCGCCACAGACCTTGAAGTCTGTCTGATCTGTCAATGCGAAGCAACCGTGGAGCAGCAGGGCTCCTTTACCCTGCCGGCAAAGAGCCTCTTTGATATTGTGAAAGAATTCCCGCGCGACAACATCGAGTTTGAACTTAACGACAACCAGGTTGAAATTCGTTCGCAAAAGGCCCAGTTCAAAATCGTTGGCATGCCGGCAGAGGATTTTCCCGCCTTTCCCGAGGTTAAGGAGAGTGGCTTTGTACAGTTGCCAGCGAACTCCCTACGCGAGATGATTGAGAAGACCTCGTTTAGCATCTCCAGCGATGAAATGCGCTATAGTCTCAATGGCGTGTTGTTCGAGGCGGTTGACAATGGCAAGGGAAAGATCTGTCTGCGCTTGGTTTCCACCGATGGCCATCGGCTGTCGCTGGCGGATTACGCTTTAGATGCGGTTAAAGAGCTACCCTTTAAAGACAAGGCCGTGTTGCCAAAGAAGGGTGTTCTTGAACTACGCCGGCTACTGGACGATAGCAAAGACGAGGTCCACTTTGCCTTTGATGGCAGCAATGGAATCGTTCGTTTTAAAGACAGCACGCTTTACATGCGACGTATTGTTGGCGAGTTTCCTGACTATCACAAAGTCGTTCCCAAGGAGACCAAGCGAAGTGCTAGCGTCAATCGTCAGGATTTTATCAGCGCCCTTAAGCGTATGGTGTTGATGTCGTCCGCTAAACACAAGCTCGTGCGCTTTGACTTTGCCGCCGAGAAGCTAGAGATGACCTGTCAGAATCCAGAGTTGGGAACAGCGCATGAGGAGATCGACATCCGTTATGACGGTTCCGTCATGACCGTCGGCTTTAATCCCAAGTACTTTCAAGACGCCCTCTCGGTGATTGATCAGAAAGAGGTCCATATCGAGTTCGTCGATGAGTTGAGTCCGGCGGTTGTGCAGACAGAAGAAAGCAACTACCAATGTGTTATAATGCCGATGCGTCTCTAAACACCTTGGTCTGTCTACGACCGTTACCCACAACCGAAATGAAGTCAGGAGTTCGCATGCGGCATTGGCCGAAACAGAGTGCCTGCCAATGAGCGCCAAGAAAGCCAGTAGCAAGGCAGAGAACGCGGCTTACAGCGCTGATAGCATCAAAGTTCTTGGTGGCCTTGAGGCAGTACGCAAACGCCCGGGTATGTATGTGGGCGACACCTCGGTCCGCGGCCTACACCAACTGCTCTATGAGGTTGTCGATAACTCCATCGATGAGGCCATTGCCGGTTATTGTCGTAACATAGGCGTTGAAATCCACGTCGACAACTCGATCACGGTCGAAGACGATGGTCGTGGTATCCCGGTTGATATACACAAGACCGAAAAGAAGCCTGCTGCTGAAGTGGTGATGACTACACTACACGCCGGCGGCAAGTTTGATCGCAAGAGCTATTCGGTTTCCGGCGGGCTGCATGGGGTTGGTGTGAGCTGTGTCAACGCCCTGTCAGATTCTTTGCAACTAGAGATCCACCTCAATGGCAAGGTCTACCAACAGAAGTATGAGCGCGGCAAAGCCACCACCAAGCTTCAGGTCGTAGGCAAGACCGACCGTACAGGCACCATCATTACCTTCCACCCAGATCCAGAGATCTTCAAAAAGACCAAATACAACTACGAGACACTGGCAACGCGTTTGCGCGAACTCGCCTTTCTCAACAAAGGGGTGAAGATTCAGCTTACGGATAAACGCTCGGCAAAGAGTGCCGAATACTACTACGAAGGCGGTATCAGCTCGTTTGTGAAACACCTAAACCACGGTAAAACGGTCATGCACCCACGCGCCATCTACTTTGATAAAGAGCGCGACGGCATACGGGTAGAGATTGCCATGCAGTATAACGATGGCTACAACGAGAACATCTTTTCTTTTGTAAACAGTATCAATACCATAGAAGGAGGCACCCATATAGCGGGCTTCCGCTCAGCGCTAACCCGTACTATCAACCACTACGCCTCGCAAAATCAGCTGCTCAAGAATGTTGATGACAACCCCAGCGGTGAAGACGTCCGTGAAGGGTTGACCGCGGTCATTAGCGTGCTCATGCCTGACCCTCAGTTTGAGGGGCAGACCAAAACCAAGCTTGGCAACAGTGAAATCAAAGGACTGGTTGAGAGCATCGTCAACGAGAACCTACAGAGTTTTTTGGTTGAAAACCCCACGGTAGCCAAACGCATAGTCGGCAAGATCGTCAGCGCGACCCGCGCCCGAGAAGCTGCGCGTAAAGCGCGTGACCTCGTTCGCCGCAAGAGCGCCATGGAGATCAGCTCGCTGCCAGGCAAGCTTGCCGACTGTCAGGAACGTAAGCCGGAGTTGTGCGAGCTCTATCTGGTAGAGGGAGATTCTGCTGGTGGCAGTGCCAAACAGGGACGCGACAAACGCAACCAAGCGGTACTGCCCCTGCGTGGTAAGATCCTCAACGTTGAGAAGGCACGTTTTGATAAGATGCTCGAAAGCGAGGAGATCCGTACCATGGTCACGGCCATCGGTATCGGTCTTGGGATGCCGAGTGAAGAGGTTGAGGAGGAGGCTGCTGCGGACACCAAGAGAGCGTCAAACATGCAACGTCTGCGGTACCACAAGATCATCATCATGACCGATGCTGATGTCGATGGCTCGCACATTCGTACCTTACTGCTCACCTTCTTCTTTAGGCATATGCCGGCGATCATCAAGAACGGCCACCTGTTTATAGCCCAACCTCCTCTGTACCGGGTCAAGAAGGCAAAGAACGAGCTCTATATCAAAAACGACCCGGAGCTACGGAATTATTTCATCGATCAGGGCATCAAGACTGTTGAAGTGCGGCGTAAGGGTTCCAAGGAGTGGTTGCAGGGAGCGGCACTGAAAAAGCTGATCAAACAGATAGCCGCCTACCAGAGCAGCTTAGAACAACTGGATCGGCGTAAGAACTGGGCAGCGCTTGATGCGATCCTCATGGTTACCGACCTCAACGTCGATAGCCTACGCCAGAAGAAAGAGCTTGCCGATGCCGAGAAGGCGATCCGCAAGTACCTCAAGGCGGTCTATCCTGAGATCAGCGAGCTAACCTTTCATGTTGAGGTTGATAAAGAGCACAATACCCACCGTCTCGTCTTGAGCATGACCGAGCGGGGTTTACCCACTAAGACCAACTTGGACCAACACTTTTTTGACAGCCCCGAGTATCTAGAAATGCAGAAGGCGGCCACCCCGCTACGAAAACTCATTCGTGGTGGGTTGGAGATCAAACTCAAGCCTGTGGAGAAGAAAAAGCGTCAAGACGTTGCCAGTGAAGCGGCCACAGAAACAGAGGTGGCGCCCGCTCGTACCACCAAGCAAGAGGCTCTTGTCACTGAGAGTATCCACAAGTTGCTTGATGTGGTGCTTGAAGAGGGCAAACGCGGTCTTGTGGTACAACGTTATAAGGGTCTGGGTGAGATGAACCCCGAACAGCTCTGGGAAACCACTATGAACCCAGAAAGCCGCACCTTGCTGCAAGTTGGCGTCCACGACGGTGTCGAGGCCGACCACACCTTTTCTATCCTTATGGGAGGCGAGGTTGAACCGCGGCGTGAGTTCATCTATGCAAATGCTCTCAACGTACGCAACCTGGATGTTTAGGAATGAGTAACGAAGTGCTGCAAAATCTGCCGGTTTCCATTGAGGAGGAGATGAAGAGCTCCTATCTCGATTACGCTATGAGCGTTATCGTTGGCCGTGCCCTTCCGGATGTGCGTGACGGTCTGAAACCAGTCCACCGCCGCGTCCTCTACGCTATGAATGAGCTCGGCAATGCCCACAACAAGCCGTACAAAAAGTCAGCGCGTATCGTCGGTGATGTTATCGGTAAATACCACCCACATGGTGATCAAGCGATCTACGAAACCATGGTGCGTATGGCGCAGGAGTTTTCCATGCGCTATCCGCTTGTAGACGGTCAAGGCAACTTTGGTTCAATCGATGGCGATCCACCAGCGGCCATGCGTTATACGGAAGTCCGCATGACCCGACTCGCGAGCGAGTTTTTAGACGACATCGATAAGAAAACCGTCGATTTTGGTCGTAACTACGATGACAGCTTAGATGAACCACTCATCCTACCTACGACGATTCCCAATCTGCTGCTTAACGGTTCATCAGGAATTGCCGTTGGTATGGCCACCAACATCCCACCGCACAACCTACGTGAAGTTGCCAAAGCGATCCGTCGCCTTATCAACAACCCCGATACCTCGGTGGAAGAGCTCATCAAAGACATTCCCGGCCCTGATTTTCCCACCGCTGGCATCATCCATGGCAAGAAGGGCATTGTTGATGCCTACCGCAGTGGTCGCGGCAGAGTGGTAGTGCGCTCTCGCGTCTTACTGGAGCCGATGGAGAGGGGTAATCGTGAGCGCATTGTAGTGAGCGAGCTGCCTTATCAGGTGAACAAGGCACGCTTGATCGAAAAGATTGCCGAGCTGGCGCGAGAAAAGACCATCGAAGGTATTGCTGATCTGCGTGATGAGAGCGATCGCGAGGGCATTCGTATGGTCATCGAGCTCAAGCGCGATGTCAACGCCAATATCATCCTCAATCAGCTCTTCAAGTATACGCCGATGCAGAGCACCTTCAGCATCATCATGTTGGCGCTGGTGCGCAACCGACCAAAAGTCGTCAACCTCAAGGAGATGCTGAGTGAGTTCATCCGTTTTCGTCGCGAGGTGGTTACCCGTCGTTGTCTCTTTGAGCTGGAAAAGGCACGAGCCCGCGCCCACATTCTTGAAGGCTTAAAGATTGCCCTGGATCAGCTCGATGCGGTGATCTCACTGATCCGCAAATCTAAAGATCCACTGGTGGCACGCGACGGACTGGTTAACAAATTTAAGCTGACACCGGTGCAAGCGCAGGCAATCCTTGATATGCGTCTGCAGCGGCTTACCAACTTAGAGCGCAATAAGATCCTTGAAGAACGCAAGGCGGTGTTGGAGCAGATCAAACGTCTTGAAACCATCCTTGCGGATGAAAAGCTCATTTATAATATTGTTGCTGAAGAGACCGAAGCCGTTGCCAAGCAGTACGGTGATGAACGGCTTACCGAAATTCAGACGAAGATTACCGAGGTTTCTGAGGAGGACCTGATCCAGCAGGAAGAGATGGCGGTAACGATTAGCCATCAGGGCTACATCAAACGCAACGCCCTAGCCCTTTACCACTCGCAGCGACGCGGTGGTCGTGGCAAGTTGGGTATGGGCGTCAAAGATGAAGACTTTCCCGCACGCATCTTTACCGCCTCAACGCATCACTATGTTCTCATCTTCTCAAGTACGGGCCGTGTCTACTGGCTCAAGGTGCATCAGATTCCGCAGATGGGTCGCACCAGTAAAGGCAAGCCGCTGGTGACGATGATTAAGATCGGCCGCGATGACAAGATTACCGCGATCCTGCCGGTAGCGGAGTTTCAGGATGGCAAATACATTATTATGGCGACCAAAAAAGGCTTCATTAAAAAGTGTAATCTCATGGATTTTTCTAATCCGCGCGCGGCCGGTATTATCTGCATCAAACTCGCTGCGGATGATGCGCTCATCTCGGCACAACTTACCGATGGCGATTGTGAAATTGTGCTGGCGACATCGCAAGGTAAGGCCATCCGCTTTCATGAGGAAAACGTTCGGCCTATGGGACGCAACGCCACTGGTGTGCGGGGTCTGAGCACCGGCGGTGACGACCACCTTGTCGGTATGGTTCTTGCCAAGCCAGAGTCCTTCTTACTAACGGTAACCAAGCGCGGTTATGGTAAGCGTACTGAGATCGGTGAATACCGTACGCAGGGCCGTGGTGGTAAAGGCCTTATTGCCACAAAAGTGACCGAGCGTAACGGTGCTGTCATCGATATCTGTGAGGTAGAGGCCGAGGATGAGATCATGCTGATGACCAACCATGCAAAGGTCATTCGTCTAAATGCCAAGGAGATCTCTGTGTTTGGCCGCGCCGCCCAAGGCGTGCGCCTCATCCAACTGGATAAGGATGAGCAGGTCACCTCAGTTACCAAACTTGCCAAAGATGAAGGCGAGCTCCCCACTCCTTAAAAGGTACGGCCTTACTTTCAGGGAATGGAGATTCCCTGAAAGTAAGGCCGTACCTTCACGGCTACTGTGGAGTGGCCTGCTGCTGCTGTTATGCCTCGGCTGTCACAGCTCCTCCATGCAGCAGGGTGAGAAGCTGTTGGCAGAGCGGCGCTACCAAGATGCCATCAGCCACTTTCGTCAGTACTATTTAGAGCATCCGCATGCCAAAGAGGCGCCGCTGGCACTCTTGCGCATCGGCAATATCTACCGTCTGCACCTTAAAGACTTCAAAAAGAGCATTGAGGCCTTTGGCGTGCTCAGCCAACGATTTCCAGAGACCGACGAGGGCAGGCAGGCACAGCTTTTGCTCGGCGGTATTCATGCAAGCCAGTTTAACGACTACCAACAGGCCATTGTTGAATACCAGAAGGTGGTTCTTGGCAAAGGCTACAGCGATGGCCAACGAATCGAGGCCCTACTAAAGACCGGCAATGCCTACTTTTCACTCGGTAACTTTGTGCAAGCGCGTATTGAGTACAAAAAGCTTAAGCAAGAATACGCCGAGAGCTATGCCGCTAAGGTGGCGACATTACAACTTGCCAACTGCTTTAATGCCGAAGGCGATTGTCAGAAGGCCATCCCCATCTACCAAGAGGTGGCGGCGTTCACAGGCGACGAGATCAAGAACTTAGCAGTACAGGGCACTTTTGCAGCCGCTGCCTGTTTTGAGGAGTTGGGCAAGTATGAAGAGGCGCTTAAGCTTTTTGATAGCGTGAAAAACAGTTATCCGAGTCGCCGTGTGGTGGAGGTGCGCATAGAAAAACTCAAAGCCCGTATGCATGAGGTGATCAAGTGACTCTTAAAGAGGATAGCCAACGACCTCTCTCACGTGAACTTTACCGGCGTGCTAAGCAGCAGCTGCCCGGTGGGGTCAATTCACCGGTACGCACCTTTGCTACGGTTGGTAGTTATCCCATTATTGCCGAATCTGCTAAGGGGGCGCTGCTTAGGGATGTCGATGGCCACGACTACCTCGACTATATAGGTTCCTGGGGGCCGATGATTTTGGGACATGCAGATGAAGAGGTAGTTGCTGCTGTCCAACAAGCGGTCAGCAGAGGCGTGAGTTTTGGTTTAGCTACGCAAGCCGAGTGTGAGCTGGCGGAGTTGTTGATTGAGAGCGTTGCCTCGCTTGAGAGAGTACGCCTGGTTAACTCAGGTACAGAGGCGACCATGAGCGCGCTCCGTTTAGCGCGCGGCTTTACCAAACGTAACAAGCTGATCAAGTTTGCCGGCTGCTACCATGGTCATGTGGATGCGCTCCTAGTCCAGGCGGGTAGTGGTGTGGCTACCCATCACACCAGCAGCAAGCGTGCACCCTCAAGCGCCGGTGTGCCAGAGTCGGTGATAGAGGAGACCTTGGTCTTACCCTTTAATGATCTTGAGGCTGTGAGCCAGCAGATGCAGCAGCAGGGAGACAAGATTGCCGCCATCATCGTCGAACCACTTCCTGGAAACATGGGAGTGGTTCCACCTATCGAGGGTTTTTTAAAGGGGTTGCGCGATCTTTGCGATCGCCATGAGAGCCTACTTATTTTTGATGAGGTGATGAGCGGCTTCCGTGTTGCGCGCGGTGGCGCACAGCAGCTCTATGGTGTCCGTGCCGATCTTACCACGCTTGGCAAGATTATCGGCGGCGGTCTCCCTGTCGGGGCCTACGGTGGTCGCGCCGATATCATGGACCACGTCTCACCGCGTGGTGATGTCTACCAAGCGGGAACGCTCTCAGGCAATCCCGTTACTGTGGCAGCAGGTCTGGCAACCCTAAGAAAGCTACTCGGCTGGAGGGATCCGCAAAGCGGCGTGGACGCCTACGGTTATCTAGAGAGGTTGGGTAAACAGCTAGAGCAGGGTTTGCAACCACTCATCAAAGAGAGTGGCTGTTGTTTTCACCGTGTTGGTTCGATGTTTACGCTCTTTTTTACCCCTGGTCCGGTCCATAATTTTACTGACGTTGCTCAAGCCGACCATTCAGCTAATGGTGCCTTTGCCCGTTTCCACCGCGGCATGTTAGCAAACGGCATCTTGCTACCGCCGTCAGGATTTGAAGCCGCCTTTATCAGCCTCGCTCACACCGAGGAGTCGATTGCCAAAACTGTAGCAGCCATAAGTTCTACTCTGCGGGATGGTTAGGGAGGAGCAATCTTGGGTAAGGGCCGCGCCTTTGTCATAGCCGCTCTGGGTTTTGAAATGATCTTTATGCCGGTGGCGGGATTCTTTCTTGGCAACTGGTTGGATCAGCGGCTTGGTTCCTCTCCCTGGGGTTTGCTTGCGGGTCTTGGCATCGGCATCTTTGGCGCCATCCGCATCGGCATCAAGCTCTACAGGCTGTCGCTTAAGGAGAAAACATAGAAATAACAAATAGTTGAATGCAGATTGATTTGACAAAGGTTCTGTGTTAACACAGTGCAACAAACACATTGGTCTATTCTTTAAGGAGTTAGATTTATGCAACGAAAGCAGGTTATTTTATCTTACCCATTATTTTTTCTCGCCGGCCTTTTCTTAACTAGTCAAATCGGCCTGCACTCTAACGCCTATGCTGTTGATCCCATTGGCGATGGTGAAGTTGTCGAGTGTGTGGTTACTGCCGAGGATTTTGCTGACTTTCCAGCAGTGCAACGCGCCCTACAAATTAAAGAACAGGCAGATCAAGCTAATCTAGCAGATCTTGAATTGCTCTGGTTTGAGGTGCGTCAACACATAGAACCGATGGACCTTAGAGGGAAGGAGGAATTTAAACAACAGGTAATAGTCCGGCTACAGCAAGACAGAGAAAGGCTCGTTGCAGTCAAAGCAGCTCTTGATCAAATGGAAGGTGAGGATCGAGGATCTGATGAGTTGCGGTCCAGTTTAGGCAAATTGATTGGTAGTGAGACAGCATCGGGAATCTTGGATGATGCAAGAAGTCTGCTAGAGGAAGAAGATCCTAGGCATCCCATCTTTTCCGCAGCCCCCTCCTCTTTCGGCTGGAGAGCCAACGAAATTACCGTGGCCAAAACTCTTTTTACCTACGCAATGCTAGAGACGTTCAGCGGTCGAAATCTGTCTGATACTAATAGTGGCTTACTCAGCCAACTCTCTCTTTTTTATCGAACAAGCCTTCCTACACATTTAGGTCTAGAACAGATTCAAGACCTTTGCCTGGCTTTTAGATCCGATTCTATCACAGACGGACCTTGTCCCACTGAGGAGGCTTGGAATCTCTGTATACCAAATGCTGGTTATGTCTATGGCGGCACCATACCAAACTACGGGCTAGGCTATTGGGGCACGGGCCGAGACGACCGTTTTTGTGGCAGTGACTGCTCTGCTCTTATTGCCTTTACGCATTCTACGGCAACACGGTTATCTACAATGATGGCAGAATACGTTGCAAGAGAAAAGACCGATGGTTTTGAGGCCTTTCAAGGCGAAGACTACTCTGATGGAAGAAAAACAGAACTTTTTTTCCAAATCGAAACGAAAATGCCCATTGAGTGGGGGGAAATTGTTAAAACAGAGAAGCATGCCCGTTTTTATTTTATGGTGGACTATAATTTTGAAGAGCTTCTGAAGCAATTTGACGTGATAAACCCGTCTTCTACAGCAGATCTTCAGCCTGGAGATATCATGCTTTGGAGGTGGAATAGGAAGCCAGATGCAGACCCTGGAGTTTGGGGCCGCTCAGGACACATGGCCATTTTTCTGGAGAGTCGAGGTGAAGATAGCTTGATTGCTGTTGAAGCAAATCGTGCAAACGATAAGAGCTTTGAAGGTGTTATCTTTCGTTTATATGACCTAAATCGTGAAGGCAAAGACACCTATGTGTTACGCCGTCGTGCCGATTAAAGGGGCAGTAGGGCAAAATCAGCTTCATGGTCCATTTGCAGAGCTTAGAGCGAGGCAATCTCATATTGCTTGGTCTCGGCGTGCTAGCAGTGCTGTCTGAGGGGTTGATACGACCTCAGACAGTTATCGTGCGGGGCTTTGGTGGCTTTTTGCCGTCACTCTTTATGGGCAGCCTGCTGATGAGTGCGAACATCTCCTTGCTGGCACGTATGCTCAGACGGCTCATGCGACCTGATGCGAGCAAGGGGGTGCGAGCGCTGCTGACACTGCTTCTGGGTTTTAAGACCATCCTCTTAGGGGTTGCGGTTTTTCTGCTGTTTCACTATGTTGGCGTGCAGCCGCTCGCCTTTGTGGTGGGTGTGGTGTTGGTGCTGCTGCTACCGCTTGTGCTTGTAGGCTGGCGGCTGCTGCGAGCAAAACCCTTGTAGACGAGACTTATAAGTGGGACACGGTTTTACCTGGTACTCGTTGATTCCTGGCTATCACGGTGGCCACGACCATACTATCGGTGCAATCGTCGTTGCCCTGCTGTTACTGCTCTCCGGCCTGCTGGCGTGGCGTAGCTTTCGTCGTCAGGAGATTGTCCCATCGGCACGCTTTCGTCTTACCACGCCCTTTGAGATCATTGCCGAGGCACTTCTGAAGTTGCAAGAGAGCATCATTGGTGCAGGTAGTGAGCGCTTTCTCCCGCTGACCGGTGGTATCTTTATCTACATCCTCGTGTGCAACCTGTTGGGGATGATTCCGGGATTTACGCCACCCACGGACAACTTTTTGAACAACTTTGCCATCGCCCTGGTAGTCTTTTTAGCCTACCACTACTACGGAGTTCGCGAACACGGCGTGAAGTACATCAAGCAGTTTCTCGCTCCGGTGGCTGGTATTGGCGGTCTGCTGCTGGCACCGCTGTTTCTCTTTGTGGAGAGCTTCTCACACAGCTTTCGGGTCGTCTCTCTGCCTCTTAGGCTTTGGGGCAATATCTTTGCCGACCACACCGTGCTCGGTATCATGGAGAGCCTGGTGCCCTTTATCCTACCGTTACCGTTTTTGCTGCTTGGTCTGCTGGTGGCAGTGGTACAGGCCTTTATCTTTGCCCTGCTGACGATGATCTACATCTCACTGGCTATCTCCCACGACCATTAATTCGAGAAAATTCTTTACAAATGATAATAACAAATGTTATTATCATTATTGAAAGAATTGTTAATAAACAGTGTACAAGCCACCCTACAAGCTTAGCGATGAAATAGTAGTGCTCTGTGGGGAGATTCACCAAATGCTTGGCCGTTATGAAGGCCTGGCGCAACCACTGCCACCACTCAAGTTAAGGCGAGAGAACCGTATCAAGACGATTCACGGTAGTTGTGCCATTGAGGGCAACACCTTAAGCTTCGAGCAGGTATCGGCTATTTTTGATAACAAACCCGTGATCGGGCCCAAAAGAGACATCGTTGAGGTGGAGAATGCGATACGGGCCTATAATCGAATTCACGAATACGAGCCACTCTCTGAAGCTTCAATCCTTGCAGCCCATCTTGATATGATGCAGGGCCTACTTCCGGATGCTGGCCAGTGGCGGCAAGGATCGGTTGGTGTCGTCAAAGGCAATGAAGTAATCCATATGGCACCACCACCCAAGCGTGTTCCAAAGCTGATGCAAGATCTCTTTGATTGGTTACGAGCCGACAAAAAATTAGATCCCTTAGTTGAATCAGCCATATTTCATTATGAGTTTGAGTTTATTCATCCCTTTTCAGACGGTAATGGTCGTATAGGCAGGCTTTGGCAGCATCTACTGCTGGTTAACGACCATTCGATCTTTGCGTACATGCCGATGGAGTCTGTCATTCATGATCGTCAGCAGGAGTACTACGCCGCTTTACAAACAAGCACTAAAACCGGTTCCATAGAGTCGTTCATTCAGTTTTCTTTAGAAACGATTCGGGATGCAATCAAACCGCTTGTAAATTCCATCAAGCCTGCCAAGTTACGCCCCAGGGATCGTCTCAAGCTATTTTACAGGGCAAATGGCAACCGGCCGTTTGTCCGCAGAGACTATTTAAATCACTACCCAGATATCTCTATGATAACCGCTAGCCGTGATTTGGCTTTAGGTGGCCAACTGGGTTGGCTCACCAAAGAGGGTGACAAAAGGTATACGGTCTACTGTTTTGTCGTCCCAGCATCGGGAGATGCACTGGTTTAAAAAAGATTACCTGCCAAATAAGTATTAAAGAGTTCTCCATGTGCATCCTGCCTGAGATCGTGCTGTTTAAAGTCGGTAATGCTGCAGCAGATTGGCGATGCGCTCGATCTCTGGCAGTGGCACAGTCGCTTCGGTGGAGAGTTCGATGAATTGTCCAGCCTGATTTTGAAAGTTTTGCAGAGCGCGGAATTTCTGTTGTGCGCGAAACGCTCGGTTCACCAGCTGAAAGTAGGGCACTTGGTTAGCCTCTAGATAGCGGATAAACTTCTCGACCTGGCGGCGAACCCGCAACACCGCCTTAAAGTACTGACCCTGGCCAGAGTTGTAGGCGATGGCTAGATCGTTGTGGTGGGTAATGGCTGCTGCTAGCAAGCGGTGTCTCTCTTTTCTCGCATCTGCCACAGCTGCTACTCGCTGCATGGCATAGCTAGCAGCACGTCTCTGAAACTCAGACATGGAATAGAACTCTGATCGACTAAGAAGGTTTTCCAGGCGCGATAAGAGTGCGATTCGCAAGCCTGCCAAGGTAGACACGCTCCGGCCATAGATCCGCTGTTGCAAAAACAGCTCGCTCTTCTTATCGATGATGCCATTGAGTAGCTTGTGCGTACAGAGATCCTCGACGCTTTTGTGGTTCTCGATGCCACACACCAGCGCACCATGTGCTGCGCTGCTCGATTTGCCCGGACCAAAGGAGTAAAACCAAGGCGCTCCCTGCAACGTCGATACATCGACGCCATAACACTGGGCGGTGTCGTGGATCAGTACCATACCCTGTTGTTGGCAGAATTCCTGGATGAGCTTGGTGTCAGGGTGGAGAAAACCATAGAGGTGTATCAGCACCACTGCCTTGACTTGTCCCTCTTGAAGTTTCTGGGGTGAGTAGTCGCTCCAATAGCTCCCATCGTCCTGAAGATCCAAAAAGAGTGGCGTGAAGCCTTCGCTACAGATGGCTCGCTCCACCGCCTCACAGACAAAGGCCGCAGTTGCCACCCTAGCACCTGGCTGCAGGCCAGCACTGCGTAACAACAGCTGTAGTGCAGCCTCGCCAGACTGTAAGGTAATCCCCTCTACGGGAGAGGCGGCGTCCGCCGCTTTAAAATCATCGATAGGGCTAGGGAAGAAATAAGCCATCTTACTTCTGTAGCACCACGCGTGCGAGTTGCGATTCCAAACCAAACGGCTTAACGGTAAATTCAAAAGGTATGTGTGCTTGCAGTTTCTCTAAGTTTTTCTGCAAAGGATGCACATAACCCCAATCATACCGTCGCACCAGCTCGGATTTGTTCACGGCAACGGCTTGGTTAAACGCAATTCCCCGCAGCGAGTTGGTCAACAACACCATACGCTTTGCACACTGCAACAGCTTTTCAAGAAAGGGCAGAAACTTCTCCGCAGCAATGTAATCGCTACAGCTAAAGGCAGTAACCAGATCAAAGTTCTCAGTGATCTCTTCCACACGCATACAGAGAAACTGCGCTTTGGAGTGTGGATGGCGCTCTTTGGCATCGCTGATGATCTTCTCTGAGATGTCAATGCCAACGACCCTGTGCATCTCCTCTAGTGCTGCCGTACGGTTACCGAGCTCACCCCAACCGCAGCCAACATCAAGGTGCGAGCTAAACCGGTGCTGCTTGATCTCCTGCAAGGCTAGATCAAAGTAGTCGTTGCGTCTATGGAGGTTCCCCGCATACCAGAGAAAGCCCATATCGCTCTCCCAAAATCCCTTTTGATAGTCACCATCGCCACAGAGACGACGAAACTCATCGTGGTAGGAAGGATTGTCTGCCATGGCAGTATGTAGGTTGCGCAGCAGGATGCGGCCAAGCCGGTGTTGTCGCAACCGGCGTTGCAGCACCCGTTTGTAGAGCTGCTGCCGGATGCGGCCGCTTTTCAGGCAGAGCTGACAGGAGTGGTCTAAGAGCTTACTCACCAAAAACATCAACAAGATCCTATCACGACATGGGTTTTAGCCAGCAACCAAGCTATCAAGAATTTCCGCCAACTGCCGGACACTTTGCTGCCGACTATGTTGCGTAACGAACTCGCGATCGAGAGCCATGTGCTCTGTTGGCGACTGCATGAATTGAACGATCTGCTTGGCCACACCGGCATAGTCGCCAAAGTTGCAGCGTATGCCACAGTGGGCCTTTTCGATTAATGTTGCTGCATCTCCAGGGTCGGCGATGAGCAGCACAGGATTGCCACTCGCCATGTACTCGTAGATTTTGGTGCTCACGTAGGCCGAGGAGCTGCCGTCAAGCCGGCGTTCCATAGGCAGGAATAAGAGATCTGCCTGTTTGATCTTGGCCATGGTAGCGTTGTAGGGCAGCGTGCTCATAAACTGTACCACCTGTTGAAGGCCAAGCTGACGACAGAGATCGATGTTGCGTGGGTCACTTCGCCCAATAATCTCAACACGGATCTCTCTGTAGAGCTGCGGTTGTTGTTGGCGGATGATTTTGAGCGCCTCAAAAAGCGCCAGTGGCGACCGTGTGGAAAAGTCATAGTCGGTGTGATGATAGTGCAGCGCATGCCGTTTGAGCCAACCCAACGAGCTCTCGTGGTAGGGAGGCTGTTGAAAACGCAATGTACCCGTATAGACGATGTTGAAAGGCTGTTCGGATGATTTTTCCGTTGCTGTCGGTTTTTCTAAATCAAAGTACTCATCCGGGTAGCCGTTCTCGACAACCATAACTTTAGCCGCAGAGATTTGCGGAAAGTCTCGCAGGAGATCGCGTTTCATGGTTGGCGTGACAAACAGCACGCGATCAGCGTGGCGCAGCCAGCGCTGTTCAAACCAACGCATAAGGCGGTAGTGGCAGTAAGAGGGCCAAACAAAGTTAGGATCTTGTGAGTAGGGATCACGCCGGTCCCATATCCATGGAATACCAAGTTCTTCTTTTAGGCGTTTGGCAACGATAGCGGTCACCATGGGGCTAGAGCTCGTAAGAATGGCATCAAAGCGTTGTTGTTTGGCAAGCGCAAGCGCTTGGTGCAGCAGCGGTCGTGCCCAACGCGCTGGTTTTTCCCAGAACAGTGGATAGAGAAAGAACCAGAACAGGCGCATGATTCGCAGCTTCCGGGCAAGCTCTTCGAAGTTCTTTAGCTCGCGAGAGCTAACCCTTACCACACCATCGCTTTCACTCAGATGGCTCGGTTCGGCGTGACGATAACGATACTCATCCTCAGGAATGGTGATGACGGTTGGCTGCCAACCATACTTTGGCAGCTGTCTGAAGAAGGACGCCGTCCTGTTCGCACCTGGCATGGCTGAGGGTGGAAAATCATAGAAGAGGCATAGAAGCCTGCGCAATCTGTCCGCTGTTGCCATCAGCCCATCTTACCACCTTGAAATTTCGGCGGTAGCTTGACAGTCATAACGTTTGATTATAAGGACTGGGCGGTCTAAGGTATTGCTGAAGGAGTTGACGATGCTAAAACAAACGGCGCATCTGTTGTTACTGGCGGTTTCGGGCTTGTTGCTGAGCCCAGCTTTTGTCTATGCGGCTGAAGCGGGCAGTGACGGCGGCAACTACAAACTCGGTTTAGCTCTGGCGGCCGGGCTTGGCATGGGCATTGCCGCTCTGGGTGGTGCTCTTGGTCAGGGAAAGGCAGCGCACGCCGCTCTAGAGGGGATGGCGCGTAACCCCGAGGCATCGGGCAAGCTCTTTGTGCCAATGATCTTGTGTTTGGTCTTTGTTGAGTCCCTGGTGCTGTTTACCTTTGCCATCTGCTTCATTCTCCAGGGCAAGATCTAGCCTCACCCATAGAAATCATCTAACTTTTTGAATAATTTGACATTTAATCGTAAGCGGGTTATGATAAGCATATGTACCCAGGGAGCGTACGCCAATACCTTGCGAAGATCGGACGGCGTGGTGGTCAGAGGAGTCGGCGTCATCTGGACTCAGAGACTGCCCGCAAGATGGTGCGTCTAAGAGAGGCGAAACGCGCCTTTAGAACTTTCTACACCGAGTGTTTCTGGTCTTACGATCCCAACTACAAAGTCACCCAAAACGATATTGTCTGGGTTGGTCAGCAGCTTATGAAGCACGGTGGCCGCAGAGCGTGGCAAGCAGGAGCGAAACTATGCCATTAACCGAGCTACAAAGCCAAATAGCCCGCCTGCTCTGCAAAAACCGCACCCCAGATAGTCATTTGGCTGGGGGTGCAGCCATTCACTTTAAGCCTAACAGCCTACGTTACAGCAAGGATCTCGATTATTTTCACGATTCCGTGGAACGGGTTGCCACGGCATTTGCTGAGGATCAGGAGCTCTTAGAGAGAGAGGGATACCAAGTAGAGATTGATCTCAAACAACCTGGCTACATCCGGGCTAAGGTTAAAAAGCAGGGAGCAGCCGTGAAGGTGGAGTGGGCTCACGATTCAGCCTGGCGCTTTATGCCCCCTGTAAAGAATGAATTTACCGGGTATCAGCTGCACCCGATCGATCTTGCTATCAACAAGACCCTAACCCTTGCTGGTCGGGATGAACCGCGCGACTTTTTGGACATTCTCTATATCCTCAAAGAGACACTACCACTTGGCGCCCTCTGTTGGGCTGCCGCAGGAAAGGACCCAGGCTTTACGCCCATGTCGCTCTTGGAGCTACTCAAACGCCGTGGAAGATACCGACAGGAAGATTTTTCTCGATTGATGCTCAAAGAGAAGATCGATTTGGTGCAACTAAAACAGCAGTGGCTCGCAGCTCTAGAGGAGGCCGAAGCCTTCATCCAGCAGCGTCCACCTTCAGAAATTGGCTGCTTGTATTATTCTCCGGAAAAGGAGAGGTTTATAGCACCTACCAAGAGTGACGAGAAAGGTTGCCTGCTCCACTTTGGTCGACCTGGCGGGGTTCTGCCACAAGTTAGAGAGCAACAGTCATCATCATATTAATGAAGTGGTGCGGCTAGGGCGGCATGGATGTCCAAGCACTGTCGCATCCAGATGTGGGCAGGTAGGGACGTAGACGCCGCAGCCAGGATGTCGCAGAGAGCTCATTCTAGTGGTTGGTAGATCCTAACCACTTATAATTATTAATAATATTTTCTTGGCAAACTGGCATCGAGGTTGCAGATACCAGAGGCAAGGGATGACGGAATGTCCTATCGTGGCAAACCTAGGAGATATGGGGATGCAAGTGATGGTAACGAAAATGAAAAGAGAGAAAACAAAAGCCAAGGTCAGCGCAACACTCCTATCCGTAGGGATGATGGCTCTGTTACTCTTTGGCGGTTGCGACGATCGTGATCGACGGGTGCCCTTTTTTGGCCCTAACCTGCGTGGTTTGGAGAGTCCGTTTACATCCACCCGTAGCAGCCGTGAGTTTGCTAGCCGTGGTGATCGTGGCCGCTTTGGCGACCCCAGGGGGCGTGGGCCTGTAACTCCGGAACGAAAAGTCCCGGAAGACAAGGACAAGCCACCCAAGGTTAAGGTTGTGGAGAGCCCTTATGGCGACGACTGTGGTCCGGAAAACGGCGATCCTGACTATGACTGTGTTGCCGGCGACAAGGATCCCCATCCTCATGATTCATTGGGTGCGCTGCAGGCAATCATCCACTTTCCCACTCCTGATGAGAACCCGGAAATAGGTTTTAGCACTACGGATATGCGCAACCTCTTTGCCCGAGACAAAGATGAGTTAGAAGATATTGCCGCGCGCATGAAAATAGATCCTCGCGGTATGAGCCGGGATGAAATGGTTACGAGGATCTTACAGCAGGCAGCCTACTATGCTGCCAATGGCTCGCATGGATTCTACTTCGTGAATGTACGTTCCACTGAGGCGCAGAACTTTGAAGTTGCCTTTGGCGCCGATTACTTTGATAAGTACGATGGCGAGGCTTCGGAAACTTCTCAACGTGTCTTGCCTACCCAAGGTAATCGTCCGCTTGGCTGGTTTGGCGAAGCTGAAAAATCAAAAGCCACAGCAGCCGACGCCACAGAGCCGAGAGACAAGCAGTTGGTACTCAATGGTAAAATCGGTCTGATGCTGCCCGCCTATGATGACAAGAGCACACTGGTGGCCAGCCCCAACGACGATGATGAAGATGACAACAACGTCCTCATCAACCAAACCTTTGTCGATACCAAGAGACAATCTGCCGATCTTGTTTATGGCTATGCCACTACCGATCCACCGGAAGGCATGATCCTACTGAGAAATGGCGAGACGAGCATAAACGCCGTAGGAACGCGTGACATCCTTGGGTTAGTAGCTGTGGACCCCATTGCTGATGGGATTAACCTCTTTGGTCGTGTGCCACTGTTGGGAGGACTTGCTGAAGGCACGGCCAATGGCATTCGCCGAGTAGGACGGGGTGTCCTTGGGGTTCTCGATCCCACCTTGGATACGCTGATTTTTGATCTCTTGGATGAGGGTGAATCCAAATCCAATCGCGATGAGGCGGGTGATGCCCAACGTTTCAATCAGATTTGGGTAGCCGCCTGTTGGAAGAGTTGTAATGGCAAGCTGTTTTTCATTGACCGAGATTCTGGAGAGGGCCAACAGGGTATTCCTCCGCTACGCACTGGCCCCCTGCCAAAAAAGACAAGAGACGCTAAACTGATGAATAGCCATGGTGTTATCTTCAAAAACATGCACCTTAGCTATGCGGACTTTATCCGCGCCACGCGTTGGGGGCGTCCTAGTGGCGGCTCTGATTCCGTCACCATCAGCTTTGCAGGAACCCCCCCGGCTCTCGCTGCAGCGAGAGCGGCGGTGATTGGTGACGACCCCCCCGATAATGATGGGAATGTTGATAGGGCTCAGCAAGATCCAGATGCCTTTGTGGCGGATCTAACGGATAGGCTGGTGACTCGTGAAGAGTATGAAGAAATGGTAAATCGTTTGGCAGCAGTTGAGGACCGTACGGCTGCATTGGAAAAGCTGCATGAGCTGGAAGAGGATGTGCAGACCGGAGATGCAGATGGTGCCAATCCCTTAGGTATGCTTATTGAAAAGGCTGCGAAGGGTATCAACGATCCCGAGTGCTCAGCCTTTGCTGCGGCTGTAGAGGGGCAGGAGGTAGCAGATGGGAAGTGGGAGATTAACCTTAGGGTAGTATGCCTGAGCGAAGAACAGTATGACAAAGTCGCGGAAGAGCTTTTTGGAACCGAAGAAGCGGATGAAGAGTAATAAAGATTCCTAACACCAACTAGCTGTCAGTTTTCTGTCTCTTTTTCATCACCAACAAGTAAGTATTAACCAAGTTGATCAAGAAGTGTGTGGCCATGGGCACTAAGAGATTGCCTGTCACCATATAGATCCAGCCCAACAAAAATCCAACTGCCGTGGCAAAGAAAAACCAGGGTAGCAGACGGCGATCAGCACCAAAGTGTACCAGACCAAAGAGCAGCGACGCTGCCACCAAACCGATCTCAGCTTGCAACACCCCCCGAAAAAAGAGCTCCTCTGCAATCGCACTAAAGCCAGCAAGCAGCACGATCTCTTGATACGTTAACGGTCCGAGCAGTTTGCGCATGAGCTCAGCAAGCCTACGAAAGGGCGCAGCAAATCTTGAGAGTACGGCACTCACAGCGATGACGGTTAACGCCGAAAGCAGCACCAACATTAGGTCACGACCGAGGTTGGCACTCAGCGGTTTGGGAAAGAGCCACAGCTCTCTTGCCTCGCCCCAAATAAACGCTGGCAAAAACAGCAGCAAAAAATAAAACGCAGCAACAAGGTGCAATCGCTTATGCAGCGTCTGTTTTACTGGCAGGGCAATCTCTTCGCTAAGACGGTAGAGCTGCAGATAGAGCTGCTTGGCTTCTGCTGCGGTTTGTACGGATTGTAGATAGAGCGGTTTGAGCGCACTGGTTTTGATGCTGCCGCGCTGCCACTCTTGGTAGAGTTTTTCTGCTAATCCGTAGCCGGCCTGATGTCCCTGTTGCCAGATCTGCTCGGCATGTTTTTGGTTGTTGGCGACTTGGTTTGTTGCCACGGGTTTTTTATCCCTGGCCGCCATGTTCGCGAGTCGCTGCGATAGGCGCATGGCCTCCCTGCCTGGTTTTCTTCCTGGGGCAACGATCTTACTGGCGAGGTATCCGGCAGCCTCGTGAATGGCCAGGTAGAAGAGTTGCCCGTCAACATCAAGGGTTGCCGGCGGTTCTGTTTCACCGGTGAGCTCACTGCGGAGGCTATGACCAACCTCCTCACCCATATGATAGCCGTCTAAGGTCGCCAGATAGATGAGCTGCGCCGCAGGCAGGTAGTAGCTCTCGCCAGCGACGATCTGTTTGAGTAAACCGTCGGCCTCTGCATCCGTGAGCCTATCTCGATTACGGATGCGTTCGAGCAATTCGAGATCTCCGCAGCAGTAAACCTGTGGATCTTGTCTTGGATGTTCACCGCTACGAGCTAGCGGCAGTTGTAAGGTGTTGCGTAGCTGGCGGCGCATCTCCCGCAGACTCTCTTGCGGTGGCCAACCTGGCCACGCCTCTTGGTGGTGACTCCAGGTTAAGAAGCTATCGAGTTTTACCAGGGGTGGCACCGGGGTCATGGAGTAGAGATGATCGCGCCACTGCAGTACCGGACTTTGCCATAGGGGTTTTTTCTGGGCGTCGGACGCTTTGGCTGCAACAAGCTGCCAATAGGCCTCTTCCCATGCTTGCAAGATAACCACGGGTGCCATGGCCTCAGGTTGGTAATTCTGCAGCCAGCTTTGCAACTCTTCATACAGCTCTCCTTCCATGAGCCGGCGCTCTCCTGCCAAGACCAAGCAGATTCCTTGGGGATGTTGCTGCAGCCACTTTTGTACGGCCTCGAGAGTGATGGCATTGCGTTTAGCAAAAGTGGCATCGGTGCGATTTGCATCGGTTGCCAAGAGCTGCACGTTGGCGTGGTTCACACTCAGTTGCAGCAGCGGCTGCAAGCTCTGCCACTGGCGTGGACCTAATTTTTTTATAAGCCCACTCTGCTGGTCAAACTGAGACAGCGTCATCTCCCCTCGCGACAGTGCCTCGAGCAGTGGCTGCTGCTCTTGGCTCAGTTGATCAAGGCAGCAGGCTAGGGGTGTTTGTGGATCCAGCTGCTGCATCTGCTTGATGAGTGCGACAACATTGTGGCGACACTCGGGAAGGGTTTGGTATTGGCTGATCAAAACCACGCGAGCGTCTTGCAGCTGAGAGGCAAGTGTTTCCAGGTTTAGAGCGCCTGGCCAAGAGCTCGCATCTTTTATCGGCGGTAGTTGTACCGAGGCATGAAACTGCGACGCTCTCAGGCGCTTGTGGCGTAAATGCACTTCGGTCTGTGCTTCAACTGTTGCAAGCGCTTTGGCGTAGAGCTGTTTTTGCAGCGCCAGTGGCTCAAAATCAGCCGCAGCAGCATCGGTGGTTTCCGTTTGCGACATCACGTTAGGCTACGTGTTTTCCAGCTGTTTTTGTACGTAGCCCTTATAGAGTTTGATCAACTTGCGGGTCACTGCTCCAGGCGCCTCAAAGCGAGTCTCGTCTAGTTGTGTCACCGGCATGATTTCACGGGTTGTCGAGCTGATGAAGGACTCTTGGGCGTTATAGGCATCTTCTAAACTCAGCGGTTTTTCAGCAACAGGGATGTTGTTCTCTTTGGCAAGATCGAGGATGATCTGTCGGGATATGCCATCGAGAATCCCAGCCTCTAGCGGCGGTGTTTGCAGTACGCCAGCGTTGACGAGAAAGAAGTTAGAGGTGGTGGATTCGGTGAGACCTCCCTCAGCATTGAGCATTAGAGCGTCATCAAAGTGTTTCTGCCTGGCTTCGTAAAGGGCAATGACGTTGTTGAGGTAGTTGCCCGATTTGATCATCGGGTTGATGGCGCTTGGCAGGTTACGGCGCACTCCCACGGTACAGAGACGGATGCCTTTTTCCTGATGACTCTGCGGCCAAGGCTGCAACGGACCAACAATTGCCACGGTGGTCGGTTGTTCCTGCTTGGGTGGATCGATCAGCGGCAGGGAGGTGCCACGGCTTACCATTAGGCGTATGTAGCAATCGGGTTTGTCTACCGAGGCGACCAGTTCGGTGAGATGCTGACGAATCTCTCCGTCGCTAAAGGGCAGACGCAAGTGGATGGCATCCGCCGAGCGGCGCAGTCGTTTTAGGTGGGCTGCAAAGGTAAAGAGCTGGCCGGCGTAGGTACGAATAACCTCATAGACGCTATCGCCAAAGAGAAAGCCACGGTCAAAGATGGATAGCGTTGCCTGCGACGGGTCCAAGATTTGGAAGTTAACCGAGACCTTGGTCTGTTCGATCGCAATAGCCACGGCGCATATAAAGCGTGAATTACCATGCTTGTCCACCCCATTATTCATAGACTCCCTAGAAGGTACGGCCTTACTTTTAGGGAAGGATGGTGCTAGCCAGGTGGCGTTGTCAGAGTCTGCCAGGCCAAGTATAGTAGAACATGTTGCATAACCTTAATGAAACTCCCAACGAGTTCAGCAGCTCAAACAGAGCAGCGGGTGACGCGCCGGAGGGGCCCGCCTCCCGGCCGCAGCCAAGAGCGAGGACGGGAGGATGGGAGCATACGGCGCGGCAGGACCCGCTACTCTGTTTGAGGTCATGAAATGAGCTCTAGCGACGATAACCGCGATTCTAGCGGCCGGGGATCGGTTGACAACCAGGAGGGTATGGCCAGCTACCAGACGGATCCAGGTGTTGGCGATGATTACTTCCGACCGGCTGTGAAGCGAGATGAGCCTTCGCAAAGGCGCTCATCAGCAGGCGGGGGCTCCTTTGGGCAATTATTCAAGCTTGCTCTGGCGATCTCTCTACTGCTGCTTGTTGTTGGTTTGGGGTTTTACCTCTACTTTTGGTGGCAGTTGCCACCCATCCACAAGGCCACCGACTATCGACCAGCCTTGGCTACGCAGATCTTTTCCGCTGATTTAGAGCTCATTGGTGAATTTCATAAACAGTACCGCCATCTCACACCCCTTGATGAGATTCCGCCGATGGTACGCAAGGCGTTTATTGCCGCAGAAGACTCCCGTTTTTTTGAACATCGCGGGATCGACTACCTTGGCATACTGCGTGCCTTGATAAAAAACATTCAAGCCGGTGGTGTCAAACAGGGCGGCTCAACCATTACCCAGCAGGTTTCCAGATCGCTGCTGCTAACTCCGGAGCGCACTCTAGCACGCAAGATCAAAGAGGCGATGCTCGCCTTTCGCATTGAAAAACAGCTAACCAAAGAGGAGATTCTCTACCTCTACCTTAACCAGATCTACCTGGGTCATGGAGCTTATGGCGTTGCTGCAGCGGCTCGAGTTTACTTTAACAAAGACCTCAACCAGCTCACGCTTGCTGAGGTGAGTCTGTTGGCGGGGATGCCGAGAGCACCGAGTCGTGATAACCCCTTTGTCAACAGAGAGCGGGCACGCGATAAACGTAGCTACGTTCTTCGTAAAATGGCAGAGATAGGCTTTATCACTCCAGAGGAGCAAGCGCAGGCAGATGCAGAACCCTTCGTCCTTGACGATCGTAGTAAAGAGATCAACCAGAGCGTTGCGCCTTATTTTGCTGAGCACGTGCGCCGCTATTTGGCGTCGAAGTATGGTGAGGAGATGCTCTATGCAGGCGGACTGCGTGTCTATACGACGTTATCCTTGGCGATGCAACGTTTTGCCCAAGAGGCATTACGTTGGAACCTGCATGAGCTAGACCGTCGCCATGGGTTTCGTGGGCCATTACGACAGCTGGAGAAAGCCGAGATCGACGCTTACCAGGCGAGGTCAGAAGCGCAGCAGGAGCTTGAAAGCCAATACTACAACTTTCCGCAGCCGCCCTTTCCCGTCGGTGAAGAGGCTTACAAAGCCGAGAAACTCACGGCTGTGGTGACTGAGGTGGATGATAAAAAGATGCGCGTCAAGGTATATACCGACAAAGATCATGGCTGGATTCCCTTTGTATTGATGCAGTGGGCGCGTAAGCCCAATGCCGACTTAGCACCGGAACACGATCTCATCCGGCGCCCGTCGCAAGCGCTCAAAGTGGGGGATTCCATCTTGGTACGCCGTGCAGAGGTTTCCGAGTTGGTAGCGGCGGTACCAAAAGCAGAGAAAGAGAGACAACAAGAAGAGTATGCAGATCAAACTCTCTTTGCTCTGGTGCAAGAGCCAACGGTCGAAGGCTCGATCATGGCAGTCGATCCCAGCAATGGTTTTGTCCGGGCAATGGTGGGTGGCTATGATTACGCTCGTAGTGAATTCAATCGGGTGGTACAGGCACGCCGACAGCCTGGGTCGTCGTTCAAGCCTATCCTCTATGCGGCCGCTCTGGACAAAGGATACAGCCCAGCCACGTTGATACTGGATGCTCCCGTCGTCTACGATGACCCATTAAGCGACACCATCTGGCGACCGAAAAACTACACGGGTACCTTTAAGGGAGATATCCTCTTTCGCACCGCGCTGGTTGAAAGCCTTAACGTTGTCAGTGTTAAAATTCTACAGGATGTGGGTCTTGACTACGCCATGGACTATGCTCGCAAGCTGGGCGTGGTCTCACCGCTCACGCGCGACAGTACGCTGGCACTGGGCTCTTCAGTACTCACGCCAGCCGAGCTTACTGCAGCCTACATGGTTTTTGCCAGCGGTGGTGTACGGCGGCCACAAGTCTTTATTAAGAAGATCCTCGACCGTGATGGCAACCTGCTTGAGCGGCACACCTATGATGATCCTGCGGTGGATCTGCTGACACAGTTGCAGGAGATGCAAGGCGAGTTGGAGGCGAGTGAGATCGAATCCCTCCAAGACGAAGAGGAGGTTGAGACAGCCGGTGATGGTCTGCCGCTTGTCAGCCGTGCTGAGGCAGAGGAGTTTTCCGAGTTTGACCTCGAAGCGTCATTAGCGCCTGATAAGTATCGGATTCGCCAACCCGGTCAGGTAATCCGCGAGGAGACCGCCTATATCATGACCCACCTTCTCAGCGAGGTGATTGCCTATGGTACAGGTTGGCGCGCACGTGCGCTGGGACGACCCAGTGCCGGCAAAACCGGCACGACCAATGAGAATATCGATGCCTGGTTTGTCGGTTTTACCCCGGATCTCGTCGCCACAGCCTGGGTTGGTTTTGATGAGAAGAAGTCTCTAGGCAAGCTGGAGACAGGTTCGCGCGCGGCTGCTCCTATGTGGCTTAAGTTTATGCAGGCAGCCCTTAAGGACAAGCCGATGAAGGCGTTTCGGGTACCTGGGGGTGTTACCTTTGCCAAGATTGACCCCAAGAGTGGCAAGCTTGCCGACGACAACACTGAGAAACCAGTCCTCGAAGCCTTTGTTGCCGGTAGTGAGCCACGGGAAAGTGCAGAGGCGACGGCAACGGGTGCAAAAGACTTTTTCCTAGAAGAGTAACGCAAACCCGTCGTCAGGGTGGATTCCAAGTATTATTCTGTGGTTAGCCAACCAGGTTTGACAAAAGCGACCAATTTTTTTATACATCGCCCGTCCAACGTTGATTTAGAAATTGCCTTTCTGGGGGTGTCGAGATGTCCGCAGTGTCAAGTCAGACGCAGTTTCCCATCACTACCCTACGCGTTGCCGTAACTGGAGAGACCAACTTACAGTGTTTCTATGATAAACCACTTGGCCGTCATCGTGATACTAATGGAGAACCTGACAAACTCACCGCCGCCGACTACTGTAAGATTTGCAAAGCCGCTGGCGAAGCCGGCATTGAACACATCCTCATCAGTAGTGGTTGTGAACCGTTGTTGCGAAAAGACATTGCTGGTGTGGTCAAAGCCTGCTGTGCACCGAAGAAGATCCAAGACGTTCGCTTTATAACCAACGGTGTCTTTCTCAAAGACTATGCCGATAGTTTACGCCGCAGCGGACTCAAGCATATTGAAATTGTCCTGGATTCGCTGAACTTCCTCGTCTATCAAAAAATCACCCGCAAAGACAGCCTCTACCGTGTTCTCGATGGCCTACAAAAGGCCCAGCGTCTGAACTTTGACCGCTTGGTTGTCAATGTGACCTTGCTCCGTGGCATCAATGATCGTGAACTCATTGATTTCGCCATGATGACGAAAGATAAACCTCTGCACATACAGTTTCTCGAGTATAAGCCGCTCAATCTTGAACCGACCATGACCCATCAACTGCACATGTCTGCCGTTGAGGCAAAGAGGAATATCCAGGAGTTTCAAAAACTCATTGCCATCCGCGAAAATGGCAGGGAGGTTTATAAATTCCGCGACGGTCTTGGCACCGTTGCTTTTGTTGCTAACGGCAGCGGCCATTTTGGTTATGATGCCGCCAAGCTCTTTTTAAACAGCCAAGGTGCGTTGGCGATTGAAGCACCGGGTTTTCGAAGCTACAATCTGTGCAAAGAGTTAGAAAAGGATAACTGTGAGGAGAAGCTACAGCGCCTCTTTCAAAAGCTTATGCAACCGACAAGCCGCAGCAAACGTCCAGCAACCGTAACCAGCAAATCCCGCAGCAGCCGCGTGCGGACAAAGAGCAGTAAAGGCAGCAAGCGCACACAAACCGCGACAAGTCGTCGGTCTAGTAGCCGTCGCCAGAGTTCGCGGCAGGCCCGGGCGTAGGTAAGGTATTATAGGCTAAGCACGATGTTTGGTATTGGTACCTGGGAGCTCATTGTCATCTTGGTGATCGTGCTGATTCTCTTTGGGCCGAAAAAACTCCCCGAGCTAGCCCGTACTCTCGGTCGGGCGATTCATGATCTCCGTCACAGTGCCAATACCCTTAAGCAAGAAGTCGAGAGCGATACCTCAGAGAAAAACAACCAATCTGAATGAGTTATAAACCCAATTTTAGTAACTCATAAATCAACGTAAAATGTGTGCTCACAGCCAGCCCTCCATGCCGTTTTTGGATCATCTCGGGGAGCTGCGAACACGACTCATCCGCTGCCTCATCGCTGTCTTGGTCGGATTTGCCCTGTGCTATCCCTTTGCCAAACGGCTGTTTAACGGCTTTAGCAAACCGCTGCGGCAAGCCGAGAGTATGGCCGGCATTAACGTAGAGCTCATCTATACGGGCCCGCTTGAGGTCTTTATCGCCTTAATGAAGTTGAGTTTGATCTGTTCGTTACTGTTGGTGGTGCCCTACCTCTTCTTTGAGCTTTGGGGGTTTATTGCCCCTGCACTCAAGAAGCAAGAGCGACGTTTTGTCATTCCCTTTGTCACGCTTACCAGCACCTTCTTTATTGCCGGCGTTGCTTTTGGCTTTTTTATTGTCCTGCCGCTCGCCTATCTCTTTTTCTTCAACTACGCGCCTGAGTTCATCGATCCGCAGATCCGCGTAGCCGAGTACTTCTCTATCACCATGCGTATGCTCCTCGCTTTTGGGCTGCTGTTTGAACTACCGGTGTTCATGTTGCTGCTCATCTACCTTGGCGTCGTCAAGACGCGCCAACTTGCCAAACAGTGGCGCTTGGTGGTGATTGTCGTCTCTGTGCTTGCAGCCCTGCTCACCCCGGCAGATCCCATGACCATGATTTTTTTAGCCCTACCGCTTACCGCGCTCTTTTTTATAAGTCTCGGCTTTGGTCTGTTGCTGGAGAGGAGAAGGAGATGAAAAGTCAGTTTACCTTGGCAGATTTTCAGCAGCGCCTTATAGAGATCTTCACCAACGCGGACCAACCTGTCTATGCACAAGTCGCCAGCGTTGATGACCATGGGTTGCCGCAGCTACGCACAGTCCATCTGCGTTATTGGCAGCAACTAGACTGTCTCTGTTTTAATTCCAACACCAAGGCGCCCAAGTGGCGTCAGCTACAGCGCGACTCTCATATTGCCGGCTGTTACTATGATGGGCAACGTGATTTGCAACTACGCTGGGAAGCGAACGTTGACTTAATTGACAACGAGACCAGCAATACGGATCATACTGCTTTGCTCGATCACATGTGGAGGATTACCCGAGCAGCAGTCCGCACAGTCTACTGGAAGGACCATCAGCCGCAACAGTTTGATATCCAGCAGCGTTGTCCCACCTTTGCAACAGTCATGTTCAGACCACACTGTTGGGATATTCTTGAGGTGAGCGAGGACTATCTAAATAGCTGTCGCACCCTTTTTATCCGCAGTGATAAAGCCTGGCAGACAAAGCGAGTTTCCGTGCTGCACGGCAAAGAGATCTAAATTTTGGTCTTAATGCAGACTCTCATGGCATGGAGAGCAATGGTTCCATGTTCTCCGAAGTCTTTCTGGTTTGCATGGATCCCCGCGGCTATGGATGTCATCCCTATTCGGTTTTGGCAGGCTCTTTGACCGTTGCTAACAGTAGTCCACCGCTCACAAAGAGGAGGATCAATACAAACACCGAGCTGCGCGAACTGCCGGTGGCCACAGCCACCCATCCCATGAACAGTGGGCCAAGAATGGCGGCAAACCTCCCCCACATGTTGTAGAAGCCGAAGAACTCAGCCACCTGGTTTTTAGGAATGAGGCGGGTGTAATAAGAGCGGCTCAACGCTTGCACACCTCCCTGCACCAGCCCGACACAGACCGCAAGCAGATAGAAGTCGGCACTGCTCTGCATGGAATAGGCACGTAGTGTGATCAGCGTGTAGACTCCAATGGCAACAAGGATGGATTTTTTGACATCCCATTTTTTTCCTAGCCAGCCAAAGAAGAGCGCTGCAGGAAAGCCGACAAACTGGGTAAGCAGCAGCGCAATAATCAGATGGTTGGTGTTCAGACCCAAAGACATACCGTAATCAACAGCCATGCGTACCATGGTCTGCACACCATCGATGTAGAGCCAGTAGGCAAGCAGAAAAAGCGCGACAGCGCGTAGTTTACGGATTTTACCAAGGGTGGCACGCAGCTGCTTGAGACCGGCAACAACCATGGCGAATCCCTCCACGGTTTTGCTGCTTCTTGGTTCATGCACGAAAAAAAATAGCGGCAAGGAAAAGACAAACCACCACAACGCCACCGTGAGGAAAGAGATGCGTACGGCCATGCTGCTTGCGGCCAAACCAAAGAATTCTGGTTTTAAGCTCATAAAGACGTTGAGAGCAAAGAGCAGACCACCGCCAAGGTAGCCAAGCGCAAAACCCAATGCAGAGACAAAGTCACGCTGGTCTTTTCTGGCAACATCGGTAAGCAGGGAGTCGTAAAAGAGGTTGGCGCCTGAGAAACCGATGATGGCGACAATGTAAACCAACATAGCGAGCTGCCACTGACTGCTGCCGACAAAGAAGAGCGTTGCGGTCATCAACATTCCGAGTATGGCAAAAGTGCTGAGAAAGGATTTTTTGCTCTGTCGCTTGTCGGCAATCGCACCCATCAGCGGTGCCATCACTGCCACCAGCGCGCTAGCCGTGGTATTAGCTAAACCAAGACGAAAGGTGCTCTCAACCACCGGCAGGTTTGCCGCCCAAAACTGCTTGAAGAAGAGCGGGAAAAAACCAGCCATCACCGTGGTGGCAAAGGCTGAGTTGGCCCAGTCGTAGAGCGCCCAAGAGAAAATCTGCCGCTTTTCAGTGGCACTTGACATCAGAGTAGGTATAACAAATTCTGCTGATTACACTCGCAAAAAGGCGCCGAGCATGGCAAGAAACTACTGGTTACTGAAATCCGAACCTACCTGCTTTTCTATTGCAGATTTAGAGAGATCGCCCAAGCAGACCGCCAGCTGGGATGGTGTGCGTAACTATCAGGCGCGCAACTTCATGCGCGATCAGTTTCGTTGCGGTGATCTCGCCTTTTTCTATCATAGCAGCACTAACCCACCGGCGGTGGTAGGGGTGTGCGAGGTGGTGAAAGAGGCTTATCCCGATGACACTGCCTTTGACCCTAAAGAGCAGCACTATGACCCTAAGAGCGATCCTGCCAAGCCACGTTGGTTTATGGTCGATGTCAAGTTACGCCAGCGCTTTGCTCGGCCAATCACTTTGAGCGAGATGCGCACCAACCGCAAGCTCCACAAGATGCAGCTTCTGCAGCGCGGCCAGCGTCTCTCGGTGCAACCGGTCAGCAAGAGTGAGTGGCAGGAGGTGCTGCGTATGGCTGGTTTAAGCAGCCGTAATATTTAGCCATATCCACTCTTCTTGACACATCTTGGCATTTTGTTATAGCCAACATCCACTCGCTCAAGGAACCTGTAGCATGCTAAAAGTCTCCTATCCGCTGTTCGGTGTTTTGACTCTCTGCCTTTTGTTCTCCTTTATTGGCTATGGCCAAGAGGCGGATAGTGCAGCGATTTCAAATCACGCACTCTTGATTTCGAAGCATTATCTACGGAACCGATGGCTGATCGTTTCTTATGAGCTCTATCTGAGTCCAACTTTTGACGTTCCAAAACCCAAAGGCGGAACTTACAGAGTACGCAACATATACTTTATGGCGAAGGCTTCTCTACGGGGAAAAAGAATGCTTGTTGATAGAGTAATTGGCGGTGGTACGTTTGATGTTGAACAGAAAGATTTAAAGTTTCCATTTATGGTGGGTAGTGACGATTTAGAACCAATTAGCAAAGAAGTCGCATCTTATTTGAATAATAGAGTGTGGTGCAGAGATCGAAGTCGACCCTCTGCCTGAGGTGCCCCCACCAGGCTATCTGTTGTTTGAGCTGCAAGCAAAACAAGGCCTGACTTGGGCAGAGATGCAGCGGCCTAGTGAGGTTAAGCTAAAATTTCTCAGTAACGTCAGAGACACTCGAGAGGTTGCTAGTGAGCAGCTTGCTGAGTTTCCAGAGCCCATATCTCCAGGCCTCACTTTTGCCGGCAGTATAGAGCTTAAAGACTTTGGTATGGACGGTTTGATTCTTGAATACGACGCTATACTATCGGAGCCTTTTGTTATGGCGGATGGTACGCTAAGACAGACTGTGCTCTTTTTTACTCACTGGTTGCAAGAGGACTATCCTCGACTTTTCTTTTCTCATGTTAAAGTGACTACGACTTCCGATCCGCGAACCGATTTTCCCGTTCCTTACCTCCCTATTCTAGAAATTGGATCCAACGATAAATTTGAAGATGAATTAATGCACCGAGTTGCTTCCTATTCGAGGCATGCGCTGAAAATTCCCATTGACGAAGAGTCTCTAGAGTGGCCAGTATATCCTCGAGTGCGCATGCTTCAGTTTAGACCTGAGGAAGAGCTGGTTTGGGAGGATGTCAATGGGCCTGAAGACATCAGAGTCGTTGAGGGGGTAGACCCAACTCTCGAAGCCACGCCCGACGACAAATAACTCTCTGTTAGCGTTTCTACCAATCGATCGCCTGTTTGGTGGTGTCTGGAAAGATGCGGGTGATCAACTTTAGAAACCAGCTGTGTTGGTTGATCTCAAACTCTTTCTTGGCCATGCGTGCTTTGACCTTGCCGAGGGCAGTGTTTTGCAGAAAGGTGACGTGGATCAGCTCGACGTAGTTGAGATCGATATCAATGAGGCCGCGGGTACCAAACTCCCCGGTTATCAAAACGTTGTTAAACTTGTAAGCTCGCAGATCACCATTCTCTAGCTGTTTCAGATAAAAACTAAAGGGATTTTGAAAGCTCAGCTTCTGTAGGTGCTGGCACATGCCATGGTGCCAGGTATGAAAACCCGCGCCACCGTTAACGGGAAGGTCAACTTGTGTACTGGTGAAATGGACTTCATAAAAAGGAGTGAGCGAGCTCTTACGAAAGCGTACCTTGTCAATGGTTTGCGGAAAGCTGGCATCTGGAAAGACCGCCGCTTTGATCAACAGCTCGCCAACCGCCTCTCCCTGCAACGTGTGGGTGATGCCTTTAGGCAGTGGGCTGCTGTTTTGAATGGCAAAGAGCATGGCGTAAAATTGTTCCATTTTTGTGGTGACCTTTGTGGGTGAAAAGATCTGTTCAAGCTCTGCCTGCAAACCCGCATCGACCTGATAGGCTGGTTCGCCTGCGTCGGTCTGCACAGCCTTAAGGGCGGTTAGGAGCTGTGGCATATGGATAGCAGCGGGTTTTGTTGTCGGCACCTCTGGCCGCGGACACCGTTCTTTGCTGAGCTTGGCTACCGTCGTTGTCGGTAGTAACAGCGTCATAGCCACAGCCAAGAGGAGTTTAACGCTCATAGCGACATCAGAAATTACGGGTGAATGAGAGTCCAAACTGTAGACCAAACCCCTTGTAGAGTCCATTGGCCGTGGGTAGGCCAATGCCGGAACCCGCTGGCAGGGTTGGATCGAAGATCGAGTTGGTGACGTCACGGCTAATGGCGAAGATGGGGCTGAGGCTAAAGCCGAGAAGGTTTTTTTCCGCGTAGCGATATTGCAGCATCCAGGTAGGGATGATGAGATCAAAACCGGGGTTGGAGGCACTCACGTGGCTCGAGGGCACAGCCGAGTGGACGTAGAGGAGATAGCCGGAGGTGGAGAAGTTGCGTTTGAGCTGCCATTGCACGCCCGTCTTAATCTGAAAGGCATTGCCTGTACCGCGATCACGAATCGAGGTGCCTTCGGGTGCATCCAGATAGGGTAGACCAGTATTGAACACCTCGGCAACAAAGTCGTTACGTCGTGAGGTCAGAGCGTAGACAAAAACTCCCTGCAAGGTTAGGCGATCACCAATCCGCCAGGCAATGCCACTGTTGATAAGTGCGGGTCGATGGGTTGTGATACGGCCATCAACGCTAATCGTCTGGCCCTCAAAGCCAATCAGTGCCAAGGCGGGTGCACCCAAAGCCAATACATCGGGCAAGGTGACGTCGATGATGCCCTCAAGTTCAATGTCCACCGGCAGTTGAAAGGAGATACCGAAATCAACCGTGGGGTGTGGTTGGTAGAAGATACCGAAGTTTGCCGTGTAGTTGTGGGCTGTGAGCAGGTCGGCTTCGCCTACGGCTTCAAACAGAGGTGACTCTGGGAACAACGGCACACCAGGGGGAACAAGGTCCTGAACCGTGGTCGATAGATCGAGAGCCACACTGCCGTTCAAAGCAGAGAAGATATAACTGACACCGGCACCGACAAAGAAGTTATGCGTGACTTTGTAGGTGAGTGTGCCCGTGACAAAGAGCGACGCTTCAATGCCGTCGATGAGATGATAACGCTGAGGGCCGTTGGGGTCATCCCAGGCACCCCCACTACCAAAGGGTATATAGGTAGCAAGGCCAAAACGCCAGCGCTCCAAGCCAAAATCATGGACCAGGCCGACAAAGGGCACTGGAAAGAGCACGTTGGCATCGACTTCAGGGTAGAAGGGACTAAAAAAATCAGGCGCGCGTTCGTAACTGCCGCTGCCAAGGAAGGTCTCCACATCGATGTGGAGCTGCAACCCTTTGGTTAAGCCGAGCGCTGCGGGGTTCCAGAAGATGGCTGCAGGTGTACCCACCATAGGGCCAGCGTCGGCACCACCGACGAAGGTGGCGACATTGCCTTGGGCGTGCAGCTCAGCAGAGACCAGGAGTAGCAGCAGGCAGCTGCTTAACCTTAAAAGTCGCATCACTCATTATATCGGAGATAAGCTGCTAAAATCTAGGCCTTGGGATCTCTTGCCGCCAAGCGTTGCTGCGGGCAGATGGGTGTTAACGTATTGCGTCTAAAACAGCCCTAACCGGTCACAGTCCCTTGTTAATCAAGGTCTCGAGATTTGCCTTGGGCACGGCACCCACAACTTGGTCGACGACCTTGCCATCTTTGAACAGCAGGATGGTTGGGATGCCCTTGATCTTATATGCGGTGGTCGTGGATGCGTTTTCATCGATGTTGAGTTTGAAAAAATCCATCTTGTCCGCATGCTCCTGAGCTAGCTCCTCAACGATCGGCGCTACCGCTTTACAGGGACCGCACCAGCTTGCCCAAAAGTCGACAATAACCGGCTTTTGTGCTTGCAAAACTTTGGTTTCGAAATCTGCATCCGTAACTGCGTTAACCATGATGCTCTCCTCTGTTTAGGGTGCGCTCATTTCTAATGGATTTTGTTGTCACTGTCAAACCAGCAACAAAATAGATAAGTTAACACGATGTGGGAATCCTACAGTGCTTGCCACCGACTTCTTGGCTATGTTAGTTTCAGCTCCCGAGGATTCTGAATTTGACGAGCAACAAACCACCGAGCTTGCCAACAAAGGCAACGCTAAAAGACCTACCCCTGCACCGCGTACTACTCTCTTTGTACAACACAAAACAGTCGGGACTGCTGGTGATTGAAAGTAAGGAGCGCAAGAAGGCGATCTTTATCGATAGTGGCAACCCACGCGGTTGTCGTTCCAACATCAAAAGTGAAACCCTGGGTGCCATGCTGATCAAGTTAGGAGAGATAGACCAGCCAACACTCAACCGTGTGCTCAAGGAGTGCGAAGATGGCGACGGTTTTCCTCTAGGCGGCGCCCTTGTTGCTAAAGAGCTGCTGAGTCCAGAGAGGCTTGCTGAACTCCTCGAGACCCAGCTCAAACAGCGTCTATTTGACCTCTTTACCTGGGAGGGTGGCAGCATTACCCTGCGTCCTTATAAAAAGGGGATGGTTTCCGATAACATCCCCGTTTCTATCAGCACTCCGGCGCTGATTCTTGCCGGCCTCATGCACGCGGCTAAACACAGCAGCAGCGAGTCGTTACTGGATGGTAACAGGACACTCCGCCTAGTGCCGCATAAGACGTTAACGTTAGAGGTGTTTCAGTTCAGTGGTCCGGAGCTACGCGTGATTCATGCGTTAGATAACACACCCACGTTAGCGCAGCTTTTGCAGAATCTGCAACAGATCAAAATGGATGCCAATCAGTTAGAGGCGTTCATGGTCGCTCTTTTGCAAATAGGGCTTGTGGAGTATGGTGCGGTAGCCAAGGTTGCACCCAGTCAGTCCAAATCTAAAGAGAGAGCAAAGGCGAGGTCCAAAGCGGATGGCGGAGAGTTCACCGTCCGTATGCGCAAGGAGCTAGCACAGGCAGAGGGCAAAAACTACTTCGAGCTCCTCGGTATCTCGCAAGCGGCTTCGGAAGCAGAAATTCGCAAGGTCTACTTTCAACTTGCAAAGGAATTTCATCCTGATCGGTTGCGGAAACTCTCTGATCAACATTTGCGGCGTAATGGTGAGGTGCTGTTTGCCAAGATATCTGAGGCCTACAATACGTTGGTTGATGCCAATAAACGTAAAGAGTATTTAGCCTCGCTGGAGATCGGTAGCCAAGATGCTACAGAACAGGCGGCGAAGATATTGGAGAGCGAAGCGCTGTTCCAAAAGGCTCGCGGTCTTATCCGGCAAGGCGAGTTTCGGGTGGCCAAAGGCATTCTGGATAAGGCAGCCCAACTACATCCCGAAGATCCCGAGATCTCCCTCTATCTTGGTTGGGCACGCTATAAGGTGGCGAGCGCGAGTAAAGTTCATGGAGAGATGCAAGCCGCCAAGGCACTTATAGAGAAGTATAAGGACGGCCGACCAAACCTCGATGCGGGTTATTTTTTCCTTGGCCAGATTGCCAAGCTTGAGGGCAATCTACATTCGGCCGAACAGATGTTTGTTAAAACCATGGACATCAACCCACGGAACCACGAAGCCGAGCGCGAGCTCCGTCTTATGGATAGGCGGCGTGAAAAAACACGCAAGGGAATTTTTAAGAAGGAGAAGTAGCATTATCACTTGGACGGATTTACTCTCTGTTTCTAATAGGACGACACTATTGTGTATGGCATGACGGACATTATCACTATCATCGCCATGTTTGTGGCTGCTGGAGGCATTTATCTTGCTGTTGCCTGCAGACAGGTCAACATTCTGTTTATTATTCTTCCTGTGCTTATGGTGCTCATTGCTTGGGTGCTGCTATTCCCTAGCAGCAAACCCGTTGGTAGTGATGATATTGAATCAGGCACTCTTTTGCTCACGCATGTCATCTTTTTTTCTTTTGGCATTGGGGCACTTTTCTTGGCATTTATTCTCGGCGTGCTCCTAATCCTACAGGACTACTGCATCAAGCACAAAAGGGTAGGTAGGATCACGGAGTTCTTACCCTCGCTGCAAGTGTTAGACCGTCTGATGCTACGCTTTATTCTTGTTGGGTTTCCTTTTATCACCGCTGGCCTGGTGTTTGGCATCATTCTGGCTCACACTAGCTGGACGACCTTATGGATCAAGGACGCCAAGGTAATCTTTTCGTTGATTTGCTGGGTGTGGTATACGTTGCTACTACAGTTCCGTTTGGCATTTGGCTGGCGAGGCAGGAGGCTGGCTCTGCTCAACCTCTTTGGCTTTGTGGTTTTGGTGTTTACACTATTTGGGGTACAGATGTTATTTAGCGGTGGCAGCCACCGCTATCTTTGAGGTTTATGGACACAACGGCATGGAGAAGACTCTAGCAGATCATAACTTTGTGGTTGTAGGTCTCAGCCATCACAACACACCTCTGCCGCTGTTGGAGCAGGCTACGTTTGATCAAAACCGTCTACCGTTGGCACTCAGAGATCTGCATACACGCAAACAGGTAAAGAGCGGCCTTATAATCTCGACTTGTAACCGAGTTGAGGTCTATGCACTCGGCAAGGGCGAGGCGTTACCTAAGAGCTGTGAGGAATTTCTGCTGCATTGGTGCCGTGGTCCAGCAGAGGAGGTCCGTCGGCATCTCTATAAGAAGGAAGGCAAAGCGGCTCTGCAGCAGCTATTTGACGTAGCTGCAAGTCTTGACTCTATGGTTCCAGGTGAGCCACAGGTCTTCGGTCAGGTTAAGGCGGCCTATGCCCAGCAGATGCGCCTGCATTACAACCACCCGCTTATGGACCGGATCATGCGCAAGACCTTTTCTGTAGCTAAAAGAGTGCGCACGGAAACCGGTATTGCCACGCAGCCAGTTTCTCTGGCTTATGTTGCCGTAGAATTAGCTCGCAAGATCTTTGGCGAGCTGCGTGGCAGCAAGGTCATGCTGGTCGGTGCCGGCAAGATGGGAGAGCTAGCCCTGCGACACCTGATGGCTAGAGGTATTAGCGAACTGATCATCTGCAATCGTTCGTACCAGAACGCCCTCACCTTGGCGACGGAATTCTCAGCTACTGCCATACACATGGAGGCTTTGACGGAGTACCTTAAGCAGGTTGACATCGTTATCGCCTCAACCGCTGCCCAGGGTTTTCTCATCAACAAGAAGAGTGTGAGTATGATGATGCCAGAACGGATGAACCGCCCTATCTTTTTTATCGATATCGCCATGCCAAGAAACATTGATCCCATGGTCAACCGAATCGATAATGTCTATCTGTACAACCTCGATGACCTTAAAACCGTTTCCATACGCAATGTAGAGCAACGCAAACAAGAAATGGTCAAAGGCACACAGATTGTTGCTGGTGAAGTCGAGAGCTTCTTGTCCACACTTGCACAACAGCGATTTCGTGACACCATCGGTCAGCTGCAACAGTCGGTTAAGAAAATTGTCGAAATCGAGATGGGTGTTGTTGCTGATAGACTTAAGCAGTCACTTTCTCCGGAAGAGATAGATGTGCTTAAGAGGTCTTCTGAGCGCTTAACAGCAAAGCTCATGCAGCAACCCGCCCACTTTTTAAAGAACGCCGCTGTTGCAAGAGAAGTTGAAGTGTTGCGCCAGGCCTTTGGCTTAGCAAACGGTCTCGACAGTGAAGAAGATCCGCATCGGCAGTCGCGGCAGTAAGCTCGCGCTAATACAGGCAGCAACGGTACGAGACCGGCTGGTAGAAATCGACCCTAGCCTAGAGAGAGCGTGCGAAATTGTGCCCATCCATACAACGGGGGACAAAATCCAAGCTGTTGCTAGCAACCTAACCAACAAGGCCGGGCTGTTTGTCAAAGAGATTGAGAGGGCGCTCAAAAAGCAGAAGATTGATATTGCGGTTCATAGTCTAAAAGACTTGCCAGCAAAACAACACAGTGATTTCGATCTTGGCGCTTTTTTAGCCCGACAGGATCCGCGAGATGCCATTGTCTGTAGTGACCGCCGTCGTGTCGACAGCATCTGGCATATGTTACAAACGGGCGCTGCTGCAGGAGTTCGGTTTGGCACCTCAAGTCCACGCCGCAGTGCCATGTTAAGACACTATCTTCGCGATTGCCACATCCAACCTTTGCGCGGCAATGTCGATAGCCGGCTTAAAAGACTGCAAACAGATGACTTTGATGTGATTGTCTTGGCTATGGCTGGGCTGTTACGTCTTGGCTTGCAATCAGAAGCAGTACGCGCTTTACCATTACAACGTTTTATTCCCGCAGCTGGCCAAGGAGTGGTTGTTGTTGAGCTGCTTAAACAGCAGCAACAGCTTTTAACTCTCGTGGAGCAAATCAACCATCCACCCACACAGACGGCGGCCCTTGCCGAACGCAGCTTTATTGCCAAACTAGGAGCCAGTTGCTGGAGTGCTGTGGGTGTCTATGCCGAACTTGAAGGCGATACCATTCGTCTACATGCCGCACTCTTTTCTAGCGACGGCAGAGAAAAGATAGAAGATCAACTCGAGGGTAGATTAGACGAGCCGGAAGAGTTGGGCTGTGGTTTGGCCGAGCGGTTTATTGCCCAGGGAGCCGCTTCGCTTATGGGAGATGGCTAAGAGAGCATGGATGTTGTTGGCAAACGGCTGGTTATTACGCGGCCGCCACGGGAGGCGAGGCGCATGCAACGCGAGCTTGAACGTCGTGGTGCCAAGGTGCACTGTTGTCCCACCGTGGACATTGTGTCCCTGCCTTTGTCCGCTAGTATGGCCAAGCTCTTGGAGCAGCTTGAGCGCTTTGATGGCATCCTCTTCTCCAGCAAGAATGGCGTGCGCTGCTTTCTTCGTCTTTTTAGGCAGCATGCTCGAAGGCACGACCTAGGTCAGCTACGCCGACTTGCCGCAGCCGCCGTGGGTGCGAGTACAGCAAGGCTTTGGCAACGTTGCACGAAGGTGGCGCCGCTCTACCCCTTACAAGAAAAAGGAAGTCGCGCTCTTGTGGAGTGCATGGCGCGTCAGTGGATTACTGAGGCTGCTGTTGCCGCCAATAAAGGCGATGGCCAAACAGCACTCTTGGTCAACGGACCCAAGCGTTGGTTGTTCCCGAGTGCCACGCGAGGAGGTGAGCCACTTAGCCGAGCACTGCAACAACTCGGCTTTATTGTTGCACCGCTTGCCTGTTATGAAACCAAAAGTCGCAGCGTCGACGCTATCGATCTATCGCCATTTACCGCAGCGGACGTCGACATCATTGTCTTTTTCAGCCCCAGCCAAGTTCGAGCTCTGACCGCGGCACTGAAGCATCGCGGTCTCTTTCCTTTGCCGTCAAAGACCCTTGTCCTCTCTATGGGCGAACGGACAACCACTCAAATTCGCCAAGATGGCTACGGCAAAACCTGCGAGGCGAGTATCAGCAGTGTTGACGGACTGCTGACGACGCTTGCCAGCGTTGGAGTATAAATGGACGGAGTGTCTATGCTATAATGGTTTGAGGGGAGTCCCACCAAACATGGCAAAAAATAATTTTTTTAGTAAATTCAGCAGGTTAAATGCTGGAGAGCGAGGCGTCGTGGTCGTGGTGGCGCTTGTGGTGCTCACCTTAGGGGCGCTTGTGGCCATTGTCTCGCTGACCGTCAGCCGGCAGAATGTCGTCAGTACCGGCAAGGTTCGAGGCGTCGTCGGTGCTAAGTATACTGTGGATGAGGCTATCCAGCGTACGCTCTCGGAGATTCGCCAAAATGTGAATGATTTCTATTCCAATGACAGCGATGCAACCAATACGCTCTACGCCACCTTCGACCCTGCCAACGATGATTCCGATGACATTGTCGATTGCCTATCTCAGTACCAGTGGACCGAGGCCGATCATGACGATCACCTTAAGGTATACAGCGATGGCCGCGTAATGTGCAATTACCTCGGTGACGCTATGGAAAACACCCGTGTAGCGATCGTACGGCATAAGGACTTTCAGGACGTCGACAACTACGGTCAGCGGTCAGCGGTTTACCTGATTAATGCCGTTGCCAAGCAGCCGAACGGCGTATTGGTAAAAAAGTATGCGGTTATCCTGGTACCGCTGATCCTAGAGCAGTTCTTTCTGCCTGAGACCTCCATTCCAGACCCCACCGTGCATCCCTTTATTGCCTCGGTCCAAGAGGGTTGAGAAGCTTTGCACTTGACTTTGCAATCGGCCTCATAATAATAAGCATGTAAAACTATTTAAAAATTTCGTTACTTGTTATGGCAAAGAAGCTCTTACTCGCGGATGACAGTATTACCATTCAAAAGGTGGTGGGGATCACCTTTGCGCAGGAGGATTTCGACATCACCTATGTTGACAATGGGGTGGATGCCATCAACAAGGCCAAGGAACTTCATCCAGACATCATTCTTGCCGATATCGTCATGCCGCAGAAGACCGGTTACGACGTCTGTGAAGCGATCAAGAACGACGCGGAACTCAAAGGCATTCCCATCCTATTGCTAGCCGGCACCTTTGAGACCTTTGATGTCAACCGTGGCAAAACCGTCGGTGCCGACGATTACATCATCAAGCCATTTGAGTCGCAGGCGCTCATTGATAAAGTCAATCATCTGCTTGCCGGGGAGGCCCAGCAACCTTCAGCAGAGCCGGAAGAGGTTTCCGCGGTAGAGCCTCAAGCCGTGGAACCGCCAACGCAACCCCCTTCTGTCGCTGCAGAATCCGAGGGTGTTGCCTTTGATTTGCAAGCCGATGTCGATGCTACGCAAGCTGAGGGCCTAGACGATCTGTCTATGCCTGAACCGACGGTGTCGGCACCAGAACCAGCGCAACCTCTGGAGCCGGAACCGCTAGCTGCGGAACCCATGGATGCTGAGAGCATGGCCCCACCTCCTAGCGACACCCCTATGGAACCAGCCTTTGACGTAACGACTGTCGAAAGTGCCAGCCCGGTGACAGAAGCGCCGAGCTTTGCTGAGCCTCCCGCCATGGATGAGTTTGGTTTGGGTACGATCGATGAACCCCTGGCAGCGGACGCTGTGGCCACTCCCGTGTCCCAGGGTGAAGAGCCACTAGCCGTAGAGCCGGAGGGCACTGCCGCAGATTTTGCCGACGTGGCTGCAGAACTACCCACAGAGAGTGGCGCCGCCGCAAGTGATGTCGATCTTCTTGACCTTCCACCCCTTCCCGAGGATACCTTAGAGGCTGCAGAGACAAGCACGCCAGCTGCCGAGGCAGCGCTGCCAAGCGCAGCCATTAGCGAGGCAGAGATCCATCGTCTCATCGATGAGAAAGTACGTGCGGTTGTCGAGAAGATAGCCTGGGAGATCATTCCCGATTTGGCGGAGAGGCTGATCAAGGAAGAGATCGAGCGTCTCACTCGTGACGACAACAACTAGTATTCGAGAGTCCGCAAAGACTTTACGGTGGCTACGCGCATCGATTATAGTCTTTAACGCCTTTGCGATGCTCTCGAGCTCTGCACTCCCTTGCGAGTGAATCGCTCGGTCGCTTTGCATTTGCCTAACTCCACCTCTACAGGCGTGTCCAACCAAACCTGAGGTGGAATAAAGCGCAGACGAGCGGAGCGAGGCGAGCCATCCACCGAAGAGTTGGTTGGACACGCCATATAGAGGTTATGAAGATCAAGTTTGATAAAGCCTACGAACCGCAGCTGGTTGAACAGGTTTGGTATCAGCGCTGGCAGCAAGCGGGTTGCTTTCACGCCGATGCCGACTCTACCAAAGACCCCTTTTGTATTGTCATCCCGCCGCCAAACGTCACAGGTTCGTTGCATATGGGTCACGCCCTAGACAACACCTTGCAAGACATTCTCATCCGCTACAGACGTATGCGCGGCTATAACGCCCTGTGGATGCCAGGCATGGACCATGCCGGCATTGCCACGCAAAATGTCGTCGAAAAACAACTCGAATCCCAAGGTTTGAGTCGCGAAACGCTTGGCCGTGAGAAGTTCGTAGCCGCAGTATGGAAGTGGAAAGAAGAGTATGGCGGTAAGATTCTTACACAGCTGCAGCGCTTAGGCGCCTCCTGCGACTGGCGGCGGCAACGTTTTACCATGGACGCAGGACTTTCGACAGCCGTACGCGAAGTCTTTGTTGAACTCTACGAAGAGGGTTACATCTATCGCGGTTTCTATATTATCAACTGGTGTACTCGCTGCCACACGGCGTTGAGCGATCTCGAAGTCGAGCATGAAGAGCTTCCAGGTAGGCTCTACACGATCAAATATCCCTTGGCCGATTCAGCCAAAGCGTTCATTCCCATAGCAACCACTCGTCCAGAGACGATGCTTGGCGACACCGCCGTGGCCGTTCATCCAGACGACAAACGTTACCAGCGCTACATTGGCAAACAGCTGCGTTTGCCGTTGGTGGATCGTCTGATTCCAGTGATAGGCGATGCGAGTGTTAAACAGGACTTTGGTACCGGTGCATTAAAGATCACTCCAGCACACGACTTCAATGATTTTGAAATTGGCAAAAAGCACCAGTTGGATTCGGTCTCGGTTATGGACGAAAAGGGTCAGATTGACTGTGCGCAGACACGCTATCATGGGATGACGGTTAAAGGGGCGCGTAAGGCTGTGGTGGCCGATCTCAAACAGCATAACCTTTTTATGAACGACAAAGCGCATCCACACATGGTCGGGCACTGCTCTCGCTGCGAGAGTATTGTCGAGCCGCGAGTCTCGCGGCAGTGGTTTGTGAAGATGCAAGGGTTGGCCAAGACCGCCATCCATGCCGTACGCCAAGGTGAAACAGAGATCATTCCGCGTAACTGGGAGAAGGTCTACTTTGATTGGTTAGAAAACATCCGTGACTGGTGTATCAGCCGTCAGCTCTGGTGGGGGCATCGCATTCCCGTCTGGTACTGTGAGAAGTGCGATGCAACGATCGTCAGCAAAACCGATCCTAAATCCTGCAATCAATGTTCTAATAAGAAACTGAAACAGGACGACGATGTGCTTGACACATGGTTTAGTTCTGCTCTGTGGCCATTTTCAACCCTAGGTTGGCCTGAAAAGACAACCGAGCTGAAGACCTTTTATCCGACCTCCGTTCTGGTTACTGGCTTTGACATTCTCTTCTTCTGGGTCTGTCGCATGATGATGCTGGGCCTGAAGTTTATGAACGACGTTCCCTTTAGGCAGGTCTACTTACACGCTCTGGTCCGTGACAGCCAAGGCCAGAAAATGACGAAGTCCAAGGGTAACGTGATCGATCCACTGACGCTGATGGACGAATACGGCACGGATGCGCTACGTTTTACCCTTACCGCTTTAGCGATCCAAGGCCGAGACATGTCGATTTCTCATGAGCGCATTAAGGGATACCGCCACTTTGTCAATAAGCTGTGGAATGCCTCGCGGTTTGTGGCTATTAGCTTTGAAAATCTTCGCGCCAAGGTCGATTTGACCGATAGAGCAAAAGAGCCGCCAAAAGCTACAACAGCTGCCGATATTTGGATCAACAGCCTTCTCAGGGAAACCATCAACCAGGTGAACCAAGCTTATGAGGAGATGCGTTTTAGCGATGCCGCGCAACAGCTCTATCACTTTGTCTGGCATCAGTACTGTGACTGGTACATTGAAATGGCCAAAAGCAGTTTGATTGTGGCAGACGGTGCTAACAACGAACAACTCGAGCGCGCTGTGGCTACTGCCACCAATCTCGTACACACTCTAGATACCATTCTACGTTTGTTACATCCGATCATGCCTTTTGTTACAGAGGAGATCTGGCAAAAGCTTGCTAGCTTGGTCGGTACTCAGGCGAGCGACTATCTCATGCTCGCACCCTTTCCTGAGCTTGCCGCAGCTGAGCTCAACTCAGAGCAGCAGGTGCAGTGCAGCGAGATCGAGTTTATCAAACAGGTGGTCACAGCCATACGTACGCTTAAGAGTGAGAACGCCATTGCTCCCTCTCGCCGCGTTCCCGTGACCTTTGTGGATGTGAAAACAGAGCAAGCGGCTGTGCTCAAGAGGCACTGGCAGTATGTGGTCAATTTAGCGCTTCTTGAAGCCGACCCACACTTCCAGGCGACTGCTGCAGGAGCGCAGCAAAAGGGCCCGGTTGCCAGTAGCGTTGTTGACGGTATGCAGATCGTCCTACCGTTGGGTGATCTTATTGACGTTGACAAAGAGAGGGGTCGACTCGAGCGAGAAATCAGCAAGCTCAAACAAGAGTGGCAGCGTCTGGACAAGAAGCAGAAAGACCGCGAGTTTCTAAAAAAGGCGCCACCCGAGGTTGTTGAGACACAGCAGAAGCGATTTGTCCAAGCAGAAAAAGACCTGCAATCACTGCAAGCTTTTCTGCAGCGACTAACAGATGGCTAGGAGTTGCTGTGGAGTTGGTAAACGACTTGCAGCTGCAGGAGCTCTGCCTAGCACTAGAGACGACGATGTCGTTGGGTAAACCCTGTTACTACGTCAAGAGCTGCACCTCAACCAATGACATCGTAAACAAACTTGGTGAAGCTGGAGCGCCTGAGGGCTTGGTGGTTGTTGCTGAGAGCATGACTCATGGCCGTGGCCGGCGTGGTCACAGCTGGTTTAACAACGCCGATAGCCTGCAGTTTTCTATGCTGCTGCGCCCACCCAGTGAGCTCGAAGACCTACCCTTTCTCAACGTGCTCGTCGCCTATGCCGTTTTAAAAGTATTGTACGGTCTGTATCGGCTGCCACTGCTGCTTAAGTGGCCGAACGATCTGCTCATCGGCCAACGTAAGCTCTGCGGTGTGATGAGTGAGATGCGTACCTCCGGCGACAACAGCAACTTTGTGGTGATGGGCTGTGGTCTTAATCTCAACAACCGCGCCGACGCCTTTCCTGCTGAGCTCAAGAGCGTGGCAACCAGCGTCTTTGCGGAGACCGGTCAGTCCACTGACAAGGAGCACCTCTTAACTAAATTGTTTCCCATCATCTCTACCCTCTATACGGGCTACCTAAAACAGGAACCGGCTTAGAGATTTCGATGCATCTGTGTAAGGTTTTCATGGCAAGCCTGGGGAGCCATGCGTGCAAGCAGACTTCAGTCAATTTAATGTAATTATTTTAAATAGTTGTGACGAAGTAGCCTGCATGACAGTATGGCATCTCTCTTGCTAGTAATATCGGTGGACATGGGAGTCTCGCCGAGAAAAGAGGAATCACGGATGCTGCTTCAGCAACCTAGGCATGGCAGAGTTCTCACCCTGCTGATGATCTTGCCACTGTTTGTCCTGCTGCAGCTAACCCCTCCTGCTTCAATGGCCAGCAGTAGTAATTGGCGCGATCAATTGAGTAAAATGTATCCAAGACTCTATGAGCAGCTATTTGAAAAGCAAGGAGATGACATTTATCGATACCGCGAGCTTATTGATCTTATCGATGACTATCCTAAAGAGTACCGCGACAAATTATTTCAGGATGAAGATCCTCTCGAAGACCTTATTGAGGATTATGATGAGTACAAGGCTTGGCTAGAGGAAAATCAAGATCTCAAACCAAAACATTACAGCTCTCCAGTAACTCGCGATGGTGTCATCAGATATCTGGAAGAGCGCCGTGAGCAGGGGAATGCAAAAGAGCAGTATGATCGACGCAGCAGATTCTTCGATAGTGGGTGGTTGACCGAAGCAAGAGTAGAGTTGTTGGAGTACTTTCGCGAGCACTGGGCCTATGAACAAAGCGATCAGGCTCCGAAAATGGCGATGTCGTCACCTCTAGAGGAAGATAGTTCAGACCAAGATAGTAGAGCGTTTGGCCGCTTTAGCTTCAAAGCAGATTTTGACCATGATCACCTATCGACGCCGGCAGATAAGGAGCTTTATCGTATGGAGGAGACTGCGGCTTCCTTTGAGGCGTCTTATAAATGGCTAAAGGTCAATAGAGCAAAAGACCTGCCGGAGTTGACTGTTGTTGAATTCAAAGAGAGCGGCATTCGTAACAACGACCCTACTGTAAAATTTCGTGAGGTTCTGATGGAGCCGATCTTACCTCATCTGCCAGCACTGATTATGCTCTATCGAGATTCCGAAGGTGATCCTAAGAGTACGGAAGTTCGCACGCATGTGAGGCAACTGCTGCGCAGTCTCTTGGCAAATAAGCTTGTAAAGCTAGCCTATCAAATATGGAAAGAGATGTTGGGTGCTTACTTACCTGTGGTAGAGACCTTTGCTCTCTATCCGGGATTTCTTCCAAGGTCGTGGCTTTTTGTTTCTCTGAATGAGGAGCCGCAGCTCGAGCTCATTCAAGGAGATAAAGGGGAGTGGCCGGACCTTTTGGGTAGCATTCCTGCCTTTTTGCGTCTGGTTCTCGGCAAGGAGAGAGATAGGAAGAGAAGCCTCACTGCAAAGGAGGTCTTTTGGCAAAGCCTTCCTCTCCACCCTGGCGAGGAGGAGCTTGCACGCATTGATGAGGAGCTGTCAGCTCATCTTGCACAAATGGATGAGGTAAATTGGGAATCGCTTGAAAAGATTTTGGCTTCCACTCCAGAAGCGGATTTGCACGAGGCCATCCAATCTCTGTTTGGAGGGTCGAATCTACGTGGGCTTACCGGGCGCAACCTAGCTGCCTATGAGAGTTACAAAGGTGGTGAACAGCAGCTGTTAGGCGGGACTAATGCAGGCGGGTGGTATCGTCCCGCAGCGAGCTACCTCCTTACTGAAATAGATTATTCTTATAGAGATTTTTTAGAGGAACAGCAGAAATACACGAAAGAAGGTTTAGTAGAAGCTTACCCGCAAGTATCGGATCCCACGGCAGCAAAGGACGAGAGACCAAGCCTGAATTACGCCGCAAACCTTGAGCTGTTTGCTAGATTTATCCAGGTGAAAGATTCCATTCTAAGCAGTGGTTGTTTATCATCAACAGATGATCCGGTGCTTACGTGGCAAAATACTTTTATGCAGCAGACTGATCATATGGAACCCTACCAGCGCAGGCGCTGGCTTGACCTCGAAGACGCTTTTCACTACGTAGGCTCGTCTGAGGAGGAGGATGAAACCATTGCTGAGTTGCTCGAACCACCAAGTTATTCTTCTTCGATACATACGATTCTTTTTGGGCGACCTGGCGGTTGGGCTGCAGAGAGACGATTAGGAGGCGATGCGGCAAAGGTTGCGCAATGGGCGCATGGCTACAGGGAAGCCGTCAATCAGAGAAACATACAACGGGCCGCGGAGTTTGTTGAAGAAAGGGGAAAGAAGACGGATGAACTGCGAAAACAGCATGAGTCTCTGTTATTTCAATATCGCAGGCTGCAGAGAGAGTGTGATGAATTCAACGAAAACTACTATAAGGCCGAAGAGGATGGAGAAGAGTCAGAGGCAGAAAGAGATCGAGATGCTCTCGTTGATGAGTTAGGCGCTTGTATCGCTCAGTTAGATAAAGTTCAAAGCAAGTTAGAAGAGGTAAGGCGGCATCTTTGGGACCAGTTGGTCGGTGTCGACGGACTCTACATCTACTATCTTCTGGCAAACAGACTTCCCTTTGATGAAGAACATTACAACTGGGGAGATGCAGATCCACAAGCGGCGGCCTTTCTGCGGGAGCAGTGGGCCGAGAGTCCTGAAGTGAAGTTGGCTACGGCTTTTGTCGACCAACTCAATACCATGATCTTTATGAGTTATTTCGACATCAATTTAGACGGTTATGCTGACTTTAACGATTTAAATATCTATAGGCGTAAGGTTGACTCCGTAGACTACCGACACTGGCATAGAAACCGCTCTGCTGATTTTTACGACTCGCGGCGTTCAAAGTGAGGATTGACCTTAGCGACGTCGTGCTTGACATGTTGTGGCTGTGGACTACATTCTCATGATCGAGGCCAGCTCACCCCGCCGGGAAAGGCCTTAAAATCCAACCTGTTACAAAGGAAGTGTGCATGGCAGCGCAAGCTTCAGATTCTCTGATCAACTTTGGTCTCTTCGGTCACCACGGTGCTGGTAAGACCTCACTGGCTGAGGCCATTCTCTACACCAGTAAAGCCATCGGCCGGCTCGGCACGGTAGAGGAGTCAACCACGGTGATGGATTTTGAGCCGGAAGAGAAGCAACACAAGATGAGTCTCTCAAGCGGCTTTTTTCATTTTAATTGGAAAAAACAGGAGCTCAACCTTCTCGACACGCCAGGAGAGAGCAACTTCTTTGCTGATGCCAGAGGTTGTATGCAGGCGGTAGAGACCGCGGTTGTTGTGGTCGATGGTGTCGACAGTTTTAAGGTAAACGCTGAAAAGTCCCTGGTGCTATCCAAAGAACTTAACCTCTCCCGCGCCCTGGTGATCAATCGGCTCGATAAAGATCGCGCTGACTTTGACCGCGTATTTGCGGATGCCGTCAACCTAGGCAAAGAGCTTGGCATAACCTTTGTACCCGTGACCCTGCCGATTGGCGCTGGCGCCAATCTAGAGGGCATGGTCGACTTAGTAGCGATGCAAGCCTATGGTTTTAAACCGGGCGACAGTGGGGAACTTGAGAAAAGAGAGCTGCCAGAGAGTGCGAGCAAGTATCGCGACAAGCTGGTTGAAGCCGTGGCAGAGACAGACGATGCCTTGACGGAAAAGTATCTCGAAGCAGGAGATCTTACCGCCGAGGAGCTTACAGGTGGGCTGCGTCAGGGTATTGTCAGTGGCCTGTTGGCGCCGGTGTTTGCGACCGCAGCAACCAACAACTGGGGCACCCCACTCTTCCTAGATTACATTGCAGAGTTCTTTCCCAAGCCGACAGAAAAGCAGCATGTGCTCAAGGTCGATGGCGACAATGTCGTGCCTCTGGAAGGCAAAGAGGGTGATCCCTTTTGCGGTCTTGTCGTCAAGACCTTGGTCGACCCCTATGCAGGACACCTTTCGGTGTTGCGCGTTTTTGCCGGCCATCTCGACCACGCCTCCACAGTTTATAACAGTAACAGGAGGCACAAAGAGCGGGTGGGCAACATACTGCGTCTCAAAGGCGACAAACAGGATACTATCCCCTCCTGCGGATTTGGCGATATTGTCGCGCTTCCTAAGCTCAAATCCACGGCCACGGGAGATACCCTGTGTGATGAAAAACAGCACCTGCAGCTCAAGTCCCTACCGCCGACGCCAGGTGTGATTGCCTTTGTCATTAGACCAAAGACCAAAGGTGAAGAGGATAAAGTGGGTCAAGGGCTGCATCGGCTGCAGGAAGAGGATCCGACCTTGGTGTTGGGTCGCGATGAACAGACAAAAGAGGTTTTGGTAACGGGTATGGGTCAGATGCACGTTGAGATTACGGTGGAAAAACTCAAACGCAAGTTTGGCGTTGAGGTTGAGCTGCAGACACCCAAGGTTCCCTACCGCGAGACGATCAACGGCACCACAAAAATACAGGGTAAGTATAAAAAGCAGACCGGTGGTCGGGGTCAATATGGGGATTGCTGGTTAGAGCTGGCACCGCTTGTGCGCGGCAAGGGGTTTGAGTTTGTCAACAAGATTGTCGGCGGGGCGATTCCCAGACAGTATATACCTGCAGTGGAAAAGGGCATTGTCGAGGCGATGCAGAATGGCGCTATGGCTGGTTATCCCGTGGTCGATGTTAAAGTGACGCTATATGATGGCTCCTATCACGATGTCGACTCGTCAGAGATGGCGTTCAAAATTGCCGGTTCCATGGCTTTTAAAAAAGGTGTTCTCGAAGCGAAACCGGTTTTGCTAGAACCTGTCATGCACGTTGAGATTACCGTTCCTGAAGAGAACATGGGCGATGTTATGGGAGATATCAACAGTCGACGTGGCCGTGTTCTTGGTATGGAACAAAAGGGCCACACACAACTGATCCGTGCACAGGTGCCGATGGCCGAGGTACTTACCTATGCCCCTGACCTTAAGTCGATGACAGCTGGACGTGGTTCGTTTATCATGGAGTTTGATCATTATGACCAGCTGCCAGCGCACTTAAAGGAGAAGGTTGTGGCTGCTAGCCAAAAAGATAGAGCAACAGACGAGAGTTAAGTTGGTCTGTTAACAAGCAATCGCCACTGGCCAAAGTTATTCCATGTCCTCTGTCCCGGACTATAAGGTCAAAATACCACCTGAGATCGTCAAGTTTCTTGATAAGGCTGCACCCAAAGATGCCAAGCTTCTTGCTGCTCGGGGTTTGGTACCCATGGCGCCGGATGTACTGATTACGGCGCTGTTTTTGCTATCTGGCGATAGCGATGCTGAGGTTCGCGATACAGCAAAAAAGAGCCTCTTGGGACAGCCAGAAACCGCCTTAATCAATCTACTCAAGCAACCCTGCCATGCCAAGGTCCTCGACTTTTACGCAAAAACAAAAATGGATAACAGCACTATTATCGAGGCCATTCTTCTCAACCGCTATACCCCTGATGAAACCTTTGTCTATTTGGCACCGCAGGTTGGTGAGCAGCTGCTTACAATTATCGCCAACAACCAAGAACGGCTACTACGTTGCCCTAAGATTGGTGAGAGCCTGCGCAAAAATCCACAAGCATCCCAGTCTGTGATTGATCGTATGGTCTCCTTTTTGCGTTTGAATGGCATCATTCTCGAAGGCGTTAGCGAAGAGCTTACCAGAGAAGAGATCCAACAGATTATGGCCGAGGATGACCAGCTACTGATCGCGGCGATCTATAACGAAGATGAAGACGATAGCCTAGAAAACCTCTCTATCTCCCTGCTTCAGGAGGAAGATGATGAAGATCTGACCAAAGAGGGAGTAAGTCTCGATGATCGGCAGATCTTGAAGAAACTTTCAGAGCTCACAGTTGCAGAAAAGATCAAGCTGGCGATCAAGGGAAACAGAGAGGTGCGTACGGTACTGATCAAGGATCCCAACAAGCTCATCTGTACGGCTGTCATCAAGAGTCCAAAGATCAAGGACAATGAAGTGATCAGCATTGCCCAGATGCGCAGCGTTCATGACGAGATACTACGCTTGATCGCCAGAAATCCCGAGTGGACGAAAAATTACCAAATCAAGAGCTCACTAGTTAACAATCCCAAGTGTCCCATTCCTGTGGCGGTACAGTTTATCAAGCACCTGCGCGTCAACGACCTTGGTATGCTGTCTAAGAATCGCAATGTCTCACAGCAGGTGCGCCGCTTTGCCAGGCAGCTCTACAATCAGAAGCGCTAGCATTTTAGGCGCCTATCAACGCAACACGTCATCTACAGCCTAGTGTTTTGGCGCACAACCACTGTCGCAAAGTTCAAGGTAGTGATCTTAATTTTTGTTCTCCACTCTTCGTTAGCGATGGTACGACAACCTGAGAGAAAATAAAGCGCAGGAGGCCCTTGCAAAGCGACCGAGCGATTTACTCGCGAGGGAGCGCAGAGCTCGAGAGCATCGCAAAGGCATTAAAAACTATGGTCGATGCGAGTAGCACCCCTAAAGTCTTTGCGGGCTCTCGAAATAATCGTCCGACGAGCCATTCGCCGAAGGCTGGTTGGGCACGTCCTATAGAAGTGACGTTAAACGTAGAAAGAATTTACAAAACATGGGTGGGCCACTAGACTAGGCTTCAGCTTACCAAGGTAGGGTTATCGTGATGACAAAACGGCAGCGACAAAAAGAACTTAGCCAGCCCGATAGGTTTCATCTGATCATCGATAGATTGCACGAGAGTCTTGTGCAGCATCGCAGCGAGATCCTCTTTGCCTTTGTGGCGTTGTTGGTGCTGATCGGTCTTGGTGTTGGCGTTGTTGCCTGGATGGATAGTCGCGAGCGGCGTGCCTTGGATATGCTGGAAGCCATTGAGTTGGACTACAACGCCTACTTTGAAGCGGGGAATGATGAAGAGAGAGAAGTCGATGTTACCCATCTCATCACCCGACTCGATGAGCTGGCGCAACAAAGGGGCAGTACCAAGGCAGGCGGGCTGGCCTTCTTTTATCTCGGTGAGCTCTATTACCAAGAAGAGCGCTATGAAGACGCTGTTGCTGCCTATCAAGGTTATCTAAACAAACTGCCAAAAAAATCTCCCTATCGCGCTTGGGTGTTGACAAATATAGGCTACAGTTATGAGGCGTTGTCCGATTTTGCGGCCGCAGCAGAGAGCTTTTTGGCTGTCGCACAGATGGCGGGTAATCCGCTGCAAGACGACGCCTATTTGAATACAGCGCGGGTGTTGGAAAAACAGAATAAGGTTGGTGAGGCACGTCAGTACTATCAACGCTTGATCGATGAGTTTCCGGACTCGCCGCAGGCACCCTTGGCACGCACCAAACTAGCGCTGTTAGCATCGAAAGAGGCTGCTGCTACTCCATGAATCCGTTTGCTCTGGCGCAACGTCGATGGATCTGTCTATGGGTTTTTGCTAGCATGTTTTTGCCCGGGCTGTCCTATGGTTTTGATTCTCTCAGCAAGCAAGAGTCTTACCTAAACATTCGGCGTGGCCAGATGCTATTGGGGTTCACTGCCGGCGCATTGATCAGTGATAGCGGGGTGACCAACAATGGCGAGGACTTTGGCTTTCGCCTCGGTTTTGGCTACTCTTTTACCCGTCGCTTGCGGCTTGAGTTCATCTATCAGTTTTCGGTCATTCCTTTTGAATCACCCGATCCCCTCAGTAGTGGCACAAGACAGACGAACTTTCATTTCAACAGTGAGACCTTCCGTCTAGTCTATCGCTACGACCGCTCCAAGCTCATTCCCTATGGTTTTTTGGGTTTAGGGTTGTATCAGCTCAGTGGCATCAGCTCCAATACTGGGCTCGATTTTTCTACGGATGTGCATATGCCCGCGGGTCTTGGTATAGAGACCTACCTCTATAAAGACCGCTTTTCTTTGGCGCTCGAGTACGCCTACCATTTCATGTTTGATGAGAACCAAGACAGTGGTGTTCTCAACTTGCTGAGCTTAGATGAAGTTTCCTTCGACATCCACATAGCAACCTTACAAATCTATTGGCATCTGTTTTGATGAATTGTCATTTTAGAATAACTACAGCTCCCGAGAAGGTACGGCCTTACTTTCAGGGAACGCGTTCCCTGAAAGTAAGGCCGTACCTTTTTCTGTTAGGGGCGCTGCTCTCTCTCTGTCTCGTTACCACTGCTTGCAGTAGCAAGAAACCCTATAGACTCAAGTGGGAGCGGGGCAAGCTCGACGGTGTGGGTGGCTCTCCCATACGCTCTTCACTGCATGGGGCGACAACGCTTTATACCGACAGGTCCGAGTCGGTCATCTATGTTGGCACTCGTGGTGGTCGCTTGATTGCGCTTGCAGGCAAACGGGGTAAAGCTCTGTGGCAGCTAGCAGGAGAAGCTGGCTATGAGGCTCCTGCAGCCGTGAGCGATCGGGTTTTGTACCTTGGCAACCTCGATGGCTCTATGGTTGCCGTCGAGCGCCAGCAAGGCGAGCTGTTGTGGGAATACCAAGGGGATGCAGAACTTCTCAGCCAGCCGGTGATCTTCAAAGAGCTGGTCATTTTTGGCGACAGCGCCAACACTGTGGTGGCCCTCAACCGTAGCGATGGCTCTTTTGCGTGGAAATACCGTGAAGATCCACCTGCAGATCTTACCTTACGTGGTACTTCAACACCGGTTATTGCCTCAGAACGGGGCTGGCTCTTTGTTGGTTTTAGCGGTGGGGTATTGGCGGCGCTTGAAGCTGCTACGGGTCGGCTGCTCTGGCGTCAGCAGATAGCCTCCCAGTCACGGCAGATTGATGTGGATGCTACCCCGCTTGTTCTCGGCGAGCGAGTTTATGTGGCTTCGGTAAGTGGCCCGCTGGTTGCGATGGATCTTACCGGTAATCTGTTGTGGAGCAAACCCCAGTTGCGCACGCAGTTGAGCGTTCAGGATGATGGTGAGCATCTCTTTGTGGCAACTTTGGATAGTCGCGTTTATGCCTTAGATATGCAAGATGGCAACCAGCTCTGGGAGTGTGATTTAGCCGGTGATGGTAGAGTGCCTACTTCGCTGCTTATCGATGGTAACCATCTATTGGTTGCACTCAGTGATGGTCGCGTTGCTGCTCTTTCAGTTCAGGATGGTAACCTGCTGTGGCAGTACAAGCTTGGTAGACAGATCAGCGGTCGTTTGCTGCAGGCAGGGGATGGTTTTGTTGCCATGAACGGGGCCGAGACCTTGTTCTATTTCAGCCGTCGTTGAGTTTCTGCAGGCAGGCTAGTGACACGGGCAGCCTCCATATGGGTCGTTTTCTTCACATCGGTAGGTTTTTTTCTTATTGCCATGCTTCCTGGCGAGGCGTGGTTTGACTCTACCGAACTGACCCAAGGGGCTTACTTTCTCGATTCGACCCATCCGCCAGGACAACCTCTATATATCTCTGTTGGTAAACTCTTGACCTTTTTACCGCTGGGTTCGATTGCCTTTCGTACCAACCTACTATCCGCGCTCAGCTGTGCCGGTGCCATTGCCGTGGCGAGTCTGTTGCTGACGCGCGGCCCTTCCCTATTTTTGGCAGCGCTGTTTGCTCTGGTTTTGAGCATGCATCCAACCATGGCACTACAAGGAGTGCGAAGCGAGGTGTATGGTCTGCATCTGATTATAGCGATTCTCGTCATCGTATTGATGCAGTGGCGCCTGATGCAGCAACGAGCCGCTATACAACAGGGCTGGCTCCTGCCACTGTTTCTCTTTGGCCTTGGACTTGCCAATCATCATTTTCTTACCTTGCTGTTACTACCTTTTATCTTGGTTCACGCTCTGCTGTTAAAGGTTCCAAGAGGTCGCAAACTACAGTTAGCCCTCTGGGGTATCTTTTTCATGTTGGCTGGCCTCTCTCTCTACCTCTTTCTGCCAGTGCGTAGCCATTCACAACAGGCGATTTTTTCTTGGGGCGCCCCAACCCATTTTGTCGCCTTGATACACATGCTGGCTGGCAGAGACTATCAAGTCTTCTTTCTGCCGCCGTGGCGCGATTGGGCGCCGTTTCTAAAAGCGGTTACTACAGTACGGCTAGAGATCATCGTTGCCGCTCTTATCGCCTTCTATCTGCTGCTACGTGCTCGGCAGTGGCAAACGCTGTTACTGCTGCTTGCTGTGGCCAGCACGCTTCCTGCCTTTCTCGTTCGTGCCTTCAACCCGGAAAACCCAGACGCCCAAGGCTACATTGCCATGGTGCCACTCCTATTCTACGTGGTGGTCTTTATGGTCGTGCAAGAGCGCAAGGCGTGGGTACGTGCTGCTTGTATCGGAATCTGCTTTTTATTTGCCGTGCAGCTGGTGATCCGTTCACCGGACCCCATAGTACGTCATAGTGATTATCTCGTGGAGGAGTATGTTCAGGACCTAGAAGCAAACGCACCCTATGGCGCGCTCTTTTTTCTCTCTAGTGACCACGCCATCTTCCCAATGGTCTACAGCCAAAACGTCTTTCGCGCGCGACCCGATCTGCGGTTTATCTCACCGCTATTGGGTCGTGCCCGCTGGTATCATGATTATCTTCGGCGTCGTTACCCTGATCTTGACATGCCGCCAGCGCGACGCGGCTGGCTTGCGGCGTTGTTAGAGACCAGCAGACGACCGCTCTTTGCCGAGCAACCCAAGACTCTGCGAGCTGGTAGCCAAGATCCCGGGGGGCCACAGAGCATACAACCTTGGTACCACTGGTATCGGCTGCACTCATCCACGCAACCGCAACAGGAGGTGCAGGCGACCATAGCATCGAGTTTTTTCCAACAAGCCTATACAACCCATCCCCAACGCTACCGCATGACCGCCAGAAAGATTCGTGATTTGATCTACGTGACTCGTGGCAACTTCTATTACCGGCAGGGGGATCTTGCTGCAGCAACTCACCAGTTGGAGTTGGCCGTCAACCACGAACCTCTTCCAGCCATCGTCAGACGTAGCGAGAGGGTGGAAAGGAGTATCCTGCCAATGCATCGTCGCCGACATCCCGTGTGGATCTCGGAGCCGGCAGACAACCTCTACTTGCTTGGCAGCTACTATATGCAAGCAGCTGAGGTTGAAGCAGCCCGTAGCGTTTTTGCCGAAGCTGCAGCAGCGGGTAACCCCAATGGCATGTTGTTACTTGCGGATCTGGCCTTGCGACAAGGTGACGCCGGCAAGGCTGTGCGCCTGATCCAACGCATTCCGAACGACTTTCCTGAAAAGCCTCTGGCACTTGGCATTGCCTATCTAAGGCAAGGAGACTTTGATCTTGCCGAGCGTTTTCTGCGCCAAGGCTCTCGCCGTCTGCCTGAAGATATTCCTTCGCGTCTCTACCTCTCCCGTATAGAGCGTACCCGTGGCAACTTTACTCGGGCACGCGCGTTGGTCGAGGAGCTGTTACAACAGCATCCCGACAATCCACAGATCTTGCACGAGCTCGAGACCTTAGAGCGTATTCGTAGCGGTAGGGAGGGAGGCTAGAGTTCGGTTGCATGTACCTTGTGGCCAACAATCTGCGTCGACTAGGCATCGTCCATGGATTCTGTGGCCGTCTCCACGGCCTGAGCTTACCACCCTACAACAGCCTCAATACCGGGCTGCGTTGTGGCGATGAGGAACCACGCGTCTGGCAAAATCTACAGCTCATTGGCAGACGTGCTGGCTTCTCCCTACAGCAACTCCACTGGGCGCGGCAGCAGAGTGGTGATGGCATCCTTGAAGTGCGTGGACAGGATCGGGCTGAGAGCAGTCGCAATAAGGCGGCTGACAGCCTTATCACTCAAGCGACTGGAATGGTGCTGGCTGTGAAGACCGCAGACTGTCTACCTATACTCATCGGCGCGCAAGGCAGCTCATGGGTTGCCGTGGTGCACATGGGTTGGCGAGGTGCGCTACTCGAGATTCTACCAAAGACCTTAAAACGGTTGATTAAGGCACGGGTGGCAGTTGGCCAACTATACCTTGCTCTCGGACCTGCTATCGGTCCTTGCTGCCTGCGGTTGGATGGCGCAGCACAAAGCTCATTTGAGAAGCGATTTGCCAACCACCGCGCTTTCCACCACAAGCGGGGTGAGCAGGCGCTTTATCTCGATCTGTGGGAGCTGGCGACGGCGGCTGCGTTGGCAGCGGGTGTGAACAGAAAAAATATAGAGATATTAAGGCGTTGTACAGTCTGCCAACCTCGCGCCTACTTCTCTTATCGGCGTGAAGGGGCTCGCACCGGCCGGCAGCTAAGCTTTATCATCGCCGCCGGCATTAGGTAGTTGCTGGATATTAATACAAAAAAAGGCTTGTCCTGATCCCGTTAAATAGGTATACCATTTTATTAAAGATTTATCGGTTAAAGACTTAGAGTCGGGAGGGCTCAATATGGCACTGACGAAGGCGCACCTCATCGAAAAGGTTACTAATGAGGTTGGCCTCAACAAAAAGGTTGCCATGGAGATCATTGAGAGGTTCTTTGAGATCCTCAAAGGCTGCTTAGAGCGTAGCGAAGATTTAAAGATCTCAGGTTTTGGCACCTTTCATGTGCGCCAAAAAAAGACCCGTATGGGTCGCAACCCGCAAACCGGCGAAGCCATGGAGATCAGCGCGCGCAAAGTGGTCACCTTCAAACCGAGTCAACGCCTGCGCGACGCGCTTAATGGCAAGTCCTGATCATTTCAACATCTTTTTCCGTCGTAACAACCAGATGTATTTCCAGCAGAAGAGCAGTGGCCAGCGTTTTTCGTAGGGTTTCACCTCAATCTGCCAACGTTGGGTCCTTTCAATTTTCACCAACATATACCCAGCCCAGTCTTTGACCGTCACCACGTACTTTGGCCAGCGCAACAGGGCTCGTCTACGACTACGCCGAATAAACCTTTTGGTTTGACGTTGAGCCGCCCGACACTCCCCTCGTCGGTAGTGAGTTTTGTCTCTCTCCTGATCCAACCAGGTTGTCTTTGCCGCTGTATCGTCGAGGATGGGCAGAAAAAACTGGCGATAAAACTCCGTTTGACTCGCAAAGATTTTTTTTACCTTGTCTGTTGCTTCAACACGTGGCTCGCCGGTGTAACTCAACCGTAGTGCCGCCAAGATCGCTTCATCCGGACTAAAGCGGTTTGGCAGCAGCGGTAGAGAGCGTTGCACTGCCTGTTGCATAGCATGGAGACAGCAGCGGACGATCTTAGACAGAACCTCTGGACGTTTCAGGTAGACAACGGCCAGACGTTTGCTGAAGCGACCCACATGGTAAACGTCGGCTGCTCTTGCCGAGGTTTCCCGCTCAAGGTCGTTCAAGGAGATGACCGAGTACTTACTGCTGCCATAGCGGTAGATGTTAGGTGGCAGCATGCGGTTGAGTTGGGCGTGCAGCCAACCAAGACGATGCCAACGCCGCTCTTGCGGGCGTCCACCACCGCCATAGAAACCGGCATAACTGTCGACGATGACGTAGTAATCTGGAGTAGAGGTCGCTGTCGCCATGCCGGCATGCAAGCGCGAGCCATAGAAGAGAATGGCTAAGATTGCCGCTGCCCCAGGCTCACTCGTCTGGGTGAGCTCGCCTACAAACTGCTCGGCATGCGCATGATCCGTGAGCGGCTGCGGCTGGTAGGTTTGACGCAGCTGCTCCTCAAGCCGTGAGTGGATTGGGGCTGAGGTTGGGCTCGCATTCACAATTTATTGAATATACTAGAAAATCTGACATAAAACCAGGCTCGCTTTTGACGCATTGGTGTAATAGAGCTTGACAAGCGCTCAGGCGTCACCTAAGGTGTAACGCGTTGAATAAATGACACCGCCCAAGATAGGGGGCGTGGGGAAAGGAGAAACCTATGGCAACGGCTACTGAGACAACCGCGAGGGTGATCAAAAAGTATCAGAATCGCAAACTCTACGACACCCGCGATAGCTGCTACATCACTCTGGATGAGATTGCTAAGCTTATTCAGAAGGGTGAAGATGTAACGGTGATTGACAACCGTACCAAGAACGATGTCACTTCAATCATTCTGACACAGATTCTTGTGGATCAAGAGAAGAGTCAGAAATCGATTTTACCGCTTAGCATGCTCAAACAGATCATCCGCGGAGGTAGTGGTTCGCTGTTTGATTTCATTCAGCGCTATGTGGTGTTGGGAATGGAAAACGAAAACGACTCGCAGGCAGAGGCAACCCGTTACATTGAACGCATGGTTAGCCGCGGTGAGATTACCAAGGCAGAGGGCAAGGTATTGCTCAATCAGCTAGCGGTGCAGAGTGCGAAAAACCTCGAGCAGCTGCAAAACCGTATCAACGACACTATTGAAAAGACCGTACGCCGTGCCAGCAACCTCGGTCAGATTGAAGACAAGATCGCCCGTCTCAATGAGCGTATCGACCATCTTGAGTCAACCGTCTAAGCTCACGACTTCTTAGATAGAGCTTAAGAAGCGCCTGTGGTATAGACCCCAGGCGCTTTTTTTATGCGGATTTTATCCATGCGACCGAGCCTTGTTTATATATTGGGCACTGCCGGGGATGCTTTTTCGCAAGCGCTGTATACGGTGGGAAAAGCCGTGTTTCTGTGGCACTTTCTTGGCGATGATAATCTGCTCTCTGCGGGATTGATTGCCACGGCTTTCAGCTTTTTCTTCTTTTTTGAGGCTATCATGGAGGTGGTTTCTAGCTTTGCCGCGGATAGATGGGGTCTATCTAGAAGAAAGGTATTTTTAACGGGTATTCTGCTGCCGACAATCTGTTTTGTCGTGCTCTCGCTACATCCCTTTTGGATTGCAGATACCACGCTGGCCATGCTCGCTTTTGCTATCAGCCAGTTTCTGTTTGCAACCAGCATTACTTTGATATCCGGTACCTTTGATGGCTGGTCAATTACCGCCGAACTGTCGCAGGACTCTAGCTTTTCCAAGGCAAAGTTTTTTAGTTTGGCGACGATAGCCAAACGTTTAGCCTATTCTTTGGGATGCTTGCTCATTGTCATAGTGTTATTCGTCATGGAAGCGAGTGAAAATCCTAACGTGAAAGGCATCTGGTGGACGCGCATATGGATATTTGCTGTGATATTTCAGATGATGCTGTTTGTGCTTTTGTATCATTTCTCCAGGGGACATGATTCCGTGCAAAAGGCAGGTCCACTGCCTGCATGGGCCCCTATGTTGCACGCTACCTATCAACCATCAGCCCTACCCGGGCTTGTTTTGTACTGTAGCATGTATCTGCTAGGTATGGTGGTCACGGTTTCCTGGCCGACGCTGGTTGATGTTGTTGGGCCACGGCCGCTGCCCTACTTAATAGCGCCCGCGTTAACGCTGGTTGGTTTTTTTGGTGCTATGTGGGCGAAGCGTGTCACCAAACGATCGAGTGATCAGGCCGCAGAACAACATGCGCTCAAAGGCGCACTGCACACCTGCTATCTTCTTATTGGTGCAGGGCTCTGTCTCTCTTTCTCTCAAGAGCGCGGCATGCTCCCATTGATTGCCGTGGCGTTTGTTATCCTCATGCGCCTACCTTTTTACTTTGGTTTTCCATTTGTCCTAAGCCTCATGCATGAGAATATTGGTGGCAGCGAGAATGTCCGTGCTTGCGTGGTGTCACTGCGTACAGCCACAGCGAGTCTGTTTGTTGGTGTCGCCTTTATCATACAACGTCTTCTATTCGACGCTCTCGCGCTAGCACCTTACAAGATGTTCGCCTGGACGCTGATTTGTGGTTCCCTGCTCGCCCTCGTGGCACTGCTAGCATTAAAGCTTCGCCAAAAAGATTTATAAAATCAAAATGCAGCGTCGATGCCAAAACTATTCGCAACTCCTTTGAAATTATTGAGGGCCTGATTCTTGGTCATTTGGTGATGCCCTTTTAAGAAAGAATGTCTTTGGGCTCGGCTGCAAAAAACTCCTCTAGTGGTATCCCGCCACTGCCGATGATGAGGCTTTTAGTTTTTGAGAATTTTTCTTTCAATCGATACAGACCCGAAGCTTTCAACGGACGTCCACTCTTTACTTCGATTGCCCAGAGCTTGTCTGCTGTTCTTACCACAAAATCGACTTCGTTTGATCGTTCTCTCCAGTAAGTGACGCTATAAGGTAGTCCCTGAAGACAGTTGAGCAAATGCCCCCCAACGGCGTTTTCGACAATCCTTCCCCACCAACTTCCATCGTTTCTAGCTTCCTTGAAATTCTTTTGCGACAAAGCATGAATAAGACCATTGTTCCAAAGAATGAGCTTCGGACTTGATCCTCTCTTTTTAGCTTGATCTCTTGGGAATCGTTCCAGGCCGCTGACGAGAAAAGCCGTTTCTAGGAGTCTGAGGTAGTGAGCAAGCGTAGTAGTATTGCCGACATCTTGCAACTGTCCTAGCATTTTATTGTATGAAAGAATTTGTGCTGGGTAAGCAGCTGCTAGCGCGAACAGATGACGGAGAAGAGTAGGCTTTGTAATATGCTGCATTTGTAACACGTCTCTTGTGATGGCTGTTTCTATCAATGAATCCGTGATGTAGGATCGCCAAAAACCTTCATCTTTGTAGTACAGGGCTGCCTTGGGATAACCTCCGAAGAAGAGCCAGGATTCAAGATCCCATGCGAACTTTGCCTTACACTCCGTCCAACTCCAGTGAGCAAATCGAAAAAGCGTAAACCTTCCAGCTAAACTCTCTGATAGGCCGTGTTGTAAAAGAATGGACGAAGAGCCCAGCAAGAGGACGGCAATTCTACGTCCTTGTTTCTGATCCTCATCCCATAGACGCTTAACTATTTCACTCCAACTTTGAACTTTTTGTACTTCGTCAAGGATCAATAGGGTTCTTAGCTTATTGCATTCTGATAAACGTCTAGCCACATGCCATTGGTTTTCAATCCATTCGATACCGAAAGGTTGCATGCCATCTGCGGCTGCATAGTGAACGGATCCCTTCCATCTCTTTTCAATTTGCGTGGCAGCTGTGGTCTTGCCAACTTGGCGAGGCCCCATGACCACGTGGATGAGGTCCTTGGCCGTTTGCAAACTCTGCCAGAGCTTTACTGTGGTTGGGCGTAGATAGTCTTTTGCCATAACCTAGATATAACACGGAGTTAATGCGATGGTAAACAAAATACTCGGTGGTTGAGTATTTTTGCTCAATCACTGAGTATTTTGTTTTTAGAAAAATATCTTTTTATTTGAACTTGTTAGCTAGCAAAACCGATTTTCAGAGGCGAAAGACTTTGGGACTGTTGATGCCACGGGTGGCATCGCGGGTGTCGATGATCAGCTTGGCTTTGTCGACGAGGTTGTTGTAGTCAATACCATCGTGTTTGGTAGTGATCACCACACAGTCGCAGCTCTCAATCAGATTGTCGGTTAGCTGACAACTGCTTAACTTCTCACTGCCAACTTCCAACGCGGAAACATAAGGATCGTGATAGCTCACCTGGGCGCCGCGCTGTTTTAAGAGTTCGATGATGTCGAGAGCAGGTGATTCCCGCGTGTCGTCGATATTCTCTTTATAGGAGACACCGAGCAGCAGGATCTTAGCGTTTTTGATGCTCTTTTCTAAACTGTTTAGTCCGGTGGTGATGCGCTCAACAATGTGGTGGGGCATGTTGAAGTTGATCTTGCCGGCGAGCTCAATGAACTGCGGAATGTAGTCGAGGGTTTTGAGTTTCCACGATAAATAGTAGGGATCCACGGGAATGCAATGGCCACCAAGCCCGGGGCCGGGGTAGAAAGGTAAAAACCCAAAGGGTTTGGTGGCAGCAGCATCAATGGTCTCCCAGGTGTCGACCCCGAGCAGGTTGCACATGATCGAGAGCTCGTTCACCAAGCCAATGTTGACCATCCGAAAAGTATTCTCTAAGAGCTTGACCATCTCCGCCACACGCGTTGAGCTTACGGGTACGGGTTTATCGATAAAGCTCTTAAAGAAAGCCGTAGCCACACGGGTACAGTTTGGCGTGATGCCACCCACAACCTTGGGGGTGTTTTTGATATTGAACTTCTTGTTGCCCGGATCCACTCGTTCTGGGCTGAAGGCGAGGAAGTAGTCTTTACCCACCTGCAGCCCACTCTCAGCAAGCAGGGGTAATACAATCTCATCCGTAGTACCCGGATAGGTGGTGCTCTCAAGAATGACCAGCTGTCCACGCTTGAGGCGACTCTTTAGCTGTTGGCAGGCGGCAATGATAAAGCTGATATCGGGATCTTTGGTCTTTGCTAGCGGCGTCGGCACACAGATGTTGATGACATCAGCCTCGCGGACAGCGTCGTAACTGCTGGTTGGCGTTATCCGCGACTGCACAGCGCGATAACTAGCGCTAGGAACATCGAGGATGTAGGAGTGGCCACCTTTTAACTGCTCGATCCGCTGCTTATCGATGTCCACGCCAATGACGTCGATACCCGCCTCAGCCAGGTGTACCGCCAACGGCAGGCCAACGTAGCCCAGACCAATGACCGCTACCTTGTGCTCCTTGGCAGCGATCTTCTTTAGAAGCTCACTTTCCATTTGCTGGCGTAAGCCAAGCGGCACAAAGCCATTAACGGTGTTTGCCCTGGGCGTATTCCTTAAGGCCGTTTGGATCTGGTTTCATGGTCTCACTTCCAGGTGTCCAATCTGCAGGACAGACCTCACCGCTCTGCTTTGCATGTTGGAACGCCTGAATAAGGCGGATGGTCTCATCCACACCGCGGCCGACCGCAAGGTTGTTGATGGTTGCGTGTTGCACCATGCCCTCGTCATCAATAAGAAAGAGACCGCGCAGTGCTACACCAGCATCCTCGATCAACACGCCGTAGCTACGTGCCACTGTTTTGTTGAGATCAGCCAGCAGCGGAAAGTTGATATCACCTACACCCCCTTGGCTGCGATCGGTCTCCGTCCACGCCAGGTGGGTAAACTTGCTGTCCACAGAGATACCATAGAGGTTGGTATTCAGTTCTTTGAAGCGGTTGTCAGCGTCGCTAAAGGCGACAATCTCAGTCGGGCAGACAAAGGTAAAATCCAGTGGGTAGAAGAGCAACAGCGTCCACTTGCCATCGCTATGCGGTAGCTTGTAGGTGTTGAAGTTTTTGTGGAGCACACCTTCCAATTCAAAGCTCGGCGCCTTACCCCCGATTGCTAGGGTCGATTCACTCATGCGTCTCTCTCCTTTTAATTTCTACTAGTTAGTTGCGAATGCGGCAGGTTCTAGCACGCTGGCGCTATGGTGTCAATGCGCCCATACCCGTTGGCCTGAGAGCAGGGCTTTACACCCTCTACTAATGGTAATAAGGAGTGTGGTCGTTATGGCTGCGCAGCAGAAACAGGACAAACTGGCCTTTCTCTTTCCAGGTCAGGGTTCGCAGTATGTAGCGATGGGCCGCTATCTCTATGACCATGACCCTGAGAGCCACAAGCTCTTTAGCCTTGCCGACAAAGTCTTAGACTTCCCGCTATCGCAGACAATCCTTGAGGGGCCTGAAGCGCGCTTGCAAGAGACGGAAGTTACCCAGCCGGCCATCCTCACGGTCAGCGTGGCCACGGCACGTTATCTACTTGCAGCTGGCATAGAGCCCGATCTTGTTGCCGGTCACAGTCTTGGCGAGTACAGTGCGTTGGTGTTAGCCGAGAGCCTAGACTTTGCTGATGCCCTGCGCACCGTGAGTTTGCGGGGTCGCTACATGCAGGAGGCCGTACCCCCAGGACAGGGTACGATGGCGGCGATTCTCGGCCTCAAGGATGCTGAAGTCGAGGCTCTCTGTCAGCGCGTCTGTGATCAGGGTAACAGGGTCGAGCCCGCGGGTTACAACTGCCCCGGACAGGTCGTGGTTGCTGGAGAGGTCGCTGCGATCGAAGAGCTGGTTTCCCTGGCAAAGGCAGCTGGAGCCAGGGCACGTCAGCTCAAAGTCAGTGCGCCCTTCCACTGCTCGTTGCTTGCACCGGCAGCAGAGAAGCTTGCCAAACAGCTCGCGCGCATCGCCATCAGCAAGCCAAAGATCCCCTACTTTGCCAATGTCGATGCCAAGCTGGTGACCGATCCTACTGAGATCGTTAGCAAACTAACAGAACAGGTGTGCAACCCGATACGCTGGTCGCAAACCCTGATGAACATGTTTCTTGCTGGGGTGCAGCGATTTGTCGAAGTCGGGCCTGGCAAGGTGCTGATTGGCCATCTTAAAAAGGTTGAACGTCGACGTGGAGAGCGCGCTGCAGTTTTTGCGGTTACCGACAGAGAGGCGGATCTGAAGAACGTTTTAGCGACCTTCGCTTGACAAGGGTAGGCAGTTTCCTTAAAAGGAGCCTGTTATCGAAAATGGCAACAGGCACTCTAACCTGAGGAGTAGAACCATGAAGATCAAACGAGATTTTTTTATGACAACCGCGGTCCTGTCACTGGTGTTGCTGCTGGCAGCATGTGGCAGCAAGCAAGTCGACGATGTTGCCGCGGCTTCCGATCAGCCTGGCGATGATGAGGGTATTGCAGCTGGCTTTGACAGTGAGACCTCCGGCATCGAGGAGGGTGCGGCTGGTGCAGAGGCGGGCAGTATCGATGCCGCCAAAAGCGCGCTCACGCCCATCTACTTTGAGTTTGATCAAGCAACGTTAACCAGCGATGCTCGCCAGACACTGCGAACACATTACGAGTTTTTACGCAACTACCCACAAGCGGCGATCGTTGTTGAAGGCCACTGTGATGATCGTGGCACCGATGAGTACAACCTTGCTTTAGGTGAGCGTCGTGCTAAATCGGTGAAAGACTACCTTTCTAGCCTGGGTGTCGAGGCAGGTCGCTTGTCGATTATCAGCTATGGCGAAGAGCGCCCAGTCGTCTTTGGTAGCGGTGAGAGTTCCTGGGCCAAGAACCGCCGTGCCGAATTCGTGATGAACCTAAAGTAATTGCAGTCCGTTAGCACAATGAGTGGTTTCTGTTTGCGGCACAACCGCGATAAGCAGTTGTGCCCTTTTTTCATCTTAGCGTTTGTACTGTCGATGACGTTCGTGGCATGCCAGTATCGTGAAGATCAGCTTAAGGACAAAATGGACAGGCAGTCTGGGGAAGTGGCCGCTTTGCAGCAGCGGGTTGACAGTTTTTCTCGAGAGTTTGCCGCTAAGGAAGAGGCCATCGACGATTTGCTCGAGAGTGTTAAACAGGAACGTGCCGACACGCAGGTGACGATTCAGGATATGCGTACTGAAATACAAGGGTTGCGCGGTGATATCGAAGAGCTCGGACACAAGCTAGAAGTTCTTAAGCTTGATGTGCAAAAGATACGAGCAGACTTTCAAAACAACAGCCTCAGTCGTCTTGAGCAGGGTCGCAGTGGTGCTGACGATGTCGAGTTCTACAACCGAACCTTGAAGATCATACTGGAGGAGAAGGACTACACTCTTGGCATTACCAAGTTTCAGGAGTTTATCCGTAAGTACCCACAGAGCACGCTCGCAGACAATGCCGCCTATTGGATCGGCGAAGGTTACTACGCGCAAGGCAAGTTCGGCGAAGCGATCCTTGAGTTCCAACGGATCATGGACGACTATCCTAACAGTGATAAGGTCTGTGCTGCCCTACTCAAGCAAGCGCTTTGTTTTGAGAACCTCGGTCAGAGAGACAAGGCAAAGGTCTTTTTTGAAGAGACCGGTGCCCGTTGCCAAGGTAAGCCTGAAGGCAGACAAGCGGCACAGCGTCTTGCCGAACTAAAGAAAAAGTAAGCTTCTGTGGCTTTACTCGGCATAGAAACCTCTTGTGACGAAACCGCAGCAGCGGTGATTTCAGATCAGGGCGAGATTCTCTCATCTATTGTCCGGTCCCAACAGCAGCTGCACGCACCCTTTCTCGGGGTGGTACCCGAAGTGGCGTCAAGGTCTCACTGTACGACCATGCTGCCGATAATCGATGCAGCTCTCAAGAGCGCTGGCATCGACTATCCGCAGCTGTCTGCCGTTGCCGTCACCACCGGCCCCGGCCTCCGTGGCAGCCTCTTGGTAGGCCTGGTCACAGCCAAGGCTTTGGCCTACGGTTTGCAATTACCGCTTATCGGCGTTGACCATCTAGAAGCCCACATCGCCGCAGCCTTTTTGGGTGAGGCCGAGCCACGTTTTCCCCTGCTCGCCCTGGTAATCTCTGGCGGCCATACCATGCTCTGTTTCCTCACTCGCTTCGGCGAGATGGAGATCGTTGGCAATACCTTAGACGACGCCGTAGGTGAAGCCTACGACAAGGTCGCCACTTTTCTCGATCTCGGCTATCCAGGTGGACCGATCATCGATCGCTTGGCAGAGGAGTACGCTGGAGACTTGATAGAGCTGCCGATTCCTATGCAGCGCTCTGGAGATCTAAATTTTAGCTTTAGCGGCTTAAAGACCGCGGTAGTGCAATTTTGTAGAGCTTATCCAAAAGAGGTCGGTGAACACAAAGACAAGATTGCTGCCTCTTTCCAACGTGCTGCTGTAACCTCCCTCATGCAAAAGCTACTAAGAGCCGGTGAGCTCTACCCGCAGGTGCAACAGATTATCGTTTGTGGTGGAGTCTCCTGCAACCGCGCTCTTCGTCGTGCCCTTAGGGAGCAACCAGTTTTTCGCCAGCGACCGCTCCTCCTGCCAGAGCCACAGTACTGTACCGATAATGCGGCGATGATTGCCAAGCTGGGGCACTACTACTTTAAACGCGAGAATTTCACTCCCCTTGACGTTTCTCCTTATACCTCCGCAAGTCATTCCCCCGTGTGTCATCGTCGAACGGACATCTCTCCTATGGCATAGGGGTTGATGCAACTCTTTGGCCACAGACCAAAACGGCGCGCCGGCCAAAATTTTCTCGTGCACGCGAGCACGGCCGAGCGGTTTGTCGATACGGCAACCCATCCAGCTCTTGCGAATGTGACAACAGTCGTTGAGATTGGCCCCGGTCTTGGCGCCATCACGCAAATTCTCTGCCGTCGCTTTCCCCAAGTCATAGCCATTGAAGCGGACCGACGACTTGTCAAGATTTGGCAAGAGAAGCTATCCCAACCGAAAAACTTACAGTTAATACAAGCAGACGCCACCAACTTTGACTACGCTCGCTTGGCAAAAAGGCTTGGCCATCGCCTCTGCATCTTTGGTAATCTGCCCTTCAATGTCTCTACGGTCATCCTCGAACGTCTCTTTAGCCAGTGGCAGCACATCAGTTACGCTCATCTCACCTTTCAGCAGGAGGTGGCTGCCCGGTTGGTGGCAAAACCGGGCAGCAGAGACTACGGTTCGCTCACACTCTTTGCTTACCTATACTGCGATGTGGAAAAGCAGCTGAACATCGATAAAAATCAATTCTTTCCTCTGCCCAAGGTGGACACAACCGTTGTTGGGCTGAGCTTTCTCGATCATCCACGTGTTGAGGCGGCGCATCTAAAAGACTTTGAAAAGTTCGTCCGCCAGCTCTTTATGTACCGGCGTAAGACTCTGCTCAACGGCCTGAAGCAGATACGCCGTTTTTCATCTTCTCTTGCGCAGGCTCAAGAGTATTTACAACAGCAAAAACTTAAGGCAGACATTCGAGTGGAGAGGTTGACCCCTGCCGAGATTTACGAACTCTACTGTTACTGTTGTCGTAAGGAGGCATAGGCTATGGGTTGGAAGATAGACTGTATTAGTATGGGGAGCTTTGGGCTAGATGGCGGTGCTATGTTTGGCATCATTCCCAAGCCTCTGTGGCAGCGCACCAACCCTGACGATGATAAGAACCGTATCACCCTGCAGAGCAACTGTATGTTGCTACGTCAGGGAGAGCGCTGTGTGATCGTAGAGGTAGGCAACAGTTTTGACTTTAGCGATAAGGATCGATCTATCTATGCTATTGGTGGTGTGACTCCGCAACCGACTTGGCAGCAGGCTCTCAAACCTTTTGATTTAACGCCTGAACAGATCACCGACGTCATCTGTACGCATCTACATTTTGATCATGCCGGTGGCCTGTCTTTTCTGAATTCAGATGGCAAGCGGCAGCTCAGCTTTCCTAATGCTACTCATTATATCCAGAAGCGTCAGCTGGAGTGGGCCAAAGCACCCTCAGAAAAGGATGCCGGCAGCTTTCGTAGTGAGGGTATCTATCCCTTTATAGAAGATCACGCCAAGTGCGTTTTCTTAGAGGGGGATGGCGAGCTCTTCGAAGGTGTGCGGGTTACTACGGTGGATGGTCATACACCGGCACAGCAACTGGTGCATGTGCAGCAGCAGGAGCAGAACTGGGTCTTTGTGGCCGATCTTATTCCCACCACCTCGCATCTACATCTGCCCTACATCATGGCCTATGATGTTGAGCCGCTAAAGACCCTCAAAGAGAAACAGGACTTTCTAAAGCAAGCAGTGGATGAGGCGTGGACCCTCTGGTTCTATCACGACCCAAAGACCATTGCTGCCAAGGTCACCTTTGATGGCAGGCGCTTCCAACTCGGCGAGGTGGTTTTGCCAGGCTGACAGTACCGTTGACCTACCTTCTCCTTTTGGTAACGTTTGCTCATGCAAGATGGGTTCTTAACCGACCGTCGAAAAGAGCTTGAAGAGAGCTTCTTTCATCGACTCGAGGTCAAGCAGCTTGAAAAAATGCAGCAGGAGCAGCAAAAGGCTGACAGACGCCAAGCCCTGAAAAACGCCTCTGGCATTGCTGACCCCGCCCTTCTCGACAAGCTGCTTGAATTAGAGATTTCGCCGCAGACCCTAGCAGCGCTCACGCTCACGCCGTTGATAGAGGTGGCCTGGGCAGATGGTAAGATGGAGGATAAAGAGCGCACGGCGATTCTTGCCGCCGCAGAAGACCAGGGTGTGCAAAAGCAAAGCGCTGCCAGCGAGCTCCTGCAGGCGTGGCTCAACCACCGTCCTGGGCCAGAACTTATGCAAACCTGGCAAGACTACATTCAGCAGCTTGGAAAACAGATGTCGGCAGAAGAGTTTACCGGTCTGAAACTTGCGGTACTCCACCGCGCCCGAGCCGTTGCTGAAGCCGCCGGCGGCTTCCTCGGCCTTGGCAACAAGGTCTCCAAAGAGGAAGAGCAGGTATTGCAAAAGCTGGAGAAGGCTTTTACAAACTAGCTGGATTTGTCACTGTGCATTTGATTAATCTCTCGTTTTATAGCGGTAACAAATTGCTTGGCTGCTTCGAGATAGCCCTTTAATTCCTGCGTGCCCATTTCAAAAATTCCTAAATACTCAAATCGATTTCGCCGTTTTCTGAGGCGATTAAACTTTAGAAGCAACTGCTTGTATTCCTTTCCCAGCATCCTTTCTACGGCAATCAGAACGCCCTGATGTTGGCGGACGGGTCCTGGGCGATAGCCATGAAGCCTTAGCAGAGCATTAGCCGTATGAAAGAACGCCTTATATACAAAGTCCATCGCTCCAGCCTCGTCAAAGGAGATTAACTTACTTGCTGAATCAAGGTCCTTTTCGGCTCGGATCATCAGCAATTCAACCTGCTCTTTCCCTATTCCAGGCTCGTGTTTTAATTGGCCCTTTTCCAGCAAATCTTTAAAGTCCGTTTTCATAGTTACGTTTTCAGTTCAATGCGCTTTTGCTTTAATACATTCATAACAAAGCTGTCTTTCTGTCTTTGCTTCCCCCCCCATTCTTCTTCGGTGTGATAGATGTAGGATATCTCTCGACTGAACTGCTTTTCTAAGGTCTGAAGTTTTTCTGTAAACTTCGAATCGTCAAATTTTTCATTATCTACAATAAGACACAGGTCAATGTCCGAATAGGCTTTCTCCTCGCCCTTGGCAAAGGATCCATAAATAAAGCCGCGCTTGACAGCTGTAAACTCCTTTAAAAGATCTTGCAAGGCTCCCTTTATACCAATCGTCTTGAAAATAAGAGACTTTAGATCTTGGTATAAGGGATGGTCTTTATTAATGGAAAAAAATTTCTGCACTCCTCGCTTTTCCGATTTAAAGAGGTTGTCTTTTTCAAGCGCTTGCAGCTCTTTAGACAGGTTGCCGGCGCTGACTTCCAACCTACGCGCTATATCTCGCAAGTGCAGCCAAGCATCAGGATTCGTGAAAAAATAGGCAAGGAGCTTATTTCGTAGAGTCGCTTTATCTGTTCGTAGCAGTATCGGTGGCATTGTTATATAAATATATAACATATGTTATATTTTTTTACAACATAAGTGTTCAACTTGCCTTTGTGACTGCGGCGGCGGCAAAAGCCTACCTCGTCCAAGCCGGCAAAATCGTTGCGGACTTTGTGCCGCCCAAGACAGGCAAATTTGTCGATGCTGTTGGCGCGGGTGACGCCTTTAGCGCTGCGGTTATCCTTGGTCTCTATAATGATTGGCCAGAGAGTCAGCTGTTACAAAGAGCTTGCGGGTACGCCACCGCCACCTGTGAGATTCAAGGGGCCGTTAGTCATGATCGCAGTCACTATCAACGATGGTGCGATAGATGGTGCTAAAGCTTAGGGTGCCACAGCTAAAAGCGTATGCCCAAGCCAGCCACGGGAGCAAAGAAGATACGATCATCAAAGACGTGGAATTGCAAACCAAAGGTTGGGCCTAAGTGTTTCGTAAGATAACAGGTGATATCAAACTTTGCACCAACGTAGAACTCATCCTCTTCAAGGATGCCGAGCAACGGCGCAAATCGTAACCATAGCTCTTCGCTTACCGTGAAGCGGTTGATCAAGCTAAAGTAACCTCCTGATAAACCGTTGCCACCTTGGTCGACATGGAGAAAGCCGATCCCTACCCCTGGTTGGTTATGAAGCCTGGGTCTGGCCATGAGGTGTAGACCTGTTTGCACTACCGTGAGTTCATCATTTGGATCACTATTTGGCGAGTAAGATGTTTCAAAATCAATGCCGATGTTACGAAAGTCCAAAGAGATGTCTCCTAATATTTGTGCGTTCTTGGTGAGATTGTATCCCCCCTTTGCATGCAACTCACCATGCAGTCGTTGAAAACGTTGTAGCTGGGGCTCGTCAGCAGGCCGGTCGTAATAGTAAAAGACAAAACCAAATGCAGAGGCAACATAAAGTAGGATTGCCGTCAACGCCTCGTCCTTGTCTGATCTATCCGCGGTAACTGGGCCACGAATCTGGTCTTTTGTGCTCCCCTCGATGGCCGTCGGTGCCTGTGGGTAAAAACCAACATCGCCCTGTTTGGAACGGTACAGCTCATAGCCGGCTCGACATCGTTGCTGACACCTCGCGATGCAGGCTTTAAGCACTTGTTCTCGACGGGAAGCATCAACAATCGTCTCAAACTGTTTTTGGCATTGTTGCGAACACTCTTGAATACAGTCTGCCACACCCTCAGCCGAGGTCTGCGCATTGGCGGCTGTTGGCAATGCTAGCAGCAGAAGCAAACAGAGAAACAGCATACGCATTGATAAACCCAATCTAAGATGATAGGCAAGCCTTTATGACGAACCCCTCCCACTGGTATGAAGCTGGGACCATTGCCGATCTTCGTAAGAAAGGCCGCCTGCTCTTTCGTCATGGGCCATTGCAGCTTGCTATATTTCAAGTGGATGAGCAAATCTTTGCCATAGACAACCGTTGTCCGCATGAGGGCTATCCTCTGGTTGAGGGAAAGATCGCTGCCGGGGAAAAGGTGCTTACCTGTAACTGGCACAACTGGAAGTTTGATCTGCACAGCGGCCGCTGTCTGCGTGGTAGTGACAACACCCGAGTCTACCCTACCAAGTCAGAGTCTGGATCAATCTGGGTCGAGATTGCACCGCCAAACAAAGAGGAAATTGCCACGCGTCTACTGGCAGGACTCAAGCAGGCGATTGCCAAGCAGGAGTACGGTAGGATTGCGCGTACACTTGCACGGCTCCATTTCAACGGCATTGATCTCAAGCGTGCTTTGATCCACGCTATTGAAAACTCCTACGATCGACTCGAGTTTGGTACCACACACGCCTATGCAGCTACGGCCGACTGGTTGCAGCTCTATCAAGAGAGCCCAACAAACCTAGAGAGCCAGATCATTGCTCTGGCCGAAGCCATCGATCATATTGCCCAGGACAGTCTGCGCCATCCCTCCTACCCTTACCCCCAGACAAGCCGCGAGTTCTCGCATGCGGGTTTTCTCGATGCCGTAGAAAAAGAAGACGAAGAAGGGGCGCTGTCCCAACTCCGCGGTGCTTTTAATGCAGGTAAGAGCTTTGCCGATTTGGAGCACTCGCTAACTGCTGCGGCATTGGCGCATTACAATGACTTTGGTCACTCGCTCATCTATGTCTATAAGAGCCGCTATCTCATCGAACAGTTAGGCAGCTGCGTTGAGCAGCCCTTATCTCTGGCATTGGGCCGATCGCTATGCGGCGCTACCCGCGAGGATCTACTACCGGAGTTTCGTAAGTATACGCACTACCTAGATGCGGCATCCAAGCAGCCACCGTCCTCTCAGCAAGATGTTGAGGATGTAGAGGATCTGTTCGGCCTCTCAGTCAACCGCGCCATGCAATGGGTCGTCGACAAACTACAGAGCCACGCACCAATGGCAGTTTTCGCCGCTCTGCTCGAGGTTAATGCCCGCAACCTGCTTTGCTATGATATGGGTTTTCAAACAGCCAGCGATCGATCGGTAAGCGATAACGTTGGTTGGCTTGATTTTACCCACGCCATCACCTTTGCCAATGCCGCTCGCATGCAGTGCAGCCGTTTCCCAGAGTTTTGGCCGCAGGCACTGCTGCAGCTCGCCTGTTTTCACGGCCGCAACCAGCCTTACACCACGGCTGTGGACGAAGAGAGGTGGCAGGTAGAAAACAGCGAGCGCTTTTTTGCTGCGGCCAGCGAGCAGATCTTCGATCATGGAATGGCGCGTCCCATCTACTCAGCACATCTGCTTAAAACCACGATTGCTGTGAGAGAAGAGCTACCCACGGCAACACCTAGCGGCACGCGCTACCTGCTGGCAGCCTTGAATCGATTCCTGCACTCCCCCATCAAAACCAAACACACCCGCCGCGTTGCCAAACAGGCAATTAGCTTAGTGTCACGAGACTTTCACTCTTAGGTTCGTATACGAATTTTTTGCTTTTAACGTTGGCTAAGTCGGTCTTCAATCACTCTCGAGATCAATAGAGTTGCCCGCCTCGGAATCTCAGCCAGTGAGTATATATCGAGAGGCTTGTCGCCGCTCTTTTTCTTAACTAGCCTTTCCAAAACCTTTTGAAACTCGTTTAGGGATCTTACCTGAACGGCCCAGTTTTCCTGGATAGCAACATTTGTGTAGTTTCCTGTTGGAAGATCTAAGTATATGACGGGTTTGTTCATAAAAAGCGCTTGTACCCCTACGGTCGATCGATGGCAGACAATTACTTCAGCAATCACACTCACACTCTTTGTATCAATAGTCTTGGGAACGACTTGGATATTTTCGGCTCCCTCTTCTCTGAGGATTTGCTTTTCCAATTTTCCATCTACCTTAGGATGAAGAGAAAGTAGAAAGGTCAGACTGGGAAAGGCTCTTGTAGCGCGTACAAATAGACGGAAAGCCTCTGCATAGTCTCTTCCGTAACCACCGGCGTAGAGAACCATGGGTCGCGTTGCAGCGAGTTCAAGTTTTGCATATATTTTCCTTGGATCAACGTTGGCTGTAGTCTGCGCCCAGTGTTCAAGGCTCGGCTGTCCAACTACACGGAGTCTGTGCCCCTTCAGAAGGGACGAAGAGAGTTTATTTGTTGGAATCCAGATTTCGTCCCAAGAGTCACCTGCGCGGACCACAAGAGTATCCTCTTCTGGAGGAGAAAAGGCATCATAAAAACCGGCGACAAAGGCTTCCTTCTTGTAGCTTCGAGCAACCTGTGCCTGAACTTCAGACACAACACCCGTAACAATCACCTTCGGTCTAACACAGCCTTTTAGTTTGGCGATTTGTTTCTCAGAGAGCTTCCTTGTCCTTGACCAGTGAATTCTCTCGGCAGACAAGACGACGCCGCAATTTTTATCAAAGGATTTAGCGGGTTGCTGGCTCTCCACAAGGGAAAGGGCGGTTGAAAAGGCCAGTATCGCGTAGTCTATGCTTTTTTTATCCAGCTCCTTGAATACTGGCTGGAGTCCCTTTGTCTCTCCTGCATCATACAAGACAAACAGGGTCGACGGGCCTTTGGCATCGCCGAAAGAGATGTGAATTGCTAAAAGATAAAAGGACAGAAAAGTGGCTATGAAATACAGTGACTGACGTGCTTTTTTCATGGAATTATAGAATTCTTCATTACCCAGGCCCAATAAAAATAGCTATGGTGATTTAAAGATCAACAGTTACAGGCCCTTAACATTTAGAGATCAGTCTCTGTTTCCCTCTCTAAACTCCAACTTTATGGGTACGCCAACAAGTTTTAGCTGTTTGTACAATGAATTCTCAAGATACTTCTTGTAGTTGTTGGTAAGTCGTTCTAGGTGGTTGACAAAGATCTGGAAGGTGGGCGGGCTGCAACCGGTCTGGGTGGCATAACGAATCTTTAATGGCCGGCCACCGGCTTGTGGTGGTGGTGTCTGCGCGGTGATCTTTGCCATCATCTCATTGAGTTTTGCCGTGGTTACCTTCTTCTTGTAGCTGCGCATCACCTTTTTAACGAGAGGAAAGAGTGCCTCCATGCCCTGCCCTAGCTTGGCAGCGCCATGGCAGGTGCTTACATAAGGAAAGTGTTTCACGCCTGAAGGTGCAGGACCCTCAAGCAGATCGCACTTGTTGTAGAAACAGATCAGGCCGCGACCACGTTGCAGGATTTGCGATACCAGCCGCATCTCCTGGTGCGTGATGCCTTCAGTGGCATCGACAACCAAGATAGCAATGTGCGAGCGGCCGACAGCACGCATGCTGCGCAGAACAGCGAGGTATTCTAAGGTTTCGTCTATCTTTGCCTGTCGGCGGATACCTGCTGTGTCAATGAGAAGATACTCTTGTCCTTGGTGTGAGATACGCGTGTCGATCGGATCCCTGGTGGTACCAGGTTGTGGCGACACCACAGCGCGCTCTTCACCACAGAGGTAGTTCAATAGCCGACTCTTGCCAACATTGGGCCGACCGACAATAGCGATGCGGGTCAAGTCTTTATGGATTTCTGCATCGCTCTCACGATAGAGCGACATATAGTCTGCAAGCACGGCGGTCATGAGCTCATCAATACCGCGGTTGTGCTGGGCTGAGATGGGAAAGATCGGGGTGATACCGAGTTTGTGAAAGGGTAGTAAGAAGTCCTCGTGCAGGTTGAGATCGACCTTGTTGACGCAAAGAAAGAGCTTTTTCTCACTTCGTCGTAGACGTCGAATCAACTCCTCGTCTTCGGGCAGGAGACCTGCCCGCCCATCGACAACGGTAATGATGCAGTCTGCCTGGTCGATGGCCGCATCGACTTGACGAGTGACGTAGTTGCGCAGGCTCTCGCGCTTGCCCAGCTCGAGGCCGCCGGTATCCACGAGCGTGAAGTCGACGATTTTGCCATCCACCGACCACTCAGCCGAGGAGTAGAGACGGTCTCGGGTGACCCCAGCAACGTTATGGACTAGAGAGCGCTGCTCGCCAACGATGCGGTTGAACAGGGTCGATTTGCCAACATTGGCCCGACCGACTATGGCAACGACAAAGGACATGATTCAGTAACCAAAGGCTTTCACGGTCTTGAGCTCTTGACGCCAATTCTTATGGACTTTGACAAAAAGTTCAACATGGACTTTCTTGCCATGGTTCGCCTCAAGCTCCTCTCTTGCTGCCATGCCAATCCGCTTTATGGTGGCACCTCGCTTGCCAATGAGGATTTTCTTGAGGGCTTGGCGATCGACAACGATCACCGCCTGAACGAGGAGCTGCTGCGTACTCTCTTTATACGCTTCGACGATGACCGCACAAGCGTAGGGGACTTCCTGACCGGTGAACTTGAAGATCTTTTCGCGAATGATCTCTGCCGCGAGGAAGCGCTCTGTTTGATCAGTAAGCGTCTCATTGGGGTAGTAGAGTGGGCCATCCGGCAGATGTTTACGGATGGTGGCGAGCAGTTGGGAGAGCCCCTCGCCACTCTTTGCCGAGACCGGTAACAGGGTTGCAACACCGCTGTTGTTGCCGATCTCTTGCAACGTTCTCTCCTGTTCAGCTTTGTCGGCAAGCCGGTCTACTTTGTTGAGCACGGCAATCCGCTTGACACCGCTCTCTTTGCTCTGTTTTGTCACCAGCGCGTCTTCCTCACCCCACTCCCGTGTCGCATCGAACAGCAAAAGGGCAAGATCAGCCTCCTTGAGCGCTTCTAAGGCGTTGGCTTGAATACGCTGATCTAAGCTGAGCTCCGTTGGCCGACAGTTGAGACCAGGGGTATCCAAAAAGACCATCTGCGCCTGCTCGTCCGTATGAACACCGAGGATGCGATGCCGCGTTGTCTGTGGTTTGGCGGAGACAATGCCCACCTTATGACCGAGGACACGGTTGAGCAGTGTTGTCTTACCGGTGTTGGGCCGACCGCAGATGGCTATAAACCCACTCTTAAATGCCATCTTGCAGCTATAGCGATTTGCCTGGAGCATAGCAACTAGTTGCTATGGGCTTATAGAATGCCTGCCTGCATCAGCCACACCTCGGTGGCGGCAATACGCTGGAGGTTCTTGGGAACGAGTTGATGCGTCTTTTGCAGCATTGCCTTTGCTGAGCTCTTGTAGAGCGCCCGGCGTGGATCCACCTTTGCTGCATTGAGATAGAGCCTGCCGTAAGCGCGAGCCAGCCAAGTGAACGTATAGGCATCCCCTTGATCGATGGCCATGGATTTTTTGAACGCCTCAACCGCGTCATCATAGTGCTTGGTCTGATAGTGAAGATAGCCGAGATACTTCCAGCCAAAAGGACTCTGCGAAGATAATTGTAAAAACCTTTTGATCTCCTTTATGGCACTTTTGTATTGGTAGGTCGTACTAACATGCGCAATGGCCAGATACTTGTGCGGCAGAGGGTGGTCTGGTTTAAGCGATCGCGCTTTTTTGAGCGGCGGAAAGATATGCTTTGGTCGCATGGAGGCGATGGTGTTCAACCTTCCCAGTTCCAAGGCGGTATCAAAGTCGTTGGGATGCTGCTTGATTTTTTTCTCTAAGCGGCGGATGGCAGCGGCGACTTGCGGATCGTTTGCCACTCTATAGACATCTTTGTCTTGCCAAGGGATATCTTGGCCCACCCATTGCGGTGCGTAGTCAAGTAGCGCTATATAGGGGTGATCGGCCCGCTCTACCCCCCAAGAGGGGCTGTTGCCCATGCGCACGAACTTTCGCGTGGAAACCAGATCCAACTTCCAACCCTCTGGTGTGCGAGCAAAGAGAAAGGGTGAGTTATCCCAACCCTTGTTGTTGCCAAAGGAGACCACAGCATAGTCTCTATCTTGGATAATCTCATAGGTTCGGCCGCTCCAGGTTTGGTAGTTGCGTTCCAGACGCGATTTTGGTGAGTTTACATAGTCTCGGTAGGCGAGTTTTGTAACCTCGGTGTAGACACCAAGGTTAGGGTCGTTGACCCTGTCTTTCCAGGCGCGCAGTAGGGTCTGCCAAGCTGATTCAGCATCCTTGCCAGCCGGGTATTGTTTACCAACTTTTGAGAGTTGCTCTGGCAAGAAAGTCTTGAGGTCTCGCTTGGCGCCGGCGCCGCCAGTTAAAAGCTGCTGGTCAAGCGCGGTAATCGTGCTCTGATTGTAGTTTCCTCTCTGCTTGATCTGTGCCCGTTGCTCTAGCTCTTCCATCACGGCAACCAAACCAACACCCAACTGCCCACTCAAAAAATAGGGACGCAGCTGTATGTCTTCTATGTAACCGGTAAAGGCGTCGGTAAACACATCTTCAAGTTCGTAGGAGACCTCTAGCTTGACCTGTTTCTTGTTCTCAACCACAAGCAGCAACAACGCTCGCCCATTAAACTCTCTACCGAGTTGCCAACCATTCAAGATTTTGTCAGCCAGGACTTCGATTGAATCTGCAGTTGTCATAGTGGGCAAGGTCACAATAGCAGCTTCAATATGGTAGCGATCACGGTTTGTTTTAAGAAAGAGGTTTGTCGATTCATGGAAGTCTTGCAACAGGTTGGCGTAGTCGAAAAGCAGATTTTCAGAGAAGGGACGCTTGGCGGTATCGAACTGACCAACCTGTGCTCCAGTCTGGTATTGGGAGCGCAGCCTCTGTCGATAGGCTTGTATGCCAATAGCTACCACAAGCAGAGCGAGTAGCAACGTGCCGTAGAGAACTCGCTTACGCACGCCTCACTCTTTGCTGCCAAAGGGGTCTTCGATAGGTTTCATGGCTGCCGCCTCCGCCTGAAAGTAAGGCTTTTGATGGAAATCAAACAGCGTCGCTATAAGATTAGAGGGAAAGGTCATGGTTCTGGTATTGTAGTGTCGAACGATCTCATTAAAGTGTCGCCTCTCCATGGCAATACGGTTTTCCGTGCCTTCAATTTGATCTTGAAGCGTGAGAAAGTTTCGGCTCGCCTTCAAATCTGGATAGTTCTCCACTACCGCGAAGAGGCGCGTGAGTGCGGACTGAACTCCAGCCTGGGCAGACTCCAAACTCTGCAACTTTTCTAGGTCATCTGGGGCAGTGCCCTGCATTCCTTGTAGGACTCCTGCAGCGCGTGCTCTTGCTTCGGTTAGAGTTTCTAAGGTCTGGCGTTCGTGCTGCATATAGGTTTTCACGGCATCGATGAGCAGCGGCACGAGATCTAACCGGCGTTGGTAGGCATTTTCAACCTGGGCCCAACCAGCATTGACCCCTTCACGGCCCTTAACCAGGCTATTGAACATAAAAAAACTTAAGCTTCCGAGCATGGCGGCAATGACAATAAAAATCATGGCGACACCAAACCGAGTACCTTTTGTCATAGTGAGTCTCCTTTCTTGATCTAATTGAGAAAGATCAACGGGACGATTCTGTGTGGTCTGATTTTGTTGAATGACACCCGCTGACGAACCTTCTGGGGTTTTCTTAGCCTCATAGAAGAAAAAAGAGCCAGCTATCAGGCCAAAGATAAAAAATGTTACCAACCACAACAACCAGCCACGAATTTTTGTTGTGAATCCCTTGTGGCGCAGTTGCGCCACACGGTTATACTGCTCCTGCCTCTCTTCTTGTGTCTTTAGCACCGTGAACAGGCGATCAGCTTCCTGTTGAGACAACTTGTTGTCACGGACCATCTTTTCCAGGCGCTGCTTTTCGTTTGGCAAATCAGACATATTCCTAGAGACCCTCGATCAAGCGCATGCCATGTTTGGCAGAGATTCTGCCGGCCTCAATGTCATTTAAGATCTGTTCTTGGCGTTGTTTATCCTTTTGCTTTTCGGTTTCGAGGTGCTCGATTAGCTGGTCAAGTCGGTTACGAATGGTCGGGTAAGAGAACTCCAACTGGCGGGCCATCTCCTTAAGGCTGCCACTGGCGAGCAGAAAGAGTTCAGCAAAGCGTTGTTCCTCTTGGCTCAAACGAAATAGAGCGGGTGTCGGCATGCTGCCTTCGACAGCGAGAGCACACTCGCCGCAGGTGAGTTTGCTGATGTGCATCGGGGTCGAGCAGTATGGGCAGTCGGGCTGCATACTTCTGACTATACTGAATAAAATTCAAAAAATCAAAGAAAAAAATAAATAAAATTAATAATTACTATGAAATTATTGGATTTTATTCTAGAATAGAAATCGTCGTAGACCAACGTTCATGAGCAGGCCAAAAGCTACGAAGGCACTGATCGTTACCGAGCCACCGTAGCTCAAAAAGGGTAGGGGTAGGCCAACCACCGGCAACAGGCCAAGCTCCATGCCAATGTTAATGAAGAAGTGCCAAAAGAAGTAGGCGGCTATGCCAAAGGCGAGCAAGGTGCCAAAACGGTCTTTTGCGCGCATGGCAATGTTTAGCGCTGAGAGAATAAACAAGAAAAAGCAGGCCATCAGAAACATCGAACCCAAGAAACCCCACTCTTCCGCAAAATTGGAAAAGATGAAATCCGTGTGCTGTTTGGGCAGAAACATCAACTTGCTCTGCGTGCCGCTTAAAAAACCTTTTCCCGTGAGCATTCCAGAGCCTACGGCAATCTTGCTCTGAATCACTTGGTAGCCGCCAGCAAGACGATACTTCTCCGGATTGAGAAAAGTGATCACGCGGCTCTTCTGATAGGCAGAGAGCAAGAAGATCCAAGCCAGCGGTAGCGACACAGCAATGGCAATGGCCATACCGATAATAGTGCGACGGTGCACACCCACGTAGAGAATGATACTCACGCCGGTAATTCCCAGTACCAGAGTCGTGCCAAGATCGGGCTGCAGGTTGATAAGTCCCATCGGCAGTAGGATTACCAACAGCGGCACAATAAGCTGAACCAAGTTGTAGGGGGGTTGCTGTTCACGTTTGGCAAAGATCTTCGCCAACATGATGATCACTGCGAGTTTTGCCAGCTCCGATGGTTGGATGGTCAACGGGCCAAGGTGCAACCAACGCACGCTGCCGCCAATAGGATTTCCAGTGACGAGCACCAGAACTAGCAGCAGTATAGTAAAGCCGTAGATAAAATAGGCAGCGCGCTCCATATAGAGGTAGTTGACAAGGCTTGCCAGTATAAAGACGATGAGGCCGAGCAGAATCCAGATCATCTGGTTTTTAAAGTACTTTGCCACCGGTAAGCCGTAGGTTGCCGAATAGAGGTTGGCAAGACCGACAAGCGTCAACAACAAGACAATGATAACCAGCGGCCAATCAATATTACTGAGGAGTTTACGTTCCATGGGACAACTGCTTCTCCTCTTCGTCGACTAAGTAGGCTTCGATAATCTGTTTGGCAATGGGTGCGGCTGCTTTGGCACCATTGCCACTATGCTCGGCAAGCACGGCAACAGCGATCTTAGGCTGCGTTACTGGAGCAAAAGCAATGAACCAAGCGTGGTCCTCAAACTCTGCCGCAAGCTTTTCACCGCGTTGTTGTTTCACAACTTGTGCCGTACCAGTCTTGCCGGCAATGCGAATCTTGTTGCTGCGCGCGCGCCAGTAGGCTGTGCCTTTGCGTTCATTGACCGCCTGATCCAACCCGGTGATAATCTGCTCAAGCTGTTGACGTTGCAATGGCAAGGTCGACTCTACGGTCGTGGTAAATTCCTGGGTTGCTCCAGTGACAGGGTTGACTGCCTTTTGTACCACTCTAGGTTGTACCAACTTCCCGCCATTCGCCACTGCTGCGGTAACCCGTGCCATCTGCAGCGGCGTGACTGCCAGATAACCTTGGCCAATGGCAACTGAGGCGGTCTCACCGTCGACCCAAGGCTGTTGCAAGGTCTTGCGTTTCCACGCGGTTGTTGGCACGATACCACTCTGTTCGTGGTTCAAGCCCAAGCCACTGCGACGCCCAAGTCCGAAAATCTTTGCCTCCTCAGCAATGCGGTCAATACCGAGTTCAAGCCCAAGCTGATAGAAAAAGACATCACAAGATCGTTCCAAAGCGGCAATCAGATCGACCGCTTCGTGTCCTGGGTAGGGTCGCCAGCAACGTTTGACCTCACGACCTATTCGGTAAGATCCGCGACACGCTTGGAAGTCCTGTCCATCTAAAGGTAAACGCTCTCGCAGTCCAGCAGCAGCGGTGATGACTTTAAAGGTTGATCCCGGCGGATAGATTCCCATGGTGGCGCGATCGTAGAGTGGCTTTTCTGGATCTTGGCGCAGTTGTTTCCAGTAGTCCGCAGGAATGGTACGGGAGAACTTTGTCAGATCAAAGCAGGGTTTGCTAACCATCGCCAAGATCTCACCGCTTTCAGGCTCTAGGGCAACCACAGCACCCGATTTATGGATAAATACCTCCTCAGCCCGCTTCTGGAGTTCCAGATCAATGCTAAGAAAGAGATCCATTCCGGGTTTGGCCTCTCGCTTGCGCAGGGTCGGTAACAGAAAGTCAGCATCCTCCTCGCCGAGCTCACGGCCGTAGGCATCTTCAATGACCGGCCTGGCGCCGTTGCTGCCACGCAGTTGTGCATCCATCAACGCTTCCACACCCCAAACACCGATATAGTCACCACGACTGATATCACTGTCGGCGTTGGCTGTGCGTAGCTGCGCTAAGCGATTCTTACTGACTTCGCGCAGGTAGCCAAAGAGATGGCAGGCAAGGCTGCCGTGCGGGTAGCGCCGCATCGGCCGGTAAACAATATCCACACCAGGTAGCTGATACTTCTTTGCCTTGGTGTTGGCTATGATCTCGTGGGAGACATCTTCAAGTATCGTTGTAGCTTCAAACCGTGGTGCGCTGCTGACCTTGGCTTCAATGTTAGCCATTTGTTCAACAGGGAGCTGCAGATCATTACGCAAGAAAGCAAACACCGCAGCCTTTCTATCGCCAAGGTGGCCACGGGTGATGGTAATGTCAAAAGAGGGACGATTGTCGACGAGAATCCTGCCGTGACGATCTAAGAGTTTACCGCGCAGAGCATAGATCTTTTTGATAGTGATGCGGTTTTCTTCGGAGAACTGTTTGTACTCTTTACCATGTACAAGCTGGAGCTGGATGAGTCGTAGCGTAAGGATGACAAAAAAAATGCCAAACAGCAGGGCAGCAACGGCGATCTTCTCTTTGCTCTCCTTAGAGTCTAAGTTCGGTCTTATCAGCATGTTGGACACTCTCTTTGACCCAGTCAAAGAAGGTAAAGATGATGGCACCAAACAGGGCGTTCATCAACGCTTGCCGCACCGAGGGCCACAGCAGCTGCTCCATGCCAACACTCCAGTTGGAGACAAGCTGCATCATGTAAAAGAAAAGGTGATTGTAAAGAAGGCTAAGCGAAAACACTAGCAGGATATAGGTCTCAATTCTCTTAAAGAAGAGACGGATATTAAGAATATAGGTAACGAGAAAACAGAGCGGAGCCAACAACGCGTAGAGACGCATACTAGAGGGTGAGAAGGTGTTGGCAAAGAGTCCGACGATAAATGCGAGGATGGTTCCTCGCAGAATGGATTTTTCTCGCACCCCTAAATAGATGCAAAAGATACAGGCAATGTCAGCCTGAGTACGAATCACTTTAAAGGGTAGGGCAAAGTCAAGCAGGCGGTAGGCCGGCAGGCTCTGCAGAACGTATAAGATGGCAACCGTGGCACTAATAGTGATGACCTGTTTCACGGGGTTGCCTCGCTGGTGGTATTAGCCGGCTGCTCTGCCGTCTGGTTACGGCGGCCTTCTATGACCACCAACACCTCTTCAAGGCGAGCGAACTTGACTGTAGGCTCAACATAGCCATCGACAAAGAGGCTGGCGGGATCCTGACGCTTTTCAACGATGGTGCCAACAGCAATCCCCTTAGGATAAATACTATCGAGACCCGAGCTGACAAGGCGGCTGCCTATTTCCATGGCCTCACCACGGACGACAAACTCCAGCCGTAATCGTACTGTTCCCTGTCCCTGTAGGATGCCGCGAGCGCGGGTGTTCTGATCGTAAACGTCGATGCTACTGTTGGGATCGACCAGCAGCAGAACATTGGCATAGTGTGCTGTCGTATTGAGAACATGACCGACAACACCGGCAGAGTTGACCACCGCCATACCGGCACGTACCCCATCACGCTCGCCTTTGTCTATGCGCACACTGTGTTTGAAGCTAGAACTTCCCAGCGAGATGACCCGTGCAGCGACAGTTTGCAGCTGCGTTTGCGCTTGGAAACCAAGCAGATGGCGCAGTCGCAGGTTCTCCTGGCGCTCTTCCTCGAGTTGGGCTAGGCGTAGCACCTGGTTGCGGTGACGTTTGCTAAGTTCCAGGTAGTTTTGCCGCACATCTTTGAGAAAGAGGTAGTCCATCCACAACTGATAGGTTCTATCGATGAGGTAGGTCAGTGCCTGTTGTGGCGGGGAGGTGATGTTAACCAACAACCTCTCTAAAGGGTTTAGTTGGTGCTGATTCTGCAAGCGTAGGGAAAAGATCTGGGCGAGCGCATAGAGCAGCAGCAGGGAGATGATGAGAATATCGCGATAACGGTGCAGAAGCGAACCCACAGCTGCCTCAATCAGCAAAAAACCGGTTGATTTAACCTACTTGAAGAATATGGTGGAGGCAATGGATTTACTCTGGCAGGAGCCGCAACAGGTGCTGTCGCTACGTTGTCCGGCAAAGGTCAATCTCTTTTTGCGTATTCTTGGCCGCAGGCAGGATGGTTATCACAACCTAGTAAGCCTTATGGCCAAGGTGACACTCTTTGATGAACTGATCCTACGGCGCTTGCGTCGCTCGACCATTAAACTCATCTGTCCACAAAACCGCCAACTCGAAAGCGACGATAACCTTGTCATGCGTGTTGCCAGAGAGCTGCTACCAGCAGACATTGGGGTTGAGATGGAGTTGCACAAATCGATTCCCATAGGTGCTGGGTTAGGGGGTGGTAGTAGTAATGCCGCCGCTGCTCTGCTTGGCCTCAACCAGCTATTCGAGCTAAAGCAAGACACTCAGCGGCAACACCAGCTCGCCGCTCGTCTCGGCGCCGACGTACCATTCTTTCTTCTCAAACAGAGTGCTGCCATGGCCACCGGCATAGGCACAACCTTAAGACCTCTCTCTCGCCTACCCAAACTTGCGCTGTTGTTGGTCTATCCTCGGGTGGCGGTTTCATCGGCAGCGGCCTACCGAGCCTTTGCCCATGCCACCGAAGCCGGCTCTGAGCAAATTTCTTTGACATTAAGTTCTAGTAATGATAAGAGAAATTGCGGTATGGGGGCTGCGTCCGCGGCGCATTGCGTAGCACGTATGCTGCACAATGATTTAGAAACGGTCGTAGCGCAGCAACTTCCCCAGATCCAAGAGCTTAAACAGCGGTTGTTGGCAGCCTCTGCACTGGCAGCAACCATGAGCGGTAGTGGCTCTACCGTCTTTGGGCTCTATGCGGGTGAAGAGGAAGCAAGACGTGACGAGAAGCAGTTACAGCAGGAGCATCACCTGTGGGTGAAGCAGGTAGCGACACTGTCTGCAGATTGACTGGGGTGCTCATTAGGAGGGCGGCATGGAGATAACTAGCATCAAGGTTTTTCCGGTTGATGAAGAGCGGTTGAAGGCGTTTGCAACGATTGTTTTCGATAGTTGCTTCGTGGTTCGCGATCTCAAGATTATCAAAGGCAATAAGGGCCTGTTTGTGGCCATGCCAAGCAAGCGGTGCAAGGATGGCACCTTTAAAGATATGGCCCATCCGCTCAATAGCGAGACGCGCAATCTGATCGAGGAGCTTGTCATCAAAGAGTACAATGAAGAGTTGAAGAGAAACGGCACAACCCCAAAAGCTGGCTCTGCGGACGACTCTCCCGAGGATTCTTCCCTTGATGTTATCTCTCCCTGAAGTATGAAGAAGGCCAACAGGCAAGCCGGTCATTGGGGCGTCGTCAAGTGGTAAGACACAGGATTTTGGTTCCTGCATTCGGAGGTTCGAATCCTCCCGCCCCAGCTTTACGTCTAAAGTAGGTTAAAGATGAAACACAACGATAAGATCTCTCCCAGCGCCTCAGAAACGGCCAGGGACATTAAGGTCTTTAGCGGCAACGCCAACAAAGAGCTGACCAAGCATATCTGTGACTTTCTCAACATTGTTCCTGGCGAAGCTGAAGTGAGCCGCTTTAGTGATGGTGAGACCCGGGTAGAAATTAACGAGAACGTCCGCGGTCACGATATCTTTATCGTCCAATCCACTTGCGATCCCGTCAACGACCATCTCATGGAGCTGTTGGTGATGATCGACGCCTTAAAACGCGCCTCTGCCCATCGCATCACTGCGGTGATACCCTACTACGGTTATGCCCGTCAGGACCGCAAGGTAGCTCCGCGTGCACCTATTACCGCCAAGCTGGTGGCTGACCTGTTGGCTGCTGCTGGCACCGATCGCGTTCTCAGTATGGATTTGCACGCCGGCCAGATTCAGGGCTTTTTTGATATTCCCTTTGACCACCTCTATGCCGCTCCGGTTTTGCTCGACTATTTAAAAAAGCTCCGCGGAGACCGCGAGGTCGTGGTGGTGGCGCCAGATGCAGGCGGTACAGAGCGCGCTCGTTACTACGGTAAGCGTCTCGATGCGAGTCTCGCGGTTATTGATAAACGGCGTGAACGCGCCAATGTCTCGGCAGTGATGCACATCATTGGTGATGTCAAAGATCGGGTTGCTATTCTTGTCGATGACATCATCGATACCGCCGGTTCTATCACCCAGGCTGTACCCGCACTGCTCGATGCCGGCGCCATGGAGGTTTATGCCGTAGCCACCCACGCCGTGCTCTCAGGTCCTGCCTTGGAACGGATTGCCGCCTCGAAGATGTTAAAGTTGGCAGTAACAGACACCATCCCGCTGAGCGAGGAGTGCCGTAAGGTCGACAAGGTTGAGGTCTTCTCCGTGGCCCAGCTCTTGGGCGAGGCCATCAAGCGCATCCACAACGCTGACTCGGTCAGCTCGCTGTTTATTTAAAGACCCCTTTGGCCCCAAAGGTAATAAATTGTTAGGGGGCCTTCTTAGTCTTCATGACTAGGCCACCAGTTTTTTCCTAAGCTTTTCAAGCTCATGCTCTAGACGATCTAGTCGAGATTCCTGCTGCTTTCTGTGGTGGAGCGTGTCGCGTAGGAGCCTATTTAATAGTGTCTGATAAGGGATTCCAGTGTTGTCGGACATCTTTTTTACTTCTGCCAACAAATCAGCATCAAAGTTTATGGTAATTTTCACCTTGTGCACTTTTGCCATCTGCTGACGTATTTGACGCGTTCCTTTTTTATCAATCTTTAGCTCACTCAACTTTGGTTGCTTCATGGTACAGTCTCCTAAAGTTACGCCATTCGGCTGATCCAATAATACGGATCTTATTTCCTCGCCTTGTGAAACGAGTTGTGAGAATGCGATTTGATCTTGATTTGCCTACCCAGTAAAACCGCTTCTCATTCTGAGAATGCTGTTTATCCACCATCTGCACACCTTTAGGATCAAAAAAGGTTTCAACTGCTTCGGCAAAACGGATGCCATGTTTTTGTATATTAAGACGCTCCTTGTCGATATCCCATTCAAATTCCACCTCAATCACTTACCGTATATATATGTATATTACCATATTTTCACTCATGAGCGGGTCGTTGCTGAGCCAGACAAATAAGTTCTTTATTGTCAAATAGTTATTATTTCTGGTTACTAGAATAGCGGCGCAACTCAGCATGATTGGCGCATCCACAACGCCGACTCGGTCAGCTCGCTGTTTATTTGAAGACCCCTTCCTTCTCACGGGAGCCTGAGTCGCAAATAGGAAAAATTTTACGCAGTTTTATTTATGCCTCATCTGAATAAGTGTTTGAAAATTAACAGCTTTTCTCCTGGCACTTTTCTTGCTTTAAAACTTGCTATAGAAATGGAGAATGAATCATTCAGGCATTCATAGGAGTATGAAAATGAAACGAATATCACTCATGTTTATCCTGGGAGCCGTGTTGGTACCCGTTTCGGGCTACTCTGAACTCAGCATGGTTGAATGTGTCGCCCTTAAACAGATTATTGAAGAGTATGCGGTGACAAAGCCATTAAAAGAGATGTCCGGGAATGGTTCAGGGAATATTGGCCTGTCCGACAAAGCGACCCCAGAAGAGATTGCGGAGGCAGAACGACAGGCAGAGAAGATACAAGCAGCGTATGAAAAAAGAAAGCTTGAGGTAGAAGCTGACAATAAAGAAGCCCAAGCATTCAATGAGGAGATGAAAAGAAAACGGCAAGCAGTTGAAAAAGTGTATTCCGACAACGCGTGTGAAGAACACTTCGAAGATCTTCTTAGTACGTTGGGTGTAAAGCTAGGTGACGAGCAAGAAGGCGACTAGAAGGCCAAATCTGATATTGCCTCGGTTTCTTATCTAAGAGCTATCCTCTGTGGATCTTTCTTTCTGCCTTTGAATATAGGTGTGGGTATTGGAGAGGGCTTGAATCATATCCTTATCTGTCTCAGCCAAAAGAGCTGTTGCTACTTTCTCTAATGCCTCATCTGCACGGTTGATGTTGACCGCCACCAGTGCCTCTGCCTTGGCAGCAAGCGCCAGAGCATAACTATCGTCGATCGTGCGCCATAACTCTTCCTCGGCACGCTGCTCGTAAAAGGCAAATTTTCTCTCAAGGCTCTTGGCTTTAAGACCTAGTGCAGCTTGACGCCGCACCTCTCCATCCGCATCATCTAACCGCGCGATAAACAGGATAACTACCTCATCGTTCTTTTTCCAATCGAGGAATCCGAGCGCAGCCGTTGCCCGCTGCCGTGATCGTTGATCATCGTTGTCGCCCGTTGCTTGTGCCAGCAATGAAAACGCCAGATCGAGTAAGGCTCTGTTGAATTCTAAATAGTATAATATGGTTTCCATGTCCTTAACCATGAACTCCTTATCGGTAGTCAGGTAGTTTTCAACCAAATCCTCAAGCAGCACTGAGTAGGCGTCATCACCTTCTTCGTCGGACATGGGTTTATATTCCAACAAGTAGCCAAAGGCCACGGGAAGGGCCTCTCGCTGCCAAACCACATCTTCATCATTCCCTTTGAACTGCAGGTAATGGTCTGAGTAGAGTGCCTCGACGGTTAGAGGTCTACTATAGAGGTGCTCACGCAGCTCAGACCCCACTAAAAATTTGTTTCTTTCTGCAAAACCTAACTCTGCCAACCAGACCCAAGTTCGATCTCCATGGCCAAGTTTAGCCAGTGTATGCAACGCCTGCGCTATAGCGTCCCTTAAGGTGAAATTTTTCTCTTCTTTTGCTTGGCGCGCATCTTCTTCTATCGCTACATCCAACAACTCATCGAAAGCAGCACCATACTCCATGGCAACTAAGGTCTCGACTGCCTGCTGTCGCAATTGTGCCGCCTGCCATGAGGATTCCTCACCTTCTTCGGCACTCTTAACGATTTCTAGAACCGCCTCTCCCGCCTTTTCAGCAGCCTCTTTGCCTCTGTCAGCTAACATACAGAGAGCAGTGCTGCGCGTTTCGTAGCTCCATTCACTACTCAGTCGCTCTACCAAGGTGTCGATGTCGTCTATCAAGCCTGCAGGGTTGGCAATGCCTTGCGGGCAATGTGCCCGTGCGACTGCCTGGTTCGTTAACGTTGAGCTCATGACAAAGATACAGGCCAAAACAGTCGAGAGTCCGATCTTACTTTGGCTAGGTAAAGACATGACGACCTCCAGCGGCAAGTAAGCCCTGATTAAAAATTCCTTGAGATTTCCCTAACCTAGATATCGCATCGTGTCAACAAGACATTTCTTTGTAACATCTCTCTTACCACGGGCTTGCCACGGGCGGCTGGGTCGCAAATAGGGAGAAGACTAAGAGAACAGCTCCTGCTGGCCCAAGGTAGATGGTCACCGGCCAGCCCTAACTTATTTTTTCTTTTTTTCCAACAACTTAGTCTTTCCCATCCCCTCTTGACACCCCCTAACGCATCGCATACAAGATTTAGTTATCAGGATATAGTATGGCCGAGTTTCAGCGTAAGATTTTCACATCTTCAGTATTTTTCAGGTCTTTTGGTTTGCTGTGTTGGTTTGTATTGCTCTTTGCCAGCCCAGCTTTAGCCCATTCTTCAGCAGCTGAGCTGTATGCCAACTACCGTTCTATATACGGCAGCTATAGTTGGTGGTTAGAGCGTTGGCTGGATTGGCATGAGCAGCGGCGTAGGTACTTTGCCGAGATTGAGAGTCCTCAAGGAGACTTCACCGCCTTTGCCGAGACCTCAGCGTTTGCCGATTTATCAGATTTAGAGCAGCGGTTCTATTATGAGAACTCGCTTAGGCAGTTCACGGTTTTAAAGGCCGATGATCTAGTCATTGTAGCTCAAGCAGAGCCCAATGCCCTGGTACGTGCACAGTTATTAGAGGCTGCCTTAGGCAACTACCTGCTCGTGCAAGACCGTTGGCGTATTGAGGCCACAGACAGAGCGTTACTTACGACCTATGCTGAAGCTGGGGATGTTTTTTGGCAGCATTACTATGAAGCGCGGCGGATGATGCTGGGTTTGGATGCCACTGCTACTTGGCAGCAGATGCTCGTTGCTTTTGATCGTTTGGCCACAGAGACCCTCGGCCTATCTGAGTACGAACGCATCTACCAGGGCTCTCAGCACTTTTTAGCTTACATAGAAGAGGAGGAGCCTCGTTCCATAGCCCGCAATCTTGCCAAGAACGGTTTGGCCCTGACCCTGTTGGAATCGAGCGATGTCAACAGTACCTGGAAGAACTCCGCTTATGAGACCTCAAAGTTAATCAAGCAACTCGGTTTGCTCTCTGTGTTGCTGGAGTGGGTCCATAACCAAGAAGCTAGTACGCTTGAGGAGGCGCTGCCTCTCCTGACAAAGCATGCTCCTAAGAGCGGCGTCCTACCCAAGCAAGAGGGTGAGCCTGGGGTGCACTATGTGGATGTGACCCAGAAGGTCTATTTGGGGTTGGGTCAAGAGAACGATCGTTGGATCCTACGTGGGGGTGAGATCTATTTACTCCCAAGCATCCAAGATAAGCAGATCACCATTGAGGTCACTGAGATTGGTGGGATGGTGGGCATGGTTCGTGACACTCCTACTGTCCAGGTAGATGACACCCAGAGAGGTACGGGACGTCTGTGGGCTTTAGATGAGGCTAAGCTGTATGCCAAGGTAAAGCTGCGCTCATCCATGCATTTTGCAGGGGATCAAGTAGGTACGATAACCGTTCAGCATGGCAGGATCATCGCCTCGGAGTATGAAGAGAACAAAGATCTCCATGGCAAGCTCTACCTAGCCTTGCAGCCGAGCAAACTACGGCGTCAATGGATCAGCTCACTATACCGGGATCTTCCCAAGCAATGGCAACAACAGGGACGTACAGATGTCGCCCTATTAGATGATCTTCTAGCACTCGAGCGTCTCTCTAAGCACAACTGGCGTTCTCGGCATGATCGTTATCTTGCCATGGCCAAGCGTTACCGCAGAGAGCACAGCCACAACACCGCGACCCACATTGCAGAGGATAACCTGTTGTTGACCCTACACTCCCGTGAAGCTGAGGAGATGGCCGCACAGATCAATGGTTTTTTTGGCGATCGTCATAGGGATCAACTAGCCGCTTTTACGATCTACGATCTGCCCATTTTAGTCCCCGCCTTAGCATTGATGGTTCCAAGTGGGGGTGCCAGCCTTGGTGGCGTAGCCGCGGCCACGGGGCGTAGTGTAATGTGGCGCACTCTGTTTGCTCAAGGAGCCAAGCGTTGGTTGATCCGAGGTCTTATTGGTAGCTCTATCCTCACTCCCTTACACGCGGGTTGGAAGCATCTAACTGGCCGTCCAGCCTTGGATCACATCTGGTTAGACTTTGCCGTCAATGCCACCTTTATTGCTTCGTTTGGCGGTATTCGTGTGCTGCATCAGCTGGGAGACCGGTTGATGTTGAAGGCGCTGCCTTTTTTAAGAAAGCCAGGGGGTTATCTCGTACCACGGATGACCTTCCGCGGCACCATGGAAGCGGCTCCAGCCTTAAGCCATACAGGTACGGCGTTGAGTCAAACGGCTTTGGTTTTAGAGATGGGTATGGCTCTCACCGCAGCCTCTGGGGGTTGGAGTAATCTGCTTAGTCTCGGTGCCCAAGGTCCCAAAAGCCTGAGTGATTGGCGCGATCTGTATTTTCGTACGACGTTGATGGTGGGTATGCTGCATACCTCCTTAGTGGCTATGCGACCTGGTCTTTTACGCCAACCCATCATCGGTCAACAGATCGCTGGCCAACGCTTTGGCTTGCAACAGATCGGTCAGCAGCTGCAACCCTCGACTCGTCCAGGTTCTTCCCAGCCTGCAAACTATGCCAGACAGGCTGAAGCAGTTGCTCTGGAGATCATGGAGAGCTGGCGCCAAGGAGGCTCTGGACCTCGGCAGCCTAGCTCAAGTTGGGGAGAGGCTGGCAACTACAACAATTTTGTAGAAAGCCTGCCTGGATCCTCAACAACAGGACCGAGAGCGGCTACACCCGTAAACAGTAGACAAGTGGCGACAAGAACAACAACACCCACCTCAAGTAGAACCCAGAGCCCACAGAATAACCGGCAAACTACTCCTGAAAATACCCCCACAACAACCATGCCAGATATGCCAGCTGTGGTACCCATTACCGTACTACCCGCTATGCCAGAGATGTTCCCTGCTGAACCGGATGCAACAACGACAATGCCTGATGAAGCTCAATCAAAAGCAGTCTTGCACAAGGCAAATTTTCAGGCTAGCAATGCCCCTCCATCCCTTCCTCCCGGCAATGACCTTTTAGATTGGTTTGCCTACGTAAAACTCTGTGCTGAATCTAGCGAATTTTGTGGTCGTTTTTCGTTTAAAGACTTTCAAACACAACGTAATGAACTGTTGACAGCGTGGGGGCATCTTCTTGGGGACGAAACATTTGATCCTAAGCGCGAATTTCAGACCCTGTTAAGGCAACTCATAGTCGCACTTGAGACTGCAACAGGGTTGGAAAGATTCAAATCCTTCCGCGCTAATGAATTTGAATCGGTGGGAAGAGAAATTGAAGCACTAGGTGGGAAGATGGCCTACTATACGCTAAACATGGTGGGTGGAAGGCGTGTCATGCTAAGGCTCATTCCAGAGAGTCTCATGGATGCGGACAGGCAAGGGATCAACGTTGGCATTGTAGAGACTCAGTTTCTGGCTCAATATGATTTGGCACCAGAGATTTTAGGGGTCGTCCCAGCAGATGAACTTAAAGAACTACTGAAACTGCCAGGAATTAGTGACAACCCTCACGACCCGTTTGTTCTTGGTGTGGTGTTTGAAGATTTCAGTGATGCCTATTGGCCAGGACACGAGGAAATGCCTACAGGTGAAGAGCGCTCGTGGGACCCAATGGCTGTACGTCACCGTATGTTGGCTTTGGAATACTTTCTAGATCAATTGCATATAAACTATTCAAGCCAAATTGAGCTTCTCATCATGCCCGATGGACGAGTATGGGTGTTCCCAAGTGACCTGCCACACTTTGCTGGGGTTGATGCAGACGTAAGGAATAATTTTGTTAGTCATCTCTGGAATCGAGTAGAGTGGGCTGACATAGACCCTGACCGGTTTGGAGATTCTGTAGTATCGCTGCGACCCTTTCTTGAAGCCATGGGCCTACAGCCACCAAGTGGAAGGTCTCTTTCTGCGGAAGACATCGACGCTGAGCTCCGTGGTGAGGGCGGTATCAATGACCCGGATGAGACGGAACGACGCCTCATTGAGGGATGGCAAAGAATGATTGAACATGATGATTCTAATGGCGGTCCAAGAGGACCGCAGGCACTCTTGGACGATGGGACCTCTGGGGAGAGTTTTGGGCCACCCCTGCCTTTGGACTACGGCCCACCCCTCGATCCAGAACTTACAGAGATGCCGTTGCTGCCGCATATTGTTCTTCCGAAGACCTCACCTTATATCGGTGATTCCCCTGGTTCCGCCACTTCCTTTGTGGCATCCGAACAGGACAATCCATTGAGAGAGGATCGTGAAGAACAGTTTCGACATGCAGACCAAAAGCTACGATTGATTTTTGGTAATGCTGCCAATTGGGCATTTCATAATAGTCCACCTAGCCTTGAGCACTATTTCCAAACGGAGCATGGATCACCAGAGCAAACTACACAAGAACGACAACTATTGGTGTTGCGCGCAATGCTTGATGGCGTCTTTTTTGCTGGATTAAATAGATTGCTCGAACTCCAAAAGCTCTTTTTGTTTTCGGATGAAACGTTGCAACAGTTTAGAAGGTTCAAAGAACGTGTTCTTGCTAACCCTCCATCCAAGGGTAGAGACATAGCTGCTATTCTAGGTGAAATAGAAAAGGAGGCTAGTGATCTTATTGGCAGTCGGATCGATGACGTTATGATTAGTGTTTTTCGCGATCCAGAGTTGGCTCCTCAGAGTGTACGGGATGCCCTTGCCCAGGCAGGTGTTGACTACCAGGACACTGTGCGTTGGAGTCCGGAAGTGCTTGCCCCAGATAAGTTTCAACAGCTGTTGTTTGAAGTTATGAAGGTTCTTGGGTGGGACGGCACTATTGAAGTCGGTATTACGTTTGGGCTTCCCGATCCTAGACATCCAGATCGACTATATCAGCTTCACGCTACAATACCTGAATGGGCTGGTTATATGGCACTGGTTCATGAGATAGGCCACTGGTACCAAAGCTTTAGTCTTTTGCGGGCTGGGAGGCCAAGGCCTACTACACCTACCGTCACTATAGAAGGTGCCGATCTTTTCGAAACGCTTAGAGAACTTGAAGTTTATCTTGAGATGCTAAGACCTACTGACCCAGAACATAGGACAACGGAGGAATTGCTTGACAGAGTTCACCATCTATCTCAACTTTTCGATTATTATCTTCCACTGCTTCGCACCCTAGCTGCAAGGTCTGATCTAGTGACCGAGGTTGAAACTGCGTTACGTGTTGGAGAAGGTGAACACAGTGAAAATCCAGATTACGAAAGGTTTGTTGCATTCTGGCTTTCATTGGTTGATCCTGAATTTATACAGGAGGTTGTTGAAACACTTGATCGTCTTGAGGAACGTGCGGAAATTGTTCTCGAATTTTATTCGAGTTTAGACCTCTCCGTACGTCTTCAAAGTAGACCATCGTTGATTTTAGAAGAAGAAACCATGTCTGAGAGCGGAGGCGAAACTGTTGCGTCCTCGCCTCCTAGTCGCGGGTCTTCTCGAAGTACCTCTGTGGCGCCTGCCCGCCCTACTAGCATTGCCCAAAACGAACCTTGTCCTTGTGGCAGCGGTAAAAAATTCAAGAAATGTCATGGCGCGCCGGGTGGACCGAACGCACTCTTGGACGATGGGATCTCTGGGGAGAGTTTTGGGCCGCCCCTGCCTTTGGACTACGGCCCACCAGTCGATCTAGAACTTACAGAGATGCCGTTGCTGCCGCATTGGCATGCGGGGCAAGGCGCTGCAGGGTTTCCACTGGGGGACAGTGATGCAGATCCGCCATTCCTAACTCCTCGTTGGATCGAACAGACCACCCCGCCATGGGTGGTGGGTGACGAAGCTGATGTCGATGCTGCTGACGGTGACAACACAGACGAAACAGCAGCGCAACCACTCCTGACGCCGCTCGCTCCATCTCTATTGCCAAATGACGGGCTGTCCAATTTGCAGCTGCAAGCTTCTTCTGAGGAAAGAGATGCGGAAGACCAATCGACACCCGATGAACCCGAGGAAGCAACAACTCCAGCAGCAGAAGAAGCTCAACCAAGTGACGCTGGGCACGAAGATGTCGTTGTAGATTTGTTAGGAGAGGAAGCCGCTACAATTTGGCATGCGCACTGGCCGTTAGAAGCTGACGCCACTGATTTAGCAGAGCAATTGTACAGAGCCCTGGTTGCTGAAGCAGACATCCTAGGTAGAATGTTCGATGCGAAACTCAAAGCGGTTGGCTCTAATAGAGAGGAGGCGATTAGATGGGCGGATCGAGATGCCGAGGGTGGAGAAGCAGAGGAAGACATCCCTGAAGATGTTTATCAGAGATACAAAAGAGCTGAAGCATTAGCGAGGGCAGATGCCGATTTTCAGCGGCAGATGCAAACCATTGAATTACTGAAGACCCTTTTAAAAGGAGCCGTAGATCGCTTAGCCAGTTGGGGCATCCATACATTGATCCATCGTCTTGGTCTTAGACCAGAACTATCCTTGGGAGAAGCGATGGGTGGTATGCCGACATGGGATGCTAACGAAGTATTTGCAGAAGCTGTGGGTAGTCTCCTACTTAGTCGAGGCATTGATTTTTTTGGTCCGGAATCCCCAATTACTGATGTGATGCTTGTTCAAGAGAGACTAAGGTGGGATTTAGCCTTGATAGCATTTACAGCAGGAGTTGATCCGGCAGTACTGACGACAGATTCTCATTATGAACTAGTACAGGACGACCTAAATGCTTTGCTACAGACGCTCGCAGTAGTTTGTCGTCGGATTGAGGTGTTAGAGGTACAACGCGCCCTGGGACTTCGCACCATTAGCAAAGCAATAGCAGCTCTCGAAGCATTGCAAGGGGAAACAGGGCAGCGTGAATTTGAAGTTGAGGGTTTAACGGCTAACGAGAGGGATTTTTTTAATCTTGTTATATTGAATGCGCTTCCCGACGAGTTTGATGTTGCTAGTGCGATATCCGTATTAGCAGACCTTCGTGCAGAGCAAAATCGAGCCGTTGATACAAAACAAGCGCTAGACAGATCTTTAAAGCCGTTATTGGATCTGCTTGAGCGATTTGATCAATTTCTGGGTGAACAGAGTGATGTAGAGCACAGCCTTGCGGATGCTTTTAGAGGTCAAGATGTGTCTGAACATCGGTTGAGAGAAAGAGTACAAATTTTCTTTGGTGGAAATAGAGAACTATCCGAAGCCGTCTACAAAGCTTTCCTTGGTGAACAGCATCTTGAGGGAGAAGCCAAAGTCGAATTTTGGCGTCGAGTTGCGGAGATTGCCGCTACAGCGTCTAATTTACTTTGGTCTATTGTGCACCGCCATCGAGCTCTGCCAACAGTAGAAACAATGGGCGATGGCATGGCACTACGCTTTCAACCGGCTAGCCCTGAACTTGACCCAGCAGCAAGAGCAGAACAAATTGAGCGAGCCCTTGCTCGCGTGGCTGTAGAGTTCCGGTCCCGTCTTGAAGCGAGAGAGCGTGAACAAGGTGGTGAATAAACTAGGCTAAAGGCTTGACTTAGAGCGGCTGGTGCAGGTATATAGCCCCGGGTTCAAGGCAACATCGCTGATTCGTTGCCAAAATAGCGACCCCAGAATAGAGACCATGGAGAAGATAACACTACAGGCGGAGCTGCGGCAGAGCCGTGGTACCAACGCCAACCGTCGACTGCGGCTGCGGGGACTCGTGCCAGCAGTGGTCTATGGCCGCGGCAGTGATCCGGTCAGCCTACAGTTCAATCCCAAGAGCTTGCTACAGGCCCTGCAGGGGGGAGAGAGTGCCACGCGGCTGATCAGCCTCGATATTAGCGGTACTAAGAAAGACAGCTCGCGCCTGGTGTTGCTCAAAGAGGTGCAGCGCGATCCGCTAACGCAGGCTTGGAGCCATGTCGACTTTCTCGAAGTCAACATGAAAGAGGCCATTACCGTACCCGTGCCGCTGCGCTACGTCGGTAAAGCCGCCGGTCTTGTACAGGGCGGGATTGTCGATATCCAACGACGTCAACTAAACATCAGCTGCCTACCGGCAGATATCCCGACCCACATTGACGTGGATGTAACGCAGCTCAACATTGGCGATTCCCTACATATTAGTGATATTCAAGTGGCTGCAGGCTTGACCATTGTCGATAGTGCTCATCTTACCTTGGCCACGGTGGTGGTGCCTGGTAAGGAAGAAGAGCCCGCAGCCGTCAGCGAGGAAGAGGCGGCCGCGGCGGAAGCGGCAGCCGCTGAAGGCGAACAACCTGCTGCTGCAAAGCCTGAAGCAGAAGCTGACGCTAAAGAAAAAGACAAAGAGAAAGAAAAAGAGAAAACATAGCCATCCAACCATTCCTGTAGGCTTAACCATAGACCTTGCGAATTCCAGGCTGTAGATGTGGAAAAGACCGTAACTCATTTTTTAACTTCAATGAACCTCGGAACGAATTCAGCGACTCAAAACAGAGTAGCGGGTGACGCGCCGGAGGGGCCCGCCTCCCGCCCAGTGCAACGCGAACTAGCGCAGCGTTGCGCAATATCACAAGACAGGACGGGAGGATGGGAGCATACGGCGCGGCAGGACCCGTTACTCTGTTTTGAGGCTATGAAATGAGTCTCAGTTTAGTAGTAGGCTTGGGCAATCCGGGCGGCGAGTACGCTGCAACAAGACACAACCTCGGCTTTCTTATTGTCGACGCTTACCTGGCAAAGTGTGGTTTGAACTCACACAAGCACGGACTTTGGAAGCAGCTCCTGAGCAAAAAGCTGTGGCAGAAAAAATTTTCAGCAAAGTTTCTCGATCTTGAAAGGGTCGCTCCAGAAGTCCTAAAAAAAATAGGAATTCGCTATTGGTTAAAGCCCACAACCTTTATGAACCGCAGCGGCCAATCTGTCGGTCCCTGCTTGCACACCCTGCAGTTAAAACCAGAGCAGATGTTGGTGGTGCACGACGATCTGGACATACCCCTGGGAAAAGTTAAGGTTAAGAGCTCCGGCGGTCATGGTGGCCATAACGGCATACGCTCCATCATCGACGCTGTGGCTGGCGACGGCTTCTGGCGTTTGCGTATTGGTATTGGTAAGCCAGCGGCAGATTTTGGTGGTGATGGTGCCGATTGGGTATTGCAGCCCAAAGATAGCGAAGAGCTGCAACCCTGTATTGCCGCGGGAACGCAAGCGCTCACAACAATCGTGCAACACGGTTTAGAAAAGGCTATGCAGATCATACATACCAATACAGATAAGGAGAGAGATGATGTTGACGGATAAGTTTTCAACCTTGGTCGTTGGCATGCCAGTGCTCGCCATTCTTGGCATGGTAGTCACCGCCTTTATTTATCTGACGGTAAAACGCTATCCTGAAGGTAATGAGACCATGGTATCGCTAGCGACCTCGATTCGCGAGGGAGCGATGGTCTTTCTCAAGCGCGAGTACAGCATCTTGGCGATTTTTGTTTTGCTTGTCTTTGTGCTGTTAACGCTTACTAAAGGTATTGGTATCAACACCGCCATTGCCTTTCTCTTTGGCGCCATAAGCTCAATGACCGCGGGCTTTCTAGGTATGCGTGCCGCTACTCTAGCAAACGTTCGCACGTCCCAGGCGGCAGCAGAGCAGGGTAGCGATCAAGCCCTGAGTGTTGCCTTTAACGGGGGTGCGGTGATGGGTCTTTCTGTAGCCAGCCTCGGTCTCTTTGGTGTGGGTGTGCTGTTCTACTTTTTTGGCGGTGCTGTGAGCACCGCTCCCTACATCAACGGTTTTGCCATGGGAGCGAGCTCGATTGCGCTCTTTGCCCGGGTGGGCGGTGGTATCTTTACCAAGGCTGCCGATGTAGGCGCCGATCTTGTTGGTAAAGTCGAAGCAGGTATTCCTGAGGATGATCCACGCAATCCTGCCACCATTGCCGACAACGTCGGTGACAACGTCGGCGATACTGCTGGTATGGGAGCGGATATCTTTGAATCTTACGTCGGCAGTGTCATTGCCACTATATCCATTGCCGCGCTATCGACGGTGTATGTGGATTTTCGTGCTGAGGCGATGATCCTGCCGCTGATCGTCATTGCCACAGGTTTGATCAGTTCGGTGCTCGGAGTGTTATCGATGAGCTTTCTTAAAGCCATGAAACCCGCAGTGGCTTTGCGTTTTGTGCCCATCGTTGCCGCGGTGTTGATGTTGGCTATGAGTTTTTATGTGGTGAAGCGTATGGGCTTTGCCATTGACGGCATGAAGCCGCTGGGTCCCTGGTGGGCGATTGTCTATGGCTGCTTAGTGGGCATCTTTATTGGTTGGCTCACCGAGTACTACACCTCGGGCAAACCCATACACCGTATTGCCAAAGCATCGGAGACAGGTTCAGCGACCAACGCCATTACTGGTGTGGCGGTTGGCATGGAATCCACCCTGGCGCCGGTGCTGTTGATCTGTGTGGCGATCTTTCTCTCTTATAGTGCAGCCGGACTCTACGGCATTGGCCTAGCGGCTGTAGGTATGTTGGCCACGGTCGGAGTGACCATGAGTGTGGATGCTTACGGACCCATTGCCGATAACGCCGGCGGCATTACCGAGATGTCCGGACTCGGTGCTGAGGTACGCAAGATCACCGATGGCTTAGATGCGCTTGGCAACACCACTGCTGCCATTGGCAAAGGCTTTGCCATTGGTTCGGCAGCGCTCACGGCACTGGCACTGTTCAGCGCTTATGCAGCGGCAGTAAACCTGGAGGCGATCAACTTGATCCAACCCAAAGTCGTGATCGGTCTGCTCATTGGTGGCGTGCTCCCCTACTTTCTTGGTGCGCTGACCATGTCTGCTGTTGGCCGTGCGGCCTTTGCTATGGTGGCTGAGGTACGTCGGCAGTTTCGTGAGGTCGCCGGTATCATGGAGGGCACCACCAAGCCCGACTCCGCCCGCTGTGTGGATATCAGCACACGGGCGGCATTGAAAGAGATGGTGCTACCAGGGCTGATTGCGGTGATTGCGCCCGTACTGGTTGGCTTTGTGTTAGGCGCAGAGGCGCTGGGTGGTCTGTTAGGCGGTGCTTTGATCAGCAGCGTGTTGCTTGCACTGTTTATGGCCAATGCCGGGGGTGCTTGGGACAATGCCAAGAAGTACATTGAAGGCGGCAACCTCGGCGGTAAGGGCTCCGATGCTCACAAGGCCGCGGTGGTTGGCGATACCATTGGCGATCCCTTTAAAGACACCTCAGGACCGTCGATGAACATCCTCATCAAGTTAATGAGCATCGTCTCCCTGGTCATCGCCCCGGTGTTGCTTTAGTCCCTAGAAGGTATGGCCTTACTTTTAGGGAATGCTGCGATCGTTATATAGTTAGGTGTTTAAGACGCAACATGTCAATTGCTTCTTAGCCAAGTGCGGCTCTCTCCAGGCTCAGAGGTTGCATTTGCTTGTCTATGGTGTTATTTAGGCGCCCTTATTGTGCCCATGAACGAATACGAGACCATTTACGTCACCTCGCCCGATCTTGCCGAGACGGAGAGTCATGCCGTCCAAGACAAGATCAAGGCGGTCCTGGCTGATCGCGGTGCCCACCTGCTACGCTGCAAAGACTGGGGTGTGCGTCGCACCGCTTACGACGTTGGCAAGAGTCGGCGTAATCGCTTTTACCATCTCTACTTTCTCGGCAAAGGCGGCCTCGTCCAAGAGCTGGAGAGAAACCTCCGTTTAGATGAGAGGGTGTTGCGCTTTCATACGGTTAGTCTTGGTGCGGTCGTCGATGTGAAGGCTAGGATCAACCAGGCCAAGGCGGAGGAGAAAAAAGCTGCGGAAGCAGCAGCTGCCAGAGAAGCAGAGAGGTCTAAGAGCGATACAGATGATAGCACGAGCAACGAGGTTGACGACAACGACACCGTCTCTAGCGATGCGACTCCAGAGGTCTCTCAATGAGTAGCTATCCGGCAATGTTGCGCAAGCCCTACCACCGTCGTAAAGTCTGTCGCTTTTGTGTCGACAAAATTCAGGTGGATTACCGAGAGGCAGCCCTGCTGCTGCCCTTTCTTAGTGATCGCGCTAAGATCATCCCACGCCGAATCTCCGGCAACTGTGCCAAACACCAACGCCAGGTAACTACGGCGATCAAACGTGCCCGGCAGTTGGCACTACTACCCTATACAGACGTGACGAGTGAATAATGCGGGTGATTCTGACGCAGAGGGTGCACAACCTCGGCAACACCGGTGACGTGGTTAGTGTTGCTGACGGCTATGGTCGCAATTACCTTATCCCAAGACAGTTGGCGGTGTTTGCTGACGAGAAAAATGTCAAACGGCTACGTCATAAAAAGCTGCTTTTAGAACAGCAGCTCAAAAAAGAACGCATTGTCGCCCAAGATTTTGCCAAGCGGCTCGAGCAGACTCAGGTCACCATCACACGCAAAGCTGGCGAGAACGATAAGCTCTTTGGCTCGGTGACGAGCCAGGACATTGTTGAGGTGCTTAAGGCCGAGGAGCTCGAGGTGGATCGTAAATCGGTTGTCATACCTGAGCCGATCAAGACCCTTGGCTACCACCAAGTAAAGGTCAAGGTCGCCCCAGAGGTCGAAGCCAGCTTCAAAGTCTGGGTGGTGAGCGAAGAGTAACCCACCTTCCACCATCTTCTTCTAAGTTGCTTCTAATATCAACAGGTTGGCGGCTGTCACCAAGACCAGGTCGCTTGCAACGGCGTTGTTTTCCCCTTGTCCTGGACGGCACTCTTCGATAAACAACTCTAGCGATGAGCCCAACTGCTGCGATCCCCACGCCACAAACCCCTTCAGGTCGTATTCCACCGCAGAACCTCGAAGCTGAACAGGGGGTTTTGGGCGGTATCCTTCTTGACCCTGAGGCGATCCACACAGTGATGCCGCTACTGCGGCCAGAATCCTTCTACTCGCAAGCGCATCAGATCATCTACAGCGCCATGCTCATGCTTTTCGAAAAGAGCCAACCCATTGATCTGCTGACCCTGACCGAGAGCCTGCAGAAGGAGGGCAAGCTTGATGTCGTTGGCGGTGCTGCAACTCTGTCTACGCTCGTGGATAACGTGCACACTGCAGCGAACATTGCCAACTACGCCAGCATCATTCGCGAGAAGGCAACGCTGCGGGAGTTGATCACCAAGAGTAGCGCCATTGCCGAAGAGGCATACAGTGCAGGCGATCAAGTGGATGACTTTCTCGATCGGGTGGAGAAGGTCATCTTTGAAATTGGTGAGAAACGTGCGTTGACTTCGTTGACACCGCTTTCTGATGTCGTGCGCGAGGGTTTTCAAAAGATCGAGCAGCTCTCTGACAAGGGTCATACCCTCTCTGGTCTGGCAACCGGTTATGCGGAGTTGGACAACCTGCTCTCAGGCCTACAGGCCGGTGACCTTATTATTGTTGCTGCACGGCCGTCCATGGGTAAGACCGCACTGGCTCTCAACATTGCGCAAAACGTTGCCATCCGCGAAAAAACTGCGGTTGCCATCTTTTCGTTGGAGATGAACCGCACGCAGTTGGCCATGCGCATGCTCTGCTCCGAGGGCAGAGTCGACAGTACCAAACTACGGCGTGGCGGCTTAACCGAAGAAGACTGGATCCGTTTAACCAGAGCTGCTGGCGAGCTCTCGGATGCGGCGATCTTTATCGACGACTCAGCACAGATCTCTGCTTTGGAGATGCGCGCTAAAGCAAGAAGGTTGAAGGCGAACAAGGGGTTGGGGCTTATCATCGTCGATTACCTGCAGTTGATGCGCTCTAGCTTTCGTGGCGATAACCGTGAGCGGGAGATCAGTGAGATCAGCCGCTCTCTCAAGGCTATGGCCAAGGAGCTCGATATCCCGGTAGTTGCCCTGAGTCAGCTCAACCGTGCCGTAGAGTCGCGCCAGGATAAACGGCCGATGATGGTTGATCTGCGCGAATCCGGCGCCATCGAACAGGATGCTGATGTCATCACCTTTATCTATCGCGATGAGGTCTACAATCCCGAAAGCCTCGAAGGTTCAAAGGCTGAGATCATTGTTGGCAAACATCGTAATGGCCCCACAGGAGTTGTCGCCCTCTCCTTTCTTAAACAGTACACCCGGTTTGAATCGCACGAGTATGGTCACGAGCACGCTCCTTAAAGGCGTTGTCTTTTCATGGAGCTCTTTCCACAACAGGCCAAGCCGAACTCTCTAGCTGGCGTTCCTCTAGCAGAACGGCTGCGGCCCAAAAGCTTTGCTGATTTCTTTGGCCAGCAGGAGCTGGTGGGTAAGCAGAGTCTGTTGCGGCAGATGGTAGAGCGCGGTGAGTTGAGCTCTATTATTCTTTGGGGCCCACCTGGCTGTGGCAAGACCACGCTTGCCCATCTTATGGCGTCGCTGCTGCAGTGGCATTTTGTGCCACTCAGCGCGGTGATGTCTGGTGTTAAAGAGCTGCGCAGTGTGATGCAGGAGGCAGAGAAGTGGCGCAGCATGAGCGGCAAGAGGACGATTTTGTTCATCGATGAGATCCATCGTTTCAACAAGGCACAACAAGACGCCCTACTACCCTACGTGGAAAAAGGCAGCGTTGTACTTGTCGGCGCCACCACGGAAAATCCCTCGTTTGAAGTTATTTCCGCGCTGCTCTCCCGCTGTCGCGTCTTCCAACTCCAAGCACTTAGTGTTGATGACATTGTTAAGATCCTTCAGCGTGCCCAAGACAAAGATAGCCAGCTGCGCGACGCTGGTTTTCACTTGAGCGACGCTGCACTCCAACAGATTGCCGAGCACTCTGGGGGCGATTCTCGCTGTGCTCTAAACGTTGTCGAGTTCATGGCGGCCTCGGGCATGGCAACCGCTGGCAAGGGTGAAACCTTAAGCAGCAAAGAGATCAAGCAGGCAATCAAACAGGCTGTAATCTACCACGATAAAGCCGGCGCGCAGCACTACGATACCATCTCGGCACTGCACAAAAGCATGCGCAACAGCGATGTGGATGCGGCACTCTACTGGTTAGGACGCATGTTGGAGGCAGGTGACGATCCGCTCTACGTGGCCAGACGGCTGATCCGCTTTGCCTCAGAAGACATCGGTTTAGCTGACAACCGCGCTTTGACTCTAGCACTTCACGCTAAGGAGGCAGTGCACTTTGTCGGTATGCCCGAAGGCGCCTTAGCACTAGCACAGGCTGTAGTCTTTCTCTCGCTTGCGCCCAAGAACAATTCTGTCTATACAGCCTACGGTCGCGTGAGGCGAGATCTGCAGGCGGGTGAGATCTATCCGGTTCCCACCCATCTGCGCAATGCGGTCACGAAGCTCGACAAGGAGTTTGGTTTTGGCCAGGGTTACCGTCTTGCCCATGATTTTGCCGCTGGTGTTGCCGACATGCCCTGTCTTCCAGAACCCCTGGCCAAACGTGCAAACGGTGGTTACTATCGCCCCAAACGTATTGGTAGTGAAAAGGATCTTGTAGAGGCGTGGGAGAAGCGTCGCAAACACATTAACAAAGGAGAGAGCGAGCATGAGGAATAAACAGATGACCAGCCTGTTGGTTTGTTTTGTAGCTTTGATACTGATTGGCTTTGGCTGTAAATCCGAGAAAAAACCTATTAGCGAGACAACCCAGCCAACCGAGCAAACAACAGCACAAGACGAGCAGGCGCCAACCACAGACTCGGAGAAAGAGACAGCGGCAACAACAGCTATAAAGCCAGGTGTTAAGGAAAAGGCGGTGATCCATACCAACCTCGGCAGCATTGAGCTTGAGTTTTATTCTGATGTGGCACCCAAGCACGTGGAGAATTTCAAAAAGTTGGCACGCGATAAGTTTTACGACGGCTCAACCTTCCACCGGGTGGTACCTAACTTTGTCATTCAGGGGGGTGACCCCAACAGTAAGGATGATGATCGTAGCAATGATGGCATGGGTGGACCTGGTTACACTATTGCTGCAGAGTTTAATAAACGGCCGCACAAACGCGGTACCCTCTCTATGGCGCGCCGTCAGGATCCCAATAGTGCGGGCAGCCAATTCTTTATCTGTCTGAAAGAGCTACCAAACCTCGATCACAAGTACACCGTCTTTGGCAATGTCATCAAGGGCATGGATGTGGTTGATCGCATTGCCGCCATGCCGCGCGACAGCCGCCACAACCCGGTCGAGAAGGCGGTCATGAAGCGAGTTGCTATCGAGCCGATTTAATCTTGTTTTTCCTCGGGTTGCTCGAGCGGCCTGGTGCCAGGTGTGCCTTCTTCGTAATAGAAATCCAGGGGATCGTAGCCAGGAAAGAAAGGCGTCAGTTTCAAACCGCGGATAGTTTTTCTAACCGCAAAGAGACGCGGATAGGCGGTACGGGAGAGATAGGCGTGGCTATGGTAAATTCGTCTGTGCAGCTCATGCCAAATTGCATGTCTTTTTTCACGATCTAATTCGCGACGTCCCTTTTCAATCAATCCATTGCTCACTTCATCATCATATCCCGTAAAATTTTGGGCTTCTTTCCCAACCTGCTCGCCATGCCAAGGGTGGTAGGGGTCACTCTCCATAGGATCTTGACTCCAACCTTGCCATAAGATATCAAAATTACCCTTTGCTCTCTCATCTTGGAAAACGACCCACTCGCGGGGGACGAGGTTTACCTTGATTCCGAGATGATTAGCAAAAACCTCCTGCATCTTCTGGCCAAGTTCTACAGGCGTAGGGGCCTCCTTAGGATAAAGGTAGTCAATTTCAAAGGGCTGGCCATATTTATCTCTAACGCCATCTCCATCGCGGTCATACCAGCCAGCATCCGTCAAGAGTTCTTTTGCCTTCTCTCGATACTGATCAATCAACTTTTCTCTCTCTGTGTCACCTATATCGGGAGGAATCGAGACAATGGGTTTGACCGCATGGTTGTAGGCTGGACTACCGAAGAAGTTGATTCCTGTATGGTGGATAGCCAGACCGTCATTTGCAGCAACATAATCCAATGGGTCTAAAGCGTAGGCAAGCGCCCTGCGCACGTCAGGGTCTTTAAACTTTGGTTTCTGCATATTAACGGCCTCAAAGAAGTAGGTCGCCGGGTAGACGGACGCACGATAAAAGCTTTTGGTAAATACCTCTCTTTTTCCTGCCGTGTTCCAACTCTCAGTGAGGCAGACATCATTGAGATCAAGTTCGCCCTGATCAATCAAGCCCGTCCAAGCGCTTCCCCGACTCCCATAGATACGCCACCCAATCTCGTCAAGATAGCCCCGCTTGGCTGGATCGGTTTCAAAATAGTCTTCATAGCGTTCCGTATCAATCCACTGCACATCATATCTTGTCAGCCGATAGGGGCCCAAGCCAACAAAATCAATGTTGTGAGAATTTTTTTCGACATGCACTGCTTGATCAAAATCGCTCGCTTTTGGATCATAATCTTTGTTATCAGGATCGCTGAGATCATAGAGATGTCTGGGCAGCAGACAGAGGTCTTTTCCAAAGTGACTTTTCGCATCGTAGTGCTGTTTAGGTAAAAAGAAACGTACTGTCCATTCGTTCACACGCTCAATACGAATATCTCTGAATTTCTCGGCGACATGTTGAGCGTCTATCAGCTTTGGGTTTTTGTAGATTTCTACAGAGAAAACCACATCATCCAAGTTAAAAGGGTGGTCATCGTGCCAGGTAACATCATCGCGCAGCTCAAAGGTAAAAACCGTACCTCTAAGAAGCTTATCCACTTCATCCATGGGTAGTTGCTGCGGCTCTATGGGGTTGTGGGTACTGCCTGAGCTGATTTGGTAGTGATCTTCGAACTCCTCCACCTTACCAAAGAGGGTCGTGCCATCTTTAAGAATCAGCGCATCTTCAATATCCGGTTCTTTCTTAGCGAGCTCTGGATCATAATCCCAAGTTTCGTAATTGCGGCGAAGAAGAGCCGCGTGAATCACTCTCCGTACTGCGGTGCCAACAGCGGAGTTTTCCACGGCACCATTGAGACCTTTTGGATCGCCTAGCAGCGAAATAGTGACACTACCGCCCAACGCCGGTTTTGTCGGTCGCTGATCGGGGAGGTAGATATCTGGTTGGATATTCCCAGGCGGTCCCATGAGATCTTGCGGCCGGACACCACCTCCAATCTCCTCCGCGAGCGCTTGGGCCCACTCAGGCACTTCTTCATCCTGGCCAAAGGTTGTGTCAGTGGATATCAAGCTGGTTGTTGCCAGCAGACAAATAACAAGTAAAATTAATAGCTTATAGATCTTTGCCACAGTTGGACCTCTCTTAGGGGTGGAGCGGATTTCTAGCATTGATTACGCATCATGTCAACAGCGGCCTTTCGAGGTGACTTTACCCCTTGGATGCATCATAGAGAGGGGATGGCAACCTTTAAGCTGCGCGCACCCTTTGTGCCTACGGGTGATCAGCCTGAGGCGCTCAAGCAGCTCATTGCTGGCGTTAAGGCAGGCCTCCCAGCACAGGTACTCTTAGGAGTAACTGGGTCGGGCAAGACCTTCACCATGGCCAATGTCATTGCCGCGATCAACCGGCCAACACTGGTGTTGGCACCGAATAAGACTCTGGCAGCACAGCTGTTTAGCGAGTTTAAAGAGCTCTTTCCGGAAAACGCTGTGGAGTACTTTGTCTCTTACTACGACTACTACCAACCTGAGGCTTACGTTCCTACTACGGATACCTTTATTGAAAAAGACGCCAGCATCAACGAAGAGATTGATAAGCTAAGACACTCGGCAACCCGATCCCTGTTAGAGCGCAACGATGTCATCATTGTTGCTAGCGTCTCTTGTATTTACGGTCTTGGCTCGCCAGAGGTCTATCACAACATGTTGGTGGCGCTAAAACCCGGAGACGAGGTCGATCGCGATAAGGTGCTCAAGAAGCTTGTTGAAATTCAGTACAAGCGCAATGACTACGATTTTTTCCGCGGTACCTTTCGTGTGCGTGGCGATGTGGTTGAGGTCTTTCCCGCTTACGAAGAAGATCGCGCAATTCGCATTGAGTTTTTTGGTGACGTAGTTGAAGCCATTAAGGTTATCGATCCTCTACGTGGTACGGTCATCGAAGAGCTGGAAAAGGTCGCCATCTATCCCTGCAGCCACTACGTCACGCCAAAGAAAACGCTTCTGCGTGCTATGGATAAGATCAAAACCGAATTAAAGGAACGCCTGCCCCAGCTTCACGAGCTGGGTAAGCTCATTGAGGAGCAGCGTCTTGAGCAACGCACCAAGTATGATTTGGAGATGATGGAAGCGCTCGGCTACTGTAGCGGCATTGAAAACTACTCGCGCCATCTGGATGGACGCAAGGCAGGTGAGGCATCTCCCACCCTGATCGATTACTTTCCGGATCCCTGGCTGCTCTTCATTGATGAGAGCCACATAGCCGTGCCGCAGCTGCGTGGTATGTATGAGGGAGACCGCTCGCGCAAATTAACCCTGGTCGAGTTTGGTTTTCGTCTGCCATCGGCTTTGGATAACCGGCCGCTAAACTTTCAGGAGTTCAATGAGCGTATCAAACAGGTAGTCTACGTTTCCGCAACGCCAACAGCCTATGAAGTGCAACATGCTCAGGGTAGAGTCGTGGAACAGATTATCCGTCCGACCGGTCTGCTGGATCCGAGGATCGAGATACGGCCGACAGAAAATCAAGTTGATGATCTGCAAAACGAAATCCAAAAGGTCACCCAGCAGGGCGGACGCGTCTTGGTGACCACGCTCACCAAACGCATGGCGGAAGATCTCACCACCTTCTACCGCGAGGCAGGGTTGCAGGTGCGCTACTTGCACGCGGATATTGCCACGCTCGAGCGCAGCGAGATCATCCGCGATCTTCGCCGCGGCGTTTTTGATGTGCTCATTGGCATCAACCTTCTACGCGAGGGGCTCGATCTTCCCGAAGTGGCCCTGGTAGCCATCCTCGATGCCGACAAAGAGGGCTTTCTGCGCTCGGCCCGCTCTCTCATCCAAACCTTTGGCCGGGCAGCACGCAACCTCGAAGGTCGTGTTATCCTCTACGGCGATAGCGTCACCGACAGTATGCGCGAAGCCATCACAGAGACAGAACGACGTCGCAAGATTCAAGACGCTTACAACCGTAAACACAACATCACACCAAAGGGAATTGTTAAGGATGTGGCGGATCCGATTGTCGCCATGTGTGAGATGGACTATACCGAGCTGCCTGATAAAGCAGAGAGCACGCTCAAGCGTTTCCGTAATCCGCAAGACCTGGCAAAGCATCTCAAAAAGTTAAAGTCACAGATGTTGCAAGCAGCGCGACAGCTCGAGTTTGAAGAGGCAGCCCGTATCAAAAGTGAAATTGAAAAGCTCAGCGATGAGTTCCTTATGCGCTAAACAGGTCGGCCTCCATGCCAAATTTTTTAGATGAAAAGATAGCCCAAGCGCCGCAACAGCCCGGTGTTTACTTGATGCTGAATGCCGCCGGCAAGGTGCTCTACGTGGGTAAGGCGAAAAACCTGCACAAACGGGTGGCCTCCTACTTTCGTCGCAGTAGCGACCGACGAGCTCTGACCCAGCTACTGGTCGAGAGGGTGCGGGATATTGACTATATGGTGACGGCTACCGAGGCAGAAGCGCTACTTTTAGAGAACACCCTGATCAAAAAGGAAAAGCCCAAGTACAACGTTGAGCTCAAGGACAGCAAGGACTATGTCTCCCTTGGCATCTCCATCCAACATGAGTTTCCCCGTCTTACCGTGGTGCGCCGGCCAAAAAAGGATGGCGCGCTCTACTTTGGTCCCTATGCCTCGGCATGGGCCACCAAGAAGATGGCGCGCTACCTCTACCGTCTCTTTCCCATACGCAGCTGTAGTGATCATGTGTTTAACAACCGCAGCCGCCCTTGCCTTCTCTATCAGATTAAACTCTGCAGCGCACCCTGTGTGGGTAAGATTAGTAAGAGAGATCACGATGTGCTGGTCGATCAGATCCGCCTCTTTCTTAAGGGTCATACGGCTCCGCTGCTAAAGCAGCTACGCCAAGATATGCAAACGGCCTCTGAGGCGACGCACTATGAGAAGGCAGCCAGCCTGCGCGATCGTATCCGCGCTATCCAGTCCTCCATGCAACAGCAGCACGTGGTCTTCCATGACATGCGTGATATGGATGTGGTCGGTTATGCCAAAGAGGATAGCACCATGGCTGTGGTGATTTTGACCATCCGTGAAGGTAAGATCATCGGCAATCGTCAAGTGCTCTGCTCAATCGTCGATACGCAGCACATCCATGCAACCCTAGAGACCATTCTCTCGCAGCACTATCTTGGCGCGCCCAGCTTTGTGCCGCCGAAGATTCTCCTGCCTTTGGTGTTAGAAGGCCGCGCCGCCTTGGCAGCAGCGTGCCGGGAGAAAGTCACACACGCAGTGCAACTCCTCTGTCCGCGTCGCGGTGAGAAGCAGAGGCTGGTTAAGATGGCCAATGCCAACGCCAAGCTCTATTTGCAGCAGATGCTCTCCACCTCGGCACAGCGCAGCCGACTTATGCAGCAAATGCGCACGAAATTTGGTTTGAGTGCAGATCCCGTTAAGATCGAAGCCTACGATATCTCCAACGTTCAAGGTAGCGATGCCGTTGGCAGTCAGGTTACCTTTATTATGGGCGAGCCAGCCAAAGAGCTCTACCGCAAATACCGCATCCGTTCCATTAAAGGTGCCAACGACTTTGCCATGTTTAAAGAGGTGCTTGGCCGTCGGTTTCAAGGTGCCGATGCAAAAGAACATCCCGGCCTCATACTTATCGACGGTGGTAAAGGCCAGCTCAATGCTGCCTGTGAAGTCATGCAAGAGCTTAAACGGGCTAGCATCCCCATTGCGGCGATTGCCAAGATACCGAGCGATGCGGCAACCAAGGGAATCACCACCGATCGCATCTTCGTACCGGGACGCAAAAATCCCCTCGCACTGCAGGCAGACAGCTCAGTGTTACGACTCTTGCAGCGCCTGCGCGATGAAGCGCACCGTTTTGCCCTTGCCTACCATCACAAGCGGCGCAAGCTGAGCACTATCAAATCGCAATTGCAGACGATCCCTGGTGTTGGACCGGTTCGCCTCAAGCAATTACTCAAACACTTTGGTTCGGTAGCGCGGACTAGGGAGGCGTCGCTGCGAGAGCTCAAAGCGCTGCCCTTTTTGAATGACAAGCTTGCGCAAACAGTATTCGACCATCTGCATAAGCAGCGATGAAATCTCCCATCTTACTATTGCTTGGGGTTGTGGTAACTACCCTCTCGGTTGCCTTTCATCTTGGTTGGGCACCGACGAGTGCGTTCACTGCGTTGTGGATCTGTGGTTTTTTTCTCCTAATTGGTTTTCTCTGGCGTCGTCGCAACGGGCTCGTATTCTTTTTTATAGCTCTTGCCATCTCCACCTTGCTTCTCTATGAGATGCGCCTGCGTATGGAGAGCAACAGCGCCCTACCTGGTATTGCCAGCAGCAGCCAACGCTGGCAGGGACGCGTGGTGGGTCGTCTGTTGCGCATGGACTCCAAGAGAGTGTTGTTGCATACTCGTTATCTCCAACAAGACGATGCCACCGATCCCAGCAGCTACTTACAAGTAGACAAACAACTGCTGCTCTACCAACCACGGTATGGTGGACAAACGCTAAAGCGCGAGTGGCTTGGCAGAGATCTTCTCTGTTCGGTCACGTTAAGGCGAGCCGAACGTCGGCGGGTTCCCGGTGGTGTCGATTGGACGCTCTATCGCTTTGCCACCGTCCATGATGCTACAGGGGTGGTGAAGCAGTGTGAACCGCTTGCGCTAGCATCTGGAGACCAGACCACGTCGTGGTCGCAAACTTTCTACCAGCGCGCCACCGCCCTGTTAGCAAAGGTGGGCACAGCTCAAAGCCGCGCTGTGCTGCAAGCCATGCTTTTAGGAGATAAGGGATCTCTGAGTGAGGCGGTAAAACAGAACTATCGTCGCAGCGGTCTCTATCATCTCTTGGTTGTTAGCGGTCTGCACTTAGGCCTGTTAGGATTTTTTGTCTATGGAGTGGTTGTAGTTCTCTTATCGATCTTTCCAACGATACTATTGCATATGAACCGTCGCCTTGTTGCAACAGCCGCCGCCTTTTTAATGATGGCGCTCTACCTCGCTGTTGTTGGTGTGCAGCCGGCACTGTTGCGCGCCTTCTTGCTCGCCACACTCTGTGCTTTGGCGTTGTTTTTAAACAGGCCCTTTACACCGCTGCATGCGCTCTATCTAGCTGCCGTGGTGTTGCTTGTCTTTGAGCCTTTCTTGCTCTTCTCGGTTTCGTTTCAACTGACCATGGCAGCAACCTTTGGCATCCTCTACGGCTTGCAGGGCAGAGGCAAGCTTATGCTGGGTAAACTCAAGCA
>JANQFH010000060.1 GCA_028277945.1 Oligoflexia bacterium
ACCTTAGCCTCTACCTCAGCAATGTATAAACAACAGTCTCATTCTTAACTTATGCAATTTTTTGAGTTAGAGCGTCGAAAAGTAACTCTTTCTTTTCTCGGCAAGTCTGCCACCTAGAGTCTCGACCTTCTTTCTTGCAACCGTGTAATTGACTGCGTCGATCGCCACCAACCTTCAATTTTGATTAAAGTCTCGACCAAGGCGTTCGTCTCTATCGAGGTTACTGTGTCGCATATTGTTTTGACTTGCACCTTTGTTAGCCTAGCAACAAATGGGAATATTAGCGCCATAATTTTTTCTCCGCCTGTGTGTACAGAAGTGTCTATAGTTGCTGCTCTGTGGTGAACGTCGTGAATGTTACTATGCAGGGACCGAGAGAAAGGCCGAGGGGCTAAATGGGACACTGAGTAACAGGCTAGCAAAGAAGAAGGTCGAGATGCTTGGATAAAGCCTAGGGCGCTGCTCGACACATGGATTGTTAAACAAGTATAAAAGAAGGTCAAAACAGTTGTCAAGACACTGAATAATTTGTAAAAATATGCGCCTGTCGACACACTTTCTGACAGGCTAGCACAATTGGAGGATGAGGAACTTAGCGACACACTTGCCTTGGTGCTGCCCCAAGCGGTGGTCGAAAAACTGTCTGACAGTCCAGCAGTGGTGAAGGTCAAAAAACAAGGCTACAGTTGGAGCGAGGTGAAGGCCAAGGCGCTGGTAGAAAGAATCCAGTACAGACAGAAGAGAAGGTCGACACACTTGGTGACACACTCGAAAAGGTGGAGGCTAAGATATTGGAAGACACACACGGTGAAAAACTAAAAGAGGTAAAGTTAGAGATGTTGGAAACACAATGGCCAATGTGTAAGGCAGAGGCACAGGTCGACCCATTGGCTAACAAGCTTACAAAAGTGGATGCTCAAACCTCTTTGAAACCTCTGGTGGAGGTAAAGGCCGAGGCGGTGGTCGTAAAGAACGAAGAAGCGCTTGCCAACAAACTGTCTCACACGATAACATAAGTCGAGTATGATACACTTGCCTAAACACTGCGCGAGGTAGAAACTGAGGTGTTGGTCGCCACACAGGTTGGCATGTTTGCAGAAGTGAAGGTCCAGACACTCTCAAGACTCTGACTGACGTAATCAGTGAGGCACTTTTTACACACTGGCTAACAGGCCAGAAGTAGTGAAGTTCAAGACACCTGCGGGCAAGCTGGCCATTGGGATGCATGGCCCTGGTCGATACATTTGCATTTAGGTTAGCAGAGATGAGGATGCAGTCACTTGGTGAAACACTGGTTGAGGCGGAGACCACTCTGGTAGTACACACACCGTTTAAGACACCCAAAGAGAAACTAACCCAAGTATAATCCGAGGCGCTTTTCGACAGACTGGTTAACAGAGTATGGAAGTAAAGGAATAGACAAGTGGCAACACGCCGCCAGAGGTGAAAACCGAGGCGCTGGGTGACAGACTGACCAGAAGGCTAGCAGAGGTTGAGGTTGCGACGCTTGTTACCTTTCTGTCCGAGAGAAGG
>JANQFH010000065.1 GCA_028277945.1 Oligoflexia bacterium
AATTGGATGAGACTGTGTGATGAGAGGGCGTTGCAAGGCCAGCAACAAAGACGTGTTGTATGCCACTTAACGCCTTGGGCACGGGCGGCTGGCGAAGCCAGACGTCCGGCGAGCGGCAGCGAGCGAATGCCCCAACTGGTTACGTTGCGTAGTCCTCACAGAAGATCCCTAATATTGAGCTCATGGTAGCGGCTAACCTCCCAAGATTGCCCCACATTTAAGAAACAGCCTAACTCCGAAATGCGCTCCTTCTCAATAGTGTTGAGCTTTTCAGGAGCTACATTTTCTAGCGGGTAAAACTCGTAGCACCAACCATTTTCTATAGCTTTCGCCAAGGCGAGATGAACCGCCCTATAACGCTCTTGGCCTGGGGTAACTCGACGAGGCTTGCCGTCGAAAATACGCTCTACGTTTCTACGGTACTCTCGCAGGCGGCTACGACCACGCTTGGTTTTGCCAATGTATCGGTACTCAATACCGTCGCAGTCATAGACTCGGATGAAGTAGAGAAATCCTGCGCCCTTCTCTATATCGACCTCGTTCGGGTTGGACCACTCTAGAGCCATAAAGAAGCAACGTAACGCCTTGGGCAAAGGGCGCGCGCGAAGCGCGGCGTCCAACGAGCGTAGCGAGTGATTTGCCCCAACTGGTTACGTGGCCTTAGCAGCCGCACTGAATTTCCTTACCATTTGAGGCTTTCTTGCCTTCGGTTGCGTAGCCATCTCTGCGCCACCAATCTAGGCCGCCCATTAACTCGCGGGCTTTGAAACCTAGCCGAGCCATGTTTAAGGCGCCTTTCGTGGATGCGTTGCACCCAATGCCATCGCAGTAGGTGACGTACCTGGCTGATTTATCAAGACCCGCAGTTGTCTCCGAAGACATGGTTCTATGGGGAAGGCTAATAGCTCCGGGAATATGCTCCTGTTCATACGCTTCTTCGGATCTGGCATCGATAACAACCACGTTGTCACTGCTGTTGAGAGCTGCGAACAGGTCCCACGAATCGGTTTCGTAGGCTAGCTTACTTTCGTAGTGTTTGATTTGGTCGGACATGCTTTTATTGTAGCTTGGCCACGTAACGCCTTGGGCAGAGGCGCGGCGAAAGCGGCGCGGCTGCAGCAGAATATCCAGCGCGGAGGACGCGCCGCTTTTGGCGCGTCCGGCACGCGCAGCGTGCGAAGTGCCCCAACTGGTTAGGCGTCATCAATCACCGCCTATTGGTAAAACTACAGAACCAGCCAGCTTGTTGTCCGAGCCGAATGCTAAAAAAGCCTGAAGACTAGGTACATGCAACGGGTTTAGTGTGCAAATCTTAGTATTTAGCGTTACATACAAAGCTGGCCCGCCTTTACATTCGAATTCCGGATAAATATAGAAGTTACCGCAAGATTCGCGTGTGATTTCTGTATACGGAAATGACTCAGCATCTAGAGTAAATAAAGCTGATTCATATGATACGCCTAGAGGCATTTCTCTTGCCACGAAATCTTGGCCTGAAGCAACAGTACATGGCTTGCCGGAAAGAAAGTTGGAAACTGGTGCAGCCAGTACCGCAATTGCTGAAACGACAACAATTATTGCTACGATTTTCCACATTGCAGCAAAGTTGTAGACGCCTAACGCCCTGGGCAAAGGGCGCGCGCGAAGCGCGGCGTCCAACGAGCGCAGCGAGTGGTTTGCCCCAGCTGGTTAAGTGGCTCACTGCCTGAAGTCG
>JANQFH010000087.1 GCA_028277945.1 Oligoflexia bacterium
AGCACTTGTTGCGGTATCTACCCAGTTCGCTCCGTCATACGTAAGGACATTGCCGAACACCGCTCCTGTGGTATCGGCATCTGAAAGGTCAGACATTGCCGCAACGTCTCCTGAAAGATCAAGACAGGTTCCACCAATAGCGAAACAGCCTGTTTCAAGGTTCACCCCATGTCCGAAGGTGCTGGTTGCACTACTGCCGCCACGGATAATAGTCTGATTAGTTGAACCAACGTATAGTCTGTCAATGATTGTCTGTTGCGATGAGGTTGCATTACCTAATGTTGTCTGGCCGGTAACAGAAAGTGTTCCGTCAGCAGTAATGTTGTCAAACTGTGATGCGCCGATGACTTCAAAAATATTTCCCGTTGAGGTGGTTGCACTACCACCAACGACGATTACCCTGCTTGAGACAGTTGGGAATTGCGCAAGGTCATCAGTTGATGTTGCCCACAAACCAGATCCGCCGCCGCCGCCTGCAACGTCAGCCCCGCAATTCCATCCGCCAAGACCATCTGCTTTGGCAACCTGACCATTACCACAACTAAGATTCACTACGGTTGAACTTGCAATGAGTCGTGTATCAAAGCGACTGTCAGTCCAATAGAGATTCGTGCCTTCTGCAACATCTGTTGTAAGAAGCCCGAGGGAACTTGTTGCAAGTTGCAAGACAGTGTCGCCCGGACCTCCGACAAGCACCTGGTTGTTTGTAATCGTTGAAAGCCCCGTACCGCCACGTGTTGCCGCTAATGTACCGGTGGTATCTGCAATCGCAATTTGAAGTGAGCTTGTCGACGTATCTACCCAGTTTGCTCCGTCATACGTAAGGACATTGCCGAACACGGCACCTGTGGTATCGGCATCGGATAGATCACTTATTTCCGCAACTACACCCACACACGTTCCATTAATAGAGAAGCAACCGCCCGTGAGATTAATACCATTTGAAAAACTTGATGAAGCAGATGTTGAGTCAACGGTAATAATACCGCTGAATAGAGCGTTCCCTTGAACGCTAAATGTTGCGGCAGGGCCTGTGGTACCGACACCGAGCGCTCCGTCTGGTGTAATTCTCACTCGTTCTCCGGGTGTTCCGGAGAGATTTTCAGTCGAGAAACGAATACTTGTTGGTGTCTGGCCAAGAGAAATTGACCCTTCAGTCACCGCTTCAATGCCGGCTCCGAAGTTAAAGTTTGAACCGTCTGAACCGGTAAACCGTAAAAATCCCAATGAATCTCCTGACGTAATAACACCGCCCCCACGGGATTTTTCGAAGTTAAAGTGTACCGGATTTGCATCAGCTATGTCTGAGGCAATAGAGCTTGAGGCATTTAGAGATGTCTGACCCGATACAGAGAGTGTTTCAAGTTGTGATGAGCCGATTACTTCGAAAATGTTTCCGGTTGAGGTAGTTGCTGTACCACCAACAAGAACGACACGGCTTGCAAGTGTCGGAAACTGAACAAGATCATCAGTCGATGTCGCCCAAAAACTGGAACCACCGCCACCGCCTCCTGCAATGTCAGTTCCACAAGTCCATCCGCCGGTACCGTTTGCTTTTGCAACCTGACCATTGCCACAATCAAGATTCACCACAGTTGAAGACGCAATAAGTCGTGTATCGAACCGCAGATCTGTCCAATACAGATTAGAACTTCCTTCACTAAGCGCATCGGTTGTAGTCCCTAGAAGATCTGCAGCAAAAAGATTCGTATTGTAATAGAGATTGCCTGAACCCTCAGCCAGCCCGTCTGTTGTGGTTGCATACCATTGTGTAAGCGTAAGAACGTTGTTGGTTCGTGCAATTGCGCTATCAATAAAGTTTTGTGCAATGGTTGAGGTTGAAACAAGACCACCGGCACCGTTTCCAAAGAGGAATTGACTTGGTGTCGTTGAG
>JANQFH010000091.1 GCA_028277945.1 Oligoflexia bacterium
GGGAATGAACTGCAAAGCCTCGAAGGCCATTCCAGCGCGGTCAGAAGTGTGAGTTTCGCCCCCGATGGGCAGACCCTGGCCAGCGCCAGCTTAGATAGCAGCGTCAAGCTGTGGGATCGAAACGGGAATGAACTGCAAAGCCTCGAAGGCCATTCCAGTGCGGTCTATAGTATGAGTTTCGCCCCCGATGGCGACACCCTGGCCAGCGCCAGCAGCGATGGCACCGTCAAGCTGTGGAATTTTAACCTGGATGGTAACTACTTAGGCTGCGGTAGGGGTGATTGAGAATTACCAGAGAACAGATCAATAAGAGCATCCAAGACATTGTGACCCTGCTTGCGCAGCGTAGCCAGATAGCCCCGAATACGACAGAACTTTTTAGCTCCGTCCTCAGACCGGAAGCACCCCGAGATTTTCTGTTTAAGTTTCATCATGCGCAGGTCACGCTCGGCTTGATTGTTATCAAAGGGGATCGCAAAATCATGCATAAAGCCGAGTACCGATGCTTTTTGATCACGCAAACGCTCCAGCAGATTACGAGGAGGTGACCGCTTCGGTCGTCCTCGTTTCTTGGTTTCTGGGGGTGGGGGCATCGGGTTCTCGGCGAACCCCTGCTCTAAAATGGCCTCATAGCGAGTGTCAAAGGCCGCCAGGTCCTCACTCGATAAGGTCTGTTTTCCTTGTGCTTTAAGGGTCTCAACTTGGGTATGAATCGTCACCAACAGCAGACTCAGCTGAAAGGCCCACCACTGTCCATAGCGCTCCAGGATATACTGCAACTCCCTCAGGTGATGGGCATTACACAGGAAATGCTCACAGGCATACGTCTGGTAACTTTTCCACCCATCATGTACCGCCTTACCGTCAAACTCTGGCAAAACATCCATCTCATCCATGGCCGTCTGACCCCGTTTGGGATGCACAAAGTAGTAGGTCAACCCGTTGGTTGAGGCCACATGCAACCACCACAGGCGCTGATTGACCCGCAGACCGGTCTCATCAAAATGGCCCACCTCAGCTGCCTGAATCGCTTGCTTGATCTCGGCGTCTATCGGGGCTAGATGCTCAAAACACTGGTCGCGTGTCGTGTAAAACGTACCGTCTGAAACGCTCACGTTCATCAGGTCCTTTAACACCTCACACGCACGATGCGAGGGTAAAAGTTGTCCGTCCATCAGGTACACCATCATGGCCTTGATGCGGGGCCCATACTGCACCACATTACTGGCCTCGGCAGGAAAGCTCCCTTGGGTGGACTGACCACACCTCAGACAACTTTTCACTTCAACTTGATGCTCGCTAACCAATACCTCTATCGGCGGAATGTCAAAGACTTGACGGGCCAAAACCTGTTCCGCTGGCACACTCGCTAACGACGCACCACACGTTGAACATACGTTGACCTCATGCCTGTCCACAAAATCCGGGTCACTGCTCCATTCGAGGGTATGACCTTGATGACCGGGCTGCCCCCCTGATGACTTCTCACTTTTGCGGCGTAAGCTCTTGGTGCGTTTGCCAAACCCATCTCCTGATGGCGGTTTGCTACTATTTCGACTATTTTTGCTTAAGCGCCCTTTTAGCTCATTAACCTGGGATTCCAATTTGGTCAGGCGCTCCAACAACTGGGTTACCAAACTCACCACAGCCTCTTCTCCTTGGGCATAGGTTGCACGGATCTCTGCTTCGCTTAGCTGAATTGGTGGTTCTTGCTTGCTCAATGGTTACCTACCTAGCCCCTGTCTATGAGTTAAGCTACTTGAATTCCAGAACAACCTTTAAGAAATCTCTATTTTTTTAAGCCTAAGTAGTTACATGCAATCTCTCTATAGGTGTAGTTGGCTCGATGGAGCAACCAAACTTCTTGTTCACGAGGAGTCAAACCATATTTTTTTGATTCCTCTACTGCGATATCCCGAACAAATTGATGTTGGTCCTCCATAACTAATAAAAGACATGGAAAATCAATCACATCTAACTTGATCCAACGGGCTTTAATGTTGAAAGCAGTTGATGGATCGATAAAAATTTTGGACTCAATCAACCAATTTTCATTGGGAAA
>JANQFH010000041.1 GCA_028277945.1 Oligoflexia bacterium
CTTCTGGTCGGCTTCCAGGGCTATCTCTTCTTTTTCGCCGACTGCCCGACAGTAAAGGATTTCTGGTTCATTACTCACATACCCGGAAGATGCCTATGACATACCCACCAATCGAAAAACAAGTATCCTCCCTTGATCTGTCGGAGCTGCTTGAACGGTTAGGTTGCCCGCAAGACAGTCTATGGTATTGGTGCTCAAAAGATGCGTCGAGCGGTTGTTTTGAAGATTGGCAACTTCGAGACAAGGGCACTGCCGATAACCACACGAGAGAATGCTATTCCGCCTACACCGTCTCCGAACTTGCTGAGAGTTTGCCGCGTGCAATCAACTGCAAAGTAGCCAGCGTAGAAAAGTCAGACTCCGGGTACAGAGAATTGGTGTTGTCTGTCGGCAAGACGATAATCCACGGCGGCGGATGGTACGCGCTTTACAGCGACCCGCATCTCGCAAACAAGACACCAGTCTACACGCAATACGATGAAACGCTTGCCAACACTCTCGCCAAGATGCGCGTATACCTCATCTACCTCCTCGAAAACGGACTCATCAAAGCGGAAGACCTATGAAAACACCACAACAACACAACGACGACATCTTGAAAGAGTTTTACGCACTGATAGACAAGCGTAAAAGCGCATGGGTGGGAGACAGCAGATACACTCTCGCGGGACATTTGTTGAGACAACTCGATGCCAAAGATACCTACTGGCGGGAGAGGGTGGAGCAAGCATACATTGATGGATTTATTGATGGATTTATGCGCTCCGGTGAGGGATATAACGGCGAGTACCTATGCGGCAATGATGTATCCGAGGAAAGAGTACGTAAGGAACTGGCAGATCAACTACAAGACCTCAGAGAGTGATATGACCACACAAAACAAAAAACAATTGCGCGGACGACGTAAGGGAGTGAAGGCGTATGCCGTCGGAGACAAAGAAGGTCTCTTTGTCGTTCCTGGAGAGTGTGAACGTGGTGATATAGAACCCCTCGCCATTTTCCAGTCCAAAGCAGACGCAAGAGATTTTGCGAGAGATTTCAAAGACTGGCACAACAAAGTAATTATTCATCCTATTTTCCGACTTCCTTTATGACCAAACACAACGACATTGAGAAGG
>JANQFH010000053.1 GCA_028277945.1 Oligoflexia bacterium
CAGTTTTATTTTCGCACGACCGATGTAACGGGTCAGTGTCAGTTGGCTGAGGGAGTGGAGATGGTGATGCCGGGAGACAACAGCAATTTGTCGGTTGAGTTGATAACCCCTATCGCCATGGAAAAAGAACTGCGCTTCGCTATCCGTGAAGGCGGTAAAACCGTCGGCGCTGGGGTCGTTAGCGAAATCGTGGAGTGAGAAACCTCTAGCCCGGCAGGCCTTTAGGCCAGTAGCTCTAATTGGTAGAGCACCGGACTCCAAATCCGGGGGTTGGGGGTTCGAATCCCTCCTGGCCTGCCAACAGGGATGAGTATGGATTCTGAGAACAAAAAAATTGTACGCGTCTCTTTTGCGATATTCTGCCTACTGGTTGGTTACGTTTTGGAGCGTAGCTTTGCCTATATTGCTAATACGGCAGGTTTTCGCAATATTGAGTTGCTGAATATCTTTCCCATGTCCGTTGTGCTTGCTGTGGTTGTGGCTGTAGCAGTCTATATCTGGCTTTTAACCCACAAACGTTTTTTTGGATTTAATACTGAGGTGGTCGCCGAGCTAAAAAAAGTCGTTTGGCCAGGAAAGAACGAGACGGTTATGTCGACTTTGATGGTGCTTGTTTTAGTTCTGATAACGGCGACCCTGTTGTGGGTGTTTGATTTGTTTTGGTCTTTTCTCCTGAAACAGATCATTGTGTAAGGTTGTGAGATGAACCTTGGTAATGAAAATGAAGAGAGAGGGCTGTCCGAAGTAGCAGAGGAGGCGCAACCCACGGAAGCGAGTGAGACCGAAGAGGTTAGCCACGAGGAAAGGTGTCCTGATGGTAAGTGGTACGTGGTCCACACTTACTCTGGCTACGAAAAACAGGCTAAGACGTCACTAGAGGAGCGCATCAAAGCAAAGCATATGGAACAGGATTTTGGCGATATTCTCATTCCATCTGAAAGCGTTGTCGAGATGGTTCAAGGCAAGAAGCGTACTACGCAAAAGCGCTTTTTCCCAGGGTACCTTCTTGTAAAAATGAACCTCAATGATCACAGCTGGCATCTCGTGAAGAATACGCCAAGGATTACCGGTTTTGTCGGTGGTAAGAGCAAACCGCCTAGTATTCCGGAGAGAGAAGTTGGTCGACTGACGCGGCAGATAGCCGATGGAACGCTACGGCCAAAACACAAAGTGAGCTTTGAGAAAGGCGAGAGTGTGCGGGTTATTGAAGGGCCATTTATCAACTTTAACGGCATTGTTGACGAGGTTAGACCAGAGAAGGGGAAGCTGCGTGTTTTGGTCAGTATTTTTGGTAGATCGACGCCCGTTGAACTGGACTTTGCTCAGGTGGAAAAAAACTAACGTCCTAGAGTGTTAAGGCTATGGCAAAGAAAGAAATTGCTAAGATTAGGTTACACGTTACCGCGGGCCAGGCAAATCCGTCACCACCGGTAGGGCCAGCATTGGGCCAGCACGGTGTCAATATCATGGAATTTTGCAAGGCCTTTAATGACAAAACCAAAAAAGATGCCGGTTCTGGATTAACGATTCCAGTGATTATCACCGTCTATCAAGACCGTTCTTTTTCGTTTATTACTAAAACGCCTCCGGCATCCGTACTTTTGAAAAAGGCTGCTGGCATTATAAAGGGTTCAGGTGAGCCGAATAAAGAGAAGGTCGGCAAAGTTACCAAGAAGCAGGTTGAAGAGATTGCCCAGACAAAATTGGTGGATCTTAACGCTGTAGATCTAGAAGGCGCCACGAAGATTATCGCGGGCACAGCCAGAAGTATGGGGATCGAAGTTGCTTAGTGTGAGATGACTATGGCTTTCCGAGGAAAAACATATAGGGCAGCGGCTGAGAAAAGGGATGCTGATAAGCACTACCCTGTGGCCGATGTCTTTGAACTGGTTAAGGCCACCAAGCGTGCCAAGTTTGATGAGATGGTTGATGTTGCCGTAAAGCTGGGAGTCGATCCTAAACACTCGGACCAAATGGTTCGTGGTGCGGTCAGCTTGCCCAATGGAACTGGGAAGACCGTTAGAGTTGTAGTTTTTGCAAAAGGCGAGAAGGAAGTAGAAGCAACTAAAGCGGGCGCAGACCACGTTGGTGGTGAAGAGCTCGTGGGAAAGATTGAGAAAGATGGTTGGCTGGAATTTGACGTGGTGATCGCGACTCCGGACATGATGCGGGTTGTGAGTAAAGTTGGTAAAATCCTTGGTCCCCGCGGATTAATGCCAAATCCCAAAACAGGCACCGTTACATTTGAAGTAGGGCAGGCGGTTAAGGAGGCAAAGGCAGGACGTATAGAGTACCGTGTCGAAAAGGCCGGAATTGTCCACGCTCTGATTGGTAGATCTTCGTTTGCGGCAGCGAAGTTGCAAGAGAACTTCTTGGTCCTCATGACGGCACTCTCTAAGGCCAAGCCCTCAAGCTCTAAGGGTAACTACTTCAGAAGTATCTCTGTCTCAACGACTATGGGACCTGCGGTCAAAGTCGATCCAGCAGACGTTGGGAAACTGCTGGGTTAATGGGTGTGAGTGAGAATTGTGAATAGAGAGCAGAAAAAAGCAACAGTTGAGCGTATGCACGGACAGTTTGCTAAAGCGATAGCAGCAGTCGTAGCAGATTTTCAAAATATGGATGTAGAGAGCTTAACAAAGCTGCGACGAGGTTTCCGCGCTTCGTCTTTAGACTATTTTGTCGCCAAAAATACGTTGATGCGTCTGGCGATTGAAAAGACCGATTTCGAACCGTTAAAGGAGAAATTGCAAGGCGTAAACTCCATCGGTCTCGCTTATGAAGATCCGATTGCGCTTGCAAAAACGATAAACGACTATTGCAAGACTGATGAGAATCTTCAGGTCAAATTTGGCTATCTTGCCAAAGGCAATCAATTTTTGACAGCGGCCGAAATAAAGACTCTTGCCAACATACCCTCACGGGAAGTTCTTTTAGCACGGCTTGCATACGTATTGAAATCCCAGCATGGCAAATTGGCAATGGTCTTGATGGCGGTAATTACGAAATTTGTCCGTACTCTTGCGGCTGTGCAGCAGGAAAAAGGGACCAACAAAACCAAGGAAGAATAAAATTTAGAGTGACGGAGGAAATTTACCATGGCGACAACAATGACGAAAGATGACTTTATTAAGTACATCGATAAGCTGACAGTGATCGAGCTTAAAGAATTAGTCGATGCCCTTGAGGATCACTTTGGCGTGACAGCCCAAGCAGCAGCGCCTGTTGCTATCGCCGCGCCTGGGGGTGACACGGCAGCAGCCGCGGCATCCACAGAGGAAAAAACGGAGTTTAATGTAGTCCTCTCTAGTGCCGGTGAAAAGAAGATACAGGTGATCAAAGTAGTGCGGGCGGTCACCGGCCTTGGCTTGAAAGAGGCTAAAGATCTTGTCGAAGGCGCGCCTAAGCCAGTCAAGGAAGGTGTTAATAAGGAAGAAGCCGACAAAATCAAGAAGGATCTTGAAGAAGTAGGCGCCGCAGTCGAGATTAAGTAAGCCCAATCATTTTTTAACAGGAGTGAACTCCAGATGAACCCATTGTTGGCCTCCAACCTGAGACATCGAAAAACTTACGCGCGGATAAAACCTGTTGTTGATATTCCAAACTTGATTGACATTCAAAAGAGGTCGTACGCCAATTTTCTTCAGGCTGATGTGACTCCAGATGAGAGGAGGCTTATAGGCCTGCAGGAAGTCTTTCAATCCGTTTTTCCGATAAAGGATTTTAACGAAACGGCTTCATTGGAATTCGTAAAGTACGCTCTAGATGAACCAAAATACACGGTCGAGGAGTGTGTGCAAAAGGGTATGACCTACTCGGCACCACTGCGGGTCGTAGTACGATTGGTTATCTGGGATTCTGACGAAGAGGCAGGCCTGCAGACTATTCGTGATGTTAAGGAGCAAGAAGTCTATTTTGGTGAGATTCCGTTGATGACAGAAAATGGCACCTTCGTCATCAATGGCACAGAGCGGGTTGTCGTTAGTCAGCTACATCGCTCTCCCGGCGCTTTTTTCGATAAAGACAAAACCAAATCCGCCACTCGGGGTAAGGCCGTCTACTCGGCTCGGATCATCCCCTACCGTGGTTCTTGGCTTGATTTTGAATACGATCATAAAAACCTCGCCTACGTCCGTATTGATAGAAAGCGCAAGATTCTCGTTTCTGTGCTGCTGAAGGCTCTGGGTTATAGTGAGGAAGAGATTCTCAACTATTTTTACCGCTCGGAAACAATCTATACCCTTCCAGGCGGTAAGTATGAAAAGCAGATGGTATACGACTTACTGCCAGGGCAAGTGGTCTATGAAGACGTCAAGGATCCAAAGACAGGTGAATTGATCATAAAGAAGGGCAGAAAGTTTACGAAATTTTCATTGCGAAAATTACAACAGACCGGGCTCGAAAGAGTAAAGACAGTGCCAGAAGAGCTGGTAGGTCGTGTAATTGCGAAGGAAGTACGAGATCCCAATAGTGGCGAAGTTATCCTGCGTACAAATGAGATGCTATCGGAAGAGAGGTTGGCGCAAATAGTCAAGGCCGGCGTCGAGAAGTTTGATCTAATCTATATAGACAATATTAATGTTGGCGCAGATATCCGTGACACGCTTTTGGCAGACAAGGTCAGCAGTCAAAAAGATGCTATCCTCGAGATCTACTCGAAATTGAGGCCGGGAGAACCGCCGACCGAGGAGATGGCTACTGCCTTCTTTGAAAATCTGTTTTTCAACCCTGAACGTTACGATCTTTCTGCCGTAGGCCGTCTGAAACTCAATCATAAATTTGGCTTTTCAACTGCTCTGGACAAAAGAACACTAACCCCGGATGACATTATTGCAGTTGTCAAATATCTCATCGATTTGAAATACGGCCAGGGCGAAGTAGACGACATTGACCATCTTGGTAACCGCAGAGTAAGGCCGGTAGGCGAGTTGGTAGAGGCTCAATACCGCGTTGGATTGGTTCGTATGGAGAGGGCCATCCGTGAACGGATGAGCCTTCAGGAAGTAGATACGCTCATGCCCCATGAGCTCATCAATTCGAAACCAGTGAGTGCAGTGATTAATGAGTTCTTTGGCAGTAGCCAACTCTCTCAGTTTATGGATCAGATCAACCCTCTGTCCGAAGTGACTCACAAGCGGAGGTTGAGTGCGCTAGGCCCAGGTGGCTTGACTCGTGAGCGAGCGGGTTTTGAGGTGCGAGATGTGCACACGACGCACTATGGACGAATCTGCCCTATTGAGACGCCAGAAGGACCGAATATTGGTTTGATTGTCTCTTTGAGCACCTATGCGCGTGTAAACGACTATGGTTTTATTGAAACACCTTATCGTGCAGTTCGGGATGGCAAAATTAATGATGAGGTGAAATTCTATTCTTCGCTGGAAGAGGACAGCCATGTGATTGCACAGGCAAATGCGATGGTTGATAAAAAAGGTAGATTAACCGGCGAGTATGTTTCCGCAAGGCTGAACGGTGAATTTGTTATGGCAAAACCAGAGGAAGTAACCCTCATGGATGTTTCCCCGAATCAGCTTGTCAGTGTGGCAGCTTCATTGATTCCTTTTCTGGAGAATGATGACGCCAACCGCGCCTTAATGGGATCAAATATGCAACGTCAAGCGGTTCCGCTGATTAGAACGGAAGCCCCGTTGATCGGTACGGGCATGGAGGCGAAGGTGGCGCGTGATTCAGGAGTCACCGTAGTCGCAAGAAATGATGGCACGGTCGAGAGTGTGGATGCCACGCGTGTTGTCGTGAAGGTAGAGAGCAAGAGTAAGGAGGGCGTCGGGTCGGAAGTCGATATTTACAACCTTATTAAGTATCAACGGTCGAATCAGACAACCTGTATCAACCAGAAGCCGATCGTAAAAAAGGGCGATAGAATTTCTAGAGGCGATGTCATTGCTGATGGACCAGCCACGGAAAGTAGTGAGTTGGCTTTAGGGCGAAACGTGGTCGTGGCTTTCATGTCCTGGGGTGGTTACAATTACGAGGACTCCATCCTTGTTAGTGAACGTTTGGTTAAGGACGATGTATTTACGTCGGTTCACATAGAAGAGTTTGAAACGGTCGCTCGCGACACAAAATTGGGAAAAGAAGAGATTACTCGGGATATTCCCAATGTTGGTGATGAAGCCCTCAACCACCTGGATGAGAGCGGCATTATACGAATTGGCGCGGAAGTACAACCAGGCGATATCTTGGTCGGCAAGGTGACACCCAAAGGGGAGACTCAGTTGTCACCAGAAGAGAAGCTGCTACGAGCCATTTTTGGCGACAAGGCAGGGGATGTGAAAGATACCTCACTGCGGGTTCCGCCTGGTGTTATGGGAACCGTAATTGGGGCGCGTGTGTTTAGTCGTGAAGGTGTGGAGAAAGATGCGCGTGCAAGAGAGATTGAAGACTATGAGATCACTCGATTGCTCAAGGATCAGGAGGATGAAATCAAGATTATCGAGGACAATGCCTACTTAAAGGTACAAGAGCTCTTGCTGCGCCGAACGGCAGCAGCAAAGCTTCTTGGAGATAATGATGAGACGCTCCTGAGTAAAGGACAAAAGATTAATAAAGAGGTTCTGCAGACAATACCAAGAAACCGCTGGGCAGATATTAGTGTCAGCGATGGCGAAAAGATTGAACAGGAAATACAGAAAAACCTTGAAAGTCTACAAGAACAAAAAGAGCTGGTGAGAATGCTCTTCCGTGATCGCATAGAGCGCTTGCGCCGAGGAGATGAGCTTTCTCCTGGGGTTATCAAAATGATCAAGGTTTATGTTGCAATCAAACGGAAGATCTCTGTTGGTGACAAGATGGCTGGACGTCATGGTAACAAGGGCGTGGTTTCCCGGATCTTGACGGTAGAGGATATGCCATACATGGAAGATGGCACCCCGGTTGATATTGTCCTGAACCCCTTGGGTGTTCCGTCACGTATGAACGTGGGGCAGATTCTAGAGACTCACCTTGGCTGGTCAGCAAGGGGGATGGCCAATAGGATCCAACAGATGGTGGATGAAGCACAAGATGCCAATTCGATTCGCAAGTACCTGTTGAAGATCTATGACTCTGAAAAGATGTCAGGGATGATTGGCAAAATGAAAGACACCGAGCTGTTGGCTTTTTCCAGAAGACTGGCAGAACAAGGTATCTTTATTGCCACCCCAGTGTTTGATGGCGCTTCTATCAAGGATATCAAGGAGTCACTGCGCAATGCTGGTTTAGATGAAAGTGGTCAGGTTGTTCTCTATGATGGCAGGACTGGCAAACCTTTTGATAAAAAGGTTACGGTGGGCGTGATGTACATGCTTAAACTGCACCATCTCGTTGATGATAAAATTCATGCACGGTCTATAGGGCCATATTCTCTGGTGACGCAACAGCCGTTGGGCGGCAAAGCGCAGTTCGGCGGCCAACGCTTAGGTGAAATGGAGGTTTGGGCGATTGAGGCTTACGGTGCTGCTTACAGCCTACAAGAGTTTCTTACCGTCAAATCTGACGATATTGCCGGTAGAACAAGAATGTATGAGTCGATTGTCAAGGGTGACAACAAGATGGAACCTGGTTTACCTGAGTCATTTAATGTTCTGGTTAAGGAGCTACAGGCTCTTGGCCTTGAGGTAGTTTTGGATGAGCGAAGAACAGAAGAAACCAATACAGAGAGCTTACCACTTGCATAATTAGGAGGGCCCCTTGGAAGAGCTTTTTAGTTTTTTTGAAAAACCAAGAAATCCTTCGAGTTTTAACTCAATTCAAGTCAAGATTGCCACTCCGGATAAGATTCGTGAATGGTCTTATGGAGAGGTGAGAAAACCGGAAACCATCAACTATCGGACGTTCAAACCAGAAAGAGACGGACTTTTTTGTGCCAAGATCTTTGGGCCGGTGAAAGACTACGAATGTAACTGTGGCAAGTATAAACGTATGAAACACCGCGGTGTAGTCTGTGAGAAGTGTGGTGTTGAGGTTATTCAAAGTAAGGTACGTCGTGAACGGATGGGGCATATAGAGCTCGCTACGCCGGTTGCCCATATTTGGTTCTTAAAAAGTCTTCCTAGCCGGATAGGCAACATATTAGACCTGAGCTTAAAGGATTTAGAAAAGGTTCTTTACTGTGAGTCCTATATTGTTATCAGCCCAAGCAAAACAAAATTAAATGAAAAGCAGTTGCTTAGTGAAGAAGAGTACCAAGAGGCACTTAATAACTATGCCGATGATGAAGGTTTTGAGGCAGGAATGGGTGCTGAGGCCATCAAAGCGTTGTTGCAAAAGATAGACCTCAATAAGTTGTCGAAAAGCCTGCGTAAAGAGATGCTAAACACAAAGTCAGATGCGCAGCAGAAGAAGCATGCCAAAAGATTAAAAGTTGTCGAAGCCTTTCGCGCATCTGGGAATCGACCAGAGTCAATGATTCTTGATGTGGTCCCGGTCATTCCACCGGACTTGCGACCACTGGTACCTCTGGATGGTGGCCGTTTTGCTACCTCGGACCTCAATGACCTTTACCGGCGTGTCATCAATCGTAACAATCGCCTTAAACGGCTCATTGAGTTGAATGCCCCAGATATCATTATTCGCAATGAAAAGCGCATGTTGCAGGAAGCGGTGGATGCGCTTTTTGACAACGGTAGGCGTGGCAAGACGATCCTTGGACCCAATAAACGTCCGCTCAAGTCACTCAGTGACATGCTAAAGGGTAAACAAGGTCGTTTTCGGCAAAACCTTCTCGGTAAACGCGTGGACTATTCTGGACGTTCAGTGATTGTCGTAGGTCCGGAACTTCGATTGCATCAATGTGGCCTTCCAAAGGTTATGGCGTTGGAACTCTTTAAACCTTTTATTTATAACAAGCTCGAAGAGAAAGGCTATGTAACAACCGTAAAGAGTGCCAAGAAGATGGTGGAGCAGGAGGTTTCTGAAGTATGGGATGTTCTTGAAGAGGTTATTCGTGAACATCCGGTACTACTCAACCGCGCGCCGACTTTGCACAGATTGGGAATTCAGGCGTTTGAACCGGTGTTGGTCGAGGGTAAGGCGATACAGCTGCATCCGCTTGTCTGTACTGCGTTTAATGCGGACTTTGATGGTGACCAGATGGCAGTTCATGTGCCGCTGTCAGTGGAAGCGCAGATCGAAGCTCGTGTTCTTATGATGTCGACAAACAACATTCTCTCGCCAGCTCATGGTAAGCCGATTATCTTGCCAACCCAAGATATTGTCTTGGGACTTTATTACCTGACTCGCGAAAGACCAGCAGAACGCGGTGAAGGTAAACGCTTTGCTAGTCCAGAAGAAGTACATATGGCGTTGGAAGAAAACGTTATCAACCTACATGCAAAAATTAAGGTGTATATCCGCGGCAACCTAGAATCGACAACCGCCGGACGGGTCATTCTTTCTGAGATTGTACCAGAAGAAGTGCCTTTTCATCTTATCAATCGCACCATGGACAAGAAGGCGCTGGCGGAACTTGTGGACCGTTGCTATCGATTAGCTGGCAACAAGAAAACGGTTATTCTTGCTGACAAATTGATGTTGCTCGGGTTTGAAAATGCAAAGAGAGCTGGCATTTCCATCTGTATTGATGACATGGTGATTCCTGAAAGGAAAGAGGATTTGCTCCGAGACAGCGGTGCCGAGGTGCGTAAGATCCAAGATCAGTATCGTGAAGGACTTATCACCGATGGCGAGCGTTACAATAAGATCGTCGATATCTGGGCGCAGGTTGGCGACGAAATTGCCAATGAGATGATGCAGGAACTTGGAAGTGAATACATAGAAGACGAGAAGGGTAAAAAGGTATCTGTTCCGACCTTTAATCCGATCTATATCATGGCTGACTCAGGGGCGCGTGGTAGCGTAGCACAAATTAGACAGCTTGCTGGTATGCGTGGACTTATGGCCAAACCGTCGGGTGAAATTATTGAGACCCCGATTACCTCAAATTTTAAGGAGGGACTATCGGTACTCCAGTACTTTATTTCGACACATGGTGCACGGAAAGGACTGGCCGACACCGCACTGAAAACAGCTAACTCAGGTTACCTGACCCGGCGTTTGGTCGATGTTGCCCAGGATGCAGTGATTACCACATCTGACTGTGGAACCATGGATGGCATTGAAATGAGTTCGTTGGTTGAGGCCGGTGAGATTATTGAATCTTTAGGTGAGCGCGTGTTGGGTCGAGTAACCCTTGAGCCCATTCGTGATCCTTACACTAATGATGTCATTGTGCCGGAAAAAACCGAAATTACAGAAGAGATTGTTAGTAAGATTGAAGCAACCGGAATCGAAAAGGTTAAAATCCGTTCGGTGCTAACCTGCCAGGCAGAACGTGGCATTTGTGCTCTATGTTACGGGCGCGACTTATCACGTGGCCACCTGGTGAATAAAGGAGAGACTATCGGTATTATTGCCGCACAGTCAATTGGTGAGCCGGGGACTCAGCTGACGATGAGAACTTTTCATATTGGTGGTACAGCAACACGGCGAGTAGAACAGTCTCGTTTGGAGACTCGATACGGCGGCACGACAAAATTAATCAATGTTACCATTGTCAAAAATCGTGAAGGGTCTTTTACAGTGATGAACCGCAATGGCGAGTTGGCGATATTGGACGACGGCGGTCGTGAGCGGGAACGCTACTCCTTAACCTATGGCGCCAAGATGATGGTTGATGAAGGGAGCAAGACGGAACCCGGGCAGCTAATTGCTGAGTGGGATCCCTATACGATTCCTATTCTTACCGAGGTTGGCGGCACACTGAAGTTTGCTGACATCGTTGAGGGTAGGACAATGCAAGAGCAAGTCGATGCCGTTACTGGGTTGTCGCGCAAGGTGATTACGGAGAGCAAGGATGTCGACCGTCGACCACGACTTATCGTTAGCCCAGATGAGAAGGATGCCGCCTCAGGAAAATCTGAAATGAGTTATCTGTTGCCGGTAGGTGCCAATATTTTTGCAGCGGAAGGAGACCGGGTACAAGCGGGAGATGCTGTGGCAAAGATACCGCGTGAAACTACCAAAACAAAAGATATTACCGGTGGTCTGCCGCGTGTTGCTGAGCTGTTTGAAGCCAGGAAACCAAAGGAAGTGGCAATTATCAGTGAGATTGATGGGGTTATCTCTTTTGGAAAAGACGTTAAGGGCAAACGCCGTGTAATCGTTACGCCAGGAGTAGGCGAGCCACGAGAGTATCTTGTCCCCAAGGGTAAACACGTCAGTGTTTTAGAGGGTGACCATATCCGAGCTGGAGAGGCTCTCATGGATGGCTCCGCGAACCCGCATGATATTCTCTCTGTCTTGGGAGAAAAGGAACTTGCCAAATACTTGGTCGATGAAATTCAGGAGGTCTACCGGCTGCAAGGTGTCTCTATCAACGACAAGCATATTGAGGTGATCGTGCGGCAGCTGTTGAAGAAGGTAAGGATTAAAGATGTCGGCGATACGCTGTTTTTGGTGGGTGAGCAGGTAGAGAAACACGAATTCAAGCGAGTGAACGAGGAGATGGCCAAAGAGGGGACGAGGCCGGCGACGGCAGAACCATTGCTGCTAGGCATCACCAAGGCGAGCCTGAGTACGGAGAGCTTTATCTCCGCAGCCTCTTTTCAAGAGACGACCAAAGTCTTTACCGAGGCGGCCATCAACGGAAAAGTTGATTACTTACGAGGGCTTAAAGAAAACGTCATCATGGGGCGGTTGATTCCTGCGGGCACAGGAGTGCCTTACTATCAGCGTCTCAACATCAGTGTACATGGGGATCAACCAAGCGACGTGGACGAGATTGAACCGCAGGAGTTAGAGGCAACCCTTGCACCGGCGATCGGCAGCGAAGCAGCCGTGGTCAGTGGCGATGCAAAGCAATAAGGGCTTGACATTGCATGGAAATTCTTGATAGATAACAACACTTTTTTGCGTGAGTTCGGGAGTAAGGGATGCCAACGATCAACCAGCTAGTACGTAAAGGACGCAAGCGGCTTAAACGCAAGTCATCGGCGCCGGCATTGACAAGGTCGCCGCAGCGCCGAGGGGTATGCATTCGTGTGTTTACCGCCACGCCAAAGAAGCCGAACTCAGCACTGCGTAAGGTTGCGAGAGTGCGTTTGACCAATGGTTATGAAGTCACTTCCTATATTCCTGGCGAGGGACATAATCTGCAAGAACACAGTGTCGTTTTGATTCGTGGTGGCCGGGTGAAGGATTTGCCTGGTGTTCGCTATCATATTGTGCGCGGTACCTTGGATACGGGTGGCGTCCAAAACCGCAAGAAATCTCGCTCAAAGTATGGCTCAAAGAAGGGCTCTTAGGTTCATTCCGGAGTTTTAATAGATGTCAAGACGGCAACGTATGGAGAGAAGAAAGATCGTTCCGGACGCTAAATATGACAGCCGGCTCGTGGCGAAGTTTGTCAACAGCTTGATGTTGAGAGGCAAAAAGTCTGTAGCGGAACGAGTCTTCTATTCAGCACTTACGACGATCGCAGACAAGACAAAACAGGATCCCATGGAGATCTTTCGTAAGGCAGTCGACAATGTGAAGCCGATGCTTGAAGTAAAATCGCGACGGGTTGGCGGCGCCACTTATCAGGTGCCGGTGGAAGTACGTGCTTCTAGAAGAGAAGCCTTGAGTATTCGTTGGATTATCACAAATGCTAAGAAACGTGTCGGCAAGAGTATGCAAGAAAAACTCTCTGAAGAGCTTGTGGATGCGTATAACAAACGCGGTGCTTCCATCAGAAAGAGAGAAGAGACACATAAGATGGCAGAGGCCAACAAGGCTTTTGCTCACTACCGCTGGTAAGTGAATTGTTAAAGAGAGCGTATATTTTTAATGGAACAAGCAAAAAAACATATCCCTTTGGAGAGGGTTCGCAATATTGGCATTATGGCTCATATTGATGCGGGCAAAACCACGTCGACCGAACGTATCCTCTACTACACGGGTAGGCTGTACAAGATTGGCGAAGTTCATGAGGGTACGGCGACGATGGACTGGATGGAGCAAGAGCAAGAGCGAGGTATTACGATTACCTCTGCCGCGACAACTTGTTTTTGGCAAGACCACCGTATCAACATTATCGATACTCCAGGTCATGTTGACTTTACGGTCGAGGTTGAGAGGAGCCTGCGAATCTTAGACGGTGCTGTAGCAGTCTTCTGTGCCGTTGGCGGGGTTGAGCCTCAATCCGAGACAGTGTGGCGACAAGCAGATCGCTATAAGGTGCCGAGACTCGCCTTTGTAAACAAGATGGACAGGGTTGGTGCTGATTTCGAGAGCGTTCTGCAACAGATCGGAGAACGGCTGGGAGCGCAAACACTGCCTTTGCAAACTCCTGTTGGCTCCGAAAACGAATTTAACGGCATGATTGATCTGGTTACCATGAAGGCATTCGTCTATGAGGAAGAGGATGTCGACAAAGACCCAGAGATTCTCGATGTACCAGACGAATACCGCGAGGAGGCTGAGACGGCTCGAGAGAAGATGTGTGAAATACTTGCCGAAAACGACGAGCATTTCATGGAGCTCTTTCTTGAGGGTAATTACGATGATATCAACGAGATCAGACAGGCGATTAGGCGAGCGACCATTGCTTTCCAAGTGGTGCCGGTCTTTTGTGGTAGTGCTTTTCGTAATAAAGGGGTACAGCCACTTTTGGATGGTATTGTGCACTATCTGCCAAGTCCAATCGATTTGCCACCAGTAAATGGAGTCTCTCCGAAAGACCGCAGTGTTCAACTTGAACGAAAACCGGAAGTCTCCGAACCATTCAGTGCTTTGGCATTTAAGATAATGACAGATTCCTACGTCGGTCATTTAACATTTTTAAGAATATATTCCGGCACTCTGAATTCAGGAGACCAGATATTTAATTGCAATAAACAAAAGAAAGAACGCATTGGCCGACTCTTGCTTATGCATGCTAATAAACGTGAAGAGATAAAGACAGCAGGTGTGGGTGATATTATTGCTGCTGTGGGACTTGCCAACAGTGCAACAGGCGACACGCTTTGTGATATCAAAAATCAGATCCTGTTAGAAAATATTAAATTTCCCGAGCCTGTAATTTCTATCGCGATCGAACCCAAGACTAAGGCTGATCAGGAAAAACTAGGTGCAAGTCTCGCAAAGCTAGCAAATGAAGATCCGAGTTTTCGAGTTAAGACGGATGACGAGACCGGACAGACAATTATATCGGGTATGGGAGAGTTGCATCTTGAAATAATCACCGATCGTCTATTGCGCGAATTCAGGGTGGGTGCAAACGTTGGCAAACCCCAAGTTGCATACAAAGAGACGATTAGTAAGGAAGTCGATGTTGAGGGCAAATTTATACGTCAGACCGGTGGGCGTGGTCAGTATGGCCATGTTAAGGTAAAGATGTCGCCTTTGGATTCTGGCGAGAGATTTGTTTTCGAAAACGAGATCAAAGGCGGCGCCGTTCCTCGGGAATATATTAACCCCGTAAAAGCTGGTATTCAGGAAGCTATGGAGACCGGGTTACTCGGTGGTTTCCCGGTAGTTGATGTCAAGGTGGTTTTGTACGATGGCTCCTACCATGATGTCGATTCATCGGAGATGGCTTTCAAGGTTGCAGGCAGCATGGCGTTTAAAAATGGCCTAAAGCAAGCTGCTGCTGTCTTGTTGGAACCCATCATGAAGGCAGAAGTGGTCACTCCGGAGGAGTTTCTCAGTAATGTCATGGGAGACCTCAATTCTCGGCGAGGCAAGGTTCTTGGTATGGAAATGCGTGGCAATTCTCAGGTCATTGCTTGCGAGGTACCACTTGCGGAAATGTTTGGATATGCGACAGATCTACGGTCACTGTCGCAGGGACGGGCATTATATACCATGGAATTTTCTCATTACAGTAAGATACCAGCACAGATAGCTGAAACTATTTTGAGCAAATAGAACTTACGATAAGGAGCGATATATATGGGCAAGGAGAAGTTTGACAGGTCGAAGCCTCACATCAACGTAGGTACGATAGGTCATGTTGATCATGGTAAGACGACGTTAA
>JANQFH010000058.1 GCA_028277945.1 Oligoflexia bacterium
GTCGACGTACGCGTCCTGGCTGCAACCAACCGCAATCTCAAAAAACAGGTTAAAGAGGGGCTCTTTCGCGAAGATCTCTACTTTCGCATCTCGGTTGTGCAGCTGCACTTGCCACCACTACGCAAGCGGCTCGATGATCTGCCGATGCTCATTGACCACTTTATCGATCTCAACAACAAGAGCGGTGAGCGTGGCAGAAAGATTCAGGGGTTGACTAGCGCTGCCATGCAGGTGATGCGCGACTACCGTTGGCCAGGGAACGTTCGTGAGTTAAAAAACGTCATCGATCGTACCGCCTCGCTCTGTGAAAAGGATATCATCGATGTCAACGACTTGCCAGAGTATCTGCGTGACGCCTCCGTGGTGACCACCTCACCCCGTATTCGTGGTGATAAACCCTTTAAAGAGGCAAAGGAAGAGTGGTTGGAGAGCTTTGAAAAGGACTACCTCATTGATCTGTTAAAACGGAATAACCTTAATATCTCCAAGGCCGCCAAACAGGCAGGCATCGATCGCAAATCCGTACAGCGACTGCTCAAAAAGTACGACCTCAACGTCAAAGACATCACCTAAGAAGTATCCAACCAGCCTTTAAGTGATTGCCTGCGTGATGGTCTCGGCGTAAAGTTTTGCATTCACTAACGGTGCTTCCATATGCCCTGCGTCTTTAAAGAGGGTAAATTCTTTAGGAGACTTGAGGTGTGTGAGCAGATCCTCCATTTCGTCAGCTGGCGTAAAGATGTCGTTCTCGCAGGCGATGCAGGCAAACTTTAGATCGCTGCGTTGCAATTCCTTGAGTGCAGCCATTACATCCATGTCTCGGTACCATTGGGGCTGTAGTAGCTGTAACAACCTGGCAAGGTTACGCGATAGAAACCAGCGTCGCCAATAGTCATAGAAAGAGCGCGCTGTGTTTTCCATGACAACCGTGGCTTGGTTTGGTAGCGCCTGAATGGCACGGATCATATGATAAGAACCAAAACTCAAACCGTGTAAGACCACATGGGACGGTTGACGCTGTGAGATTAACGCCTGGAGAACTGCCTGCACATCCTTCCAGTAAAAAAGATCAATACGATCAGACTCACCAAACCCATTGAAGTCAAACAGCCAGAGATCATAACCCTGTGCTAAATAGAGCGATATTCTACGGCCCTCGTTAAAGTAGAATTTGCCTTTGCGACTGACGGGGTGAGCTAGGATCGCTACTTTAGCTCTGCTCGTCTTAGAGTTGCAAATCTCTATGCAGGAGAGGTAGCCGTCGTCGCGCTCCACCACAAAGCGACGGAGCTGGCCAAACCTGCGTACCTCCTGCAACCAACGCGCCTTGGGGTCTCCCTGCTTGTTTGGCAGTAAGAGCTTTTGCAGCCAAAGCATTAGCACGGTTTGCAACATCTTTTTCTAAAAAAGCAAGACGGATTCTTACCAGGCAGCTGCGGCTAGGATTTCTGTTGTTTTTCGTAAGTACCCATGAGTTCGGTTTTGCCGAGCAGATGCGGCTCGAGCGCCTCTTCTAACTGCTTCTTGGTCGGACTGCCAAGGTCTGGCAGCAGGGCGGAGAGCGCATAGAGCTTGAAGTAGTAGCGATGTCTACCTATCGGTGGGCAGGGCCCACCATAGCCGGCACGCTTCCAGTCGTTGAGACCTTCACGGGTTCCCTTGGGTAGATCGCTGCTGGTCACCGCCTCTGCCAAACCGCTCGAGTCTGCGGCAATATTGTAGAGCACCCAATGAACGTAGGTCATCTTCGGAGCCTTAGGATCAGGCGCGTCGGGATCGTCAACAATCAGCGCCAAGCTCTTGGTGCCCGCTGGCAGGTCGGACCAGACAAGTGGCGGTGAAACATCGGCACCTTCACAGGTGTACTTGGCCGGGATCTCCCCCTCGTGGTTGAAGCTGGTTGAGGTTAATTGCATTTCTGTTCCTCCTGTGTAAATCACTAAGCAGCAGGTAGCTACGATTCAAAAGGAGTACCACGATTCATCGCAACTTGGCAATTGGCTAAATTTTGCTTAGTATATAAGCGTTTTGCAAAAAAGGAGGATGCGATGGTGCTAAAAAAATTATCTATTATATCTTGTGGGGTGCTCGCAGCCCTCTTGGTGTTGGCAAGCTGTGGTGGTGAGGCTACCGAAGATGCCAGTGGCAATGGAGATACAACCACAACGACTACAACGTCAAGCACAAAACTGCTGATCACAGCGGTAGACATGGCTAACAACAGGGTTAAGTTAATAAACTTCACAAGTGCAGCAATAAATGTGGCAAGCTATTTTCTCTGCGCTCGCTTCACCTATGAGTTGATCTCTTCTTCAACCATTTTGAGTGGTTCGACTACCATTGAGTCGGGTGGCGAGCTCAGCGTACAGACTAGCATGGATTTAAATAATGATAGCTCTGATCTTGGTCTCTACAGTTCAAGCGACTTTGCCAGCTCTGATGCTATGGTGGACTTTGTGCAGTGGGGAGCTGGCGGGGGTGGACGTGAAGGCGTGGCCGTGGCCAAAGTCCTCTGGACTGCTGGCGATTTTGTGGCGGCCGCTCCTGATGGCCAAGCCATTCTCCGCGACACTACAACAGATGACACCGGTGTGACAGTTTGGTCGGTGGGCACCAGTCCCTTCTGAGCAACTAATCAGAAGGCCCAGATCTCGATTTTAGAACTCAGCAGCAAAAGCAGCAGTGGGCACTTCGCTGATGGTCAGCGGCGTGATGGCTGTAAAGGCCTCTTCATAGCTCTCACAGCCAGAGTCGACGGGCGTGTAGTCGTAGTCAGTGCCGCTTACGGCAATGCAAAAACGCTTGTCTGGTTCGGGCACAGTATCAGCCTCACTATCAAAGACGCGGTAGGAAATAATAAAGTACTCGCTGGTGTCACTCTCTGACTGCGATTTACCATGGGCTTCTGCCGTAAAGTAGCCAGCGCTGAGCTCCTCTTCCGGGCTAAGCGTCACATCTCGCTTTAAGGTGCGTAGTTGGAATTCATGGGTTGTGGCGTTGCCGGTCAGCTCCGAGCGGCTGGTAAACTCCACCCCCGCGCTATAGATAGTTGCCTGAGCGTAAACCAACTTAAAGGTGGTGGCACAGCCATCGTAAAACACCTTAAAAGCCGTGGATAGAGTTCTTGTATCGCCTCTCTCTTCCACCATCTCGGTATTCTCTTCCGTAAGGTTGCTGCCTTCGAGAAAGCTATAGGTGTAGGGCGTCGAGCAATCAGCCGGCGGTGACTCTACTGCTGCTCGACCAAAGTAGACCTTACCGTGGTCGGTTGCATAGCTGCACTGATAGACATCGGTGTCATCAAAGGCGAAAAAGGCCGTCTGTGAATTGTCCGTGAACCAGGGTGTCTTGACCACTGCGCCAACTTCTACTGCCGTGCAGTCAAGAAAGTCTCCGTTGGCATCGATATGGTCTTGGTTGATCTGATTGATGGTGCTCTGGAAGCTACGGATCAACACGTAGATACGGGTTACTGGTGCTGGCTCTTCATCTGGACTACCGAGCACGTCTTTTAAGGCGCCAGCAGCAGCGTAGGTAGACCACTCCGAATCGTCATCATAGGTGAGTGCAAAAGAGACATGACCGTCACCTGACCCTGGCAGCTTGCTGCTCGGTGACGACGCAGTTAAAACCGGGCCAACATCCTCAGCAATGGAGCCAATATCGGGAAAGTTAGTCGTCGTCTCGTTTGATCCTGAACTCGCACCATTGTCACTACTACAACCCGTCATGGTGAGGACCACCACGAGTACAAAGACTAACATGCAAATAGAGTGCTTCATATGTGAATGAGGTAGGAGGCAGGTTAAACGAATAAACGCGTTACATTTCTATTATCCTATAACAAGCGAACAGGATCAATCCGGGTAATTTTCAACCTACATGCATGGCTTGCGTGGGTAGAAAAAGCCTCATCTAGACGATTAAACCTTCTCATCGTATAACACTGCTTGAGGCAACCGTGTTTAAGTGGTGTGCATACTGCCAAAATTTTATGGGAGAGTGCGCCCCCTTTCATGACTTTGCACTTACGCATGGAATGTGCTCTGGTTGCGACGCTCGTGGGGGAAAGGGATTTGTCCAGTTTAACGAAAAGACTGTAGATCTCTTCAACCGTATTTTTGTTGCGGCACAACATGGTGATCTCAACCAATGTCACTTACTGGCCACAGAGGCAATGGCGGCAAAGTATACTCCGTCGAGCATTGCCATCGGCTTGATTCAACCGGCACTCTACAAAATAGGACGAATGTGGCAGCAGGGTGAGATTTCAGTGGCAATCGAGCATCGATTTACAAACTGGTGCGAGCGTATGCTGCAGCCACTGTTTAACTCTACACCATCGCCACACAAGAAAACGCATACGCTCATTGTGTTGGTGGACGGTAATTACCATACCCTTGGTCCGCGTATCCTCGGGCTTATGTTAGCAGAGGCTGGTTACGGCTGTGAAATTGTTACACCTGGACTGCCAGCGGATGAAATCCAGACTCTTGTCACCACCTCACATCCAGAACTCCTATGTATCTCTGTTGCTACAACCATGATGTTTGCCACTGTCCAAGAACTTGTGACAACACTCAAGAGAGCTAGCTTGGATGTACCGGAAATTGTTGTCGGAGGGGCGGCTCTACGACAAACGGAGAATCTTCCTGATTTTGGCACCAAGCCTTTGATAACGGCTAACGATCTCCTAGACCAACTACAGAAAAATTTGCTGGCAGAAACGAACGCATCCGTTTGAAACTCGGCAACCCCGGGTAGCAGCCTTTGCCTAAAATAGCCAATCATGCTAGATAGTCATGCGCCCAGTATCAAACACTTAGAGAAAGCCCGGAGGATAGATGTCCATGCTGATCGGCGTGCTCAAAGAGCGGAAAAGTCAGGAAAATCGAGTGGGTATGGTTCCCTCGGGAGTGAAGACGCTCACCGATCTCGGTGCCGAAGTCTGGGTAGAGAGCCAAGCCGGCGTGGGCAGCGGCATCCGCGATCAGGAGTATGAACAGGCAGGCGCGCAGCTGACAGCTGAGCGTGAAGCGATCTATGCAAAGGCCGACCTTATAATAAAGGTTAAAGAGCCACTCAAAGACGAGTTGCCACTCTACCGTAGCGGACAGACCCTCTACACCTATCTGCATTTGGCGGCAGACAAAGAGCTTACGGTAGAGCTGGCCAAACAGGGAGTCACCGCCATCGCCTATGAAACCATCCAACTTGAGGATGGTTCGCTGCCGCTTTTGCAGCCGATGAGCGAGGTGGCAGGTCGTATGGCCGTACAGCTCGCCGCCACCCACCTGCAACACAACCAAGGAGGCAAGGGGCTGCTGCTTGGAGGTGTGCCCGGAGTGCGGCGTGGGCGGGTGACCATCCTTGGTGCGGGCATTGTTGGCATGAACGCGGCAAAGATCGCCATCGGCCTTGGTGCAGAGGTCACCATCCTTGATATCAACCCAGCAAAACTAGCCTACCTCGACGATATCTATGGCAACCGTATTACCACGTTGGTCTCTAACCCAGGCTATGTCGAGCGGGCGGTCACGCGCGCTGATCTCGTGGTAGGCGCGGTGCTCATCCCCGGCGCCAAATCACCCAAGCTGGTATCGCGCCAGATGCTGCAGGCCATAGAAGATGGCTCGGTGTTGATCGATGTCAGCGTCGATCAAGGCGGCTGTTTTGCCACCACCAAACCGACAACCTATGATAACCCCATCTACACGGTTGACGGGGTTATCCATTACTGCGTTGCTAACATTCCGGGAACGGTCTCACGTACGTCGACTTTGGCGTTGACCAACGTCACCATGCCTTACGCCGTGCAAATGGCAACTCAAGGGATTACCAACGCCATAAAGGCAAACTCTGCCCTACAGCTCGGGGTCAATACCTACCAAGGCGCTTACACTTGCAAAGCGGTTGCCGACGCACACCATCTCGACTACAAACCGATTTCCTCGCTTATCTAGCAAGGTGGTAGTCCTCAGCTGGCCGTGATCTCACCATAACGGCTCTCGTACTCCTGCACCTTCCTTTGCAGCTCCAACTTCTCTAGACAACGTGAAATACGAAAGCAAACCTCCTCTTTCTGACACGGCTTGAGCAGATACTCATCGGCATGTTCTCTTAGGATGTCAATAGAACTGCCCCAATCGCTATAACCCGTAAGCACCAACGTCATGGTCTCTGGTCGGATCTGTTTAACCTTGCGAAGTAACTGCAAGCCATTCATTCCCTCCATCACCAAGTCTGTCACCACCAAATCGTAGTACTCTGCCTGCAGCTTTTCCACTGCGGCATCGCCGTTTTCTGCCATGGCGACATCATAGCCGCGATCCTGAAGTTCCAAATACATGGTCTTCAAAACAATCTCTTCATCATCTACCAATAGGATCGAATAGCGCTTCATTGCCTCGCCTCCTTAACAGGCAGGTTTATAGTAAAGGTCGTGCCAACACTCGGACGACTCTCTACTTGGATCGTACCATGATGACGCTTGATGATTTCCTGGCTCACTGAAAGTCCAAGCCCTGTTCCTTTGCCTGATGATTTCGTCGTAAAGAAGGGATTAAAAATCATCGACAAATTCTCTCGAGGAATACCACAACCTGAATCTTGAATGCGTACTATGACTTGGTTTTCATTGACCGTTGTGCCAATACGAATCCACCCCGGGGGCGCTGAGATCGCCTCGCTAGCGTTATTCAAGAGATTGAGAATGACCTGCTTGAGCTGATCGGCTATACCGTCAACCCGCGGTAGCCCTTGGGCAAAGTTAGTCTCTATGAGAATACGCCGAGACTTCAAGCGCTGCTCTGAAAGTATAAGCACATCGTTGATGGCCTCATGAACGTCCATGGGCGCTGATATTCCAGATGAAGGTCGGTAAAAGTCTTGTAGCTTTTTCATCAACTCGGAAACCCGACCACACTCTCGAATGGCAATCTCTACCAAGTTTTTGCTTGCACTACCTAACTTCTCTTTCTCACGGACCCGTTCCAAGACACTGCGGATACCAAAGATGGGGTTGTTGAATTCATGAGCTATAGACGCTGATAGCTGACCAACGGCACTGAGTTTTTCCGCATGCACCAACTGTTCATGGGCGTTTCTAAGTTTTACACTACTCGCTTTAACACGACCCTCTAAGTCATCGTGAGCATCGCGTAGCTGTTGCTCAGCCTGTTTGCGTCCGGTAATGTCGCGAAAGATAGCCATAACGGCAGACTTCGATTGCCACGAGGTCTTGGCCGCAGCAACTTCCACAGGAACACAGCCGCCATCCTTCCTAAGTAGCGTTGTCTCATACTGCCGCACAATCTCTTCTCCAGATATCCGCCGAGTAAATCGCTCTAGCAGTAGCTGACGTTCCTCCATAGGCACCAAATCTACAACACGCAAATGCAACAACTCGTCTACGCTATAGCCAATGAGCTGGGTCATACTACTATTGGCATAGACATAACGTCCCTCTGCATCAGCAATGACGATGCCATCGTCAGCATTATCTGCAAGGGCGCGAAAGTTTGCCTCACTTTGGCGCAGCGCCTCTTCGACACTACGCCGATCTGCTGCTTCCATGGCAAAGGCGATCAAATCGGCAATCGAGCCAGCAAAAAAGACTTCATCGTGACTCCAGTGGCGCTTTGGACCTATGTGTTCATGACAGACAACACCAATAATCTTACCGTCACGATGGATTGGCGTATCGAGCATTGAAGTAATGCCAAGAGGTTTGAGGTAGTCGTTGAGGAATTCCCGTGTACTAGGATCATACCAAGCGTCATCAGCAATGATGCTGCGGCTGACTTCAAGCGCTGCAAAGTAAGTCGGATAGTCTGCCTGCATCAGCTCTAAACCATAAGAGTGTTTAGCCTTGCTCAGTTCATAGAGGTCAACACAGCGAATCTTATACCGCTGATCTTCATAAAACCAAACACTCACCCGCTCCACGCCAAGTGTTTTGGCAGAGGTTTCGGTCATTTGACGAAAGACCCTGTCGAGATCGCACGACCTGCTCTGACTACACTTGGCGAGATGCATGAGCGCTTCCTGCTGCTGACGCAGAGTCGCTTCACCCAATGAAGTGGTTTGGCTACTGCGAACTTGAATTCGCTGTAACCACCTGCCAATCACCCGCTCGTTTTGCATGCCCCACTCCAAACTGTGTTGGCAATCACCCTCGGGGCAACATCAACGCATCGCTACTGCCAGAACTTCAATGGGAGCACAGATTCAGGTAAGCAATTTTAGAGCAACAGGAGTTTCCGGCGCTGTCCCCAAGCAGACGCCATATGATCGTGTACTATATTATAGGTCGAGGCACAAAAGCAAACCATTACAGCTATCCATGGAAAAACATGGGTACTTTTCCACCCGGACGAATTTTACTAACGATAGCGTTGGGCTATGGGTTGACGTCGGCCACCCCCAAATGCACGTCGACTAACCTTTAAACCAAGGGGGGCCTGTCGACGTTTGTACTCACTGAGATCGACCATGCGAAGCACCTTAGCCACAGTGGCAGCCGCCAAACCCTGGGCGACAATCTCCGCTTCGCTCTGGTGATCCTCTACATAGAGCTGCAGGATACGATCCAACGTCTCATAGTCAGGTAGGCTGTCCTGATCCCTTTGGTCTTGTCGCAGCTCTGCCGAAGGTGGCCGGGTAAGAATCTCTGCAGGGATCCGCTCGCTGTGGCGATTCAAGTAGTGACAGATCGCATACACTTGGGTTTTGAGCACATCAGAGATGACAGCAAGACCACCGCCTAGATCGCCATAGAGTGTGCAGTATCCCACAGCTAGCTCAGACTTGTTACCTGTGCTTAACAAGAGGTGGCCAAACTTGTTGGCATAGGCCATAAGTAGAGCGCCACGAATACGCGCTTGTAGATTCTCTTCGGTGCTGTCCCAAGCTCGCGTTGCAAAGATGGGTTGGAGCTGCTCCAAATAGGCGGTAAAGATTGGTTCAATGGAGATCTGCTCATAGGCAATGCCGAGATTCTCAGCCAGCTGCTTTGCACTCTTTAAACTCATCTCACTAGTAAAACGAGATGGCATCATGATTGCCTGGACGTTGTCTTTTCCCAGAGCCTCTGCGGCAAGTGCTGTCACCAGTGCAGAGTCTACACCTCCGGAGAGTCCGACAACCGCCTGACGAAAACCACACTTGCGAAAATAATCGCCAATGCCAAGGATAAGAGCGTCGCTCAGTTGTTTAGCCACATCAACCGCGTCAACCTCTGGCAACGGGTTTGCGGGCTTGTCGCTATCCCAGAGCAACATCTCTTCTGCAAAGGCGGCAGCACTGTGGGTGAGGTTACCCTTGGCATCGACAACAAAGCTGGCACCATCAAAAATCAAATCGTCATTGGCTCCCACCTGGTTAACAAAGAGAACCGGCAGACCTGTACGGCTGGCAACGCGGCTGAACAGCTGGTGGCGCAGCTTGGCTTTGTCGACATAAAAGGGAGAGGCAGAGAGGTTGACTAGAAAGTCGACCTTCTGCGACTGCAGCTCTGCGGCTGGATCACGCGCGTAGCTCGTCACACCCAAACCCTTTGGGCCTAAAATCTCTGGATCACTCCAGAGATCCTCACAGATCGTCACGCCAATTCGCTTACCACCCACCTCAACCACGGTCGTCTCGGTTGCTGGTTCAAAGTAACGTCGTTCATCAAAGACATCGTAGGTTGGCAGCAGGCTTTTTACAGCAACGACCTGCCGACGCTTATCTTTGAGTAACACAGCAGCATTGTGCAGAGCTCTGCCTTGAGCTTTTTCGTTGCGTTGGACAAACCCGACAAGGATGGCAATACCATCAGCCTGTTTGGCAAGTGTATCGATCAGCTGCAGGTTTTTATCAACAAAGTCTGGATGTTCTAAAAGGTCACGGGGTGGGTAGCCAGTGCTTGCAAGCTCTGGAAACAGGACAAGATCAGCGCCCCGCTGTTTTGCCATGTCGACCTGAGAGCTGAGCTTGTCGAGGTTGCCGCTAAAGTCACCGATGGTTGGGTTGATTTGGCATAAGGCAACGATCATCGCTCCTCTCCAAGTAGCGCATCGGCGTAGTCGGAACCAGCTTTGACCATAATCTCTAGCTGCTGCTGCGTCGGTGCTTCGGCATAGAGGCGTAAGAGCGGCTCGGTGCCGGAGTTGCGAAACATCAGCCAACCGAGATCAAAGCGTAGCTTCACGCCATCGCCGCTCTCTACCCCTTTGACCCGGTAAGAACCCATCTGTTTGGGTGGATTCTCTGCCAACTTTTTTACCAGGTGGGCTGCGGCATCCACAGACATCGGTATATCAAGCCGACGAAAGAGGTGCGGACCGACCTTTGCCATCAAGTGGTCGATGTGCTGCGAAAGCGAAAAGTTCTTCGTAGTAGCTAACAGCTCACAGAGCAGTAGCGCCATGAGCGAACTATCTCTCTCTGGTAGGTGTGCCGCAAAACCGATACCGCCACTCTCCTCCCCGCCAAGAAGCACTCCCTCGTCTTCAATCATGATACGACAGATGTGTTTGAAGCCAACAGGCGTAACCTGCAACGGTAGTTGATAGTGCTCACAGAGTTTGTCGATCATATCGGTTGTGGTGGTCGTCTTAACTACCTTGCCTTTAAGCTGGCGATTTTCAACTAGGTGTTGCAACAGCAGGCTAAAGATACGGTGGCTGTCGACAAAGTTTCCCTTGTCGTCGCGGGCACAGAGCCGATCTGCATCGCCGTCGAGACAAAAGCCAAGGTGAGCTTGGCTCTCGAGAATCGCCTGTTGCAATGGCCGGGTGGTCTCTTCCAAAGGTTCCGGATGCACGCCACCAAAATTGCTATCTGGTTCACTGCGGATCTCGCGAACTTCAGCACCAAGCTGCTGTAATGCGGATGCGAGGATGCCGTAACCAGAGCCGTGCATGGCATCGACAATAATGCGCAAGCCATGGAGTGATTCGATCTTCACCAGCGCCAAAATGCTTTGCAAGTAGAACGACGCAATATCAACTTGATCAACCTTTTCAATCCACTGCTGCTGTAGAGCCGCTGGATCTAGCGGTGCGTCCTGATAGGTAAGTTGCTCTGGAAGGTGGGCGGAGACGGCCTGCATCATCTCTTCAGTAAACGAACCCCCATACGGGCCTTTGAACTTAATGCCGTTGAAGCGGGGTGGGTTGTGGCTAGCAGTAATCATCACCCCAGCATCAGCTTGATGCTGGCGGACAAAGAGTGCGGTTGCCGGTGAGGGCACTGGCCGATTGCTGAGTTCAACCCTATGCCCTTTGGCCACAAGGTAGGCGGCGGCAAGCTGTGCTGCCTCCAATGACAGTTCTCGGCAATCATAGCCAACCACCACAAAACCACGCGCCTTTGCCTGATTTTGGGTTAGGTAGCCGTGCAGGCTATGGACAACCCGACATACATTTATAAAGGTAAAGTCCTCATCAATGACTCCACGCCAACCATCTGTACCAAAGCGTATTGTGCTGCTCATCATTTAGCCTATTATTTCAGTGGGAAACATCATGCTAACTGGTTGGCTATGCTAGCCTAGCTATGCTATAGGAGTCAAATTCCATAGCCCCTAAAGTCAGGAGTCTGCACGAGTCATGCTCAAAACACGTCGTAAAACCAGGACTGTCCAGGTGGGCAATCTGTCCATAGGCAGTGATCACCCCATTGTCGTGCAGAGCATGATCACCGAGCCAACACGCAGTGTGGAGGCTTGCGTGCGCGCCATTCAAAAACTTGTCGATGCCGGTTGTGAGCTCGTGCGTATCACCGCTCCCAGCTTGCCTGAGGCGCAGGCCATTGGCGAGATTCGCAGCCGTCTAAAAAAGACTGGCTGTGACGTGCCATTGGTCGCAGACGTGCATCACAATGGCGCTAAAATTGCGGTTGAGGTAGCCAAGCATGTGGATAAGGTGCGCATCAACCCTGGGCTGTTTGTCTTTAAAAAGTCGCAACTCGGCAAGGAGTGGAGCGATGCCGAGTATGCTGCCGCGCAAAGACAACTTGAAGATGAATTTTTCCCGGTCATTCAGGCGTGTAAGCAACAGGGTGTGGCCATGCGTATTGGTGTCAACCATGGCAGCTTGGGCGATCGTATCACCTACCGTTATGGGGATACACCGTTGGGCATGGTGGAGTCTGCCTTAGAGTTTGCCAAGATCTGTCGACAGCATGAGTTTGAGCAGATTGTCCTGAGCTTCAAAGCCTCGCGTGTACCGATTATGATTGAGGCATACAGACTGGCAGCAGAGCGCTTTGATGCCGAGGGCATGAACTACCCCTTTCACCTTGGCGTCACCGAAGCTGGAGCTGGGCAGTACGCGCGAGTTAAATCCACCGCCGGCATCGCCACCCTACTCTCGCAAGGCATCGGCGATACCATTCGGGTGAGTTTGGCAGAGGATCCGGTCAATGAGATTGCTGTCTGCTATGAGATCCTGCAAGCCACTGGAGTGCGTAAGAGCAAGACCGAGTTTATTGCCTGCCCTAGTTGTGGTCGGACAAAGTTTGACCTGCCCACGGTACTCGCCAAAGTCGAGGCAGCCACCGGACACCTCAAAGGGCTCGACATTGCGGTGATGGGCTGCATTGTCAACGGCCCAGGCGAAATGGCCGATGCCGACTACGGCTATGTGGGTAAGGGGGAGAATCGCATCTCGCTCTACCGTGGCCACACCGAGGTCAAGGTGGGGATTCCCGCTGAGCGGGGCGTTGCCGAGCTGATTAACTTGATCAAAGCCGATGGCAGGTGGGTGGATCCACCTGCAAACACCTCCTCACCGTGACCGTCCAACAAGCCAAGCCGTCGCGGATCTTTCTCTCACTGCTCATCATTAGGTGCTCCATAGGATTTGTCCTTGGCCTGTATCTCTTCAACGTTGCTGCCGTCATGTACGATGGTCTGGTCGGTGCTAGCAGCGGGCTCGAACTCCCCATTACAATCGGATTCCTGACCATGCTGCCAATGCAGTGGCTGGCGTTGCTGTTCTGCACTGGCCTTGTTTTTGAGGTCCTCCTAGAGGTTCCAACCGGCATACTAGCAGACAGCTTAGGGAGAAAATTTGCCATCATAAGCTCCATTGTCTTTGGAATGCTCTACTGCGGATCTCTCTTGCTTATGTGGTGGTGTGGAACACAGCAGAGCCCGCAAGGAGTGATCTTCTGGAGGCTTGTAAGCCACTTGCTGTTTGCGTTCAGCTTTACCTTTTACAGCGGCTCTTTCTTAGCGTGGGTTAAAGACGCTCTAGATGAAATTAGCGCCGGATCACGGCTGACAGAGCTTTTGGCCAAGGCTCAGGTGCTCTACTTCGCTATGCTGCTCTTCGGCGGATTGCTTGGCCTCTTTCTCTGGCTTGAAGGTCTTGTGCAATGGGCTTACAGCCTAGCTCTTTTCATCTATGCCTTAGCAGCGGTGATTCTCTGTTTCACCATGGAAGAAAATCGTCAGTTCGACTTTGCACAATTTTCAGACTTTCTTGGTAAATCACGCCATAAGGTGTGGATGGACATCTCGCACACCTGGAGATTTGGAGCGCGGTTCATCAAAAAAGAGCCTAGACTGATAAGCGTCTTCGCTACAGTGGCTGCCTGTAATGCACTCATGTATCTGGTGGACTTCATCTGGCCTGTGTTCACGCGTGCCCACTTCACAGAGAAGATGAGTCATGGGTTTTCCAAGGAATGGGCAATGCTACTGATCATCGCCTTCGGCGCATCTTTGGTTGGTAGTTTTGTCTTTTCAAAAACGGTTACTTATTACGGCAAAAGAGGCGGTGCATTGGACAGCCGCAGATTAGCCATCATTAGTGCGGCTACGAATTTTTTTTACACCATACCAATTTTTGTGGCGGTTGTATTTTCAACCTTCATATCCACCGGCCTAACATTACCTATGTTTATGGCAATTCTGTTAATCCACAAGTTCTCTGATGGCGCCCTACCGATTGCACTACAGAGCCTGCAGAGCGAACTCATTCCTACTGAGACCAAAGAACGATCAACCATTCTCTCGCTTGGTGCCATGTTGAAAAACCTAGTAATCTTGTTTCTCTTCTTCTTCGGCATTGGCAAGCAGGCGGACAGCCTATTCTCGTGGATCTACCCAGCTGGCGCGGTTGTGGTGACTACTGTGATTATGGTGCTAGTGATTTTTCTCTACAAACCAAGCGTTAAGCGAGGTTAAAGACTTGTCTAGACTAGACAGTAGCTCAGCTCCGAGGCTCTCGCGCATTCTTTTTCCATTGCTGTTCTTTCAGAGCTGCTTTGGATTCACCCTTGGACTCTATCTCTACAACCTTGCCCCAGTCATGTACGAGGCCTTGTTACACGCTACAGCAGGTCAGGAGGTGCCGATAACCTTTGCAAGTTTGACACTGCTGCCGCTTGGATGGCTTGCACTGCTGTTTTCGATTGGCATACTCTTAGAGACCCTCCTCGAAATTCCCACCGGTGTTCTGGCCGACAGCCTAGGAAGAAAGTTCGCCGCAATTACCTGCCTTGTTTTCCGAGCATTTTATTTTGTCGCACTGCTGATGATGTGGTGGTCTGGTGAAGATGACAACCCACACCTGGTTATTGGCTGGCGACTTGCCGCGGAAGTCTTGTTTGCCATCTCTTTTACGTTCTTCAGTGGATCATTCCTCGCCTGGGTCAAAGACTCCTTAGATGCAGCCGGAGCCGGCTATAGGCTAACCGAGTACTTGGCTCGCTCCAAAGTTTGGCAATGGGCCTTCACCCTCGTCGGTGGCGCTGCGGGCCTCTACCTTTGGCTTGAGGATCTAGTGCCGTGGGCTTATGGCCTGGGATTTGTGATCTCTGGCATCTCAGCGTTGGTTCTCTATCACATCATGGATGAGAACCGGCAGTTTGATTTTATGAAACTCACCGATCTGTTTACCGCGTCCAGTAAAGAAGCTTGGCAGGAGGTGTACAGAACGTGGGTCGTTGGCGGTCGTTCTCTTATAAGAGCGCCGCAGCTATTGAGTGTCTTTGCGACCGCAGCTGCCGCCACTTCACTGGTGTACCTCGTAGACTACATGTGGCCACTGTTCACACGTAGCTACTTTGCTGCGGAACTTGGACAGGATTTTTCCAAAGAGTGGATAATACTGCTGTTTGTCGTAGTCTTAGCAGCTATTGGTGGCAGTTACGCATTTAGCAAGTGGCTTCGCTTCTATGAAAAGAAAAAGGGCGCACTAAAGACTGAGAGCCTGGCGCTGATCTGCGCCACAACCTACCTCCTTCACGCCTTACCGATTCTTGTCGTTGTTGCTGTAAGCACCGCAAATGCTAGCAGACTGACGTTACCGTTATTTATGTTGATAATCTTGATACACAAGATTGCTGAGGGAGCCATGTGGGCACCGAGTGGATCTCTGCGAAATTATCTCATTCCGGAAAATACCAAAGAGCGCTCTACCATCCTCTCACTAGGAGCGATGCTCAAAAACCTTGCCATCGTCTTTCTCGTCTTCTTCGGTGTTGGCAAACAGGCGGACAGCCTAACCAGTTGGCTCTATCCGGCAGGCGCCGTAGTCATCACAGTCCCCGTCATGCTACTGTTGATCTTTCTCTACAAACCAGCAAAATTATAAGAGGGCTTCCGCCTACATAAGCGACGGTAAATCATTCCAGGTTTAATTTCATTCACGATTACTTCTGCAGGCGTGTGCAACAAGCCTGAGGCGGAATAAAGCGCAGACGAGCGGAGCGAGGCGAGCCATCCGTCGAAGGCTTGGTTGGACACGCCTATAGAGGTGATACTAAAGGAAAAGAGACCTTACAAAATATTTGCAGAACACTAAACTAAATGCCGAAGTTGAGGCGGAGGGCGTACATCCGATTGCCATCTTTGCGGCCGAAGATGCCAACCTCTTCTGCATAGGTGGCAAAATCAAAGCTGAAAATCATCAGATCGAGGCCAACACCTCCGGCGATATAACCCTGGCTAAGCCCTAGACGTAGGGCGACGATCATAGGAAACTTCACTTCCGTACCGATATGAAACTTGCTCATGAAATCGCCATCACGATTGAGGTCACGAAGGTCTATAGCAAACGCGGTATCAAACATGCCGATTTTAGGACGACTGGCTACACCAATGCTAACAGACTGCTCGTTACGCACAGGCTCACGTGAGGCTGCCGCTGCCAGTTTGACCGGGTCTTCTCCCTTGGCTTTGCTTGGATCACGCAGGTCTATCTTAAATGGCGTGTTGCCAATATCCTGCCAAGTGACGGCAAACGAAGGTTGCAAGATACGATGCATCCGTTTGTAAAAATCTTTCTTCATCAAAAAGGGAAACTTGAGATCGGATTTCATGCCTAAATCAAAGCCAAATCCGAGATGAGGAAAAAGCAGCGTCTCAAAGGTATCATCAACCTCATCGTTGATGGCAGTAGCAGAATCCATACGCTCATTTACCGAGCTGCGCACGATGGGCTTTACGGTAAGCCCCACCTGCAGGCGCTTCTCCCAGAAGTTGTGCGCCAGTGCGGTGTAGAAGATGACATCGGTGATGTTGCGCACATCAAAACTCGGAAAGGATTGATCGCGAAAGGCAAAGGTGATGCGTTCCTCAACAATGGCACCAACCGCAAAGTTTCTCGCCGTATAGTTGACCAGGCTCAAAGCCGCCCGAACGTTGTTAAACTGGCCAAAACGGGGCGTCACAAAGGCATCCAGTGCCGCTATCGACTCGGCATCGCTGTTGGCAGCATCAAGATCGTCAATGAGATCAGTGACATCACCGACAAGCGAGCCAAAGTTTTCGGAAAACTCAAAGGTCGGGTTGAGGAATTGGAATTTGCCATCCTTGTCAAGGTCGTTCAAGCCTGCAGGGTTGTAAAAAGGAGCGTCCCTGTCGCCTGGCAGAGCAATAAAGGCGTTACCCATACCGAGCGCACGCACGCTACGGTTGATGGCAGGGGATTCTTGCGAAAAGTTTCCCAGCGTATTGAGCTGCGCCATGGCAGGCAGAGCAACAAAGAGCATGAAGATAGCAACGGCAAATAGACAGAGCTTATGGAGCTGCATCACGGTTTTCCTTTCTTCATCTATGAGGACATCAGGGACAGGCGCTAACATCAAATTCAGATTCAAGATAGGCGGCAAGGTCCGCAGCAGCTTGTAGGTCATTGTCTATTTGGGTAATCTGCTGGCCAAGATCATTCTGTGAAAAATCTTCAAGTCCAGAGCTTTCAAAGTTGCCATTGACCTCATCGAGACTGTCTTGAAAACGCTGCTCATCTGCTGTCGAGACCGCATCAAAGGTGTAGTCACAGGGATCATCACTTGCCAGCGCCCCGATGTCTCCCAAGATGACCGAAATAATCGCCAGCTGCGCAAATCCCAGCTGCAGATAGTTTTGATTGGTCTTGCTGGCATCTGGGATGCTGTCTGCTAGCAGCGTTTCAGCGCGAAGGATGTCGTTTCTTCCTGCAACGGCAGCAGCAGGCGTCTTGGCTTGAATGGTCTCTAGGTTAGAAAGGCCTGAGGTCTGTCCTTCGAGAAAATCGGCAAACAGACCGAGATAGGTTGTATCTTCGCCTAAGAAGCCACGCGCAAAAACCGCCGATCCCAAAAGGCCAATGGCTTCGTAGTTCTCTGGTTCGGCAGCAACAATGGCTTCAAGAATGGTGATGGCGTCGCTGTACTTGGCTTGATCGAGGAGAAACTGGGCATCTTCGATATCACCCTCGGTGCCACTATTACAACTTACGAACAAAACGAGAGGTAACAACAACAGCGCTCGGCGCAAAAGAGGCAACATGTCGATAATCCCTCCTCTAGCTAATTTAGCGGATAACGGCGAATGGGCTATTTAGATGGGTTGATCTTGGTGGTAACGGGGTACTTAAAAATGATACCAGCTCTGGCAAACAAAAACAACACCAACTTACCACGGGTAGTTTATCACCCTCTCCCTAGAAGG
>JANQFH010000084.1 GCA_028277945.1 Oligoflexia bacterium
CTCAAATGCTATGCATGTATGTAAGCAGATCTGCCTTGCTCTGCATTGTTGTATCGCCTGACCTATGGGAGGCCAGGCTGGTGCGGGGGAGTGTAAGGGTCTCGCCTGCTAGCGAGCCTTGCACCACCTCGTTACACTACGCTGGGCCATACGCTGTCGAGAGGTATACATATACCTAACAGCTAGCCCAGTATAGTGGGGTACCATTGTAGAACTATCTTGGCTGGATATCTGTATATAGACTCACGCTAACCTCACAAGTGGTTTCGGGAGTTAATTTGAACCTGCTGTTCCTTTGATTCCTTTGGGTGTGTGTGTGTGTGCTTCGGTACCCCCAATTCTCGTCGACGTGAGTATACAGCCATGGCGTAGTAGTAGCAGCCAATTGACATTGCACAGGTTGTTGCCAACTTGTAAGCTGAAGTTGCGTAATTGCAGGCTGATCTTGCAAGTGCAAACTAGCAGTTGGCAGCGTAAAATGCCCCTCCTGTGTAGCCTGTGGCATCGGTTTTGCCCTCTTCCGTCAAGCCTCGTCTTCCAGACGATTTCAAGGGCTAGATGGATGGGGTAAGCGTGAGTAGGTTTGTTCACTAGTTGGACACGTACTTTGACCTTGTTGGGCTAACTGATAATGTCAAAAGGGCCTAGATTGCCATTACGTTACTCAAGGATAGTGCCTTTACCTGGTACTAAACTTAAGGCGTAACTTCTGCACACGGTTGGCTGAGGTTACGCAACGCGATGATGCGATACTTTAAGCCGGCTGATTACGCATTTAAAACACGTCTTGCGTTAGCTAAGTGGCAGTAGAGAGGTTCAGTGACTGACTACATTGTAGGATTTTCGGAACGTTACACTGCATGTGCTGATGTTGACGCCAATGAGGCGCTGTTTAGGTTCCTCGACGGCTTGCAACCGTCTGTGTAGGCCTGGGTTCGCACGTAGCAACCCCAAGACCTGTAGGCAGCTATGCAAGCAGCCGAGCAAATCGGCCAAACGCTTGCAACTGCGACTTTTGCAACTGGCCGCAACAAATCACACAAACGTCATGTTCCCGTTGCTGTGCCTGTCGCCACTGATATGCGGTCGTAGGTTGTGCCCATGGAGTTGGGTAGCGCGCGCTTTTCTGGCGCGTGCTACAATTGCGGCAAGGTTGGGCATAGGGCTGTTGACTGCCGGTTGCCGAGGC
>JANQFH010000006.1 GCA_028277945.1 Oligoflexia bacterium
CTGGAGTCCACTGCCACCAAACATCGCCGCTAGGGCCGCCAAATTCCAAGGTTGATCCTTGGAAATAGATGGGCCGACGACTGCTCTTGAATACTTCTACCAGAGCAGGCATGTCGCAGTTAATGTCACTCTGTCTTTTAAATGGAACGAGGTGGTGCATCATCGCTTTATAGTAGTGCTACAGTATTGCATAATACCATAGTGGCCGATCACGACTTTGGCGGCATGGGGCCCATGGGCCCATCGCAGCCAGCAGCATTCGCATTCTACCGCCATTGTTGCTGAGGCGCCCACAAGTAGCGCTGCTCGAAACTTAACTCTGAATTCCTTTCTAAGTAAGGACGACTGGTTTTGCGCTGCTGCTGGGCAGTACGTAGTAGCCATTGCTTTTGCACTTTTGCGTGCCGGCAGCTAGCGCGTGCATCTAGCTAGGCAGGCTTTATGGCATGGCGACGGCGCGGAGCGGTAGTAGTGGGCCGGAAAAAGTTGCTCCCGCAATGCTTTGCACAGCGGGATTCTATTGACACAAATTCCAAAAAGTCACTAAACAGTGAAATGCATGCCCATTGGTTTTCTTTTTATCTTCAAGATGTTCCACTGCACAATGCACAACCTCATTGGAGTCCCCTGTGCTCTATTGGCACCGTTCTTATCCGCGTCGGCGGCGGCGGGACAAGGCCAAACACCCTTCGACGTTATGGTCAAGGGTTGCTGCCAGGCCCGAGCTTTACATTCTGCTACAGGGTGGCTAAAAAACCAGAGCACTTGCCAATAAGTGCACAAGGCCGCTCGGAGCAATTAAGCGGCTGCTCCGGGCGATTAATTCTGCTGTTTTTGCCCTGGTTAACACCTCGTGTCCGGCCGTCCTCCTCTTTCTTTCTTCCGGCTTCCGTATGCAAAGTGCCAAGACATCAGTATTGTGTAAAAGACCCTTACTGACATCAATTAAATCCTCTTAATTACCAATAATTATCACCTACTGTTTCACCCACTTTTTCCCATCTCAATTACTTACAAAATTGCAATTATATAAGCCAAACAGGCTACAGCCAGGCTATTTGGCAGCAGCAGCAACCACTTAGAAGACAGCCAGGCTATAGCCAGGCTATTTGACAGCAGCAGCAGCCATTTTTTGGCAAGGCAGCAGTCATTTTTTGGGCAACCAGGCTG
>JANQFH010000069.1 GCA_028277945.1 Oligoflexia bacterium
TTGCATCCCCTGCTTCATTCATTGACTCATACATTTAGTATATACTCATAATTCATTCATGAAACTCGCGCATTTTAATGATCTGGAAATTACGACTAAGTATTCGACCACTAATGTTGACTGACAGCACACCAATCATATTCCCTCATTCCACCTGTCAATAGCCTCTTGGGCAGCTGCATATACAACAGGATCATCAGCTTGCATATCAGCAAACTCAGTACTACCATCAGGCTCCCCACCACACCAGATATCCTATTAGTCAGGATCTATCTCCACGTACCGCTACCCCACTTTTTGTAGCTCCTCATGATCTATATTGTCGACCTCTCCCATGCTCCCAGCAGTCAATGGTCGCTCTTGAATAAGTGTCAAAGCTGGATCCCGCTAAGCGGGCACTTCAGTCCCTCCTATGCCCTGTTAGATAGTCTAGTTCGCTCCACTACTGTCATTCAAAGCATTCAATGCCTGCTGCTGTTGCTAGTTTAGTTTCAAAGCTCCCAGCATATCAACATAGGCCTGCTTTGCCACCTAGTACTACTCTGCACCCAGGCTGCGCTAAAGGTGCTCTAGCTCTGCATTCTAGTTTAAAAACAGCAACTTGTTCAAGGTCTTCATGCTCATTGACTCCCTGTCCTTCCGCTGGATGCGACCAGCATGAGACCACGCCTGCTCACTTCGAACGCTGGTTGCCGGTACACAAAGCAGGCGCAGGGCTGCGGCATGTAGCTAGGGCAGATTCAACTTCTGCTCTGCCCAGAACACCAGTGGATCCACATATGACTATCGATTTGGCATGCTGAGGTATGCTCGGATCTCTGCATCGATGGCAGCTGCTTACCCCACTTATTCGGCTTCTTTCCTCACCATCACTCCCGATAGAGCTTCATGGTACTTGACGCGCCTTTCTTCTGCAGTATCCTTGCTGTCCTAGGTAAGACTGATTCTGGCTCTGCAGGGCCACCCTACAGTGCAGCCAAATGCGCAGGTTGCGCATCAGGACCTCCCGGGCTGTTAGGCGCAGTTTGGGTGCCATCAACATCCAGCAGCACCCCAGTGTTGCAACCAAGTTGTGCAGCATCCAGCTCCACCCCATACGGTGCAGCCACAGACTTTGCCCAATCAGCCA
>JANQFH010000030.1 GCA_028277945.1 Oligoflexia bacterium
TTCTCACAATATAGCTTCGCAATATCAGTCGGGCCAGAGCAATACCGCGACCATATATCAAACCGCCTACATTCTCGGTGGTCAAAGCGAGAACAACACGGCCTCGCAGACACAAACAGGCCAAAATAATACAGCCACGATCACCCAAAGCACTACTCAGACTGGCGGTGACAGCATAAACAATATGGCTTCACAGATCCAATCAGGCCAGGACAATACAGCCAGGATCATACAAGACAGCATTGAATACGCCGGTGTGATGTCTTCCAATACGGCCTCGCAGACACAGTCGGGCCAAAATAATATGGCCACGATTATCCAAAACAGGACCGTGTCTTACGGAACGATGTCTTCCAATACGGCCAATCAGATACAAGAAGGACGGGACCACACAGCAACCATCACTCAAAACAACGGTACTGATAACGAAGCCACACAGACACAACGCGGTTCGAATAATGAGGCAACGATCAATCAAAGCAACAATTCGGGCAACACCGCTGCGCAAGAACAGAATGGGCAAAACAATACGGCGGAAATTCTTCAGTATCTCAATAGTATCGATAACATCGCCACCCAGATACAGAAGGGTAGCAACAACACCGCGACGATCGATCAGAACAACAGCCACAACAACACCGCCACGCAAACACAGGAACGTGGAGACAACGTCGCCACCATCGAGCAAAGCGACGGCTCTCACGATAATATGGCCACGCAAAACCAGCATGGGACGAATAATGAAGTAACGATTAAACAAAACGCCAAATCTAATAATAACAATGCCACGCAAAATCAAAAAGGCGCGTCCAATACGGCCACGATCGATCAAAGCAGTGTTGAAACGTACTATTTAGAGACTACCAACAGCACCGCTTCGCAAAACCAGGAAGGCTCGGGAAATAAGGCTGAAATTTTACAGAACATGGGTAGTTCCAATGATATAGCCATCCAGAATCAGCACGGGACGGGCAACGAGGCCACGGTGACCCAGCAAGGCTCTGACAAACAAGCCAGCCAGACACAACATGGCACGTCCAATGTAGCCTCTATCAGGCATTTCTCTTTCTCAAACACCGCCGAACAGAGCCAATCCGGCAACGGTAATAATGCAACGATCTCTCAGTACACAACAATGCTAAGTTCAGCTTCGCAAACACAGCAAGGCGAGGCCAACACCGCCGTCATCGAACAATTAGGCGGCTTTAGATCGGGTCAGAAGGCCACGCAATATCAGCAGGGTTCGTCCAATACGGCGACCATCAACCAGTACAACAATTATGATAACACGGCCACGCAAACGCAAGAAGGCAGGTCAAACAGAGCCACTATCACGCAAAGCGCAGGCAATGGTTACCACACAGCCGCGCAGACACAAAAGGGTAGGGATAATGTAGCGACCCTTTCTCAGGTCGAGAGCAACCGCAACAATGCCATGCAGAGCCAGCAAGGCGCATCAAACACCGCGACCCTCGAACAATCCAACGGTTCCCACGATAATACCGCCACGCAAAATCAGCATGGCACTCATAATGAAGTAACGATTAAACAAAACGCCAAATCTAATAATAACACCGCCACTCAGAACCAAAAGGGCGTATCCAATACGGCCACGATCGATCAAAGCAGTGTTGAAACGTACTATTTAGAGACTGCCAACAGCACCGCTATGCAAAACCAGGAAGGCTCGGGAAATAAGGCTGAAATTTTACAGAACATGGGTAGTTCCAATGATGAGGCCATCCAGAATCAGCACGGGACGGACAACCAAGCTACGATAACTCAACAAGGATCTGATAAAACAGCCAGCCAGACACAACATGGCACGTCCAATGTAGCCTCTATCAGGCATTTCTCTTTCTCAAACACCGCCGAACAGAGCCAGTCCGGCAACGGTAATAATGCAACGATCTCTCAGAGCACAACAAACCTAAGTGCGGCCTCGCAAACACAGCAAGGCGAGGCCAACACAGCCGTCATCGATCAAATTGGTGGCTTTAGACATGGTCAGAAGGCCACGCAATACCAGCAGGGTTCGTCCAATACGGCGACCATCAATCAGTATAACAATTATGATAACACGGCCACGCAAACGCAGGAAGGCAGGTCGAACATCGCTACCATTACACAAAGCGCAGGCAGTGGTAACCACACGGCTACTCAGACACAAAACGGCATGTCCAACGAGGCGACCATCACACAGTCTGACAGCTCCACCAACACCGCTACACAAACACAGCAAGGCGAACTCAACTGGGCATCGATTGAACAACATGGAAACAACAACACCGCCACGCAGGAACAAAATGGCGAAGGGCACAAGGCGGAGATAGCTCAGACAGGTGACAGTACAGGAAATACTGCCACGCAACTCCAGTTGCGAGGTCATAACGATACGGCGTCGATTAAGCAATCGGATGACAGCCACAACAACACCGCCACGCAAACCCAGGGATGCGGAGACAACGTCGCCACCATCGAGCAAACCACCGGTTCCGACAACAACATCGCAAGTCAAACACAACAAGGAAACGGTAATACCGCCGATATAGGTCAGTCTTACAGTAGTTCCGGCAACCAGGCAACTCAGACTCAAAACGGTGATAATAACACGGCCTTTTTTGAACAGTCTTTCGGCAGTTCCAGCAACCAGGCCAACCAAACACAGCATGGA
>JANQFH010000034.1 GCA_028277945.1 Oligoflexia bacterium
TGGCCCAACAGCCCAGGCCCATGGCACTGACTTCTAGATCACTCTTACCCAATCTGCGTTTCATCATTTCACTGCCTCCACAATCTGTCTTTCTGAGCGAACCTGCGTTTGCTCTTCACATCCAGCGAACCCGGGACCACATCGCAGGCCCATAAGAAAAAGAGGGACGCGGCGCGTCCCTCTTTTCCCTAATGCATGTGAACTACCTGCGGTTTGCACTCGACGCTGCACTGCAATTGTTTGCCAGTGGAGATCAACGCAGCGGCGACCATGAGTTGAGACCGCTCGCGCAAGCTATACTCGGAAGCCTGTCTCTTGTGCTCTTGCCTGCTCTTTCCAGCGATCTTCACCAGTTCTTTCTGGCGTGCCTTCCCTGCGTCTATCGTGCCGTAAAACATGCTGCAGTCTCCTTTCTCTCTTCTGCAATGAGCTTTGTGACAAACATCATTAGACAACTATCTTTATTAGATATCTATCTAAGTAGATTATAATCTAAGAAATGTCTGTTTGTCAAGAGGCAATCTTACCCTTTTCCAGCGAATAGATGTGGGGGTTACCATAGTACCCATGCTTACAAAGCTGTTACGTTTTTTGTGGATAACTGTTGCCGAACTGTGGAAAACGCCCGCAATCTGGGGAAAACCTGTGTTTATTTCGGCAAAAGCCTTTTCCCCAGACCCCCATATCTGGGAATGCTCTACCTGCAAACCCCAGATTTACAAGCTCCGCGTTAGAGGCTGTTGAGTCGCTGAACTATCCACGCTTTCTCCGCAATCTCTTTGGGGACAGTCTTTCGGCAGCGCCCCACCACATCTGCCTGCCTCACCCAGCACACCCACACATCTTGCGACGCTCAGCCTACGGTCTAACATTCTGCACATTTCCACAGCCCCTACTACGAAGACTATTAAACTTCCTCTTTCAACACTGGGGAAAAGATTCTATGTACTTACTCTAAAAAGTCGGGAGCCTCTGCCCTTTTCCATTTCAAAGACCGCCGGCTTTATTGCGGTACAATCACCCCCGATCTAAGAAAGCGTCTGTGGAGAGCTTTATGTTGAACAACCTATTCAGCCGCCGGGAAGAGGAACAGCGCATTCGCGAAGAAGGGCGCTTACCCCCCGGTCAATCCTTGACACAAAAATTTCCGGTTCTGCACTACGGGCCGATTCCAAAGTTTGACCCCGCCACCTGGGACTTCCGCATCTGGGGTGAGGTCGAGGAGAAAAAAAGCTGGTCCTGGGACGAGTTCATGCAGCTGCCGCGTACCACAGTCACGCTGGACATTCACTGCGTCACACGCTGGAGCAAGTTCGATACACAGTGGGAGGGGGTCTCCCTGCGCTCATTAGTGGATGCAGGCCTGCTCACACCCAAGCCGGAGGCGCATTTCATCGTTCAGCACGCCGAGTTCGGCTTCACTACTAACATCCCCCTGGACTTGGCTTTGGCAGACAACTTCCTAATGGCCACGCACTTTAATGGGGAGCCCGTCACGCCCGACCATGGCTACCCCTTACGCGGCGTGGTCGGCGCCATCAACGGGCGGGACGATCTCGATGTCCCCTATTTCTGGAAGGGGGCCAAGTGGCTGCGGGGCTTAGAGCTCTTAAAGGAA
>JANQFH010000042.1 GCA_028277945.1 Oligoflexia bacterium
CAAACGGTCCACCCATTTTTGCATACTCTGTCGCATCGGGTGAAATAGTACCGCCACTAAGCCGGTAGCAAACAAGGAGAACACAAGGTTACCCTGCGACTGGAAGATCACGCCCAAAGTGCCGACAACCAGCATGTACAGGAGAACGGTACTGCCTGTTAGCAGGCCATAGACCAGCGTGCGGTTGATGATCAGATCGATATTGTAAAGCCGGTAGCGAAAGACGGCCACGGACAAGGATAACGGCAAAACAAGTTGGGATAGCCACCACAAAGTGGAGCTAAGCGAAATCCACACGGGCGGCGGTGTGCCCGGGGGCAGATTGATCACGTACATGTAAGGAACTGAGGAGACCGATATTAACGCGACCCAGATACACAGGCCAAAGGCCACCCATTTGACCTGTTGCTTTGCCACTGGCGAAGAGACTCTGCGATAGCGGTGTACCTGGGCATAGATCGTCAACCCAAAAAGCAGTACATAGGAGAGAGCCGCGAGCGCAAATGCGGTTGAGGAGGTAGCAGAGAGCAAGCCCGTTGAAGTTTGCCAGAGACTAAAAAAGGTTATTGGAATCGAAAAAAGCACGAGCCCGCGCGTCCAGCCCGGAACAAAACGACCATCAGGCAGCAGAGCGAACAAGGCGATTGTTGGAGTAGTTAGAAGGATCGTCTGTAGTTGTATCGCATGATCGCCATTCAACTGAGGGAGGCTGTAGAAAAAGGCTTCCAATACGCCGGTCATGGTCAGCCCATAAGCCAGCAGGTAGAAAGACAAGAACAGGGCCATGCGCTCTTGCGATTTGGAATGAAACAGCGCCCAGGCCAACCCAAAGGAGACCAATCCGGCAGCTATCGAGAACACAACGCCGACTAGATTGGTAATTCTTGTGGTCACGCTGACTTCGCTTACGACCTCCCCAGCATGCGGAATGCTATCCACGCGCTGCACGTAGCCTGGCAGTGAGGCCACTAGGATCACGGCAAACATCACGGCCAGCAAATACCAGAGCACGCGTAC
>JANQFH010000062.1 GCA_028277945.1 Oligoflexia bacterium
AGCATTCATGGCTACTTTGCCCTTAGCCACATAGAGTATCAAAGCCGCATGCACCCGACTGTTCTTCTGGCTGTAAAATTAAATCAAACTCTCATGTTGCAAGTCTTTGCCAGCCTTACTCTTCTGTCGCCTGCCGCCTGGGTTGTGCAACTCCAGGTGATCATTCAGATTCGTCATCGTACCCTTAGCAGTGTTGTGGGTGACTACCTTTCCGCACTCAACGCAAGCCAAATCCCACTTAGTATAGATGAAAGGGTCAAACCCAAGCAGTTTGAACTTTTCAAAGGTTGCATTCTTCCTTGCCTTCTCCTTGTACCTGTTCATCTGCACAGCCATCATTGAATCATATAGCAGTCCACCTGGATACACACCCTCCATAACAATGCGCCCCTGCTTTCTCTTTTTTCTTTTGTGCTAGTTTCCAGCCGCTTGTTCACCTTCATCTGACCCAGTGCTGCTTGCAAGCTCCTCGGACTCTTACAGTAATGGTGACGCGGCGCGCCTGCCAGCTCCTCTACGCCGACCACCCTTACCCCTGGGCCGTGACGGCTTTCTACCTCGCTTGGGAGCCATCACAATTGCAAAACCATATTATTTCCATGCACTAAAGGCAGCATTGGCATGTATAATTATCGCACCATGCAAGAGTCAATACCCCAGTGGTATTCAAATCCTACGGCAAAAGATTGCAGCACCACCAACTATTGGCAGCCCAATAGGGCCACCAAAATCAAACACAACATTAGCATGATGTTGCCCGTGCATGGTGCTTGTTTTTTTTTGTTTTTGTCATCGCCTGGTGCTGCTTGCAGCGCTGACAGAATGGAACTCTTCGATGCATTTGGTATTCGATGCGCGCTGCTGCAGCGCGAATCGAAGGCGCGACATTCGAAAGTATTCTAACGCGCGCGGTCTTCGAATCACCCCTATGCATGGCAGGTGGATTTGTGCGCTCCTGTTGTTCACTAGTGGGTGCGTACCCGCAGGTGTAATAAGTGCAATAAGCACAATGTCAATGCTCCGCAACATAC
>JANQFH010000073.1 GCA_028277945.1 Oligoflexia bacterium
ACAAAGCGCGGGTTTGGGAATCAGGTTGGGGTTGAGTTCATGGCCGTCATCATCGAAGTAGGGCATGAGACAGTCTTTTTCTATTCAAGAGCATAACGGTCAAGCTCAGCCGCAACCCGCAGCAGCAACGACCTTGAAAACAAGCTGCGGAAACGCCGACGGCAGAGCAACGCTGAGACCGTCGAGCGGGTTGTCGGCTGCATTGCGGGGTTATGCGGCTCCCTCGCTTCACAACGGAATACCAAAGCATGTTTCCGAGAAGCGTATTTCCTTCCAGTTCTTTCTTATCATTTCCTGCAATGTAGCCACGGACATAAGATAAGCGAAATCTACAGCCTTGGGCACATTATTGTTTGCCTGCACTATGTCGGGATCCAGCAAGTCATCTTGCAGCGGATGAGTTACTCTCATGCGACCATGTACAAAGGCACTGCGGACTTCATAGAGAGCATTTAGGCTTTTGCGAAGATAGTTTTGTTTATCATCAGGGACGCCAAGAAACAGCCCGATCCGTTCTTTAAGCACTTTGCTGATAGATACGTACGGAGAATCGTACAAAGCTTCCAGAGTATGAGCAAGCCACATCAACGAGTTCAGAGCCCGTTCGGAACTGCACGCGTGAAGAAGAGCAAATAAAGCGGTCTCTGTTCGTGTTGTGGCCACCTGCCGGATTCCGAGGTTCAGACCCCCCAGCCATTCGCACACCTGATTTAGAGGAATATAGCCGATGTGAGGCCATTGAGCTTCCAACGATTGATACCAAGCGAACTCAAAAGCCTCATCGAAATAGATAAGTGTTTCCTCATCCAAGATTCTCGATTCAACTGGATATGAAGCTCGATTAAGGCTAAAAGAGCCCGGAGCAGATAAATTCATTGCGAGAAAAGCATGGAGTAAGAAGGCGGAGAGGTATGCGCCGGCGCGGCTTTCCTTTAATGAATCTTGGTTGGGAAGTATGACTACTTGGGCATCGATAATGGCACGATTCCAAGTAACTCCTCCTCGTTGATCAAAGATTGCGAAAACCTCTTCTTCTGTATATATCCCCTGCTCTGTCCGCCAAAGAAATTCATTGTACTCCTCATACATATCTCGCATGGGCTGCCAGTCTACTTTAACAATGACTTGTCCACCTTCGACTGAAAATGTGTATGAATCCAAGAGATTTTGAGCCGCATCCCATGCTTTAAGAGCAGAATTGCAGATGATATGATCTCCTTCAACATTATCAGGTCCAATTGAGCGAAGGGTGACCTTGAAGTTCTGGACCATGAGATTATCTGCTTTTTATGCCGCATAACGGTAGCGATCAGCCGCCCAAAGCTGACGGCACAACCTACCCGACAAGCAACAAGACGCCAACGACAAAAGCAAGCAAGACCCACTCGCTTTGGGTCGGCTGCATTGCGGGGTTACACGGCTACAACCCAAACACACACCGATTACCCTGACACACCCTCGAACCGGGCACCGGCCCGACGCGCAGCAACACCGTAGAAACCATCACCCCGGCGCGCAGCAAAACCCAAGTGACAAGGCCGACTCGACCCAAGGCGCAGCGGCGCACCCCGGCGGCGGGTCTGGGCTCAAGGCGAGACGGCGCAACGGCCTTTTTGCTGTGCGCGTGAGTTGTTTGAAGAGGGCCCCGCGCCTGAGAGCCTAGCTTTCATGAAGGCACGAAGCGCCGTGTAACGGCCAAGCTCAGGCGCAATGGGCTGATTGCACAACGTTCGCGCACAGCAACGTAGACACCAACCGCCGTAAAAAGCAAGACGGACCCGCCCATTGTCGCCTGGAGCGCTTGGTTATATGGCCCACCCCTTTCAAGGTGTTTTTTTCGCCCATTAAACTGCTGATAAAAAGCCATTTGCGCTAAAGACCGTTATGGGGGCTCTATCACCCTCAGATGCGC
>JANQFH010000019.1 GCA_028277945.1 Oligoflexia bacterium
CTAATTAAGGTTGCGTTATCTATTCGGTTAAGTTGGCCGTTTATCTTGAGCGTCACAAGATTGCTCTTGGTACAACCTTCTATCCGTGCCGATCGCAAGCATCGGACACCTTATACAGCATGCGTCAAAAGACATGGTATAAACAGTTAAGAAGCCTCCAAGCTACACGAGACGATACCGTGGTAGCTATCATGAGAGGGCGCGGGGCTTCACCAACTAAGCCGGACCAATTACATGACAATGCGTGGGGGTTATCGCGCCGTTTTCAATACCGCCCCTTCAGGCACAATCGCTTTTTGCAAATACTTCCATAGCGCGATCAATAACTTGCGTGCCAGGGCAACGATACCAACGCGACGCATCCTTTTTCCGCCCGAGGCAAAGCGTTGACCAAACCATCGGCTGAGCTTGCTGTTCGGCTGATAGCGAAGCCATAGCCACGCCGTTTCGATCATCGTAGTGCGCACCAGACGGTTGCCGGCTTTGCTGATGCCTTGTTCTTTTTTATTGTCGCCGCTCGAATAGGGGGTAGGCGCCAGGCCCGAAGCGGCCCCCACTTGCTTGACATTTTTAAAATCGCGCCAACCGAAAAATTCATATACCAGGTTCCAGGAGGTTACCGGCCCAATACCTTTTAGCTCTTGCAACCGATGGACTTTATTGGCTTGGCTGTTGCGCTTGCTAACAAGCTGTTTTTGTTCCATGGTCAGCTCTTTTAAGTGTTGCACAACCAGCAGGTAGCGCTGGTATTGACGTACAATTTCTTGTTTTAACCGAATCGGCAGCTTGGCCCCGTTGTACTGCACCAATTCATCAAGACGTTTTTCAAAATCGGCGCCAAGATCGATATTAAGGCCATGCAGTGCCAACATCGATTTGATGCGGTTGGTATGCGCAGTGCGTTCTTTTTTCAAGCGCGTGGCTTCACGATTAAGCCGCCGGTTATCTTCTTGTTCAACGCTGGGCACCCGCAACACACTCCAGAGCTTTTGTTCACCGAAAACGTAACGAATCAGCATATCGGTGAGTTTGTTCACGTCGATCTGGTCGGTTTTAGCGCGCCGATAGCGGCGATTAACCTCAATGCTGGCTGAATCAACCACCACATTGAAAATACCGTGTTCAACCAGATAGCGATGCAGCCAAAAGCCGTCACGTCCTGCTTCATAGCAGCTGTGGATCGGTACATTGGCTGCAAGGGCAAAGCGCTTTAAGCTCTTTTTAAGGTGAAGCTGCAAACTTGCAAGATCCCCGGCGGCAATGTTGACACAACGCCTTTTAACGCCGTTGCTGAACATAATTTTCCAATTTTTACTGGCCAGTTCAAAAGCGATGTACAAACGGTCGTTGGTTGTGTTAGACGATTTTCGGATCATTTGCGCGTTGGTCATAATAGCCTCCTTTTGAGTTAATGTTTAATCGTCATTTAACTTAACCGAGACTTAACCGGCGTGCAAATGGTCCGTTAACCAAAAACGGTTCCCAATTTGAATGACCAAAGGGCTCCATCTACGAAAACGCGGCAATTTATGATTGCTCTCCAGGGTGGGCGCGAGCCTTTGGGCATTCACTTCGTCTTGGTACTAGCCCACATAGTATCTACGATTCTACCCACCGGCAATAACAGGGGGAGGCCGTGCCTACCGTCCAAAGGCAGTCAAAATGGCGCAAGCGGCGATGTCAGCCTGCGGAAAAGTGGGTCACAATCGCGTCGCATAAACCGTCGATGGTGAACGTATCGGCCGTGACGTCGATACGCAGACCCAGGTCATGCGCCGTTTCGGTGGTAATGGGGCCAATGCTGGCCAAGTGAACCGGCCGGAGCAGGTCATCGATGCGCTCTTTCGGCAACAAGGCGTGAAA
>JANQFH010000036.1 GCA_028277945.1 Oligoflexia bacterium
AAAGGTACGCCGGGGATAACAGGCTTATCTCCCCCAAGAGTTCACATCGACGGGGAGATAAGCCTGTTATCCCCGGCGTACCTTTTATCCGATGAGCGATGGCCCTTCCATACGGGACCACCGGATCACTAAGGCCTACTTTCGTACCTGCTCGAGATGTCTCTCTTACAGTCAAGCTCCCTTATGCCTTTGCACTCGACGGCTGGTTTCCAATCAGCCTGAGGGAACCTTTGCACGCCTCCGTTATCCTTTGGGAGGCGACCGCCCCAGTCAAACTACCCACCAGACGATGTCTCCGAACCGGATAACGGCCCTGGGTTAGAATTCCTAATTAATCAGGGTGGTATTTCAAGGTTGGCTCCACCGAGACTGACGTCCCAGCTTCAAAGCCTCCCACCTATCCTACACAGAGTAATCAGAAATTCATCGTCAAGTTGTAGTAAAGGTGCACGGGGTCTTTCCGTCTTGCTGCGGGTAAACGGCATCTTCACCGCTACTTCAATTTCGCTGAGTCCCTGGTCGAGACAGCGCGGAAGTCGTTGCGCCATTCGTGCAGGTCGGAACTTACCCGACAAGGAATTTCGCTACCTTAGGACCGTTCATGATTGTTGCTCTCAGAACCTAGTTCTGAGGATTAGGTCATTTCTGCCTAATTCTCCTCGTCGCCGAAGAGATCGGACTGTATCATCCAAAAATCTATGTTGACCTTTGGTTCGGCGTACAGTCTCTGAGGATTCTGAGCTCTCCAAGAGAGTATTCAGTCTTTCCTGCTGATTGTCCGCACTCCAGACATTTTTACTGTCACCTGGGTGACGAGTAGTCGGAGATACTCGGATGTTCCAGCATATAGCCGAATTTTATAACTACAGTGGTCCGTTCTATAGTTACGGCCGCCGTTTACCGGGGCTTCGACTTGCTGCTTCGCCCCGAAGGGCTAACAACTCCTCTTAACCTTCCGGCACCGGGCAGGCGTCAGACCCTATACCTCCTCTTACGAGTTTGCAGAGTCCTATGTTTTTAGTAAACAGTCGCTACCGCCTGATCACTGCGACCCCCCAGAGCTTTGGGAGCAAGTCCCATCACCCCAAAGGGCACACCTTCTCCCGAGGTTACGGTGTCAGATTGCAGAGTTCCTTGACCAGAGTTCTCTCAATCGCCTGAGGATTCTCTCCCCACCCACCTGAGTCGGTTTACGGTACGATCAACTTTATGATTCACTTAGAGGCTTTTCTTGGAAGTGTGGAGTCGGTTAGTTCACCCTCCGAAGAGGGCGCCTCATCGCCTCTCGGCTTAAAAGGCAGCGGATTTGCCTACTGCCTAACCTACAGGCTTGAACCTGCACTTCCAGTCGCAGGATAACCTATCCTCCTCCGTCCCCCCATCGCTCAAACACCATAAAGTCGGTACAGGAATATTAACCTGTTTGCCATCGCCTACGCCTTTCGGCCTCAGCTTAGGAATCGACTAACCCTGGGCGGATTACCCTTCCCCAGGAACCCTTGGGTTTTCGGCGAAAGAGTTTCTCACTCTTTTTATCGCTACTCATGCCAGCATAATCACTTCCATGTCGTCGACCGGTCCTCACGGTCCGGCTTCAGCCTAATATGGAACGCTCCCCTACCACCATGGAACTCCGAAGAGTTCCATGATCCGCAGCTTCGGTATTGTGCTTAAGCCCCGTTATATTTTCGGCGCAGACTCACTTGACCAGTGAGCTATTACGCTTTCTTTAAAGGATGGCTGCTTCTAAGCCAACCTCCTGGTTGTCTGTGCACTTCCACATCCTTTCCCACTTAGCACAAATTTAGGGACCTTAGCTGGCGATCTGGGTTGTTTCCCTCTCGCTCGCGGAATTTATCTCCCACGTGCTGACTCCCGCAGTTGGGTTTAACGGCATTCGGAGTTTGATTGGGTTTAGTAATCTGGTAGGACCCCTAGCCCATTCAGTGCTCTACCTCCGTTAACGACGCTGCGAGGCTATACCTAAATATATTTCGAGGAGAACCAGCTATTTCCGAGTTTGATTAGCCTTTCACTCCAATCCACAGCTCATCCAAGGAGTTTTCAATCTCCACTGGTTCGGTCCTCCACGTGGTGTTACCCACGCTTCAACCTGGCCATGGATAGATCACCCGGTTTCGGGTCTAATCCCTACAACTCAAGCGCCCTGTTCAGACTCGGTTTCCCTCCGGCTCCACCTCGTTCGGCTTAACCTTGCTGCAGAGATTAACTCACTGGCTCATTATGCAAAAGGTACGCGGTCAGACATGCCGAAAGCAAGCTTTCGGTATAGTCCTCCCACTGCTTGTAAGCTTACGGTTTCAGGTACTATTTCACTCGCCCTCCAGACGTTCTTTTCACCTTTCCCTCACGGTACTGGTTCACTATCGGTCATCAGCGAGTATTTAGCTTTGGGAGATGGTCCTCCCAGCTTCCTACAGGGTTCCACGTGCCCCGCAGTACTCGGGAATCTCTCTCAGGGTAAACCGCAACTTTTGCCTACGAGGCTATCACTCTCTTTGGCAGAGCTTTCCAGCTCCTTCGGCTAGGATTGGTTTTGTAAGACCCCGAGGTTGCTGCAACAACCTCCAAAAAGACCCCACGACCCCGGAAGTACGAAGCTTGCAGGCCATAGATAGCTTCCGGTTTGAGCTATTCCCCGTTCGCTCGCCGCTACTAAGGGAATCACGGTTGTTTTCTTTTCCTGGAGCTACTAAGATGTTTCAGTTCGCTCCGTTTGCCACCTTAGGTTATGAATTGGCCTAAGGTTACCTCTTAAAGAGGTGGGTTGCCCCATTCGGAAATCTCCGGATCAAAGCCTGTTTGCGGCTCCCCGAAGCTTTTCGCAGCTTGCCACGTCCTTCATCGCCTGCTGATGCCAAGGCATCCACCATAAGCTCTTACTAACTTAGATAACTGGCGAAATTGTTTCGCTTTAGACGGTTATGCAGTTGTCAAAGACCAAGCGCAGGCCAAACCCTTGATTTGGCCGCAGCCGCTGATTATTAGATCAAAGCCCCGAGTTTGTAAAGGGTTTTTGACTCAGCTCGCCAACGGCTGTGGGTCCTGGCCCCGCTGCCGGTAAGGACTTGGCGATGCCTAATTTGCCGGGTACGCGCTAGGATTCTCAATCATTGACGGGTAAGGCACATCATAACGCTCTAAATCAAACAAATTCTCATTTTCGAGCCATTCTGTGGGGTCTGCCGGCAGCTCATATGGCGAAAAAACGATCGAACTCTCAAATTCGCTCAGTTCTGCTACTGGCACAACTTCAAATCGTAGTGATAATATGACCTCGTAACTTTCCTCATAAATTAGATAGCTGAGAGTTACATCTGGCGTAATTTTATTGCCCTCTCCTACAAATTGACCGTTTACCACGATGGCGACTGGTTTATCGGCTATAGGTGTTTTGGAAATCTGCTCTGGATACAACCATGCAGCCGCCCGCCTCAACGACTTGAGCGTTTTTTCTATTGCACGCTCGTCATTTCTATCGGACTGTTCTGCACTATAGGAGAAAAACCGAGAAGAGCTTTGCACGCTCATAGACACTTTTTCTGGCAATTCAGTCGCATCGAAATCTACAATTATAAGACCTTTTCCCCTATAATCTCCATGCCCGTATTTCTCTTTATCAACAACTCGCTCCCAACGGGTAATCTCTGCACCTTCAGGCAAGGCCTGCTTAAACACCGCTCTTTCAAACTCTTTATCTTCCCTTTTTAATGCCCGATTGCTCTTACTACTAAGGTTATTGGCGCGCGAAACCACCTCCAAGGACTTTTCCCATATAAGCCATGCCTGAACTGGTATCTGCACTAGATAATCGGCACTACCAATTTCAATGACGCCGTCGAAACGTTCCACCCCACGATTCAAAACGGTAACATCATCCCCATTGCTCGACTGGAACTGGCGCTGTTCCATGACTTTGACCACAGGGTTAGCAGCCACCTTAATCTCGCCAAGAAAGGCGTATTCCCTGGCAAAATGAAACAGGGTCTCGGCAATGACAGCCCGTTTTTGAACTGGCTCTGGGGTCTGAGTCTGAGCTCTTAGTGGGATGATTTGCAGCAAAAGCAGTGGGAAGAGTGTTGCCTGAAGAGTCCGGTATCGTCGCATAATCTAAGCTCCTGTAGCTTTCTTTAAAGCCCTTCTGCGATGATTTGGCGCAGCTCAGCTTCCAAATCAGTGGCACCGCGTGCCTGCAATTCCTTAAGGTGTTTGGCTGCAGTCGATTCGTCGTTTTGGCTCAAGGCGATCGAACCTAGATAGTAGTGTGTTTTAGCTATAGCAGAGTCCGTAGCCAGTGGATCAAATTTTTCCAGACCCATCTCAAAAAGTCTCTTTGCTGCCCCTGTTTCGCCTTTATTGAATTGGAACTCGCCCAAGAGAAGGTAAGCCAGCCCAAACTCTGGATTCTCGTTGATAGTTACTATTGCTTCCCCCATAGCGTCTCTTTCCAAACCCGCAGACATATAGGCTTTGCTAATTTTTAGCCGCAGTTCCGGTGCACAACCAACAATTTCCAAGGCTCGATTAAAGTAGTCTGCGGCCGCCTCGTAATTACCTTGCGCCAACATGATTTCACCAAGCCACTCATTGGGTCGCGCATAGGCAAAATTTTCTTTAAGTGCAAATACCTGCTCTAGACTCTGTGCTAGGGCATCAAGATCACCGGTCGATGCTTGTACGTAGGCCAAGGCTAACCAAGCCCTGTAGTCCTTAGGCCAAGTTCCGGTGTAATCAACTAGAATCGCAGTCGCCTTGTCCTCATCGCTTTTCTCAATCGCCTCAATAGCGTCCCTCCACAGGTGATCTACTGCTGGCGAATAATCCTCCTCTAACCACTTGCTGACCTTTTTGACTTTGCGTCTTGTTGACTTCCCACTGAAGGAACTTATTGGGCTGACTTGCACTAGAACACGTTGATTTAAGCAGTGGTGGCTTACACGATCACCACCCGTCAAAAAACCAACTAATTCACCATCAGCATTTAGAGCTGGACTACCACTCATCCCTGGGCTAGCAGGAGCATCCACAAAAATTGCCTTTGCATAATGTCTATCTTCAGAGAACCGCACCTTACCCTTTACTCCAGGTTGGCCCAGTCTACTAGCCCAAATGGAGTTGATGGGTATGTAGATAAAATCATCGACTTCTGGAGCCTCTTTGGCAACTGGCAATGGCACAAAGTCACGCTCGGGAATATTAACTTTGAAAACAGCGTAGTCAGCAAAGGGATCACCTCGCTTAAAAGATCGCAGTGGATATCGCCTGCCATTGTTGAGTATTACGGTTATTTCTAAGTCTGTATTTCTGGAATAGCCATGCCAGGTGGTGACGATTTCATTGTTTCCATACATGAAACCGCTCAACGAATAACTGGTCTCTTCCTCTGGAACCCAGACATCAAGATAAACTAGTGACTCTTGATACTCCGCAAATTCTTCAAGCTTTTGTTGGGTTATCGGAGCACGTTTTACTGCATTTCTAAAGATAATCTCATCCAAGGTACACTCAGTTAAAAAATTATCTGGATTGATACTCAAAGAGCGGTTGATTGCAGCAAACGCATCATCGAGTTGACCCAACCGAGTTAGGGTTAAACCTGAAAGGTGCAACCAACGATCAAGTGGTATCGTTTTATCACTGCTATCTGCATAGTCGTCTACGACTTCTCGGACAATGGAATGAGCCCTCTCCCAATCTCCGAGTTTGGTGTGATAATCAGCTAAATACCATAAGTTGTACGCGTTTTTTGGGTCTATTCCGCGCACCCTCTCACGATAGTCGATGGCATCCGCGTACCTACCAAGCGAGGCATAGTATGCAGATTGTTTATGCAAGTATTGGAGACGACTGTCCCGACTCTCTTGTGCAAACGGGACGCCAGTAAAAAACAACAACGCTGTGCACATAAAGGCAAGCTTGCCAACAATCTTTGTAAGTCTTTGCATTCTCACGATGTCTTCAGGCTACTATCGTCCTCCCTTATATACTGCATCGCGTCTATAGTAGGCAAGTTATTTTTCACCCACCTCTTCTACGCTATTTTTGTAAATAAAATTAGAAGGTTGTTATGGGTTCAACTTCTCTTTTGAAAACTGCTAGCTCAGCAGCTATGGTCGGTTATGTGGTATTTCCCCAGAGTATCGCTAACAGTTATACAAGCATGTCTCCGTCCAAAACTCGGCCTCTCTGATACTTCCATAGTGTCTTTCTACGTATGGCCTTTTGAATCCCATCTGCGTTATGTTGGGCAGGCAACCGTTGCCAATTACCTTGAGCTTGGAAGGTGGGACCTATTTGTAAGACTCGGCATAGTATCTCTCTGGATTAAGAACCGTTGGTCGTTTTACGCTGCCTCGCAACTCATCCGCTATAAAAAGCCCATTGGTCGCTTTCGACGTTACAGGGTTGAAACGCGTTTGTTGGGCTGGGATGAACGAAGTTTCTATTGTCAACATCAGTTGACACAAAGAGGTACCATCCACTGTGTGGCAATCTTGAAGATGCTGTTTAAGAAAAATCAACAAACCATAAGCCCGGCAGAGATTATCAAACGGTTACAGCTCAAAGCTCTTGCCGTAAACATGCCAGAGGGCATCGAGTCTGTGTCAGCAGCAGAAAAATACCTTTGGCAGATTACCAACCGTACCGATGACAAAACCTCGTTTTGATTTTATGTAATTTATTAGAAATACCTACTATCTGATGGATACATGTTTAAGAGGATGGAAATCGAGAGGATTTGCATAAACTCCTGCAACCTTTTTACTCACGATAATCGTAGGCTTCACAAAAATAAGTGGTATGATAGCTCCACTGCCTACGACTATTTCATCAACAAGATCCAAAAACTGGGACGATTCGATCGTTGTGTCCCGACTTAATTCTTCTACCTCATTGGCCAGCCCCTCAAAACCACCCGCTTGAAGAAGTTTTTGTAGTCTGACGATATCAAGTGGATCCGTACTGTCAAAATTCGCCATAACCAATGCCATATTGAACTCTCTACTTTGAATTTGTCCTTGATACTCCTTCCAGTCTTCGGCCTCGATAACAACTCCAAAGGTATCATTGTTATCAGTTCGTAGATAAGTTGAAAAACGTTGGAAATCAAGCGCAAGCCTTTTATGGAAATCAGAGCCTCGATTGATAATTAAATTTGGATGGTAGTCAGGTCCAAGATCAATAGTTACCATATCCCACTGCGATCGAACCTCCTCTAACAAGGATTCATTTACACTTGGTTTACATTCTCCAAATTTGAAATTATGCGTTGGCATCCAGTTTCTGCCAGCATCAAGGAAATCAGACTGCAAAAATAGACCGCGAGCGGGCGCCATGCGTCCGTTGCCGCTCCATATTTCTGTCATTGGGGGACGCGGTATAGATGGTCTGTCACACAATACACATTCTTTTTTAGCAGGAGAACGACTTACAGCTTCTTCGTCCGTTAACGGGCTTGGCATACCCCTAGCGACGTTAACTAGACCCTCACGATCTACTACAGTAGAAAGCAAACGTTTGATCTCTTCGCTCGCAAAAGCAGCATTGGTTAAAAGAAAATAAAGCTGCCAGCCTGCACTCTCAATAAGGGTGTGTTGCTCCATATCTTCTTCCGGCACCACTGGTCGCACTCGATAAAACGCAAGATCAAATCTTTCCTCAAGCATGGAACGCTTTTCTGCCCACTCGTTTGGAGTGGTGGTAAATTTGACTTGTTGCAACGTAACGGTTTCGTTGTCCCAATATTGGGCATTTTTTGAAAGTACTATGTCAGGTCTTTTTATAGATTCTAGTATAAAAGCCCCATTTGCAACGATCGCGTCCATATCAACTTTTTTTGTCCTGGCAGTTATCAACTTACTGGCGAAGTGTTTTATAGTAGTTTGATGAAGCGGTGCAAAGGCAGGGTGGTAGAACAGTCGGGATACTCGTTCCTGACAGGACTCGGAATCCGTGCCCGTTGCTGGATTTGGTATTTTCAGGGTAACTTCTAGTTTTTTGTCATTAACTGCTTTAAATGTCTCGAGGTATTTGCCAAAAGATGCATTGCGCGTCTTAAAAGCCGGATCGAGCAAGCGCTTCCAGCTGGCGACAAAATCCTTTGCGGTAACGGGATCACCATTTTGCCAACGGGCATTACTTCGAATAGAAAATTCTAGTCTGCGACAGTCTTCTGATGAGCTAAAGGACTCAGCTATACCTAGCTGTAAATTGCCGTGATGGTCTGAGGTAAATAGGCCCTCAAACAGTTCACGCGCAATCATCTCTTCTATTTCATTCGCTACATAGTGTGGATCAATTGTCAAAGGTCCATAGGGTAAGCTAATCTTCAATGTATTATTTGATGTGTTGCTTATGGCGTCGCCATACATTTTTGGACTTACAAAGAAAACTAAGCCGATAATGAGCACAACCTTTTGAAAAGTCATATTCATGAAAGTAACAATTTTTTTGCAATTAGTATGCCAGACACGACTTGCGTAAAATCAGCCAGTTAGGTCTAACCCTGGGCAAAATTTACGGACATGAGTTACATTGTTTCGGCTTTGCTGAGGCAGAGGGTTTGCGAAGGCAAACCCTTAAAATGGACTTTATGTCCTGTATATCGAACCTTCTTTATCTCTTACCCAGACTATAATATTAACGAAATCAAAGAGTTACTCGCCAATTAGCCATTGATGGGTACAAGTTTGTGGTATGGGTAAAGCTTTTGGATAAGAATTTTTTTACCCAACTTACTCTAGCAAACTTGACTTTATAGTATCATATATAGTACTATATCCAAGTGAAGATTCGGGAGCTGGAAGTACTGTTGCGAGATGCAGGTTTTATTGAGAGCCGAAAGAAAGGCAAAGGGAGCCATCGTAAATGGTTTCATAAGAAGTTGGGTAGGCCTGTCCTCCTATCGGGAAAGGCAAATAGCGATGCCAAACCCTATCAGCTCCGCCAGATAACCAATGCCATTGATATCGTGAAAGGAAAATGACCTATGGCCAAGGCTAAAAAGAAAAAGCTAAATGCTGTTGATCTTGCCAAAGAGTATCAACTCTTTGTCTATTGGAGTGACGAAGATGAAGCCTATCTTGCTGAAGCCCCTGAGCTTAAGGGCTGTATTAGTCATGGTGATACTGAAAAAGAGGCTTTAGAAAATGGGCGTGATGCCATCGTAAGTTGGTTAGAAGCTGCTGACGAATTTAAGGTGCCCATTCCCATCCCTACAAAGGACTTTAGCGGTCAATTTGTTGTGCGCCTTGGGAAAAGCCTTCATAGAGACTTAGCAAAGAAAGCACAAGCTGAACAGCTGAGCCTCAATCAGCTTGTTCAGAGTATTTTGCGAAAAGCAGTTTAATCATAGTTGAGCAATATTGATCAAAAGTGCCGTCAGCTTTTTCGGTGTCGAGAAGAAAGGTGAGTGATCCGTATCCAGCGTATAGACTTTCTCACAGGATTGACGAGTAAGCGCGTAATCTTGGAAATTAGGAACCAAAGCTGTGTCCAACAAGAATGGAGGGTTCTTCTCTTTTCTTAAAAGCCTACATAACCAATTGAATTAAAAAGACAACTTTGGTTCGATGGGTCTGCAATTGGTGGAGGCGAGCGGGATCGAACCGCCGACCTCAGGCTTGCAAAGCCCGCGCTCTCCCAGCTGAGCTACGCCCCCAATGGATCTGAAAAAGGCTTTACCACGATCATGCAGAGTGGGCCTAGGTAGATTTGAACTACCGACCTCACGCTTATCAGGCGTGCGCTCTAACCAACTGAGCTATAGGCCCATGCCTATTCAAGAGAACAGCAATCCCTTTAGTTAAATAGCACCCCACTAGGTTGTCAATAATGGCGACTAGTCTTGCCCTCTGGCACCCGCTATACTTAAAATTCAAAGAATTTATCTAGCTAATACTTTATTGATTGCACTAACTCCTATAATATTTTAAGATAAAACTATATTGAGTTAAACTTTACTTGTTACCTTAAATTCTAAGCTTCTTTAGGGACGCTTAAGGGAACCAGCCAAACGAGGGGGGCTGTATGAACTTCAAAAAGTGCTTTGGCGTGATCCTCTTCCTAGCCATTGTCATCCTACTTTCCTGACCGAATACGCTCAACATAACAGCCAATTGCCTCGAACTGACTCTCACCATCCAGCCCAGCCTGCTTCACAACCATTTCAGCCTTACCGCTGCCGAGATAATGCCCTGCTTTAAAAGGATATAACGAGTCTGCCCTGCCCTCTGGAGAACCCACCCAGCGATATAAGGTTGGTAGGGTAAAACCGGTAATACCCATGGCCTCAGCTGCTCGCGCAGCTGGGAAGATCTGTTCTTGTTGCTTTTCATCAAGCAGATCAAAGAGTTCCGCGCTGGCAACGTAATAGACGGAGAGATTAAAACCAGCCTCGCGGATTTTTGGCAATGCCTCAGTTACAAAGGCATAGGCAGCCTCACTACCCTGTAACACCACGGTGCCATCGCCTGGCCTGTCTGCATCTGCCTCAACCAAGGCATAGACGCCTTGCTGTGCCACCTCTGCTGGAGCAATGCCAAGAGCTCGGCGGTCGAGCACCGTCTCTTTAGGCCGCGTGACAAAGGGCGCCAGTAGTGCGGGTCTGGCTCGCAGCGCTGCCGCCACTAAAGGCCAGATCTCCGTGGGTTCCCATGGTGTCAGGGTAATGGCCGTGCCTTTAACAAAGTTTTCTTGCAGCAGTTGCAGAGGTTGAGGATCTGCATGGGTGGGACCATCCTCACCGGTTTTTACGCCCGCGTGACCATTGATCATAATGAAGGTGTGGTAGGGAGCTGCTTCAAAATCTTGCTTTAGTTGCTGGCCAATACAATGCACTCGGCAGGCAACATGTTCAAATGCGGCAATAAAAGCAGCATAGGAGGCTGCCACACCAATATGGTTGCCATAGGCGGCAATACCGGTCATCACCGCTCCCATGGCATCTTCACATATTCCGCCGATGGAGATAATGCGACTCTCAGGATTGTCCTGGCTATTGAAGAACCCTTCGGGAAAGTCTTTGTTTACAGTTGCTAAACTGGTTGAACCATAGAGGTCTGCCGCGCCGCCAATAAAGGCACCAGCTGTTTTGTGGTTTAGATAGTTGAGCACATTGCCCAACGTTCCACGCAGCGTGGTTTGCGTTTTGGGCTGCAGCTGAAGCTCAGCCGGAGTTTGATTTGGATCGAGCAAACTTCCCTCGTACAACTGATTCAGGTTGGCAAAGCCCTTACGGTTTTTGCGGTTACGTTGGTTCAGACGATCACGGCTAGAACGTAGGCGAGCTGCAAAAAACTCGGCAAGATCCTGGTTGTTCTCGACAACCCTGCGCACCACCAAGAGGCTCTCCCAAAAGTTGTTCTCTAGTGCTACGGGGTTCATCTCGCCCTTAAAGCGCGGAAACTCAACACCAAAAGTATTCTCAAAATCCTGCAAGTAGTTGTAGTAGGCATCGCTGCAAACACCATGCCCTGCACCGTGTGACGCTTTACCTTCTATGCCGTAACGCCAACCTTTGACCGTACGATAGACGACCATGGTGGGTTGATGGTTCGCCAGTTGTGTGGCAAGTTTTTGCGCGGCAAAGACTTTCTTAAAATCAAAGCCATCATCGACGTTGATGACATTCCAGTCGTTGACAAAACCCAACTCTGCTGGCGTCCACTGAACGTAGTCGCCTCGCTCACTTCCTTCACGACAAGGTCGGTTGGAGTCGATGGAGGCCTGATTCCAATCCAGATGCAACACCAAGTTGTGCAGCTGGTTGGTGGCCACCATACCCAAAACCTCAAGGACGCGTCCGGCGGTCATGCCTGCTTCACCTTCGATAATGTGAACCCAGGGGCAGTTTTCACCGTAGGAGTCGAGCACGGCAAAGGCAATGCCGCAACTCGATGCTGTTGCCACACCCGAAGGACCGGTTGAAATCGGCACAAAGGGCACATTGGGCCCGGCATGGCCATCGAGCGCTTTAGCTTGATGTTTGCGAAAGTGCGGATAGGGGGTGATGGGATTTTTGCGAAAACCAAGCAGGTCTTCAAGACGCATCTGCCAAGCTTGCTTCTCTGCTAATAGAGAGCTCTCCCCTACTCGTGCCACTTCGTTACGCAGAGCAAACATGGCGTACTGACCCATGGCCTTGTGTCCAGCACCGTAGGAGATCATATCAGCATCTTTACGACTCGGGTCCGCGAGTTCGTAATCCATGGTTTCAAACAGCAAGCCTTCACAGATGCGGGCACAAGAGAGACTGCCACCCGGGTGACCCGAGCTGGGAACAAAGTTGAAGAGAATACCGCACAGCGTCCGGTAGATGAGGTCATACTTTTCAAAGTAGGCAATGGTTGAGGCATCGAGCTCTACACCCAGCTCATCCATACAGTTGGCCAGCTCCAGATAGACACCACGTCGATCTCTGAGCTCTAAAACATCCTGCTGAACTCTGCTGAGCCTATCTAACTGATTGATCTTTAAAGGCATACGACCCCTTTGCCGATGTGGTTTCAGGTCAATGGGTCCTATTTGTAGCCTCTCACACCTATAAAATCAACTACCTTGCTGGACAGTGAAATCGTCGGCTGCCGACTTGTGATCAATCAACGGTTCGCCCTGCTTGTGTTTGCAACGTTCAACCTCTATATTTACAAAGTGCTTTTGGGGAGCTGGCAAATCTGCTAAGAACAGCGCGCACTACCTACGTTGGGGCGGTAGTTAAGTTGGTTATAACGCCGGCCTGTCACGCCGGAGGCCGCGGGTTCGAGTCCCGTCCGCCCCGTTCTAGTATGCAACCTATGAGAACAGGTCGCAGTAAAAGGGGAGCCGGTTGGGTCACGGCAAGTGTGGTATTCGAATTAACGATAAAGTTGCTGTGACAGGGTATAGGTAGTGGCTATTTCCTTTTCAGGAGCCAAAACCCATATCTAAGATATGTATTTGTCCTTCAGCTTCTTTTCCACTGTCAATATTAAAGTCAATGTCACCGTCGCTGGCCATCTGTGCTACCCCTTCAAATTTGCACTCTAAAGAACGTTTAATCGATTTTTCAGCCTGTGTAGCTATGGCGTATAGGGTACGTAAAAAGCACAACATGTCTGTCGGGCTTTCGCTGCTGCCGCAGCTGGTTAGGTCTACACTTGCACTCGCAAAGAAGTTATCGGCCGCAGTGCAGTCATCACCACCTTTATCTTCAAGAGATGGAGCGCTCTCTACGGAAACCTCGGTGCTACCTGCAGGTGCTTGGCAGTCCCAGTTTTCGTCACCGCTGAATGATTGTGGTTCATTATACGTGGGTGCCGTAGGTAGGCTGCTGCAGAGCGAGTCATCACTGCTTGAGGAAGGCGACTTCTTTTCCTTAGTGGAATCATCGATATCAAAAGTGAATGGCACCTGCGAACCATCGCTCATTTGGCCACAGGCTAGGCCATCACTGTTCCATGCAAATACATAACCATTTGACGCGGCCAGTGTATTGATAGTTCCTCCAACAAAGGCCACAGTCAAAGAATTGGAACCGGTATGCACTGTAATACTACCTGTTCCATCTGTGGAAACTGATTTAATAATGTCAGAGTTACCCCAATTGTCTGTATCATCACGCAACTTAAAAGTGCCGGTATAGGCTGCGGTATTATCGCTGTTGTTTGTTACTGCTAATGTAAAATAAGCCTCATGGTCGTCACCATTGCACTGCCATCCTTGAATGGCGCCAAAGCTATCACCTGTCCCAGCTTCTTTTTGAAGCCTCAAGTCTAAGCTAAAGCCTTCAAATGCAAAGTTGACGTACTGCTTTGCAAGTTTAGAAGCCGAACTGTTCGAGTTTGAAGAGTCGAGTGTTACTGGATTACCGTCCGGATTGGTGATGAGTGCGTTTTCTACAGATGTTATCAGGTCAGCGCTAGTACCAGTATCAGATGAACTTGAACTACTACTGCCATCACAAGAGATCAGCGCAAACGCTCCTCCAAGAATAAGCACACACAGAACTGCCAATTGCCGTATCATAACCCCCTCCTACTTACATTTTTTGTGATTTTTCTGGGAAAACCTGTGCGGTAGAATTACCGTCTAATTATAGCATAACCAAAGTCATGGTGTTCAAGCTGGCTACGTAGATGACATGTTTTTTTATACATCCCCAAAAAACATTTAGTCACATTAGGTTGATGAACCAGTTAGCCTAACAAGGCTCATTGCAAACGGCCGTAGAAGATGATACCTGTCAGTCACTTCTTCTGTTCTACCTAAGAAAGACCATAATCCTTTCTTGTACGGCTTTATCACGAAAAACGGCCGAATGAATAGAGTTTGATTTCTGCTCTACAAAAGTAGAGAAGTTTAAACGAAAGGCCTCGGGTAGCCTTGCCGCCTTCGTGGTCACCGCCGAATCGCCATCTGCAAACAGGATGCTGTGAGGCACATTTGGCATATGCTGTTTGAACTCCTTTTTGTCGAACAACACCCTGGTCGGCTGTTGATCCTCTCCAGTGAGGAGTATGGCTTTAGCCAATGTAGAATGGGATGTGGCATAGATGTAGAGAAGCTTGGTTGGCACCTCCCCCTCGTTTTGGCTTGGCTCGTTAATTCGTTTGTTAAGCACATTCGCTCTAGCAAGCGCCTTTCTGACAAACTGGCGTCTATGCTGCATTACTTCCTCAGAAAGATTTGTTCGATTGCGCAAAAATCCCCATTGATACTTTTCCCAATCGTCGGCCTCAAGCAGAGAGTGGTTTAAGGGCTGCAAATGTCTGTCTAGAAACACCGGCACATAGTTAGCGATGATTTGATAGCTGGAGGCGAAAGAAGCCAAGGCATCTGCCTTAATGAGAGATGTGTTCAAACCAAATTTTGCGCCCCACTTCATGTTACGAAAGACAATGAGAGAGCCAGCAAAAGGTACAGTAACCATAACCACTCGGCCAATCACTTGGGCTCCTTGCCAATTTTCAATGGCTGTTTCAGGTTGCTGTGTGCCATAACGCAAATAGTAGCTGGCAATCAGGCCGCCCATACTGTGGGCGATGATAGAAATGCGCTGTACGCCTTGAGTCTGCAGCGACTCGATCAGCTCACCAAGCTTTTGCACCGTTTGGTAGTAATCCTCGCGCCAATCGTAGGCAAAGTGATGAATCTGAGCCCTGCTGCCCTTTTCGCGCTGCAGCCGCTTGAGAAATCGCCCGTAAAAGTCTCTGGAGTAGATTCCTGGAACAATAGGCACCCGCTGCAAAATTCCCGCTGGCACTAGGGTCAACTCACCGGGAACACCAAAACCCACACGAGCCGCGGTCTTTCTGCCAAAAAGTGCTTGCGCGGCACTAATCCAAACCACTTTTTCATCCGATGCCTGAACCAGGTGACTACCATAGAACCCGGGAATGAAAATAATCTGCTCAAGCTCTGCATCGGGTGTAACAACCATAAATTGGGTCGCACAAGAAAACAGCAGGCTTTGGAAAACAAAAAGCGCAATGACCAGCGGTTTCCTGTTCGTTGTTTTCATGCTATGAAGAGCGTTCCTTGGTCACCAGTGCGGTACATAGGACACGGAAGAGTAACTAGTTTTATATTTTTCTCCAGTTATTAAACACATAGCGTCATTGCTTAGCTGATTTGCCTAAAAATGTTAAGAATTATTTAAGAGCACTGAAGGGGAAGTTTTGATAACCCAATTGCATGGCTGTTTGGAAACCCATTACCCAGAGATTTTCTAACTACTACCCTTATGTGAGAAAATGGGGTCTGCGCCACGGCGTTGCGGCAGTTCGTAAGTTGTTTCCAGAGGCAGGATCATCAGATAAGACCCCAGTAACAACCACACTGTCGCTGCCACACATTCGCCATCCCATCAATCTCAGACCTCGGACCGCAGATATTGCAACGTTTCTAGCAGTGTTCTTTGAGGAGGAGTATCGCCTAGAGCTTAGGTTTGAGCCAAAGTTCATAGTCGATGGTGGTGCTAACATCGGCTGTGTGGCGGTCTTTTTTGCTAACTGCTATCCCAAGGCACAGATTGTCGCTGTAGAGCCGGAAAACTCTAATTACGCACTACTAGAGGAAAACTGCAAAGACTATGCAAACATTAAAACGATAAAATCTGCTATCTGGAGTGATGACAGCTATGTGAAAATTTCCAATGCCACTGCTGGCAAGTCATCCTTCCAAGTGGAACCAGCGCAAGCTCAAATGGATGCGGCCTTTAAAGGGCTCTCCATCGCCACTTTGATGCAAAAATTTAACCTGCCGACAATCGACATCCTTAAGCTTGATGTGGAAGGTGCAGAAAAAGAGATATTTTCGTACAACTATGAAAGTTGGCTTGATAGAGTGAAGGTTATTGTTTTGGAGTTGCATGATCGCTTCCAACCCGGCTGCAGTGAAGTGGTACGCTCAGTATTGAAAAATTATGACTTTGAGATGTTGACAAAGGGCGATAATACAATCTTTGTAAAGCCATGAGCTACTGCTTGGACCACAAGAAGCCAAGTTAGCTTCGCAAGTAGGACCACGCCATGTCGCGGTTGGAGGCAGCACCATGAAAATCTCTCGTGAGTAGTATCAAACCAACATCGACCGCTGGTGGAAAAAGCGCTACAGCTTGCTCAACAACCTGCTGCGGTGAGCTGCCACGTGTGAGCTCTGTGTAAACGTGGTAGGCCAACCGCTGCCGGGCCAAACTCTCGCCATCGCCAGTGACGGCAACAGCGCCACCTTCCCAGACAAACAGGCCGCAACCAGGCAGGGGCACATCGCCAACGCGGCCGAGCACACTCAGAGGGGTGCCGCCGGTACTCAGTGCGGCGGCAAACTGCTTACCGTTTGAGACCACAGCACCAACGGTGTCACCAGGGCCAAGGTTGTGACTGCCCTGTCGCTGCTTTTCAATGGCCCGATGAAACCGCTCAACTGCCTTGTGCGTAGTGGGATCGTACTCCGCAAAACCATGCTGCCGGGCAAAATGGTTTGCTCCACTACCAGCCAAAAGAATTTGTGGTTCCGCAAAAACCTTGCGCGCCACAAAGATGGGGTTCTTGACTTGTTGCAGAGCTGCAACCGCAGCAAATTCGCCGCTGGAATCCATACAGGCAGCATCCATCTCAATGGTCTTGCCATCCATGCGTAAATTGGAGCCAGTACCTGCATTGAAACGCGGATCATCCTCAAGCTCGGCAACTGCACTACAAGCGGCATCGAGCACACACCCAGCCGTTTTGAGCGTCTCTATACCCTGCTGTGCTGCCCGCTCGGTGCCATCACACCAAGCAGACTTGGATCCAGCACCACCGTGGGTGAGGATTTCATAGGCCATCAGCGTAATTTACTCATAAACTCCGGTAAAATCTATTAATGTTGTTTGATGCGCAACATCTATGGCAGCGTGAGCTGCATCATGGCTCTATTTCTATTCAGCACATGTTCGCCAGTGGAGATAGACCCGCAGAAACCGCATCACACCTCACGTGGTTTTCGTAATGTTCATGCTTATGAAAAGAGAGGTCGCTTTGCCTTTTGGAAGTGGCAGTGGCAGAGAATCGCAAAAGAACTGCCAAGTGCTGAGGAGTATACCTTTCCTGTTGCTGAGAATGATCCAGCCTTTTTGCAAAAGAATCGTACCCAAACCACTGTGACTTGGGTTGGCCACGCTACCCTACTGCTACAGCTAGAAGGCATCAATATCCTCACCGATCCACACTTTACTGAACGGGCATCCCCGGTGAGCTGGGCAGGCCCCAAGCGTTTGGTGGCGCCGGGCTTGAGCCTAGACGACCTACCAGTAATCGACATTGTCGTCATCTCCCACAACCACCATGACTCGCTCGACCTTGAAACCGTCAAACGCCTGCACCAACGTAGGGGAGGTGAAGAGACGCTCTTTTTTGTGCCTCTGAAACTTAAGCCGTGGTTTACCAAGCTTGGCATTACCAACGTGATCGAGCTGGACTGGTGGCAAAGCCATGAGGTTGGAAAACTCAAGGTTGTTGCTCTACCAGTGCAGCACTGGTCGCGACGAACGCTTTTGGACACCAATAAGACTCTGTGGGCAGCGTGGGGCATCGTCACTCCAGAGTTCCGTTTTCTCTTTGCCGGTGACTCGGGGTATACACCGCACTTTCGTGACATTGGTGCGCGTTACGGCCCCTTTGACCTGGCAGCCATTCCCATTGGTGCCTATGAGCCGCGTTGGTTTATGAAGGCCTCCCATGTTAACCCTGAGGAGGCTGTTCAGGTGCACCAGGATCTGCAGGCCAAGTTCTCTGTAGCCATTCACTGGGGAACCTTTATCTTAACCGACGAGCCCCTGGATGAGCCGCCAAAAGAGTTGGCCTCTGCTCTGAAACAGGCAGGAATCTCACCACAAGAGTTTATGGTGTTCCAACACGGCCAGACCCACATCTTTGCGGATAAGAACTAGCTGATGGCGGTCTCGATAAAACGCACCACACCCCTGTGCTCTAAGCGCGGCATGGTGGCAACTAGTCAACCGCTTGCCTCTGAGGTTGGCCGAGAGATCCTTAAGGAGGGCGGCACCGCCGTTGATGCTACTATTGCCATGGCAGCTGCATTGGTTTTATGCGAGCCTACTGCCAATGGTTTGGGTGGGGATGCCTTTGCTATGGTTTGGGCGGATGGTGAGCTTGTTGGCCTGCAGGCATCGGGCCGTGCGCCTAGAGCCCTCAACCCTGCCCTGCTCAAACAAAAGGGCTTCGTGGAGATGCCCAAGCAGGGTTGGGAGAGTGTCACTGTTCCTGGAGCCGTCTCTGGGTGGATCGCACTGCATCGTCGTTTTGGCAAGTTGCCGCTACAAGAGCTCTTACAACCGGCCATCCATTACTGCCAGCAAGGCTTTGTCGTTCAACCACGAACCGCGCAGCATTGGCAGCGCGCTGCCAAGCTGTTTGCTGAACAAGAGGGGTTTCGTCACAGCTTTCTACCCCTTGGCCGTGCCCCCAAAGCCGGAGAACGCTTCAAGCATCCTGATCTAGGTCGATCTCTAGAAGTGATTAGCCAGCATGGTGAGAGAGGTTTCTATGAAATCCTTGCCGAGCAGATCGTTGCCTACTCAAAAGGCCAAGGTGGATATTTCGAACTTGCAGATTTTCACAGCCATCAAGCTGAGTTTGTTCAACCCATCTCCATAAATTACCGTGGTGTGGATATATGGGAGTTGCCCCCGAACACCCAAGGTATTGCCGCACTCATGGCCCTTGGCATGACCGCCCACTTTCCACTGCCAACCGCGGAGTTCGATGCAGCAAAACGTTGGCATGTGCTTATCGAAGCGATGCGGTTGAGCTTTGCTACGACCTACGCACACGTTGCCGATCCAGACGGTATGCGAATCTCCATAGAGGAGTTGCTAGATCCGAGCTGTCTACAAAAACAAGCAGAACGTATCTCACTGCAAAAACGCATGGACCTATCTGAATTAAACTTTCCTAAAGATGCCGGCACCGTCTATCTCTGTGCTGCTGACAGCAACAACATGATGGTTAGCTTTATCCAGTCTAATTATTATGGTTTTGGTTCTGGCATTGTCGTACCGGGTACGGGTATTGCCTTGCACAACCGTGGTTATGCCTTTTCATTAAATCCTACCAGCCCAAACCTCTTGGCACCTGGTAAGCGCCCCTTCCACACCATCATGCCTGGTTTCCTCACCAAAGCGGGCCAGCCTTTGGGTCCCTTCGGCATTATGGGGGGTATGATGCAGCCACAGGCGCACCTCCAGGTGGTGTCGAGTATCGTTGATCAAGGAGACAACATCCAGCAGGCAATCAATAGCGCCAGGATACGGATCAACCCTGACGACCAATTGAGCTGGGAGGCACATCTAGAGCCAGCACTGCTAGAAAAACTGCGCGCATTAGGTCATCGATGTCGAGCAGATGCGGGTGAAACAAGTGAGTTTGGTGGCGGTCAAATTATTTATTTCGACAGGGATCGTCAGGAATATCAAGGCGCCTCGGATCCACGCAAAGATGGTGTGGCTCTTGGTTTATGATCTGCCTGGTAACTCAAACAGCTCTTACTTGGTTAAGTTTTACTCTTCGTCCAGCTCAGGTTTTTGCCGCAGCTGTTTTTTTTGGCTCTGGACACGTTTGTCTGCTACCATCTTTGCCTTGGCACGACGACTACGACGCTGTTTCTGTTTGCGGATGCGGTAACGCTCTTGCTCAGCCTGACTCTTTTCGCCCTTAAGCTTGGTCTCTAATTTGTTACAGAGCAACACTCGAGCAAAATAGCGGTTGTCAGCCTGAGAACGGCTCTTCTGGCATTTGACCTCTAAGCCAGAGGGGATGTGTTTAAGCTGCACACAGCTGCTGACCTTATTGACATTTTGACCACCGTGACCCCGGCTACGGACAAACCGCTCTTCTAGATCTTTCTCTTCAATGCCAAGTGCCTGCATGCGTTTTTGCAAGGCACGCCGTTTTTCTTCTCCAACCATTTTATCTATGATATCGCGATTACCTATGAACAGCTATGCCAAAATTGTCCTGGAAACCAATAGACTGTTGTTGCGAGAATGGCAGCTGCAAGACGCTGCTGCGGCGTTGCAAATTTACGGTGATCCAGAAGTCATGTCATGGTTGGGTCAACAGCCACACAGTAGCACCGCGGATACACAGGCGATGATCCAAAAGATTATCGCTAGATCAGCCAAAGACAAGCTTGGCATGTGGGCAATCATTGAAAAAAATAGCGGCAAGCTTATCGGTCAAGGCGGTCTAAAGTTTTTGGCTAATGGTCCCGAGATTGAGGTAGGCTACCATCTTGGCCGCAGCCATTGGGGTAAAGGCTATGCGACTGAAGTGGCTGTGGCGAGTGTACATCACGGCTTTGAGCAACTTGGGCTGCAACGTATTGTTGGTGTCACCACACCGGATAACCTGGCTTCACAACGAGTCTTGGAGAAAGCCGGATTGCAATACCAGGGTATGCGTTATTACTACAATCACTACTTGCGCTACTATACGATTACTAAAGCACCCTAGATGGAACCATTAGCGCTTTTTCTCGTTTTATCAGGGTCGCTACTCCATGTCGGCTGGAATCTCCTAACAAAAGCTGCAGAGGACAAACTCGCCTTCCTCTGGTTGATGATGTTGCCGCTAGCCATAGTGGCGGTTTTCTTTCTCTACCCTTACTTCATTGGCGAGCGCCAAGCGCCACCAGTTGCCTGGGTCTGCCTCATCGTTAGTGCAGTCGTACACAGCTTCTACTTTTGGAGTCTAGCAAACGCCTATCGGTTTGCCGACCTCAGCCTAGTCTACCCCTACAGTCGAGGTATTGGCGCCCTTGTAGCTACCAGCATGGGTATTTTCTTTTTACATGAGTTGCCATCGCTGCTTGGATGGCTAGGTATTGCTTTAACATTAACTGCTAACTTTTTCGAGCCGCTGTTCCACCGCCGACAGAGCAGCAACCGCCATCGTTTAGGTCTTTTCTTTACCATGGCTACAGGGTTAGCTATTGCCATCTATCTCTGTGTCGACAAGGTCGGGGTTACCTACATGCCAGTATCCATCTATCTGTCGGGAAAGTTTTTTGGCATCGTATTGCTGCTAGCACCCACCATGCTCCAGCGGCGTCGCTCTTTTACCTTTTGGATAGCATCGCCAAAACAGTTGGTCCTTGGTAGCCTCTGTTTAGCCTCAGCCTCCGGAGCAGTGCTAGCTGCCATGGCTTTGGCGCCGTTGAGCTATGTTGTAGCAGCGCGTGCCAGCGGCATCATGATAAGTGGCTTTGTCGGCATGCTGTTCTTGCAAGAGAGGCTCTCCGCAAGCAGATGGACTGCCATAGCAATGATTACCGTGGGTACTGTGTTCCTTGCCATAGCCTAGCTAAGAGCGCTTCCTGTGACTTTACTTTTAGGCATAGGCTGTGGTATGCAAGATGCCCTGTTTTTTGGTGACCGAGTCACAGTGAGGAAGAGCAAGTTTGGCTAGAGACGATTTAGTACAACTTGAAGGCGAGGTCTGTGACGCCACCGGTGGTGGCATCTATAAGATTTTGCTAGAAAATGGCGTTACCATATCGGCAAAGCTGTGTGGTCGCATGAAGCGCTTCAAAATCCGCGTTATTGTCGGAGACAAGGTAACCGTTGGTGTCTCCCCTTACGACCTCACCCACGGCCTCATCACCCACCGCCATAAATAATTTTATCCTTTTATAACCCCAATGGGGCGCAGGCGGGCGACCTTTTTGCTAATTCCTGCACCCTCCACCACATCGACAACGTTGGCAACGTCTTTGTAAGCCTCGGGAATCTCCTCCTTGAGTGTTCGCACACCTGCAGAACGCACATAAATGCCTTGATCCTCCAACTCACGGACAATGGCTCGCCCCTGTGCCACTTTGCTAGCCTTTTTGCGACTGAGCAATCGTCCCGCTCCATGGCAACTACTGGCAAAAGTCTCATCAAAAGCCTTCTGGGTGCCCACGAGTACAAAGGAGTAACGGCCCATATCTCCAGGAATGAGCACCGGTTGTCCTACTTCCCTGTACGCCGCTGGCGTTTGTGGATGCTGCGGTGGAAAGGCACGGGTAGCGCCTTTGCGGTGTACGAGCACGCTGCTCTCTTTGCCGTTGACTCGATGGTTTTCAAAGGTAGCGATATTGTGGCACACATCATAGACCACTCTGAGATTGATCTTCGCTGGACCGCGGTGCAGAATTTCCTCAAAGCTCTGCCGTACCCAATGCGTTATTAGTTGTCGATTGCCAAAGGCGTAATTTGCAGCACACGCCATGGCTTTGAGATAGTCCTGACCTTCCTTGGAATCAATCGGTGCACAACAGAGCTGGCGGTCCGGAAGGTCAATGCCATACTTCTGTGAAGCGCGTAGCATGGTGGCCAAGGCATCGTCACAGGTTTGGTGACCAAAACCGCGCGAGCCGCAGTGAATCGACACAGTAATCTGTTCTGGAAAGAGATCGAGTGCATGGGCTATTGCTGTATCGTAGATCTCATCTACATACTGCACTTCAAGAAAGTGGTTTCCCGAGCCAAGCGAGCCTAATTGGTTTCTACCTCGCTCTTTCGCGCGAGTGCTAATTCTGCTTGAATCGGCACCTGGGATACAGCCTGACTTCTCAATGTGCTCAAGATCATCGCCATCACCATACCCCTGTTGCACTACCCATGCCGCACCCAAGGTAAGCAGTTTGTCGTAATCTTTCTCACTAAGGCGAAAGTCACGCCGATGCGCACCAACGCCGGTCGGTACAGTGTCAAAGAGTCGGTTGACCAACTGTGGTAGCTTTGACCGCAGCTCTTTGCGGCTAAGATCCGACCGTAGCAAGCGCACACCACAGTTGATGTCGTAGCCAACTCCACCCGGAGAGACCACTCCACCCTGCTCAGCATCAAAAGCAGCCACGCCACCAATGGGAAAACCGTAACCCCAGTGGATATCCGGCATGGCAAAGGAGGCCCCGACAATACCTGGCAGGTGGGCGACATTGGCAACTTGGGTGATGGCTTTGTCTTCCTTGAGTGCCGCCATGATCTGCGCATTGGCAAAGATACGGCCATCAACACGCATCTTTCCTTGGCGTGGGATGCGATAGCAGAAGTCGTTGATCTGTTGTATGGATAGCCCCATAGAACCCTATATATCGAAGATCACCCTGGCCTGCCAACCATCTTTCACCTGCTGGACTTTAAGGTCATGGTAGGTCACAGCTTTGATCTGCCGCCGTATCTGGTGTCGCTTTGGATCAAAGCGCTCACCGCCAACGTGCGCCTGTAACTGCCTGGCATCAAGCGCAATGATAGCAAATTCACAAAAGAGCATATTGTGAACCTCATGCCAGTAGAGCAATTCGGTTAACCAGCGTACTAACAGCTCTTCATAGTCAGATGCAGATACCGTGATTGTTTCAACCTCCCTGGCTGACACCGTTGTTATATCGACCACAGTAGCAAAGAAACCCAGTGCCGCATTGACAAACAGCTCATTAATAGAAGCGGCAAACACCTCAATACCGGTGTCGGCTGTGTGGTCGAGCTCTCGGTACTGTTGCATGGTATTTGTGGTAACGGGTCTCTAGTCGCTGATTTGCTTCTCGGTGTGGGCAAAGTGCAGAAACGCTGCAAGAGGCTCTTTAAAAGTTGGCAGCAAGCCTAGATGAAATGGCAACGCCAGCAAGAGCCCCGCTGCCATGCCAAGAAGAATCTGCCAATGTAGTGCTATTCCCTTTTCCATTAGCTCGTCCAATTAGGGGACTCGACCAAAGTCATCCTGCAGTCGCTCAATGTCATCCTCACCAAAGTAGTCACCATGCTGCACTTCTATGAAGACGACATCTTCCTTACCTACATTAGCAATGCGGTGGCTAGCGCCACAGGGTATGTCAATAGAATCGCCTGGCCGCAATTGATGCTCCTCTTCGTTGCAGGTTACCGTTGCCTCACCTTGAAGAACAAACCAGTGCTCGCTGCGCTGCCGATGTCGTTGCAGTGAGAGGCGTTTACCTGAAAAAATCGTAATCCGTTTTACTTTGTGATCGGCGGCGTCGGCAAGAACCTCGAAAAACCCCCATGGTCGCCGGTCTTGTACCTGCCTCATGTCTCTACTTACCCCGATTCATCTCTGAATACAAATGGCCCCTATCGAACCTTTGACGCAGGCGTGTAAAACGCCAGCGTCATGGCTGCGATGATCAAACCAGCTCCTAACCAAGCCGAGCCAATCAACACCTCTCCCAAAACCAGATAGCTGATCAACGCGCCCATAACCGGCTGTAAATACAACGTGAGTGCGATGGTATTAGCAGGTAGACGCTTTAGAACAAAAAACCATGCGGTATAGCCAAAGGCCGAACAGAGCACAGCAAGATAAAAAAGCGCTGCCCAGGTTTGCACACTCAGCGAATGATCGACAAAAAACTGCAAATGGTGCCAATTGAGCACAGCAAAACAGAGAAAACCAGCAGCAAAACCATAAGTGGACACGGTCAACGGAGGATAGCGTCTTGATAGAGCCCGGCCAAATACTGTGTGGCTGCCCTCACAAAAGAGTGAGAGGATAAAGAGAGAATTGCCTAGCAGCCGAAGTGGAGTAAAGTGTCCAGCCTGCATATTCCAAATACCAGAGAGCAAGAGTACGCCAGGTATGGCAATGACTATCGACAGCCCCTTCCTCAGATCTAGTCTCTCCTTGAGGATGAAAAATGCCAGCAGTGCTGTAGTCAAAGGCTCAAGGCTGACGAGAATGGATATGTCGATGGCTTGCGAGTAATCAATGCCACGAAAAGCGAGCGTGGGCGAGAGTACAAATACAATAATACCAAGTAAGACAATCCACTTAATGTCGCGGCGAGCAATAGCCGCATGTCGATTGAGTGCTGTGGTAATGGCAAGCAACAGGAGTGCCGCGCTGCCATAGCGCAGTAAAATCAACAGCTCAATGGGCAGTTCGCGCAGCGCGATTTTGATTGCCGTATAGGAGCCTGCCCAGAGCGTCTGCAGGAAAACGAGGAGCACAACATCAGCAAGTCTCATGGGCTTACCGGCAAACCACTTACGGATGCTTGCACTGAACTACGGTATGGATACCACCACGAATTTTGAAATCGGCCTCTACCTCGAGCTTACGTGGTTGCAACAAAGCCACCACATCCTCAAGGATCTGATTGGTGACAGCCTCATGAAAGGCGCCTTTATCACGATAGGACCAGAGGTAAAACTTGAGGCTTTTGAGCTCAACGCAGTATTTGTCCGGCACATAACGAATTCTAATAGTGGCAAAATCAGGCTGGTTGGTCAGTGGACAGAGACAGGTAAACTCCTCACATGCAAAAGATACCCAGTAGTCTCGCTGTGGGTGCGGGTTTTCAAAACGCTCCAGTGCTTTCGAGGGTTGTTTTTTCTCTCGCGGTGAGAGCTGGGTCTGCATCACTAGTCCTTCCTTTAGTTTCGTTCTTAGATTAGACGGGTTGGAGGATATCTTCTACACCAGCATCTGCAAAGCCTTTTTGTCGCAATCGGCAGCTATCACAGCGGCCGCACGGCTGACCTTGTGGGCTAGGGTTGTAGCATGATCGCGTCAGGGCGGTATTAACCCCAAGCTCTCTTGCTTTGCGGACAATCTCCGACTTAGACAAATGGATCAATGGTGTGTGGATGTGCCAGCCATTACCGGCAACACCCTGTTTGGTTCCCAACTGTGCCATTTTCCTATAAGCGGCGAAGAATTCAGGGCGGCAATCGGGATAGCCAGAATAATCGATACTGTTGGCACCCATAAAAATGTCGTTGGCATGGATACTCTCAGCATAACCAAGAGCGAGACTCAAAAAGATGATATTTCGTGCCGGCACGTAGGTGGAAGGGATTTCATTCAGTGAATTCAGTGGACGATCTATGGGTATCTTCCCTCGTCCGGTTAGACTGGAGACCACGAGCTCTCGCAAAGGCACTGTCTGGATACGATGATGAACCCCGGTCTGGCGGGCGATCTCTTTTGCAGCGTCAATCTCATGATGATGTTGCTGACCATAGTCAAACGTCAGGCAGTAAGGATTGAAACCTTTGTCTATAGCGATGGCCAAACAGGTCGCAGAATCTAGCCCCCCGCTTAGAAGGATAACTGCCTTAGGTTTCAAGCTCATGTCGCATACGCTCAAAGTACTCATGGGTCAGCCGTTTAAGTGTTGGAAAGAGTAAGACTACAGCAATTAAATTAGGAATCGTCATAAAGGTGATTGCCATGTCTGAAAAATTCCACACCAGATCAAGACTCCAGATAGAACCCATGAACAAAAACAGACAGTAAACCAAGCGGTATGGCAGAATTGATCCCTGCCCAAAGAGATAGGTAGCAGCACGATCTCCATAGTAGGACCAACCCAACGTGGTTGAGAAGGCAAAGAGCAGTAGGCTAATAGGCACAATGTGTTTGGTAATCATCGTAAGCTGTATGGGTGCCAGGCCAGCGTTGTAAGCACTCATGGTCATGGAGACACCCTTAAGTCCTGAATCCCAACTACCGGTAAAGATAATCACCAGGGCGGTCATGGTACAGATAATCAGGGTATCGATAAGCGGGCCAACAGCAGCAACTGCACCTTCGCGCACAGCCCATTTGGTTTTGGCAGCGGCGTGGGCAATGGGTGCGGAGCCCTGTCCAGCCTCATTGGAGAATATACCCCGGGCTATTCCCCAGCGGGCGGTAATGAGAAAGGTGGAGCCGACAAAACCACCGCTTGCCGCTGTGCCAGTAAAGGCGTCGTGGACGATCATTCTCAGTGCCGGAAGAACAAATTCCAAGTGCAGCAGGATGATGATCACGGCTCCAGCACCATACAAAAATCCCATAATCGGTACCAGCTTACTGGTAATTTGGGCGATCCGGCGTATCCCACCAATAATCACCATAAATACCAAGATGGTTAACGTAAGGCCGGTCAACCAGTGCGGCAGATGGTAGTTCGTAAACATGGCGTCAGCTATGGAGTTAGATTGGGCCATGTTGCCCAGACCAAAAGAGACCAACACCGTGCCAGCACTAAAGAGAACAGCAAGCACCTTAGCAAAGAGCCCAAAGCGCTGTTTCAATCCACGCTCAATATAGTACATAGGGCCACCTGATATAGAGCCGTCAGCATGAACCACCCGGTAATGGTGCGCTAGGGTACAACCGACAAACTTCGTCGCCATGCCCAAAAACCCAGTCACCCACATCCAGAAGACCGCTCCCGGACCACCCCAGTAGATGGCCAGGGCGACCCCAGCAATGTTGCCCGTACCCACAGTGGCTGAAAGCGCTGTGGTCAGAGCTCTCCAATGTGAAATCTCACCTATATCTTTAGGGTCATCAAATTTTCCTCGTATTATATCTAATGAATGCTTTAAGTTACGTATTTGAATAAATTTTAAACTAAAAGTAAAGTATATGCCCACTGGGAGGAGCAGAAGCATCAAGGCATAGCTCCCTACATAGGTATTATAAAGCCCAATCCAGTGGTTCAATGTTGTGGTAAACGAGCTCATAATCAGTGCACGGCTTTATCATCTGCAGCCGAGTAACTTGGTGGCAGCAAGAGTTTCCAGCCTACCGGTAATTTAATCATGGCACCAATATCCAATTCTGTTGTCCCTGCGGACTGTTGAAGTCGCAACCAAGCCGTGGGAACCAACGTCGCTACTGGCTTATTCGCAACATCATATATCAGCTTTTCTTCTGCGAACCTAACATTCACAAGCTCACCTTGCCTATCAACAAACAAAGCATGCATCTTTTCAAATGCCTGCCGCTGTTGCATCTCAACAACTTGCTGTTTGATATTATGCGCCTCATCGTTGGTAAAAAACTTGTCGATTTCCGCATGATTGATGAAGGCTCCTTGATAGGCACTAAAATTACCAAAGCGTAGCGCATCATAGACAGTATGCCCGAGTGCCTCAGCAGAACTCTTGCCACGTAGAACGGTCTCAAGCGCCTTGGCCATGGCATAACCAGATGGAGATACCGTAGCCGGAGAACTGCCTTTATTGCGCCGCTTAAACAGGACAATTAACAAAAGCACTCCAAGCAAAAGCAGGCCAACAAAACCGCCCATGAGGATGAGGGGTTTGAATCGAGCTGGATCTGCCAGCAGAGCCTTTAACATTAAAGGGCTTCTCTTAAGCCATTCAAGACAAATTGTACGGCCATAGCCGCTAACAACAGGCCCATAAGCCGCGTAAAGACATTGATGCCAGTCCTGCCAAGCAGTTGTAACAACAACGCCGCACGGGACAAGATGAGATAGGCAATAAAACCAACCACAACGATCGCAGCGACAATCACACCCCACTGTTCCAATCCACTGGACTCACGACTGAGCACAAGCACGGTGGTAATAGCTCCAGGTCCTGCCAACATTGGCACAGCCAAAGGCACGATAGATACATCTTCTTTATCCATGGCTTCGGCCTCTTCTTCTGGCCGACTCTTTACCTTAGGACGTTCGGCTTGGATCATGTTCAGAGCAATGAGAAAGAGAATAATGCCACCAGCAATACGAATGGCGGGCAGAGAAAGATGCAGATAGGCCATGAGGGGTTGGCCGACAACAGCAAATAGCATGAGGACCAGCGCCATGACCACGGCAGCTCGGCGTACCATAACCCGGATGGCTTTGGCGCCAACCTCCTCGGTTATGGTGAGTAAGATCGGTATACTGCCAAATGGATTGATAGTGACAAAAAGTGAAAGGAACGCCGTAATCGTGAAGGTCAACAACTCAGAGAAACTCCGATGGCAACTGCCAGCTGCTGAAAAAACCAGGTTGTCGCAGCCAGTTGGCTGTGGTTAAACTTATCTCTATGAACATTCATGGTAACGATGCACACCGGTTGCCGAAAAAGGCTCACAACCATAGCATAGTGATTAGGTTGCTCCAATGCAACAAAACTACTCTCACTCTTACGTGACAAGAGCTCAGCTGGTAATACCAACTCATTAGGTTGCTCACCTGTCAGTGGTAACTCCAACCAATTGCCGTCAGGTTTAGGTAAACGTACATCCAAGTTAGCGCTGATTTCTGGCATGGCCGTACGGATGTTGTGCAGAAAGAACTGTTGATCCCAACTGCCGAGCTGTTTGATCAAAATTTCGCCCATGGCCCGCAACGTCAACAGGGTTTCATACCGACTTGCATCACCGATACGGAAAAACTCCTCTTTCCAAGGGTCATACCGTTTTCGTAACTCTTCTATAACCACGGCGACATCATCCGTGCTCTTGGCCGTTTCGGCCCACTCGACAACAAAACTCTTACCGGCTCTGCCTATAGGATCGAGCTGATTCCACAGATCATAACAGCTCAAAGAGATGGGATCGCTAATGGAAACCTCACCCCGTTCAAACCGAAACATCCCCTCTTTCCATTTCAAGATCTCGGCAATCATCGCTGTCATCTGTAACTGTAAGATCCTATTAAGCTCAGTCGAATTCAACAGTTTCTTCTCTAAGCAGATAGAGCCAATGGATCGCCACGGTTTTGTACGTTGTTGCTCCTGCAGAATTTCCTGCAACTGTTCTTCTGAAAGGCAGCCCTCTTTCACCAATCGGCCACCAAGGCGAACAGAAAAACCCTCAACTCCAACGTAGACAAGCTCACCCAAATGAAAATTTACCGTGGCGATACTCTCTCCCTTGATCAACAGGCCACCTGTAGCCAAAGAACTGCTGATTAGGTGAAAGATTTCCGCCACCGAAAACGTGTTGATGTTGCCGGTCTTCGCCATTCAGCCTTGACTCCTCATTGAATTACATAATGCATTTACACGATTGTAGCAATCGATTATAACCCGCCGCAACATGCGCTCCAAAACACCACTGCTTGAAGGTTCAATTCCCAAACACGTTGTCTACTTGGCCTTGCCAGTACTCTGCCACATGGGCTTTAGCACCCTCTATTCGATTGTCGATCTCTACTTTGTTGGCTGGTTGGGTAGTAACTCTGTGGCAGCCCTCTCCATTGGCACAACGCTCTTCTTTTTCATTCTTGCTCTAGGTCAAGCCATTGGTGTTGGCGGCCTCGCCCTCATTTCACAAGCTTGGGGGCGCAAACAGTTTGATCGGGCACGACAGATCTATACTCAGGCGTTATGGGCTGCTCTAGTAGTTGGCATAGTCGCCTGGTTTGTCGCTTATCTCTTTGCTGCTCGTTATGTTGCCGCCTTTACAGCGGATATGCAAACCATAGAGCTTGGTTTAGACTACTTGGAGATCTATACGGCCATCTGCTTTCTGCAACTCTTTTTAATGGTGAATAACTTCTGTTTTCGTGGCAGTGGCGATTTCATAACCCCAGTGAAGATCATGCTGGGCAGTAACATTCTCAACATCATCCTTGATCCACTGCTTATTTTCGGTCCTTGGTTTTTCCCACGTCTGGAGCTGCAAGGCGCTGCCCTGGCCACGGTGCTCAGCCAACTGGTCGCATGCGGATGGTACGTTTACGTTATTATCGGCAACAAGAAAAACCTTGCCATTGTGACCATCCGTCGGCCTGACACTAAGCTCATAGGCAAAATTCTTAAGATTGGCCTGCCCAGTGCGGGGCAGTATCTGCTTTTGGCCCTGATGATCCTCATTACCTATCGCTGGATCAAACCATTAGGTCCTCAAACCACGGCTGCCGTTGGGGTTGGTTTTCGTCTCATCCACTCCTCTTATCTGCCTATGGTGGCTATCTCTATTGCTGCGGCCACTCTCGTCGGACAAAACTGGGCTGCCAACGCCTTCGCCCGCGCCCGCAGCTCTTTCTATTGGGCTCAGCTCTTTGCCAATGCATGGTCCCTCGGCATTACAACGCTCTTTTTGTTATTCCCAAGCTTCTTCCTTGCTTTCTTCACTGATGATCAACAGGTCATAGACAACGGCGTCATCTACATACGGGTCTTTGGCCTTAGCAACTTCCTGGTAGCTTCTATCTTTATATGTACCGCTGCCTTTCAAGGACTTGCCAGAACGATGGTCCCGTTGATTGGGGCAATGCTAAAAGTGCTCATTTATGCACTGCTCTGGTTATGGGCTTATGAGAGTTTAAATCTTACTTTTATCTATGCCGCCGCAGTGTTGGGCATTTTTGGCGAATTTCTCTGGGACCTAATCTACAGCCGTAAGGTCCTCAGCGCACCATCACCCTAAAACACATTATCCTTTACAGAGCCGGTCGAGATTCGATACATGAGGCTCATGGCCAAGCTCTACTTTCGTTATGGAACAGTCGGCAGTGCTAAGACCCTGAATCTACTGGCTGTAGCCCATAACTATCGACAGCAGCAGAAACAGGTGGTCCTCATAAAACCGGCACTGGATACACGCTTTGGCTCTGACCACATCCGCTCCCGTGCCGGTCTAGAGAAGCCAGCAGATATTTTAGTAGAGCCTGACACCATTCTTGATGGACAAAAGTTCAAAGATGTAAGCTGTATTCTTGTTGATGAAGCACAGTTTCTTAGCAAAAGCCTCATTAGACAGCTACGACAGATAACCTTGAGTTTAAACATTCCAGTCATCTGCTATGGCCTGCGTACAGACTTTCGTACGCAACTCTTTGAAGGCGCTGCCGCACTCATGGAGCTTGCCGACGCCGTCGAGGAGATCAAAACCACCTGCGCCTTTTGCAACCGTAAAGCGATCTTCAATCTCAAGCATAGTAACGGCCTAGCTACCCTGAAGGGACCAAGTGTGGATTTGGGCGCTGAAGAAAAATACTACCCAACCTGCTACGGTTGCTATCGCCGTCAGCTCGAGCTTGCCTACGCCGACAGACTGGAAAACTTGCCTATGGTCTAACTTATTGCAATAGCAAAGATAACCCACATCATTGACACAGTGCGTTTTTAACTGTAGTAAGAGCTCATGCGAGGCTCAAGGAAAATGAGAAGGAGATTGGCGCACCCCTGCGTTTGGGCTAGACGCCGTAAACCCCTCGAAACAGTGGTAGGTCGAGTGATTTGGCTAGTCTCTGCTCTCGCTTTACTATACTCGCAGACCGAGAGCTTGGCTCAATCCACAGGAACATCGATTCCCGACTTTGCCTTTACCGAAGTTTTTCATACAGTAGTCAGGGGCATACCGTTTACGGCAACCCTCGGTCATCTTGACAACGACGAACATCTCGACCTTGTCGTCATGGCACGCTCTGAGGAGAATAGCCAAAAAGGCACGCTCTATCTCTTTCTCGGCAATGGTGATGGAACCTTTCAATTAAAAAAGATGTTCAAAGACTTCGAACTATCACGACAGATAGTTATTGAGGATTGGAATCATGATGGGCACAACGATTTACTTGTGGTTCCTGCCACACAACCAGACCAAGTTTTTGTTGCCTCTAGCCCTCTACGAAGAAACACGCAGCTGCCCCTCGAAAATCTCGATCTAGAGCTGCCTGCTATACAAAGTCTTTGCGTTGCTGACCTTAATCATGATGAGGTTGTTGATCTCATTGCTGGACACAGAGGTGGGTTTATAGCGTTGTTGAGCAAGAGAGATAGAACTGATCGGAACATCCTCCCCCTCGACAGGAAGATAAGGATGTTGGCTGGAGGGTTAAAGGTCTATGAAAAATTTATTCTGTATGACATGGATGGTGACAAAAACAAAGATCTCGTTGTTCTAAAAATGTCCAGAGAACAGCGTGATCAAACCAGTGGGTTCGCGCTTTGGTGGGGCGATTCCAAAGGAGCATTCAAGTATGACAACGAGGCCAGTAAAGCACTAACTGCGCAGATTTCTGGAGATGATTTCCCCGATGTCGTGAACTACTTCTCAGTTGGAGATTACAATGGCGACGGCCAGGTTGAATTGGCCATTGCTGAAAACTCGAATTCTTGGCAGAGATTCTACATTGTCAGCACGGATTACCTTGTGCCGATCACATTGGCTAGCGATGAAGGAAGCCAAAGTCATGTAGCGTTGATTGACAGTGGTGACATCGATGGCAATGGATCAGACGACATTGTCTATCTGCATAGCGATGGCTCGAGTGTTGTTGTGCTGCTGTCAGAAAAAATCTAAATCTTCCGTGTGAAACTACAGTTACCACCTTGTGTTCGAAAAACGGTTAAAAAACAAAAAACTGTATTGTAACTACTTGTAATTACTAATATTTATTTGGAACAGAGTTTGCAGTTAACTCTTAGTCAGGAGTTACTGCATGAACCAACAGCGCCCCTCTCATCTTTTTGGCATTTTTTTGTCACTAATAACCAGCCTATTGCTGGTCAGCTGTCTCGACTCCTCCATTACCTCTTCGGGCCCTGAGACGGGTGATCCCGCTTCTGTTGGTTCAAGTGAGTTCGCCAGCAGTGACGACAACGACCCGGTTGACGACGATGACTCCGGTGATTCAGGCGACGACGACGCCACAGGAGACCCTGGTGACGACGACCCCTTTTGGGGGCCACCCGATCCAAATGACCCACCAGAACATGTCCATGGCCCTATAACCATCTGGGCTACGGATGATGGCGTCTCTACACCAAACGTGATCGTCGATAACGGGGATGGTACCTTTACGACCTATAGTAACCCCTCTTCCAATGTCTTAGCCTTTGCCATGAAGCTCGCCAAACCGGGTGATGTCATCGCGCTTAAAGGTCAATTCCCAGCTGTAGCCATTGGTCTAACCTTTTCCTTTGCTGATAGCGAGGTCTTTTGGCCTGGAGGTCAGGTGATTCGTGATATTACTATAATCGCGGCAGATCCAGCAGACCCACCAACCATTAATGGTCTCACTTTTCGTGGCGATATGACCACGGGTCAAGGTGGTGTGGATAACATCTATTTTAAAAACGTCATCGTTCGCAACGGTGGCGACAACCGCACGCCCATCATTATCTTCCAAGGCAGTTTGTTGGGTCGCATTGGCCTTTACGATATTACCTATGTCACCGTCAATCCCAGTCTTTATGGTGGTTACGGTATGAAGTGGGGGCTTCGTGGCCACGGCCGCGCCCTCTACGATGTGCGCCGTAACATCTTTACTGCCACCGCCGTGGGCAGTGCCGAAGAGCATGCTATTTATATAGACTCTCCAGGCTGGAATGGTGCTGGTGACAGCTACATTCTTGATCTCGTGCAACAGGGCCCGTCCGGAAGAACCTGCATCCAAGTGGTCAACCGCAAAAACGAGGGTCCTACAGGGTTAGGGCTGTTGATGATGAAGCGCATAGTCGCACGCACTAAGAAGGGAGCCGGCGGATCTGCCCTTACCATTGCTGGACACCTTGGGCCTGTCTACATGGAAGACATTTACTATAAGGGTGATCTTGGCGCCATCACCTTTTGGAGCGATGCGGGCAAAGGCCTACACACTGTGAAGATCGATGGCAAAGATTTTACTACCCCCTATGCCGAATTACGTAACGTCTATATCGATGCAACTAATGCCGATCGCTCCCACATCGCACTCGCTGGTGTTGGTACGGCCATCATCGGGGCGTTCACGATTATCGGCAACCGCACGGCTTTTGATCTGTGGAATAACTTTAGTGGACCCTTAGACAACGGTGATGTCTGGTTTGATGTAACAGCGCCAGTATCCGCTTACCCTGGCTTCCAGTCCGCACAAAAGATCAAATACAAGGGCAGCTCACTCTCGGACGCTGCCATCGATGCGATGCTTTATCAACCCTAGTTGCTGCTAGGCCTAGCTAATCTTTTGCCAGACCGAGGTGTGCCAATAGAGCTCGGTTGTTAACAGGACGGCCAAGAAAGTTTTCCACGGCATCATCAACATCCATGCTGTCGCCTGGCTCCAGGATGGCACGACGATAGGCCATGCCAGTCTTATAATCAAAAATACCTTCTTGCTTAAAGCGGGTGAACATGTCCTGTGCGTACCGCAGTGACCACAGGTAGCTATAATAGGCAGCGTCATAGCCGTTGATGAGATGGTTGAAACTGGCAAAACGGTTGTTGTTTGGCAGCGGTGGCAGACGTGTAACCCGCTTAGACAGCTCTTGCCAGATCTTTTCCGCATTAAAGTCCTCACCCGGCACTTGACCATGGTAGGTCATATCCGCCAGTCCAAGAAAAACCTGAGTAATCCAACTCCAGGCACCCTGCTCAAATTTTCTTGATTGCAAAATGCCGGTGACTAATTTTTTCGGAATCGGTTTAACCGCCACCTGCTGCAACCCTTCTGCAGTAGTAAGCCAGTTTTCCATCATCTGGGAGGGCGCCTCAATAAAATCCCAAGGAACCATATACCCACTCTGGCTAAAGAAGCGCGTTCTGGCCAGGGCGTTGTGCATGATGTGGCCAAATTCATGAAAGAAGGTCTGTACGTTCCTTAGATCATTATACTCCTTGAAGTTGCCAAGCATCACACCAATGGGTATGCGGTGTTTATCTTTTGTATCAAGGCCGCCAAGCACAAGCGCTGCAGCAGCAAAATGGGAGTACTTATTTTCCCGAGGAAAGAGATCGGTGTAGAAGTAGGCTGCAAGCTCCCCGTTCTTACCTGCCTCACGTACTTCGTAGAGTTTTACATCTTGGTGCCAGGTGGCATCGGGAAAGTCTTTGAGATCTATTTCTTTAAAACGAACGCCGAGAAGATTTTCGTAGATGTCGAGCGTTCCCTGCACCACGCTCTGCATGGGAAAGTATTTCCTGATTTCACTCGAATCGAGCTGCAGCTCCTTCTCCTGCCACTGCCGTACGTAATAACGCACGTCCCACATTTGCAGTGTTAGTGTGCCATCTCTACGAAATGACTGCCGCTCCTCTTTGGTAAGCGCTTTGGCATTGTGTCTGATCTCTCGCTGTTTATAGGCCAGCAAAGTAGCATACTCTTTATCAACCAACGGCGCGAGTTTACTGCTAATGTCATTCAAAAAGTTCAAGACCCGCCGCTTACTGCCAGCAAGACGTCGCTCTGTAACAAAATCAGCGTGGGTGACCGTTTCAGACTTACTCACACCCTTAGGTCGCCGTTTTGTACTTAGCAGCGTCGCTAACTTGTGGCGCAACAGTATAGCCTCTTTAAACAGGGGGCTGTTCTCTTTAGCAGCTTGATTAACCCGCAGTACAACCATGGCCCGGCGCGTTTCCGCGTCTTTGGCCCAGGTCATCACTTCTTTTGCCCAGCGCCAGTGAGCTGGCACCCGATACTTACCAGCTGGGGTCGTTTTCAGGGTCTGTTTAAATTCGTCCGACAGTCCATCTAAATGTTCTGCCGATAGAATGAGCTCGCTCTTATCTTCCCGTATGTTGGTAGAAAATTGAACTTTGATCTCACTGAGTCGCTTCAACCCCTTAACAAACTCCTGACGTTGCTTTTCTGGCAAGGTCGCGCCATTTTGCTCAGCTTGCTGCAAAAACTTAGTGGCAAGCCGCATAATTAATTTATCCGCATCAGATAACTGACTATGAACTCGACTGAGAACTGCCCCCAACTGCGGGTTTGAGAAGAGTTCTACTTCGATCTTTTCACTCGCTGCATGACACTCCTGACTGGAGGCCCGCAGGCCTGCATCTGTAGAGACATCTTTTAACAGACCCAAGGGCAGAATCGTGTGGTGAAAATTGGCAAGAGCTTGGTCGAGAGCGGCTATAGTGGCTTCAGGGGAGTGGTTAGAGTTCTGCTGCAGCTCTTCCCCACTTTCTGATTGGATGATGATTTGCTCGACCCTGCTCTTGAGCGTCGCTGCAGCTGTGTCACATCTCTCTTTGAGCTGCTCTGAACTCCAATCGAATCGTGGCAGGTTAGGACGCAGGGTTGTCTTCTCCGCAGAGCTTGGTTCAAGCGTAGTTCGCTGGCATCCCGTGAGGATCGTCAGCAGCAACAGAACAATCGTTGGAGAGCCGATGATTGAAACAGACCTTTTCTCTTTCATACAGCTCTCCAATATCAAGTAATTCTACTGTAGGCTAAGTGGTGCCGGCAGGGGATGAGCAACCGAGGTAAGCGCAGCAACTGGATAGAGGGTAAACGTATCACTAAACAGCGTTACACAACTGGGATTAGCTGCATCAAGTCTACTATTATAGGTCTTTATCGCACCACTCTTCGAATCAGGTGCAAAGAGAGTACCATTATTTAGGGTGACTTCGTTTGCGTTTGCACTCAGCCTCTGACCGGTACAGTTAGAAGATTCAAAGTAGACCGGTCCACCAACAACCGAACCGTTGGTAGAATTGGCACATAAGATGGCGCCGTTAAAACTGCTGTTGAAAATACAATAGTGTGGACTATCAAAACCTACGAGCGTTCCAAGGGTATTGCCAGCGGCATCCACAACTTGCGTAGGTTTAGTAAACCCACTCAAGGTCGTTTGGGCAGCGCCCACGGCAGTACTTAATCCCTGGGTCGTCTGGTCGAGTTCATCAATCGCCCCTTGCACCGTTGATGCTCCTAACGAGTTGCCATCACCACTATTATCGTATGGAATTTCCAAAGCAGTGAGCAGTGCTTCGGTTATGGTGTCGACGTTGGTGGCAATGGTCTCAGAGCAGGCAATCACCAGCGCCACCCCAACTGGGACACCAAATAAAAAGAGTACATAGGATTTGAGTTTATCTATCATTTCGCTGACCTCCACAAAGCAGTTGTACAAAGTCCCGGCTCTTTAGCAGAAAATCCCTCTACTGAAAAGCCCCTCCCAGCAAAACATTTTAACTGGCTAGAATTACAAGATTTATGTACACTACCCCTATGCTACGTGGCTTGCTCTACCGCCTCTACAGCGCCCTTAAAGAGAACTTCGAGCAGGTACAGCTTGAGGCTGTAAAGGCAAAGTACAAGCTGGACGACTCAGTAGAGCTCGGGCCTGGGGTACACCTTATGGGCCAGGTTGAAATTGGTGCCAACAGCTATGTCAACGGTCCGGGTATCATCTACGGTGGGGAGCACGCCAAGGTGAAGATTGGCAGGTGGTGCGCCATTGCCAACAACGTCAACCTGCGGGCCGCCACCCATGATCTTGACAACCCTACTGGACCAAACGTCAAGATGATTGAGGCAGACATCATCATTGGCGATCACGTCTGGATTGGCGCCAATGTCTTTATCAAATCGGGTGTGACCATTGGTGATCACGCTGTCATTGGCGCAAACTCCGTAGTTACAGCAGCTGTCGCTGCTAATCACATTGTCGCCGGCAATCCTGCCAGGACGATCCGTGAGCGTTCCTCTTGAGTGTAAAACGGCTCTTATACCTTAGCAGTCTTGGTGGGCATGATTTCCGTTTTCTTGAAAAGTTAAAAACACTACCAGCGCAGTGGCAAACGCTCTTTGCCACCTACAAACCAGAACTGATTCCCGAGGTCGAAGCACTTGGTATTGCCGTACACAATCTCAACCCTGAGGCTCGCCCTTTTGATGATTGGGATCGCCAAGGCGCCTACAACTTTGTACAACGTCTACGACTCAAACAGCACTTTCGCACGCATCGGCAGCACCTACGCCGTCTTCTGCAAGATTTTAAGCCCCATCTGGTGCACGCTGGCTGGCTACAGACAGACAGCTACATTGCTGCCTGTGAAAAACAGACTCCCCTGCTGGTTATGGAATGGGGTAGCGATATTTTAGTGCGGCCATTCGATAACCAACGCAACTATCGCAAGACCCAATGGACCCTAAAGCAAGCAGACTACATCCTCTGCGACTGTAAGGCAGCTGTAGACACCATCACCAAAATGCTGGGCAACGAAAAGCGACCCATGCTTACCATTCCCTGGGGGCTTGATCTTAAACAGTTTCACCCTGAGAGCCGCATGGTGGGTTTGCAGACACCCCTACGCATTGCCGTGGTCAAGAACCTAGTTGACGTATCACGCCTAGACACCCTTTTGCAGTCGTTGGCCATACTGCAACAGCAAGGTGTTGCGGTTGAGCTCTGTGGTACTGGAAAGCTCGAAGCCACACTCAAAGAGCAGGCGCAGTCGCTTGGAGTCGACACTGTAGTGGAGTTCAAAGGACGAATCAACAATACTGAAATCCCGCAGCTGTTACGCCGCTGCGATCTCTATGTAAGCTGCAATCGCAGTGAAGGTACTTCGTTGGCCATGATGGAGGCCATGGCCTGCGGCGCCATCCCACTGGTTACCGACATTCCTGCTTATAGAGAGTGGGTAGAGCATGGCGTCAACGGCTTCTGCTTTGCTGTTGGCAATGCCAAACAGTTAGCCGAGCTTGTTACCAAGGTCAGTAAAACAGACACTAATACGCTTGAGAAGATACGACATCACAACTACCAACTTGCAAAACGAGAGTTCGACTGGGACAAAAACTTTGCCAAGCTAACGCGAGTCTACGAGCAGCTTGTGGCATAAAATTACTCTTTCCGACTATTTTTAGTCACTTCACGGAACCACGCTAGGGTTTTCTCCATACCCTCACGAAAATCGATCTTGGGTTCCCAGCCAATGAGTTTCTTGGCCTTTGTTGCTGAGACGGTTTTTCCTTTGTAATCCCCTGGTCGTGCCGGCAGATATTGAATCTCCAAGCCAGGGTTGGCGAGATCACGTACCGTCTCTGCCATCTCCTTGATGGTGACGGGTCGCATGCCTTCTAGGTTGATCACTTCGTTTTTAGCCGCCTCATCGAGGCTGAGTATGTGGGCATCAGCCATGTCTTCGACGTAGACAAAATTACGATACTGGCTGCCGTCCCCGGTAATGGTAATCGGTTCGTTGGCAAATGCTTTGCGCAAAAAAATCGGCAAGACGAGTTCCCGTCGCATGCGCGGACCATAAGGAATACCGTAGCGTAAAATGGTGAAGGGCACCTCATAGAGGTTCCAGTAGTCATGAATGAGAAACTCTGCGGCAATCTTCGACGAGCTGTAAATGTGTCCGGCGCCTGGAAGTACGAACGGTGAGGACTCATCGACATCTTCCTCGGGGCTACCACTGTAGACCCAGACCGTGCTGGCAAAGATGAAGCGTTTGACCTTGTTTTGTCTAGCAGCCTCAAGACAGTTCACCGTGGCTTGAATGTTGAGTTCGGTGGCGTAGACGGGGTTTTCAAAGGCGTGGTTGACGTTGCTGATAGCCGCTAGGTGAAAGAAGAAGTCTACACCCTTGGTTGCCTGCAACACCGAGGCGAGATCAACGATATCCACGTCCTTAAATTCAATGTCCCAGCGGTGCGGTTTGACCCGATGATCGACAACCGTCACCTTATGTCCGGCATCCAGGAGCTTATCGACCACATGCGAACCAATGAAACCTGAACCACCGGTAACCAACGAATGATACGCCATAGCCTCCTCCAATTCCTGCTTGCCATTGTAGGGCCAATTTCTGCATCCGACAAGCACCCATCAGTATAAGGCCAAAAAAGAGGCCTTCTTCTAGCTTCTCTGCTACAATCAGCCCGGAGGAGGGTGAACCATGATACGTTTAGAAGAGGCGGCTGTGCGCCGCTTTCATGAGCTCAGTGATAAGGTACTGCGTAGCGGTTTCTTGAGCGAAGGCGAGTTGACCAAACAGTTTGAGGCTCAATGGCAAGAGTTTGCTGGCCTGCCGGCTGTGGCTGTCTCCTCTGGTGGCTTTGCACTCTGGGCCCTGTTGGAAGCAGCAGGCGTGCGCGGCCATGAAGTCATTGTGCCTACCAACACCTTTATGGCAACACCGCTGGCTGTAGAAAAGGCTGGTGGCAAAGTGGTGTTTGCCGACTGCAATCGCCAAGATCTCTGCCTCTCTCTAAAAGACATTGAAGCAGTTATGACACCAGCCACAAAGGCTGTTGTCCTTGTACATATTGGCGGCCACCTCGCTTTTGAGAGTGAAGCCATCGCTCGCTTTTGTAAGGACAAAGGTCTGGCGTTGATTGAGGACTGTGCGCATGCCCATGGTGCGACTCTTCATGGGAAGGCTGGCGGCAGTTTTGGCCTGGGTGGCGCCTATTCCTTCTACGCCACTAAAACCTTAACCATCGGCGAAGGCGGCATGGTTGTTAGCAATAGTAATGAGGTGATTGAATTTGTGCGTAGCTTTCGCAACTACGGCAAATTTGCGTATAAGGTTGCTGGTTTTCATGGCCGCATGAGTGAGATCACGGCTGCACTAGGGGTCGCCCAATTGGAACAACTGCCGAAGATTCTCGACTGGAAGCGACGTCTGGCAGCGAAATACGATGAAATCTTTGCAAACAGAGTCTCGCTACCCGAAGGCATGGTCTCGGGTTACTACAAGTACATTGTCTTTGAGGAAACCCTCAAAGAGAAAACCGGCGCAGTTTACAGTGATCTCTGCCACAGCTTACGAGGTGTCGCTGGAAACTTTCCGGAATCTGAGTGGATCGCCAAACATCACAGCTGTCCACCTATCTGGTATGGTTACGACGGCATCGATCTCAACCCTGAGGCGCTGCGCCAACGACTGCTGAGCTGATTGCGGGTTTTTGTGACCTAATCCAGAGGCTCACCACCACTAGGGCCACCAAAACGAGGTAGGCCGTCGTTGACCTCTAGCCACGACACATGCTCATTAAAATAAAAGTGTCCACCCGGCGGTTTGTCGAGCTCCTCTTTAAAGTAAACCGTGGCAATGTGGATCTCTCCTGGCCACCTTTCAGACTCTTCAAAAAAGAGCGTGCTACCACAAGCGCGACAAAAGCTGCGCGTTGCGTGTGTTGAGGAGTGGTAGCGGCCCAACTGCTCCTCACCAGCTAGCAAGGTAAACTGATCTCGCATCACTCCAGCCCAGGTAACAAAGGCAGCACCATGCGCACGACGACACATAGTGCAGTGGCAGTGAGCAACAAATTTAGCAGGCAGCTCAATAGAAAACTCTATCGCCCCACAAAAGCAATTCCCAGAAACGGTGTTTTTGCTATCTCTGTTCATATTTGACAGGTAGCACACGTCTTAAAGCTTGACCAGTAGACCCGATTTCATACCTTAATATTTGGTTTGTTTTTTAGGTATTGACTTAATTCGCCTTTAGTATATACTAAATAAGTGAACTTTGAGTGGGATCGAGGTAAGGCGGCATTTAATCAGCAAAAACAACATGTTACCTTTGAAGAGGCTGCCACAGTATTCTTCGACCCCAATGGTTTGGACATTCCAGACTTGAAGCATTCGAGGTCTCAAGAAGAGCGAACGATTCGGTTGGGAATGTCTCTCTATTCCAGGATTCTTATGGTTGTCTTTACAGAAAGGACAAAAAAGTATGGCCAAGAAATCATCCGTATCATCAGCGCCCGCAAGGCAAACAAGAAAGAGAAAGCGCTCTACACTAGTCGAATATGATACAGAGTCTTTGTTAAAGTTCTTTCTTCAAAAGAAGCAGCCCATAACTACTCCACAGATTTCTGATGAGGAGATTGATTATTCTGATATTCCCCCATTAACTCCCACTGCAATCAAACAGGCTAAAAGAGCCCGTGTCGGACGACCTCCATTAGGTGCTGCCCCTAGAAAAATGGTCTCGATTAAGATTGATCCTCTCGTCTTAGAGGAGATTAAACGACGGGCAAAAAAGAAAAGCAAAGGCTACCAAAGCTTGATTCACGAAATCCTCGAGGAATATCTTAAAAAACGGGCAGCTTAGGAAGATTACAGTCTCTCAAAGTTGAATAGCAGGTTGGCTTTAAGGGTCTGACGATTAGAAAACCTCACGGTCACTCCAACCGATTGACCTTAGGTGCTACGTTCTACATTAACTGCAGAACATAAGCTCCTTAGAAAGGAGGTGATCCAGCCGCAGGTTCCCCTACGGCTACCTTGTTACGACTTCACCCCAATCATCCGTTTTACCTTAGGCGCCTACCTCCCGAAGGTTGGCACGGCGACTTCTGGTCCCCCGAACTTTCGTGGTGTGACGGGCGGTGTGTACAAGGCCCGGGAACGTATTCACCGCGGCATGCTGATCCGCGATTACTAGCGATTCCGACTTCATGCTCTCGAGTTGCAGAGAACAATCCGAACTGAGAC
>JANQFH010000022.1 GCA_028277945.1 Oligoflexia bacterium
CTCAGTCCAGGTGTCGTACCAGATGTAGAAAGTGGAATTGACGTTGTAGAAGTATTGCCCGTATTTCTGTTTGCTTTCGCGCAGGTATGGGAACAGCAGCCCTAGGAAAACTAGAGCCACAAGGCCAAGCGCGGTCAAACGGGAGACTAATGACTTGCTTCGTTGTCGCGAGGAGGGGAGAGCAAGCCTTTGCTTCATTGCAAGAACGATTGTTTTAAGAAGGAACACAAATCCAAAGGCTAGCATTCCTGGTAGCACCGAGGCCTTGGTAAGATGAGCAAGGACAAGGATAACACCCGTGGCCAATGCTAGGCGCGGGGTGGGACGGACCAACATCAGCAACATCAAGAGGTAGGCCAGGAAACTGAACAAGTAAAACAGCAATTCGGGCTGCAGATAAGCAGCCCTGAAAACAAACAAGGTATAAGCGACCACAAGGGTCAAGAGCATGGCGAAAGGTCGAGATAAATAACGCGTAAAAACAACATACAAAACGATCAAAATGACTACAGACAAAACGATATTGACAAGCTTTCCAGTTAGAAATACCTCTTCAGTTGTCGCTGCGGGGTCGAAGAACAAGGCCTGCAGGTAGGCGTAGGCGGGCATGAAATTGCGATTTCCACTATAGCTAAACTCCGAATCGTAAACCTTTGCCGTGAAAGCGACAAAGCCATTCTGATCTCCGCGCAGGATGTCGGTATTGATTTTTCCGGCGTGAAATAACGCTGCGCCAAGATAAAAAACAAGCAGAAAGGACAGGCCCGAAATCATGACGAGGCGTTGGCGGCGACGCGCATCGATGAGAGGGATCAGAAAGATCAAGATGTGGAAGCAGGCCGCGGTGAAAAAGAAAATGAGCGGGTACAAACGCAGCATCGTCGCCTGTAAAACCTCAGGTACGAAGAGGCGATAATTCAGCGCCAGCGCACCCATCGTAAGACCAGCAGCGAGCAGGCCGAGTAGCGCGGTTTGGAGCCTGTAAGGGAAATCCAAAAATGCGGCCAGTGCGCCTTCAGCGAGCGATGGACGT
>JANQFH010000048.1 GCA_028277945.1 Oligoflexia bacterium
CGATAGAGCCATCCTTCAGGATGGCTCTATCGGGGCGAAAGGATTTGAACCTTCGACCCCCTGCTCCCAAATTGGAAAAACCCAGAAATGACGACGATAACTAACCGAAATCATTAAACGCCACACCGCACCAATCCAACCCCTTGAGATGTTTTTATCCCCGCACCTCTTAAATATCAGTCCGATTGATTTTGGCTAATCGCCTCTTATTAGCTTCTTGACTTGCAGGCCCCACATAAAACCCAGAAGCATGGTCAGAATCCACTCATAGTGTTTGCGGCTAAATTCTCCCTCGGAAATTCCAAGTATCCCACCAATTACTCTAGTGTACCTGCCAATTAGACCGTCTTTATTGATGACGTCATCAGGGAGTTCCTGAATCTTGCTAGCACCTTCTGCATCATCTAAAAGAAGGGACTCTTCATATTCGAAATCTTTACTACCACAGTAATTTGACACCTCAGCATAGCGCTTTCCAAAATCTTCGCATGCGTCGTTGTAATCCCCCTCATCAAACAACGCTCTACAATATTCATCCATAACAGCCTCTAAAAGGGATGCTGAAAAGACTTTACTCTCATCTTCACTCAGATGAATCATCCCAATCTTTGTGGACCAATGAATTGATACACAAAATAAATAAAAACCGAGTTCAAATTTTTGCTCGTCATCGATTGTCCACGATCGTCCTAAAAACAGGCGAGCATTATTTTCAAGCAATTCAATCGCTGTAAAATGAAGCTTGATCATGAAGCTCGATAGGTTCTTAGCCTTCTCTTCCAATAAATGAGGCGAATTTGCCATCCCCTGATATTGGGACCAAACTCGGCTAGCTGCCTCTTGTGGATTTGGCTTATTTTTAAACATTTTGCGAAACATGATCTTTCAATTTTACATTAGGTATGTGTTGGGCTCTTGCCGTCTGTCACAGTTAAATATTCCTTTTCGATCTTTCTTTGAGCCTTTTTATAGGCACGACTGCTTGTCAGGACAGTTTCTTCCCCCAGCTTGTCGTATCGCTTCGTTAAATTGCTCACCCTTTCCTTGAATGCTTCATAATGTTCATCGTGAACCCACACTTCATATGCTCTGCGGGCTTCATTTTCAAGTGTCTTGTACCTCGTCCCGGCCTTGTTATGGTCGACATAAACACGATCTAGGTTCCAGAGTGAGATCAAACTCCCAACAATTCCTGCTAACAAGGCGGCAAAGCCGGCAAGGAGAATTGTTCCTTCACTTGCTAATGACGGATCCGTTAACGGTTTCCAGCCGCCTAATGCTCCAAGCAATATAGGTATCGAGCTCATCCCGTAGTGAGCTTTTCGATAACACGACGCGGCTTCAAAATAAGTCGTAGCATTCCAAAGGGAGTACTTTTCAATCTTCTTACATTCACTTATTAGGGGTTCAAAGCGTCTATCCATGACGACACCGCAGGTTTTGGGAAAGGTGACCGGAAAATATTGTGCCAAGCTTTTAGGCTATGAGGTGGGGAGTTATTTAACGCATGTTTTGCCGCCAGACTATGAAATTTCATCACTCGTTTAATTTTGTTTCGTTGATCTGAAGACAAATAATTACCTACAGGTTCGCTCAAGCTTCCAGGTAATCGTACTGGAATATTCAGCTTGTTTTGAGCATGTTGGAAAAAAAATGAAATAAGATAGGGCTCTGTTGCTTGAAATTGATGTTCTTTACATGCTTCGACGACTGCCGGAATGATAAGTGCAGCCAAAATCTCCAGGTGAAATGATCGAAAATCTGGAACCCAATTCCTTCGCCATCCCTTAAGCATTTTAATACAAGGAATAAGAAGTCCATCACACCGTTTATTTTGCGTGGAAATATAGTCAGCATCGTAATCATAGTCTGCTAAATGCCAGTTGTTTGATAAGGGCACCCAGAAGGCTCTACCAACCGGAGACTCATTTCCAGTTTCGTCCCTATAGGCGGGTACCAGTTCTATGCTACTACCGTCACTGTAAGGAACAATAAGCGCCGGACTGTCGGTTTCTGTCCCACGTTTTTTATATCGTCCACCATTTTTGATAACTCTTTCCAGTGCAAGAAGACTTGAAACAGGTGTAATTCCTCCATGAACAAATCGTTTGCAGACACCCACCTCAACCAAAATATCGATGTCAAATTGTTGCAATTCCTTGGGGGGATCAATTCTTGTTCGTCTCTGAAGGGATCCTATAAGCTGCGTTCGGATACCAGGTATTCTATTTTCAAGAAAAGCTCTAATCGCTTTATGCCGGCTTTGAACTATTTTGTCATAGGAAGGATCAAGTTCCAGACGGGTCTTGAATATGTTAAAAGCCTCAATTACAGTCATTTAAAACCTAGCCCTACGAATTACAACCGTAAGCCGCTAAAACCCGATTTAGGTAATGGCAACCGGTTACTTTTCTCTGCGAACTCCTTTAAATGGCTTATTATCAAATTTTTGATCCATAAATTGTCCGTTTTCGGTATTCCGTTTTACAAAACGCTGGTTTTTTGGATTAAAAACCTGAGATCGTTTTTTAACGGCGCCTTGTCTTCGGTTGTCGCCTTTTGGTGGATTAGTAGCCATTTGCATTCTCCTCAAATAACCATGCTATTAAGAATCAAAATTAAGATACTGAGCATATTCGTAGCTTATAATTTCGCCGGTTCCCGTTAATTGGTAGCCTTTTTCTGCATGAGACAATTCTGACAGTTCGACTGCGGTTTTGGCACTCAAAGTCTCGCATACATTGTCAATAATCTCTTTGTCCTCGTCAGACAAAATATCATCAAAATATGAGCAGTTTGCCGAACTGACATTCTCTGCCACTATGTTATTTGGAAAATACTCTTCCTCTAAAACAATGTATTGCCTTGTTTCCATAATCCCAAGCAGTTCTTGAAAATCGTCAGGGCAGGGCCCATATGGTAGATGGGCGTAATGGGAACCAGTAATTGATCGTTGATTATATTTAAAACTAACGAAGTCCGCATAGAACAATAGCTTATTTAGCTTCGTCTTAGGGACTCTATTGTTGTTATTCGGGCATTTTGAGAGAATTCTGTAAATTGTTGCAATGTACCTATCAAAGCTAAATGTAACGAACCCGCTATTTATATCTGGCTCTCTTAACTCCAGTGATTTAATCAAATAACTGCCGGGGTTAGAAAAAACCTTGGACAGCGCCGCCTGTTGCAGAGCCTTTGCCCTTGCTTCCGGCAAGGCATCCTGTTTACGTTCAAGAAGCTCAAGCACATTTACCGGATCTTTTAAAGTTTGCAGAATGCTATCGTGAGACTTTTCTTGCACCCCTCCATTTTCATAGCGGCTTAGTGTCGCCGGACTTATCCCGAGGAGGTTCGCAAGTTCTACTTGTGTTAAACTGAGGTTTTGCCGAATTTCGCGGATCTCTTCGGGTTGCAATAAGCCATGCCGCTTTCGATAAGCACGGTAGGCAAGATCCAGCTCATCGACCGGAGTATTCGGATCTTCAAATTCTTCCTTGCAATCAAGGCAACGCCACAACGTGACGTCTACAGGGTATTCCTCTCCTTTGAATTCAATCAGCCGTTGTTCATTGATTGGTTCAACAAGTCTTTTCTTTTCGCAATTTGGACAAATAAGCTTTCTAGACATTTTAAATCACCTTCTCCTTAAAGGAAATTGGAGTGGCCATTCTGCCGGATGAAAGCCAAAGCACTTGGCGTATGACACGCCTTGTACTTCGTAAACCTTGATCTTGATGTAGACCTCATGCTCGTTAACCTTCTTGCCAAAGAACCAAACCAGATCTCCTCGGCCGTCGTGGTCCGGTTCCGGCCCTTTTACGTATTCTGCGACCGTCAGTGAGAGCAGCATTTGTTTCGCCATTGTCACTGTGATGCCCAGTTGTTTGCATCCGTCGATATTCTTCTGCCTGGGTACGAAATTTAACCTTCTTCGTGCCGCGGCTTTCCATTCAAATAAAAACTCAGCTACCTCATCTCTGCTAGCCATGGGCGTTTCCCAAACTACAGGTACTTACTCGATTCATGTCATGGGTAATTTCTATCATATGATATATTCAGAGTCAAATTATATTTTATAGGTAATTACCCTATGTCGCCCCTCTATCGCGATAACTACCAAATATTACAAATTTTTTTAAATAAGGGGAAAAGTGATCGGTTTGAAGGAGCAACGAAATACTGACTCAAGAGATTAATATGGCTTCAGCGCTGAAAAGGACGATGCTACCAGTAGCCCTGATCCTTGAGGTCTTTGATGATAAGACGACGGAGGTAAGTGGAGGCGCTGTCGCCTGTCTCTAAGAGCAGCTCTTCGAGCTTCTTGCGCATATCCGCTGGAATACGAGCTTCAATGCGTTCGGTAACCCTTCTTGGCTTAGGGCGACGTTTGGTTTTTCTCTTGGTTCTTGCTTTGGGCATTTTCCTCTTCCGACAGGGTTCGTCTTTTGTCCGACAACTCACGATATCACAGTTAAGCCCTGTTCATCGAGCTTAATTCAGTAAAGTGTTGATTCTGGTTCCCCTAAGGCGCGGCCCACGCCCCGACCCCTGCCCACCATCAAAACCATTCATGGAAGGGGGGTAGGGGTCGGGGCGTGGAAAGCGCCAATTTTTGCTTTGTAACAGGTATGGATGTTCTTAGAATCTAAAGGCGAACTTTGTGTTAGTTCCCACTTTTGAAAGTGGGGCATCATCCCCACTTTTTTCCCACCCTGCCGCGCGTTATTTTTGCTGTTTCGAGTGGGAATTTCTTGTCCAAAAAAGAGAAATGGTAACTTCGGTAGCCGTGTTTTGCTGAAACGTCGAACAGCAAAAATGCTTTTGTTGACAGATAACGTTTTTTGTCGTACAAATCGCGTAATGCTATTTTAGGCGTAAAACATACAAGGTTCAAACGGCCGATCCATACCCAGGCCATTCACCAACTTTGAACACTTAATTTGAGAGGTTACGTAAGCAGCTTCTCAAAGCACTTCATCTGAGGTATAGCTTGAACCTTCTTGAACTCCATAACCTCTACGTGGGACTTTCATCGTTGCATCTCTATAGGCGTAAAGATCGTCCGAGCTGGCTTGTCACCTTTACGTTCGAAGGTAAGCAGTACCGCAAAACATTTCCTGTCGGTCAGTATCCAACCAAAAAGGAAGTCACGCCGGTGGCCTTGGAGTGGCAGCACGCCATTCTCAAAGAGGATGGGGACAAGACCAGTGATCGCATTTCGTTTAAACGTTTTGCCACCTGGTGGCTCAAGCACGTCGATATCTCCGGCGGTACTATGACGGCCTACTCACCGGCGGTAAAACGCCTGGTGGCTTTCTTTGAAACCGGCGCGATTCCATCAAAGAGTTTTTGTTGCATGTAAGAAATACGACCAATTTGAGCGTGACGACGATTAACTACAACCTGGGCGTCTTAAGAATGATCCTCAATGAAGCGAGAAAGCAGGGGTGGATCGTCGTTAACCGGGCTGCAGATGTCGCCAAACTGAGAGACGACCGGCCGGAAATGGAGCGGCCCATTTTGAGTGTGGAAGAAAAGAGGCGGCTGCTGGTTGGTTGCTATGAGGTTTCGCCCATGCTCGGCTGCATGGTGGATTTGATGCTCAAGACCGGCATGCGCATTGGTGAAGTGTGCGGACTGAAATGGAATGACATTGATTTTTTTCGCAAGTGCATTTTGATTCGCAGGACCTTCAGCCACGGCAAAATCGGTGCAGTTAAAAACCGCAAGCGCGGTCAGAACGTGATTCCCATGAGTGAGGGGTGTGTCGCCCTACTCCAGAACCACCGGGCGCTCACGCAACTGCGCTCCGAATACGTCTTTTGCAACCAGGTAGGCAAACCCATCGACTACAAGAATCTATTCAAGCGTGAGTGGAAACGGGCGCTTTTAAGGGCAGGTTTGACGAGACTTCTGGAAACACGCGGTATGGGCTTTCATACGTTGCGCCACACGATGATTTCGACGCTGATTCAACGTGGAGCCAACCCCAAAGAGATTCAAGAGCTGGCACGTCACTCAGACATTCGCTTGACCATGGATACCTATGGACATCTCTTCCCGAATCGACTCAAGACGACAATTCAACTGGTGGATGGGGAGGATGACGATAAAATTTTAACCCCGTTTTATCCCCGCGAGGGTTCTGAAAAAACAAAGGCCTTTGTCGAGCAGCTAACCACTCGGAACAAAGGCCAAAATATATCGGGGCGAGTGGATTCGAACCACCGACCCCCTGCTCCCAAAGCAGGTGCGCTACCAGGCTGCGCTACGCCCCGATTAAGTCAGTAACCCCTCTTGTTTTAGCACGCCAACCATTGCGACAATCGCCTTGGCACGATGGGAGATGCGATTCTTCTCTGCTGCTGGAAGTTCTGCCAAGGTGCACTCTCTTTCCGGAAGCCAAAAAACCGGATCATAACCAAAGCCAGCTGCGCCACGTGGCTGCTGAGTAATCTCTCCGACAATAGACTCTTCTACATCGAAACGCCTACCGTCGGGAAGTAAAAGCGTTATGTGGCAGACAAAACGGGCGCTGCGGCGAGCACTTTCACACGCCTGCAGCTCACGGAGCAGCTTATCGACATTTTCCTGGTAAGTTGCCTGCTCTCCCGCATAGCGCGCACTGTGCAGACCCGGCGCACCATCAAGGGCATCGACCATGAGACCGCTATCATCTGCGAGCACGGGCTCGTTACACACCTCAAGCGCTGCGGCTGCCTTGATGGCGGCATTCTCAGCAAGCGTCGAGCCAGACTCTTGCGGCGCAAAATCTGGCGCCCACTGCCTGATTGACACCACCTCAACAGGATGAGCCAACGCTGCTAGCGCCGCGCTGATCTCCTTGAGTTTGTCGCTATTACCGGTAGCTACCACCAGTTTTGTGATCAATCGTGCACTCCGATATTAGAGCTCTGCTTTTTGCAGTGCCTCTGCTTGCTGACGCACCAACGCTTGGATGCCTTCGGCAGCAGCTTCGAGCATTTGCTTTTGTTCATCAACACTAAAGGGAGATTGCTCTGCAGTGCCCTGAATCTCAACAAAACGGCCGCTGCCGGTCATCACCACGTTCATATCGACATCGCAGCTGGAGTCTTCTTCATAGTCGAGATCCACCATACAAGTACCCTTTTGTATGCCAACGCTGATAGCTGCCACAGGATCCATCACTGGGTTGGCAATAAGCTCGCCGCGTCCGACCAAACGGCTACAGGCGAGCATCAAGGCAATGTAGCCGCCGGTGATGGCAGCCGTGCGAGTACCACCATCTGCCTGGAGCACATCACAGTCAAGGTAGACGCTCTTGCCTTTGAGCTTCTTCAGATCGCAGATGGCTCGCAACGAGCGACCGATCAAGCGCTGGATCTCATGCGTACGACCACTGACACGACCATAGGACTCACGGGATTTACGGGTATGGGTTGCACGCGGCAGCATGGAGTACTCTCCCGTTACCCAACCGCGGTCGCTGCCTTCCAAAAACGTTGGCACGGAGTTAACGATGCTGGCGTTGCAGAGAACCCGTGTGTTGCCAATCTCAAACAGCACCGAGCCTTCAGGGTATTTGATGTAGTCGAGCGTGATGCGGACAGGGCGCAACTCTATAGGGCTACGGCCATTCAAACGCATGCGCATCTCCTATAGATAAAGATGAGTTACGACTAACGATAACGCGGGGGTTCTACCTGGAAGCTGCAAGAGCGTCAACTACCGTCCAGTTTCTGGTCTCCGCGCCTGCCAGCACAAATTCATTTTAAGTCAACCCATTGATATCAAACACAAAAGAAATGGTATGGGACTTGCTCTTGCACCACTGCAGATGGCATCGCGAGGCTCGCTAGTTCTCATTTATATGCTGCTGCTTGTTGGTGGTGTGGCGAGCAGCAAAGAGGAGTTCATCTTGAGCGTCGGTCAACAACAGCTCATCTCACAGTCGCAGAAGATCCATCGTATTGCCCTTGGCAATGCCGCCATCGTCGCTTTGAAGTCTTTGAAGAAAGGTAAAGAGCTGCTCATCACCGGTAAGTCTCCGGGCACGACTGATCTCATCATCTGGTACGGACGCGGCAAAAAGGTCTTCTCCCTGCATGTTCTGGCTAAGGACAGTGCGCTGCTGCTGCCAACGGTCAAACAGTTTCTTGCCGAGCTTGAGGGTGTGCAGGTACGGCAGATGGGTAAGGATTTGCTCATCGAAGGTAAGTTGTTGCGTCCCAACGACCGTCATACCATCCATAGGCTGAGCAAAAACCATCCGCGCATCAAAGACATGACTGAGATGCATCCCAAGGCAATGCAGATCACCATGAACTATGTCAAGAGACGGCTTGCTGAGGAGGGGTATTCCGCTCTGAATGTTTCGCTTGGCGGTGACAAGATGTTTATTGTTGGCAGTGTTCACTCGGAAACCGATCGCAAACGAGCCAGCGAAATCGCCAAAAAAATCTATCCCGATGTCGAGCTTCTTCTCGATACGGAGTTTGGCTCGGGTGAGATGATCTTTGTGGACGTAAAGATGGTTGAGATACGCAAAAAGGCGCTACTCGCACTGGGCATCCAATGGCAACAGGCCATCCACGCCGACATCAATGCCCAGCTCAGCTCTAGTGGCTCATCTGCAACCCTTGGCCTGAGCGAAGCCATACCGATCACCATCCACACCTTGCAAGCCAAAGGTCTTGCCAGAATTCTCGCCAACCCCAAACTCACCTGCCGCTTTGAGAACGCCTGTACTTTTCACGCCGGCGGTGAGATCCCCATCCCACTCATTGGTGAGAGGCGAGTCAACGTCATCTTCAAAAACTATGGTATCCAACTCTCCCTGACACCTCATCTTGTAGCCGGTGATCGGCTCATCATTGAAATCGACATTGAGTTTAGCGATATTGACTTTGCCACCGCCATCAACGGCATACCCGGACTGCTTAAAAACAACCTCAAAACCACTGCTAAAGTACGCTTCAACCAAAGCGTTGTGCTCTCTGGTTTGGTGCACCAACACCACAGCAAGAACAGCGATAAACTACCACTGTTTGGCAGCCTACCGCTCATTGGTGAGCTGTTTAAGAGTCGTAGCTTTAAACGCGCTGAGAGCGAGTTTCTACTCTTTCTCACACCTCTACCCATGATCGCTGGAGACAGACGCACACAGCAGCAGATCGATGCCATGTTAAACCGCTATCGCAAGAGCGGTCAGAAACTCCGCTATCACCTAAACGATTGAGCTGGTTGAGGTGTCGTGTGCTTGTTGAAGTAACTACATCATCGCAACAAAAGATAGAGCATCTCCTACAAGAAAAGAGCGCACTCATTGGCAAATCAGAAGAGTGCAACATACAGCTACACGGCAACAGCATCAGTCGAGAGCACTGTCGATTAAGCACCGCCAACAGCGGTGTGTTGGTGGCAGACCTTGGCAGTACCAACGGTACTTACTTCAAAGGCCAGAGACAAGAGCGCTTTGAGCTGCAATACCCTAAAGATCGCTTTCAGATAGGAGATTATACGCTACGCCTACGGCAAGCAGAGTGCTGTCAGCAGCCCTTTGCCGAGCAGCGAGGCCTGCAACTACTGCACCGCTTGCATCAGCAGTTCATCCAACAGAGTGATGCTGCCACCCTATCAGATGACAACAAGATCAAAACTGCACTTACAAGCATGATCACTGCGATCCAAGAGAGCATACCGTTGTGGTGCAATACCGAAATGTTGGCAACCAGGTTAATCGAAGAGATCAGCGGACTCGGGCCCATAGACAAGTACTTCACTGATCCAACCATCTCCGAGATTATGGTCAACGGCCCAAACCAAATCTATATTGAGCGAGCTGGCAAACTCCACAAAACCGCTGATCGCTTTCTCAACAATGCCAGCCTATTGCACTGTATTCAGAAGATCATCACCCCAGTAGGACGCAGTGTCGATGAACATCAGCCTATGGTCGATGCTCGCATTCCAGGGAGGGCGCGCGTTAATGCAATTATCCCACCGCTGTCGCTAAACGGTCCAGCTTTGACGATTCGTAAGTTCACCAGCCATAACCTCACCATCGAACATCTTGTCGAGCAGGGCGCTCTAAGTGAAACCGCCGCCGCCTGCTTACAACGGGTGGTGAAAAAACGGCGTAATATGGTTGTTGTTGGTGGTACGGACAGCGGCAAGACAACACTGCTCAACCTGCTCTCTACCTATATCGATCCAGCCGAGCGCATCATTACCATAGAAGATACCGCCGAGCTTGATCTGCGTCAGCCGCATGTTCTCTCTCTAGAAGCAAGGCCAGCGAACCTCGAGGAGCGTGGTCGCATTAGTATTCGCGATCTGGTGCGCAATGCCTTGCGTATGCGCCCGGATCGTCTGCTCATTGGTGAGTGTCGCAGTGGCGAGGCGCTCGATATGTTGCAAGCCATGAACACCGGCCATGATGGTTGCATGACCACGCTCCACGCCAACTCAACGCGGGAAGCCCTCACACGCCTGGAAACCATGTGTTTGCTTGCCGATGTCGACCTACCTATCCGAGCGATCCGCCAGCAAATCAGCGCCGCCATTGATCTCATTGTCTATTTGCAACGGCAACAAGATGGCCAGCGCATCATTACAACCATCACAGAAGTGTGCGGCCTCGAAGAGGAGACCATCACCACACAAGATCTCTTTGTCCGTGGCAAACAGAAGCGCTTACAACCCACGGGGATTGTCCCCGACTTTTTAGCAGGAGAGATGGATGCGATCTCTTGTTTTAACTCTTAAAACCGGACTGTATCGTGGCCTCTCTTGGTTACGGCTCCGCCGCCAAAGAGTGCGGCTGCAGCAACAGCTGCCAGCTGCCATAGGTCTGTTAACGACAGCCATGGCGGCTGGACACAGTCTCAAGAGCAGCCTTCGAGAATTGGCCGAGACTATGGATGAGCCATTGTCTTTGCTCTTTGCCAACACGCTGAGCCACCACGCTGCTGGAGAACCACTAGAGAAAGCCTTAGAGCCGCTATTACGCAATCACCCCTCGGAAGAGATGGAGCTCTTGGTCAGCGCCATCCTCTCAGCCATGGAGTCAGGTGGCAGTATCCGGCAAGTACTGAACCGAATTGAGTCCATGGCACTGAGCAAAAAAGCACTGCGCGAACGTCTTCAGGCAATGACCGCACAATCGCGGCTGCAGGGAATCATCATGGCCATGCTACCTTTGTTTGTCATGGCAGCAATCTACATGATGGACCCAGAGTATCTGCAGCCGATCTTGCAAACCAACCATGGCAGGTGGGTGCTCATGGGTACGCTCATCATGAACGGTATAGGACTTTTATGGATCCGTCGTATCAGCCGTATCTCTATCTGAGCTTGCGACTGTTCCAAGTAATTGTGCTGTTGTTCGCCCTCGCGCTATTTCACCGCGAGTTGCTGCCAACCGTGGTAAAGCGAACAAGCCAATGGCTACAAAGGCTACCCGTCAGACAACGCTTGCTACCACAGCTTGATGACAAAAGCTGTGCTCTTGCCCTGCGCTATGGTGTCATGGTTGCCGTCACCCTCTGGTCGTTCAACCTCATCAGCGGGAGCCTATTGAGCGATCTACCACTCTGGGCGCTATTCCTCACAACAACAGCGCTGATATTGTCACCTATCCGTAAACAACGACGTTATCGACAAAAAATCCATCGTGCCCTTCCCCACTGTTGTGATCTTGTGGCGCTGATGCTCCAATCGGGGCAAGGCCTAACCATGGCACTGCTACGCACGAGTAAATTCCGTAGTATTGCGCCACTTGGTGCAGAGATTACCGGTGTACTCCAGAGAGCTGAGGCAGGAAAACCTTTAGGTGAAGCGTTGCATGAGATGGCTGTTAAGTTCAACCTGCCAGAGCTACGCACCATGGTGGATGCCATGGCGCTCAGCCACAGAACCGGTGGTCAGTTGGCGAGCACCCTGCGTGAGTTGGCGCAGCGTTTTACTGCCGAACAGCTACGACTTGCAGATCTGCACGCTAATAAGGTACCGGTAAAACTGCTGGCGCCACTGTTTCTCTGTATCTTTCCAGCAACTTTCCTACTGCTCTTTTATCCGCTGCTGTATCGGCTCTTTCACAGCTTTTAGCGTTATCAACCAGCCTTCAGTTGATAACACAGAAAGAGGTGGTAGAAGTTGACATCTTATGAACTCAGGGCGGCTACCACCTGAGGGATACTGCGCTTTTTTTGCTCTCGTCTTAGCAGACCGTGATCGGAGTCATACTCCTCATAGACGTGTTTGATGCCAAACTCATGCAGCTTCTCTGAGAGCTGCCTGGAACCGAGGTAGAGATTGTATTGATCCTGCTTGCCGCAGTCGACAAAGCAGAACTTTAACTTCTGTAGATTTTCCTTATAAGGCTCCACCATATGCACAGGGTCAAACTTGAGCCATTTCTGCCAAATCTCCATGTTTAGCTTGCCGCTGTACGGATCAAAGGGCAGCTCAAAGCCAAGCGGCTTGGCATTAGGATTAGGCGAGTAACAGGCTGCCATGGCGGTAAGCATTAAAGTGGTCATAAACTGATCATCCTTGGGTTGGATCTCAGGAATCCTGCGTACAAAGTTCTCTAACTTGTAGTCATACTTTTCCATGGCTTGCACAAACTGAGGCACAAGATTCAGAAAGACATATTCAAAGCCACTATCACCACAGTGATTAGCAAACGCCTGAAAGATATCCGGATACCTTGCAGCCAACGAAAAAGAGCCAATGCCGCCGCTGGAGCCACCCACACAGCCTCTGTTGCCGTTGGTACGAAACTGGCTGTCGATAAAGGGCACTAACTCTTTAACAATGTAGTCTTCATAATCGCCAACCGCTGATGAATTGACATACTGGCTGCCGCCTAAATAGGTAAGGCAGTCTGGCATGACATAGATAACCCCTTGCATGCCCTTTTCTTCAATAAGCTCATCAAGGATTTGATCCCAAGATTGAAAAAGAAACTTCTTGTTGAGATACATCTCCCCTGAGCCGGTAAATCCAGTAAGCCCGAAAATCACCGGATAGCGCTTCTCAGAACTAGCGTAACCCGGTGGCAGGTAGACGGGGAAACGCCTTACACAAGGATCCTTAAGGGGATTGTTCTTAAGCACTTCACTGTGATGTTCGACAAAGACAATTTCGCCAGGCATGAAACCTCCCCATTACCCTATTGCCGCAATACCTTCGTGCCAGCATAACGCGCCCGCTCACCCAGCTGCTCATGGATGCGTAGCAGCTGATTGTACTTGGCTACCCGGTCACTGCGACAGAGCGAACCGGTTTTGATCTGTGCCGCCTCACTAGCGACGGCTAGATCGGCAATAAAGGCGTCTGAAGTCTCACCACTACGATGTGAGATAACAGAGCTCCACCCGGCACCTCTTGCTAACTTCATCGTCTCCATGGTTTCGGTCAGCGTGCCAATCTGATTGAGCTTGAGTAGAATGCCGTTACTTGCAGCTTCTGCTATACCGCGCTCAAGAAGCTTTGGATGGGTCACATAGATATCATCACCCACGAGCTGTAGCCGATCTCCAAGCTTGCGATTGAGCTGTTGCCAACCCTGCCAGTCCTCCTCATGCAAGGGGTCTTCAAGCGAGTAGATAGGAAAGCTGCGACAGAGCCTGTCGTAGTAGTCGATGAGCTCAGCGGTGGTTAACGCCTGACCACCGACGCGGTAACGACCCTCTACATGAAACTCGCTGGCAGCAGCGTCACAGGCGAGGTAGATCTGTTGGCCAAGGTTGTAGCCCGCGGCCTCTACAGCAGCAGCAATCAGCTCAAACGCCTCTTCGTTGCTCTTGAGGTCAGGAGCATAGCCGCCTTCATCACCCACGTTAGTCGCATAGCCTTTCTGTTTGAGGATCGCCTTGAGATGATGAAAGACTTCAACACCACTGCGTAGCGCTTCAGGAAAATCGCTAAAGCCTATGGGGGCAATCATAAACTCTTGGATGTCGAGATTGTTATCGGCGTGTGCACCGCCATTGAGGATGTTCATCATGGGTACGGGTAGCAGCGTAGGTTTATCAACACCAAAGCACGATCCCAAATAGACAAATAGCGGTTGGCGTTTGTAGGCAGCAGCGGCTCTGGCCACGGCAAGCGAAACACCGAGCGTGGCATTAGCGCCAAGCTTTGTCTTAGCCGGAGTACCATCAAGCTCGACAAGCTGTCGATCAAGCTCTTGCTGCTGCAAAACCGATTGACCCACGAATGCTGCAGCGATGATATCGCCGACGTTGGCCACCGCCTTACGTACACCTTTGCCCAAGTAACGCTGCCTATCGCCATCGCGCAGCTCCAAGGCCTCATGCGTGCCGGTAGAGGCGCCAGAGGGCACCATGGCCCGTCCACACACAGCCGAATCCAGATGCACCTCAACCTCAAGCGTTGGGTTGCCGCGTGAATCCAACACTTCTCTCGCTCTTAGCTCCTGGATTTCTGACATCAACGATCCAAATTAAGTGGGAACAAAATGGTGCACACCACTCCTGACACGTTCCATTTCTCTTGTTAGTTCATCCACGTGACGGTCATCAGAAAAAAAGTCTGCCTTTGACGTATTGATAACCAGAAGCGGCGAAAGATTGTAGCTAAAAAAGTAATTATTAAAAGCCTCGCTCATGGCCTCAATGTAGTCCGGTGGTACATCACGACTATAAGGGTAGACGCTCTTTTGTAATCGTTCATAGAGGACTTCCGGTTGTGACTGCAAATAGATAACAAGATCAGGTACAGGCGCTTGCATATCAAGCGTGCGTAGTAGTTTATCGTATAGCATGAACTCATCCTGACTGAGATGTAGCTGTGCAAAAATGTGCTCACCAACAAAGAGATAATCAGACATTACCTGCTGCTGAAACAGATCAACCTGGAGAATCTCTTTCTGCTGGTTGTAGCGACTGAGCAGAGAAAAGATCTGGGTCTGGAAGGCGTGCTTTTCCATGTCCTGGAAAAAAGAGGGCAGAAAGGGGTTGTCGACCTCGAGAACGAGCTTGGCGTTGAGACGGCCGGCGAGAATCTTGGTGAGGCTGGTTTTTCCCGACCCGAGAGGACCTTCGATGACGATAAACCGCCGGTCTTGCATCAGCGCGAGTTTATCAAAGGTTCTATTGCTGGCAACGATTTAGCCTCTAGCAGCGTATTATAAAAAGGGAACTAAAGTTAACAAAAAATGGAGTGGTATATAAATAATTTTTTTTAATATTTGATTATCGAATAGTTATACGTTTATAATATAGTAATTAATGTTAGCATAAAAGCTCCGGGAGGAGAGCAACATGCTGAAGCGAACAACCCCGCAACTTCTGCTGACCCTACTAGCACTCTGGCTACTGCCGCTTGGTGCCTACAGCACAACTATCCTTGAACTATCCTTCAACGAACTCACCAAACAGTCTACGGATATCGTTCACGGTCATGTCATTAGCCAAAAACAGACCAAGAGCGACGATGGTCAGTATATTTTCACAACCAGCAAGGTATTGGTGGACACCGCTCTAAAGGGCGAAAAGACCACGGTCTCCGTCAGCCAACTGGGAGGGACCATCGGCGATACCTCGGTGCGGGCATTTGGTGTCGTGCTGCTACAACCTGAACAAGAGGTTGTACTCTTCCTTGAACAGCAGCCGAGCAGCCTACACAAAATCACCGGTATGCAGGGCCTCTACTTGGTCCACAACGGCATTGCCTACCCGGCAAAGGCTCCGCAAACCGAATACGTAACCAAAGACGCCTTGGGCAAACTGACTGAAAGCCCTGGGCTTAAGAAGGCACTTCCCCTGAAACAACTCTTTGATCAGGTGAAAGCTGCCAATTAGATCAACCAACAGAGGACATCACAACGGAGGAAACACATGACCTAACGGTCCTCTAAAAAATTGCCTGGCCAACTCTAAAAACCTAAAGGAGCCAAACATGCGAGTCTCTAGTGGTACGTTGGCGTTTATAACGCTTGCATGTTCTCTACAACTGGTTGGAAGTGAGGCCCTGGCATTCCGTGGCGTTTTTACTCGAGAGAATGCACATGTACGTTGGTCGCCTGAAGACGCCATAAGAGTGCGGGTACAACAACCAGTTACTGACAATCCAAATTGCCAAGTCGAAGTTTCCGATACGGAAGTTCGCGATGCTGTCTTAAATGCATTCAACACCTGGGAGAATGCCGCAAACGACCTCCAGGTCGATCACATCGGTAGCATCCAACCTGCGGACGCTGGAAAGACAGGTTACAACGATACTATCTTTATCTGTGATGATTGGAGTCACCAACCCTTTGGCGGTTCTCAAGTCCTCGCGCTCACCATAACCACCTTTAAAACCGGTAGCGGTGAGATCACCAAGGCAATTATCAACTTCAACGGCCAACACTATCGTTGGGGAGACGCCACGATAGACGAAACCGTTGTCGACATTCAAAATATTGCCACCCATGAAGTGGGACATTCACTGGGCCTGGATCACTCCTCGGACAGCCCCGGAGAAAACATCGAGAAACTGGCTGGTGCAGCCATGTACTATGCTTCTTCAGAGGGTGACCTCTCCGCACGTACGCTTAATGAAGACGATATCAATGGGTTACGCAATGTTTACGGCCACACCGTGGCAAGCCCTGTAATTAACGATTTCGAGCCAAAGGTTGCTGAGGGTACAGATTACAATTTTACCATGACACTCCATGGTGATTTTCACGAACAATCGCAAGTTCGCCTTTATAATGCTGCCTATGCACAAGTCGTTATTGGCAAGATTATTGATGGCGGTAACGACTTTCTAGTAGCGGAATTTAACCTTACACAACTAGGCCCAGGTGAGGCTGACCTCATTGTCAACAACTCCTACGAAAATGAAAACGCTATCGCCAATGCCCTGACGGTCACGGGTAGTGGTACGGGTTCTGTAGGATCTGGGAGCGTTGAGCTTGCACAGAGTAGCGGCGGTTGTGGTGTTGTGGATGTTGCCGCAGATAGCCCCAGTCCATCGGTCTATCTGATCATGCTCATCTTTCCAATGACTCTGCTGCTTCTAAGAAATCGTAAACCCAGCGTAACCCACAACCTGGACAAAGTCTCCGGTACGCTCGCCACTGTTGCTGTAGGCAACCAACACAGCCTCTTTGGCTCCCAACTTAGTGGCAGTCTCGATCGCCGCAGCTGAAGGAATCACACCACACATACTAATCTGGTTAGCGGCAACCGTCTGCAATAGTCCGGCAGGATCGAGTGCTAAGACCTTAGCAATGGCTTTTTCGTCTTTTTGTTTGCCAACAACTGCCGACTCATAGTGGTTCATATCCGAGCTCGCAAGGATAAGCGTCTGTCCTTTTTCCTCACCGATAAGCTCGGCGACAACCCTGGCAAGGGTTTGGATCTCTCTGAGAGAGGGATGCTGCAGGGTGATCGGCACAATTTTCGCCTGGGGATTGAGTAGCTGCAAAAAGGGTAGCTGTACCTCCAAACTGTGTTCCTGGGCGTGTGCACTATCATCCAACTCGGCAAAGGCGAGGCGATCTGCCAGCTGACGACAAAAGGCCTGATCCACCATCACCTTGCCTAAAGGAGTCTCCCAAGCCTCGCTGGCAAAGACAGCGACCCTTGCACCGAGGCCGGTGTGATTCGGAGACAGGAGCAGGATGCGTGGCGGCAATTGTAAACGGCTAAAGACAGCGCCTGCCACCTTTCCAGAATAGATGTAGCCAGCATGCGGGACAATAACCGCTAAAGCGTTGACCTTTTCACTGGCTGGGTCAAGACACTCTCTAACTACTCTCTCAAGTTCAGTAGGGTCGGCAGGATAAAAACTGCCAGAAAAACGTGCCGGCCGAACCATTACTCACTCCAAGAAGGTTTATACCTTACCCTGTTTCTTTATCCTTTTGTATGTCCACTTGCCGATCATCTTGTTGAGAAAGTTACCACGCGGTAAAAAAGGAATTGCTGGATTTCTGCGAATACCGAGGTTGTTCTTCCACGCCTCATAGATCTTGGTGTTGGAACGATCAATCTGCAGCCCTTTTTTGAAGGCACCCACGGCCTCCCTCTTTTTACCAATCTTCACATAGAGCATAGCGATGTTGTGGTAAAACATGGGATCGATCTGATCTGTGTTAATTGCCTTCATACAGAGCTCTAAACCTCTATGGGGCTTGTTCTCAACAATGCCCATGGTGTAGCCGAAGTAGGAACAGGCGTGAGGATCGTCGGGATTCTTTTCATAGGCCTCACGAAAGAGCATCAATGCGTCTCGTAGCTGATTTTGTTCTAGTGCGCTAATACCACTAGTGACAAGCTGATCTATCTGGTCATGCAGTTCAGTACGAATATCGACCATGACAAAAACCCTCTTCGACTTCTCTTAAAAGCTCTGAACAACCACAGTGTCAAGACCAACATCAAGACAGCCACGCTGTGGATCACTGGTAGCCACGACGATACGTATCTGCTTTTCACCAACGTTAAGGCTCGAAGTGCAACCCAACTCAGCAGTAACATTGTCCACGCCCGCCTGAGCACTACTAAGATCAGCCATATTATTGCAGTGATCTAAAGCGCTCACAACAAATCCGCTATCATCGGAACTGGAGTCACAGACTCGTAGGTAGCGTTTGTAAGTAAAGGGGCCACTCGGTGCTGGCTGTCCTTGCGCATCAACCTCTTCGACACAGACGTAATCCGACCAACCAAAGACAATCGAACCACAGGCACCATCGGAACCCAAGCTTGCAAAGGGCACATCCTTGAGTCGCTCCATCAGCTGCTGTGCTAAGTTGGTCGCATTGGTCTGCCTCACTGCCATGCGATTGCCACGAATTACCATAATCGTCATGGCAGCCATGCCGAGTAAGCCGATTGCGAGGATGACCACCGCCACCATAATCTCCACCAGGGTGAAGCCATGGCGACCGCGTTGGAACCTTCGTCTGTTGTAACCCCTTCTCTTCATTGAACTTTACTGGCTAGAACAAATTATACCATGGGCTGGCAAATATATAACATCCGCCGTTAAAAAATCTACTATCGCCTTACTTGAGGAGGTCTAATCGAGTGATCAGACAGCTCTTTCCGGTCTTCTGCTTGAGATCGTCGGCTGCCTTCTGGGCGGCGCTCTTTGCAGCAAAACTGCCTACCTGGACGCGCCACCAAGATCCCTTCTCTTTAAGATCCACTTGTCGAATCTTTGCCACTACCTGCTGACGCGCCAACTCACTCTGGAGTTGCTTGGCAGACTCTTGGCTGCGAAAAGAGCCCACCTGCAGCGTATAGCTGAACGCTCGATCCGGCGACGCTGGCTTTGCTGTTGTCCCCTTTGCTGCCTGCTTCTCGGCAGGAGCGGCTACCGTTGCTTTGGGCGACTCTTCCGGTGCCTGCTTGGTGAGCTTTTCATAAAACTCATACTCTCTTTTGCCTAAAGCGGAGTCTTCTTTTTCACTCAGTTCGCGCCGGAGGATATCTTCCACGGACTGCGGTCGCGCCAGTTTGTGCTCCAAACGACCACGCTGTTTACCAATCATGTAACCAAGTAGAAAGGCCATACCGATCAGCACTAGGGTCACCACAGAGTGCAGTAGTATTCCGCCGGACGGGTCGGTACGCTGCCTTTGGCGAAGGCGTAATTTCATAATATTATCAACCCCCTGTACCTATTTTCGGTTGGAATAGCGCCCTGATTCTGCTACCATGAACCTCGATGTCATACTCGCCTTTTTTCGGCAGGCATCCTCACCTACCCACTGGACCGGGATCATACCAAGAATGAACCATAATGCCCAACAGGATCTCACCCGCGAAGAGAAAACCCAGCTTGAGAGCGCTCAGCAACTCATCCGCTTGTTGGAAAAGGGATCCAAAGCACACCAACTCTACCTACCCAACAACAAAATCCTTTTGCAACACAAAGACCGGCTGCTGCAAGCCTTTTTGAACTATCTCAAGGAACATGGTGAGCTGGTTCTGTCAATTACCCCAGACGGTTTCCGGTTGTTTGGCGAACTGCTGGATTCTCACAGCGATAAAAATCAAAGTATAGCCTTTCACTTGCACAATGAAGGTGCTCGCAGGATCCGGTTCTTAGAAGGGCTCACGCACAAGGAGCTCGACAACTTTTTAGTCCTATTGAATACGATCAACAACGAAGACAATGCTCTCGAGGGCAGCTCTACCATGCTGTGGGAATGGGAATTTGAGCATATCAGCTATGACATTGCCGAATACATCATCGATGACCCAGATAACAGCATGGAAGGCAAAATCGAAGAGGTTCTTGATCCGTCGATGCAACACCATATGGGGCCCAGCAAACCACTTGGTCCGCCTGAGGAAATTGAAGCGGGAATGGATACCTCAGTACTACTGCCAACCAACGAGTTCATCAAGGTGGCGCGGGAAGTCTGTGTTCTCGACCGTAAAGAGTTCGAGCAGATTCAAAGAGAGATCGCTCACGGAGAAAAACACGAACGGCTCATGATGGATCTCTTTGACATTCTCATGACCTTGATATTGGAAGAGAAGGATAACATTGAACTAAATCGGCTCTACCACATTCTTCTTGAGACCGTCGACAGTACCGTTTTGCACGGCGAGCTCTACATCACATCCCAATTTCTTTGGGCACTCCGCGGCCTGCTTGAAGGTGGCCAAGGTGATTTCTCGTTAAGGCAACCCGATCGTATCCTGCACATATTGACGCAAATCGGTACCCAGGAACGCACCAGCCGCTATCTCACTAGTTTGAATATCGGTTTCTCAGGATCGGTAAAAGACATCGTCAACTTTTTTACTTCGCTGCCTAAAGATTCCTTTCCGGTGCTATTGCGACAGATCCACGTAATCGCCAGCCCACAGTTGCGCAAAGAGATCGCTATTGCCATTGCCCAGCTCTACGACCACAATGTAAATCACTTTCGTCAATTTTTTCAGAAGGCAAAGAGCCCAGACCACCTTCTCGATGGTCTTCTCATCCTCACACACACGCGCGATGCACGACTCATCGAATTCATGCAACCCGTGCTGCAGCACCCCAATCGTAGTGTACGCTTAGCTGCCATCAACGCACTAAAGGAGTTAGCGGCAAAGGAGAGCCGCAACTATCTGCTTGGTATGTTAGAAGATCAAGACTCGGAAATTCGCCTTAACGCGGTACGCGCATTGGCCACCTGTGGCGACCATACGGTTGGCCGGCTTTTCCAGGAGAAGATCATCAGTCCCAACCTTATTAATCTGGGTCTTCAGGAAAAGAGAAGCTATTTCTACAGCGCCGCCAAACTTCTCAAGGACGAGCTCGTAACCTCTTTGCAAAAAATTCTTCGAACAAAAAAATTCTTCCAACGGCAACAGATGGATGAAGTGCATCAGTGTGCTGCCTATGCACTGGGTGTCATTGGTTCTGATGCCTCACTACAAGCCCTACGTATATTTGAAAAATCTGGCAGTAAATCAGTGCGTCAACACTGTAGCCGTGAACTTAAAAAGATCTCGGGATAAACATGCCACAGATTCAAGAATCTCACTGGGACACCAAGCTCTACATCCTAGGAAAACGCGTCATAGCCCAGCTCTTCATGATGTACAAAACCGCCCTCATTTACGATGCAAACAACGAGGCTTTCCTAAACGCATTGAACAATCTGACTGAGGATCTAAAGGCACTCATGGCAAAAGCAACGCCGTTAACTCTAGAATCTATTGAGGCCAATTTTTTTCTTAATGAAGAAAAAATCAAAGGAGACATCTATACGCATTCAGCTTTTGACTACCTACAGAAAGAGTTCGAGAAGAAGAAGATTGGTGGTGTTCATTTTGAAACCTTACCGTCAACAGAAGAGCTAAAAAAATTTATAACGATTTTTTCTCGCTACGAAGAAAGTGACAGCATTGCTTACGAAAAGATTAATGCCGCTCTTAGTAAAACGGGGATCGATACCATCACCGTTCTTGAAAGGCGCCAGAAACAGCTTGTCGCAGTTGACGAAGATACTGTAGCAACCAATAAGGCAGCAGCCGTTAAAAATTATGTCCGAGCCGTTGAGATAATAAAAGACTCTGTGGATCGTCTTGAAAACAACAAAGGCCTAGATATACGTCGCGCAAAACGCATTGTCTACAATTTGGTGAAGCATAGTTTTGATGAGGGGTATCCTTTCATTGGACTTGCGTCGATAAAAAACTATCATGCTTATACCTTTCATCACTCCGTCAACGTCTGTGTCATAGCCATCGCCTTTGGGCAAAACTTAGGATTAACGAAAAGACAGTTGGCCGATCTTGGCATTGGCGCTCTGTATCACGACATTGGCAAACTCTATATTCCCAAGACCGTTCTCAATAAGGAAGGCGGATTTTCCGATGAAGAGTGGCACATTATGAAACAGCACCCGGTCTTAGCGATCCAACATCTTTTACCTCTGAAAGGACCGACCGACATGGACATTAAAAAGGTCGTACCTGCTTTTGAACACCATCGTGGTTATGACCTCTCTGGCTACCCACCCATGACCATTCGTAAGCCACTGAACTTCTACAGTAAAGTTGTCGCCATCTGTGACGCCTACGATGCCATGACCAGTAGCCGGGTTTATCAGCAAGGTATCCTACCAAGCGAAGCACTGCAGATCATCCTCAAAGGCTCTAATAAAAAGTTTGATCCACTGCTGGTTAAGGCCTTCATTAACACAATGGGCATTTACCCTGTGGCTAGTGTTGTTGAGCTGAGTAGTGGCGATCTGGCAATCGTCAACGAAGTTCACCCCGATCCGGAAAAGAGCGAACGGCCTAAAGTGACCATTATCATGGACCGTGCACAGCGATTGAAAGAGCCGCAACAGCTTGATCTTGCCACTACTCAAGCAGACAATCTGGTTATCGTACGGTCTGTCAATCCAGAGGCCTATAAGATCAATGTTGCACACTACCTTCTAGGCACGTAGAGTGGAAAGTATAAGGAGATTGGTATGGCTGATGAACAAACAAAGACTGATATCGTCCGTACTGAGACTGTTTACTTGGGCAATGAACACGTCCGTTTTCTTGACGACGTCGTCAAAAAACTCGAAACCAAAAGCGCTTATAAAGCAACAAAATCGCAGCTCATTCGTCTGCTTATTGAGTGTGCCATGCGACGAACCCTCAACCTTGACGCGGTTACCAATGAAGATGAGCTAAGACAAAAACTAGATATGCCCTCAGAAGGAGAGCCTACCCGAATCCAGAAGAAGTGATACAATCACTACAATATCCTGCAGCAACTTTGTAAATTCCTTCTGTCTTTAACGTCACCTCTATATGGCGTGTCCAACCAGTCTGAGGCGGAATAAAGCGCAGGAGGCCGGAGGCCGACGAGCCATCCGCCGAAGGCTTGGTTGGACACGCCCGCAGAGGTGAGTTTAAATGAAATGACTTTTAAGTTTTGTTGCACACGCTCTGACATTAGCGATGGAACGACAACCTTCGAGAAATGGCTCGGCTCATTCCATTCGCCTGCGCTTTATTTTCTCTCAGGTTGTCGTTCCATCGCTAATGTAGGTGTGAGTGTCGCAAAAATAAAACCATTATCTTTAACTCTGGCAAAACTATGGGCGGTACACGACTCTAGAGGAGTATGCGCGCGCGCGGCTCTTTGCTACCTTTTGTGGCATCAACGACCGAACCGATAACAACTCCTTCACCGTCTAATAGCTCTAAAAGGCGCTGCTCATCCGCTGGATCACAGACAAAGACAAAGCCAACGCCCATATTGAAGACACGCAACATCTCCTGCAAATCAACGTTGCCCTGTTTCTGCAGCCAGGCAAACAACTCAGGAACCTGCCAACTGCCAAAACGGATCTGCGCCTCAAGAGTATCAGGAATGATTCTGGAAATATTACCAGCAATGCCACCACCGGTAATGTGAGCCATGCCTCTAATCGCAAGCTGCCGACAAACCTTGGTAACGACCGGGGCATAGATTCGCGTTGGCCGCAACAGTGCCTCGCTGTAGGTTGCGACCTCTGCACTGCTACACGTCTTAACAATAGCGCGAACTAGAGTATAGCCGTTGCTGTGAATACCATGAGACGGTAGGGCTACCACAGCGTCGCCTGCTCGAATGGCACTCCCATCGACCAGGCGTTGTCGTGGTACAGCACCAAGACAAAAGCCAGCTAGGTCAAACTCACCGGCTACATACATATCGGGCATTTGCGCGGTCTCGCCACCTACCAAGGCACAGCCACTCTGACGACAACCATCGACCATACCGGCAACAAGACTATCAAGAACTTCATTTGGCAAGCTGGAAAAGGCGACGTAATCGAGAAAACAGAGCGGTTCGGCACCCACCGTGATGACATCATTGACATTCATCGCCACCAGATCTACTCCTAACCCCGCATATTTCTCATGTTCGATAGCGAGCTTGATCTTCGTACCAACACCGTCGCTCGACATCACTAAAAGCGCATCTTCAAGGCCCTCGCGTTTGAGGTCAAACAGCCCGGCAAATCCACCGGGCAAGGGTACGCAGCCTTTGCGAAAGGTCTGCGGTAACAGCCGTTTAAAATCTTCCGTCAGCCTCTCAGCCCGCTGGAGCTGCACGCCCGCTTCAGTATAGGTATGTCGCTTGACTCCGCCCATTGCTGACGCACAGCTTATGCCATTCACAACGATTGTGGCAAGCCTTTCCAATGCGGTTGAGTTCGGCTATCATGCACTCCTGATGAAAGCACTCAAAAACGCTCTGCGCAAATACCTTGTCGCTGGGGTCCTTGTGCTCGCCCCTGTGGCTTTAACCGTCTGGCTGCTGCAAATCATGATCGGTGCAGCGGATGCGCTACTAGAAATTAAGAACGGCCGTTTCTTTTATTTCGTGCCGGCTGACTATCACCCTGAGAGATTGCTCGGAGTGCGCATCCCAGGAATGGGCGTGGTCGCCTCTATCCTCCTGTTGCTCATGGTTGGAGTGGTGGCCCATAACTTCTTCGGTCGCAAGCTCATCCATCTCGGTGAGAGGATCGTCAAGCGCATACCCTTTGTACGTACCATTTACAATGCCGCCAAACAGCTATTGGAAACCGTGCTGCACCAAAATAGCCGTAACTTTAAAGATGTTGTCCTCTACGAATATCCAAGAAAGGGAATCTATACTATCGCCTTTATTTCTGGAGAGAGCATTGAGCTAAACAAGAATGGCGAGATACAACGTCTTGTCGGCCTGTTTTTGCCGACAACGCCCAATCCTACTTCAGGTTATTACATGTTAGTCCCAGAAAAGGATGTTAGCCGCCTCGATATCTCCCCAGAAGAGGCATTTAAATTGATCATCAGCTTTGGCATTGTCGTTCCGGAAAAGCTACGCCATTTAGTTTTTCGCAGCAAAGCAGGCAATCCCTAAGCGAACCAGATCGAACGCGGTCGACAGCAACGGTAGACCGATAACATTAGAATGCGAGCCGTCTACGCTTGCCACCAACCTGCCGCCCTGTTGTTGCAAGCCGTAGCCACCTGCCTTGTCCATGGGCTCACCGCTCTCCACATAGTCGGCAATCTGCACATCAGTGAGGCGATGAAAGGTGACATAGGAAGTGACATGCCGACGCAGACGAGGATTGGCTTCACCCCCATAACCGAGGCAGTAAGCAGTAATGACTTCGTGGGTGTGTCCACTTAAGAACCGCAACATCTCTTTGGCCTCATCAGCACTGACTGGTTTGCCTAAAACCCGACCCTGACAGCCCACCAACGTATCTGCGGTCAGCAGCCAGCCTGTAACCCGCCTGCTAGCGGCAGTAAACTTCGTATAGGCATTGGACTCAGCCAATTCTCGCAATCCGCCACCTTGCAACCGCTCCTTCCCGTAACTCCTTGGGATTACTTGCGGTTCAATACCAATGGAGCGCAACAGCCAGAGCCGCCTTGGCGAGCGAGAAGCTAAGGTCAGCGGTTGGGTGCATTTCAACATCATAACTTATTGAGATTACAAACAAATCATGTTAACTTGAAAACAGCTAGAGATAATATCAGGAAGCTGTGATGGACGCACAAAATCTCATCAAAGAACTCAAAAAGACGGTGGATGAACTGCAGATCTTTAACGAGCTGGGTAAGACGCTTACCTCAACGCTTGAGATCAAGGAGGTGCTGAAGATCGTCATGCAGAAGGTCAGTGAATTGCTGCATCCAACCTCATGGGCACTCTTTCTGGTCGATGACATGGAAAAGGAGTTGATCGCCGAGATACTGGTTGGCGAACACTTTCCCTTTGTGAAAGACAACAAGGTCACTATGGGGCTTGGTTTTGTCGGCTGGGTTGCTCAGGAGAAAAAACCTATCTTGATTCCCGATCCAACGGTAAGAAAGGTCTATTCGCCGGCCGTTGAAGTGCTCGCCTCAGAGCCACACCGTTCTTGTCTCTGTGTCCCACTGATATCGAAAGAAAAACTTCTTGGTGTGATGAAGCTAGTCAATGACCAAACCGAAGACACCCTGTTTACCGAAGAGGATTTGGCGATTCTTGCTACCTTTGCTGATTATGCTGCCATCGCCATAGAAAATGCTCGCAACTTCACACGTGTTCAGGAATTGACGATCACTGATGATCTTACCGGTCTCTACAACTCTCGCTATCTCCATAAGTTGATTCAAACGGAACTAAGACGGTCACACCGCTATCACAAAAATTTTTCACTCATCTTCATCGATTTGGATCATTTCAAATCAATCAATGATAACTATAATCATTTGCGCGGCAGCAAACTGCTCGCAGAAATAGCTGCGGTAATCAAAAGCAAACTACGCACGGTCGACGTGGCAGCCAGATACGGTGGCGATGAGTTTGTCATCATCCTACCTGAGACCCCTAAAGAGATGGCTATTCAGGTTGCCGAGAGAATCCGCATGGCGATCTGTCAGCACGCCTTTCTCACCGCCGACAACCTCAACGTAAAACTCACTGGAAGTTTTGGTGTCTCCTCTTTCCCTACAGACGCGGGCACCAAAGATGAGCTCATTCGTTTGGCTGACGAGGCTATGTATCGCGTCAAGCACTCTACTAGAAACAATGTCGCGGCTGCTTGAGTTCTTTACTCCTGCTTCGGAAGTTCAGGTGATCATCTACGACATGGACGGACTCCTTGTGGATACCGAGCCGATTGCCGCTCAGGCAGCACGCGCAACACTAGCGCAATTTGACTTACAAATTACAGCAGAAGACGAGGAGCGCTTTATCGGCAAGGCATGGCCAGCCATTCTGGCGATCATCCGTGAACGCAACCGTATACCCTTTGACAGTGACGTTTTACGAGAGACTATCAAGAAGCGTTATGAGGAATTGATTGAAAGAGATCTACCCGTTCTGCCAGGCGCCGTAGAGAGCGTGAAAACCATGGGCAATCACTATCCCCTTGGCCTGGTCTCTGGCAGCACTCGGGCGCAAATTGACAGGGTGTTGACCAAACTGGGTATAGGCAATGCTTTCTCTGCCAAGTTCGGCATTGACGACTACGGAGTTAGTAAGCCAGCCCCTGATGGTTTTCTGCGCTGCGCGCAAAACCTCGGCGTCCTGCCGCAAGCCTGTCTGGTCCTCGAGGACTCCCAACCAGGGGTAGCCGCGGCTAAAGCAGCTGGTATGAAGGTCATTGGCGTGGCAGCGGGAAATCACAGTGGTCAGGACCTCTCAGCAGCAGATGCTCAGATTGCCACACTGACTGAACTAATCGATCTGCTGACTGACCTACAGTGACGACTCTAATGTGTCGTCAAACGCAGGGGAAAGAGGAAGTCACAGAGAACAAAGAACAACAACTGCAATAGTAACAGCAGTAGTAGACCGGCATGTCTTTTAAAAAATGCTGCAATCTCACTATACATAGCTGAGTGTTCGTTTACTTTACAAAAAGGCGGCGAAGTTAAAAAGAGTTTTTCAGTAGGAAGCTGTAGTCCTCTTCAAGGCGTCGCTGGAACTGTTGATCACGCCGTGCGTAGCGAAGATGATCAGTGGCAAAGAGAGCAAGTTCATCGATATCTTGGATACGCTCAGGAAGCGTATGAAACTGTGTGGCTGTAGCGCGCTGCCGACCCTGTAGATCCTCAAAACTGTAGGTAGCCTCCGGTAGTGGCATTTGCTTGAGACTCTCTTGCATCTGCAGGTAGGTACCAATGAGATAGCCCCACAGCAACACCGTTACCAACATCAAGCTGTAGGTAAGGCTGCGGCGCCAAAGCATGGTGTGTGGCCTCTGTTTCATGCATGGCTAAATTGCATGCACTGTGCCAGAAGACTTCTAAAAATAGTAAAATAATTTCAAATAGTTATATTTCTATAGCAACCGCCCAGGACAAACCAACGGGACCTGTGTACCCCAAAAGTGCGGCACCCTTGCCGATAGTACGCACGAACCAGCCTCGCTTTCCGCTGTAACGCTTTCGTGGTATAAGACGCCCGCCAAAGCTTACGGGGGCGTAGCTCAGATGGGAGAGCGCGGCGTTCGCAATGCCGAGGTCGAGGGTTCGATCCCCTTCGCCTCCATTTTATGTGCTCGCCCCACATTGGCTGTTGTAACCTGATGGCCATTGTCGGGGCCTCGCTTTCGTGCTCCGGCGAAACAAGTTCGCCTGCGCACGAGGTGGTTGATTGGAAATGTGGACGAATTCTTCGATCCCCTTCGCCTCCATTTTATGTGCTCACCCCACATCACTCAGAGAGAAAAGACTTGACAATACGTACGCTATTACGTACGCTTAAGTTATGGCCATTCCAAAAATAAAAACTGCTACGAGTTTTCGCCAGTCGCTTTACGAGACCCTGAAGGACGTCGCCAAGGGCAAGACTTACGTAGTCACTCAAAAACAGAGTGATCCTGTGGTGCTCATTTCACAAGAGAAATACAATAGAGTTTTGGAGGAACGGGAAGTTCTCAAATCTATCGCAGCAGGGGTTGCCGATTTAGAGGCAAGGAAGACGTTAACTCACGCTAACGCCCTCTCCCGCCTAAACAAACTGAAGAAAAAGTGGAAATAATTTGGTCCAAGTGGGCGTTGGATCGCATTGAAGAAATTGTCCAATACATTGCTAACGACTCTCCTTCAAGAGCTACCAAATTTATTGATTCGCTCGTGGCTTCTGTTGATCGGCTTAGCGACTTTCCTCATTCGGGCTCCGTCGTTCCTGAAAACACCGCCTTCCGCCAAGTTGTTTTTCACCATTACCGCGTGATATATCGTGTAACAGACAAGTTCGTAGAGATAGTCACCGTAATCTCACCTGGTCTGTTATCCGAGAAAATACTTAAATAAGATGAACCGCCTTTGGCGAATTGAACCTTATCCAAATGAGTGCTTCAGAAGATAAACCTTGCATCATGGCACGGACTCGTTCCTTATGCTGAGGCTTCACTTGCCAGCGACCATCCAAGAGTCTTAGCATACTCACAGCCGTAGTCCTCAAGGTAACGAGTTCACTTTGCCGAGGACTTGCGCTCTTTCTCCAAAACCCTTCTCAAAGCCTCTTCTGCCTGTTCACTACCAAATAGAGAGGCGCCGGTTTTGATCAGGTCGGCAACCACTTCATTGATTGGGCGTCGAGATTTTCGCTGCCGGTGGTCGCTGATGTCACCAATAAAGGGCCACAACCTGGTACGAATGTCATGTGGGAGAACGTGCTCTAGATACTCCAAGGAAAAGCTCTTTAACTTTTTTTCATCAAGAATGATGCCATGAAAGGCAGCACGCACCAAATCTGGATCCAACACTAGAGTTAACAGACGAAAGGTGTGTTCTAAGCTGATCTCGCCGCGGAGTCCAACACGGTCGTGCAAGAGATCATCGCTCTCATCGGCATCAAGAAGCCTTTGCAACTCCCACACAGGACGACCACGGTTGACTTCCGCACGCAGGGCCTCGTAAACAAGCTGATGCCAATCGCGCTGAGATAGAGGACGGTTATCACGGCGCCGTCGTACCAGGGCAATGGCAGCGCGATAGCGTATCTCAAACCGTCTGGCATGAAGAGCGTCCAAGAGGGCATCATCGACCTCTGCGCCACCGATCTTGGCAAAAATTGCCGGGATCCTTCGACGAATGACAAAATCCGCCTCTTCGTTGATGAGCTGTTCTGTCAGTGGCGTCACCACCATGTCACCGAGGTTCTCCAAAATTGCACGCACACGTGGGTAAAGCGCATCTCTTGTCAAAAACCGCACCAAACAGGGTATATGCTCGGGCTCCCAGTCAGTATAGCTCTCTAGCAGCCTGACAATAGCTGCCATATCGTTACCATGTAGTATGGCGATAACCTCCTGAACCGGAGGATTTTCAATGACTATGGTGGTTGGTTCCTGTTCTGCCCGCAGTCGCTCCATGTCAACACCGTGCGCTTTTAACTGTTCGGCAATGTCCAAATGAGTAAAGTTCAAACTCATGGTAACAAGACGCCCATCACCCAACTTTGCTTTGGCAACAAGCTCTGCTGTGGCCTCCTTACCACGTTTCAACTGCTCACCAAGACTCAGAAAATACTGCTTGCCCATAAGTCGATTGAGGTAAAGAAAGACAACGGACAACACGCCGACAAAAAACGAGAGCCATCGCGAGGGCAACCCAGCCAAGGTCACCCATAACAAGATCATTACCGCCCCTAGTCCTTCAGAAAGAGTGTCGACAATGGCGTCAATAAAGGTTTTGGTCTTGCGCCGCAGTGATGACGATAAAGGCACATAACAAAACTCAATAACCGCAATGTGTATAGAAGTGCGCAGACTACGATCAGCACCGCGCACCATGGTGGCAACGAGTAGTCCAGGAAGAACTAATAGTAAAGAAGAACCGAGCAGCAGCACCAGTGGCAATAGTGACAGGCTCACAGCAACTCCAGCAAAGGCTAGAAACCGTGAAGTAATCGTCAATTGCAAAACAAAGGCGATGACTCCAATCCAGCCGTAAAAGAGACCAAAGAAACTGGTTAATTGGGCTCTTGTTAATAGCGATGCTTGAACGAACTCTTTAAACTGGTAGTCTAAGATCGTGCTGGCAACCGTTGCTACCATAACAATGCCGGCAATGACACGCAGGTAGGGCTTCTGCCAGATAAGCGCGACACTCTCACGAAACTTCGCGCTACTGCTTGATCCACTACGACTATAGTCTGCTGGGGATCGATCCTTGGTTGGTAAAGATCGATGACAGATCCAAGACAAGAACAAAAACAAGAGCAATCCTAGCACTAAGCGATCACTAGAAAAACGTCCGCTTAGCCACGGCAACGATGTCCCCGCAACTACGGCACCAAGAGCACCACCTGCGCCAATAAAACCAAAGAGCCTCTTGGCTTCGCGCAAGACAAAGTAATCTGCCGTCACCAGCCAAAAACCAGAAGTGATGAGTAGCACACCTAGTGCGGTCCAAAGGTAAAAGAGAACAATGGCGACTTCAGAGTGTCTGACAAATAACCCGAGCAACGTGATACCAACGGCAACGATGGGAAGGAGCCTATTGAGTACAACGCCAGCACTGTATCGCGACAACAAATAGATAAACTGCATCACCGTAGGAATTGCTAAAGCGGCTACTGTTGTCGTCATATACGGCAAGGTTCTCACATCAAAACTGGCAAGGTAGAAGGCCTCACGCAAAGAACGCGACAGCACAACAAAGGCAAGAATGCAAAAGGCGCTGGCAAACAAGAGTAAGCCTGGCCTGATTTCATCAGGCCGGATGTTGAGCCAAGCGGCTATTCGATGTAAAGGCTGCATAGATCTGAGGTATCTTAATAGTCGCTGAACTCAAGCTATGGCAGCAACGGACAACTTTTCCTCTGATTGTGAACTCATATCTTCCTCGGCCGGACCATGGAGTTCCCACCACTCTTTTGCACAGACTGCATCCCATGGCCTTTCAAAGTGAATAGCAGCAAGTGCTGCAGAGAGTTCCTCGGCTGATTGAAAGCGTTTGCTGGGATCTTTTTCCAGACAACGCATGACAATGTCATCGAGCAGCTGCGGCACCGGCAGTTCCGATAGCTCTGTGGGTCGGTTCGGTACGGTTTTAAGATGACCGACCAAGGCCTCTACGCTTGAGGTCGCGGGAAAGAGTGGCTGCGCAGTCAACATCCAGTGCGCCACCGCACCGAGGTTGTAAAGGTCAGCGCGCCGGTCAGCCCTCTGTTTGCTGTGGATGAGCTCAGGGGCAACAAAGTTAGGGGTGCCAAGAAAGCCGCCTTGCTTTGCTTGCAGCGTGGCTGTCTCGGTTTGCTTGATCTCCTTAGCAAGACCAAAGTCGAGCACCTTGACAAAATCGTAGATGTCGCCACGCACAGTCAGAAAAATATTTGAGGGCTTGATATCACGATGAATGATCTTCCTACTGTGTGCTTCGGCAAGCGAGCCGCAAACCTGTTTTAAAATAAACACCACGCGACTCGAAGGTATTTGACCAAACTTACTCACCAGGCGTTGCAGATCCATGCCTTCCAAGTATTCCATGGCATAGTAAAAGTTGGCATTGCGTGTGCGGCCATAATCAAAGATGGTGATGGTGTTCGGATGGGTCAATTTGGAAGAGAGTGTTACCTCGCGCTCAAAGCGGCTGATGGCGAGCTCACGATCCGCCTCGGCTTCGACGCTTAGCACCTTAATGGCCGTAGGCCGACAGAGCAGAGCGTGGGAGGCATAGTAGACCTTGCCCATGCCACCAGAGCCGAGTTCTCTTTGGATAATGTAATTGCCAAAACGCTCTGCCCGGCGCAGATCTGAACGGATGCGATAAAGCACGCGGGTAACGAGGGTGGAGAGAATACCGATGACAACAATGTCTACGGTGCCGCTCAAGATGTGGGATTGAAACAGCTCTCTGCCGCCCATGGCGATCCAAAACTGCTGGATCTCTACAAAGAGATGATAGTTGGCAAATTGGCATAGAGGATAGGCAATGACTGCTGTCAACGCCAAACCAACCTGGATCGCAACCCGACAAGGAACAAAGGCCGCGTGGATGAACAACAACAGTGCAAGACCAAAGTCGGGTGTTTGAGCTGGGTGGAAGAGTGCCATGGCAACAATGGCCACGACTATGTTGAAGGTCATCATGATGTAGTCGATGCCCACCAGCTGCCGCCAGCTCCAACCACTCCACAGCAACATGAGGCTGACGATGGCAAAGGAGATCTTGTGTCCATGGAATAGCTGACGTCCCCAGTCAGAGAGTCCGGTGATGCTTTCGGTCGTCTCTGGCAGCGGCAGAAAGACGATCTTGGTCAGGTACATGACAATGCAGATGAAAAAGCCAAGGATGGCAACCAAACGCAGTCGGCTTAGGAGCAGGCTGTGGGAGCTCCGCTCAAAGCCGGCATCGAGTGTGGAACCCGCTGTGGTGGTGGCCGTTGGCGCATGGACCTTGGATATGTGCTCGATAAACCTCGCCATGGTTTAGTTTATTCATATTTCCAACAGCATGGAAAGGACTGCGATATAATATAAGGATGCGCCGTTGACAAAAAGGCACGAATTGATTATGCATTGCGTTATAAACAAAAAAGGACCAAGAACCGATTTACAAAGGCTCTGCCTGCAACTCGTGGCAATCGTACTGGTGTGGACCGTCCCAGGCCTGGCTATGGGCGCCGATCCATGCGTGGAACGACGCGCTGCTATAGACATGGGTTCGGGTATGACCAAGTTGAAGGTCAAGGATGTGCGCCTCGCCATCAAGGGGTGCGATACAGAGACTGAAACCATTGAGGTAGGGAGTTTCTCCATCACCCTACTGCCTGTTGTCACAGAGGTTCAACTCCCCGAGGGTGCTAAAGATGAGATTGCCGTAAATTACGCTGAGGCCCTGGCGCTGTCCACGAATAACCCAAAGTCCTTTTCTCCCAAGATCTTGATAAAAGGATGGCAAGCGCTACAGACCCTGAAAGCGATGGCTAAAACATTAGGCGCCGTGTCGTTGACAGCCGTGGCTACAGCAGCGTTTCGCAAGCTCAGAGATGAGGGAGACAACGCCCAGTCGGAAAAAATACTCGAGCTGATCAACCGACCAGAAGAGGAAGCCATCACAGCAGCAGATCTAAAGGAGCTGGGATTCAATAGCAAAGATACAGAGACCTTTACGGCAGCAAAAGCAACTATAAAGAGTGGTTTGGGAATCACCGCTGAGATCATCGATCAGGAAACAGAGGCGCTCTTTGGTTTTACCCTAGCTGTTGCTAGAAAAAAGCGACAATTAGAAAGATTAGGAAAAGGCTTTGACCCAACGAACTATGTTGTTTGGGATATTGGCAACTTCGGCATTCAGATAGTTGGTAGCGATAAAGGACAAGAGCTTGGTTTTTTTCTGAGAGACTCTGGGTCGCAAGTCTTCAAGCAGCAAATTATTGGCCATCAGATTGATACAGGAACTAGGAGCGACGATCGTGGAACACCTAACCCGATGAGTGCTGCTGACATAAAATGGGCCGCCGAGCAGGCAGTAGAAATTGGCGAGGACATAGCAGATTCCGGTATAGACTTTACCAATAAAAGAGTCATTGGCATTGGCGGTGTCCATTTTTGGAGTCTACGACTACAAATTGGTAAAAACTACCCTCAGGTTAAAGAAGACAAATACTACCTGCCAGAGTGGTTGGCAAAAACACTAAAGAATAAAACGAATTGGCAAGATAATCCCAGCAATGAACACTCCCCAACACAAGTCGCAAATCTAGCACTCGTTAACGGAATCCTCGAAGGTCTTAACGCAGCCCTAGTTCGAAGAAAACCACCAATCGATCCAGTCGAGCAGATTGAAGTCATGAACGTCAACATGGCGGATGCGCTGCTTGCCAACAACGACCTCTCCGCCTGGGGCGCCAATAACAACTAAGTCCCGAACTCAGCACTCTTACGCTGATACTGTCTACCTATAGCAACAGCGATCACCAACCAGATCAACACCAGCAGCGCATTGACCATAGCAAAGTGCATAGTCTGAAACGTAAAGATAGCTGTGCCTAAAGCTACGACACCGGCAGAGAAGACATCGCCAATACGCCAAAAGAGGCTGTCGGTTACCTGCTTGGCCTTGTACTTCTCTTCTTGGGTGGTTGGTAAAAAGAGCGCGTGTCGTACGGTATTCTGCAGAGAGTAATCTGTAGAGTTCTCAGCAGTCTTCACCCAACGGATAAAGCCAAGCACCGGAAAGAAGATCAGCAGGCTGTAACTACCGAGAGCGATCAGCGGCAAAAACAGTACGGCGTAACGAATGCCAATGTATTTGATGATACGCGAGACCAAAAAGAGTTGGATGAGCAGAGTCAGCACATTGACCACGGAAAAGAAGTCCGCATAGAACTTACCAATATACTGGCCAACATCGATACCCCCTGCGGTACCAGCAGCAACCGCATCTTTAGCGGTCTGGGTGATCAGCCGTCCTAAGATGTACTCGCCATTGGTATTGACCCAGTTGAGAAACAAAATCAGCAAGGCTATGAGTAAAAGGTAGCGATTGGACTGCAACAGGCGAAAGACACCGCCACCACCGATGGGAACCTCAGCTGCAGTGGAGCTCGCTGCCCTACCAGGTTGATGTTTGCGTGTATCGACAAACTTCACCACCCAGAGGGAGAGAGCTAGAAAAGCAGCGGCAACAAAGAGCAGCTGGTTGACGCCCAGCGGAATAATCAACCAGCTGGTGATCACACTGCCAAAGATTGCTCCTAAGTTTGCGCCTAGCGCAATCAGTGGAAACAGACGCTCGCCCTCCTCAACGCTGTGGACGTCATTCACAAAGGCCCAGAACTGCGCTATCACCACGACGTTGAAGATGCCAATCCAAACAAAAAAGATAACACCTAAATAAGGGGTGTGTAGCTGTGCCAACAGATAGAACAGACCAAGACAGAGGATAAAGAAGCTGGTGACAACGTTGATCAGCTTACGCCGTGAATAGCGACTGGCCACTTTGGCATAAACCGACACACCTCCCAGAAGAATGACAAATTGCACGGCGGCGGCGTAACTTTTGACTTCCGCACCACTGCCGGCAAGAATCAAAGCCTCGCGGACGGGTTTCATAATGTAATAAGAGGTGAGCAGCAGGAAAACGCCGATGCTCATCAACAGCGTTGGTGTGGCTTCACCTGCCTTGACTTCGGTAAACAGGCTAAGAAGGTGTTGCAGAGGCGTACGCGAACGCTCTGAATCCATACCTTAACTATTTATCTTATAAAGATGGGCGAGTAAACAAAAGGTATACAACAAGGATTTTCTAAAAAGTCTTGAGCCAAGAAAGACCGTAGGTGCCATCTGCCACCAACGGTACAATCATCGTCTCCTTCGGGCCATGAGAGTCGGCATGATTGTGACCATGGTGCCAGTGGATCGCGGTAGCAAAGAAGAGCCCAAGACCAGCACCAGCAATGACGTCTGAGGGAAAGTGCGCCTTGAGATCCACTCGTGAGAGGCCAACCAAACTGGCGGCTGCTATGCTTGGAATACCAACGTACCAGGGGTAGTGGTAGGCAAGCACACCGGCAACGGCAAAGACCGACGAGGTGTGACCTGAGGGAAAGGAGAGATGGTTGGCTTCGTTGGGACGCATGCGCGTGACCGTGCGTTTCAGTGCATAGGTGGTTATGGTCGTCAACCCAAACGCCTCGACGAGTTCGGTGGCCGTGTCTCGTGCTTTTTCACCAGCCAGACTCTGCGGCGAGAAAAAACGACTCAGCGTGAAAAAACTACCTACGGTTGCCAGGGGCAACCAATTACCGACATCCGAGATCAGTTGCGAGCCGCTCTCGCTTAACGGCAGACGAAAAGAGCCGCTGACATTTTGGTCGCTGTATTCATGCGTCATGTAGGCATTGGCCGCTGACGTTAGAAGTAGTGACAGTCCTGTGCGATTGAGCTGTGAGGTGTGCGTGTCATAGACACCGCTGACAAAACCGGCTTGAAGATCCTTGAAGAGAGTGAGTAACGGACTGGAACCATGGGACAGATGTTCATCAGCGGCAGCTGGGCGCGCTAGCATGATGAGGCCGAGGCATAGCAGAAGAATGCTGTGACTGTGTGTGCGCATGGAAGAGCTCTGTCTCTCTTGCTTGGGGCGTTTTGAACAAACGCAGGGCGGGAAGATAAGGTGGCTGTCACCGACCTCCGTCCCTATTATTACTATACAGACCGTATCTTTGGATGTCTACTATATATAATATAACTATATGTTATTATTATATATTAATATAACAACTTTATAGTAAAACGAAAACGGAAACTGAAATTGCGATATTGATGAGAGAGCTGGACCACGTTCAACAGCAAAATAACTTGAAAATTTAGACATTTAGCGGCACTCTGCAAAAGATTTGCATCAAAGCCCATGCGCGCCCGCTACAAACAACCCATTGCCCTCATCACGCTTCTACTGCTGACGGCCTGCGCCCCCAGATATGAGCTACGCTATCCACCGCAACGCTGGCTCGTCGATCAGGACCGCGAACCCATCCAACCCCCTAAAGAGACGGAAGAGACGACAACCTGGGATGCCATCAACCGTCAGGTTGTCTACCAGGCCGAAAGGCTCGGCAACCTGCCTGAGAAAGCCATGGCGACCGGTGCGCTCGTTGGTTTAGGCAGCAAACAAGAGGCACTCAACGTCAACAACTTTGATGAGGTGGCAGATTCCAGTTGGTTTGAAAACCGTGTCGGCCGTCGTCCACTTACGGATGCAGAATACGCTCGAGGTCCAAGAGAGGGACAAGGACCCGATGTCGCTGGTACGTGGACGATCCTCAAAGCCAAAACGAGCGGCATCACGCCTGGATTTTTTATCAAGGACTCGCGTGGTGACCTCTACCTAATCAAGTTTGACACTCCAGGCTTTTCCGAACTCGCAAGTGGTGTGGAAATTATCGGCACGCTCTTCTTCCACGCCTTTGGCTACCACGTTCCTGAAAACTACATCACCTACTTTGACCCGAAAATTCTCACGGTCTCACCTAAAGCAAAGACAAAAGACCGTGTCGGCAGAAAGGTTCCCTTTACCGTCGACTATCTGCAACAGATCATGAAAAACGTCGAACGCAATGAAGATGGCACAGTCCGTGCTATGGCGAGTAAGTTTCTCGCTGGCAAACCGCTTGGTCCGTTTCCTCTGCGTGGTTTGCGCCGCGGTGATAGCAACGATCGCATTCCGCATGAACACCGCCGCGAGCTGCGTGGCTACCGCGTCTTCTCCGCCTTCTTAGATCACCGTGATTCGCGCGAGGCCAATACCCTAGATATGTTCATTGAAACCAGACCCGATGGCAGCGGTTATGTCAAACACCACCTTATTGACTTTGGCACGGTCATGGGCAGCGAAGGTGCCCGTGGCCCCCGACGCCAACAACACCTCTACAGCTACCTATTTAACTATCCAGAGGTACTTGCCGCCACCATCGCTCTCGGTTTTTATGAGCCCTTTTGGCAAGAGACCATCCCTATACACAGCAACGCTATTGGGCGGCTTGAGGCAGAGAAGTTTCAGCCGCTCTCCTGGCGACCGAGCTATCCAAACCCAGGTTTCCAAAACATGACCGATCGCGATGCCTTTTGGGCAACCAAGATTTTGATGAAGATACCGGCTGCAGCCTTTGACACCATCGTTGAGCAAGCGCAGTTTAGCCACAGTGAAAACCGTGACTATGTCGTCAACATACTGCTACAGCGACGAGATAAGATAGCACGGTATTGGTTTGATCGGCTCAATCCACTGGATGACTTCAGGTTGTCGCAGGATGAAAACGGTTACTATCTCAATTTTAACGACTTGGCCATCGATGCGGGCTACTACCGTGCTGAGGATACCCAGTACCAATACGTCCTACGCACCTTGAAACGGCACCGTTATCCTAAGTCTCCGAAGACTGCTAACACAAAACGCATACCGCTCCATGCAAGCCTAATGGAGAAGGCCCATGAGCAACAAAAACTCGTGCTGACGTTGAGAACCCTACGTCGCGCAACAGGCAAGTTGAGCCCGGCTGTGGAGATTATTCTCCAAGGTGGCGAGAAACCAACGCTGTTGGGCATCAAACGGCTCGCCAAACCTGGAGCACAGAGGACGGTACAGAGATAGTGGCGTGTGCCAGCAAAAGAGCGCTTCTCCTGTTGAGCCTGCTGTGGATGTCGCCAGTCCTCGCCACAGCGCCGGCAGAAGAGGTAGCCAACAAAGAGCCCGAGGTGCAAATACGGCCATCGCCGGACTACCTCCTGAGAAAGAGGCTGTTGTGGCCGCTCGATCTTCCCGCCTATCTAGTTTACCTAGTAGCCGCGCCTATAGGTGTGACCGCAACCTATATCGAAACCAACGATGTCGTGCCCAAGGTCGTTGATCTACTTGCCAACGATGCGAGGACCTTTTTTGTTTATCCCAGTGTTCGTGGCGCCTCAGGCAATGGCCTTGGCTATGGCATTGGTCTAATCCATAAAGATCTATTCCACCGTCGCTATCTTCTCAACGCCAATGGCTTTGTCTTTGGTTGGAGTGACTCTATGGCCAACCTTCTCTTGGCAAGTCCGCGAGTACAGAAAGAAAATGACGTTGCTTTTACAATCAAGGCCAATTGGCTCAAAAATTCGGACGATGACTTTTATGGAATCGGCAATGATAGCCTGCAGAGTAACCTTGCCGAGTTCAGCATTTACACCATTAGAGCGGGCGGTGATGTGACCTATCGCTTCCTACCCCATCTTAGCATCTCACCACACCTTAACTTTTTGGCTGCTAAGACAGAACCAAAAACCGGCGGTGATGACCCGAGCGTCGAGGATCTCTTTGCCGCAAGTGATCTCGCTGGCTTTGAGGAAGAGCTTGCCCACCTCGATGTTGGCGCTACTCTAGCCCACGACACCAGAGACCAACGTGGTGCCCCAGAGAAGGGTGGCCTGCGTCGTTTTACCTACCGTCGCTTTCAAGGCCTTGACCAAGGAGGGTTTGATTTCAACCAGTATGAAGTGGAGTTACGTCAGTTTTTTCGTCTGTTTAAACCGCGGCGGGTATTGGCATTAAGGAATGCTTGGGTGTTTCAACACGCAGATGGAGCAGATGCTATTCCCTTCTACCGTTTGGCTCATCTCGATTTTAACCATGTGCTGCGAGGATTCAAACGGGGACGCTTTCGCGATCAAAACAGCGTTCTCTTCAACGCCGAGTATCGCTACATCATCTGGGACTACATCGATGCCACGCTTTTTGTTGATACCGGTAAGGTCTTTGCTGACATTGATGAGTTTGATTTAGATGATTTGCAGTACTCTTATGGTGGTGGCTTGCGTTTTCGCACTAAGAACGACTTTCTTCTACGCTTCCAACTCGGTTATGGCGGCGAAGACATTGTTGTTTCCTTTAGTTTCACGCAAGCAATTTAGTACGCTGCCCAAAATTATTTTGTAAATTCTTTCCACGTTTAACGTCACTTCTATAGGACGTGCCCAACCAAGCCTTCGGCAAATGGCTCGTCGGCCTCCGGCCTCCTGCGCTTGATTTCGCCTCAGGTTGGTTGGGCACGCCTGCGGAGGTGAAGTTCAATGAAATGATTTTTAAAAACTGTTGCGCACGCTCTGCTATAGCGATGGCACGGCAACCTGAGAGAAAATAAAGCGCAGGCGAGCAGCGAGCGCCTGATGAACCGTAAGGTGAGGAGGGAAAGCTCGCTCAATGCAATCGCTAGCTAGCGTAGCGATTCTCTTCTATCGAGCCGAGCCATTCGTCGAAGGCTTGGTTGAATACGCCTACAGAGGTGACGGTCAATGAATTGTAGAAATGTGGTGTGCTGTTCTCATCAACAGCTTTGAAAAGTCTTTGGATTAGAGAGGCAGCTGGGTTGTTTTGCAAGCGAGATGCGGAGCCAGCCGATTTGTTTGGGAGCTCCGTCAAGGGGAGGCCGCGATACCGACCGTAGGGAGGTTAAGCGGAGGGGCCCCCGACGGAGCGACCGTTAACAAATCGAGCTGGTGGAGCGCACGAGCGTAGCAAAACAACCCAGCTGCCTCTACAAACCTAAAGATTTTGAAACACATTTATGGAGAAAACTACGCTAAAACGTATAGATGAAGAGGCCGCTGGTGAGTTTGGGAGAGAACCAGGTAGACTTCGGTGGTAGGATACCCTGTCCGTCGGCAACCTTGATGATATCATGCATCTGGTATTTCGAGAGCGGTCGTGCGGCTGGGTCACCCGACCAGTTGTACTCAAAAACCGTAACCTCATTCTCCGGAAAGACCACCGCAGGAAAGTAATTGTAAGCCTCATCACCTTGGTGGTTTGGATTGCGCTCTCGGCGGATTTCACGCAAACGCCTGGCAGCGGCACTACGATGATGCCCATCGGCAATGTAGAGGGCGTCTAAGTTGGCAAAGGCCTGTTGCAAACGCTCGGTCTGCTGTACCGGCCACAACAGATGACGGACGCCAGCATGATCCTGCAGATCAAAGAGCGGGGGCTGTTGTAGTTCACGTGCGGTTATCTCAGTAATGGCTTTGTGCTCACAGTGCACCAGCAACACCGGCTCGGCGTGCGCGCCCAAGGCATCGGCAAGCTTGACTCGATCGGTCTCCTTTTCCAAACGGGTCTGCTCATGCTGTTTGATGCGACCCTGTTCATAGTCATCTACAGAGGCCACACCAACTACACCGGTTTGCACATGCTCTCCCTGACGGCGCTTCTCAACAAGGCGGTAGAGGTAGAACCCCGGCTTCTGACATTGCAACCAGCCCTGCTGCTGAAAGCGTTGCAAGTTCTGCATCGCTCGCTCGTAGACAGAGGCATCATAGGGATCGACACTCTCAGGCAAATCGATTTCCGCGCGCGTGATATGCAACAGCGAGTATGGGTTGTCCGCTGCCAACTGGCGCGCCTGCGGCACATCGATAACATCATAGGGAGGAGAGATCAGCGCAGCCGCGTGTTCCGCCTTGGGCAGCAGCGCAGCAAAGGGGGAAAGTTTTGACCTCATAGCCAGCTCCTTTATAGTGAGCTGCAACGCTATGTCAATGAAGACGATTTACAACTTTAATGCCGGACCAGCCACGATGCCCACAGCCGTGCTGCAGCAGCTACACGAAGAGTTGCAACCCACTGGCAAACCCTCCCTGTTGGAGATTAGCCATCGCTCCAAGGAGTTTGTGGCGATCAACGAAGAGACGCAGACGCGGCTACGACAGCTGCTGGCCATTCCCAAGAACTACAAGGTGCTGTTGCTTCCTGGAGGTGCCTCACAGCAGTTTGCCATGGTGCCGCTCAATCTTATGGATAAGAGCGCCGACTATGTTCTCACCGGTCACTGGTCGGAAAAGGCTGCTGCTGAGGCTGACTCTGTTGGCAAGGTCAACAGGATCGACTCGGCCACAGAAAACGGCTATCAAACGATACCAGCTATAGAAAAGCTAGCTGCAGACCCAACTGCGAGCTACTTGCACATCACCAGCAACAACACCATTTACGGTACGCAATACAAGGGCTTTCCAAAAACCGCCGATGTGCCTTTGGTTGCTGACATGTCTTCCGATATCTGTTCGCGTCCTGTGCCGATAACAGACTTTGGCTTGATCTATGCCTGTGCCCAAAAAAATCTCGGACCCGCTGGCATTACGGCGGTCATTGTACGCGATGATCTTGTCGAGAGAAACTATCGCACGATGCCGAGTTTTTTTCGTTACGCCACCCATGTGGCCAAGGCGTCTATCTACAACACACCAGCGGTCTTTGCCATCTATGCCATGTGTTTGGTGCTACGTTGGATCGAGGTTGAGGGTGGCCTGAAGTCCATCAAAGAGCGCAATGAGGCCAAGGCGAAGCTACTCTACGATACCCTTGACGCCTCAGAACTCTACTTGACCCATGCAAGCCGAGAGAGTCGCTCCATGATGAACGTCACCTGGAGGCTACCGACAACAGAACTCACCGATTCCTTTCTCAACCAAGCCAGTGCAGCAGGGTTGCAAGGGCTCAAGGGACATCGCGCCGTTGGCGGCATTCGCGCCTCTCTATACAACGCCATGCCGCTTGCAGGCGTACAGACCCTGATTGAATTCATACGGGAGTTTGAACGCCAGACATGAAGCACAAGATCCTCTGCATGGATGGCTTTAGTGGTGCTGGACTCAAGGAGCTGGAGCAAAACTCACAACTCGAGCTGACCTCTCTGAAGTCCCTACCCCACCAAGAGCTCATAAAAAAAATAGCGCCCTACAGTGGACTCATTGTCCGCAGCTCTACCCAAGTCGCTGCCGATGTCATTAGTGCGGCGAAAAACCTCAAGATCATTGCTCGTGCTGGCATTGGCACAGACAACATAGACATCGAGGCGGCAACTGCACAAGGCATCTTTGTGATCAACGCGCCTTTAGGCAATACCACATCTACTGCTGAGCTCGCCTTTACACTGCTGCTGTCACTGGCACGCCACATACCCCAGGCAGCCAAGTCCATGGACGCAGGCAAGTGGGAGAAACAGCGTTTTAAGGGCAATGAGGTCGCCCACAAGACATTGGCTATCATCGGCCTTGGCAGGATTGGCCAAGAGGTGGCAAAAAAAGCTTTGGCATTTAAGATGAAGGTCGTTGCGCACGACCCCTTTCTGAGTGAAGAGCAGTTCAAAGCCCTCAACATCCAACCGCTTTCACTTGAAGAGATCTACAAAAGCGCCGACTACATAACCGTTCACACCCCTCTAAACGCTGAAACGGAAAACCTCATTGGCAAAAATGAGTTTGCCATGATGCAACCAACAACCTGTATCATCAACTGTGCCCGTGGCGGTATCATCAACGAAGCCGAACTCGCTGCCGCATTAAAAAAGGGTCAGATCGCTGGTGCGGCGCTCGACGTCTTTACTGAGGAGCCTTACGAAAAGTCGACCTTCCGTGATCTAGATAATTGCATCACCACACCGCATCTGGGAGCCTCCACGAGTGAGGCTCAAGAGGCCGTTGGTATTGAGATTGCTGGCGCCCTATCTCACTTCTTTGCCAAAGGCTTTACCACCAGTGCGGTCAACCTTCCGGCCATCGACAGCAAGAGCTTGCAAGAGCTGCAACCACAGCTGCTACTTGCAGAGAGGCTCGGCAGCTTAGCAGCACAACTGTGCGAGGGCGCGCTGGAGCAGATTGTCTTTTGTGCAGCTGCACGCAAACCGCAGCTCTTAACCCGAGCCGCAGTCAAAGGTACTCTCACCAAGATATCGACCCAACCACCGACCTTTGTCAACGCACTCAAACTGGCGCAGGAGCGTAGTATCCAGGTTGGTGAAGAGTTTTTTACGTCGGCATCCCATGGTGACGACCCACTCGGCATCAAACTGAAAACCTCCCAAGGCCTCACCGAAGTACGGGGCACAGCGCACGCCAATGGCTTGCTAAAGTTGACCCAGTTCAACGACTACAATCTGGAGATGGAGGCAAAACACCATCTGCTCTTCATTGAGAATGCCGACCAGCCGGGCATCATTGGCTGCATCTGTACGATCCTTGGCAACCACAAAGTCAACATTGCGCAGATGCAAAACGTCCGTAAACATCGCGGTAGCGAAGCACTCACGGTTATCCGCATGGACGAAGCCCTACCCGAGAAGACTCTTGAGACCATCCGGGCAGAAAAGGGCGTGCACGTGGCCAAACAGGCCTCCCTCTGACCTGCTAAAGGAACCGAGTAGCTTTTTACTCAGTTTTATTTGACACAGCGCTTCACCTGCGCTAAAGGAGCTGCTATGCCCAAAGGGGCATGGAGATTCAGCAAAGATGCGAACCTACTGCACCCCTCTCATTAGATCGCTCTGCCTAACGCTGATCCTAATCCAAAACGCAGCCGCGCAAGGAACCAGAGAGTCGGATCCGGTCTTAGAAAATAGAGTGCGCGAAATCGTCGAGAAAGCACTACCTAGTTACTACTTTTTTCAAGGCCCTTACTTTAAGATGCGCGGACTTGGCGAAGCTGAAGAGGTGGAAAAAAACAGAGCTAAGCGGCAGCCAGCTTACCCTGACAGTTTTCTCCTTGAGAATAATCAAGCAAAGTTGTTAGAACTGGCACAGGCTCTGCTTGCCGCAACCAATGCACAGCAACGACACAGTAGAGGCCAAAAACTCATCAGAGCCATCCATACAGCTTCCATAGCAATACGAGAGGGCCCACAACCTCTACTGCCAATTATCTGGACTAGTGGTGCGGTTAAACGGTCAGGAACACCGACTGCAATCAAGGTCTCCCCAGGCTTGAATAGAGCGCATGAGCTTACGCTTCTGTACACTGTGATCATTGACATGGACCAAGTTGGTCGGACATGCAGCAGTGCTCTGGAGGTTCTCGTCTGGACACACGCCCTTATGCTCAATAAGAAAGAAACCATTACATTGCAAGAGGCTATAAGAAGCCGGGTAAAGCAGTGGATTGAGGCAGAGAGCGACGTAGAAGTTAACGACCTTACATTTTTCAATCTACAGGTGTTTACAGATCTAGCAGCCCATGGAATGGTTCAGAGCTTAGAGAGGTTCTTTGTCTCTATTCTCCATGGCCGTCGTTTCGTTGAACTAGGGCTGCCTATGCACCAAAACAGTTGGGACTCTAGAGACGGCATCCAAGCCAATGCTGTTGACATGGGCTACTTTTTTGTCGAAAGCATGCGTGGCGAATTTAATAGCGGGTTGCTACCAGAACATGACTCTGCAGATAGTGCTGTAGACAGAGCCACAACCATTCTCGAAGAAGTAGCGGCGCTAGCACGAGAATATGCAGCTACCGATAATAGAGACCGGTTCGATGACTTTGCCACAACGGTAGTGAATAAAGTACCGCTGTTTCATAATCCGCATGAGCCGCTTTGGACCGACATGTATATCCCGTTTGCGGAACTGCCAATGATCTTTGACCTGGATGAGCGTTTTGCTGCAGTGTTAGAAGCGACACATCAATGCGCGGCGCTAGCATCCCATGACACTGCTCTGCAAACGGGAGTAGATAATCTGACTGACCCGCCAGACGGACTAACCCCAGAAATTTGTGTGGAAGAGCTGATAGTAGGGATTGACCGTAGCAGCCGACTGGGACTGTTTGAAGCGCCGATAAAAACAGAGATTATGTTTGCTGAAAGAGATAGAGAAAGCGGTGCGCCAAGTAATGCGCCCGCGGTCAAATTTGCGTTCAAGGCTAGGTCGGTTGATGAGAGTCAGGGACTTTTACAGGTCGTGCCAACCATCAAGATTAACCTTGAAAAGTTGCTTCCAGCTCAAACCCAAGAAGAGACAGAAGAGACAATGGACAACAAACTCCTTATTACCCATATCCACAGTCAGCTGATGCACTTTGCCACCTCCCTTGTGCTCTACCAACAGACGTTCAAGATCGCGGCTGAAAAGATGGAGGAACCAGCAGATGGGTTCGTCGCCATGGATTTAACGAAACTCACGAATCTCCCCAAACCTCTGTTTAACGCGGTGCAGGTGCAACGCCAACATCCCGACGCCAAAAACTTGGAAAGGCTCTTTCTCCACACTGTGATGGTACGACATAGCAATTACACGGGCCTACCGCGTGTAGAGATGAAGACATCCCTAACAGTCTACCCCGTGCAATGGTTCATTTGGTCAGCAGAAAACCGCTATCGCGGGATGCTCCGTATACGCGGGGATTATCGCGTCGCCGAAAAGCGAAGAGGCTGGGCGCATAGAGCCATGCAGTTGGCCTGGCCAGCTGAAGCTGAGGGGGTTACCGCCGATTTCTTTAGAAAGGCTAACGATGGGCCAACGCTCTACGAGAAACTCGCAGCTGATCCTAACATTGAAGAGCTGGCAAGGCTGCTATTTGAAGTTGCCAACTCAGAAGATTAGCCGACTAACGCCGAGGAAACCAACGCGGCAGATTGTTCCAGTCGTCACCTGAAACCTCTTCTTCAAAGAGCTTCTCTAGCTTCTCCATTTTGTAGCTGCCGTTTCTTTGAATCGATTCGCGCACCTTCCAGATGGAGCAGGTGAGCTGACCACTCTGATTATCAGCAATACCAAGCGTACGATCGATGGTAAAACCACCGTTGGCCTTTTGCACTTGCGCATGGTGGACCTTGCTATGTAATAGAGCGTCGAGCTGCTTGACCCGTCCCTCTTCTTCGTGGGCAGCTTCCTCAGCACGCAGATCCTTGCGAAAGGGGTGCAGCACCGCGCAGTACGGCAGATCACTGAAGTAGTTCTGCCAGCGTAAGATAAAATCGGAATAACCTAGCGCCTCGATCTCGCTGTTGATCTCGCCATCGAGCAGGTTGATGAGATCGGCAGTCTGGTCGAGTTCAACCCCTTTGAGCACGGTTACCCGTGACTGCAGGGTGTAGCCAAGCTTGTTCTTAAAAGCCTGCTCCGTAGGAAGCCGCTTTTCTCGAAAGAGCTCAACACCCGGCTTGACTCGAAACAACAGTTTCAGAACTGTGGCAACTAAAGCAGCCATAGGGCTTTCTCCTTAACACCAATCAGGCGAGGATACCATCCGTTTATCTTATCACCAAAGGCGTGATTTACCAGCTCCTCGTCACTGTTGACAGCGTGTAGGGGGCCGGCTAGTTTTGTCAGGATGGCAAGAACCTTAGAGAACCTGACTCCAGTTGGCAACGATGGTCATAGCATTGAAATGCCGCTCTCTACCTGGCTCACTGCCACAGCTGTCCTCGCCACTGTGGTTGCCACCACGCTAGCTGCCTGGGTTCGCATTCCCTTACCCTTTACGCCGGTACCGGTAACCATGCAGAGCTTTGTGGTGCTGCTCAGTGCCGCCTGTTTAGGCAGAGCTCGCGGCGGTATGGCGCAGCTGCTTTACGTCGCTTTTGGCAGTTTTGGCCTACCCATCTTTGCTGGCGTGACGGTTGCTGGACCCTATCTGCTTGGACCTACTGGGGGTTACATCATTGGTTTTGTCGCTGCGGCCTTCTTTGTCGGTCACGCCGCCTCGAGACGTTCTGACTACGGACCCATGGCAATCATGATGATGTTCGTCGCGGGCACGACGCTCATCTTCATTCCAGGATTGGTCTGGTTGGCGAGCTGGATGCAGACATCACTGCAGCAGACCGTGGCGTTGGGACTACTGCCATTCCTACCAGGAGCGCTCCTTAAGATTGGCGTTGCTTCTTGGATATACACCCGTTTACAACGTCGGCTGCGTTATCTCTTTGCTTAGTGCCACAAGGCTAGTTTGCAGCACCCGCTTCAATCCAGCAGAACAGCGTGATCAAGTCGAGATCGTCAAAATCCTCATAGATATCGCCACCGTCGTGTTCCAGCAGGCCTTTGAAGGGTTCTGCAATCAGCGGCGCATTGAGGGGGTCAGCAGGGTCGGTGGCAGGATCTACCGCACCAGAGCTGATGAGATTGTTAAAGAGCGTTGCCGCACTACCGCTACCAACAAGATCGAGGCCACCTGCCGGAGCGACCGTAGCGTGGCAGCCCGAGCTGTCGCAGCTAGAGAAGACCGGCACAACATCAAGGGTAAAGTTAGGCGTGGCAACGCCGGTGCAGTCCACCGAGTTCTCCACACCGGTGACGGCCACCGTACCACAGGCGGTGAGGAGCCATGCGGCCAGTGAAAACAGCAGACAGAATATCCATAATACAGGCGCGCTACGCCTCTGTTGCATGATCATGAACTGGATTGCCAGGGCTGGCCGGTGATCCTCTCCACATACTCACGCAGGCTGTTCTGCACTCGTTCAGAGATCTCGACAAACTCAATCCCCATACCACAGTGTTGCGCCACCTTGCCGCGGGTCAGGTCTTGCCCGCTGCCAGCCTGGTCTTGCACCCAACGCACCTCACCAATGGCCTTGAGTACTTCATCACAGTCCGGAAGGACAAACTCCATATCCACCCGCTCACCCTGGTGAAAGGGATCGCGGGTCTTCACAAAGATGCCGCGACGACTCAAATCCAAGGTGTAGGCAGCAATAAAACGCTTGGCATGCTCACAGTAGACCGTAACGAGCGCATTGACACGCTTTTCAGAACGCTTTTCATTGGGAACCGACTCCACGCTGGCGTCTCCTTAATAGGTCCTATCTCTTAACCCATGCGCGCTAAAATGACAAGCACCCCCAATCCGAGAACCCCTTGAAAAATCTGCTTGATACCTCTAGTTAGAGGGATAAGCAGTTATGTTGGCAAAAACAAATAAGCTCTGGGCTGTCATTGCAGCCGGGGAGATGCGCTGTCGGCCCTTTTGGCAGAGGCTGCTACGGCAGGCAGAGAGCATCCTCTGTGCCGACGCTGGGCTGCGACACTGTCGTGAGCTTGGTGTGCAGCCCGACCTTCTGGTCGGGGATCTCGATTCTCTAGGCGAGGTGCCGCAAGAGATACCCTGCCTGTGCTTTGATTCCGACAAGGAGGCTTCAGACAGCCAACTGGCCATCGAGGCTGCCTTTGACCGGGGTGCGGAACGAGTCTTTCTTCTGGGTGGACACGGTAGCCGTCTCGACCATAGCTTTGCCAACCTCAGCCTCCTGAGACGCTACCCAGGGCGGCTCTTCATGGTCGACGGTGATTACGAACTCGTCGTCATTACCAACAGTTACGAATTCCAGGCAGAGCTTGGCCATACCTGCTCGCTCATGCCTGTCGCCGGCCCGGGCGCTCAAGTCACCACCAAAGGGCTGCGCTTTGGTTTGCAGGATGAGGAGCTACGGACGGACTCTCATGGGCTTAGCAATGAGGTCACCGAGCCGGTGGTGCGCATCCAGGTTCATCGCGGCGCGGTTGTGCTGTTTCAGACTTGGGAACCCTTCAGCGATCGTAGCATCCTGCGCTCCTAACTTGCTGCTTTGAAATGCCAAGCAGAATAATGAGGCATTTATGCCCGTTTGACAGCTGCTCGATAACTGCGGTAAAATTGTCGCATACAAAGCAGCGATAGCGGCCTCCTACCCAAACCCATACGGCACGATAAATGGTGAAAAAGAGCGGTACCAAAGTCATCAAGGTTGGCGAGCAGCCAACAACACTGATCCTGTCAAAGTGCAAGCTCGTGGTCTTGGAAGGCGATGACACCGGCAAGGAACTCACGGTCGATCGTGGTACCGTCACCATCGGCAACCACAAGGACAGCGACCTCGCTCTGCAAGACGAGACCGTCTCGCGCAACCATGCCGAAATAAAAAAGACAAAAGAGGGCTATCTGCTCAAAGATCTCGGATCTACCAACGGTACTTTTGCCGATAGCCTGCGCGTGCGCGAGATCTTTCTGCAACCGGGTGCTGTGATTCGCTTTGGTAAGACCAAGGTGAAATTTATTCCGCAAGATGAAAAGATCGAAATCTATCCAAGCAAACGCGAGAGCTTTGGCGACATTGTTGGCAAGAGCCTCGAGCTTAGAAAGACTTACGGCATCATGGAAAAGGTGGCACCGACGAACGTCACGGTGATCATCTCTGGAGATACCGGCACTGGCAAAGAATTGGTAGCTAAAGCGATTCACGCTAGCAGTAAGCGCGTCAACAGACCCTTTGTCGTGTTTGACTGCTCGGCCGTGCAAGAAAATCTCATAGAGAGTGAGCTCTTTGGTCATGAAAAGGGCTCGTTTACTGGTGCCACTTCTACCCGCCAAGGGGCGTTTGAGATGGCCAATGGCGGCACTATATTTTTGGATGAGCTTGGTGAGCTCAGCATGGATATGCAACCAAAGCTGTTGCGCGCTTTGGAACAAGGCGAGATAAAACGGGTTGGCGCGGATGTACCACGCAAAGTCGACGTACGCGTCCTGGCTGCAACCAACCGCAATCTCAAAAAACAGGTTAAAGAGGGGCTCTTTCGCGAAGATCTCTACTTTCGCATCTCGGTTGTG
>JANQFH010000055.1 GCA_028277945.1 Oligoflexia bacterium
ACTGTCACAAGCAAGATCGCTGCGTACACTCTGTTCTTGATTGCGCTAGGCGTTCGGAAAAAACAGTACAACACGCTACAACTGCAAATGTAAATACCGGCTAAAAAATTACACAGCGGTTGTACTGCGTTGTACAGCGTTGTACCTGTTGCCAAACAAACCAAGGCTGCTTTTACCAAACTGCTGCTTGTTCTGGATTATGACTGCACGCCTGGAACCAACGGTTAGACACACAGCAAAAGGTTTGCTGCAGAAATGCTTCTAGGAGCATTTTGCTGGTCTTTGCTATCACAGCACTGGTGGACGTTGTATGTCGTTGTATTCTGGTGTATTTGTTGCGCTATGTACAACGGAAAGTAAAATAGTTTGGTTGTATTGAACTAGGCTTTCGCTTGTCCCCCTCTAAGCCGGTAACTGCCAGACAAGCCGGTAAAAGTTACCGGCTAGTCTGGAAAACAGTTGCTCACTCTGATGGTAAATCGTTTCAATTTCCCTTGATCTTACGTTTGAAACGCCGTGAAGGTTTACAAGCTCTTCACACAGTGTCAATATGATTGGTGGTGATGACTGCGCATGAGAAGCGGATCCATGTGATTCCACCTTAGCCGGACAAGGGTTCCACCTTAGCCAGGTAAGCCGGCTTAGGTGGCAAGTTTGCCACATGAGAGGGGGACAAAAATAGAGCACTGGAGAAATGGCACACGCACTCATTGGTGTAAAGGAGGACGGCTGGTAACTTGCGTTGACACTTATGGGCGTTTCCTTCGTTGGGTTGACACCCCTCGGTAAACGAAGAACCCAAGGGAATAAACGAAAACAGGAGATTGATACCCAACCGTAAGGTGGATTTTTTGTCCCCCTCTTAGCCGGATAAGACGGTGTAAAAGACACACTAGCCGGACAAGGTGGAAAATTTTACCGGCTTGTCTGGCAGTTACCGGCTTAGAGGGGGACAAGCGAAAGCCTAGCAATGTCATTGTACTTGGGGCTATATCGTAACGACTTCAAACTAGATCACAACGACTTGGGACTAAACCGTAACGACTTGGTGCTACGTCGCAACGGGCTATGTCACAACGACTCGGTGATGTGTCGTTCATAAACGCGCGTTGGGAGCCAGAGGCAAAG
>JANQFH010000002.1 GCA_028277945.1 Oligoflexia bacterium
GCTCACAGTAAGCACTAACACAAGCAACGCTTTGTGTACCAACACGAGCACTAAGACAAGCAACGCGGACGACCCTTTGCGCAAGACACAGGTTGAGAAACGAATAGGTGCGAGTGTGGTATTTTTGAGATGAAATTCGACCTAACTTGACTTTGACTTGGCTTGCAACTAAACTTTTTTTTATTGAGATCCTTAACCACTGAGCCAAAAAGGCGCTGACCCAAACGGAAGTCACCCAGGACTGCCATTTGGTGAGTCGCTAGGATCATCCGATTGGTGCTGGCATTCGACTCTCGAGCAGTGGCGGACCGCCGCAGGAAATGTGCATGGCCTTTCGGCATCAGCGCATGCCGTGTTTCCCAGAGGGTACAATGAAGCGCTAGGGTGCTTTTCTAATGAGCGTTTTCCAGTCATACCATACAGCGTGTGATACGATGGAACAGGGTTGAGCAAACAATTACAGCGATGTCTAAAAATAAACAAAAGCGAAAGAATTGTCCAACATGGAATGCTGTAGACGTGTTGGAAGTTTGCTAAATTTCGCTGTAAATTTGATGTACTTTTGGTGTAAGTGCGAAAATCCACGAGACAGCAACGTAACCCACGAGACAGCAACGTGAAACAAAGACAGAAACCACGAAACTTGGATGGATGGCTTGCCTTTGCCGTTCTTTTTCGTTCGTTTTTGTCCAAACGGAATGAGCTGGAGTACCGGGCCGTCCGTTGTTGTTGTGAACCTGCCGATGATTTTGCGGCTCCCTGAGATAGCATCAAACAGCAACTCTAAAAGAGCAGCAGAACATGGCGCTCGTCAACGATAAGAACTCTAAGACGTGTCAGCTGAAAGCACAACCAACGCGCCACGACCAACATGGAATCGACAACTTGGAACCAGTGCGTAAGTCTCACACTTTGAAGCCATCCTTGTTTCTACTGCTGCTTTCCTGTTCTGCTGCTCCCTTTTTGGTTGCTCTCTGTTCGGTTGCTGTTTGGCTGTCAACGGGGTCAAAATACTACGCCAGCGAAAAAGTAAGCCTCTTCCAACGGAGGAAAAGAGAGGTAACAATCACCCGCAGAAGTTGTTTCTGGCCTTGTTCCACTTTGCTGTCTCCTGGGTTGTCGCACTTACTTGCCGCTGGAAGCCCCCCCCGACCATTGGGTTAGTTTTTGCCTCAAACA
>JANQFH010000044.1 GCA_028277945.1 Oligoflexia bacterium
TCATGCGTTTGTGAGAATTGATATATCGTTGCCAATGCCATGGTCCTCGTCCAGGCCCTTGGAATTTTTTCTAGGTTTCTGAGAAAAACTACAATGTAGGTTCTGAAAGTCGTCTGGTCTTCGGGGATCCAAAGCTTCCAGAAGCTCTCAGTGAACCGTGGACCCAATGGACTGTACGACCAGAACCGCAATAATCGCAGAAGCAGCCAAATGGGGACCTAGACCCAAAACAGCCGATATTCTGGATCTCACCGAACTCTTTGCCATGCTCATCATGATAAGAGCCGTCCACGCCAAACCAACGATGACGATGATGGTCTGGACAAGTAACGTAGTATTGGGGGATAGCTTAATAACGAGATCCTGAAAAATAGCGAGATCGAAGTTTTGGCTGACGAGCACAGGCAGCTGTACACCAAGGGTTATGAAGTAATAAATGTGGTGGGCAAGAAGTGAGGCCAACGTCAGAGGAATGAGGGCAACACCGAATATCGCGTAGTTGTGTTGCGTACTGTCTTTAAGAAACCATTTTGAAACAAAGGCAGCCAACAAGACCAAAAGGTTTGTTCCGATTATTCCCGAAAGAAATAGGATCGTCAGGGCCACCGCATTGGGAAGTCCGTAACTGTCTCGTACGGCTGAATATGCAGGTGTCTGATAGGCCAGTTCAGCTAACAAGGCTCCAGGTATTGCAACCGAGAGAAAGGCCATCGCTGAACTCGTTCTCTCCATTTCCACCAGTTCCTTGCCCGGTATTCTCAGATTGAGATTGATAGCTCCATGAGGACAACTCTTTACACACATTCCACAAAGCTTGCACTCAAGGTTGCTGTGCACGGTTGGCGCAAGCTGTCCGAATGGACATCCCATCGTCTTGTCTGTACCCTCATAGCACTCGTGAGTTCCGCACTTGGAAGAGCATACATTCCTGTCTGCTCTTAGTTCTAAGATTGAAGCCTTAGCCATGAGGCCCGTCATACCGCCAAGTGGGCACAGGTACCTGCACCAAGACTGGCGTTCGAAAACCATAGAAAAGGCCACGGACAGTATGGTAACCGCCAAAAGAAGAATACCAAGGTTAAGAGGCGACTGCCTCATGTTGGTGATGATTTCAAGCCACAGGATGGTGAGCACTGCGGCAGTTACGACGATCTCGCTCCTATTCTTGAGAAAGGATGGAAACGGTTTCTCCAACGCCAGTATTTTTTTGGAAAGGTGCCCCATTGTCCCCATCGGACACAGGGCACACCAATGACGAGCCCAAACTATGGCCATCCCGATCAGTGCCGGCCATCCGATTGCCCAACACATGAGTGACGCAGGATTCTGCAGTGGATCGACGGGACCGAGGAAGAGCAGACCTAGCAGAATAAAGAAGAAGGGGGCTAACGCGCTTTGCAGAACCGCGGGAAAAAGAGGACTTCTCACAGTATTGCCAACCTGCTCGAGACGCATCAGGTTGATCTTGCCTTCC
>JANQFH010000011.1 GCA_028277945.1 Oligoflexia bacterium
TCATGCAAATGTAGCTACAGATGTTCAGAGTCGGTCAATCTTGCAAATTGGAACACTTGCAAGGCGGCTGTATCAGGGCAGCTGCCGCCATGCAACTGAGATTGCAAGTGTGGTGCAAACATGCACCAAGATGCAACTCCGGAGCCGGCAAAAGCAAAAGTGTGCCAAAGGGCACTAGGGGTGATGCCAACAGCGGACCCCACACCCCACGCCCCCACAGCATGGGGATCTACCGCACACAACACCCCACACCCCACATGGGGTCCCACAGCCTAAATTGTGGGATAGCAACTTCCTGCACACATAAAACCTGTACACCAGAATGATGCAAAATAAAGGTATAATGATATAAAGTTTGTGGATGGTCTTCCTTTGGCCTTCCATGGTTTTTTCTTGTGAAGCACTGCTGTGAGGGGTTTTGCAGCTGCAGTTAGCCAAAAGCAACCTTGGAGGAAATTGTGGAGGTTTGATGCAGCAATATATTGTAAACCATAGTTGGTGTCAATTGCTTCCTTGTCAAATTTTTTTTAGACTGGTGTGTGTAGGCAAGCGAGTGCAGCAAAAGCGATCAGATGCCCCAGCGCAAGCCTTCCAATCGCACTGCCGTGGGGCGACCCCCACGGCAGTCCTAGCGCAACCCTGAGCGTGAAGAAGACTTGCTATTTGACCCTAATGAAATGTATGGAGATGATGAGGTTAGGGAGGCTGATCGCACTGGTGGAGGGCGTTTGAAACCTGTTTAGAGTGCTCAGGTGTAAGCTCATATGCTAGAATAGGCTAAGAAGGTGTTTGCAAAAAGGGCAGAGAAGAAGCCCGAATTGAAGCACTTTACTGTAGTTAGTCTTGTAGCTGGTTATGCGAACAAGTATATGATCTAGTGTAACTTTTGCAAGGCCAATGGGGTGACGAAGACCTACACCTACGACAAGCACCACTGCACATCCACCAATCCAGAGAAGCACATACATCACCATTTAGGAGGGGAAAAGAAGGAGAGAAAAGTTAGGGGGTCAAAGTTCGCTTTCTATGCAGAGGAGGCCATTCCAAGGCATATTGCGCTGATTTACCATGTGGTCAAAGACAAGCTACCAATTGCATCCATTGAACGGGATGGTTTCCGAGCGATGGCAACAGTGCTTGCACCAGGGTAAGTGGGTGTCAAATTGGGCTTGTGAGGTAAACAATTGCAATGGTTGGTTGATTTTGGTGAGTACGTGCATGTGCAGTGTATGGGCGGGAGCGTGGGGTCATCATGGGGTGTTTATATCCCTGCCTCACAGCCGATGACTGTGGCGGCGACAATATTTCTGAGCGTGGGGTACCCCACGAAATGCTAGGATGTTCCATGGTGTAAAGAGCTGTATGAAAACTAAGTTCCCAAGAATAGTTATAATAGTAGTGCGGCTGTATGCTAAGTTTGAGAGGTTTTAAAGCGGTAGTGAAGCAGTGGCACACCAGTCGGGGCATGGGGGTAAAATTAGCATGTTCTCTGCGGTTTCCAATAGGTACAAACCGGGTGTTGACGACAGAGGCACAGAAAAGCCATATTGGGTTGATTTTTTGTGTATGCAATAAGGTTGTACGATATTTTTTGTTCGTGTAAGTTTTGACTGACAATGTTGCAGCCTTTTGCTATGAGGTCGACCCCTCGCACCCCATAGGGACTGATTTGTGTGGAATGTAGCTGTTCAAGGTGCCGGTTTGGGTGTCAATTGTGGAAGCACGGAACAGAGCTGCTAGGTAGCAGCACACCAATAGAGCACTGTTAGAAGAAGGTAAGGATACTGTAGGTTACTGTGATGGGCTGAAGACTGACGATTTTGAGTTAGCTGGGAGGTGTACCAGTCGTGGGGTAGCGTGGGGTAAAAAGGTGCAGTGGGTTGAAAAAGCTTGCACATCATCGCGCAACGAACAAGTTGTGCAACAAATATGCCATCGAAAGCTGCAATTATGTTATACTATTGAATGCGTTGCAGGTACAGGCTTCCATCACGGGCATGGCTCTACCAATAGGGCATCCCAGCTGCGTACCGGGCCACTTTGACGGCTTTGAAGTCGGCAATCCAAAAAAAGGCAGTCGCCTTGACTACTGATGGCTGGAAAAGCATACGCCATTAGAATGTATGGATAATTACCGCACGGTAAGCTTGGTTTCAAGTTGAGCTTATATGTTGTGGCACTGTTGCTCAGGTTTGTAAGTGGTATTGCGTGAATCTGGCAGGTAACCTTACAATCGCAAGCTTGATTATGCACACAGGAGTGTGTAACAAACCAGGGAAGTAAGCACAAGTTCAACATGATACTTATATGCCAATTGGGTGCTGTTAGTAGGGGTACTTGCCGCACCTGCTGCATCCCAGGATGGATGGAATCGCTTGTATGCTGTTTGCTACTGTGGAAAGGTTGGTATATATTTGCCGTTGGCTGTCTAAAAACTGTACATACACAGGAAAATGTTGGCCATTTTACATAAGCAAACGCCACCCCCCCCAAAAAATTCTCGCTCGCGCGAAGCATCCTCGGCGAAGCCTGGAGGGCTTGCCGCCAGCCTCGCCTTCGGCGACGACTCCTGGCGGCGGCAAGCCCTCCAGGCTTGGCCTGCGGTGCTTCGCGCTCGCGCTTGGTATAGCAAAACTGCTATCACAAAAGCTGCACAACCACAAATACCTCACTTATCATGTTGTATCTCCTTTACCGCACAGCAGGTGAGTGCAGGTACTGGCCGTTTGTAACAAGCATGCATTGCTAATATGGCAGGTGGTGCGAAGAGGTGCTTGGAAGTAGGGGGCAACTAAAGCTGAAGCCAAGGGAAACTTGCCTGGACATACGGATTATGGAGGGTAGTGTTGACCATGTGGTCCTCAAGCAATTCCTTAATGAGCAGATGAATAGATGGGGTGTCAAGAAATCAACAGTGGAAGGTACCCCGCTACCTTTGTACATGACTACAGACAGAGGCTCTAATATCAAGAAAGCATGCTAGGAAGATGAGGGGTTGGTGTGGACATCTTGCTTCTCCCATGCTATATAGCGTGCTATCCAATAACTGTTTGAGTGGATTGGTCAGGGGGAGCCAGTAAGGCAAGTTATTGCCTTTGCAACTCACATGCACCGCAGTGCGGAGCACCATGGGCTTTGGGAATCTTTCTTGGTTGACTAGCTAAGAAAAAAAGCAAGGGCCATCATAACGCCGTCACCCACAAGATGGGGGGGCTACCATGATTCCATTATCCGCTACCTTGAGCTCAAGGATGATATCCAAAAGTGGATAGACACTGACCAGCGGCTTGACAAGGAGTCTCGAATCACTCTGCGATCACTGGTGCTGGATGACAAAGCATGTGAAATTTTGGTCAGCGTCGGATACCTCCTGTTCTTCCCCAAGCTTCATGACTTGGCTGCGCAGGATCCACACATGGCGAGTGGAGTTGCTTCACTGAGGAACCTCCAACAGTTACTGGGGCGGCTGGAAACTTTGGAGAAGAAGCGGAGCAGCTGGACCCCCGATGAGGCACAGTCCATTATGCAGGTAGAGGCTGCATATAAGTACATAAGCCTGGTACAAAACCACAATGAAGACATCCGCCAGATTGCTGCCCTCTGCCTCAGGCAGTGTATAGAGGTGCGCTATTCTGATGAATATGTGCGCCCGCTTACAGTGCTAAGCTTTTGGGACCCATTGTTAGCCATGCAGGAGTGGCCCAAATGGATATGGAAGGAGAGGAGCAGCCGGCAGAGGGCTGATGAGGAACGCCGCCTAAAAAAGCAGCTAAAGGAGTACATTGCAGCATGCAACAACTGTACAACAAGCCCACTTTTGCGTGATATGGGAGCTAACACGGAAGGTAGGTAAATTAGGTGCACCTTTGCGCCTGAATATGCACTTGTTTATGGATTATTGTGGTTTTATATACAGATCATGCTCTTTATTTTTTCTTGAAATAGTGCTGAAGGCATGTCAGCGGGTGTGGGCAGCGCATGCGCATGCTGCGGTGGTTTAGTGCATGTGAAACATGCTGCAGAATTTTACGGCAGCATGCTGGCGTTACCGTGGTAGCACCACAAGCTCAGTAGTGCTTATTCTCTTGCCATAGCAGCTGAGGATATGTGGAAAATGTTTTAGCTTCATGTGGTTGCTTGCATGTAGCTTAATGCACTGCCATACGCTGCACCTATGAGTTTTGCTGTGCACATGCAGCCTGAAGCGCTTGAAATTCAAGTGCAACATGGCGCACATATGATGTTGCCACCAGCCAGCCAGTCTGTACTCTGCAGGGTAAAGTACTTGCCAAATAGCATTCCAGTTGTCCCAAAGACCCAAACCCACTATTGTATCTTTGCTTGCCTGTACTTGACTTATGTTCTTCCCCATTCTATAGCCGCCATGGTGGCTGTAGCCCCCACCCCAGCGGGGGTCCCCACCGGCCACGACCCGTTAGACTTGATTGGGATGCAACCAGACCTTGATACTAGCCATGTGTCGCAAGATGTGCGGAGCAGCCAGGAACTGCGGAGCATGCAGCCTAGTCAAGACAGTTCACCATGCAAGGGGGAGATGAAACAGTTGTAGCTGACTATGGCTGCATTTTACAAACCCGCCCAGCCAACTACATCTAAACCAAGAGTTACTCCTATAGAGGAAGAGATGGCACGCTACCTGGCATCCATGCAAAGGTAAGATGGGAAGAAGTATTACAACCCTTTGCACTTTTGGGCAAGTAAAAAAGATGAACTGCCCCTTTTGTTCAAGGCAGCCGTGATTGCTTGCGGTGTGCCAGCATCCTCTGTGCGCTCTGAGTAGGCGTGGTCACATGCAGGGCGTATCAACAGCTCACAAAGGGAGCGCATGAGCATGGATACTCTTACTAAGCTTCTATTCTTACACCAGAATGCTGACCTAGACCACCTGCAGCAAGCTCTTAAGAAGGAAGATTTCCGAGCCGAGCGCGATCAGCTGCGCGCTGTCCGCCGAGCTACAGAAGAACTTCGCACTCTGCAGGCAGCAGAGTCGGACGTTGCACACGGTTGGACAGGTGGATCATCAGATCCCACACCTCCCTCCCCAGCGGTGGGTAGCAATGAGCAGGCGCCACCAGCATGGGTGCCACTTGCTTAGCAAGGTCAGCCTGCTGGCACTGGTTCAGGCCAGTAGCAGCTGCCAGAGCAGGGCGAGGTTAATGATGGGTCTTCAGATGAGTCAGATGAAGGGATGACATGGTCCGAATATGAACGTCAACGTGATGCCGAGGTAGAAGTACCTCAGATTGATGTAACTGCTGGGTTTGCAGAGGTGTGGTAGGGACCCATCCAAGACTTTGACACTACAATTAGAGAACTGCGCTTGTCTGATGAACTGGGGGAGGTAGTTGACTTTGGTAAGGGCGAGTTTTTCCGTAGGGGGGTGTATTATGAGGGGTCCACTGCTGCTGCTAAAGCGCAAAAAGCAGCTGAAGAGCTTGCTTAAGTGAAGCAAGCTGAGTACATGGATCGCAAAAGGAAGTGGCAAGAGGAAGAGGCTGCAAAAGACAAGCGCAAGAGAATGACGGGTTATTCATATACACCTTGAATGTTGAGCTTGTATAGCATATTTCCATCTACTTAAAACTGTCCAGCGGGTACTGGTTTACACACTTTACTGGGGTGCCACTACCTGGAGGCCTGGGGGGGGTGGGGCAGGGAGCTGGGAAGCTTCCCTCTTCTTACTTCTGAGAGCTAAAAATCTTCTGACTTAATTCAATGTGCTTAGTATATTAACTTATGCTAGTCATAAGTCACCTAATCACCAAATGGCCTTGTCTGTCCAAGTTGAAAGTTCCCACCCTGCAGGCTGCAATGTGATCAGATGCAAGATCAACAAAGGACATACAGTCAAAGATAGCCCAAGCAAATCAACTAAGCACAAAGCAAATCCAATAAGTGCAGAACAATATATTCAAATGGTTTGCAGTTGTACTAACCTTGCATACCTTTGTACAGCACCCCCATGATCTTTTGGGGGATTCCATCTAGTCCACCAATGTACCATAGTGACCCCACAGGCGTGCACATGTACGTAGGTCAATTGATGGGCTGTTGTTTGGTTGTATTGGTCACCAATAGCTGTTTCTCTTCTGGATTGGGTCTGTGCTTACACTACATTGGGAGTGGTCCATGGTGTTTGCCAGATTTGCCCACTGAGTGAGCACGTGGGGCACCATGGGGTCAAACCCACAAAAGGCGTGGGACCCCACACAATGTACCCCACGCAGTCTTTACCATAGAGGACTATAGCAATACCAATATATACTTCATTAACTTGTTGCACACATACCATTCCTTGTATTTGGTATGCAACCACCACGCTTAAAGGGGGCGTGGGGTTGCACCTCACCCCACCGTGGGAGCTTGTATAGCAGTGTGGGACCCCACATCCAAAAGTAACAACTCCCACAATCCCACACCACTGCTCTTAAGATGATATAACCACAGAAATATGCATAAAACTCAGGTACACACTCAGGCAAAATGCAGCAATGTACTTAGGTTTGTACATATAAGGTCATGGGGTATGTGGGGTGCTTATGCCACCCCACAGTGGGAGGTGCGAACCATACATGTAGGGGCGTGGGACCCCATAAGTTTTACCTGTAACTCTTTACTGCATATAAACTTATTGATGCCTTACTGCAATGGTGCAAACTAGTTTACTGTTCAATTATAACTGCTTCTAAAAAATTAGTGGGAGTGTGGGGTCCCACCATACCCCCCTGTGGGAGCTAGGTAGGGGCTATGGGACCCCATAGCCTCAGGCACGAAACCCCATGCTCCCATCAAATATTTTTAAAGGTCTTTTACAGATACCTTGCTTCACAATATTCATGTATTCATCCACTGTTGTCTAGTCAACAACTATCCTGGCCTTTGTATTTGAGCATGGGGTTTGTGGGGTGTTTTTAAGCCCCATATGGGGTAAATATAAGTGCCGTGGGACCCCATGCTTGGGGACCAAAAAATTGCAAATTATAAAACCACCCCTGCAAACTCTATTATATCACTAGATTCTGTCCTCAAAAATTTGGAGCAAATTGATCGCATGTGGCGAATTCGTGGCAAAATGTGGGGTCTGCAACAACCCCATATGGGGTAAAAAACCCCATTGTGGGGTGAAATTGCACCCCACGGCTATTTATAGTGCCCTCTGAGACATTCTGGCAATTCCAGTATTTTTAGAATTTTTTTTGGGGGTACCCGCAGCTATCTGGGCCATTGATGTTTTAAAATCTAATAATTTTTTTTTTGAGGTACCCCACGGCTAAAACCCCATGGGGTTTTAACTCCCATGGGGTCTGATTTTCGTCCCCACGGCTGTGACCCCATGGGGTCCGCTGTTGGCATCACCCCTACACTTCAGCAACCCTCCATTCTTGACTAGAAACTCTTGAACTTAAACCCTATAGAGATTTAGTGACCAGTACTGCAGGTTGCCAAATTTTAAGTTTTGCTTACTCAGTTGGAGACCATTGCATTTGGGTTATAAACTTCTTCATACGAGGTATGAAGTCAGTTCTCCCCTGGA
>JANQFH010000032.1 GCA_028277945.1 Oligoflexia bacterium
AACGGTTTTTAGTGCCCAGCGCAAGTTGTCGGTATCATAGCCCAGCTGGTGCCGGTAGTTTATGTAATCTTCAAACTGTTGTGCCAAAAAACTTTCAAAGCGGTTCATCTAAGATTACCTCGCGCATCAGGTCGATATGGATGTGAAGATATTTACGGCTGGACTCGATGTGACGATGTCCCAGCATTTCTTTAATCTCATAGATGGAGGCGCCGGAACTGAGCAGGTGCTGGGCATAGGAATGGCGCAGCCAATAAGGCGTTGAGCTCAGTTTCGCCTTGTGCATGGCCTGTTGAATGTAGCGGCCCACCAGGCCGGGGACAATCGGACCATAGGGGGCATGGAAGCTTAGAATAAGATGACGCTCCTGGCTGTTGGGTCGGCCGCCGACCATATAGGCGACAATGGCTTTTAAGGTTTGCTCGGGGATGGGAAGCGTTAGCGGTTGTTTGTTTTTGCGATCCTCGACGTTAAGTTGTGCTTTTTTAAAGGCGATATCATCTAAGGTGATGCGGCAGATCTCACAAGGTCGCAGCCCCAGGGTATAAGCCAGATGAACCATAACGTAGGTGCGAAGCTCCTTGGCTGAGTTAACCGACAGACTCTCAAACAACAGCTTAACTTCGTGGGGGCGCAAAAATTTCGGAGGCTTGGCTTTGGCAAATTGCGCGGCGCCGATGAGAAGCGGCGCCAGATCCTTTTTTAAGATACCGCGTTGCTGATATAGATAAGTTAAAAAGCCACGCACGATGGTGCGATAGTTGCGGCAGGTACCCGGCAAAAAGGGCTGGCAAAACTCTGCCATAAAGGCATCAAGCTGTTCGATGCGAAGCCGGGCTGGTGAGATACCGTGCTGGTTAAAGTAATCGCAAAGTGCTGAGAGCACCCTTCGGATGGCGACTAACTGGTGGGTATCTGTCTGATGGCCGTCTTGCCGGAACTGCAAATAGTCTTCAAAGGTGCCGCTAAGTTTTCTTTGCTTTGGGTGCTGTGGCAGCCAGGTCTTTACCTGACCCTGTTTAACCAGATACCGGGAGAGCCCATTGATAGCCGCCGTGGTGGCAAGTCCGCTGGTATTTTTAAAATGCTCACGGGTGTTGACGCTAAAAAGCTGCTGCCAGTGAAGATGTTGGTTTTTGACAAAATTCAAAAACAGTTCTAACTGCGTCCGGTGCAGGTGTTGGCTGGCAGCCGTATAGTTGACGGATTTCATCCAGTTAAGGTAATCGGCGATCGCGCGGGTCAGACGCGGAACTGCCGCCGGGTCTTTTTGTGGGGGCCCGTATTGTTGGTTGTACCAATCCAGCCACTCAATCGATTGCTGTGGGTGAGAATCGGTCATTTTTGCTAAGCTCCTTTAAATAGTTGAGCGATGATGGGTCCGATGGCTGCTGGTGTCTGGCAGTCCGTCAGCTGCCGCGCGGTTGTATTCATTGGCCCTTGAGTGGGGCTGGCCGGCAAAGAGAGCACCTGGAAAAGGGTACCGTCAAAGGCAATCAGGTCCTTTTCAATCAGGCCGTCTCTGGCAGCGGTATATTGCTCAAGGCTCATGTGCAAAAATGAGCAGATACGATCATAGCTGTAAAAGGAGAGTCCATAACGATCCGCAGCCAAAACCAGAAAAATATACAACAGCAACTCCTGTTGGCTTAAGGCCTTTAAAAATCCA
>JANQFH010000045.1 GCA_028277945.1 Oligoflexia bacterium
CCTGGAGTTTGGCACTTTTGGCAAAAAAGACGCCTTTTCGTTAAAAGCTGAGTTGTCAAGAAACAGCAAAACGAAAAGGCGTTTGTATGTCCACTATCCCTCAAAACCCAGATTTACTCAAGAATTTCTTCAATCTCATAGCCCAGCAACGCGGGATTGCCGATCAGCAACGCGTCTATGAGCGCCTGGAAATGCTGGTAATCAGTGAGTTGTTCACGTTCGGTCGTCACACCATTACACAAATGCTGATGAGTTTGGGGTTAACCGAACAAGATTGGAGCGCATGGTATCGCTTGTTCAGCGAAGAACGGTTTAATTATGAGCAAGCCAGTGCTGGACTGTTCAAAGAGAGTTTAGAGTATGTTGCTGAGGATGAGCTGTATGTTGTCGCTGGAGATGCGACCCAAACCCCACGTAGTAGTCGCAAGATGGAGGGTAGTGGTTGGTTACGTAACCTGCGAACGCCGCCGTTTATGGTGGGTATTCATGCGGCCCAGAGGTGGTTCAACGGGAGTTGGTTGCTTCCTCAAGAAAAGGGCTACAGTCGGGCTGTTCCGTTACGCTGGATGCCAGCCTTTACAGAAAAATCAGACCCTCAGACAGTTGAACCCCTCAAAGAATGGCAAGCGAGTGTGCAGTTTTTAGAGTGGTTACAACAACAATTGGGGGCATCGCACAGACCCCATCAACCCATCTTGTTTGTGGGCGATGGACATTATGACAATCTCAAGTTGTGGAACCAACTCCCAAAGGGAGTCACCATGCTGGCGCGTAGTGCCAAGAATCGTGCCTTGTACCATTTACCGACTGAGACGATGCATAAAAATCGCAAATATGGTGAGCGGGCGCCAAAGCCACAGGACATCTGGCGCGACAAAACAACCAAGTGGCAACATATTGATCTTAAAGTTCGGGGTAAAGTGCGCCACCTCCAAGTCCATGTCAGTGGGGTCTTTATTCGCAAAGGCGCACCTGACACACAGCTATTTCTCATTGTGGTACGTGGCAAACAACGTAAAAACAAACAGGGCAACACTTACCGTCGTCATCCCTTACCATTTCTGGTCAACGCTGTACAAGATGAACATGGTCAATGGGTCTTGCCTCTGCCTCTCGACGTTCTCTTGTTCTGGGCATGGCAACGCTGGGAAGTCGAAGTCTGTCACCGGGAACTCAAAACCACCTTTGGCTTAGGACACAAACAATGTTTCAATGCCAAAGCCTCTATCTTATCGGTTCAGTGGTCAGCTTGGGTCTATTCGCTTTTACTTCTCACTGGATACCGCACTTTTGGCTTGGCTCGCGCTCCCGATGTCCCGACCCGATGGTGGCGTGGCTCACAACGGTGGTCTTTTGCCACTTTACTCCGATCCTTTCGGTCTGCTTTGTGGGGAGAACACAATTTTCGACCCATCTTCACACCAACACCCTATGACTGGGTCGGAAAACGAGACCATTGGCAGGCTCTCAAGAATAGTATCTATGCTTCCATGAGAACATGAGCCTTACTTCGTCTCTTTTTGCTGTTTTGATTGGATTTATAACAAAAATAGCCCTCGCTTGCTCTGCGTGGGCTACTTAAAGTGCCAAAGTCTAG
>JANQFH010000033.1 GCA_028277945.1 Oligoflexia bacterium
CGGTGACGGTGCAGGTGCCATCACCGGTTCTTCAACCATTAGAAGTGCATACATCGAAGATGTGTACCTTAGAAACGATCAGGATGATACCACGACAGGACTCCTTACTGCACAAGGCGGGTTCTTAGGCCAGGCAAGCTCCACCATCACCGGTGACTTTACGGTGACTGGTGCCACAGCACTAAACTCCACACTCAACCTCGGCGGCCTTCTTACCTCAACCGCGGCAGGCACCTCAACCTTCTCAGGTAACCTAGACAGCGCAGGTGACATTGAGGCAGATCAGATCTTCACCTCAGGCGCAACGTCTACCTTTGCTGACGGTATCGACTTAACCTCGGGTTGCTTCTCCATCGGCGGCACCTGTCTCGACCTCAGTGGCGACACCGAAGTACTCTCCGCTACCCAGGGACAAATCGCGTTCTACAATGCGACCGGGGATATTGTCTCAGGAACCAGCTCCATCACCATCAACCAAGACCAAACCGTTGATATTACACAAGACTTAACGTTTACGAATGCAACCGGCACCACTCTTGCCATCACCGGCGTTGCGACGACGTCAGAGCTCTATGTTTCAAATGGATTTTTCCAGGGAGAATTTACCGACTGTAGTGCAGAAGCACAAACAGTGCTTTATGATGCAACGACCGGACAATTTAGTTGTGGTACTGACGCCGGCGGTTCAGGACTTGGCATTCAGACCGTACAGGAAGCAACATCGACTGCGACCACATCAGCGGGCGTACTTAACTTTGTAGGATCTGATTTCAACGTATACACGGCCGATCCGGATATTGTTGGCGTGTACATTGATTATGTAAATTCAAATATCACGAGAAGTAATCAGGCAGAGACATTGACTTCACTTTGGACGTTTGGATCAGGTTTGATATCGCAGGCAAGTTCGACAATTGATGGAAACTTTACCGTGACAGGATCGTTTAGTGTCGCAAGCACAACAGCTACCTCGACCTTTGCACATGGTATTGATCTTTCATCCGGGTGTTTTGCAATCGGTGGCGTCTGTTTGGAATCAGGCACAATTGGCGGTCTTTCTGCATCAGATTTCCTCCGCTCAAACGCAGACGACACCTTCGAACTCGGCAACACCCTTACCATTGCCGGTGAATTAAATGTTACCGGTACCTCAACGCTTTCAGGAACAAGCACGTTCTCCGGCCCGCTTACATTTGGCAGCGCAACCGGCACCACACTTACCGTTGTCGGAACTGCAAGCAGTTCAGATTTTATTGCATCAAATTCTGCGCTTATTGACGGGGCACTCACGGTAAACGGAAACACGGTACTTGCGGCCGCGACAAGCACCAATTTTGCAGTTACCGGAACAGCAACAACATCACAGCTTTATGTTGCAAATGGTTTCTTCCAATCTGCACTTGGTGATTGTAGCGGAGAAGGGCAGACGGTTCTTTACAATTCGACCACCGGTGCATTTAGTTGTGGTGTCGATGCAGGCGGTTCAGGACTTGGTATTCAAACGGTGCAAGAAGCTTCAAGTACAGCAACAACAACCGCTGACACACTTAACTTTGGAGGTGATGATTTTGTTATTCTCGAAGCTGATCCAAACACAATTGAAATTTTCATAGACTATGCAAACTCAGCGATCACTCGGGCGAATGCAGTTGAAACAATTACTGCAAACTGGACGTTTGCAGGTGAACTTAATGTCACCGGCACCTCCACGTTTGCAACAACGACAGTCGGCGGGCCATTCACCGCAAACGACACCACAACATTCGGTTCCGGTTTTGTTTCTCAGGCATCATCAACAGTTGATGGACAACTTACGGTTACCGGACTTCTTAATGTTACCAACACGGGCACGAGTACGATTGCGGGGGGAGTACAGTCAGGAGCGCTCGATGTAACCGGCGCCACCTCCACGTTTGCAAACGGTATCCAACTGGCAGCAGGCTGCTTCTTCTACCAGGGTGCGTGTCTTCAGGGCGTCGGTGCAAGCAACCTCGCTGACCTT
>JANQFH010000054.1 GCA_028277945.1 Oligoflexia bacterium
AAGTGTTTTTGACTGACGCCGTGATACACACCGCGCAGGTTCCCTTTTATGTTGGCCGTAAGCAGGTGAACCCATTTCAGCTTACCAAGGCTCTTTTTGTCCTGGCTGATTACGAGGCGCTTATGCTCAAAGTTGTTGGAAGCAAGCATTTCGTAAGCATGCCACCCGTCAGTCCGTATCGTCGAACCGGTCTTGACCTTGTCTTGCGCAAGACCCAGCACCTCTTGGCTGCTCACGGCCCCCACATGGCGCATCACTGCGAAGCCTACACGCCCATTGCGATTCTCCGCAGCCACAAGAATCTTGGCCTTTCCCTTTGCGCCCCTTCCCGGAGCTCCTCCCTTGCGAGGACCAACAAAAGCGTCATCCATCTCAACAAGGCCGGCCAGTTGATACTTGGCATCTCGGTCCGCCATTGCCTTACGGATTTTGTGTCCCATCGTCCACACCGTCTTGTAGCATTTGATCCCCAACATCCGCTGCAGCGATTGCATTGAGACTCCGCTCTTGTGACGCGACATCATGAAGATCAGCCAGAACCACTTTAAAAGGGGAGTACGCGTCCGATGGAAAATCGTACCGGCCGTCACCGAGACTTGGTATTTGCATGCACAGCACTGATACAGCCTACGCGTACTATGGAAGTAATACCTGCGGTGACCGCAGCTCGGACAGATGTACCCATCCGGCCACCGAAGTCGGAACATGTGCTCCCTACACGCTTCCTCAGTGGCAAACACCTTCTGAAACTCCAGAAGATCCATGGACTCTTGCTGCATTGCAAACACCTCCACGTCAACATTGGCAAGTCTTGTATTACAGTTGCGGAGTAAAGGCAATAGTCTATTCTGCAAAAAACCGCCCTCCGCACCTCCCGCAAAAAACTCCCTATTTTCGGCTAATTGCTTCACTGAACTTCGCAGATTTGGCATATGAACAATGCGGTTTTCTTGATAACGAACCTTACTCAATCGGACAGAGTTTAAGACATTCGCTATAATGTGAGGCGTTTTCGATATTCTCTTCTGGGCTGCAGGAACTCAAAGAGCAAATTTCTGACAGGATTTCTTGTCGGAGACTCTCTCCCATTGACACTCTGTACCCCACCGCAGATTTCAGCGCGATTCCCTCGGTCTGTCCTTCTTGCAGCGGTGAAAACGGCTCCTGTCTTCGAGAGCATGGCCGACGGAATTCGAGACGTTTCCACTGCTTCTGAAAGTACCCTCCTCAGGCCGCGAAGCGGAGTTACCGGGTCCGCACGCTGGTGCCAAAACTGCGTGTATCAATGGGCCCTTTCGGATCAGGTACCAAGGGCACAATCGGACCGGGAAATTTTCTCAGGACGGCGAAAAAAGTCTTGACACCATCTCTATATAAGTTATATTCGTATTAGGAGCGTGGCCAA
>JANQFH010000043.1 GCA_028277945.1 Oligoflexia bacterium
TTTTATTTTATTACCCCCTAGAAGATAGTAGTACATACAAGTACACAGTTGATTTTCCGCGTATACCTGCAGGGTTCAGTTTTGTGGGAATGCGGATTCCCCCTCCCGGAAACGGCGACAGGGGGAATTTTCCCCCGGGCCGAGCATCCGTAAAATTGCCGTCGCCACTTCCGACTCCACTAATGCTACGTACTTACTGCAGTCTAAGTACTTGCATTAGCATTACACCCGAGGGTAATGCACAAATTGGCTGCTGCGACGGCGACCTTGCGTGGAAGCCATTGGCGGCGAAATTGGCGACCTCACTTAGGTGCCACCGCGAATTTACTGGCACTATTGTACTGTCCACTACACTGTATGTACCGAGTGGCGTGCGGCCGCGGAATTTGTCATAGTAGGTACAAAACAACAACGTTGCTTTAAAATTGCCCCCCTGTCACGTGGACAGCAGTACGTACCTCTATTTTGGAATCATTGCCTGCTGCTGCAGCTGTGGCAGTAGTCTTCTTCCACTTCCTGCTCTGTGGAGGCACAAACAGTTTTTGGAACTGCGGATCTTCTGGCTGCACCGGCTCCGGACTGAAACTGCTGCATGCACCGCCGCCGCGCGCGGCACAACCAACTCTTCTCGTATGTAGCGGTAAACTGAGCTGTGGAGGGGGCAACACAACCAAACCAACTGTTGTTGCTGCTGCTTCTCCCGCTGCTTTGGCACCGGTTTCTTCCCTTCCTCACTGTGCCGGACCTCGGGCGCTACTGCCAGCAGAGCTGCCACTGCCTCCAATGCTACTACGTAGTGGCAGTAGTAACAGCACCACGCACATGCCTTCCACAACCACCGCCAGCGCGCTTTTGTGCCCGGACTACGGATGTAAATTTGACTGGACATTAAGATGTCTTCGCAGAAGTAATTGCGAAAAATTGGGCCTCAAAGTGGGCGTTTTTGCGGGTTTTTGCAAGTTTGGCCGGGCCTTCAAGGTTGGTTTTGTGCGCGCGGAGCGTGAAGCGAGGCACGCGCGCCGTCCACCTTATAGTTGCTGGCCACGATTCATAATTCGTCTCTCTCTCTCTCTCTCTCTGTGTGTGTGTGTGTGTGTGTGTGTGTGTGTGTGTGTGTGTGATGTCGCTTTACGTGCAGCAGCGACGAAAATTTTTTTGCATGGCCTGCTAGCGGTTTCGCAACTAGAGCGAGCGGGAGTGGAGGAACACACGGGACCACTTGCCTTTTGCAGATGATTTTGATAACCGAAACAGAGATAAAAAGGTTCCTTAATGTCCTAATGTGAGCTTGACGTTATTAAAGACTGGTGGATCTGCCAGCCTCGGTCACATGTGGTGGTGTGGGGAAAAATATAAAGTTCGGGAAAACCGCAATTTTAAGTGCCGCCGGCCGAGCTAATGGCAGTGATCATCGTCCATTCGTGTGAAACTCCGCAGATTCCCCTTGAAAGATGGCCGCAGAAGCGCAAGCAGCACTACTATTTTCTCACATCGTAGAGGGCGAAATAGTGGCAGATATAGCAAATTTTCCAGCTAACTGGACCAAACTTTCGCGAATGCTGATGGCAACAGTTTGCCGCAAACGCCGTTCGAATTCTGGGCCATATGTTGCTCCTGCTGCCTCTTCTGCCATTGTATAGTGCCTAGTACTAGGTTCACGTGGTCGTTAAAATCCTGTTACAAATCTATTATCAGCAGCCGGCCAGGCAGCCGGGCTGGAGGGAGAAAGAGGGGAGAAACTCGGCTGTCGCGAGATGCGATTTTAATGGCTGGCGCCGCCGCCAGCGGCCAGAACGGAGTTTTTTCCCCATGTCAGAGGGGGACGGTGGCGATGTCCCATAAGGGTGGGACGTGGGACAGACCGCCAGCCACGCCCGCCGCCACGTCTGACTCGGCATGTGGCCAATCAAGCTGAGAGGTCGCGCGGGGACCTTTACCTGCCTGCTAAGTAATTGCTCTTGAAGTTCACCTTGGCCTCAAAAGGGGAGATGGAGCGAAAAAACCGCCGCGTCTAATTCGATTCCGCGAGGAGGAGACAAAGGCGGGAATCGCGATCTTGTAATTCGCGAATCGGCAGGTGCGCAATTTTGGCGGCATGTTCCAAGTTGCCGCAGCCGTGACCAATGGAATAACT
>JANQFH010000071.1 GCA_028277945.1 Oligoflexia bacterium
CCTATCGAAAAAGCACTCGATGGTTGAATCGACTGCGCCATCAACTCGAGGGAGGAACCCCTTCCAGAAGCCTGCAAGACAGCGCCCAACGGGAAGGGAGTCGAGTGCTAAGGCACTTGGAGCGCAAGAGTAAGAAAATTCTCAAGGACTATGGCTTCGGTGAGCAAGGTGTTCCGATCAAGTCGTTAGCGCGCTATCAACGCCAGCAACCCGCTCATCTGCCGCCCGCGACGGTGGCGCAAGCGATTGAGCGATGCGGCAAAAGCGACCTGATGCGGAAGCAGATGCGGGCTAATCCTGTGGCCTATGAAGATCCCAAGGAGAGTGTCAATATCTCGCTGGATGACGTGGGGGTGAAACGGCAGCAGGCGCATCGACTAGTGCCGCAATTGGAGTCAAAGACCTCACGCAAATATGCCTATCAAACGGTGACCCATGTAGAAAACCAAACGGGATACTATCGTTTCAACGCTGTTGGAGTGAGCTTGACCCTCTCTATCCTGGTAGCCTTTCTCCTCCACAACGACCTGCTGCAAGGAAATCTTCTGGTCTTTGCTGATGGTCAGAAAACACTCCATGACGGGGTGCTGACCGCCTTTGCCTGGTTTATGCCCCTACAGCTGATTTTAGATTGGTATCACCTCCATGAAAAGGGCAAGATCCAACTCAGTTTGGCCTGCAATGGCCGACAGTGTCGCAATCGCCATTTAGCCCGCTTAATGACCTTGTTATGGCATGGGCTAGTGGATGAAGCCTTGCTCTATCTTGACTATCTTGACCCCAACGACCTTAAAAATGTCCAAGCCCTCGAGAAACTCAAAACCTATTTGCGTCGGAACCGACCCCATATCCCTTGTTACTCCGTTCGTAAGTCTCTAGGCTTGAGAAATTCTAGCAACTTGGGCGAAAAGTCGAATGACTTGTTAGTCTCAGCTCGGCAAAAGCACAATGGCATGAGCTGGTCTAAGATGGGGTCTGCCGCTCTGGCGGCAATCACGGCGTTAGTCTACAACAAGGAATATCTCACCTGGTTTAGGACTGGTGAACTCAAGTTCAGGTTGGTGCCTCGTGAGGTAAAGTGAATTGCACAGGTGGAGTTATATCAGGAATTGACTCTCTAATTCTTCTGATTCTTCGACTTGAAGCGACCTTGGGCAAAGTCTCTTTTCTGCAAGTGCTTAGTCTTGCGTCCAGTGACCCGCTTGCGCCACATCCTAAAGCTGGAGGCTTTCATAGAGCGTCGCAGCAATGCAATCACCTGTTTCTCCTGAAGACCAAACTGAATCGCGATCGCCTCGAAGGGGGTTCGGTCTTCCCAAGCCATTTCGACAATCCGATTAATAGTTTGCTTGTCTAAATCAGGGATCTTCATTGCGTGACAT
>JANQFH010000082.1 GCA_028277945.1 Oligoflexia bacterium
AACGTCATATCAACCATCTTATTCTGACGAAGCCACAACCATTTTTCATAGTAGACGGTGAAATCTTGCGCATCTGTAGGCAACGTACCGGTATCGATCTCGGATTGATAGAAGAGAGATTCCCAAAATGCCTTCTGGTTAAACTTCGCAAGAGGAACACCGTCATACATATAGGTAGTAGCGGACTCATCCTCGTCACGAAAATAATCCTCGACCACCTTGTTGAGACAACGCTCGACCCAGTTCACAGCGCTACCAGCACCAGGCGCAAAATAGTGACGAACATCATCATCAGTCTCGACTATCCCGGAAAGGCTCGCCGCCGAGGGATCAGTAGGATTAAGGATCATGGTCTCAACAGCGCTCTTAACAGCCTCGCCAAGGTCACGCAGCTTAACATAAAAGAAATAATACTCGGCCCACCATCCAACCAGGGGCGAGACAACCGGATCAGTCACAACACGCGACTGCATTTGCAGATTCTTAAGCGTCTCTCCCGGCAAGACAGGGGCAAGACAAAAAGGATAAATACCGAACGGTTTTGTCTCAACATAGAACTGATGCGAGGGAGAGCGCAGTACGCGGCTTTTCTGACCAGCCTGTTGGATAGAAAGACCGGAAGGTAGAGAAAGATGCTGTGTCATGATTACCTCCAAAAAGGAGGGGGGAAGAAGCAGCCCGCAAAGTCAGCCTCAACCCCCCAAATGTTAGAAAGCGGCACGCCTGGTAGGTACAGTCGAGAAACCCGTTCCGTCAGATCGAACAGCAAAAGGCGAGGCCGGAGCCTGCGCCTGTTGGATGACTAACCTGACAGTCCGAGAACCGCGAGCAGAAGATTGACGAGAGCGTCGTCCGTATCTGCGCGAACCAGACCGAGAGCCGTAGCTACGCCGCCGACTACGGTAAGAACGACGCGAGCGGCGCGAGCCGCGAGAGTAGCGCCCATAAGCCATTTCCAAACCTCCTTCATGTTGTCCTCCTAAAGAGGATTAGTTGCAGAATAACGCCTAAGATGCGAGAGCGGATCGCCGGCCATAAGGCCGGCGCGACGCGACGAACGATAAGCGCCATGCAAAGATGCTACAGCACGATCCATAACATTCTCAACAACCAAATTACGAACAGCCATAACAGTGTCAAGATGCTGGAAATGCTCATACAAATCCAACAACTTGCGCTGAGGGGTAGCACCCTGGGTACGGTACTGACGCGGAAGCGCAGAATAAACAGCATTAAGAGCATCAAGAGACTCAGTCACCGTCTCGACAAAAATGAGAGTAGGAGAAGGACCAGTCAGTCGAACCTTTCCCTCTTTGACGCGCGCAGGAGGCGAAGCAAGAGCATGTGCCAAGGCCGGTCGCGGTGACTGATGTCGAAAGGAAGAGAATATTGCCGGCGAGATGACAATCTCCGGCGCCGCAAGCGGAACCTCACCAGGGGACATACGAGCCAGCGAAGGGCGAGAAAGAGAATAAGCAGCGCGACGCTGATACTCCGGGGCACGCCAAGGGTTTGTGCGGACATAAGGAACAAGCGAGTAAGGAAAAGGACGCGGGGTTGCGAGAGGTGACACGACAGGGCGAGCAGACGGATCAAGCGTGTACAATAGCGGTAGCGGCTCATAGGGAAAACTCCAACGAGAAGTAGCAAGCTGCGCAGTACGACGGACCGGTGCAAAAGCAGGATAGACATCAGCCCACAAGGGCTTACTAACAACGAGCGGCGGCAACAGATGAGGAGAAACAGACGAAACAGGAGATGCAGCAAAGGAAACCAAACGAGTGTACCCAAAATCAACAGGACCAACAGTCTCCTGAACCTGCGCACAACGACGCTGACCACTGCCGTCAAGCCAATGAGCAACAGAAGACATTATAGAGACAGAGGAAACACCAGAATTAGAACCAGACCCAAAAATAAAATCAAGCGGAGGAACAGCCCATTCAGAAACATAACCATGAGCAGAGCCAGGCCAAACAGGAGACTGATTGATAGAATTAACAGACCACTGGTAAGGGACACTATCAGTGGAAAGGGTATAGACAGGCAGCGCATTAGCAGAGCCGAAAAGATCAATATGCGAGGCAGAATAAACATTCCACAGATGACGAGAGGAATGACGAGCGCGCACATCATACCAACCACCGACACCAGGCGTAATAGAAGCAATCTGCATACGAGAAAAAGGGCCGGAAGAAACAGAATAGCTGGACGAGCTCGGTGCTGAGGCAGAGCGCGCAAGAAGACCAGGCACAGGAGGATAACCATCATCACGCATAGCGCGAACGAGGTAATCAACAACAGCGTGACCGACGACCGCACCAGCCGCAAACGCGGCAGCCGGAACACTCAATCCGGCGAGCAGTCTCCCCATCGCAGGAAGATAGCGAACGGGCGGCACGCTCTGATTTGCGGCACGAGCCAACGCCGCAGCACGAACGAAAGTCTGCGCTGAGACCCGGCCATAGCGGGCGGACTGCAAATCAGTGTGATATGACGGCCGCCGCGCCGTAGGATAACGAGAACCCATATCACTACTCCAGAGGAGGGCCACTATACCCTAGCGCCAACTCAGATTTCGCAAGGCGAAATTCCTGGGCGCGGGTTAGTGTGTCTAGATTATCACGTTCCGCCGGCCGCAACAATGCGACCGGCTGCTCTATGGCTAAAAGGCCGGAACCATAACGCAAACTCGCACGTATCCGAGCGAGCGCCTGTTTTGCTACGTATTTAGTAACGTAAAAAGCCGTACGGGAATTAGGCGAATCTACAAGTTTAAAAGACGTGTATCCAACACGCCAGGCAGCCTCAAGCTGACGTTTAGTCACTTGAGGCCCGCGCTCATGTATTAGAGCATGATAATGCGGCCAGCCGTCCCGATGTGCCTCAGCAACGAGGCAATACCGGAGAGGCGCGCGGGATACCTTACGAACACGCTTAAAAAAAAGAGTGAAATCACGCTGAATAAGGCGATGACGATCAGCAAAAATCTGATCATCAGTTAGAGGGCGACCAACATCACGCAAAATATCATAGCGCAAACGATTTTCGGGATTGACCGTAAACGTGGCAAACCACGTCCGAGACGACAAAGAAAGCTCGGACTGAATACGGCGACGCCACATAGTGGCGCGCTTACGCAAACACACAGAACAGCGGCGACAGGGCAACCAGGCATCCAAATAAACACGAACATGCTGATAGTCGCGCACAGCATAGCGCGACTGAAAACCAGAACGCCGCCACTCACGAAAAGTGAGATGATGCGTAGCATAAGTCGACCGGAGCAAAGCGAGAACAGAGTCCTCGGCAGAAAAGAAAGTGACGAAAAACGGAGATTGGCAGCCAGCCGCAAAGTCGGCTTGCCTGGAAATAAGAGACGTACGCGGCTGACCCAAGGCATCCGCACGCAGCCACATGGCTACCATTGACGTCGGAGAGACATAACGCAAGGTGTCACCTGTGCATTGTATATTCAAGTACTCGCTACGCGAGACAATGCCCGGCGCTACGCGCCGGAGGCACAGACGCTACGCAAGCGTTATGGGCGCGCTCCGCGTCTGTGCCACCAACCGCCAAAAGCTAGAAAAAAGCACGCCTGGTAGGTACGTTTGAGAAACCCGTTCCATAAAAAGGGGGGGGCTGGTAACCCCCCCCTCGGTGCCGTTGATCACTCAAACGCTAGCACCTAGCCCAGGCTACCACGCCTAGGTCGTCCCATTAAGTCATATCAAGCTGAGTACCTAGAATATTAAGCTTGACAATCCCATCTTCACGGATCCAGACCTTCTCAGCAGGAGAGCGGTCAGAAAACAAGTCATCGATATCAGCATCCTTTGGATAAGTCAGACCATCATGAGTAGCCGCACGGCCACTCATATGATGCGCGTCACCAATAGCATCAACAAGAGGATTACTGATACGAAGGAACTGATCACCGTGAACAAACAAGTCACGGACATCCAATAAAACGTTCGCCTGGTTAGTCGGATTATTACCCTCCGATGCCGCGCCGAGTTCAAAAATAGACGTTTCAGGATTGTCCTTCAACATGGCCGGCAACCAATTAAAAGCACGGTCGAGCATGACAGAGCCGACCTGTGTTTGATGACCGCAATACGTTTTCGGGCGCTTGACAGTAACACCAAACACAAAGCCAGGCTCAGTAAAGAACCGGTCTTTATCAGCACGCTCGGCAACAGACCAACTCACAGCACTCGTAGGCGCACCACTCGAAGGATCAACAGTATTTGAAGGATACGACCAGTCACGGACAAAACGAATAAGTTCGCACTTACCAATCTGACCACCAGGCGCACGCACACCAAACGTTTCAAGATATTGTTCAAACGTCATATCAACCATCTTATTCTGACGAAGCCACAACCATTTTTCATAGTAGACGGTGAAATCTTGCGCATCTGTAGGCAACGTACCGGTATCGATC